>NZ_BAAHXU010000001.1:0-2100053 GCF_054657915.1 Furfurilactobacillus curtus
ATTCCGGCATAGCTCAGTTGGTAGAGCACCTGACTGTTAATCAGGTTGTCGACGGTTCGAGCCCGCCTGCCGGAGTTAATTTAAAAAAATGGAGAGTTGTCCGAGTTGGCCGAAGGAGCACCACTGGAAATGGTGTAAGCGGGTAACAGCCTGCTTCAAGGGTTCGAATCCCTTACTCTCCGTTTTATGACCCCTTGGTCAAGTGGTTTAAGACACCGCCCTTTCACGGCGGTAACATGGGTTCGAATCCCGTAGGGGTCACTTTAATATTTTGGAAGATTAGCTCAGTTGGGAGAGCGTCTGCCTTACAAGCAGAGGGTCACAGGTTCGAGCCCTGTATCTTCCATTTAATGATGGTCCCATGGTCCAGTTGGTTAGGACGCCTGCCTGTCACGCAGGAGATCACGAGTTCGAGTCTCGTTGGGACCGTTATTTAAGAATTAAATACCGAAAAAAAAACGGTATGGCTCGGTAGCTCAGTCGGTAGAGCAATGGATTGAAGCTCCATGTGTCGGCGGTTCGATTCCGTCCCGCGCCATTTTATTGTCTGGCGGAATAGCGAAGTGGCTAAACGCAGCGGTCTGTAAAACCGCCCCGAAAGGTTCGTTGGTTCGAATCCAACTTCCGCCATTATAGGGATATAGTTTAACGGTAGAACGTCGGTCTCCAAAACCGCCGGTGCGGGTTCGATTCCTGCTATCCCTGCTTGCTACATATTATGGCGGTATTGGTGAAGTGGTTAACACACTGGTTTGTGGATCCAGCACGCGTGAGTTCGATTCTCACATACCGCCCTTTTATTGGGATATAGCCAAGTGGTAAGGCAACGGACTTTGACTCCGTCATGCGCTGGTTCGAATCCAGCTATCCCAGTTTGGATTTGCTCCATTATGGTGGTATAGCCAAGTGGTAAGGCAGAGGTCTGCAAAACCTTCATCACCGGTTCAAATCCGGTTACCACCTTTCGCGTCGAAAGGCGTGTAGCCCCATTAATAGTATGCCGCTGTGGCGGAATTGGCAGACGCGCTGGACTCAAAATCCAGTTCCCTTTACCGGGAGTGTGGGTTCGACCCCCACCGGCGGCACTTTTTGCACCTCGGTTAATATGTGGTTAACCTTGGTGAATAGCTATATAACAGCGTTTATACGTTGTTCAGCATATGACTAAAGCTCACGAATTTCGTGAGCTTTTCGTGTGTCTCGTGAGCTTTTCGTGAGCGTCTCTTACCGGTTTAGATGATGCCTTGATTAGTTAGAAAGTTCTGACGGAGTTCAGTATTTTGTTCTTTAAGGTCATCAGTTTCAATTACATAGTATTTCTGCAAGGTCTCAACTGAGTGGCCAAGAAATCCAGCAATAAACTTGTCATCTAGCTTAGCTAATTTCATCATCGTTGCTTGAGTACGACGCCATGAGTGCGTAGTGATTCTGGGAACGTTAGCACGTAAGCAGGCGTTTTTGAGGAACTTATTGATCGCAGTGGGGGACACGGGCTTACCATCGAATCCAATAAAAACATATTGGTTCATCTGCAAGATGTTATTGTCATGTTGCTGCCATCGCCAGTAATCGGCCAGATATTGGAACACTGTTTGTTCCACAGTAATGGTCCTGGGCTTTGTGTGATCCTTTAGGTGGATGCGGCCACGGCCCGTCTTATAGTCCCACTGGCCATCGATTAAAATGGTGTGGTCATTTGTGCTAAGTTTCGACCACTGGAGACCTAGCAGCTCACCGACACGCATTCCTGTGAATGCTAGCAAGATGCAAGCGTACTTAGACACGCAGTCTTCTGACTGCACAATCTCGTGCAACAGATGTTTGTAAGCTTTGACCGACAACGCCTTAGCTTTAGGCGTTTTTTCATGTGGAGCAACGCCTGCAAAACGGGCACCAACGCACGGGTTTCGTGCAATGATACCTTCATCAATGGCGCTTTCCATCATAGCCTTCATACTAGTGTGCATTGTCTTTACAGTCTCATGTGATAAGTGCTCCGCTTCGGTGTTTAACCACATCTGATAACTAGCCTTATTGATCTGGTCGATAGGGCGTTCCGGTGTGAAGAATTTCATCGCATGGTTAAGGTCAACCTGAATTCGCTTAATCGTCCATGCTTCTACGAATGGCTTCTTGTACAGGTTGAGCCAGTGCTGTGAGTAATCGGCCAGTGAAACTGTCTTACTGGTCATACCCATGTCGGCGTCTGCGATGATATGACTAGCCCATGCTGACGCTTCTGCTTTTGTTTTAAACGTGCGTTGCTTAGTTTCCCATTCACCCGTTACTGGGCTCTTGAAACGTGGACGAATTTGCCATCGTCCGTTAGGCTGTTTAATTGGTTTTGCCATGTGTGATTATCTCCTTGTTTGTAAGTAGATAGGTCGATCACACAGATTCGGTAGAATCTTTTATCCCTAGTTAGCGGACTAGGGGAGGCATTGTGGTATCACCTTCTTTCATGTATATTTGTATATGAAAAGGGCGCAGTTATTGCGTTGCTTGCTTAGCACATCCAACTTCTTGGCGGGAGGGGATGTGCTCTTTTTTTATTTCAAAATGTAAGTTAACACGGCGATGACAGCAACAACTATACTGATACCAGTTCCATAGAACCAATTCTTTTGCTTCTCAAATTTAGTATCAATATGAGCACTTAATAGATCAATTTTATCTGACACTTTGTCTATTGCATGATCTAATTCTTCGTGTGTTACGTATCTGTTATCCATGGTTCCACCTCCGTTTGAGTTGCCAAAATCTCCTGAAACAACGTTACCTTGTTCAGCTTTCGCAATCTTAGCCATTGTTAGAACCTCCGGTCAAGAATACAGATACATTATATTCTTCATCACCAATTTTTACATGAGCCGTTAGACGATTAGAATCAGCAACCTCCGCTGCTTGTATGACAATATAGAAAGAAACCTCGCTGATACCAGTTTCATGACCATCAGTTTTAACATTCGAAAAATCGAATGTGTTACCAGACGGTTGCAAAATCATTTTGTCATTCTGATCAGTTACACTGATATTTACAACAAACGGAGTCAAGTTGAAGTAAATATACTGGACGTGGACGTAAATGGTAAACTCTCCTGTTTTAGGTTTCCTAATTGCGAGAGTTGGAATTTTATCATCTTTTCCGGTTATATACACGGTATTAATTTGTGGTTCCATAGTAGACTCCTTATATGTATGTTTGCACATCTACTTCCTGGCGGGAGGGGATGTGCTGTTTTATATATTTTAAAGTCCTAACAGTTGTTTCTTCTTTGCGTCGAATTCTTGTTCATTAATAATGCCCTCGTCTAAAAGCTTTTTGTATTTGATGATTTCGTCTGCTCCGCTTGCTACTTGCATAGCTTGAGAATGGTGAGTTGCTTGTTCACTTGACATTATGCCATCTAATTTTGCAGTAAGTGAGGCTAGTTCTTTTTCGGACATATTAGTGGCCAATCCAGGCTTTATTGGCCCGGATAGAATTTTAATTTCGTGAGAGCTACCGTCGCTGAATGCTATCGTTACTGATATTCTGTCAATCACATCGTATTGCTTGCTTCGGCTGCTCACTGCGCCAGCGATAGCACCAACCGGACCAAGAAGTGCGCCGCCAGCAAGAGTCCTCGTTATTCCGTGCTTCTTTTTTTGATCTGAATGTCCCGTTTCGGTTGGGTGATAGCCAACAATTGTGCTGTAGTCTTTTACGGTATAGTTCTTGTTGAAAAGCGTTGTATCAATCAATATCCGTTTGAGATTGTCATCGAAATAAACATTTTCAAATTTGGCACTATCATGCTGAATAAATTCTTGCTTTATGGTCTGATATTTAGCTCTATCCTCGTTTTTTGCATTTTTCTTATAGGCTGACAGGTCAACCGGTTTTCCAACATCGGTCAGTTCTCGAAAATCCTTAGACGTATTGCGAGATCCCCAAAAGGCCGCAAGGCTTCGCTTATGTTCAATTAAGGAAGCCCCATATTCGCCGATTGGGGTTCCTTTTAAACATGAGTGGCAGATAACCCCGTCTTGTACGTGCAAACGATAAAATCCAAGCTTATTGCTACCGCAAAGTACACATTTAACATTCTTCATGATTTTCCTCCATTAATATAATTATTTTGGTTAAGCTGCAGCCTCTGATTCGCTCAAGCGGATTGGGGCTTTTTATTTTTCCCGGCTTTTAATGTCATCAGTGTTTGGACGTACCTCATCAATAGGCGTTTTGCATCGTTTCGTCAATTGCAGCTTGGCCCTTTGCAGTCGGCGTCCCGTCTTGGTTTGCATAGCCGTTCTGTTTAGCCCACTGTTCTTGACCCGATACCCAAGAATCTGTAGTTCCGTCAGGATTAGTGCCGGCAGCGTGATCTTGTCCTGGCATTACTGGATTGCCGTTAGGATCATAGCCACGTTCCCGATTGATTTCACCTTGAGTTTGAGTAGTTTGTTGTTGCACCTGACTAGCAGCTGCCGCTTGAGATGATGCTACAGTCGCACTGGCCGCCACAGCGCTTGAGCTTGCCGCTGCTGATTGTTGCGTTGCTTGAGACGATGCAACAGCCGCTGAGGATGCCGCAGCGGCTGAACTAGAACTAGCTGCAGCTGCGGATTCACTATCTGCTTTTGCTTTACTTTCGGATGCCGCCTTAGCTTGAGACTCGCTAGCCGCCTTAGCCTTGGACTCAGATTTAGCTTTGGCTAAAGATGCTTTTTTAGCTTTTGATTCCCACTTGGCCTTAGCAACACTTTCAGAGCGTGCTTTGGACGAATAACTATCTTTATTTGTTGAATTATTATTTCCGCACGCTGCCAATGATAGGGTGGCTAGAGTGACAATCCCTAAACTAACTAATTTTTTCATGATTAGCCTCCAAAGTTTATCCAGCTTTTAATGACTTCCGTATCTGGTCTTATGTAAGTATAATACCGATAAATATGTAGAACGTGTGTTCTTTTTAACGCATAAGTATAGGAGCAATAAGCTCCTATAATATAACTCTGCCTATAATACGTACCTGGTCATCTTTAACACGACGTGGTTCGTATTTTTTGTTAATTGATCGTAAGATGACTTCATCGGAAGTGTAGTCGTAGCAAATTTGCTTACAAGTAACACCGTCTCCATCAATTTCAACGATAGCAATTTCACCATTCTCAACTTCTTCTTGCTGATGGTAAAAGATAATTTGACCATCGTGAATAAGTGGCTCCATCGAATCGCCTTGTATACGAATGGCTGTATCTGCCCCGTGCGGTACGTCGGTGAAGTCATCATGTTCGATTTCTACATCGCCATAAGTCAATTCAGTAGGGTTAGCGGCTGACTTACCAACGAGTGGCAAGTTAACGACTTTACCATTTTGTTCTTTCAACTGATTGTCAGCGTAGTTGTAGACGTTTTGCTGACGAGGTTCTTCTAACTTTTTTAGTATATCAACAGTATTATCGATATTTGTTTGAGAAGGATCTTTAATAAAACGATCCTTTTCTAAACTTTCTTTTACTAGATATGAGTTAAAAAGTTCTTGTGGAGTTACACCAAGCGCTTGAGAGTATTTTAGTATAGCTTTTTCGTCAATAACACGGCTTCCACTCTCATGTTGCGATACTGTATTTTGACTAAATCCCGTCATCTTTCCTAGATCTTTTTGTGTAAGGTGTTTTTCTTTTCTTATTCTTTTAATAGATGGTCCAAGTATATTTTCCATAATAGCGCCTCCTTTATGTGATAATTATATCACATAATCTCTAGAAGAGATAGAATTTTAAACAAAAAAATCTCTTTTTGAGATTTAATAGTTGACTTATGTATCTCTTAATGAGATACTATTGATGTTGAAAGGAAGTGAAACATATGTCTATTGGAGTATCAAAAGAAGATCTACGTGTAAAATATCTTTTACCAAAGAACAAGCTAAGAGGTGCTAGGAACGCACAACGACTAACAACTGCTTTTGTAGGAGCGCTAATAGGATTAAGTAGAAGACAGTATGAGCTCAAAGAAAATGGAAAATATCCATTTAATGACTATGAAATGCTCATCTTATCTGAATATTTCGAGATTCCAGTTGGAACTCTTTTTTTTGAAGAGTAATATCTCTTAAAGAGATTAAACGGAGGCGTGATAAATGGAAGAATTACAGAATTTTGTTTTTCAAGGTAATCAAGTAAGAACAGTAATAGTTGATGATGAACCATATTTTGTCGGTAAAGACGTAGCTGACATTCTGGGGTATGCAAAATCGAGAAATGCTATTAGTAGCCACGTTGATAACGAAGATAAAAAGGACGCCCCAATTCAGGGCCCCCTTGGCGGAACTCAAAATATGACAATCATTTCAGAGTCAGGTGTCTACTCATTAATTTTCGGTAGCCACCTTGAATCGGCTAAGCTTTTTAAACGTTGGGTCACAGGTGAGGTTTTACCGACGATTCGCAAGCACGGCGCCTATATGACACCAGCAACGATTGAAGACTTGCTAACTAATCCTGACAACATTATCAAGTTGGCAACACAACTTAAGACTGAACGTGAAGGCCGCTTGATCGCTGAGCAGAAGGTCAATGAACTTCAACCAAAGGCAACTTACTATGATCTGATTCTTCGTAATAAGTCGTTACTGTCCATCACGAAGGTTGCCAAGGACTACGGCTGGAGTGGCGCCAAGATGAACAAGGAACTACATCGACTTGGTGTGCAGTACAAGCAGAGTAAGACGTGGCTGCTGTATCAGAAGTATGCAACAAAAGGCTATACACAAAGCCAGACGTTCGTTGATGACGAGGACACCTCGCACATGAACACGTACTGGACTCAGGCAGGACGCATTTTCATCTATGAAACGTTGAAGAACGAAGGTATCTTGCCGCTCATTGAATCAGAACAAACAGCATAGGACAAGATCATGGCAAATTCGGTAGATGAATTTATTGAAGCCAAGGTGCAGTCGGAAGTGACGAAGAGATTAGCGGCTCTTAGTCAGGGTATTCCGTTATTGCGACCTTGGTACACAACAGAACAGGTTATGGAGCTGACCAGTTGGACGGATCGGCAGACGATCATTAAGAAGTTTGCACACGACCCTGAGGTGGTTCGATTGGGACTCGTTAAGCGAGACGGCAAAGGTTACTTCTGGCGCAATCCAGAGTTTCCACGGTGGCTTCATGACGTTTATTGGAGGCGTAAATCGTGACACAAATATTAACAGCAATCAAAGCATCAGCGATGAACTACGACATCCTTATGGCGCTTATCCTCATCCCATTACTAATTTGGCTAGGCATTGGCAATCACGCTGACGTAGCCGTTGAGAAGGTAAGTCAGGCGGGGATGTGGCTACTAAGTAAGGTGTTCGGATAATGAAAAGGCCAAGCGATTGGCTGGAATTAGGGGATGAAGATGAAAGAGTATTGGAATTGGTTAAAAGCAAATCCTGAACAAATGAAAATATTTATTCTGACAATTGTTTCGATAGGATTTTCGTTAACTGGTCTGATGATTGCTCTGTATCAGTTAAGTTGACCTCTTGCTTTAATACTTGTGCCGTCGAATCAATTGTCAGTGTGACTGGAAGCTCATAGATATTCTTCGACCACTTATTCAATTTGATTGCTAAAAACACTTGTGTTGCTTGAAACGGCAAAACGCTAGTTGGGAGTGAAGTAGAGTACACCCATTTATTGCCTTGACCAAGCACTTGGTGCTCCCAACTGTAACTTTTTCCATTTCCTTTTTGATTATCCAAGGCTACAGAAGTAATGGACGCAGGCAGAGACGAAGGATTTTGAACCAAAACAGACATGTAAATCATATCTCCAGCATAGTAATTCCAAACAACAGTAGCGGTTAAAGAACGATGAGCAACTCGATATTGGGATAGGGCTGTAAAGGCCGAAATCGCCAGACCAATTAACGAAATAACAATAGTAATCATATGTATTCACCTCATAAGCATTATCCCACATGAAAGGCGGTGGTTGAACGTTAGCTGACAGATTAGCACTAGCAGGTCTGCAATCCATGCAGCCACGAAAAAAGGTCAACCAGAGTGGCAGCTCTGATCGACCGATGAAGAAAATATTAATTAACCAGATTGTATACAGAAAAGGAGATAAACGCAAATGGATCTTGAAGAAGTGAACCACTACGTAACCCAAGCACAAATTGAAACAACAGAGCATTTTATCACTCTACTAGATAATCGAATTGAACCATTGCGTAAGCAGCCACTCGCAACACGAAGCCTAGATGAACACAAAGCTGGTCAGATGCTTATGGCAACGAACATCTACGACGACATCAATAACTACCTCAAGGACCTTAAGGAGGCTGCTAATGACTAATCCACGAGACCTCGAAAATCACATGGTAGCTGATCCAGTTGACGATCGTATTCTGTTTGATCGAGATTTCCAAGGCAACGAACTGTTTACCTGCGATGAGGTTCGCTCACTAACGCTTAACGGTGTGGAATACCTATTCAAGGCGGAAGACGCAGGCAAGTTACTCGCTCAACTTAAGAAGCACAACAGCAGCTTACTGTTAGGACAGCTGACAGGTGTATATGCCGGTGAGTTACTTGACATGTTATTCCAGGATGCAGGCTATGAGACACCACTCGATATGCTCAACGATCTAGGCGCAATCATCATCAACGAAGGGGATGCTGCTTAATGGAAACGTTATATGAGCTAGATACTCAGTACCAGCAAGTGTTAAGTCTGCTGGAAAGCACGGATGACCCTCAATTGATACAGGACACATTAGATTCCATCAGCGGTGCAATTGAGGATAAGGCGGCTAATTACGCTGTGGTACTGAAGCAATCTGATGCTTCGCTGAATATGTACGACAAGGAAATTAAACGGCTGCAAGCTAAGCGCAAGCAGATCAAGGTCAATCAGGACCACATGAAGCAGTTCTTGCTTAATTCGATGAACCTCGCTGACGTGAAGAAGATTGAAAGTGTTCGAGGAAACGTTCGAATCCAGAAGAATCCGGTGCGCTTGAAGATCGATGATGAGGCACAGGTACCAGATAAGTATTTCGAAATCAAGGAAGTACACGAGCTTAAGCGAGCAGTGCTAAAAGATGCCTTAAAGAATGGTGCAGACGTCAAAGGTGCGCACCTTGAGCAAGGTGAATCTATCAGGATCAGTTAGGAGAAAGATATGGCAATTGTAAATGGCAAGAATATTCAACGAAACAAGAATTGGAAGGTCATTATCTATGGCAAGCCAGGCATCGGTAAGACTAGCTCGGTGAAATATCTAAAAGGTAAAACTCTAGTTTTAAGTTTGGATAATTCAGACCGTGTTTTAGCGGGGCAGGATGTAGATATATATCAATTCGATCGATCAAATCCAGAAAAGGATATTACTGAATTTGTGAAGACGGTCAATCAGATTAGTAAGGATTATGACAACTTAGTTATCGACAATATATCCAGTTTTGAAAAGGATTGGTTTGTTGAAAAAGGGCGAGGTAGTAAGAACGGTATTTCAAATGAAATCCAAGACTACTCCCAGTGGACCAATTACTTCGCACGCATTATGACCACACTCTATATGATTCCAAACATCAATATTGTAACGACAGCATGGGAACGACAGATTGAAATCACTACTGAAACTGGTCAGCAGTTTAACCAGTACGCACCAGAAATTCGTGACAGCGTCCGTGATGGACTTTTAGGACTAGCTGATGTAGTAGGCCGGATGATTGTAAACCCGAAAACCGGAGAACGTGGTGTGATTCTGGAGGGAAGCGATGCTGTCTTCGCGAAGAATCGACTAGACAGTCGTACGGCAACAGCCATCGAAGACTTGTACAAATTTGGCAGCGATCCAGTCAAAAAATCTGAATCTAAAGAATCACCTAAAACTACAGCAAAAACACCTGAAAAAGGAGCAACTAAATAATGGCAAAAATGCACATGGATTATGACAGTCTGCCAAAGGGTGGGGATTATGATGCCTTACCAGCTGGCGACTACGAGATGGTTATTAACAAAGTTGAAGAACGTGCAACTAAAAGTGGCGCTGAATCGCTGCAATTGGATTTGATTGTTCGTAATGACTTAGATAAAGCACCTAATTTAACTGAAACAAACGGTCAATATCACAACCGACACGTTTTCTTGGATAACTGGAAGCGCAAGAAGACAAATGAATATGACACCGAACACCTACCAATCATTCTAAAAGCTGCTGGATTTCCGGATGGTAAGGACTTTGATTTTCCAGACGACTTCATCAACTTTCTTTATCACAAACCTGTCCGCGTATCACTTAAGAACGAAGAGAATACCTATAAAGGGAACACGACTAACGTCAATCGTGCTGCACCTTGGGACTTTTCAGAAACTGAGTTTCCTCAAGTTCAGCATCAGTGGAAAAAGGAAGATGGACAGTCATCTACTAAGTCTAGTGCTTCTGATCCGTTTGCAAGCAACGGCGTTGATTCAATCGATGTTTCAGATGACGGCCTGCCATTCTAGGAGGTAGCAAATGGCGGATGAAGGTTGGATCAAGGTGTATCGCTCCATCCGCTCCAATTGGCTATGGGAGGAAGGAAACGAGCGATACCTAAAATGGTGGCTCGACATTCTGCTGATGGTTAATCACAAGCCAAAAAAGGCTTTTGTAAAAGGTCACTTGGTAGAAGTTGGCACTGGTGAAAAAGTCACATCAATCGTGAAACTGTCAGAACGCTGGGGTGTTGACAGAAAAGTTGCTAGAAGATTTCTGGAATTACTTGAACAAGACGATATGATTTCTCGTTCAAGTTCGGTCAAAAATGGGACAAGGCTTAAAGTCAATAACTACGCGGATTATCAAGCTTTTAAGTCAGAAAAAGAACAAGTGTCGCCCCATGTAACGCCCCAGGTGTCGCCCCATAAACAAGAACTTAAAGAATATAAAGAACCTATTGTCGACTTCGGAAAGTTCATGGAATTTTTCAATAGACAAACTGGAAAGCATTTTAGAAACGTTGAAACGAATCGGAAATTGATCTGTGCCAGATTGAACGATGGCTATTCGAAATCTGATTTAGCGAAAGTAGTTAATAAGAAAGCTGCGCAATGGAAGAACGATCCAAAGATGAATCAGTATCTAAGACCATCAACTTTGTTTGCACCAACGCATTTTGAGAACTACTTAAATGAGCCGGATGAACGAATTGCTAAACCAAGTAGTACATCGACAGTTGAATCAACTAAAGATGATGCCATTCAAGAAGCATTGGAAATGAGTGGTTGGGATGTTGAGTCAGTTATCAATCAATTTGAATCTGATCCTGACGTTCCTATCACTAGAGAGGATATAGAGCAATATGTACAGCGGAACAGACATTGAATTTAACGTAGTTAACGCGTTAGTAGATCAACCATCATTGATTCGCGTGAATGTGGTTAAGCCTGAGTGGTTTACGAACCCAGATTTGCGAGCACTCGTTAAATTTATCAATGAGCGTAACGGGGAATTTAAAGGATTTATTCAGCTACGACGAGAATTTGACGAGCGAAATGGTCATCCAGTTCCTGATGATTTTTGGAAACAACTCAGTAATTCTGAACAACTCAAGTTTGAATTTAAAGGTTATCTAAGAGCTGTGAAGCGAGCATACCTAGAACGGTCATTACAGGAATTATCTAGGCAATATGCGGAAACACCGAGAACATCAATCACTAAAGAGATGCAGAAACTTTTAGAAAAAATGAACCAGCCAGACGAAATCCCTGTTGAGACAATGACGGATCTTGGTAAGCAACTTGAAAAGCGGCTTGATGAGGAAACGACCGATGGTATTCACACGTTTAACTTCATCGATAATCTAACGGGTCGTGGGTTAGTTGGTGGTGAGTTGTTGACGATTGGTGCACGGCCAGCGGTTGGTAAATCAGCCTTCTGTGCCAACCTCGTTATCAAAGCCTTCAGAAAAGATCCAGATTTAACCATAGATTTCTTCTCGTTAGAAATGCCTAACAAAGAGAACCATAACCGAATCATGGCAAATCTGACAGCGATTCCCTTACAGAAGTTTTCTAATCCACATCAGATGATCAAAGGAACCGATCGTTTCAACCTAGAGGCCGGGATCAAGATGGTGGATAAGTGGGACTTGGTATTTTACGACCAGTTTAGTGACATCCAGAGTATCGCCAGCAAAATCACAGAGCGAGCGGCGAGTGCACAAACAGGCAAGTACCTTGCCATCATTGATTACTTGCAATTAGTTACTAATCCAAATGAGAAAGAGCGCCGTCTGCAAGTTGAAGGTGTCACACGTCAATTGAAGTTAATGACGAACCAATTAAATATTCCGATTATCTTACTCAGTCAGTTAAGCCGTGGTATTGAATCTCGTGATAATGGCACACCACGTCTATCGGATCTACGTGAATCAGGCTCAATTGAGCAGGACAGTAACGCAGTAGCATTCCTATATCGCGAGCATGCAACTCCGCAAGCAGTCGACAACCTAATCTTCGATGTTCAAAAGAATCGTGAAGGTCAATTGCGAACAGCCAAGATTAAGTTTGTTAAGAACACTCAGAAGATGACAGAAAGGTTTGACTCATGACATTAACTGAATTTAACGACGTGATGGTCAAACTACATCTAACTTACACGTTGGCAGTTGCAATGTACTTAGATAGTGCAGCAGATTATGCCAAGAAAGCAAAACTGTTAGATGGCAAGAATCAAGTTGCGGCTGATCAATGCAAACAACGACAAATTGAGTTTGAACAGTTTGCGTTAGAACAGGCACTGTTTGAGTCGCATCCATCAGGTCAAAGATTTGAAGATTTGGCTGATCATTTTACCCAAGGAGAGCTTAGGTCATCGAATCAAATTATTAAAAGGTGGAACAAGGTTCTTGCACAATTCGGGCAAATGATCAGTCCGATTGAAATTTGATCATCGGCAGATGAAAGGAGTGTGAGCATGACAATATGGATAACAAAAAGCGTGGACTACATGAGATCCATAATCGGGCTTATCCAGTCTCTGATTGGTTAGCTGATCGACTGGTAAAGTACAAGGTTGATAACAAATTCGCCAATTACGAAGTGGCTCTAGGCCATTTGCTAGCGCTAGGGATTAGAGAACAGGAGACACTTAAATCTTATGAACAACAGAAGCGGACGCACTAATAAAGTTATATTGCCAACGCCAATGAGTCATCACGACATTCACAAGCAATATGAACAAGCGACGAACGGTTTACGAGATAAAAATGTTATTTACGGCGTGGCACGCTCAGGCGAAGAAGCCGTTTCAATCGTGCGAGACGAATTGAAGCTGTTGGAGGATAAACGATGAAATTATATGTTGTTGATTATGATGATAGTTCATATGACATGGTGGATTATGGAATTGCAGGCATTTTTTCTACAAAGGAAAAAGCAATTGATTTTATTAGAAAAGTTACTAATGCAGATAAAGATCATTGTTATGACATCACAGAAACAAATTTAGACAGTCCAGGTAAAGAAATGTTCGGTCTTAGCGCGTTTATGGTGGACTAATGGAGGAATGTTGAAATGATAAATTTACAACAAGGTGATTATGCATTGAGTTACTACGGGCTAAAATATCGCCAATGTGCTATTTGTCGGCAGCATGCGGACATTGCTCATATTCAGTCTGTGGGGATGGGTAACAACCGCCGCATAATGAGCCACATTGGTCGGTACGTCATGCCACTGTGTCGTGGTCATCACATGGAGCAACACAGGATTGGCATTGAAACATTCATGAAAAAATATCAAGTGAAAGGTGTGCGAGTTGATCAGGCAATAGCAGAAATGCTGCGGCTTGGTGACTGGCACGTAAGTGGTGATGAACAATGATGTACGCAAAAACGACGCTGGTTGAGATGGAGAAATTTGATTCATTGACAGTGGCACGTAAGTATCACATTCGCATTCAAACAGAAGTTAGTTCCATTGAGCAAGTGATGGACGATGATTTAGTTCCACGTGGCGTATACATGATGAAAGTACACGGTGGTTACGCGAATATCAATTATGGCGACTGGATTGAGACAGATCTTAATGGAGCGCACGAGGTTGTTAATGACGATGTATTTAAAAAAGCATATAGGCCAGTTGAGGTCAGTGACTTGAATTATCCAAATGACGATTGAGATCGCGGAGGCAGGTAGCAATGAATAATAAACAAAAATTACCGAATGATATGCATCTAAAATTATGGGACGTGCTTCCGTATGACGATTAAAGGTAAGGAGAAAGCCACACAAGATAGCATCAGGGTGGCACTAGCGCAGGCAGGATACATTGTTTTTAGGACGAATGTCGGTAATTGTGTCACAGAAAGATTACGACTGGATGATTAAGTTCTTCGAAAGCGAAGATCCAGAAGACGGCTACGATTTTTACGCCCCATGGGTGCTTGCTAACTTAATAAATAAAGCTAGGTTCGAGGACATTAAGAATGATTAAGCCAGACTATTACCAAAACAAAAACGGTCGTGATTTGATCGACTCTTTCGCTGATCAGATGAGTGCTGATGAGTTTAGGGGCTTCATGATCGGCAACATCATCAAGTACCTAACTAGGTATCGCCAAAAGAACGGCATGGTTGATCTACGCAAAGCCGAGACTTACATGACGCGGCTAGAAGACTACGAGGCGGCTCAATATGCAAACTAAGAAAGTTATATTGCCAACGCCACTAAGCCATCGCGACATCCACAAACATGATGGATTCCCGACGAATGGCTGGGCAGCGCATTTAGAACACAAGAAAAAGCCTACAGTGTGGCAGCATATTAAGTCACTACTAGTGTGGGCGTTAGGAGTTATCTGATGGGAACAGGCTATTACATTACAATGGGCATCGTAATTGCCGTACTAGCAATCATGACCATCTGGGATGTTCACAACGGCGGAGGGAGGCCAATGCATTGAACTCGCCAACAGCGCTGAACAAGCGTGGAACCAAGATTGAAAAGTGGGGACAGAAGTTTGACAGCCAAAAAGAGCTGGACTTCTACGAGCGGTTCATTCTTAAGCAAGTCAATCCTGATCACGTATCAGTGCATCCACATTTCGTACTTGCTGAGAAGAAGCTGATTAGCCAAGGCGCATCAATCAACAGCATTCGATACACGCCCGACTTCGTTATCTACGATGACTTCATGCACATTCTACACGTGTACGACGTTAAGAACTCATTTGGTCCATACGGCATCGATAACGGTAACAAGCTGACGTTTCGGTTATTCGCAATGCACACAGGAGTGCCAGTTGAGGCAGTCGTAGTTAGACGTCACGACTTCAAGGCTGCCTGTATCGGAGTGACGAAGCAACTTAATCTAACTGGCAAGGCTAAGACACCAAAGCCAATTGTCAGAAACGATGTGTTTTACAACTGGAAAGAGGCGACTAACTATTGACTAGCAGAAAGGTATTAACACCAATCGAGCACGAACGTTGTCGTAAAGCCTACTTTAACTTCTTAGCAGATGGGTTACAGGATCACGATAACGATATATGGCGAACCATTTTATGGGCCAGTCACAAGTTCATGAGAATGAGTGCAGGCCACACAAGCGATGAACAGTATTATCTAGTTTCAGCAATTGACGAATTGAGCACGGCTGAAAAGAATCAAGTGATCCATGAATTAACGATGGCAGATGAGGTGAATCAATGAAACAGCATTTGAGCCTAGAAGAACAAGAAACTATCTTATCTATCGATGGTGAAACTAAACGCTGGCATATTTACTCATGCCGAACGTTGGACTTTAACAAATACAGTCCATTATTGGATAACCTAGCCGTAACGAAGTATGACGATGGCCAGATCATGAGCATTGAAGGTGAGCTGAAGAAAGGCTGGTACATCACCAAACCTCGTGAACATAAAACAAGGGTGCTAACCGATGAACAACGTGCGGAACTAGTCGAACGTGGTAGACGTTTGTCACAGAGTCGCATTTGAGCCGAGTAAATAAAGAGATTACTTTGTTTACTCGACAGCAAATTAAGCTTTAGGGTATTTACCCACAAAATAAAATAAAGCCACATGAAAAAAGCCACATCCTTACGGACATGGCCATCTTAAACTATTTAACTCGACAACTTATTATAGCAAAGGATGGCGGATAGATGAATGAGGATGCGGTGATTAACGAAGCTAAGAAGGAACTAAGCCGATGTGGCCGATTAATGCGCCAAGCAGGCAAACGTATGTCAGAACTTAAGTCGCCAGTATTCGATGCACAGCCGAAAGCACCATCTTTTGCTAACAGTGTAGAAAGCCGAATGGTTAAGCAGATTGACGCAGAGAATGAACTACGTGACATCTTATTGGCAATTAGCTTGTGTGATAACAAAAGCAAACAGATTCTGTTTGATCTGTATGTTGATCCAAATGAATACTCTGACTTAGAAGCAATGGATAGACTAGGTTACCAGTCAACCCAATACTTCCACTATAAACATCGTGCTCTACTTAGATTTGCAGAAGGTTACAAACAAGGCGCGATTTATGAACAGCTGCAAAATAGTGGTCTATTAGCGAAGTATTAGCGGCTTATGAACGAAGACATAGATTGTTTTGCAGTGTTATATTGTTATTGTTCTATTGGTAGGTAGCCAATGGAAACCCCCTCGAAATGTATGTAGCAACAGGTACCGTGACTGGTTGTAATCCAATGGTGGTTCGAATCCACCACACGGCATTAAGTGCGCTTTAATAAACTTAACCAGTAAGGGTGCAGGAACACCCAATGCGCAGTTAATCTAATTCAAATGGCCACTTCATTGTGGCATTACATAAGCAAGCGGTTGGTTGAGGCTGACCGCTTTTCTAAATCAAACAAGACAAGCGTCGTGCTAAACAGCATGGCGCTTTTAGTTTGCAATCGAAAGGTAAGCGACCTGACGAACTACTGCTAAAATACGTCAAAGATTAAATTTCTGGAGGCGAGCAGATGCAATGGACAGATGAACAAATCAGTAGCATTAGGAAGCTCGCCTCCGAAGGATTTACAAGACGAGAGACGGCAGACAAGCTCGGGATTAGCTATGATGCGCTTTAGGGCAAAGCAAGACGGCTTGGGATTGAGTTTCAATCACCCATGCCTAATGAATACGATTCAGATGGCACAAATAGGGAGACACCGTCCGCTGACAGAAAAGTCGCTCTTAATGCTGATGGTAGCCAAACGGTCACGGCCTTAATGAGACTCAAGCATGAGCCAAATAAAGACCCACGAACTTTGATGGAGTTGTGTGGATACGATCCTGATAAGTTCGAGATGGTGTTAGGCGACTACAAAGTGTATGAGCAGCATAGTACCGAAAATGGCACAGTTCCGCAGTACAGCATTCATATTCGCGTAAAGCCGAAACAAGGCTTATCGATAAGTGAAATGGCTGAAGCGTTCAATGACAAAATCATTCCGGTCAATTACGGCATGAAGAAATCGGGCGATCGCAACTTAGTCATCCCATTGCCTGACCTGCATTTTGGCTGGACAACATTCGCCGATCTAAAAGATATGGTGAGTCAACTTAGAGAGATCATCATGGACGGCTACAGCGAGATTGTGATTGAGCAACTGGGAGATCTATTCCATAGTGATCAGATTCATGCAACACAAACGGTTAGAGGGACACAGCTAGATCACGCAAACCAAAATACGGCCCATGGCTATCGTTTTGAAATACTAGGTGTCCCAGATGTCTAGAGTATGGAACACCGAATACGGCAACCTATACGATGCCGAATACCGAATCATTGAGAAACTATTGAGAGAAGAAAAACACATGCCAAGAGTACATCGCTGCCGTGCACTTGGTTGCCACAATGTTGTAGAGTGGCCGGCACGCTACTGCGCACAGCACAAGTCATTGGAAACCACAGCGGACGAAAAGAAACGTGACTATTGGAAGTACAACCACATCACACGCAATCGTTCAGTCAGCAAGCGTGAACAGTACAAGTTTTACAAAACACAACAATGGAAGCACCTTCGTCAACTGGTGCTTGATCGTGATTACTATCTATGCCAATACTGCAAAGCACGTGGAAGACTGACACAAGGGAACATCGTTGATCATGTGGTGCCAATCGAAGATGATGCTAACGGCATGAGTGATGCGTCTAACCTTGTCACGTGCTGCAAGACCTGCCACCAAGCCAAGACAGCTTGGGAGAAAACGTACTATGGCACCGGTCAATCCAATACGCTCAAGGGATCGCCACGTTTGCGTGACGTAAAACGGATAGTTGAACTGATTGACCGTCAGCAGTGAGAATGACAAACGCTAAATTTTTTGGACGCCCCCCCTTACTGGCTCTAGTCGGGGAGCGCACACCAGCTGTCGTCTTGTGGCAAAATCAAATTTTCAAAAATTTTACCTAGGGGGGGTCAGCCCGAAGTTAGGAGGTGGGTGAGATCGTCAAAAAAGCTTATAAAGACCAACACAACGGCAATTTTCCGACCACACCGCCAACTTATTTAGGTCGAATCGCTAAAGCAATGTGGCGCCGTGTTCTACCTGTTTTAGAGCAACAATCAGTGATTGAACGCATCGATGCTAATTTGGTTGAAAACTACTGCAGTGCCTATGAGATTTACCGAGAAGCCTACGAGTCGATCAAAAAGGATGGTGTTCAGCAAGCCATATACAGGAGCGTTCAAAATAGTGCGGGAGACGTTGTTGGAAAAGACTTCATGGGATATAAGCGCAATCCCGCCACAGCCATATATAATGATGCTTCTAAGCAAATGACTGCGATTGGCATTCAACTAGGGCTGTCACCTAAGAGCCGTGCAGATCTTGCAACAATTAAGCCGCCTGACAATAAGCCTGATGCAGTCGCCGAGATGAAGAAGTTCTTAGGAGGCGATGTTAGGTGAACCGAGTTGACTTAACACAATCCCATGATGTTCTTGGAGCTTATCAGCGTGGAAATTTTGAAGAAGTTATTAGTACCTTTAGGGACCCGGGGACAGCTTATGCATTAAGCGTTCTTAGTGGTGATCAACAAGCCGGATATCTAATTCAACTTGCCGCATTCAGGCATCTACAGGATCTAAAGCGTTCGCTAGAAGGTGACCATAGTTTCCCGTTCAATTATGACTTAAACAAGGTTAGCAACATTTTAAAATTCGCTGCTATTTGCCCGGATGTCGATACCGGAGAGCCTACCAAGCTTATGCCTTGGCAGGCTTTTATATTGTCTCAACTTATCGGCTGGCGTAATCAAGATGGTGGTAAACGGTTTAGTCGTGCCATTGTTAGTGTTGCACGTGGTCAAGGCAAGACGTACATGATGTCAATCATTGCGTGTTACTCATATTTAGTTGAATCGCTGGGATTGTCTAACCAAGATTTCTTAGTAGCATCGATTAATTACAAGCAAACCGGGAAAATATATGGGTACATCAAAGGAATGATGAAAAAGATCATTGCTAATGGGCCTTTTAGTTCGCTTGCGGCTGAGGTTGGCTTGGATACCCATAGTATCCAGTCAGACCAGATCCTTATGCGTAACAACAATAACGTGTTACGCCCAATAAGTCATGAATCGGGCCAATATGATAGCTATCATTTTACGACAGCTATTTTTGATGAAATCGGAGAAGTCGAAAGCCGCGATAAGATATCAAAAATCATATCTGGACAAGTCAAAGTGAAAAATCGCCAGTTCATCCAGATTTCAACAGCTTATCCTAAACCCGGAGTACCGTTTCATGAAGATCAGAAAATGATACAGCAGGCCATGGAACAGGATTACAAACGAGATGCTGATACGTACTTAGGACTTATTTGGGCACAAGACAGTCTTAATGAGACGTTCAAGCCCGAAACTTGGGTTAAGAGTAATCCACTATTGGATTTTCCTGATCAAAGAGAAGTGTTAATGCAAGGTTTGGTGGACAAACGTGACAGTGACATGCTCTCAAACAATATTGGAGATTTTCAGAACAAGAATCTGAATATGTGGCTTCAAGAATCATCAGATAGTTACTTGAAACTAGCAGACGTTGAACACGCAATCATTCCTAGCTTCGAAATTGATGGTCGTGATGTTTATATCGGATTTGACTATTCGATGTTCAGCGATAACACTGCGCTTGCTTTTGTTTTTCCATATGAAGATAGTGATGGAAAACACTGGTACATTGCTCAACATTCGTTTATTCCTTGGCAAAAAGCTGGATCAATTGAAGCCAAGGAAAAGCAAGACGGTATTGCCTACCGAGAGTTGGCAAAAGAAGGCTTTTGCACAATCACTAGCCATCTGCAAGGGATTATCAATGATGATCAGGTGTATACATGGCTGATTGATTTTGTTGAGAAGCACCGGTTGAACGTCATGTGCTTTGGATACGATGCAATGGGTGCTACACGCATGGTTAAACAGTTAGAGCTTAATTCTGGCTGGAACCTTTTGCCGGTCAAGCAACGAACAGGTGAACTGAAAGACCCAACTAAGTTTTTGCAAACGATGTTTATTGAGAAATCAATCACTAGATTGGACGACAAAATCATGGAAAAAGCACTGCTTAATGCCCAAATTTATGAAGACAAGGTCGGGATTCAAGTCGATAAGGCCAAAGCAACGTTGAAAATCGATGTGGTTGATGCCTTAATTGACGCTCTTTATCAAGGCATGTATCACTTCGAGGATTATGGAATAGCGAATGACCGCACCAAAGAAGTTGAACTGATGACGCCCAAGAAGTTCAAAAAAATGATCGAAGACGGCCAGTTTGGGTTTGGAGGTGATCCCGTTGGTTGAACAATTTAGTAAAGCTCTGAAAGTGGCAGGACTGTTTCTCCTTGCAAATATTGAGACGGTTCTTTTTTTATGTGGATTTGGTGTTCTAGTGTATGCCGCATTCTCAGTCAGCCTATTAGTCGGGCAAGTGATTTTGGGAATGCTATTGGTAGCCACAGCGATTGTGATGAGCAAGGCCAAGAAAGGAGGTGACTGATGGTGATTTTTGGATTTCTGAATAACAAAGCAACTAATCGTGCTGCTCCCCAATATGAGAGCGTGCTTGAATCAGCCGATGGCGACATGATGACTGGATTAATGGTTGATCCAGCCGCTTATGTATCCGCACAGAAAGCTCTACTTAACTCAGACCTTTATGCAACGATCTATCAATTATCCGCTGACTTGGCAACCTGTTATATGCAAGCAGGACAGCCGCGAACACAAACGATTCTTGATCACCCGTCAGCAACCACTAATCGGCAAGCCTTTTGGCAGTCGATGACGGCACAGCTACTGCTTGATGGGAATGCCTATGCCTATATTTGGCGCAACCAGCTTACCGGCCAGCCAGTTCGTCTTGAATATTTGCGCCCGTCTCAGGTATCTGTATTTATTTTGAGCGATGGTACTGGACTCACTTACAACGTTTCTTTTGACGAACCAAGTATTTCTCTTATAAACAATGTGCCACAGTCAGACATGATTCATCTTAGACTACTCGGCATTGGGAATGGTGGAGAAGTTGGCCGCTCGCCACTGTTAGCTCTGCAAAACGAACTGAACATCAAAAACAGCACCAATGGGTTGACAATATCGGCGCTCTCAAAGGCTATTACTTCAAACGGGACGTTGACTGCAAAGAATGGGTCAGCGCTAAGCCTCAAAGAGAAGCAGGCATTGTCGGCTGGATTCATGACTCAAGCAACTTCTAATAATGGTCCAGTCGTGCTTGATGAGCTGACAACATATGCTCCATTGGAGCTAAACTCTGATGTCTCTAAGCTGCTCTCATCGACAGATTGGACAAGCAAGCAGATTGCGAAAGTATACAACATTCCTGACAGCTACTTGAATGGTCAAGGTGACCAGCAGTCATCCTTATCGATGATTGAGGGCATGTATGCGAATAGTCTCAGCCGATATGCACAGGCTATTGCCAGTGAGTTAAATGAGAAATTCTCGGCTGCTATTGAAATCGATATTCAGCCGGCCATTGATCAGGATCGGAGCAGCTATTTAGCAGCAATTGGGGGTGCTGTAAAAAACGGCGCGCTTTCTGGAAACCAATCCGACTTTTTGCTTCGCCGTGTCGGTTTCTTGCCAGAAGATGCACCTAAATATATGTCTGCGGAGTCTAACCTTAAAGGAGGTGATACGAATGGCAGTAACGGTACCAATTAAGGGCGCTATTTCAAGCGAAGATGATGTTGATGTTTACCAATTGTTTGGTTACCAGACAGTTACCCCGTCTGATTTGTCTGATGCATTATCGCAGGCAAGCGGACAGGACGTTGTTTTGGAGATTAATAGCACTGGCGGTGATGTATTTGCTGGTAGCGAGATGGCAACAGCCATTAAGAACTATTCCGGCAGCATTGTCACTAACATCGTTGGGATTGCTGCTTCTGCAGCATCGGTAGTTGCTTTGGCAGGAGACAGAGTCGAGATGGCACCAACAGCTCAGCTGATGATTCACAGGGCGTCAACGTCAGCCAACGGCAATGTTGATGCATTAAATTCAGCAGGCCAATCGTTAGACAGTATTGACCAATCATTGGTTGATGTTTATGTAGCAAAAACCGGTATGAGTCCAAGTGATGTGTACAACATGATGGTTAACGAGACATGGATCAATGCCAAAGATGCTGTTGAGAAAGGGTTCGCCGATGACATCATGTTTGATACAGCACCAGCAGTTACAAACAGCGTTTTGCCACTAACAACTGACATGATTCACCGTGTTAAATCATTAATGGTAAAAGCAAACAGTCAGCCAACTGAAAGCCAGCCTAAGGATGATGGAAAGAAAACCATTAATCCTAAGCTGACTTTGTTGTTAGGCATTAAAAATAAGGAGGCCAAATAATGGCTAGTGTAAACGATTTAAACACCGCGTGGATTTCAGCGGGACAAAAGGTAACGGATTTACAAGACGAGTCGCAAAAGATGGCGGTTGCCTTGGCATCTGATCCGTCTTCTTATACGGAAGATGACGTTAATAAAGTAATGGATGATTTGAAGGCTGCTAAAACCGCTCGAGATTTTGCAAAGTCATCGTTGGATGACGCTAAAGCTGAAGCGGAGGCAGAAAAGCCAGCTGACATTACGGACAAAAAGGTAAACATCATTAAGAAAACGACTAAGGCCCAAGACTTTGTCCACAATTTTGTTGATCTGGCTACGGGCAAGAAGCGGATTACGGATTTGGTAACTTCCGGCAACACTGACGGTGATACGTCCAATGCAGGGCTGACGATCCCACCTGATATTCAGACCAATATCAACGAGCTCAAGCGTCAATATGCGTCACTCGAACAATACGTCCAGGTTGAGAATGTTTCTACTCCTACTGGGTCACGCGTGTATGAGCCTTTTGAAACAATCACACCTCTGGCAAATCTTGATGATGAGGATGCGCTTATTGGTGACAACGATGATCCCAAGCTGACACAAATCAAATACACAATTCATCGGTATGCTGGTATTTCTACAATGCCGAACACTTTGCTTAATGACAGCAATCAAAATATTCAAGCGTGGATTGAACAATTTGTTTCTCGTAAGGATGTTGTGACGCGCAACGGTGTCATCATTTCAGCAATGAACAACGCTCCTAAGAAGCCAACAATTGCTAAGTTTGACGACATTTTGGATATGATCTACACAGCCGTTGACCCGGCTATCCAGTCCACATCGGTTTTGATGACCAATGTTAGCGGGTTTGCACAGTTGGCAAAGGTTAAGGACGCCATGGGCCAGTATCTTATTCAGGCCAACGTTGTTCCTGACATGCCTTACAGCATTCGTGGCCATCAGGTGGTTGTCATCTCTGATCGTTGGCTGCCAAGTGCAGGCACCGCTTCTGCACCAGTTTATCCGTTGTATTATGGCGATCTTTCTCAGGCTGCCACACTGTTTGACCGTCAACAGATGAGCTTGGTTGTCACCAACATTGGCGCTGGTGCGTTTGAGCATGATCAGACTAAGCTGCGTGTCATTGACCGCTTTGATGTGAAAGCAACTGATGCTGATGCCTTTGTAGCTGGATCGTTCTCCACAATTGCTGACCAGCAAGCAAACTTCCCAGCAGCTAGCGCAGGTAAATAATTTTAAAAGGTCGCCTATGAAATAAACAGTTTGCTGATCGACTGGCAGGCGGCCAATTAAGGAGATGAAGTAATGGCTGATAATGACAGCTTTCAACCTGATATTGTTACTGACCTAATGGCAGAACTTAATCTTGATGATGCCGAAAAGACAACCATTACAAATCTGGTTGCTGGTGCTACGGGTGTAGTAACAAGCTCAGTAGGAGTTCTCGATGAATCCGATCCGATTGCAAAACTTGCCATTAAGACAATGGTTACACAGCAATATTATGACCGCGCTCTTGAAAACGGACTATCACAAGGAGTTCTGATGATGTTACTCCATTTGCAGGCCAATCAGCCGGAAAATTCATACAGTGGTGATGCTGATGGCAACTAATTTCAAACCGAGTGATTTCAGCCGCAAGGTTGATTTCGGTTCTCCACAATCGCACAAGACTGGTGCCGGCATCAATGTCACTAGCTTTGTTCTGGCTTATAGCCTGCACTTCAAACAGCAGAAACGAACACTCACACAGCAGTACACGCTTGTGGGAACACGTTTGGATAATTCAATCACAGTTATTGTCAGGCACGATATACGTAACGCAAGCCAACAGCAGGCAAGAATAGATGGCATCGTGTATGACATTTCAGACATTAGCCCGGACGACAGTAATGATGCTATTCGTTATGACTATCTAACCCTGGTCAAAACAACTAAGGGGGCATAACCATGGATATGGATGAGGCACTTGGTCAATGGCTTAAGCAAGTATCAAAGGCTGCCGAATTGTCTATTAGCGACCAAGAAAAGATTACCAAGGCTGGTGCTGATGTTTACGCTAAGAAACTAGCAGAGACCACCAAAGAAAAACACCCAAATACTAAGGGAGACGGCGGTAAGTATGGGCATTTGAGCGAAGACATCAGTAGTGCTGCGGGAGATATTGACGGTGACCATAATGGAAGTTCAACGGTTGGCTTTGGTAATAAAGCATTCATTGCAGGCTTCTTGAATGATGGAACCAAGTATATTCGTGCTGACCATTTTGTTGATAATGCCCGTGACGATGCCAAAGATGCTGTATTTGCCGCTGAAGCTGAGAAATATCAGGCAATGATTGCCAAAGCGAATGGTGGTGGGGATGAATGAGCGCCGTAGATGATGCGGTAACAATGCTTAGCCAAGCCGGGATTGCCAGTATTGATGCGGTTGAAGGCAACAATCTGCCGCAAGAATTAGTCGACAGCCTTAAAAAAACTGTTGTGTTGATTACTGATGCTGCAAATGATCCAACTGCATATGGCGACAACGATTTCTGGGCATTAAATCAGGAAGTAGAAGTACAGATTTGGTACTCACAACTGCTTGATTCTGACCCCGAAACCATTGAGATAGCCATGATGAAGGCTTTTACTCATCAACATTGGCAGGTAGCCGCGGTTAGACAACGCACATTAGACCCCGACACACAGCAACTTTTTAACACGTTTTATTTCAGCAGAACAAAGAATATTTAGGAGGAATTCAAATGGCAACAGTAGGTTTATATCAAATCAAGTTAGCTTTGGTAGATGAATCACAAAAGTTAATTTCTGGTACTGGGGCAGGATTAGGCACAGACGGTATCTATACTGTCGATCACAAAGATTTAGGTACTAAAACTGCCAACATTACAGGCTTAGCAGGCACCATTACTAAGATCTATGGCAACAACAACGTCCAAGACGTTACCGTTGGTACTTCAGAACCATCAGTAGCTTTGGATATTAACAACTTGGATTACAAAACCAAGCAGCAAATCAAAGGCTTTGTCAGTGATAGCAAGGGCGGCTATACGGATGAGGATTTGAAGGCTCATGTGGCCTTACTTATTACCACTCAAACCATTGACCGTTTACACTTTTTCTATTATGGCTTTGGCGATGGCATCATGACCGAAACCGCAGCTAACATTCAGACTGATGCGGCAGCAGAACTACGTGTAGATGACACTTTGACTTACACAGCGCTGTCTACTATGGCCTTTAATAATCAGCCATACAAGATTTATAGCGATCTTGATAGCGGGTTTGATAAAGCCAACATGTACAAAGAAGTGTTCGGCGGATACGTATTGCCGGAAAGTTCAACAGGATCTGGTACCACTACAACTCCAGCGGGTACCACTAAAACTCCAGCTCCATAATGATGGCACAATTTCATAGTAACAACTGATTAATGGCTCACGAACGTGCGCTATTTTTTTATGCTCAAAAGTCGCTTTCTGGTGAACTTGGTGGTGTCCGATTCACCACAGCGACCTTATCAAATAAAAAGGATGGTATTACCAATGAAAATTAAAGTTAGTCAACTTAGCAATCGTGTACACGAAGTTAAAACCAGCAATCGCAACATGGAAAAGATGTATGATCTGCAATTAATGATGGCCAAGGCTGATGATATTGCCGATATGGAACCGGTAGAAATTATTAAGGTTCAACGCGATATGTTACATGACTCAATCGACTTCTTGACTACCGTTTTAAACCTGAACAAGCAAGAAATTGAAAAACTTGGGGATTTAGAATTCGCTGAAACTATTCAGGCAGTTAATTACACTTTTGAACGCATGATGGGCATGAGTGATGAGGATATTGACTTAGCTGCCAAGAAGCAGGATGCCAGCAAAAGCAAAGATTAACCCAGCCGTCAAAGTTTATGAGCTTGAAAATCAGCTACAGGACTTTAGATGGATGAAAAAGCAAGCAGTCATGTATTTCCACTGGTCAATGCAGGATTTTGATGATGCTGATTATTTTGAAATGCTGGAAATGATGTCCGCCAAGGATAAGAAAGATCGGCCAGTTGATCCGGCAATCATGTGGAAGCAATACAAAGAGAAAGGGTGATTGAAGTGGCACAACAAATTAATGCAACAATGAGCACCAAGATTGCCCTTGATCTATTGTCGGCAAGCGAATCCGTTAAATCATTAACAGCGGTCGTTCGTTCGAGTCAAAATGCTTGGAAAGCTCAAGAAGCGGAGATGAAATCTGCTGGTGATGCAGTTGGCGCTGCTCAAGCTAAGTATGACGGCTTGGGTAAGTCTATTGATTCACAGCAGGCTAAGATTGACGCTCTAAAAGCCAAACAAGCTGAGTTGAAGGGCAATACTGCCGATGTTGCTCAACAGTTTTTAAAGTATCAGCAACAAATTGATGGTGCCACTAAGCAGCTGGCCAGTATGCAGTATCAACAAGACCGTGCCAAGCAAGCAATGGACTATCAAAAGTCCGGTTTGGCTGGCCTACAACAAGAATACACAGCTGCTGCACGTGCCAATCAGGTTTATGTTGAACGCTTACAGGCTGAAGGCAATCAGCAAGAAGCAAACAAGGCCAAAATGGATGGCTATAAGTCTTCCATTACCAATCTTAATGAGCAACTGTCTAAACAGTCAGCTGAACTAGATAAAATTGCCAGTGCTAGTGGCAAAGACTCCGATGCTTGGAGAACACAGAAGACGCGTGTTGATGAAACAGCTACCAGTTTAGCAAAAGCTAAGTCTTCTATGACTGGCCTGCAAACTGAAATGGATAAGGCTAACCCATCTGTTTTCAACAGAGTTAAGGAAGCTATATCGGGGACAAACAAGCAAGCCGAAAAGACACCGGGTTTGCTTCACAAAATTGTTGAGGGTGGCTTAATCACCAACGCCATCACAAGCGGCTGGCAACGTCTAAGTTCAAGCATTACCGACACGGTAAAGTCTGGGCTAGAACTTAACGAGGCCGGAGAAAAGCTAAATATGACGTGGGAGAACATGGGTAAGTCAGCCAATGATATCCAGATTCTTTCCGGCCAAATGTCGTACTTACGCAGTGAGACTGGTGCAACCGGTGGCGAAATTAACAACATGCAAACCACCGTTGATACCATGACGCATGGTGTCACAGATAAAACTCTTGTCATTAGTGCTGGTATTGCCAGCATTGCCACGGCTTCGCACAAAGGCGGAGACGGCATGGATTCCTTGTCTAAAGCGATGACACGTGTCGTTGCTTCAGGCAATTTAACAACAACTAACCTTGCCAAACTTGAAAAGCAGGCTCCTACCTTAGGTGCACAATTAGCCAAAGCTGCCGGAGTCAGTCAGGATTCATTTGCCAAAATGGTTGCTGACGGGAAAATCAAGTCTGACGACTTCATGAACTTGGTTTATAAAGTTGGGACAACAAGCAAGAACACATTTGACCAATTTGGAAAAACTAGTGAAGGTGCCCTTGCGCAGCTGTCCGGTAGTTGGACATCCATCAAGGCTAAAATGGCAGCACCATTGCTTGATGTTAAGAATAGTGGCATGCAATCACTTGCTGGGATTTTGACATCATCTGTTGTTCAAAGTGCCGCTACTACACTAGGTAAAGGGCTGGCAACTATTGCTAATTGGGCCAAGAACGTTCTGGACTATGTTTCCGCACACAAAAAAGATGTTACTGGTATTGCCGGAGATATGTGGGACATTGCCAAAATTGCTGGTGAAGAAGTCTGGTCCTTGTTTAAAACCGCAATCAAAGACATTGCTGGTTGGCTAAATGTCGGTGGTTCCAATGCAAAGACGATGAAAGACCCGCTAAAAGCTATCCATGATGTGTTAGATGATATTGTCAAAAACAAATCTGGTATTCAAACTACCGTCAAAGTAATTGCGGGTTTGTGGATGACAAAAAAAGCACTGGAATTTGCAGCAGGATTGGGTCATGTGTACAGCGGTCTGAAAGCGCTGGGTGATACTAAACTAGCTCAATCAATCCTGTCCAACTTCAGTAAACTGAACATTGGCAGCAAGCTAGCTAAAATTGCAGTCCCCGTTGCGATTGCTTATGACGCGATTAGTGACATAAAGAATTTAACAAAAGCATTTGGTAAGAATGGCACTGTGGGACAAAAGTTTTCTGCTGTTGGTGAATCTGCCGGGACACTGATTGGTGGTGGCATCGGTGCTTTCTTTGGTGGCCCTTTAGGCGCAGCGGTTGGTGCCACAATTGGCAAAGTGGCTGGTAAATGGGCCGGCGATGCCGCTAAGAAGTTTACTGATGGCTGGAATGCTAAGAAAAAGCCAGCTAATAGTTGGCTAGGTGGTCTTGGCTGGGATGCTCGTCAAATGACTAACAATGTAGTCAAATGGTGGGATGGCATTAACAAGTCCACTGATGCGGCTCAAAAAAAGCAGCAGAAACAGCAAGAGGCAGCCAATAAGCAGGCGCAAAAAGACTGGAATGGATTTTGGAACGATGTTGGCAAGGGCTGGACTGGATTTTGGAATGATGTAAACAAGAAAAATTCTATTGCACAACAGCAACAGCAAAAACAGCAAGACGCAGCTAATAAGCAGATAAAGAAAGATTGGGATAGTTTTTGGAGCAATGCAAGCAATGGCTGGAACAACTTTTGGTCAGATACTTCAAAAAATGCCAAAAACGGTATGAATGATACAAAATCATGGATTGATAGTGCCAATGCCAGGATCCACAAAGGCTGGGATAACTTCTGGTCAGACACCTCGCAAAATTGGAACGGATTTTGGGGAACTGTTGGTAAAAATGCTCAAAGTGGAATGTCAACAGTCCATGGCTGGATTAATGACGGCAACAGCAAAATAGATTCCGGATGGCGTTCCATGTGGTCAGGACTCAAGTCTTTCTTCGACAACATATGGGATGGCATTAAAAATGCTGCAGCAGATGGCATGAATGCTGTTATCAACGTTATTAATGGCGCTATCAGCGGTATCAACTGGGTTTGGCAAAAGTTTACTGGCAAAGATGCTCTACACAAACTGTCACCTGTTCATTTCTCACAAGGTGGTATAGTTGAGCGCAAGATGCACATGGTCATGGTCAACGATGGTGCTGGAGAAGACTGGAAAGAGCTTTACCAGTTGCCTAATGGTCAAGTCGGCATGTCTCAAAAGCGCAATGCCACAGGATTACTGCCAGAAGGCACACGCGTTTTCAATGGTAAAGAAACCAAAGCCATCATGAATATGGCTGGCGTTGAACATTACGACTTAGGTGGTGTAATTGGCGGTGTTGGCAAATTCTTTTCTGGTGCTTGGGACAAGTTGGAGGCCGTTGGTGATTGGCTTGCTAACCCAGTCGGGAAAGTAACCAATTTAATCAAGTCAAGTATTAGCGGCATTTCCGGTGGTGTTGAAATGTTTAGCAACTTAGCCGGTGGTGTTATTAACAAATTAACAGGCAGTGTTGTTGATTGGTTTAAAAAAGAACTGAAAAAGTTGCAAGACACACTAGGTGATGGTGGCGGAGGTAAGGGTGCTCCGTCCGGTGCTGGTGTTGAGCGCTGGGCCGGTCAAGTTAAAGAAGCACTGGCAGCTAATGGGTTAAGTACTAGTGATTCAATGGTTAACCGTGTGTTACGGCAAATTCAAACAGAATCACGTGGTAACGAAAAAGCACGGCAAGCTGGTGCAGATCCAGATGGTGATGGTAGTGGCCCAGCACTGGGGTTAATGCAAACCAAAAGGGGTACGTTTCTTGCTAATGCTTTTCCAGGACATGGTGATATTTTCAATGGCTATGATGATATTCTTGCTGGATTGCGCTATGCCAAAGCACGTTATGGTTCAAGCCTTTCATTTTTAGGTAATGGTCACGGTTACGCCAATGGTGGTTTGATCACACAGCCAATCCATGCGCTTGTTGGCGAAGATGGCCCAGAAACAATCTTGCCATTAACCAAAACAAGCCGTGCTTGGCAGCTGTTGGGACAGGCTGTCAACCAAATTAACGGCGGTGCGACTACGGTAGGCACCACTGATAATTCAGATGTGCTGGCCAAGATGAACACAAAGTTTGACCAGTTGCTGACAATGTTTGCTCAGCTTTTGGGCTTGTCGGCCGACCAAATCACAGCCATCCGTAATAGCGGCATAGACATGCCAACGATGTACAAAAAGATGGCTAAAGACCAACGTTTGCATGACATGCAGGTGTTTTAACATTAGGGGGGATGTAAATTGAGTGAGCTTTACGTCAAAACAAACAGCAGCAAAACCAGCAACAGCCGCGCAGCACTAACGCTTTTGACACGCTATTAAGCTCCGTGCAACAACGAGGTCAGATTCTCAACAATCAAAGCCTTAGTTAGGAGGACTATTAAGTGTACGGAAAACTTTACATTAAGAAACAAGACGAACCAGAATTTGAAATCAATGATGTACTATCATCCGTTAAGATGCTTGGAATTGATAATTCTGCTCCACAAATCACACCAAGCTACCTAGAATCAGCTGGCAGTGATGGCCAGCTGTTACAGAACGTTACTTACAACACCTCAACCGTGACGGTGCATTTGTTTGCACGAGCCATAGATATTCAGGACTTAAAATTAACGGCTGCTAGGGTTTATTCGCTGATTAGTTCACGCACACCAATCCGGATTCGTGATGATATTGAGCCGGGAAAAGTGGCTTATGTTGTTGCCGAACCGTTTGAAATTCAACCATTAAATCATACCAATGATTCGACAATTGATATTCAGTTCGACAATGTATCTGGCATGTGGTATTCACTTGTAAACAGTGATGAAATCGCTAATAGTCCTGACGCTTTACAGATTGGCCTGCAATTACCAGAACAACTGCCTAGCTATCACTTTAATGAAAATGAATTTAACATTTTCAACCCGTCTGACCTTAACATTGATCCATACCGTCAACGGCATACTTTGAAAATCACGATCAAAGGTGCTGGACAGTTTGAATTAGAAAATAAGACGAACGGAACGTCGTTCAAATGCACACATTCGATGACTAATACGGATGAGTTTGTCTTAGACGGTGTCCATGCGTTTCTCAACGGTCAATTAGACAGTTTAGAGACCGATTATGGGCACATTGTGCTGAACAAAGGAAACAATGACATTGTCATTACTGGCTTGAACAATGTCGATGTAACTTTTTCCTTTCCATTCATCTATCTACAATGATAACTGGAGACAAAGTGGTCGTTCAGGACATTCAACGCCAGCACACGGATGTTCTGGACTGCTTCGATTGGGACAGCTTTCAAGTTACACGTCAACGTAACAGCCAATATCAGTTGGACTTTGTTGCCTTTGACGACAATAGCGTCGGTTTCGAGCTCCTGCAGATTGAGAATTCTGTTTGGTGGAACAATCAAGAGTTCATCATCAAGCAGCTCACAGATGACTGGAACGGTGAAGTTCACGAGGTTACTGTTACAGCTACTCATGTGTTCTACCAATTGAACGGCAGACGACAACGTCAACAAAAAGCAGGTGCAGTGACGTTATCCTTGAATGATGCGATGTCATTTTTATTAGACGGCTTGAACACTGGCTTCGACTTTCAAATCCATGGGACGTTTGCCAACACAGAGCTGACTGATTTTGGTAAATGTTCTGTGATTGATGGAATCAGCACGTTGATTACTGATTATAATGTTTATGCTGTTTGGCCAGATGAACGGACGATCCACTTTTACGATGAGAACTCATGGAAGCGCAATACACAGATGGCCATTCGTTATCAACATAACGCTAGTGAAGTATCACTAGCCGTTGATAGCTCTAACATCGTCAACACAGTTATGGTTTCAGGTAAGCAAAACGATAATGGTGACTCTGGTTCAACGCCATCCTTTCAACCATTCATAGTTCAAGACGATGACAGCGTTAAACGTTGGGGTCAACGTGATGGAGACGATATTTCAGACGAAAGGTTTACTGACGCTGATGCAATGCGCACTTACGCACTTAGTAAGATGCAGAGTGAACCGCCAACGACAATTACCGTCACCATGAACAACAAAGATACACCACAACTTGGCGAAATGTGGATGTTACAAGTTTTGCCAGCAGATTATCAGACGATGGTTGAGACAGTATCCGTACAAGAGTATCCCTTTAGCCAGAAAGCCACTTCAATCACATTGAACAACTTAACAGCCAACTTCCTAGAGATACAATCAGCCAACACTCATCGTTTAAACGATATCAGTAACAGAATCCGAAACTCGGTAGATTATTCGGGAAATGTTATATTGCCAATGATAACCGACCAGACATCGTTACAAAATTTAGCAAATATGGGAGGCGATTGAATGGCTCTTGATCCAGCCAGCCTTAAAGATGCGGTTACTTTAATGCTGAAAAAATGGCCATCTTGGACAACGCTAGAAGGACGTCCGACCGACTTGGTTAATCAGAAAGACTTAGCTGATGCAATCCAAGCTGCGGTTACAATCAAAGGCGCAGATGGTAAAACTAGCTATACTCACATTGCATACGCCAATAGTGCTGATGGTAAGGATGGGTTTTATGTTGGTGGTGGAACTAATCTGTACACAGATACAAAGAATTTTGACAACCTAGCATCATGGTGGGGATCCAGTTCATGGACAAAAACTACGGATACCTATAATGGATTAGCTGTAATGCAGACAACACGAGATTGGAGTGGACTGAGCCAGTATATCCAAGTTAAAAAAGGTGATATTTTAACTTATAGTGTGTATGCAAAAAATACAAGTGGTACTGGAACAAGTACTATATATTGGCAACTCAACGGTAACCCTGAAGGTAGTTATAGCACTGCTTCATCCAATCCAGCCAATAAAACAGTAACCATAACAGATTCATGGCAGAGAGTGTCAGCGACAATAGTTGCTACTAGCGACGGTTATCTACGTCCTCGAATTGAACGAAGTAATGAAAATACCAATACCATACAAATCGCCGGAATCAAGCTGGAAAAGGGTAGTGTAGCTACCTCATGGTCACCAGCACCAGCAGAAGCACATCCTATCTACATGGGGACCTACACTGATTTTACACAAGCAGATAGTTTAGATCCAACAGCTTACCAATGGTCACTGATTGCTGACAAGCCAGATATTCCTCGGCTAACGTCACCAGATGGTAGCACATGGGCGCCAACGATTGATAACGCTGGTAACGTGACGTGGAAGAAGGTGTCAGATGGCTAATGTAGGAATTATAAATTTAGTGATGTTTGGTGACTCGATCACGGCTGGTTGGAATGGATCAGGTTTTGTTGCTCATCCATTAGCTTATTGGATTGGCAAAAAGCTAGGGATTGACGTAGCCAATCGTGGACAGAATGAAGGTCGAATCGTTGGTGATCGACCTAATGATCTGTTGCCTAATATTCAATCCACAGATCTGACTCAATATGATGCATGTACGGTAGCCTATGGAATTAATGACTTAGACGACATCAGTGTGCCGATCAAGACGATTACTGACCAATTGAACGTTTGTCTTGATGCTATTTATGCCAAGAATGCTGATATCAAAGTTTATGCGCTGCTGCCGTTGCCTGCATTTGTTGACGTTCCTAATCCTGATACGCCAAAGGCAGCAGGGTATTCCGAAAATGGATTAATTGATGCGCTAAAACAAACGTTTCAAAGTCGTGGCATTACAACGCTTGATTGGCGCCAAAATCCAATTATTACGGTGGAGAATCATCAACAATTGTTGGCAGACGGTGTCTTACATCCTTCTCAGTCCACCTATGAACTGTTAGGAAACCGTATCGCGGATTTTATCTCTGAAAATCCGCGATTGGTTTTGCGAATGATGACCAACCTTGATCATATCCAGGATGATTTAAACGATAATTTTGACATTTTTAATCGGGTGATGAATGGTTTCTGGGGTAATTATGGTTCCTTAGGGCTTGGTGATGGGGCACTTAATCAGATCAAGTTAATTGATGCTGACTTACTTGATCGAGAATTTAGACTTCAAATGATTGGCGCGTTTAAGCAAGCACAACAAATCATTAATGAGCTTGTCGGGATGATTGGTTCATTAACCGGCGAGTTAAACACGTTGATGATTCCAATACCTTATTCGTTGGTATTAAATATTGATAAATTAAATGATTGTTTTAAAGTGATGAATCAAGCGCTGTTACAAGTTAATCAAATAGAAATGTAGCCGATGACGAACTGTTATCGGCTTTTAGTTTGCACAAAGAAAGAAGGATAAAGATGTCTGATAATCAAGGCCGCACGCTAATGGATACAGTCTGGTCGGGACAGTATGAAACAGTCAATATGACGCTTGGCGATGGCGGTACCGCTTATACAATTAAGCAATTCAACGGTCGTCAAGGTGACAATGGACGAACGGCAATGTTGCGTTTAGTTAAACAATCACAGACTGGACTAATTCCGTATAATCTAACTGGTTTAAGACCGAGGATTAAGGTGCTCGATGCACAAGGGACTGTCAAGCAATTTGGCGATGACTACAGTCTAGTCAGCAATCAACTGGGGTTAGTGACTATTACCGTGCCCGGACAAGTCTATGAAGCGGCAGGCCAAGTGCTCAATGCCTTTTTAGATTTAATTGACGATAATGGGACTGTGATTAGTTCGGTACCAATTGTTTTTAATGTTGATACGGACGACACAAAACTAACGCAAACTTCATCGCAGACTTATTTGCAAACAGTTGATGAAATTATTGCTCAAGTACAAGCAGGTGTCACACCGCTAAAAACAGAGATGGATGCCCTTCAGCAGGCAATCAGCACCGGCCAAACCAGCATCCAAGAAGTTTTAAACGATATTGCCAACAAAAAGGTAGCTCTTCTAAACGGTGGGAATAACTTTACCGGTGTACAACACGCTGATGATTTTACAACTGGCGCTGGCAGTTTTAATGCGATTGCAGCATTATCTAAAGGGATCGGTACAGTCGAAAGATTTAATGTTGATTTAACCGGGGGTGCTACCGGAACTGGGGCGTTTTTCCAAGTTGATTTAGGCGCGGCCTATTTAGTCGCATTTTATGCTTGGGCAATTTGGCCGAATGGAACTGAAAAATTGGGGGTTTATCAAGTGGCCAACGTTCCAACCGGCGTCATCCCTTTTCATCCCGGGGACTTGCTTATTAATGATATGGGGCACATTGGGGATACGATCGTGATGTTTTTCGTTCCACAAGGTGATCATGCCGATCGCATTACTGTGCATTCTGCTGGGGAAGCTCAAGCGGCCAATGCCGGATGTGACATCAACTTTTCATATCTAGTTAATAAATAGTAGAAAGGAGCTAAAATGGCGGAAGTTTATTTAATTGATGATAATCATCACTTTGCCGGGTTTGCGGACGTATCAGCTGACCAATTTGACCCTTCAAAGATGACCAAATTGGCACCACATTACAATAGTCCAGAAGTTTATTTTGATTTTGAAAAAAACGATTGGGTAACGGAACCAATTGCGGCAGCGACTGCTGAGCAACAAACGATTACTGAAATCACCAAACAAAATGCCGATATGGAAACTCAGATTAATCAATTACAATCAGTTATCACAACATTAACCACGCAATTAGCAAATCAAAATGGAGGGAATAAATGATGTTTTTTGATTTATTTAAATTGTTCTATCAACAGTGGCACACGATGACGGCCGCTGATTTAAAGGTACAAGTTTCAAATAAAGTTATAACCGCCGATCAATTTAAAGAAATCACAGGTGATGATTATGTGGCGCAGACTACTACTGAATAATGACCCGACTAAAGGTCTTAAATGTTGACGCACTGCATGAATCTAAGGCATTAGTATAGAAAGGAAGTGAGGCGATTTTGTGGCACAACTTTGTTAAGAATCATTTCGTTGTTGAAACTGGATTAGAAACCTTTATCTTGGGTTTCTATTTTGTCTATGTACGTAACTATTTTGTTGACAAAGACCAATTTGAGCCGTTTGTTCATCATTTCGCTGATCCTTATGTCGCGGTTGCTTTGATTTGTGTCGGGCTGCTAGCCTTGTTTGTCGGGTTATGGGACGTGCATTGGTTTAAGGCCAAAGCATTAGTGTTAACCGCCATGCAGATAGTGTGGACGATCTACTTTGTCTTATTCCTATGGCATGACTACAATTCACCGGGTCCAGTCGGTATTGGCACAATCTTAGCAGGCGCCGTTGTGATGCGGATTCTGGTCGAGGCGAGGTGGGGTGACCGTTTATGAACCATCTCATTGAGACGATTGTGTCTGTAGTCATGGGCAGTTCGTTCACAGGGTATTTGACGTACAGATCAACTATTAAAAAGAATCAGACGGATCGCGAGGATATCTATGCTGATCACACCGGAGAATTGTGGGATCGATTGGATAAGATTACGAGCGAGCGTGATGAGCTTAAAGCGCAAGTCATAAAGCTTCAGACGAAAGTTGAGGAGCAATCTAGAATGATCGATGACATGACTCATCAAATTGGTAAATTAACAAAAGAGGTCAAAGAAATGATGGAGGATAAGTAGGTAGAATGAATTTACATCTTAATATCAATGATGTGGTCACTTGGCTGTTAGCCAGTGGCTTTTTATTTGCTCTGTATTTCAAAGTGCTATCACCTGCTGCACATCAGTGGATTGCGACGCAGAAAGCTAGTAAAGCTAAGCAGGTTGAGGAAGTATTGCTTAATCTAGCAGATACAGCCGTGCAAGGCCTGTCAACCAGCTATAACATGACTGGTTCTGTTAAAAAACAGGAGGCTGTGGCAAAGGTTAACAAAGCTCTGTCAGATAAGGGAATTAGTATTGATCCCGATCGTGTAAGTGACTCAGTCGAGCGTGCTTACCAAGCGTTCGCACAGACCAACGCGCCTGCCGTAAAAAAGCAAGCTGTTGTTAACGGCGCAACTGTTGCGCAATCAGGTGGCCCTATCAATCATAAGATTGGAGGGATTAAATAATGGCAGTAGACATTAATAAAGTCATTCAATGGTTCTACGATCGTGAGGGGAAACTGACTTACTCAATGTATGGATCGCGAAACGGTGACGATGGCACAGCAGACTGCTCCGGATCGATGACGCAAGCCCTATATGATTCTGGTGCTAGTCGTTATGCCTATCTATACTCAACTGAAACCATTCACCCATATTTAACTAACAATGGTTTTGAGCTGATTGTGGAAAACGATCAGAACGGATGGGACGCACAAGCCGGAGACATTGTCATTTGGGGTCAGCTAGGCGCTTCTGCTGGTGCTGGTGGTCATATTATGATCATGACCGACGGAACGAACTGCATCAGCACTTGTTATTATACTGGCGGCGAGGTTGGCACAGCGGTGCAAGAGCTTCCTTACAACAGCTTTGTGGCGTTAGACAACTATCCTTACTACTACGTCTATCGCATGACAGATTCAGCAGCTGTTCAAGGTAATGGACCGCAACCAGTGCCAGCTGAGTACCGTGATACCGATGCAATCACGCAATTTAAGCAAGCAGGCGGGTGGATTAATTTCAATAATCATCCGTGGAAACTTGATCAAATCTCATTCGTTAACGGCATGTGGCAAGGCCTATCTAGCGAATTGTCTGGTGATAACCCGGATTGGACGGTCAACGGTGTTCCGTTAGTGCTTGTTTCTCTAACGGATAACCCTAACCAGAATGACGCGCAACCTGGTAACCATGCACGATTTGACAAGAACTATTGGCCAATTGCCGATTATGACGATGCAACTAATGGCATTGCCATCGATCTAGGAGATAACGGTGGACTAATCTGGTTTAACGCCGATGCAGTTTTAGCAGCTTAATTAAATAACAATTTGATCACAGATTAAAATTACTTCTTGATGCTTAAAATGCCCTAACTTCCTATTACACGGGAGGTTAGGGCTTTTTATGTATGATCGACCTATCATATTTCGTGAGTGTCTCGTGAGCGTCCCAATCTTTAGCTTCTCTAAGTTACTGGTATCAAAGGGTTCAAAGAAACGTTCGACCCCCACCGGCGGCATCCTTAGACCCTGAAAGGGGTCTTTTTTGTTTGTCTATAAAAAAAGCCTATGTACCGGCGCTATCGCCGGTACATAGGCTTTTAAATGTTTTGAAACTTCTTGTATAAGTCAGTACAAGTTGGATGGATATTCGTATAAAGTTTCCCGTCAGCCTATTTTAGGGGTAAACGGGGAAAGAAACAGGAATTTGAAGAAGACTGAAAACGATCTTCTTCAAATTCCTGTTCAAAAAAGATGCAATAAAATTCGCCTGTTTTACCTTATTTTATTGTAAGTAATAATGAATGAGCCAAGTTGACTTGTGACCCGCTTAACCTTCACGATTACCTTTTGGCCTTTTTTGATGTGCGGGTTGTTTTCGGAAACAAAGTTAAGATGTTTACCAGTCTCAATGTTATAACCAAATGCACTATCCGGTACGAGTTTATCGGCACGAATGCTGATGGTTTTGTCTTTAAGGTCTTTACCTTTTTGAAGCGCCGTTTCAGCCTGTTTAGTGGTGTAGTCTGCTTTGGTAGACTCACTTCCACAGGCGGCTAATAATAAGAGCAGGGCGAGAATAAGCGCCGCTGATACGCCTCGTTTTATAACTTTTTTCATTTCTTTTTTCGCTCCAATCCTGATTTACGGGATATGTTTTGATGCTATTCATGTTAAATTTGCGGATCAAATTTAACATGAATAGGATGGGTGTTTTTTAATTTGATTTCCGAAACTTTATTCGCCGGCAGTGTCGGGCGCCAGCGCACCAGAAACACTATCGGTAGTACCAGCACCACTACCATTTGCGATGGTTGGCTGTTGTACTGGCGATGAAGGGGTATAAGTGGGGCGTTGAGGGGACCAAGTTGGACGCTGACTAGCGCGAGTTCCCGAGTAGCCGCCACTGTAGCTTGGTGTAGTGCTATTCACTGCAGAGCTGGAAGCGTTACTGGTTCCGGCAGCCGTACTGCCTTGTTCGTCTGCCGTATCTTGTTGATCCTGTGCCTGTTGATCAGCTTGTGCTTGTGCATCGGCGCTTGCTTGGGCCGCAGCATTTGCATCAGCTATTGACTGACTTGCAGCGCTTTTAGCCTTAGATCGCGACGATTCTCGATCTAAGGACAGCGAATTAGCTTTTGCAGAAGACTCCAATGAAGCTTGTTTACGTCTAGCTGACGCCGCTTTAGACGATGAGCGAGCCGTATCTGCAGTGGTTGGTTTTGAAGAAGGGGCCGCATCTTGACCGCAGGCAGTTAACAACCCAGAACCGATTAAAATAGTACCTAATAGGATTATTTTTTTCATAACGAAGACTCCCATTGAAATGATTAATCTTATTGTACCTTAAGCAATATTGAAGTGGTTGATTTATTGCGTCAAACCGCAAATTTGTCAAAAAATAGCCAGCTCATAACTATAGCGGTGATGTGTAAGCTACAGTTATGAGTTGGCCAATGAACCGTCTATTTAGTTAAACTGCCGAACTGCTATAAAGATGAGCGTAAAGCCAAGCATTAGACAAACCAAGGCAGCGTCAGCCCAATGAAACTGTAATATGCGGTAATGGCTACGCTGACTAGGGCCTTGATAACCTCGGGCTTCCATGGCCGTTCCTAACTCGTCAGCACGTTTGAAACTGCTGACAAATTGCGGAATAAGTAAAGGCACTAAAGCTTTCATTTGCTGAAAGAGGTTGCCAGCCCCAAAGTCAACGCCTCGCGAGCGCTGAGCGTCCATAATTCGGGTTGTTTCATCCATCAAAGTGGGCACGAACCGTAGTGCTAAGCCTAACATTAAAGCAACTTCATCGACTGGAAAGTGAAGCCACCGCAACGGTTTAATCAGGGCAGCAATGCCATCTGCCAGGGCTAAAGGTGGCGTCGTTAAGGTGAGCAAGGTTGAGATAAAGATGATTAAAACAAACCGACAAAAGACGACTGCACCGTTAACGAGTCCTACCTCAGAGATGGACAACCATCCCCATTGCCAAAAAACATGGCCACCACGTGTAAAAATGAGCTGCATCAGCACAGTAAATAAAATGAGCCACAGTAGGGGACGCAGACCACTGAGAAAAAAGCGAATTGGTAATTTGGCCAACCAAACACCAACACCGATCAGGATGAATAAGAGTCCGTTTGTGCTCCAGTTATTCGCAAAGAAAGTAAGGCCGATGAAATAAAAAGCGATTAACAATTTGTTTCGTGGATCTAAACGATGAAGAATGCTATTACCTGGTATATAACGACCTAAAATTAATGCATTTCCCATTGCAACCCTCCGTTGGTTAAGCCTGGCGATTGAGGAGGGAAGCAGTTAAGTCTTCTAGGGCTCGTTGCGCTGGCAGATTGGGCAACTTATTGATGGCCTTCAAAGCTTTATCAGTATAGCCTTCAGCGAGTTCACGAGCGAGCGCTACACCGTGGTATTCATTAACTAGACTAGCGACAGCTTGGGTATCCGTATCAGTCATAGCGGCTTTTTTACTTAAATATGGTGCGAAGACAGCTGGATCTTGTCGCATAGCCAAGATTAAAGGCGCAGAATAGACACCTTCGCGCATATCATTTTGAACGGGCTTCCCAAAGCGTTCACTCGTCGTTGAATAATCTAAAATATCGTCCAACAGCTGAAAGGCGATGCCGACGTTTAACCCAATTGTTTCCGCGTTTTTGGCAAATAAACGTGATGAGCCAGACTCGTAGGCGCCCAGTAGTGAACTTAGGGCGAATAGGTGGCCTGTCTTACCACTGACTTGTTTGATATACTGCTTAATCGTCATGTCTAAATTATAACGAGCAGCCATTTGATCTAATTCGCCGTTTAAAATAGCTTCCATGTGTCGTCCATCTTGTTGGACACTGCGCAAGTCACTCGCGTAGTTGGCCAACAGTTTAAAGCAGACAACAAATAAGTAGTCGCCAGCATATACTGCGGTATCTTTGCCGAATTGAGCTTGCAAAGATTCTTGGCCGCGACGCAAATCCGAGTCATCAATAATGTCGTCATGAATCAGGGTTGCTGTATGCAACGTTTCCATGGCAGCGGCTAAGGCAACCATTTTATGTCGGTCCGTTTCATGAAATTGAGAGAATAATAAACAATATGCCGGCCGTAACAATTTTCCGCCTGCATTAATCAGGTCGAGAATGGCATCTGCCACCGGTCGATTATCGGTGGTAATATTTTTTTCGATGAGGTTAAGTACCTGCGTTAATTCATTCGCCACGATTGGGTATTCGTGCCACATTGGATGGATTTTCATTAAAGTTGGTTCCTCTCAAGATGTTGTTGATAATCGTAACGCAGTCGCGCCAAAGTGTCGACGTGCTCGAATAAGAAATTAGCGGTGATGCCCACCGCAATTCCAGCGAGAATCCCGATAAAGGAGAGAATGGGGAGGTAAAGCATGACGGTCCAGCTTTGAGCGATTAAACTAGCGACCGCTAATTGTCCGACATTGAACAAAATTCCTCCGCTAGCTGAGATACCAATCATACTAACGCGCCGCTCGCCTAGCTGCTTAATGATGAGCATGCCCAGCCAAGCCAGCAATGACCCAGTGGCACTATACAAGAAGGTGGACAAGGTGCCACCCAATAGCGTCGTTAAGAGCAAGCGCATCCAGACCAATAAGAAACTATCACTAATTGGCATGGTAAATAGTGAAACTAGGGTGATGATATTTGCTAGACCTAGTTTTGCACCGGGGGCAAAGGCAAATGGAAAGGGGATGGCTCGCTCCAGTAAACCGATAATTACACCTTGCGCACATAAGAGGGCAATATAAATCATTTGTCGTGTTCTGGATGGGGCAGTTGATGGTGTCATGGCTTTACCAGACCTCCAGTCGAATTACTATGAGTGGCACCATTGGAACTTTTGATTTCAACCAAAAGTTTATGTGGTAGACACACAATTGTTTGACCGGGGCGATTGATCGCGCTGTGATGAACACAGACCTGATCTTGACAATTGGCGTCAACAATTTTGATGGCATGATCGGTTGCGACGACGTCATTATAATCACCGTGATCCGCGTAATGGAAACGGGTTATCCCATGATGGTCAGTGAGGTTAATTCGTTTAACAACGTGTCCATCGTGAGAGATAACCGCCGTGAAAATTTCAGTTGCCTTGGTATTCTGTCGCGCTTGAGCAGCTTGACGTTGATTATTGGTAAAAATCATTAGGGGAATAAATGAAGCCACAACGAGCAGGCCGACGATAATAACGTCAAACGGTCGGATCATGCTGAAATAACGTTTGAATGGATTAGCTGCCTTCATTTTATCCCACCTACTAACTAAGAAAATAGAGTCCCGGGGTAAGTCTACCCTAGAACTCTACCACTGACAATTGTCGTTTTATTTAACTACATTAGTCCCGTATAAGGACTTCGGTGTGCCATAACGCCACTTGCCAAATAGTCGTTGCAGGTAAGGAATGACCCACTTGTCTAACCCGAAGGCGCGACCTGAACCATTCATACATGCAATGGCGAGGATAAAGATCCACATGTTAACCCAGTAGAACATGCCACTGAGACAGAAGACAACGACTAATGCTGCTGAGGCAGCTGACATCAGCCAGGTGAATAGGCCAAGAATCAGACAAACCCCAATACCAATTTCAACAATCGTCATAAACTTCTGCATGAAGAAAGCCATCTGTTGGTTAGGAACTGATGCTTTAGTGATGTTGTAGAACCAATGAGGCATCTTTTCGAAGACCATTTTTGGATCGTGACCATAGTCATAAGACAAGGAGAACATCGTTGGATTAGCCGTAGTAGTTGCTGCTTCTTTTGCACCGCTAGCGGCCGAAGTTGCGGCCGCCTTAGTTGCTTCACTTGCGCCAGAGGTAGCGGCTTTAGCAACAGGCTTCAACCAATCGAATGGTAAACGCAGTTTTGGTAAGAACCAAGAACTGTCCCCATGAATCTTTGGCCAAATATCAACGAGCCACATAGCACCGAGCCAAAGACGGCCTGGCACTGTCCATAATACGTTACCCTGGCGAGAAATGTGACCACGGAATAGGTTGCGATTATGGCGAGTCCGGAAGAATTCGTGCATGGTGTACTGGAATAAGTAATATCCAGAGTAAATTTGCATGAAGTACAGCATGTTAACTAAGTGCTTCATTAAAATAGCCCAGAAGTTGGATAAGTGGATACTACCCATCAAGTTGGCAACCCCATACTTTGAACCCAAAGACACCATGAATCCAGAGTAGTTAGGCTTAAATGGCACTAATGGCTTGCTTTCTTCTGTGTTAATGATGTTGGCAACCGCTGCCGCCGCTGTTTGTTCAGCTGCTTGAACAATTTGTGGTTGACCTTTGCCATCATTTTCGCCATCAACGATTGAGACATCACCAACAACGTAAACGTGAGGATCTGTTTCAGTTTGCGTGTACTTGTTAACCTTGATCCGACCTGCACGACCTTGTTCAAGACCGAAGAGACCAGCATCGTCGCTCGCTTTAACTCCTGCCGTCCAAATCAAAGTACTGGTTGGGAAGGTAGAACCGTCCTTTAAATCAACGTGATCTTGATGAACACCAACAACACCCGTGTTCTTCATGATCTTAACGCCTTTTTTGACTAAGTAGCGTTCTGCTTTATCTGCATCTTTACGATCAAGCATGTTCATGATCGTTGGTGCCATTTCCATCATGGTAAATTAAAGCTCATTTGGATCAAGCTTGTATTCGTCGGCTAACGTCTCACGCCAGTCTTGTAATTCACCAATGGTTTCGGTTCCAGTAAAACCCGAGCCAACTACAACAAAAGAAAGCAAGGACTTACGCTTTTCTGGATCATGTTCAATGGAACCGGCGTAGACAGTGCGCTGAATATGTTCTTTCAACGCAACAGCTTGTTCCCACGAACTCAAAGTGAAGCCATGTTCCGCCACCCCAGGGGTGCCAAAGTCGTTAGACGTAGCACCAATGCCAAGAATGACATCATCGTAAGCATAAGAGCCGTGTTCGGTGACCACTTTTTTGTCTGTGCGGTTAATCGACTTAACCGTATCAGTGACAATCTTCACGTTCTTACGCCGACAGAATAGCCGTTGTAAGTCGTGTTGAATGGCAGTTGGTTCGACACGATCGGCAGCAATTTCGTGCAACTCGGTCATGTAGGTGAAATAGGAGTGCTTATCAATCAAAGTGATTTGCACATCTTTGTTACGTTTGTAGTGCTTGGCTAGGTGCTTCGTTGCATAGACGCCGGCATAACCTGCACCAATGACAACAATATTTTTCTGAGCCATTTATCAACAACTCCCCTTACAATAAGTAAATAAGTGCATAAACAATACGACAATTATAGCGTTTACAAACGTTAATTGTCTATACCTTCACGAGTAATATTGGCCAAATTACGGTTTTGTAATCGAATTAACATATTGTGTAAGCGTTTTCTTAAACTGATATAGCGATATTATGAAAATTAACCATGAATTGAAGTTGATTTATCTAATGATGATTTTGTGAAATTAAGTTAAAACTAACCAATTTTGTATAAATGACGCTGAATTGATTTGTGAATTATTTCAGATACTATTGATGCAGAACTAGGCAAAAGTCATTTTTTTCGCTAAGCTATTTACAGAAATGTTTTGAATAATGACACGCTGTTTTATGAATGAGGGGGGCGGGGGATGAACCCCAAGGGTTTTACTCAATTGGTTGAACTGCGTACTAAATTCGCGAGTCTATTGCCTTTTTTAATAGGAATTAGCTTTGCAACCGTCCAGTATCACCAATTGAGTTGGTTAAATACCATAATTTTTTTCGTCGCCATGAGCCTGTTTGATATGGCGACCACTGCCATCAATAATCTGATGGATTATCAAAAGGCGCGCAGCCGTGCCTATCGAGAAAAAGTTAATGTCATTGGCCGTGAACATTTGTCGATCAGAACAGTGAGTTGGTTGAGCATTTTAATGGTTGGGGCGGCAAGTGGATTAGGTATTTGGCTAGTATGGCGAACAGATTTATTCTTATTGCTTATTGGAGCCTTGTGCTTTGCCATTGGCCTCAGCTATACGATGGGACCAATGCCGTTATCACGACTGCCACTGGGTGAAATATTTTCTGGGATCACGATGGGCCTGCTCATTCCATTTATTGCCGTTTACATTAATGTGGCTGATCAGCAACTGATCAGCTTAACTTTGCACTGGCCAGGCGCGTTGCTAATGGTTAATATATGGCAATTGCTGGGGTTAGGTTTGGTATGTCTGCCATCTATTGGCACCATTGCTAATGTGATGTTAGCGAATAATTTATCTGATTTAGCCGAGGATGCGAAAAATAAGCGGCATACGTTACCGAGCTATTTGGGAGTACCAACAAGTTTGCGACTATATCATGGGCTAATTGCTATTGGGTATTTTGGTATCATTATCGGAATGGCATTAAGACTAGTTCCGTGGTCGGCAAGCCTGATCTTTTTGTCCGTGCCGATCGCAATTTATAACAATCGGCTTTTTGCAACTGAACAAAGTAAAACAAAGACTTTTAAAACGTCAATTAGTAATCTGGTGTGGGTGAATAGCAGTTTATTAGTTGGCTTAATCCTTGGACTAGTGGTGAAATAAATGACAAATACAACAACGTATCAAAAATTAACGTGGCCCTTATTTTTAGAACTGATTCGCTTACCGGCAAAAGCGGCAAGTTTGCTGCCTTTCTTATTCGGCACACTATACGCTTATTATGCTTTCAATGAATTTAACTGGCTCAATAGTCTCATTTATTTTATCGGGCAAATGAGTATTGCCTTATTTGTGACCGGCTTTAACAATGTTCAAGATTATTACAAAGCCAAAGACTTGGCTTACCGAGATCGAGATAACATTCTCGGACGAGAGCATTTGAATCCGCGTCGGATCATGGCGTTAATGATGTTCTTTTTAGTTTTGGCTTGTGCTATGGGGTTACTGCTAGTTATTCGGACGAATTTAATTCTTTTATTCATCGGTGGCTTAGCAATTTTAGTTGCAATTACGTATACGGCTGGGCCAATTCCGCTATCAAGAATGCCATTAGGCGAGATTCTTAGTGGTACCTGTGAAGGATTTGGGACAATTTTTATTGCTGCTTATGTCAACATGACTGATCAGTTGCCGATGGCGATGTTTTTTCACGGATGGGATGTCTTGATCTCGTTTAATTTGGCCGTGATTTTGCAATTATTTGTTGTTGGTGCATCCTTCCTATTACTAGATAGTGGCATTATGTTTGCGGATAACATTTGTGATTTGGAGCAGGACCAACGCAACCAGCGATATACGTTACCTTACTATCTAGGCAAACGCCGAGCTTTAAAAGCTTATCCATATGTTCCGGGGGCAGCTTTGGCTTGTGTTTTGATTAGTATTTTGATCGGTTGGCTACCGTGGCTGATGATCGTCATTTTTGGCTTGATTCCACTGGTCATTAAACACGTGCGGATTTTCCTTGCCAAACAGGATAAACGAACCACTTTTAACACGGCGATTCAAAACATGTTAGCGATCGATACAGCACAGGTGGTCGTGCTTGCGATCGTCAACGGTTACTTAATTTGGCGAAACGGACGTTAACATATCTAGTCATAAAAGGTGGTCCTTGTTCTACGATTGAGCAAGAATCACCTTTTTGTTTGACGATATTTTGAACACAGCACGGTTGTAATTAATGGACAACTGCAGTCACCAATCCCAAGATGAGTCAAGGATCGCATAACTTCTGTAAATACGCCCACCATTGATCAGAGTTAATCCAGCAAACAACCAGCATAGTCCCCACAGAAATAACGTGATCAACCCTTCTCAAAAAAACGGCAACAAATATGCTCTCATCTTAACTTTAATCATTTTTCAAACTAACGGTTAGGTTTAGGATTACCCTTCATCAAAGTGAAACAAGTATAATGGGCTTAAACAATTTCATGGGAGGCAACTATGCAGCGTTGTCAGTGGGCGACCAGTTCGCCATTAATGCAGGCTTATCATGATAAAGAGTGGGGGTGCCCACATCATAATGACCATGCGCTATTTGAATTGATGTGTATGGAAATGTATCAAGCCGGTCTATCTTGGCGAACCGTATTAAACAAACGCGCCGCTTTTAATGAAGATTTCAATGCTTATGACGTGAAAACAGTGGCATCGATGACGGCTCAAGATTGGGAACCCTTGTTAAACGATGCTCGGATCATTCGCAATCGTGCCAAGTTAGCCGCAACCGTGACCAATGCCCAAGCATTTTTACGAGTTCAACAAGAATTTGGTTGTTTTGACCGTTACTGGTGGCATTTTGTCAATGGACAACCAATGATTAACGATGTGCCGGAAGCAAGTATGACACCGGCGCAAACGGAGTTATCAGTGAAAATATCCAAAGACTTGAAACGTCGCGGGTTCAGTTTTATGGGGCCAGTGGCAGTTTATGCGTTTATGCAAGCTAGCGGCTTAGTTGATGATCATCAAAATAATTGTGCGTTTAAAACAAAAGCGTAGGGCATGCTTTATCAGGAGGCAGTCATGGTAGTTCAACATAAAGACACGATTCCGGACAATATTGAAGTGCGTGGTGCCCGTGTGAATAATTTGAAGAACGTTAGTGTTGATATTCCACTCAATGCTTTTGTCGCCATTACCGGCCGTTCTGGCTCAGGCAAGTCTTCGTTAGCAATGGGGGTTTTATACGCAGAAGGCGCCAGACGATATTTGAATGCATTATCAACCTATACCCGGCGGCGGATTAGCCAAGTTAGTGCAGCTATGGTAGATTCCGTGCAATATTTGCCCTCAGCTTTAGCATTACGGCAACGCCCACAGGTTCCCGGTGTGCGGTCGACCGTTGGTACAATGAGTGAAAGCCTTAACGTATTACGTTTGATGTTTTCCCGGCTTGGTTCGATGGTCTGTCCCAATGGACATCGAATGTCACCAACATTAGCTGTCGCGGAAAATGATGGTTGGGTAGATTGTCCCACATGTGGGATTCATTTTCGTGCTCGAGGTGCGGAAGATTTTGCATTTAATTCGGCAGGTGCGTGTCCAACGTGTGGCGGACTTGGCGAAGTTCGGCAAATCGCAGTCGATCGATTAATTGGGGATGAAACAAAAACGATTCGCCAAGGTGCAGTTAACGCTTGGCATTTACCAGGGCGCAACTTTATGCCCATTGTTGCGGAAGCAGTGGGGATTCGAATTGATGTTCCCTACAAGGATTTGACTGAACGTGAAAAGCAATTGGTGTTGCATGGGCAAAAGGCCACATACGCAATCAATATTCCCAGCCGCAGTGGAAAAATTTTCCATATGGACAACGCTGTCTACGAGAACGCGTATAATGCCGTCGCAGATTCACTAGCCACGACCAACAACGAACGGGCAATTCAACGGTTGAATCGGTTCTACGAGTTTGATACCTGTCCAACCTGTCAAGGGACACGCTTTAATCCTGTGCTTTTAGATCAATTAATGGTTGAGACTAATATTGCGACAGCGAGTCAGATGGATTTGGATCAGTTGACGCACTTTGCTAATCAGATCGAAACATGGTTGCCAGAAGACATGCGGCACCTAGGGCATGACCTCGTCAAAGAATTTTTGAACAGTTTGGCGCCACTTAAGGACTTAGGTCTTAACTATTTGACCTTAGATCGGGCAGGAAACACATTATCTACTGGTGAATTACAACGAATTCAGTTAGGACGAACCCTTCGTAGTGAAACAACGGGCGTTTTATATGTGCTCGATGAACCATCAGTCGGGCTACATCCAGCTAATGTAACGGGATTGATCGAGGTATTTCATCAATTAATTGCGCAAGGAAATTCACTGGTTGTCGTCGATCATGACACGCGAATTATTGGTGCAGCCGACTATGTCCTTGAAATTGGTCCGGGCGCTGGTCGCGCCGGTGGTCAGGTGATCAATCAGGGGACAGTTGCCCAAATTGAACACGATGAGAGCTCACTCATTGCACCATTTTTGAATGGCACGACCCCCATTCGACAACGGCAAGTGATTCCCGAAGCCCAATTGTTTAAGAAAGGCAATTTGACGGTAGCTGTTTCGCAGCGGTTTAATTTAAAGCATGTGGTTGCTCATTTCCCTAAAAATCGTTTATCCGTTGTTTCCGGAATGTCGGGTGCGGGAAAGACGACATTAGTATTAGATAGCCTAATACCAGCTATTCAAGCGCAAGTCGCGCATGATCCATTGCCCAAATATGTCAGTAAATTAGATCGAGCCAAGCTACGACACGTGATTAAAGTTGATTCTGTACCGGTTGGTAAGAATATTCGTTCGACAGTTGCGACATACACAAATATTTTGGATGTCGTTCGTAATTTATTTGCTAATACCAAAGAAGCTCAACGTCAGGAATGGTCGGCTAGTCACTTTTCATACAATTTAAATGATGGTGCTTGTCCACAATGTCATGGTACCGGCACGATTAGCATGGATGTGCAATTTTTGCCGGATATCGAAGAGGTTTGCCCAATCTGTCACGGGCAACGTTATAACCCAGAAACACTGGCGATTAAATGGCACGGCTTGAATGTGGCTGAGGTATTAGCCTTGTCCGTTGATGACGCGCGTGAAGTTTTTAAGGATGAGCCAAATATCGCTAAAACATTAAATGCTTTGCATGAAATGGGCCTAGGATATCTACAATTGGGCGAAAGCACGCCAACATTGTCTGGTGGCGAGGCACAACGGCTGAAATTAGTTGCTAAAATGGGCCAGCGACAGACGGGGACGTTATATGTATTTGATGAACCATCTGTGGGACTGCACCCCTTGGATATCCGCCAGTTACTTGAGGTATTCGATCAATTAATTGCTGACGGCGCGACCGTGATTGTGATTGAACATGATTTGGACGTTATCGCCAATGCAGACTATGTTATCGATATGGGACCAGCCGGCGGGAATCATGGCGGACAAGTGGTGGCTGCCGGGACGCCTGAAAAAATTGCGGCTACCGGTGCCAGCGTTACAGGAAAATACTTAAAAACTCATTTAAATAAGCAAGTTTAAGCCAAAAAGAACCAGAAATGGGGTATCAGTCAGCACATACATTGACTGATACTCCATTTTCTGGTTCCTGGATTAATAACGGTCTTTAGCTTTAACCACCGATGCAATAGTTATTAAGCAAACACAAGCAACAAATAAGCGATCAGTTCAAACAACAAGTAGGCAGACGCTCGATACTGTGACTTTAAGTTAGTGAAATTGATCATAAAAAAGTAGGTCAAAATCACCATGCCAATTGCTAAAACACCTAAAAGACTGCGGCGCAAGGCAAGGATAATTAAAATTAAAAGACCACCGGTTAACAGTGCAGTTCGCGACTGTCGCGAACTAGCTGATTCAAAGATTGGCGCCGTGAAAAATAATTGACACCCCAGCAGCGGCAATAAATTCAGTAAAAAAGTCGGTGACAGATACCGATTTTGAAAGAAAAAAATTGCTGCACTGAGCGGAAAAGTGGTTAAAACGCCGTAAATAATTAGCCCCCACACATTTTGAAGATTCAACCAACGTTGTTCGACTACCAACCAGAAACCAGCTAACATCAGCAGCATGATAAGAATTTCGAAGTTTCCCCGAATAATTCCTGACCAAGCTAATAGCAAGCCAATCAAAATGGGGACGTGGGCCCACAATGAACGAAAATTAGCTTGAAACATTAAGAAACTCGTTAAACTCATGGTCAAGCTAAACGCCAATAAGAGGAGTTGATTAAGCTGAAAAGTTGCCCCTGTTATGCGCCCATAATGGATTGGATAGCTCCACCAGATTATATTTTGTGCCAGCATAAAAATTCCTACCAGGGCCCATGGAATTTTCGTCAATGGAGCCACAAGGTGTCGATCAGCGCGTGTGTGTTCAGACATAAGGTTTCCTCTCAGTCCATGCAAGTTGTATAAACTCATGCTAATCAACTTTGCTGGGATGGTCAATGCAGATTCGGTATGTTTCAATGTTCTCCGCAGGTGCAATGAACCGGCCAAAAGGTTTAAATGGCACTCACAATGTTTTGTAAAATACGGTGTGCGTGTTACCATATTAAAGTTATGAGTTTCGTTCCCGATAGGATAAGTACAGTAATAACGTACTTAGAGGCCTTGTAACCGGAAATTATCAGATGGGGGAAAATTTAATGCAAGAACGTCATTTATTTACATCCGAATCAGTTTCGGAGGGGCATCCTGACAAAATTGCGGACCAGATTAGTGATGCGATTTTGGACGCTATTTTAGCACAGGATCCACAAGCACGAGTTGCGTGTGAAACGTCTGTTACCACTGGTTTAGTGTTGGTCTTTGGTGAAATTTCAACAACCGCTTATGTCGATATTCAAAGAACGGTTCGCGACACGATTAAAGGGATTGGCTATACCGATGGTCGATTGGGGTTTGATGGAGATACCTGCGCAGTTTTGGTGGCCATTGATGAACAGTCGCCAGATATTGCGCAGGGTGTTGACGATGCTTTGGAACGGCGTGATGGTCAAGCTGACCCGTTGGATCAAATTGGGGCTGGTGACCAGGGGATGATGTTTGGCTTTGCCATTGACGAGACACCTGAACTAATGCCACTCCCAATCGCGTTGAGTCACGCATTGATGCGTAGAATTGCGCAACTACGTAAAAATGGTACTGTCAGTTATTTGCGTCCTGACGCCAAGGCCCAAGTGACTGTAGAATACGATGACGCTGGGCAGCCGACTCGTGTTGACACCGTCGTTTTATCTACTCAGCATGACCCGGATGTTTCATTAGATCAAATTCGTCAGGATGTGATCGAACAGGTGATTCGCCCCGTTATTCCTGCTCACTTGTTAGATGACCAGACGAAATATTTAATTAATCCAACCGGTCGTTTTGTTATTGGTGGGCCGCAAGGAGATGCAGGCTTGACCGGACGTAAGGTCATTGTCGATACCTATGGCGGTTTTGCTCGTCATGGAGGAGGTGCCTTTTCTGGTAAGGATGCGACAAAAGTTGATCGCTCGGCTTCATATGCAGCTCGATACATCGCAAAGAATATTGTAGCGGCCGGACTGGCCCACAAAGTTGAGGTTCAATTAGCCTATGCGATTGGGGTAGCTCAACCGGTCTCAATCTCAGTCAATACGTTTGATACCGGATCAGTTTCTGAAGAAGCTTTGACGACGGCAATTCGCCAGATCTTTGATTTACGGCCAGCCGGAATCATCAAAATGCTTGATTTACAACGACCAATTTACAAGCAAACAGCAGCTTACGGGCACTTTGGTCGTCCAGATTTGGATTTACCCTGGGAAAAGACCGATAAGGTAGCCGCATTAAAAGACGCGGTGGCTGTCGCAACTGAATAAACAAAAGTTTTTATTTAAGTGATTGTTTCATCCCCGTAGCGTTATGCAGCCGGGGATGTTTTTTATGGCATAATATTTGTGGTTTACTGATTTATGATTTGAACTGCTGATGCGATGTTTTGACATTGTAATCATGATTTTAAGGAAAGTTAGGATAAGTGAATGTCGAAGAAACGGACGACTAATGTCACGTTGGTAACGGTAGCCTTGTTTGTAGCCACCTTTATGTCAGCTGTGGAAGGAACGATTGTGTCGACAGCGATGCCGACGATTGTTGGAGATCTGCACGGCGTCACCTTGATGAATTGGGTTTTCTCCATCTACTTGTTAACCAATTCATTAGCAACCCCGATTTATGGCAAACTTTCGGATCGAATTGGTCGAAAGCCAGTCTTTTTATTTGGTTTGGTAGTATTTGTGTTTGGTTCAATGATGAGCGGCTTGTCGAATTCAATGGGCACCTTAATTCTTTGGCGAGCAGTACAAGGGATTGGAGCAGGCACGATTATGCCAGTCTCCTTTACCATCATTGCGGATATTTATCCCTTCGAAAAAAGAGCACAAGTGATGGGACTAAATGGATCGGCTTGGGGTGTGGCGTCGGTAGTGGCCCCGTTACTTGGTGGTTTTATCGTTGATCAATTAAGCTGGCATTGGGTATTCTTCATTAATATTCCCATCGGTTTAGTCACCATCTTGATGATCATGATTTTTTTACACGAACCCAAGCAACAGCCGGCAGACGCACCCCTTGATGTGCTTGGCAGTCTCTGGTTATCCGTGGCGTTGTTGGGTTTGATGATCGGCTTTCAAATGAGCGGTGATGGGACTGACAATGTTTGGCTAATTGTTGGTGTCTTCATGATGGCGATCGTGGCCCTGGGACTATTTATTTGGCAAGAGCAGCGGGCAGCGGATCCGATTATTGATTTACAACTGTTTAATGAACGGACTTTTGTCGTTCAAAATGCAGTGGCGGCGTTGATTTCCGGTTTCTTAATTTGTTTTAACGTCTATATTCCGACGTGGACGCAAGGCCTACTGGGTTTACGTGCCGCAGAAGCAGGTTTTGCCGTGACACCTAGTTCCGTGATGTGGATCGTGGGATCTTTTATTACGGGGCGCGTCATTACAAGGTTAACACCACAGCGCATTGTAGGCATTAGCATTGGCATTGTTTTAATCGGTGCCATTGCGTTGGTTCTTTTACCTTCCCAAACCGCTTTTTGGGTCTTTTTGGTGGTCTCTGCTGAATTAGGGGTTGGTTTTGGAATTAGTATTACGACGACAACGGTAACGAGCCAACATTTAGTCGATCCAGTTAATATCGGGATGGCGACCTCGTTTAATACGCTGGCACGAAGTCTGTCTCAGACAGTAATGCTCGCTATTTATGGAATTGTGATGAATGCCAGCTTGGCTCACGGCGTGGCCACCCACCCGGGAGTCAAGCTCAGTCAATTGAACGCGCTGATTAATCCGGAAACGGCTCAGCAATTACCAGCAAAAATTTTACCAACACTACGATCAATTATGGGTAGTGGTGTGCGTCACGTCTTCATCGTTGCGTTGATATTAGTGATCCTAGCTGGGGTTTTGAATCTGCTGGATCGTCCGCAACACGTGGAATCCTGATTTGGCCGTTTAAACGTTAAGATATTAAGTGATTGTTTGAAGATTGGGCCATTCTGGGCCTAAAAATAAAGCCTCCCAAATTTGGGAGGCTTTATCAGTTTATCCAGTTCATTTAGTTAAGTCGAATCGCCGATACACTGCGCGGGCCAAAGAATAGATAGCGAGAGATAAGGAGTTCAGCTAGCGCGAGACTGGCGCCAGCAACCACATCACTTGGAAAATGAACACCCAGATAAACGCGGCTTAAACAAATCGTGATGATCAGTAAGGTTAACAACGCATTAAAGACGGCCCGTAGCGCAAAACGATCAACGTATAAGTTACATAAGATGATGAGGGACCCATACATCAAAGTGACATTCATGGCGTGACCACTGGGGAAACTAAAGCCGCCGGCCGCAACTAAATGCAAAATAAGTGGCCGTGGTCGGGCAACAAGGTGTTTGATGAGCGTGTTCACCACTAATGCCAAGACGCCCACGTTAATTGCGAAGAAGAGGGCCCCTTGCAGTTTTTGTCGCCACCACAGACCTAGTGAGAAGATGATCATCACCACCAATGTAAACTTAACATTACCTAACCGAGTGATGTTACGGAAAAACCAGGTTCGCTCAGGCGTGACAGGTTGGCGAATTAAGTGAGTCAATGTTTGGTCGAATGTGAGTAGCAGTGGTGCTCGTAGCAGAACTCCGGTTAGCAAAATGAAAAAGAGTAGCAAACCGAGACTAACGATCAACCAGCGGAATCTTTGCCAGCGCACTGAGGTTATTTGATTAATAGAGAATCACCACCGATTAATTGAAGTGAGTGTTGTTCATTATAACATGGTTCACGCCTTGAGATTGATTGAAAAGTTCAGGTTGGCTGACTGTGAACGACATTGTGACCATTTGATCTAAAGCTAAATTAACACTAGTACAAGATGGTAAACTCACTAAAGTCGCCGCCTTACTTCGAGCAAAACGCGCTTGTTTTTCCTAGTTTGAACTGCTATGCTAAGACCATTCTTTTAAACAGTTAACGGGTGCGGATTAGTAAATGATGGCTTTAATAAAGCGAGCTGACGGATGGTGCAAGTCAGTTTAGGGCCAATGTTGAACTCACCGCTAAAGCCAAAAATGCTGAAGCTAGGTTATAGGCGTTTTCGCAGGTCGGCGTTATCGACTTTGAGGGTTGTCAGGGAGCGTAAGCCTGATAAAAGATAGGTGGTACCGCGGAAAATTCCGTCCTATCAACTGCTTGAAGGCAGTTGATAGGACTTTTTTTTGTGTCGAGCAATCTTGTCTTTAGTCGGCGGACATCGAATTCCACTGCCAGTTCACGGTTTTTGGGCAACGTTAACGAACTGTATAAGGAGGCTACTATGCCATACGATCATCGTAGTATTGAAAAAAAGTGGCAGAAATATTGGGAAACAAACCATACGTTTAAGGCTAAAGATGGTGTAGATCAGCCTAAATATTATGCATTGGATATGTTTCCTTATCCTTCGGGGCAAGGATTACACGTTGGTCATCCAGAAGGGTATACCGCAACTGACGCAATGAGCCGACTTAAGCGGATGCAAGGCTTCAATGTGTTACACCCGATGGGATGGGATGCGTTTGGGTTACCAGCTGAGCAATACGCGTTAAAAACCGGCCACAATCCGAAAAGTTTTACTGATCAGAATATTGATGTTTTTCGCAAGCAGGTCAAGTCGCTTGGTTTTTCGTATGACTGGGATCGCGAGATCAATACGACTGATCCGGAGTATTATCGTTGGACACAATGGATTTTTGAGCAGCTTTACAAACGCGGCTTAGCTTATGAAGATGAGATTATGGTGAACTGGGCGCCTGATTTTATGGGTGGAACTGTCGTCGCCAATGAAGAAGTCATCGATGGTAAAACGGAGCGTGGTGGTTATCCCGTCTATCGGGTCCCTATGCGGCAATGGGTTTTGAAAATTACAGCGTATGCGGATCGTTTGCTAGACGATTTAGATGATTTGGATTGGCCCGAAAGTATCAAAGAACAACAACGTCATTGGATTGGTCGCTCAGAAGGTGCTAGTGTGTTTTTCGAGATCGCTGATCAAACCGATGCAACGAAAATCGAAGTCTTTACGACTCGGCCGGACACCCTATTTGGTGCGTCATATCTTGTTTTAGCGCCTGAGCATGACTTGGTTGACCAAATCACTACAGCTGGTCAGCAGGCCGCGGTCAGTGAGTATCGCCAACAGATCGCCTCCAAATCGGATTTGGAACGGACGGATTTGAATAAAGATAAAACGGGCGTCTTCACCGGTGCTTATGGCATTAACCCGATTAATGGCGAACGATTGCCGATCTGGATTGCTGATTACGTGCTATCTTCTTACGGGACTGGTGCGATTATGGCCGTGCCAGCTCATGACACACGTGATTTTGATTTCGCTAAAAAATTTGCCTTGCCAATTAAACCAGTTATCGAAGGTGGCGATGTGACGAAGGCAGCTTACACTGGCAATGGGATTCACATAAATTCAGGCTTTTTAGATGGCTTAGATAAACAAACTGCCATTGGTGCGGCGGTTGATTGGTTGACGGAACATCAGGCAGGCGGTAAGAAGATTAATTACCGTTTGCGGGACTGGATTTTCAGCCGCCAACGATACTGGGGCGAACCGATTCCAGTGATTCATTGGGATGACGGGGAAACTACCCTAGTGCCGGAAGATGAATTACCATTAACGTTGCCAGATACAGACCAACTTGAACCATCGGGGACTGGTGAAAGTCCGCTAGCAAACATTGAAGATTGGGTCAATGTGACGGATAAAAATGGTCGCCATGGTAAACGGGATACGAATACGATGCCACAATGGGCTGGCTCGTCATGGTATTTCTTACGCTATATCGATCCGCACAATCAACATGCGCTTGCCGATCCGGAGAAACTAAAGTATTGGCTTCCAGTTGACCTTTACATTGGTGGTGCTGAACACGCAGTTTTACATTTGCTGTATGCACGTTTTTGGCACAAGGTGTTATATGATTTGGGCGTGGTACCGACCAAAGAGCCATTCCAGAAGTTAGTCAATCAAGGGATGATTCTCGGAAATAACCATGAGAAGATGTCTAAATCAAAAGGTAATGTGATCAACCCAGATGATATTGTAGACAAATATGGGGCTGATACGTTGCGGCTGTATGAAATGTTTATGGGGCCGTTGGAAGAATCTAAACCATGGAGTGAAGATGGCATCAATGGTGCCTACAAGTGGTTACAACGGGTATGGCGACTGATGATTGATGATAACAATCATCTGCGTGATCGGGTCACGACAATTAACGATGGCCAACTCGATAAGGTTTATCATGAAACGGTCAAAAAAGTGACCGAGGATTATGAACGCATGCACTTCAACACCGCCATCTCACAAATGATGGTCTTTGTGAACGAAGCGCATAAAGTGGATGATTTACCTGTACCTTACATGGAAGGCTTAATTAAATTGTTAGCACCATTAGTACCGCACCTTGCTGAAGAGCTGTGGCATTACTTCAATGAATCAGAAACCATCGCTTATCAGCCGTGGCCAACGTATGATCCAGCAAAATTAGTGGAACGAACGGTGGAAATCGTGCTTCAAGTGAATGGTAAAGTGAAGAGCCACGTGACGGTGGTCAAAGACATCAGTCGCGAAGAATTAAGTGAGTTGGCTTTAGCCGATGAACATATGCAGAAGGCACTGGCTGGTAAAACTGTTCGCAAAACGATTGTTGTGCCAGGCAAAATTGTCAATGTGGTCGCTAATTAATTAATTTTTAGTGACGATTGAATTTAATGAACGGGCGTGACCATCGGTTTTTCAGGTGATCGCGCCCGTTTTTGAAATTGAATAGCGCTGGCATTGTTGTGAATTTTAACTGATTCTGTCATGTGATTATCGTTGAAATTGGTCAATGAAACTTCGTATAATGAATAGGCTGTGTAACTAATTGTGATTTTACTAAAGGTGATTTTTTTCGTGTCATCATTGGCTTAGTCGCGGTACACTATAACTTCAATGGAACCTGACTCTAATTAGAATTGAGATTGTTATGTCAAAGAAAGATCCAACACCAACTGAAGATCAACCGTTGCCAACGCGTAAACAATTTCGGCGGCGAAGAACCCTTAATAGTTTGATGGGCCTTTTCCATTTAAGGACTTCGGCTGGTCAATCAACGGCCGATGAGGGTGGGAGGCAATCAGCGGTCACCAATAATGAAGAAAAAACCAGTGCGACCCAAGCACAGACCACTACAAGTTCACTGTCACCAGAATCTGCTAGTAAGCCAATGGCTTCTAACACAATGTCAGCTGACCAAGCGAGTGTGGCCAACGAAATGCTTAGCGAAGATGTATCGGCGTCAATCGCACCGGCAACGTCAATGGCTGAGACTGAACGACCGGTTCCACTTGAAGCATTAGTGAGTGCTTCAATGAATGGGCTGGATGATGCTAAAAATAGCAACGCCAGGAACGTTGGATCAGCATCAGAATCAGTTGAGCCAAAGCGCCAAGTGGTCGATAAATCAGTTGACCAGCCATTTGAAGAATCCACTGTTAAACCGGCGAGGATGTCTTCGTTACCTGATGAACAGTTATCAGCGACACCGATTGTTCAAAATGCTGCAGAAGCTGAGGAAGATCTAGCCGCAATTGTTGAAAAGCCAGGCTTTGAAGCTGGCGCGGTCTCTGACCAAGAACAGATTTTGCGTGGCACGGGCTGGATGACGGCTGCTAGTATCACTTCGCGGATCTTAGGTGCGTTATACATTATCCCTTGGGTGATTTGGTTTGGCAGCTTTTATAACCAAGCCAATGCCTTATTTTCTAAGGGTTACAATGTTTACTCGATCGTACTGATGATTTCCACAGCAGGTATCCCAGCGGCTATTTCAAAATTGATTGCTCATTATAATGCACTCAACGAATATGGAATTGGTTTTCGTTTGTTCAAACGTGGAATGTTGCTTTCCTTGATTACGGGCATTATTGCCGCTGTGATTTTGTGGGTAGCTGCACCACTTAACTTGTTAACGACAGGGGACCCTAATGTGATTCCAGTGCTGCGATCATTGACGTTAGCTGTATTTGTCTTTCCAATTTTGTCGATGATGCGCGGGATGTTTCAGGGCTACCACATGATGGCACCCAGTGCAGTGTCTCAATTTATTGAGCAGTTAATTCGAATTATTTATATGTTGCTAACTGCTTATTTAATCATGGAAATGGGGCATGCGCCGGCGCAAAATTGGCCGCGTGCTGTGGTTCAATCCACGTTTGCAGCGGGACTAGGAGCCATCGGCGGAATCGGTGTTTTAGTGTATCAAATGTGGCGCTATCGAGGCTATTTTAGAACCAAAATTGCTAGCTCACACGATGGGCTGATTATTTCGACTCCCCAGTTGTTGAAACAAATCGTGTGGCAGGCCATTCCATTTACAATCGTTCCCAGTGCCATCGCAATTTACCAATTGTTTGACCAGATGACTTTTTTCAAGATCATGCATTTAACTTCAAACCTCAGCTACAGTATGCAAAACACGTTGTACGCATTCTTTGACTTCAACGCCAATAAAATCATTATGATTACGGTCTCCTTAGCTTCAGCGTTAGCTGCCACTGCGATTCCAATACTGACGGAAGCTCACACGCTAAAAGATCAAAGTGGTACCAGTAATCAAATTAATTTCACGTTGCAATTGTTTAGTTTCATCATGATCCCATCTGCTTTGGGAATGGCGGCAATTTCTGTGCCACTATACACGTTCTTCTACCGCTATTCATTGCCGGGGTCAATTGTGCTAGAATTTTCAGCCTATTTGTCCATTCTATTTGGGCTCTTTACGGTGTTGTCCACCATTATGCAAGGCGTTGATCAAAACCGAGCGGTGATTTGGTACTTGGTGATCGGCTTAGCTGTGAAAATGCTTCTGCAATTCCCACTAGTTGCGTTGGCGGAAGCGCTTGGACCATTGCTGGCCACCGCAATCGGTTTTGGAGTGTCTTGTTGGTTGATTTTGCGTAATTTAGATCGCCACTTTAACTTAGACTGGGAAGGATTATGGCATCGCTTGAACCAGATTATTGTCTACGCGCTGGCGACTTTTATCGTGGCGCGGTTGACAGTATGGGGTCTAGATCACGTGCTAAATACCCAATTTAAATCTCTGGCCTTTATTGAAGTACTGTTGGCGACGATGCTTGGCGGGGGTGTTTACGTCTACTTAGCTCTGCGTTCACACTTAGCTGATGCGATGTTGGGCGAACGGGCGGCTAATTTACGTCAACGATTGCACATTAAGTAACGGATCAATCAGAAGGAGGTTTCATGGGCACATCAATGCGAATTGATCGATATTTAACCGAAATGCGCGTTGCTACCCGTCGGCAAACGCGCCAGCTGATTAAAGCCGGACATGTACGGCTTAACCAGCAATTAGTCACCCAGGCGCGTCAAAGTGTTGATCCAAATGTTGACATCGTAACTGTGGGCGGCGAGCGGGTCATTTATCAACCGTTCGTGTATTACTTGATGAATAAACCAGTTGGGGTTGTCACAGCGACCACCGACGTTAATACAACGACGGTCATGAATTTGATCAATGCGGCTGATTTTCGCGATGATTTATTTCCAGTGGGGCGCTTAGACAAGGATACGACGGGGGCGCTCTTAATTACGAATGATGGAGAGTTAGGACATCGTTTGACTAGCCCTAAGCACCATGTTTTAAAACAGTATCGAGCAACGATTACGGGCACGCTGTCGACCGATGATGTCGCAAAGGTTGCTGAGGGAATCACCCTAAAAGATGGGACGCGGTTGAAGCCTGCTACATTAACAGTTGGTGAGCAGGACTTGGTACTAAATCAGACTACTATTCGGCTCACCTTAGCAGAGGGAAAGTATCACCAAGTTAAACGGATGGTGGGGTCTTTGGGACAACGAGTGATTGCCTTAGATCGAGAAGCATTTGGACCCTTAACGATTGGGAGTGGTGGTCTATTGCCAGGTCACTATCGGACGTTGACAGAAATAGAACTAGCTGCGACCCAACGCGCCGCGGGCTTGGGATAAAATAAATTCATTTAAAAAGGGGGCCCATCAGTCGCTCGACGACGAGCCTTAAAAAAACGAACTTCAAATGATGATCATCATCATTTGAAGTTCGTTTTTTACGTGGGATTATTTGGCTTATGTTCCGCGGTTTATAAAAACATTGTGAGTGAGGTTGAGGAGTACACTAATTAGATTAGCCGGGTTTAAGATTGTGGTAGAGAATATTGTTTCATATACCAAGGAATTTCTTCACTGATCTGTGTAGGTAAGACCACATAGGCATTGTGAGCCAAATCGTCAGCGATTTGGCTGTGGATGAAAACAGCCGACAAGACAGCATTTAATTGATTAGCAAATTGGGCGGTGAAGCCACCCACCATACCAGCTAAGGTATCCCCCATACCGCCTGTTGCCATCGCCGGTGTACCTCCTGGGTTTTCAAACGTTTGCTCCTCAAATAAAACTTGGGTGTGATGCTTTTTTAAGACGATTATGCCACCAAGTTGTTGAGCTAAGCGAGTGTTGTTGGCTGGTGTTTGTTGTGAAATAGACAGACCTGATAAGCGCTGCCATTCCATTTCGTGAGGGGTAAAAATCAATTTTGCTTGTGGCAATGACAGATCGTGGCTCGCGATCAGGTCAATCGCAGATCCATCAATGGTTACTGATTGGTCAACGCTGACGCCTGCAAGTACGGTTTGTAAAACACTCAAACTATCGTCATCTGTGCCTAATCCCGGGCCAATGACGATACTGTTAGCAGCCTCGGTTAGTTCACGCAGCAACTTTAGGTCGTGAAAATCAACGACCATTGCCTCTGGCATGCGAGCATGTAGCGCAGTAATATTCAGCGGATCGGTGAGGGTGGTGGTTAAACCGGCACCTGCATAAATCGCGGCAGTCGTGGCCATAATGATTGCGCCACCATAACGCGCATTGCCACCAATTAACACGACACGTCCATAAGTTCCCTTGTGACTGTCAGCCGGTCGTTTCCGGATCGTTTGGCGTAGAATTGCTTCGGTAATCGGTTGAATTGCCATCATCAAGCACCTCTTTCATTACTACTTTATGTTGAGTATAGCATTCTCAGTCATCAGGTCCGTGTTTGGCACTTAATTTATGCTAAACTATGGCATAATGATGAAAAGAAAAGGAGTATGGCAAATGACAGATTGGCAAGCAGAAGTAGCACAACGTAAAACAGATTTGATGACCGACTTACAAACAATGCTCGAGATTCCTAGTGTGCGTGATGACAGTAAGGCCACCGATGACGCACCGCTTGGCCCCGGACCAAAAGCTGCTTTAGAAACGTTTTTAAGTTTAGCTAAACGTGATGGCTTTCGGACCAAAAACATTGATAACGTGGTTGGATATGTAGAACTTGGTGACCCAGATGCCGAAGAAACATTGGCTGTTTTGGCACATGTGGATGAAATGCCAGCTGATACTGGGTGGGATACAGATCCATTTACACCAACCTTAAAAGATGGGCGTTTATACGCCCGGGGTGCTTCTGACGATAAGGGACCAGGAATGGCCGCTTATTATGGGTTAAAGATCGTGTCTGAACTCGGGTTGCCCCTTAAGCGTAAGATTCGTTTTATTGTTGGGACAGATGAAGAATCCGATTGGACAGGGATGAATCGTTATTTTGAAGTCGAACCAGCGCCGACCTTAGGCTTTTCACCGGACGCAGAATTCCCAATTATCAATGGTGAAAAGGGAAACATCACGGTGAAAGCGACGTTTGAAGGTGGTCAAGATGCTGAGGCTGATAACACGTTAATTTCATTTGTGTCTGGTGAACGAGATAATATGGTGCCTGCCCAGGCGGATGCGGTGATTACTAGTGGCGATAATGAGGCTTTGGTCAGTGATTTTACTGCCTTCTTAGATCAGGCGCCCGTGACCGGTGAAGTGACCATCGAGGAAGACGGGATTCACCTGCATGTCGATGGGAAAGCTTCTCACGGGGCAATGCCGGAAAATGGGATCAATGCTGGTACTTACTTAGCCGCCTTTCTGGCTGATCAATCCTTTAGTGGCGCAGCAATCGACTTTTTAACATTTGTACGCGATGATGTTCATGATGATACAGTTGGTGCACATCTAGGTGTTGCTATTACCGATGAGGTCATGGGGGCATTGTCATTGAACATCGGCATCTTACGTTTTGCTGAACAAGCAGGTCAGGTGACCTTGAACTTCCGCTATCCAAAGAATACGACTGCTGAAGCCCTCACTGATGCTGTTATAAAAGCTGCTCAAGCTCACAATGGTACGGCTAAAGCTGGTCGGGCCATGGTGCCGCATTATGTGGATGCCGAGGATCCGATCGTTAAGACCCTGTTAGACATTTACCACGAGCAAACGGGATTACCAGCCAAAGAAGAAGTTGTTGGTGGTGGCACATATGGTCGGTTGATGAAACGGGGGGTCGCATTTGGCGCCATGTTCCCAGATACGCCAGACACGATGCATCAACCCAATGAATTTATTCCGGTGGATGATTTATATCGGGCCGCAGCCATTTACGCGCAGGCCATTGCCGAATTAGGTAATCAAACGGATGCCGATTAGTTTGAACTTTTAGTGCCCAGTTACCTAAATAAATCCCCCGCAACAGACTCAGTTTTCGAGCTGTTGCGGGGGATTTATTTGTGTCACTAATGAAAAGCTTATTTACGAATTGCTGCCAGGTGGTCATCAATTTCAGCTAAGACTTCTTGGATATTTTTAGGATCCTCTAAATCGTATTTTTGTAGATCAACCTTCATTTTTGGCGATGCATCATATTCGCTATACCAATCCTTGTACGCTGACCACATTTTGTAATAATAGTCGCGTAGACCAGGGTCATCATCAAACTGTTCATAATCGCGACCGCGCTTTTTAATCCGATAGAGGATCGTTTCAAAGTCAGTTTCTGAATAAACCATTAAGTCGGGTGCCTTCTTAGGCAACTCTTGCAGTTCATTCATCATATTGTCCAGCAATTTCAGATAGACATCAAGTTCAGTATCCGAAATGTTGCCTTCCTTATTGTTTTCTTTTGTAAATAAAGCATCTTCATAGATCGACCGGTCGAGGACGTTGTTGTCGTCAGCTAGGGCTTGTTTGATCATTGAAAAACGTTTGTTTAAAAAGAAAATCTGGAGCAGAAAACCGTATTGCTTTGGATCCTTGTAGTATAGGGGAAGGACCGGATTATCACCAACCGGTTCAAAAAAAGCTTTTGTGTGTAAGTGATCTGCGATTAATCCAGTCAGAGTGGTTTTACCAACCCCGATCATGCCTGCGGTAATTATCACCATGATATCTCCTCATTCAAGTTTTTTAACACTACCACATATAGTACAACATTTTGGGATTGACTACCGGATGTGTTGCTGACAATTCATCGAATAAAAGAGCGCCAGACAAGGCGTCTGACGTTCAAAAAAATTATTCCTTTGGCGTGTGGTCGTTAGCCGTTTTTAATTCATCACGAATTTCCATCAATAGTTGATCCGTTTTTGTGTCTTCAGCCTGATCTGCTTCTTTTTTTGGCATAAAACGATTGATCGCCTTCACCATTAGGAAGACAACAAACGCGATGATCAGAAAATTAATGACCGCGTTGATGAAGCTGCCAAACCGAAAGCTAGCCCCGCCTAGTTTGACGACCCAACTTGAGAAGTCAATGCCACCTGTAAATAAACCGAGGAGTGGATTGATTAAGGTGCTTACCAATGACTTAACGATCGCGGTGAACGCAGATCCAATGATCACCCCAACGGCTAGATCGATCACGTTGCCCCGCGCAATAAATGTTTTAAACTCTGACCACATACTTAATAAACCCTCCCATTTGTCAATTTGGTTTAGATTTATTGTAGCGAATGCGAGCAGTTGTGACCAGTCTGCTGATTAAAATAGTGTGGGCTAGCTTGCTTACAGGTTAACGATAAATTTGGCATCGTGCCCAGCGTTAATGGCAATGACGTTATTGGCTACAATTTCGGCCATTGCATCACGTGCCTCGACTGTTGCATTACCAATATGGGGAGTTAATACGACATTATCTAACGCTTTAAAACCATCAGCGACATGAGGTTCGTCGGTATAAACATCAAGCGCTGCACCAGCAAGTTGATGATTTTGAAGGGCCGTTAATAAAGCTGCTTCATCAATAATTGGGCCTCGGGCTGCATTAATTAACACGGCACTAGATTTCATTTGGGCCATGGCATCCGTGTCAATGAGGTGGCGCGTCCCATCAGTTAACGGTACATGGACGGTGACGATGTCGGCGGCACTGAGAATTTCTGGCACCGTTGCATAGGTCGCATCCAGAGCAAGTTCGGTTTCACTCGGTAATGGCTTACGTTGGCTGTACAAAATATGCATATCAAAAGCGTGTAAACGTTTAGCCACTGCTTGGCCAATGCTGCCCATGCCAATGATGCCGACTGTCTTACCAGCAAGCTCGTGCCCCAAGAAAAATAAGGGAGCCCAACCGGCAAAACCAGTGTTACGCATGAGTCGGTCACCTTCTGCAATTCGATGTAGTAGTGCCAAAATCAAGCCGACTGTCACTTCAGCCGTTGAAGTTGTTGAGACTGCCGGGGTGTTGGTGACCGGAATGTGATGTGCCTTAGCACTAGCAACATCGATGTTGTTAAATCCAGCGCCATAATTAGAGATCAATTTCAAATGTGGTGCGGACCCAATGATGTCGTTGTCAACTTGGGTTGATAAAGCGGTAATGAGAAAATCTGCGTCAGTAACGCTTGCTTTTAACTGATCATGGTCAATTAAACCATCACCAGCGTATGCCTTGACGGTCAAACCAGCGTCATGCAACAATGCTGTTGCCTTGTCGGGAAGTGGTGCAGATACGAAAACTTTACTCATAAGGATTCACTTCTTTCATTGGTTTTAACGTGATACATTGATTCACTTCCACTATACACCACGAAATCGTTTCCATCATTGTCACACTGTTGCTTTTTCGGTATCCTAGATAGGAAGTAGAGAAGATGTCATAACGACAATGATCTAAATAGGAGTGACAATTTTGATTAAACTAATTGCAAGTGATTTGGATGAGACGTTGCTTGATACAGATGGCACTTTGAGTGCTAAAAATATTCAAGCAATTAAAGAAGCAACTGCAGCTGGCGTGTACTTCGTGCCTAATTCAGGACGCGGATATGAATCTTTTGAAGATAATTTGCAGGCACTAGGATTGGCACAGCAGCCTGGTCAGTATAAAATTTCGTTTAACGGCGCCGCTATTTTGGAAAATGCAGGTGACCGTGTGCTGGCGACAAACGCCATTCCCTTTGCGATCGCCAAGGGGGTTTTTGACGCGGGGCGAACATTTGATCAGGTGAGTTGCCATGCATACACTTTGAATCAATTGTACATTTATCATCAAACGCCCACCGATGCCGCGTACATGGCTTCACGGTCTGTACCATTTACGCGATTGAATGAACCAGACTTAAACTTTTTGGCAAGTGAGCCAATCATGAAAGTGATTTTTGAAACACCGGATGTGGCTCGCCAGCACGAATTAGCTGATTTTGTGATGGCTCGGTATGGGGATGACGTGGATGTAACCTTTTCTTCTGGACGTTACATCGAATTTAATCGTAAGGGGATCAATAAAGGACGTGCTTTACTGCAATTGGCTGAGTTATTGCAACTTGACCAAAGTGAAACAATGGCGGTAGGGGATAACTTTAATGATTTATCAATGATTCAAGCGGCTGGTGTCGGTGTAGCGGTGGCTAATGCCGTACCTGCAGTTGCTGCCGCCGCGAACCTTGTAACCAGGGCGACCAATGATCAAGCAGCGATGGCCGAAATTATTCAAGAACATGTTTTGCCAGGTTATCGCCATGGCTGATTTAGCTGAACAGTTGGTCACTGCCAAAAAACGGCAGTCGCTAGTCGCTATTTATAATTTTGTCGATCCAGAAGCTTTTAGTGTTGGAACTATTCTAGAAACAGATGCAACACATGTGTTGTTAAAGGTTATTGACCCAAATGGTTCTATCAACGGGATTCAGTTGATTAATCGGGATTTTATCGGCGAAGTCAAATTGACTTCCGATTATCTACGGAGCACGGCGGTGTGGCAGCAAGCCGCTCAAACAGGTGGCTATGGTGATCCCTGGCATTTAGGTGATCAGCTATCTGGGTTGTCTTTGCCGACTGAAGATCTATTGTGCTTAATTTTGCGACAAGCACTTCAAACCCAACAGGTGATTAATATCGGGACCATTCAGCAATTGGATGACGAACAGTTAGTTGATACTGATTTTACTGGGGTCATCAGTGACTTTGTGGGGGATACAGTCGTGTTGGATTATTTAGATCCGTGGGATTTAAGCGACAAATGGCAATTACAGATTCAGCTGAGTGAAATTAATTCATTGCGTCTTGGGGCAGCGGTTTGTGTGCGCATGGCCGCCTTGCGAGCTCAATATTTATGACAATGATTACGGATTTTAAGCGATAATGTTTGCTTATCTTCAAGAAGTCCTGTATAGTGACATTATTGTGTTGATAGTACGGTTATAAATTACTTGTTCTTCAAATGAATGAATGATGACTTTCTAGCTCACTTGTAAATGCAAAATTAATGATGCGCAATGCGCAGGAGGTTTCATTCTTATGGAACAAGGTACAGTTAAATGGTTTAACGGCGACAAGGGTTTTGGCTTCATCACTCGTGAAAGTGGCGATGATGTGTTCGTTCACTTCTCAGCAATCCAAGGCGACGGCTTCAAGACGTTGGATGAAGGCCAACACGTTACCTTTGATGTTGAAGACAGCGACCGTGGCCCACAAGCTACTAACGTTGTTAAAGCGTAATTTTTAAATCGATTAGGTTTTAACACGTTTGTGTGTTATGCTTAGTCAAGCGATGTGAAATAAAGCATCGCACTCTCAGTGACTTGGAACAGCATTGAGTCACTATTTAACGTTTTACGAGATAAGACAAATAGGTACACCTACTGATACTTCTTGTATTGGTGGGTGTTTTTTTGATTTTAATTTACGTCGATCCGTTATCAAGCGATTGAGACAAAAGGCAAAGCCAAGGTTTACTTTTAAAATCTAATTTGCCAAGGCATGAGTCACCAGTCAGTTTTTTTAAACGTTCCCAGTCTATCAACGATTGTGCTTAAGCAATGTTTCGATGCAATCGTGGTAGTGTAACATTAGCCTAATCACCAAGTCTGAAATTGCCATTGACAGAGTTGGCAACGGTGGTTTACCATAATGTCATTCCAGTCAGATATGATTAATGGGTTGCCGATTCGCAGAGAGGAACTGATTGCTGCAACAGTTCTAATCGGGCTCGTTCGTTACTCCTGACTCAAGCGACCGGTGACCCAAAGCCGGACCGATTGACCGCGTTATTGGTCATGAGAGGCAGCCTTTGTGATTGTTTGATACAATCGGGGTTGTGAATTTTGGGTGGCACAACGTTAATGACGTCCCTAACTGCAATTGCGGTTAGGGATTTTTTTTTGGATTTTTACGACTAAAGGGGAGTGCACGAAATGGCAGAAATTAAGATTACGTTTCCAGATGGCGCAATAAAATCTTTTGAGGCGGGAATTACGACCGAAGAGATTGCCAAATCGATCAGTGTAAGTTTGGCGAAAAAAGCTGTTGCCGGCAAACTGAATGGTGAACTGGTCGACTATAAAGCGCCATTGATGACGGATGGCAAGTTAGAAATTGTCACCAAAGATGCACCTGAGGCGCTGGTTGTTTTACGGCACACAGCCTCCCAAATTTTAGCTAACGCGCTGCATCAATTGTATCCTGACATGCACTTTGGGGTCGGTGAAGCCAATGAAGATGGTTTCTTCTTTGATACGGATAATCCAGCACAACAAGTTAGCTCCGATGATTTGGCTACGGTGGAAGCGAAGATGCGTGAGTTGGTGAAGGCCAACTTACCCATTAAACGGGAAGTCTTGAGCAAAGCTGACGCCTTAGCGTTGGTTGAGGGTGATCCTTATCAAACGCAACTGGTTGAAGCGGCAGCTGCTAAAAATGAGAACCAAGTCGTGGTTTACCACCAAGGTGATTTTGTTGATTTGAGTGACGGGGTCCAGATGTCAGCCACTGGTGCCGTTAAAATCTTTAAGCTGTTATCAGTTGCCGGCGCTTATTGGGAGGGCAAATCATCTAACCCAATGCTACAACGAGTTTATGGAACGGCATTCTTTGACCAAGCTTCACTAGACGCTGATGACGTTCGTCGTCAAGAAGCGCATGACCGTGATCATCGGGTTATCGGCAATGATTTGGACTTGTTTTTCGTTGATCCTAAGGTGGGTGCCGGTTTACCTTACTGGATGCCAAATGGTGCCACGATTCGACGGACAATTGAACGCTACATCATCGATAAAGAATTGGAACACGGCTACGAGCACGTTTATACGCCAGTTCTGATGAACTTAGATGCTTATAAGACATCTGGTCACTGGGACCACTACCGCGAGGACATGTTCCCACCAATGGATATGGGTGACGGTGAACTGTTAGAATTGCGACCAATGAATTGTCCGAGTCATATTCAAGTGTACAAACACCACATTCGTTCTTACCGTGAGTTACCACTACGGATTGCAGAATTGGGTATGATGCATCGTTACGAAAAATCTGGGGCCTTGTCTGGTTTACAACGGGTTCGTGAAATGACGTTAAATGATGGACACACGTTTGTGGCGCCAGATCAAATTCAAGATGAATTTAAGAAAATTCTGAACTTGATGGTTGAAGTTTACGCAGACTTTGATATTAAGGATTACTCATTCCGTTTAAGCTATCGTGACCCAGAAAACACGGAAAAGTACTATGCTGATGATCAAATGTGGGAAAAAGCCCAGACAATGTTGAAGGGGGCCATGGATGACCTCGGACTAGACTATGTTGAGGCTGAAGGGGAAGCAGCTTTCTATGGGCCAAAATTAGATGTACAAACGAAGACCGCCCTCGGTAATGAAGAAACGTTATCAACGATTCAACTAGACTTCATGTTGCCTGAACGATTCGACTTGCACTACGTTGGCGCCGATGGTGAAGAACATCGCCCAGTGATGATCCATCGTGGATTAGTTTCTACCATGGAACGCTTCACGGCATACTTGACGGAAATTTATAAAGGGGCCTTCCCAACCTGGTTAGCACCGCACCAAGTTTCCATTATTCCTGTCAGTGATGATCACCAAGGTGATTATGCGCAGAGTTTGCGGAAACAATTTGCAGCAGCAGGTATTCGAGCAACGGTCGACGATCGCAACGAAAAGATGAACTTTAAGATTCGTGATGCGCAAACGCACAAGATTCCTTACACGTTGGTGGTAGGCGAGAAGGAAAAAGCTGATGAATCAGTCTCTGTTCGTCGCTATGGTCAAGATAACTCGGTTAGTCAAAGTCGGCAGGACTTCCTGTCCACGATTTTGGACGATTTAGCCAGTTACTCTCGCGAGTAGCGTATTGATTTTCCAGCGATCAAATTTTTAACAAACGCGGCGGCGGGCTACACCGACGGCTCACGTTCTGAAAAAACACTTGACGCTAGCTAATCAATTCATTATGCTATTAACAATCAAATATGAACCTTTAACGTAGTCCTGTGAGGCTAGTAAGGGATCGGCTAACGTTTAACTATTATAAATAGGTAAACGTCTCGAAACCACTTGCCTACTCGGTAAGTGGTTTTCTTTTTGGCCGGCAACCTTTCAGACGGCGGGTTCAATCCTTGTGTTTTTAGAAAGGGGTTTCCTATGCAACAGCAGATGTACCATGATGATGAGGCAGTCCTTGATATCCACGATCGGCCCAAATTTTGGCCCTGGATCGGATTGTCACTTCAGCACATGTTCTCCATGTTTGGTTCGACAGTAATTGTGCCCTTATTGGTTGGATTGAGCCCCAGCATTGCGCTCTTTTCCTCAGGGGTTGGGACGCTTTTACACATCATGATCACCCAACGTAAGATTCCAGCCTATATGGGTTCTAGCTTCGCTTTTATCACACCAATGTTAGCTTTGATGAAAACGACTGGCTATCCTGGCATTGGTCAAGGCGTAGTTGCAGTCGGGTTAGTGTATTTAATTGTTGCTGGTTTAATTGGCATGATCGGATCTGGCTGGGTTGATCGGGTGTTACCACCGATCGTGGTGGGACCGATTGTGATGGTCATCGGTTTATCGCTAGCTGGCAGCGCGGCGACCGATGCGATGATGAAAAATGGACATTACAATCTGATGTATTTTGGCATTGCTATGGCGACGCTGTTATTGGCCATTTTCTTCAACATGTTATTCAAAGGATTTTGGGGCTTGATCCCCGTATTGTTAGCGATTGTCTCGGGTTACATTATCAGTATTTTTGCGGGGATTGTTGATTTGCATGCGATTGCCGTGGCGCCATGGTTTAAATTACCAGATTTTCAAGTGCCGGGGTTGACCTATCACTTTCATCTAGAATGGGGGGCGATTGTGACAATTGCGCCAATTGCCTTTGTGACGATGACGGAACACATGGGGCACATTATGGTGTTAGACAATTTGACACACCGCAATTTCTTTAAGGACCCTGGTTTAAATCGCACATTAGCGGGAGACGGTGCAGCATCAGTAGTCGCCGGGTTAGTCGGCGGCCCAGCTGTTACCAGTTATGGGGAAAATATTGGTGTTATGGCCATCACTAAAGTGCACAGTGTGTATGTCCTGATGGGCGCAGCTGTCTTCGCAATTATCTTTGCCTTTGTGAACAAACTGAATGTTCTTATTATGGCAATGCCACTACCAGTTATTGGTGGAATCAGCTTCTTATTGTTTGGGACAATCGCCACCAGCGGAATTTCTGTGCTGATCAACAACCACATTGATTTGGGTAAGAAACGTAATTTAATGATTGCGTCATCGGTGATGGTCATCGGTATTGGTAATGCCTATCTACAACTTGGTAATTTTCAATTTACCGGCTTGGCCTTTGCGACTATTTTAGGAATTGTGCTTAATCTAGTGTTACCTCAAGACGCGGCCAGTGAAAAAGTGAGTGGCGAATTGAAACCGAATGAGGAAGCGGAGTGACCCAAGTCAATCACTTAACCGGGGTGCTTGACATCCGATAGATGGTCCTGTATTATATTTAACTGTTGAGAAAAGCAGAAGCACCCGCTTCTCGCCTCGGTGACATGGTTGCCAGGCTAAAGATGAGTTGAACCGGATTAGGGCGACCTAGTGCGGACGGCGGGTGATTTTAATCACCCGCCATTTTTCTGTTAAATCTCTTCATTGTTGATTCGCTAAGAATTTATGGAGGTGAATACCATAGCTCAAGATACTTTGGTAAATAACGCAATCCGTGCCCGCGAGGTTCGGTTGATTGCCGCTAACGGTGACCAGCTTGGTGTTAAGCCAACCAGCGAGGCCCAACAGCTTGCCGATGATGCAAACTTGGATTTGGTGCTGGTAGCCGCAAAAGCGAAGCCACCAGTTGCCAGAATCATGGATTATGGGAAGTACCGCTTCGAGCAACAAAAGAAGCAGCGTGAAGCTCGTAAGAATCAGAAGACGGTCGAAATGAAAGAAATTCGGCTCAGTCCAACGATTGACGAAAACGACTTCAATACGAAACTGAAAAATGCGGAAAAGTTCCTACAAAAGGGTAACAAAGTTCGTGTTTCGATTCGGTTCCGAGGTCGGGCAATTACGCATAAGGAAATTGGACGTGATGTTTTGAATAAAATGGCGGCTGCCACTAAGGAAATCGCTGATGTTCAACAACACGCCAAAATGGATGGTCGGAGCATGTTCTTGGTTCTGTCACCAAAACCAGAAAAGTAAGTTAATTTATATTTAGGAAAGTGAGTGTTGAGCTGCTCATGAACTTAACACTCCTGTTTAGAGGAGGACATTCTTATGCCAAAGCAAAAGACTAACCGTGCCGTTGCCAAGCGGTTCAAACAATCCGCAAAGGGCGGTTTCATTAGCGGCAACGCTTACACGAGTCACCGTTTCCACGGTAAGACCAAAAAACAACGTCGTCAATTACGTGGTACCAAGATGATGGATGCAACAACGGTTAAGACTTACAAGAAGTTGTTATTGACCAAGTAATTATCAACACTAGAATCTGACCAGGCTTGGTCAATTATTGGAGGAAACAATTATGCGTGTTAAAGGTGGAACTGTTACTCGGCAACGTCGCCGTAAGATGATCAAATTAGCTAAGGGCTATCGTGGTCCTAAGCATATTCAATTTAAGGTTGCCAAACAACAGGTTTGGAAGTCATGGCAGTATGCTTACCGCGACCGGAAAGCGACTAAGCGTAACTTCCGTAAGTTATGGATTGCTCGGATTAACGCAGCAGCTCGTCAAAACGACATGAGCTACAGCACGTTCATGCACGGTTTGAAAGTTGCCAACATTGAAATGAACCGTAAGATGTTAGCTGACTTGGCAGTCAACGACACTCGTGCGTTCAATTCATTGGTTAAAGAAGCTGCCAAGGCTTTGAAGTAACCTCATCTAAATGAATTTAGAGATCACTACCGAATTTGGTGGTGATCTTTTTTTGTTTTGCGAGCGTTTATTGACCGGCAAATGATTCACAGTGAAATATAATTTATCGTTCGGGTCTGGCTATTGACGTCAGTTAGGCAAACCTGCTAAATTAGTAACAATTTATTTTGAGTTGTTGATTGCTAAGTAACCACAATTGTAACGTGACTGGCATGACGTTATATATAGGAGGAACTGATCACCATGACCAACTGGAATAACAAGTTCGCTAAACAAGGTTTAACTTTTGATGATGTGCTGCTGATCCCTGCAGCTAGTGACGTGCTACCTAATCAAGTTAAGCTGCAAACGCAATTGGGACGTAATTTAAAGCTGAACATTCCCATCTTAAGTGCCAGTATGGACACGGTGACTGAAGCACGATTGGCAACAGTTATGGCCCAACAAGGTGGCCTGGGGGTCATCCATAAAAATATGAGTATTGAGGATCAAGCTAAAGAAGTTGGTCAAGTTAAAGCAGCAATGGTTGATCTGACGGCGACGCCTGATGCGGCCGTTGATGAAAAAGGCCAATTATTAGTTGCGGCGGCGGTCGGAGTTACCGCTGACACGTTTGAACGAGCTGAAAGTTTGTTTCAAGCTGGTGCCGACGCGATTATTATCGATACCGCGCATGGTCATTCTAAAGGCGTGCTCGATAAGATTGCTGAGATCCGTGAACAATATCCGGACCGGACGTTAATTGCGGGGAATGTGGCAACGGCCGATGGGACCCGGGCATTGTTTGAAGCTGGCGTGGATGTAGTCAAAGTCGGAATCGGCCCCGGTTCAATCTGTACAACGCGAGTGGTTGCTGGCGTTGGGGTACCGCAAATCACGGCGATTTTTGATGCCGCGCAAGTTGCCGCTGAATATGGCAAACAAATCATTGCCGATGGTGGTATTAAGTATTCTGGTGATATTGTTAAAGCTTTAGCGGCTGGAGGAAACGCTGTGATGCTGGGCAGTATGCTAGCGGGAACTGATGAAGCACCTGGTGAAATTTTCACTGGTGATGACGGCAAAAAGTATAAAACGTATCGTGGTATGGGTTCCTTGGCCGCGATGGAACATGGTTCTTCTGACCGGTACTTCCAAAGTGGCGTTAAAGAAGAAAAGAAGTTGGTTCCAGAAGGTATTGAAGGCCGGACGAGTTACAAAGGCCCAGTTGCCGATGTTTTGTTCCAAATGATTGGTGGCCTGCGCTCAGGAATGGGTTATACCGGTGCGCATACTGTGGATGATTTAATTGATCATGCGCAGTTTGTACAAATCACGAATGCTGGGTTGATCGAGTCTCATCCTCACGATGTACAGATCACGAAAGTTGCACCAAATTACAAGCGGGCTTAATAACTAACTGACGATTAATGAGGAGAACCCATGCAAACAATGGATCAAACAAAATTTGATCGGGTAGTTGTATTAGACTTTGGCAGTCAGTACAATCAGTTGATTACTCGACGAATTCGCGAATTTGGTGTTTATTCTGAATTGAAACCGCACACGATGACGCCAACTCAAATTAAACAGATGGGCGTTAAAGCGATTATTTTTTCCGGTGGTCCCAACAGTGTTTATGCAAAAGACGCGTTGACGGTTGACCCAGCCATCTATGAATTAGGCCTACCGATTCTAGGGATCTGTTACGGCATGCAGTTAATGGCTAAAGACCTGCCTGGTGGCCAAGTGGTGCCAGCTGAGGATAACGGGGACTATGGTCAATCCACCATGCATATCGATGATCAACAGTCGCCACTTTTCAAGGGGATGGCTGCTGATCAGCAGGTGTTGATGAGCCATGGTGATTACGTTAAACAACTGCCCGATGGTTTTGAAAAAATTGGCAGTAGCGCTAATTCACCAGTGGCAGCGATGCAAAATGTCGCGCGGGGTTTTTACGGACTTCAATTTCATCCGGAGGTACGTCTGACTGAACACGGCAACGACATTTTACGCCACTTTGTCTTTGACATTGCTGGCGCCACCGCTAACTGGACGATGAGTGATTTCATCGATATGCAATTGGCCGAGATTAAGCAAACGGTCGGGGATAAGAAGGTCTTATTAGGCTTATCTGGTGGGGTAGATTCCAGTGTGGTCGCTGTATTGTTGCACCAAGCAATCGGCGACCAATTAACCGCCGTGTTTGTTGATCATGGTTTGTTACGTAAAGATGAAGCCCAGCAAGTGCTCGATAGTCTACAAGGCAAGTTTGGTGTGAATATCGTCGCAGTTGATGCCAGTGATCGTTTCTTAGGAAAACTAGCCGGGGTAACGGATCCTGAAACCAAACGAAAGATTATCGGTAAGGAATTTATTGAGGTCTTCAGTGACGAAGCCCGCAAGTTAGATGGGGTCGACTTCCTTGCCCAAGGCACGTTGTACACGGATGTGATTGAATCCGGTACGGATACCGCGCAGACGATTAAATCCCATCATAATGTCGGTGGTCTTCCAGAAGACCTGCACTTTAAACTGATTGAACCGTTAAATAAGCTGTTTAAAGATGAAGTGCGTAAGCTTGGCGAAGAGCTCGGTATGCCTCATGAACTCGTGTGGCGGCAACCGTTCCCAGGTCCAGGATTAGCAATTCGGGTGCTCGGCGCAGTCACCCCAGCCAAGTTGACACTGGTACGCGAATCAGATGCGATTTTGCGTGCTGAATTTGCCGCTGCTGGCTTGGATGAGACTGTTTGGCAATATTTCACCGCTTTACCTGGCATTCAAAGTGTCGGCGTGATGGGCGATGGACGGACGTACGACGAAGCCATCGTGATTCGAGCCGTCACCAGTGTCGACGGCATGACCGCCGAATTTGCTGAAGTTCCTTGGACGGTGCTTGGTAAGGTATCAGCTCGCATTGTCAATGAAGTACCAGGGGTGAACCGCGTCCTGTATGATATTACAGGCAAGCCACCGGCAACGATTGAGTACGAATAGAATGTAAAATAAACAGCCATTATCTGTGGGTAACTATCCTTAGATAATGGCTGTTTTTCGATTGTCTAGCTATTCTCAAATTTGATAGTTTCGTATATTTTAGTACCGATTTTTGGGAGAAAATCTGGGAGATTTATTTTAAAGCATTTTCTCCCAGATGTATCGCTTGATTCCGTCCATAACATGCAACATGCCAGCCTCTGTTCCACGGGTGTACTCTTCTGTCATCTGAACATGTTTATGGCCTAACCAGTGCATGACGTCCATTTGGTGAAATAACCTTGTAGGCGGCCTTTTGACCAACTCGAATAATTTCTGGGAACCATCTACGCGATTTTTAGGGCAAATGTAATGATCGCTTAGTAAGAGGTCCTGATTAGTTTTGTTCTCAACTACTAATTGTGTTGTCCAATCTGCCATATCAATTTTTCCTTTTTTGAGGAGAAATTTGCTACCAAGCTGGCCAGCTTGCTCACTAAAATCTTATCAATCTCAGTATAGCAGCATTTTGGAGGGCGATAATTTGGCAATCTATATCGAAACACTACTTCCAGACATTGACCGAAAGCAGATCACTGCTGATGTTCGTCAATTATTCAGCAAATATTTTTAGTGGTTTCGGCGGTATGTAAATGAGGACTTGACCGCGCTAAAATCGCCGGTAAGTGATGACATGCCTAAATTACCTAGTTTTCGCAATACCGCAGAAGAAAGCATTAGTCGGCAATTAGTTGCACAGGCTGTGTATGACGAAGTTGTATGGTCAATTGACAGTTGTAAGCGACCAAGCAAAAAATTCTTATGGCATGTTATCTGTATGATGTGGCAGACTTTGATGTCCAGTCTAAGATGAATGTTGAACACACTCGTTACAACAAGCTAAAAACGAATGCATTAGTAAAGTTTGCTGCTGTGTTTGACAAGTATAGTTCCGAGTATGACCTTCACGTCTATAAAAAAGTGGACTTTTAGCGGATAAAGAGCGGACAAAAAACGGACTTGAACCGATGTATAGTGATAACGTGACATAGTTAAGGTGAAAACCAGCACAGCATTTCACCCCTTTGCCAGTTCTATTCATTCATGGGAGCGCTGCAACGTTATTGTAACAGTGTTAATTTTATTGTTTAATAAGAGTGAATGAATAAAAGTAAGCGGGGAATAATGAAATGGCAAACGATGTTCTAGGTGAAAAGAAATTTTCAGAAATCAACGTGAACGATTCATTTTTTGATGATTTGCGTGTGAGATATAGGGGATTCAACGAATGGTTTCTGAAAAAAAGTAAAGCTAATGAGAAAGCTCTCACTGTATTTGATGGGGACAAGCTTATTGCGTTTTTGTATTTAAAAACCGAGGAAGGTGATGACGATACTATTGATCCAGATATCTCGACCTATAAAAAGAGGCTGAAGGTTGGAACCTTTAAGGTTGAATCTCATGGTACTGTTCTTGGAAATAGATTGATTTCATTTCTTTTACATCGCTTTATTGAAGGGAATTATGATGCTTGTTACGTTACTATGTATGATAATTTGGAGTATTTAAAAGACTTATTTACGCGCTACGGTTTTAGACAATATGGTGTTAGACGTGACACGGGAGAAACAGTGCTGGTTAGGGACTTAGCTGTAATGGAAACTATATCAAAAAACTTTCCACGCTTTAATTTGCTTGGAACAAAGTATCTTCTTTCCATTTTACCGAAGTTTCATACTGCATTATTTCCAGAATCTCGCCTAAATAATGAAGGTGCTTTTAAAACTGAAGATGTATCGGAAACAAATTCGATCGAAAAAACCTACCTGACTAACATGAGAGAAGTGCGAAATGCTTGTTCTGGAGATAAATTGATTATTTATAGAACCGCAAATGGCGGAAGTGCTGAGTATACTTCTGTTGCAACTTCAGTATGTACAGTCACCGATAATAGGGATATTAGCGAATTTACATCTTTTGAAGCTTTTAAAGCGTATGTTACTAAGCAGTCAATTTTCTCAGAAACGGAGCTTCGTGATTTTTGGCAGAATCGGAGGTATCCAATTATTCTTAGATTTCAGTACGATGTTGCTCTTAAGCATAGGGTAAATAGGCATGACCTAATTGAAATCTGTGGTTTAGATCGAAATGGTTATCCAGGATTTATGGCGTTAGATAATGCCGTATTTTCAAATGTGTTGCGAGAGGGGAGACTCAATGAAAGCTTTATTATCGATTAAACCAGAATTTGTCAGCCGAATAAAAGATGGAGAAAAGAGATTTGAGTTCCGTAAAATACAATTTAAGCAACCGGTTCAAACGATCGTGGTATACGCTACAAGACCACTCGGAAAAGTTGTTGGGGAGTTTACAGTAAAAAATGTTTTGGCTGACAAACCGGAAATGATATGGGATGCTACAAAAGATGGAGCAGGTGTAAGCAAAACCTTTTTTGATGAGTATTATGAAAACCATAAGGTTGCTGTTGCCATAGAAATTGGAGATTTTTTCTCTTATAAAAAACCAATGTCCTTGACCGATTTTGATGAGTCTCTTTCGGTTGCTCCTCAATCATTCTGTTATTTGGGTAGTTGAAATACGATTAATCTCAGAAAAATTGGATAGTAGATGAGGTACTTTGAAACAAAAGAATATAACACCGCAACAGCGGAATTTTGTGGATGAGTATGGTATCTTCGGAAAAATGGTTGAAACAGCAATTAAAGCGAGGTTGGCTAGCAGAACTACGTCCCTTGGGACGTAGTTATTTTGTCCACATAGAGTGCGCTTTAAACTTAACCAGTAGGGGGTTAGGAAGCCCAATGTGCAGTTAATCATATTCGACCTCCACCACCGAGCCTGACGACTACTCGGTGGCTTTTACATATCAAAAATTCGAAAGTTGAGGCATCGTTATGAGGAACATTTAAGAAGAGCTAATTAAGGAGTTACACGCACTTAACGTGAAGTATAATCACCGTGATTTGATGCGTAAACAGCTTCGAGCAGTGGATCTCTATGTACAAATTCGAATGCACATCGATGATTTGTGTTAAATGAACAATGGGTAAGATAGGATTCAGCTATATGACGAGGCGAGAAGCTGAAATCATTGGCCGGTTATGCAAACAGCATAAGAAAACCGATTCAGCCTAGTTCTGATGAGCGACGTCTTAACAGGCCTAAATTAGAACTTGGCACAAGCAGGATAAGAAATCCGAAGGTACAATTGGGCGTGAAAGGGTGTGAATAAATATGTATCGAATTGATGTAACTGAATATCCTAGTGGAGAAAATCCGCATGAGAGTATTGATATAGAAAGCATTGAAAAATTTCAATCACTGATAAATAAGATCAATAAGGAGTTTGGTAAAAACCGTGTCGATGTGTCGGACGTAACCAATGGTATTTCAACTGGCGACCGAGAATTCTATGAAGTTGACTTGATGAGACGGACTGGTAAGCACTTATATGATATGTGCGTTCATTATGAATATATTAAGGATTCAGGTATTATGGCAATTTTGCAAGGAACTCGAGATTAAATGATTAACGCTCGTGAGTTGGGCGTTTTTTTTGTCCAACAAATGATAGGGGTGTGGTGATATGTAATGACACTGAGCAAAAAAAACAACGTAAGTTTGCCCGTCAGTATTCCAAACTCTTCTAAAAATTATTATCAACGCTACTTGACGAAAACAAAAAATGATGTTGGTTTTTACCAACACCAGAAAGTACAGAGCCATTCAAATTTGATGATTTGTGGTTCCAAAAATGTAGTTATGCAAATTGAGGTTTAGATGTTAATGGTGACAGGCAAGATTACTGTTTTAGACTAATTAGTCGCCAGTTTGCCTATTTTGATTTTCAATAATGTCGTTTGCTTGTTCAATAACCGATATAAACTGTAGGACACTCTCCATTTGTGCGTCAGTTAAACCACCCATCTTAAATGGTAGATTGTCAGATATTCCTAATAAGTAATCAGAAGATGTATCTAGAATCGTGCAAAGTTTAACAAAAGTCTCCAGTGTTGGATAAGACAGTCCTTGTTCATAACTAGAGACTGTTCCTTTGCTAACGTTAAGACGTTTTGCAAGATCTAACTGAGTTAAGCGTTTTGATTTTCGTACTGCTTTCATTCTTTCACCAAAATAATCAATTGGCATTGCATCACCCTCGGTACAGGGTAGCAAAAGCATGTACGTAAAAATCCTGTATTTAATACATAAAATATTGACACTTTTGTCTAATTTTACTACCATAAGGTGTATTAAATACCAGAATAAATGGTATTTATGTTTTTGACTGAATTTTGAATATCAAGTCAGATAAGTGTCGAAAATCAAATTGGGTGGTTTATTAGACTCACGCATACGAGGAGCAATAATAATGATAAAACGAGCGAGTCAGCACGTATTTCTTCTATCCACAGCAATCCTAGCCGGTGTCAGTTTGACAAGTATTAATTTGTCACCGATTCACGCTGCTACTGTTTCCGTTACGGCTAATACTGTGCAAACCGATACATTAACAACTGCAAAACAAGACGCTACTTCGGCCCAAAGTGCAGTTGACGTCATTACAAATAATTCTGTTATTGCCAGTCAGATGGCAGCAAGTGCTGCTTCGACGTTGACTGAGGCAGCTTCAGTCCAAGCGGTTTCTAAAGATAACTTAGACCAGGCTAAAGCTTCTGAGAGTAGCGCGCTTAGCATGGCTGATATGGCAACTCCGAGTGCGATCAGTTCCGCTAACGCTGCACTCAGTAGTCAAACTGCAATCAATCAGTCATTGAGTAGTCAAGTTTCAACTGATCAAATCATTGTCAGTGATTACAAAAATAATGTTGCTACTGCTCAATCTGAAGTAGCTGGTGCCCAAGAACGCTCTAATGAAGTTAAGCAATCAGTGGCGGAGGCACAGACAAATGTTGATCAAGCGCAGTCAGCTCTGAAAAATGATGATGGTACTTCTGCCGCTACAAACTTACTTGCAGCTCAGCAGAAGCTCACTTCAGCACAATCCGCAGCCTCATCCGCAAAGGCCACTGTGGATGAGGCAACGGGAGCTGTCAGTGCAGCTACTGATGATGTGAACTTAGCCGAAAACAGTGTCAAGTCAACGAATCAGTCTGTTGATGAGGCCAATAATGTTGCCTCTGCTGCCAACGAAGCGTTGTCGGAAGCACAGGAGCAACTGTCAGCGGCACAAGGACAAAATGGGAGTGACGGTTCAATCAAGATTAATAGTGATTATATAGATGCCTTGAGTGCTCTATATAACGCAAATTTACATAGAGGCGCTATCGATGATGATGAGTACGAGTCACTATTAAAAAATGTGTCAAGTGCTGCGCAGAAGTTGGCAAGCTCTTTTGTTTCTAATTTCGTTCCTTCTCCTGTAGATGAAACTGTTCACATTGATAATGAGACTGATCTAACAAAAGATGTTCTCATTACGCTTTCCACGTACGCAGCTGCACTGATTAATTCAATTCGAAGCCAAGCAGGAATTCTTGGGGTCGTTGTGTCACAGGGCTCAGTAAAATATGCTCAAGATGTTGCTCGTGCTTACGAGGCAGATAACTGGGATTGGTTAACAAGTGGGCATGATTTTGATGCCCTTATTCGTACGGCCCAGGCTAGCGGAATAAATGGTTATGGGGAGGACATGGGCGCAGGATTCACTGTAGGTAGTAAATGGAATTTAACATTAGCAGATTTTAAATCTGCGATTTACAACAATGTCGTGGGAATGTTATTTAGCGATGCTATTTCTAATTGGGGACATTCACTGTCAGTTCTTGGCATTGGGCAATCATCGTTGGCTGTGAAGGAGGGTTTTTCGCAAAGTTTTGGCACTTCCTTCAGTCAATGGATAGGACATTATTCTGATGGTGATAGTTTCACGGATCTGGCCCTGCATTTTGAAATTTTACCAAATCAGTCTATTCCTTTGGACAATCCAAACTTTGATACAACTCAAATTCCTATTCCGCCATTAAAAGAATCGTCAGTTGATCTTACGGCATTAACAAATACTGTTAACGAAAAGCAGACATTAGTTGATAGTGCAACTGCAAAGTTAGCAGAAGCCAAAACTGCTGCTTCTGCGGCGGAAGCAGCTTTAAACTCTGCTCAACAGCAATTGCAAAAAGCTAAATTAGATCAGAATAAAGCCATCACTATTTTGAATACTGCAAATGAAGTGGTTACTCAAGTTAGCGGTGAGGTTGAGACAGCTCAAGATGCTGTTAACGATTTAAGTACCAATGTAACAGATAAGTTGGCTGTGTTAACTTCGGCTAAAAATGCATTAACGTTGGCTCAATCGGAACAGCAAAACGCAGCAAAAGCTTTGTCATCTAAGCAAACACTATTGGATCAAATGCAATCCAAGTTGACTACTGCTGAAACAAAACTGGATCATGATCAGCAGGCTTTGCAAGACGCAATGAGGATGTTAGGAAACGATCAGGAACAGCTGACGGCGCTAACCGATGCTTCCACTAATTTAGCAAATGTTAAAAAAGATGTAATTAAGGCGCAGGTCGCTTATGATCAGGCAACTGCATCACTAATGACAGCCCAAAAGGCTGCTAATACCACCGATGTTGCACAGCAACAATTACAAATTCAATTAGAAAGTGCTCGACAAGTCTTGGCTGCTGCGCAAGCTAAGTTAGAAAAGCTACAGCAACGGGCGACGATGAATCAACAACTTGATATTATGACGACGGATGATCACGATAATAAGCCTGAGCCTGATAAACAAACGACGTTAGCGATGAATTCATTGAGCCAAACATCGTCGACTACTGATTTATCAAGGGTGGAAACACCTTCAAAAGGCTATAGTAAAGCGATTTCAATGATTTCTCCTGCTAAGAAACAAATTGAAAATTTAAATAGTCGACAGTTGCTTAACCCGGACGTTAAACGTGGCCTCCCACACACTAATGTTTCGAATAAAGAATCTAAGTCCATTTTAGCCGTATTTGTTGCTGAAATGATGAGCTTGTTTGGCTTACTCATAGTTGACCGTAAACGGTCAACTATGAGTAAGCACGCACGATATTAGTTAGTTGGTGATACTAACTCGAACCTAATTTAGACGGGGGATAAATAAGATGAGCAAGGAAGAAATTATCGCCTTTTTGGTGCAAAAAAAGAACTTGACGTCTGCAGTTCAGAATGCCCGAGCAGATGTAGCGTCTGCCCAAAAGGATCTTAACAGAGTTAAGAAACGATTTAGAACGATGCTGATTGTTTCATTGCTTATTGCATTGGTTACTTTTACGAGCGGTGAGATGTTTTTGATTTGGGTGATTTTCGTTGGCGTTGTTTGTTATTTTCGTTTTCGGGATGGCAAACGAATCAACACAACATTGCGTGAGGCTACGAGAAATTTAGCCAACGAAGAGCAACAACCAGATTATCAAAAAGGCATGCAAGATTTTCCTCAAAAATTTTATAGTTATTGGACAATCGATCGCCTAATTCATTTAGTGCAAGAAAATCGAGCGACTACTTTACAAGAAGCTTTTAATGTGGCAGAAACTCAAGATTTTCAACATGATCAATTGGCGATTCAACAAGAAAACTTAGCGGTATCTAAATCAACAAATAGTGCGGCAAAAACGTCGGCCATTGCAAACGTATTTACCGCGATGAATACGCGAAGATAAGTAGTATAAGCGTGGACAATCCCATGTCACAAGTCAGTTTGATATGGGATTGTTTTGTGTCGAAAACGATTATTTGTCGCTAAGCAATGGTTAAAACAAATAAGGAGACAATTTACAAATGTCAGAAGGAAAAAACGATAAGTCAAAAAGTAATGGTGCGTTGAACAATTTCAAGCAGCAAGCAGATCAGTTAGCCGACATGGTTAGCCAGAAGACAGGACGAAAAATCACGAGTCGATGGTTGGTTGGCGTGGTTGCCGCCATTGTAGTGGTGATTTTTGTGATTGTTCTGGCGTTACCGAAGCATCTTAGTGGGACGTATGAGTATAGTGAAAAAGGAATCTTTGATGTCAAAACCACTGAATCGTGGACTTTCTCGGGTGGGAAGTTTAGTGAGAAATTCGTCGATGAAGGCCCTAATCCAAATTATGGCATGTCAGGTAAAAAGGGTCTTCATAAAACCAGTACGGAAACCAGCCATATAGCCGGAACTTACAAAATTGATAAAGACAAATTAACCATCGAATCAAATGCCGGCAAGGTTGCGGTTGCCCGATTATCGAAAGATAAAAAATCGTTTGTTTTAACTGGAAATAGCGATCATTTGATCGATTTTCCAAATGGGACTGTTTATAGCAAAAAAGCTGACAAGTAGCAAGACTAATTGACTAAATGTAGGAGCTTCAAAATGAAAAAAATAGTAATCGGAATGGTAGGACTACTCACCTTATTGACCCTGTCAGCCTGTGGACAGGGCCATCAGAAGGCAAGCAATCCGTCCCAGCCAACAAGTTCAAAAAAGACAATGAAGAAGGCTGCAACGCCTAAAGTGACAATGGACCTAGCACAAATCAAGGCAGGCAATTATAAGAGCCTTAAAGGAACTTGGACAGAAATTTCGACAACGGATAATGAACGCATCAGTGGGGGTAAACAGTCATTAACGGATACACTGACGATTTCTAACCATGTCATTTCAAACAATGGTAAACCTTTGCTGCAGGGCGATATTCTGTTTGATCAAGATGAACAACACCAAGTGATTTTTAAAACTAACAATAATGTACTTACTGGGACATTGGCAGATCAAAATGTTCCGATCAACTGGTCGGTAACCTTTTATCCCGTTGGCACAACGAGTCAGTATCAAGCCGATAGTAAAGGTAAAAATACCAAAAATTTAATTGTTGTTTGGACGAGTAATAATTCGTATACTCAAGTTTTTGCTCAAGCAGTCAACGGAAAGCATTCGACAAAGCCGACAACTAAGCAATCTGACAGCTCAAGCCAAGCTGCTTCAAGTCAGCAACCGACTGACAAGACAGCGGGACAATCAGCGATTGATTTATCACAAATTGGCGCTAATAATTTCGCCAGCCTAGTCGGTACTTGGAAAAACACTGCTGGTCAAACGATTGTCGTGACTGATCAAGTAGCGACTAAACCAGCTGGATCAAGTGCTACCTTTGACAAAGGAGCCGTCGTGAGCGGACAAGATCACGATGGTTACCCAACCGTGATTGCTAGCGGATCGGTTAGCGATGGTTACATGAATGGTTCGATGGGCTCATTTGATCCCAATATCAAAACGTCACCGTTTCAACCATTAGCCATCGTTCCTAAAGGTGTTCAGCTATCGGCTGGTGATCATTCAGACTCGTCTAAAGATCGGTTGATTGTTGGCGGCATTCAGTCTACTTCAAGTGACGATGTTTATTATCATCAGTGAACTTTATAGTGGCGCTTGGGCTGAGATAAATAAGTTAACAGTCTTTTTCCGTCAGAAATCTTCTCTGATTTTCGGTATACTTAACCTATCCTAAAGAAGTGAGGTTATCTCGATGTATCGAAATAAGGTTTACTTAGCGAGTCCATTTTTCTCTGACGAGCAAAAAGCCCGCCTTGAAACAGTGGTGGCGGTATTGCGGCAGAATCCAACGATCGCTGGCGATGATATTTTTATTCCTCAAGAGCATCAAGAAGAATCGTTGCCGTTTGGTTCCTTTAAGTGGCAAGATGCGGTATTCGCCAGTGATACGCGTCAGGTTAAACGGGCCGATGTGGTGGTTGCCATTTTGGATTATAAACACGAAGATGGCAATCCAGAACCAGATGCCGGTACCATTTTTGAAATCGGGGCCGCCTGGGCGTGGCACATTCCGGTGGTGATGGTGCAATTTAATCCTGAAAATGAATTGAATTTGATGCTGGCGCGGTCATTAACCGCGATGTTTACCGGTGATAAGATTGCGAATGGTTTAGCAACGTACGACTTCAATAATTTGCCAACTCGTTACAGTGATATGAAAGTATTCTAAAAAAATAAACGTTACTAGCCCGTGTCATCCAAGACATCAGTTAGTAGCGTTATTTTTGACTGGTAAAATTAGTGACCATGATGCTGATCCCAAATCATCAGTCCGAGAACGATTAGTAAGATAATCACAACTCCTAATAGTGACTGTACGCCGATGGCTCTGGTCATGACTGTAGAGATGAACGCACCAATTCCAAAGCTGGCGGCCACCCAAAAGCTATCACGTAATAGCAAACGGCTAGTGGCGCGGTCACCGTGTCCAATGAGTAAGTTGAGCAAGGAGGCGCCAACCGTGCGCAAGTTCCCTGTGGTCATCGTTGTATTGTAGGGGTGATTGTTTAGAACTCGGAAAGTGTGAACCTGGAAGGCTGCAAATAGGGATAAGCCACTGGTGACGGCAAGACTGGGTAAAAATGGCAAAAACAGATCGATTAAGAATACGCCAGTTAATTCAGCAATAATGCTGAGCTCTTGCCAGATAATGGCACCTGGGCGATGAAATAATTGCTCAATGACATTAGCTAACCCGGCACCGATTACAAAACACAAAATTGGCACAATGTAGGCCAAAGCCTTGGTTAAATGGCCATCGGCGAGATTAAGCCCTAGTAAGATAACGTTCCCAGATTGAAGACTTGAAAAGACTTCACCATGGAAAATATACGTATAAGCGTCAAGATAACCGCCAACACCAGCGAGTAGCACCCCAGTGATGAGTGATTCATAGATGGGCCGGGATGGTGGGGTAGACGTCTGCATAGCAAGACTTCCTTTCACGCGAAATTTGTTTCACCATGGCTACCATTCTAGTCAGATTGCGTTTCAAATGCGATGATTTGTTCTCATTCATTTGCGTATTAATTTTTCACAAAACCGATACCAGTTGGTGGACAACTTAGCAGACAATCTGTATCCTTATGCCATTGATTGAAAGGACATAGGTCACATGATTACAAATACAGCAGCATTCTTAACCGATTTAAAGAAAATTCTTCGTGGTTCTTTTGATGATGACCAATATTTAGTTGAAGCTGTCGTCAATCGCCTGCAATTGTCTGATACGACGCATTATGAAGTGTCAAAATGGCGAGCCAACGATCATCAGGATCACGAGTTCACCTTTAAACAAAACGAAGACAACACTTATACTTATTTGACGGCTCGTTAATGAATGATTAACTGGTCCCTAATAAAAAGGCCGCTCATTCGATTCCTTAATGAATCGAATGAGCGGTATTTTTATTAATCGGGTTCTATTTGAGCGACATCTAGCAAGTACTTAGGGCTGTTTAGTGGTTTTTGCATTATATTTTCGGTGACGCTGATCCCACCAGAACAAGCCGGCGTACGTGATAAAGGCAAGTAAACTAATCACTAAACCCGCTCTGAATCCGGGAGTGACATAGGTCAAACGGATTTTATGATGACCAGGCGCAAGTGTCACCGCGCTTAAATTATGAGCAACCCGTTGAATCGGTTGTTGCCGACCATCTACGCTGACTTGCCAACCAGGATCATACGGAATGCTCAGGAACAAAAGTGGCTTATCTTTCGGCATGTCAATTGTGCCATGCAATCGATCTGGTCGCCAATGCGGCGTTAGTTGAAGGGTATGACGATGAAGCTGTTCAACAGAAGTCGAAAATTTATCAGCATCTAATGTCTTCACCCAACGTTCCGGATGGCTGATTAGGTGTTTAGAACTTACTTTCAATTGAAATGATTGTCCCTTGCGGAATCGACCTAACGATAATACCGCTTCAGAGGAAACACTTAGCTTGGTTTGCTTTTTTGTCTGATTGACGCGAATATTGGCGCTATCGACGGGAACATGGGGCAAGTACATATAAATAGGGCCGCTGGTTTGGGGCCGCAACGTGAAGGTATAATTGTAATGATCGACCGCTTGTTTTACCGTGGTTTGTTGCACCTCGACTGAGCGGAAGTAGTCTGTTTTACGACCAGTGATACCCTGCCACAAGTGATTTTGATTCGACAAGGCTTCGTGTGGCTTCAAAGTTACGTTTAATAAAGACTGGTTAGCCGCAAATCCTAACGGTAAAGCGTTTGGCAATGTAATCAGATCGTAGTCGTGCGGAGTCATACTCAACAAATAGCGAACCGCAAATAAGGTGTTGGTTAATTCTGTACTACCAGCTGAGCTAATCCGTCGTTCATTTTTACTATAGAATCCTAAGCGTTGTAAGGTAAGGCGTGTAGACTCGTTGAGGGTGGAACTGTATAGGTCAATACCATAGCTGTTAAACAATAGTGGATCATTGTAGTTGTTATAAACTTCGCCATAAGCAGCGTTCAATAATGAGTTCTGATTATCCACCCGGTAAAAAGCGTTTGTCTGTTGAATTTTTTTGAAATAGCGCTGTTCAATTGCAAAGTTACGTTGGTAGCGGGCTTGATTACCCAACTTGGCAGGGGCTAAGCCAAAATAAAAGTTAGCTCCTAATTCAAGTAACGTTAGTGCCGTTAAACTAAGGACGACCAGCCACCGTTTACCGTGAGATTGTCGTTTTAAAAGCCACCAGGCGAAAATCAACCCTAGGCTACTAATCAGCCAATAGATGGGACTAACGTAATAACTAGCGAGTGCGTCGCTTCGTCGCACGATGGGTTGCGCGATGATTGCCGTGATGTACCCGATCGCTAGTAGACTTAATCCGATGATTAAATTCCGAAATAAGTGGCGCTGATCGGTAAATGTATGGGCTTGCCAACTTTCATAAGCACACAATAACACGATGAAACTGAAAAAGTACGCATTTCGAAATGGGAATCCATTAGGTTGTTGCATCATGTGCCAGATGGTATTGAACAAAGTGATAAACATACTAATCGCCAGTGTTGCAAGTAAACCACCTAACGCCCACTTATGTCGCCGACCAATATTTTTTGCCGTAAAAAAGCCGAGACATAAAAGGATTGCCAAACTGCCTAAGTAGATGCTTGGATCATGTTCTAACCGTGCCGGGTAGTCAGCAGCGTTCATGCCAAGTTGTGCCAGTGCTTCGGGGCCAAACTGAGGGAGCGGTAAGAATGCCTTGACCGACAGGCTTTGTTTGCTCGTTCTCAACATACCCAATAGCGTGGGGTAAAGCACCACCAGCGAGCTCAGGCCACTTAAAATAGAGATCGTTAGATAGTGACCAATCAAACGCCGATGTGTTTGCCAATAAAGTCGCCAGGTGATACGACGTGGTGTCTGATCAAATTGCAAATAGATGAAGAAACAGAGCGAAAAAAGGCAGGTCATATAACCAAGATAATAGTTGGTGATAATGGTGGCCCATAACGCAAAAAAGTACAGCCGTGAATCGCGACCAGCCACAAGTGATCGTAGGCCTAGTGTCACCAACGGCAGTAGAATCAAAGCATCGAGCCACATGATGTCATAAAAATAGGTTGCCACAAAGCCACTCAAAGCAAATATGCTGGAAAAGAGTAAGTTTGACCAATTCGTATTGTGGTAGACTCGCCGCAGATAATAAGCGGTACTCAAGCCGATACTGCCGATTTTAAGGAGGATGATATACGTAACCGCCAGCGGGACCTGACTCGCCGGGAAAAAGAAAAGAATCAGGTTAAAGGGGCTTAACATGTAATAAGCAACTAATGGAAAAGCGTTATCACCTAAGGATAGGCTAAAAGAATAGAAAGAAAATTGGCCGGTTGTGATCACATGTCGAAATTGCGTCAACCAAGCAACATATTGGGTCCCCATATCGCTGATGAGTAAATTATGGGAGCCAAAGGGAGCAATTCCTAAGCAAGCAAAAACAATGCTCACCACTACCATTGGTAGCAGGAACGATCCTAGATCATAGTAAAAGCGTTTTTGTCCGTAGCGATTCATCATTGCATAAATTTCCTTTAGTGCCCGTTTATTTTTCTTCTTTAACGATGTAAATCGGGCGATGTTTACTTTCTAGATAGAGTCGCCCGACATAGCGGCCCAAAATACCTAAACAGAAAAGTTGAATTCCGCCGATGAGTAGCATAATGCTGACCATCGATGGCCAGCCGGCGACGGAACCGCCAAAGAAGAGCGCCCGGACGACAATAAAGATAATGGCAACGATTGCCAGTAAAAATGAAACCATGCCTGTAAAAGAGGCAATCGATAATGGTGCCTCAGAAAAGTCCACGATTCCTTCAAGTGAGTAGCTAAATAGCTGAAAGAACGACCAGTGAGTATCACCGGCGACGCGATCTTGATTTTCAAACTCTAAATACTTGGTGTTGAAGCCAACCCAACTGAAAATTCCCTTGGAGAAACGATTGACTTCTGCCATGGATAAGATCGCGTTAACCACTTGTCGCGTCATTAAGCGATAATCTCGCGCACCATTGACAATATGGGTTTGCGAGATGCGATTAATGAGCCGGTAAAACATGTTGCTAAAAAAAGAGCGTATCGGCGGTTCACCTTGCCGGTCCACGCGTCGAGCACCGACAATATCATAGCCGTCATCGAGAATGCCATCCACCATTTGCAGTAGGAGTTCTGGTGGATCCTGTAAATCGACATCCATAACTGCAACATAATCACCACTGGCATGTTGTAGGCCGGCATATAAGGCAGCCTCTTTACCAAAGTTGCGGGAAAAAGAAACATAATGGACGTGTTGAGGGTCGTTTTGTTGCAAGTTGCGTAGTTCTGGTAATGACTTGTCAGTCGAGCCATCGTTGATAAACCAGTACTCTGGTTGAAATGTCGGGTGTTGCTGCTTAAGTTGAGCAAATATCTTTTCGACCGCTGGATAAAATAGCGGGATACTAGCTTCTTCGTTGTAGCAAGGGACAATAATTGAAAGAATCTGAGTTGACACGATAGGGCTCCTTTATCAGCAAAAAAGTGATTTTGCGTATGTAATCTACCATCATTATAAACAACTGGTCCCTGAAGCGGACGTTTTTCCACAATTAAATCGTGTTAAATGATTACGAGCAAATTAAATAACAATGATTAAACGGCTTATTGTTATTACCAATGTAATTGCCAACTAATGTTAGAAAAGCAAATTTAAGGGCTTGACCAAAGTTGCGAGTAAAAATGGTTGTGTTTAATTATGAAAGCCCTTACAGTAGCGGATAGGTGATTGTTGTTCTTTCATGTTGAACACACAAATGGAGGTCAGACAGATGGCAGTTGAAGGTTCTTTATATCATACCCGCGTCGTAAATGAAAATGGACTAGTTGGTCAGAGCTTTGTGGAGGGGAATGAAGGATTATCGATCGGAGTTAGTAGCTCATTGATCAAGGCAGCGGGGGCCAACCCGGAACAATTTGTTGGTTTTGCCTTGAGTACTTGTTTTAATGCGACGTTGCGATTAGTTGAACAGCAACGTGGCTTGGCTCAAGATACGGAGGTTTTAACCCAAGTCGATATTTTGAAAGACACGTTAGGCTACAAATTCATCGTGGCTGCTCAAGTTATGTTTCCAAATGCGAACGAAGTGGATGCGCAGTCAATTTTGGCTGATGCATTGAACCAGTGCCCCGTAGCAAAACTGCTGAAAGATAACGATAACGTTAATTTTAGAATCGTCGACAAGTTTGGTGATATTAGTACGAATTATGGTGAATAGTGCCGATTTCATCTTGAAAAAGTAAAACGCTCATTGCCACCAGCCCAATGCTGACGACGATGAGCGTTTTACTTTACATTTAGTCAAAACAGCCTAGACTGGTGGTTCGAGCTTGACGAAGTATTCAGAAAGAAGGTGGCAACCATGAATCAGCAAGAGGTTATTCGTGGCGATTGGAACGTCGAAACATGGCAACAACATCATTGGGTCGTCATTATGCGTGGCGTTACTTATGAAATTGCTAAACGGGCCGTCGATCAAATTGCCCCAGCCCAGCAGACCCGTTATCGCATCCACTATGTTAATCAGCCAGGCACCGAGCTAGCATATCCAGCATAAGGACTGTTGTCGATATTTAAGTTAGTTTATTCTTGCCGCCTTGACGTTTAGTCAGGGCGATTTTTTTGTTGGCAAGTAACGTCATTATTGCTGACTTGTCTGTGCTCAGAATCACTCACCTGGTTACGCCCTGAGTTTTATTAGCAGTGGGCTTGTACCTGACGTGCTTTCAGGTTACGATAACGATACTTAAATAATTGTTGAACCGAGTGAGACACTCAGAAAGGATGTTCTTGTGACACCACAATTCCTGAAAACGATGCTCGATGGTCATTTAGGCCAGATTTTCGCCACAGCGGCAGATATAGAAGCAGCGGCAGGTCAGATTGCCCGTCAAATTGACGATGCTACCTGGCAAACGCCGCCATTGCTGATCGGCGTGATGAAAGGTGCCGCGCAATGGACGCTGGCAGTCAGCCAACAGCTGACGATTCAGGCAGATTTGGATTTCGTTGCTGTCAGCAGCTATACTGGAACTAAGCAATCTCTACCTAAATTGACGCAAGCACCAACGCTTTCAGTTACAAATCGGCATGTTATTTTGCTGGATGAAATCATTGATAGTGGTGTCACGTTGGCCTTTTTGATTGATTGGCTACATGAACAGCAGGTTGCCAGTATTCAAACTGCGGTTATGGTTAATAAGCCGGTTGCCCGTCAACGTGCCGTGGCACTGGACTATGTTGGTTTTACCTTGCCAGATGTGTGGCTAGTCGGTTACGGCATGGACTTAGATGGTGCTTATCGGAACTTACCAGTAATTGCTGAATATAAGACATCTACGTCAGTATCAACGGCGGACGTGTAAAAAGCTGTTCATTTCTACTTTTTTATTTTAATAAAAAAACGATTCGTCACTTTGTCAATAAAGACAATCGACGGGTGTTAAAGAGGAAGTTAATTGGAATTCTCATGGACTGCAAACAGTACAACACCGAGTCTTAAACGTTTTTTACTCCTGCATGGTATCAGTCATCGATTGTGGGCTAAGCAAAAACAAATTGGCGGTCGGCTCTTATTAAACGGGCATCAAGCAACGCCAGACCAAACTGTCGCAGACGGTGATGTGGTGGCCTTACAGTTGCCGGATGAAGCTGCCGATAAGACGGTCCTAATCAGTAATCAGCCAATTGAGGTTCCCTGGTTTGATGATCATTGGTTGGTTGTGAACAAATCGGCCGGGATTGCCGCTGTGCCTGGTCCTAGCGGGCAAACGGATACGGTGGTGAACCGGGTTAAAGGTTGGTTGATCACCCAACAATCTCGAAATCTGAAGCCACATTTAATTACTCGACTAGACCGAGACACCAGCGGCTTAATGCTGGTGGCCCGCGATGCCGTGGTTCAAGGCATGATTGCGCCTCAGGTCGACCATCATCAACTGCGTAAAGATTACGTAGCGTTAGTCGCCGGGCACGTTATGAACGCACATGACTTAATTACCACCCCAATTGAGCGAGTTGCCGGACAAGTTGCTCGTCAAATCGCGCAGCCAGGGGCCGGTCAAACTGCCCAGACGGAGTATTGGGTATTGACCCGATACGATCATGCGACATTGGTGAAGCTACGGTTGCATACTGGGCGGACCCATCAAATTCGCGTTCACATGGCAAGTATGGGTCATCCTTTACTGGGCGACGCGTTATATGGTGGTCCACTAGATTTGCTTACGCGCCAGGCCTTGCATGCAAGTGAGTTAGCGTTCACGGATCCACTAGATGGTCAGCGTCACACGGTAACGAGTCCACTGCCTGAAGATATGCAGATGGCCATTCAACGACTGAGTCCTTTAAAATAACTAAAAGGTGACCGGCTACCTGCGCGATGAGCAGCTAAATCGCAGCATTTTTGCGTGGCTTCTGGTATAATTGTTTGGATAATTTTGTATTTAATTTTGAGAAAAACGAGGATTCTGATAAATGGTCGCGCAGTTTAAACCGACGTGGATGATTTCTGCGATTTATAACATAACGCCTGAACAGCTCAACCGCGCCGGAATCAAAACGATTTTAACCGACCTTGATAATACGCTGATTGCATGGAATAACCCTGATGGCACGCCGCAGCTGCGGGAATGGTTAGCATTAATGAACCAACATGGTATTCAAGTGGTGGTTGTCTCAAATAATAGTGCTAAACGAATCTCACATGCGGTTGCTGCCCTAGGGTTACCGTTTGTGTCTCGGGCGTTAAAGCCGTTTACTCGGGGGATCAGACAGGCCAAGCGACGTTACCATTTAACCAACGATGATGTTGTCATGATTGGTGATCAACTGATGACCGATATTTGGGCGGCCAATCATGCCCATGTCCGAAGTATTTTAGTCAAACCTTTAATTGAAACCGATAAGTGGGATACGCGAATTAATCGTTTCTTTGAACGGTTTGTTATGCGGCGGTTACTGAAAATCTATCCTAATTTAACTTGGCAGGAGGAGTTGCGATGAGCGAACAGGCGCTAGCAGCACTTGAAACAGAAGATTTATATTGTATTGGTTGTGGGGCCAAGATCCAGACCACAACCCCGGACGCCCTTGGCTATACGCCACAGTCAGCCTTAAAGAAAGGACTAGCCAACGGTGAATTATATTGCCAGCGTTGTTTTCGTTTACGTCATTACAATGAAATTATGCCGGTTTCGCTGACTGACGATGATTTTCGGCGACTATTGAGCCAGATCCGTGAGGCTAATGCTCTAATCGTCTATGTGGTCGATATTTTTGACTTTAATGGTAGCATGATTCCTGGATTGCACCGGTTTGTCGGTGAGAACCCAGTCCTGTTAGTTGGTAACAAAGAAGATGTCCTGCCGCGTTCACTAAAGCGACCGAAATTAACGGACTGGCTGCGGCAACAGGCCAATTTAAATGGCTTGCGGCCAGTAGCGACCACCTTGTTGAGTGCAAAAAACGGTCATGATGTTGACGATCTTTTACAACTGATTGACCATTATCGTGGCAACCGGGACGTTTATGTTGTTGGGGTGACTAATGTTGGCAAGTCAACCCTGATTAATCGCATTTTAAAGCGGAATACTGGCGTTGCCGATCTCATTACGACATCGCGCTTTCCAGGCACAACACTGGATAAAATTGAGATTCCTTTAGGTGAAGATCACGTCTTAGTAGACACACCGGGGATTATTCACCCCGAACAGATGGCCCATTTTCTAACTGCGGATACGTTGAAGTACGTTGCCCCACAAAAGGAAATCAAACCGCGGATCTATCAGCTTCAACCAGAACAAACCCTCTTTTTTGGAGCAGTGGCACGGTTTGATTTGATTTCAGCGAAGACGACGGCTAAGACTTCTGGGGTGACCGCCTATTTTGAAAATAATTTAATGATTCATCGCACGAAGTTAGTTAACGCGGATTCCTTTTACGACCGCCATGCTGGTGAACTATTAGCGCCGCCGTCAGGGGCCGACTTAGCTAAATTACCGGCATTAACTCGTCATGAATTTCACCCGACTGAAAAGAGTGATTTAGTGATTGAAGGCTTGGGCTGGATCACGGTGCCAGCCAATGTTACGGTGGCCGGTTGGGCACCAGCAGGAGTAAGTGTTCTTTTACGCCGAGCAATGATTTAGATATGGAAAGGTAAATGTACATGGATTTAAAAGGTAAACAAAAACATTTTTTGCGTTCACAAGCGCACACTTTGCGACCACTTTTTTCAATCGGAAAGAATGGTTTAACTGACGCATGGCGAGAGCAGCTGGTCGGTGCTTTAGAAAAGCGTGAACTGATTAAAGTTAGCCTACTATCCAGTGCGGATGTTTCGGTGACTGAGACCAAGACATTTATCGAGCAAAACCCGCGGATTACAGTTGTTCAAACGATCGGGCATACGTTGGTTCTATTTATGCCAGCTACTGATCCGGAAGATCAAGTATTGAGTAAGCAAGTCACTGGTCTCGCGTAACCTACGGAAATTTTGTTGAATCAGGCGGGTGAAAATTATGATTACCAAAACTTTGTCAAAACAAACACAAGCAGAGGTGTTGACGGAACAGGTTAGCCAAATGCCGCAACAACGTGTCGGTATTTTAGGGGGGACTTTTAATCCACCTCATCTGGGCCATCTCATTATCGCAGATCAGGTTGGCAAGCAACTTGGACTAAACAAAGTCTTATTTATGCCCAATGCACAGCCACCGCATGTCGATGAAAAACTGACGATCGATCCATTACTGCGAGCGCGCATGGTTCGCCGTGCAATTTTTGGTAATCCGCTGTTTGATTTAGAAATGACTGAGATTCAACGCGGAGGCAAAAGTTTTAGCTATGATACAATGGTAGCGTTAAAGCGGCAGCACCCACAGACGACCTACTATTTCATCATTGGTGGTGACGAAGTGGCTTATTTGCCCACCTGGCACAAAATTGATGAACTGGTAAAGCTTGTGACATTTGTGGGCATTAACCGCAGTGGCTTTAAGCAAAACACGCCGTATCCAGTGATCTGGGTTGACGTCCCGACCATCGATATCAGTAGTTCGATGATTCGTGATAAGGTCAAGCGAGGACAATCGATCCACTATTTGGTTCCTGAAGCAGTGGAAGCTTATATTAAGGAGCATCAGTTGTATCATGAATGATTCAATTTCTTATCAGCAACAGTTGTATGCGGGCACCAGGGCGCAATTAATTGACGCAATTCATGTTAAGTTAAGAGACAAGCGGTTTGAACATGTGCTGCGTGTGGAACAGACAGCGTTGGTCTTAGCTGAACAAAATGGCGTGGACTTAGAAAAGGCCAGCATTGCTGGCCTGGTTCATGATTATGCGAAACAGCGTTCTGATAAAGACTTTGTGGCCATGATTGAAAAGCACCAGTTAGACCCTGATTTATTAAATTGGGGTAACGCCATCTGGCATGGTGTGGTGGGCGCTGAATTTGTCCGCGATGAACTTGGCATTAATGATGAAGATATCTTGAACGCGGTCCGCCATCACACGACTGGCGCGGTGGCAATGTCGCCATTGGAACAAGTGGTTTATATGGCTGATTACATCGAACCTGGTCGGACAGTGCCTGGTATTGAAGAAGCGCGGCGCATTACAAATGAGGATTTGCAGGCTGGGGTGGCGTATCAAACTGCGCATACATTGGCCTACTTGATTAAGCAGCAGGCGCCAGTTTATCCTGGTACGATCCTGACGTATAACCGTTGGGTGGCTGGCAAGAAAATGAAGTATAATTACTGACATCGACAATAGCTAAATAATGAAATGAGGAAAATTTTTTTGACAAGTAAAGAAATGCTGGAAATTGCTGTTAAGGCTGGCGATTCGAAACGAGCCGAAGATATCGTCGCATTGGACGTGGAACAAGTTAGCCTCGTGGCCGACTACTTTGTCTTGATGAATGGTGGTTCCAAACGGCAGGTTCAAGCGATTGTTCAGGCTGTGCAAGATGAAGAGGCTGATGCAGGCGTCATTGTTCGGCGTGTTGAAGGTAAAGCAGAAGGCACTTGGGTACTCCTAGACTTTGGTGACATTGTTGTTCATGTCTTCCAAGAAGAACAACGACAATATTACAATCTTGAAAAGTTATGGTCGGATGCGCCACTCGTGAATTTGACGAGTTGGTTAGGTGAAACGGCGTGATTTACGATTCGTTTGCTAAATTTTATGATGAACTATTCGATCCAGCTATGTATGATGCATGGCTGGATTTTGTCCGTCAACAGGCCGGTTCTCGACGTCAGATGATTGACTTGGCTTGCGGTACAGGTCGATTGGCGATTAAATTAAAACAGGCCGGTTTTGATGTGACAGGTTTGGATCTAGCTCCAGAAATGCTTAGTTTGGCGGCTGAACGTGCGGCTAGCGTTAATGTGAACGTACCGTTGATCGAGGGCGATTTTACGGCGCTTGGTGATTTAGGCCAGTATGAATTAATCACATGCTTTGATGATTCATTGTGTTATCTGCCTGATGAAGCGATGTTATTAGATGCCTTTCGCGAAGCTAAGGCACATTTGACTAGCTCAGGTCGGTATTTATTTGACGTGATTACGCCGTACCAGACTGATACAGTTTATCCAGGATATATGTACAATTTTCATGATGATGAGCGGGCCTTCATGTGGAGTAGTTATGAAGGTGAACAACCGCACAGTGTTGAACATGATTTAAACTTTTTTATCTGGAATGAAGCCTTGAACGGTTATGACCATCATGCTGAACTTCATATTGAACGGACTTACTCGCTAGCCACTTATCAGCACCTTTTGCACTCAGCTGGTTTTACGAAAGTGACGGTAACGTCTGACTTTGGTCAACAACCGATCGATGAGACAACGACACGGTGGTTTTTTGTTTGTGAAGTTAATTAGCCTGGAGGAGTTATGATGCGAGCAGTCGGGGTGGTTGCCGAATATAATCCATTTCACAATGGACACGCTTATCACTTGACGATGGCGCGTCAAGTTGCTGATGCTGATGTGGTGATTGCCGTCATGAGTGGCAATTTTGTTCAACGTGGGGAAGCAGCCATTTTTGATAAATGGGCTCGGGCTGATCAGGCTTTGCATCATGGTGCTGATGTCGTCATTGAGTTGCCTTTTCACTGGGCCGTGCAACCAGCCCATCTTTTCGCCCAGGGGGCCTTAACTTTATTAGCAGCTTTGCAAATACCAACGATGGTGTTTGGTGCAGAGCATCCTCAAGTTGACTTTACCGCCTTGGCTGAACAATCTGTAAATGATACGCGGGCCTTTAAAAGATTTGATCAAACGTATGCGACGTTGTTTAACGCGCAATTGGAGGCCAAAACAGGCTTTCGTTTGGATCAGCCTAATGATATTTTGAGTTTCAGTTATGCGATGGCTAATCAACAATTAAAACGGCCGCTGGTATTAATGCCAATTCAACGGTTAGGTGCCGATTACCATGAGCAAGTGCTCAGTCAGCAACAGTTTGCTAGCGCTACGGCGGTTCGAAAAGCGATGCTGACGCCGACCGATCAAACGGTGAGACAATTGGCTGATCTCGTTCCTAAACAAACGTTAGCCAGCTTTTCACAACAGCCAGCGATCGCCGGGTGGACACCGCAGTTGTGGCATTTGCTACGTCATACATTGGTGGTCACCCCAGTAACGGAATTGGCCAATGTTTACCAAATGTCAGAAGGACTGGAATATCGCTTAAAGGCTGCCGCCGAAGAAAATGACACTTGGCCGGATTTTCTAACGGCGATTAAGACGAAACGATACACGTATTCGCGGTTACTGCGAGTTTGTTTGTACACAGTGATGCACGCTACAACCGCTGAGATGGTACCGGGACAGTCAGAATATCTACGCTTGCTTGGTTTCACGTCAGCTGGTCAACGGTGGCTCAATGAAGCAAAAAAACGCTTTATGTTCCCATTGATCACACGTTTTGATCGAAAGCTTAAACAAACGACGCTGAATCTGGATTACCGAGCGGGAACTGTTTATGAAATGTTGACTGGTCAAGCCCAGGATTTTCGACATAATCCGTTGCGCGTGGTCACCAAGTAGGGTAGTATTCAGAAACAGACTGGTGAGCTTATCTGGAGGTTGACGTTGAGTAAAATGATTTAGCGTTGACATTGATCTATGGCGCCGGTATAATGAAATTCGTTGCATTAGGAGGTTTATCGATGAAATGGTCGCTCAAAGAGCTTGAAAAGTATCGCAATGAGCCACTGCGGATCGACGAAACTTTAGATGTGAAGGTAAAGACGTTGGCGCGGTTTTCGGATCGCGTAATCGATATTGATCCAGTTAAGGTAACTGGTATGGTCTCAATTGATCGTGATGATGTATTGTTAGACGTGCATGTCACCGGTCAAGCGGTTGTCCCGTCAAGTCGGTCATTAGCGCCTGTAACCTTTCCGTTTGATTTTGATATGAACGAGATTTACATCACTGAGGAAAGTCATTTTGATCGTTATGAAGAAAACGAAACAGTTTTACTTCTGGAAGGTCAAACTATCGACTTGGATGAAGGTGTTATTGATAACATCATCGCCCAGATTCCAATGCAAATTCTGACTGATGACGAGAAAGACGGTCAAGTAATGCCAACCGGTAACGGTTGGGAAGTCATTGCTGAAGATGATTTCAATGCCATGCAGGAAGAAAATCAACCCACTGATCCACGTCTCGCTAAGCTGAAGGGGTTGTTCCCTGATCAGGATCAAGACTAATTATTCACTTAGCAGATTTTAAAAACACATGTGTGGATAAAATCATTTCAAGGAGGTGCTCGTTCACATGGCTGTACCAGCACGGAAAACATCTAAAGAAAAGAAGTTGAAGCGTCGTGGCCACATTAAATTGGCTACACCGAATTTGGCTCCATGTCCAAATTGTGGTGAATTACGGATGTCACATCGTGTCTGCCCAAACTGCGGATACTATGATGGCAAGCAGGTTGTTAAGACTGCGAACGCTTAATTGATCAAAAACACCTGAGAGGCCTAGGCTCTCAGGTGTTTTTTTTCTACAAATTTTGAAGATTCTTCGGTATAATATAAAGCCTATGATTAAAATTCAGAACAGAATCAGATGCATTCTTGAGCGCAAGACCACAGGCGGTGATGATTATTTTTGACCAAGTGAGGTCAGCTGACTTGAAATAAGACTCGACTTAGTGGCCGTTCGAGATAAAAGGAATTTGTTGGAGGCGTTTGTGATGCGAGTGGGGCTGTTGGTAGTGTTGATTGTCGTAGGAATCAGCTACGCTGTTTATTGGTGTGTGGATTTATGGGGACATCGCCAAGAGTGGTTAGCGACGTCTGCATCGACGTTGGCGGTGGCTTTAAGTGGCATCTTGATTTTCTTTCTGTCCACATTAGGTGTGTCGGATTTTGCGGTTAGTACGGCGATTTACACCCCGACTAAGTGGGTGTCGATTAAGCGATTACCAGGGACATTAAATGTGCAGGGGGTACTCCCCTTTGTCATGATGAGTGTGGGTTTCATCGGGGTGGTTCACGTCGATCCATTCACTTTAATTGCTTTAGTGGGAGCACAAGTAGTTGGCGCCTTGGCCAGTCCACGAATAGTAGTCAAGTTGCCAGAACGGGCGATTAAGCAATGGATTGCGGGCGGTTTATTATTGGCCGGCGTTTTTATCTTAGCCAGTCGGTTACACTTAATTGCCGGTAATGGCACAGCGACAGGATTAACAGGTTGGACCCTCATGATTGGCTGTGTACTGCAGGCAGTTTATGGCGCTTTAAATAATATCGGAATTGGTTCTTATGCGCTGACCACCGCGACGGTTTACGCTTTGGGGTTGAATCCGTTAGTGGCGTTCCCGATTATGATGAGTGGCTCTGCGTTGTCAGTAGCGGCGGGTAGCAGCATCTTTATTTATTATGGTGACTATCAGCGAAAAATTGCTAGTGTTGCCAGTTTAGCTGGTTTGATTGGCGTTGCAGCTGGATTAATTGCCTTTGCACATTTTAATGTTGCAATCGTCTCATGGCTGGTGGTGGGCGTTCTTTTTTACACCGCGATTAATTTATTAATTGGTTTAAGACGCAAACGGCCTTAGCAAATCCAGCTGGGGATGGCGGTAGCGAAAACCTAGGTAAAATGATAAGATGAGAGCGTTGTTAAAAAAGGTCGTTAGTTAAACCAGAAAACGATAATAAAATAATTTGGAGTGTTAGACCAAATGGAAAACTCAGAACAAACTGGGGCTAAAAAATACAAAATCTTGATCATTGAAGATGAAAAGAATCTCGCCCGTTTTGTCGATCTAGAACTGAAGCATGATGGTTATGAAACCCAGGTTGAATATAACGGTCGTACCGGTCTGGAGGCTGCACTAGCCACTAACTTTAATGTCATCTTGCTGGATCTCATGTTACCAGAATTAAATGGACTGGAAGTTGCCCGGCGTGTTCGCGAAGTCAAAAGCACACCAATTGTCATGATGACGGCTCGTGATTCCGTGATCGATCGGGTTTCTGGTCTTGATCATGGGGCCGATGATTACATCGTTAAACCCTTTGCAATTGAAGAATTATTGGCTCGTGTTCGGGCTTTATTACGCCGAATTGATATTGAGGGCGAACAAAAGAGCTTTAAACAAACTGTTGTTGAGTACAAAGATCTGCGGATTGAAAAAGAAAACCGTATCGTTCGGCGTGGTGATGAGATTATTAACTTGACCAAACGTGAATATGAACTATTACTAACATTGATGGAGAATATTAACGTGGTTTTGGCTCGTGATGTCTTACTTCAAAAAGTGTGGGGCTATGAATCAGAAGTTGAGACTAATGTGGTGGATGTTTACATTCGATATTTGCGTAATAAAATTGATCGCCCAGGTGAAGACAGTTATATTCAAACGGTCCGTGGAACGGGCTATGTTATGCGCTCATGAATCCTGGACAAACTGAAATGACAACCAAAAAACGACGACGATTATCGTTAAAGTGGAAGTGGGCACTCGGGACTGGGACGGGTGTCTTTGTCATTTTTACGGTGGTTTTAGGCCTCTTATTTTCGAGCTTTACCGCAGTGTTATTAAAACAAGAGCGCCAGCGAACCACAGATGCCATCAATGTCGTTAGTCAACGACTGGATAATGAATCGCAGGAGTTATCCAGTACGAGTGTGGAACCAATTTTGCGTCCCCGAGAAAATCCTTATCGTCCGCAGAATCCGAGTCACCCAGATGGTAAGAGCAACCTATATGAAGACAATGTCGTGCGCACATTGGCCACCGATAACTTAGCCGTTAGTATCTATGATACCAGCGGAACAGAAATCTTTGCGTCTCGGGTCGATCCAGAGCCGTTTAAGGCGGTTAAACGACAAGCATTAACGCTCAGCCACTTGGAAGGGCAAGTCGTTTATGTAGGACGCGCGCCGATTTTTTCGCGGGCTGGTCATCGCTTGATTGGTTATGTACAGGTCACGAATCAGCTAAATGCCTATTGGCGAACCTATCGACGTACCGGCTCAATTCTCATTGTTTTACTGCTGATCGGCTTGTTAGCCATTTCTGTTTTCGGTTATCTGTTAGCTAGTTACTTTTTGCGGCCGATTTCTGATATCAGTGAAACGATCGCTAAGGCCAGTGAGGATCCACAATCAAGTAGTCGAGTTCCTGAGTCGCGACGAAACGATGAATTAGCTGATTTATCATCATTGCTAAATCAAATGCTAGATCAGATGCAACGCTATATTGATCAACAGCAGCAATTTGTCGGGGATGTTTCCCATGAATTGAGAACACCAGTGGCGATTATTCAAGGGCATATGGAGTTGCTTAATCGTTGGGGTAAAGATGATCCAGAAGTTTTAAACGAATCCATTCAAGCAACCCTTGCTGAAACCAAACGAATGAAAAGTTTGGTTCAAGAAATGCTGGAACTCTCGCGAGCTGAGCAGGTGGAAATTGATTTTCGAAATCAAGTCACCAATATTCAAGCAGTCGTCAATCAAGTTTTCAGTAACTTTGAGATGATTCATCCAGACTTTAACTTTTCCTTGGACGATGATTTACGGCACGCAGTTTATGTAGCCATGTTTCGGGACCATCTTGAACAGGTGTTGATTATCTTATTAGATAACGCGGTGAAATATTCCCAGACGCGTAAGGAAATTCACGTGTCATTATCGGAAGATGCCCGTGATGCTCAAGTATCTGTTCAAGATTTTGGCGAAGGCATTGCACCAGAGAATATTGATCGGGTATTCAATCGTTTTTATCGGGTTGATAAAGCGCGTTCCCGCGAAAAAGGTGGTAATGGTTTAGGCTTGTCCATCGCTAAGCGATTGATCGAAGGTTACAACGGAAAAATTGAGGTTGAGTCAGTCCCTGGTCACGGGTCGATTTTTCAAGTTTCATTACCAATTTTAAGTGATGATCAGCGTCATCGTTTGGAAGAATTAAACGAGCACCAGACGCCGTTAAAACCTTTGGACGATCCACTGGCAGGGAGTAATCTAACTGATTAATCAAACCCAAACTTGATTAGTGAAAGTACACAAAAGGCGTAACCGTCAATATCAACGGTTACGCCTTTTAAATTTGCTTTGTTGTAATTAATTTTGATCTTCGTGATGATGATGTTGCTTACCCGCATTGCGCTTCTTCTGTTGTTGCTGTGTCGCTGCAGGCGTCGATGTTGGTTGGGTTGGGGTCGTTGAAGTCGGTGTCTCAGTTGCTGCAACTGGTTTCGGTGCCGATGCAGCCTTTTGCTTCAATTCCTCAGCGACTTGTTGACGAATTCGTGGCCGGTACCAAGCGATAATCAAAGTTTGTAAGCAGGCGAAGAGGCCGCCGACAAAGAAGTACAATCCTAATGCGGCTGGTGTGGAGAATGTTACGAACAGAATCATGATCGGACTCATAATCATCATAGAGCGCATCTGTTTTTTCTGATCTTCCGGTAGGCCTAACAAGGAAAGATAACCTTGCAGTAAGTAGGCTAAAAAGGACAGAATCGCCAAAATGAGGTTAGGTTTACCTAGATGGATCCCAAAGAAAGTGGCATTGACTAATTCTGGCGCGTAACGGATTGCTGCATATAGCGCTGCGAAGATTGGAAATTGGATCAGCAAGGGTAGACAACCGATGCCCCCGGTCATTGAAATGCCATTGTCCTTGTAAAGTTTCATCATTTCTTGGCTAATGGCATTGCGTTCGTCCGGTGTTTTAGCGGCCTTTTGCCGTGCCTGAATATCGGTCATCTGTGGACGAACCATCGCCATTTTTTCTTGCTGGATCGTGGCTTGGCGCGATTGGCGAATCATCAGTGGCAATAAGATTAGGCGAACGACAACCGTCAATAAAATAACGGCCCAGCCATAACTACCACCGAGCAATTTTGCCGCCCATTCCATAAAGTGGACCATGGGTTCGCCAAGATAAGTCCAAATGTAACCAACTGGTTTACCATGACTTGTACGAACACAACCACTTAGAAACAAGGCGAGTGTACCAAGCATGGTTAAACTTAGTACCCGAGTATTTTTTTTCATAATCTTTCGTGTAAATCCTTTCGACTAAGCATTCATAACCTGCTTAGGATACTAAATAATGCTGGCGATAGCAATGGAAAGTCAATAAATGTCAAACTTTTCTAACGGCTGCAAGGCGATTATTTGTTGGTCGATGCCAGTGACATGAATCCAGCTGGCCGGCGGATCTTTGATGGCTTCAATAAAGTTGGCCACCATTGCGGTTGATCCCTGAACGACGAGACTAACTGTGCCATCGGCATTATTTTTTGCAAACCCAACGAGGTGATGCTGACGCGCTAGTTGGGCCGCCGTATAACGAAAACCAACACCTTGAACCAGACCATGAACGGTTAGTGAAACAGCTTGCTCAGTCATAATCGAAACCTCCTTGCCCGTCATTATTGTTATCCTACCATGGATAAGTGACCAATATGGTATAATTTGCAACCAGAGGAATTATTATGGAAAAAATTGAATCATTACAAAATGGACGTGTTAAAAACTGGAAAAAGTTGGCGACTAAAAAAGGCCGTGAACAATCCGGGACTTATCTATTGGATGGCTGGCATTTGGTTAAAGAAGCCATGGCGGCCCAAGCAACTGTCAAAACAGTGATGGGAACAGCGGCTGCGTGGCGTGAATATGGTGATTTAATGCCACGTGATTTAAATGCATTAGAAATCAGTCCTGAAATTGCCAAGACTATCAGTGATACGGTCACGCCACAAGGCATTTTTGCCGAAGTGGCTGTGCCTGAGGCGGCCACGGCTTTGCCCGACGTTGTACACGGTGCATGGCTATTTTTAGATGCCGTTCAGGACCCTGGTAATATCGGGACAATGGTGCGAACTGCCGATGCGGCTGGTTTTGCCGGTGTGGTATTTGGGCGTGGAACTGCGGATCAATTTGCGCCAAAAGTGGTCCGTGCGATGCAAGGAAGTCAATTTCATATTCAATTAGTTACTGAAGATCTCTATGCCGCTCTACGTTATTTCAAACGTTCTGGCTTAGCGGTGTACGGGACTAAGTTAGATCCTACTGCGGTTAACTTTCGCGAAGTCCAATCGGGCGCTGATTTTGGCCTGATTATGGGGAACGAAGGTAATGGCATGGCCGATCAATTGGGAACGTTAACTAAAGCCAATTTATACATTCCGATTTTAGGTCAAGCTGAATCATTGAACGTGGCGGTGGCAGCCGGAGTTTTGATGTTTCAACTTAAACAAGAGTAGGGATTGCTTGATTAAGTTGGGCGCTTAAAATGATCTCGCTGGCGGTCCTGATTAAACAGAATCGATTGCCACTTTTGGTGACTGATGGCCTAATTCCCGGATTCTTTGTAATTGGGCGGGGATTAATGAAGGTCATTTGTTCGGCGAGCTTTTGCTTTTCAAAAGTAAGCAAACCTGCTACAATAGCAGTCAATTCGTCAGCAGCAATCAACGACTGAAAAGGAAGCATTAGATGAAACCAAATGAATGGAAACAAGATGCGGAGTATGTGGCATTAGTCGAGGATTTACTGGCCCGGCCGGAAGTTCAGCGATTAGCCATGTTTGAGCAACATCATCATACGACTCGCCTAGATCACAGCTTGAGTGTTTCATTTGATAGCTATCAAATTGCTAAACAGCGCGGTTGGAATTACCAAGCGGTTGCGCGTGCTGGTCTGTTGCACGATCTATTTTATTATGATTGGCGGACGACTAAGTTTGATTTAGGTACCCATGCTTTTATTCATCCTCGGGTTTCGTTACGCAATGCTGAAAAGATCACGACGTTGTCGGACATGGAAAAAGACATTATCTTGAAGCACATGTTTGGCTTAACGATGGCTTTGCCTAAATACAAGGAAAGTTTGCTCGTGTCATTAGTTGATGACTATGAAGCCTCCCATGAGTATTTTGGTCATGTAAAGGTGAAGACCCATACATGGATGCAGCGCTTACATCCATCTAGAACCATCTGAATTTACGATGAATTAGTTATAAAAACGAGCTTGAGGGGGAAATCTGATGTCAGAAACCATGGTGGAATCAGCTGCATTCAAACTTTGTCCAAAGTTTGAAAAAACTTTTTCGATTTTAGGGAAAAAATGGAACGGTTTAATTATCGAGGCGCTTTTGGCTCAAGGGACACTGCGTTTTAAGGATATTGCGAATTCCATCGATAAATGTTCCGACCGAATGTTAGTCGAGCGTTTAAAAGAATTAGAAGAAGCTGAAATTATTACGCGAGCGACCCACGAGAACTCAGCGTTGATTGAATATCAGCTGACTGAGAAAGGTTTGGACATGCGTGAGATGATGGATACGATTCATGCATGGTCCGATAAGTGGAACGAGGATGTTTGTTAATCACTTATTAGAAGTGGGTTGACGAGGTTCAAGTGCTCAGCTAGAATAAATTTTTGTAAATGCAATGAGAAAAAAGAGTAGCGCAATGAATTTCAGGGAGGTTGGTCTTAGACTGCAAGCCAACCAGCGAGCTGCGTGAATTCACTTTTCGAGCAGAAATCGGGCGGCATTTTTTAATAAAAATGCCAAAAGACTCTCCGGTGACCACCGTTACAGGTTTTGAGTGGTAGTTCGACTGTCGGACTGCAACAAGGGTGGTACCGCGAACTGTTCGTCCCTTTCCTGATTTTTTGGGAAAGGGATTTTTTATGCACTGAAATGGCGGTAGAAATTGAGTTTAAATGGAGGAGCATATGGCTTTAAAAGAACGACTTCAAGAATTGCGCGATCGCGGTTTAGCCGATATCTCGCGGAGTGAAAATTTAACCCGAATCAATGAAATTCGAGTGCAACTGTTGGGCAAGAAGGGGCCGATAACTGAGGCGTTACGCGGCTTGCGTGAACTTTCTGCTGAAGAACGTCCTCAAGTCGGAAGTTTTGCGAACCAAATTCGCGATGAGTTGGCGACAGCCATTGAGGAGCGCCGTAACGAACTGGAAGCAGCATCCAGAGCGGCTCAACTCAATGCTGAAGCAATCGATGTGACGTTGCCGGGGACGCCAGTTGCTCAAGGCCAGCCGCATGTGATTCAACGAATCATTGATCAGCTTGAAGATATGTTTATTGGCATGGGTTACCAGGTAGTTGACGGCCCTGAAGTAGAAGACGATCATCATAATTTTGAAATGATGAATTTACCAAAAGACCATCCGGCCCGCGATATGCAGGATACTTTTTATCTAACACCTGAATTGTTGATGCGCACGCACACGAGCCCTAATCAAGCCCGCGCCATGGAAAATCATGATTTCAACAAGGGTCCGCTTAAAATGGTCAGTCCCGGACGGGTTTATCGCCGCGATACCGATGATGCGACCCATAGTCATCAGTTCCATCAAGTGGAAGGATTAGTTGTCGATAAGCATGTGACAATGGGAGATTTAAAAGGAACCCTTGAATTAGTTGCCGCTAATTTATTCGGCGATGAGTTTGACGTTCGGCTACGGCCAAGTTATTTTCCATTCACTGAGCCGTCTGTCGAGGCCGATATCACCTGCTTTAATTGCATGGGTAAAGGTTGTGCGGTCTGCAAGTACACGGGTTGGATTGAAGTATTGGGTGCTGGAATGGTTCATCCAAATGTTTTACAAATGGCGGGTGTTGACCCAAGTATTTATGGTGGGTTTGCCTTTGGCCTAGGTCCGGATCGTTTTGCAATGCTAAAGTACGGTGTTACAGATATTCGGAACTTCTATCTAAATGACACACGCTTCTTAACACAATTTTATCAACGGGGGTAAACAACAGCGATGAAAGTTTCAACAGATTGGTTAAATGACTACCTCACCCTGGATGTGGACCCCAAGGTGCTAGGTGAAAAAATTGAACGTACAGCGGTCGAAGTTGACCGCGTCTATAAGATGAGTGATGGCATGAGCAAGTTGGTAGTTGGCGAGACCTTGAGTGTTGAACCCCATCCAGATTCAGATCATCTGCATATTTGTCAGGTTGATGTAGGCGAAGCTGAGCCATTGCAAATTGTCTGTGGGGCCCCAAATGTGGCCACCGGTCAGAAGGTGATCGTTGCCTTGCCTGGTGCGTGGATTGGCGGCCATAAAAAGATTAAAAAGGGGAAAATGCGTGGTGTCATTTCATATGGCATGCTATGTGCCCTACAAGAAATTGGCTTTGATGACAAGATCGCGCCGCAATCGTATGACGATGGGATTTATATTTTACCGGCTGATAGTATAAATGGTGAATCGGTGTTCCCAATTTTGGGGATGGATGATTCAATTATTGAAACAGATTTAACGCCGAACCGTGGCGACATGAATTCCATGAATGGGACGGCTTGGGAGATCGGGGCAATCTATGGACAAACACCAAAGTTACCCCGATTTGAATTGACGGAAGCCAATACCCTGCCGTCTGCTGAACGAATTAGTGTGAAAGTGGACGCCAAATTAGCCCCAACGTATAAAATGCGAATTGTCAGTGATGTTAAAGTGACGGCTAGTCCACTGTGGTTACAGCGACGACTATGGGAAGCTGGCATGCGGCCGATCAATAATATTGTTGACATCACTAACTATTTGATGTTGATGTATGGACAACCGTTGCATGCATTTGACTATGACAAGTTAGCTAGTCATCAGCTGGTCGTTCGCTTGGCTCAGGCTGGTGAGAAATTGACTACATTAGACGGCGAAGATCGACAACTACGAACTGATGACATGGTCATTGCCGACGATAAACATGTGATTGCATTAGCTGGTACGATGGGTGGGTTGGATACTGAAATTGATGAACACACCACAACCATTGCCATTGAAAGTGCTATTTTCGACCCAATTCGAATTCGGAAAACCGCTCGTTTCTTTAACCTACATTCAGAAGCTTCCATGCGATTTGAACGTGGTTTGAATCCAGACGATAATCAAACGACGTTGGACCATGCAGCTGCCTTAATGGCGCAATTAGGCCAAGGACAGGTGGCACCAGGGACTGTGGTGGGCAGTCAAACTGCCGTTGATCCGATCACTATTTCAGTCACGCTCACTAGGATCAATCATGTTTTAGGAACGAATTTGGCCCTTCAAGATGTGCAGACCATTTTTGACCATTTGAATTTTCCAACGACTAATGATGGAGAAACATTTATGGTTTCTGTACCCGCACGTCGTTGGGACTTACACATCGAAGCTGATTTGTTTGAGGAAGTCGCTCGACTCTATGGCTATGATAACTTACCATCGACTTTGCCAGCTGGTGTCACCACACCAGGTGCCTTGACACCGCAACAAACGACTTTACGCGCCGCCCGCCATTTACTAGAGGGGGCTGGTCTAAATCAAGCGATCAGTTATGCATTAACGACCGCAGATAAGGCGTCGTCGTTTATGATGCGCACTAGTTTACCAACGCAACTTAATTTTCCAATGAGCAGTGATCACACGACCGCGCGAATGAACTTGATCAGTGGCCTGTTAGATGATGTTGCTTTCAACATTGCCCGTAAACAAACTGATGTGGCTTTGTACGAGCAAGGTCGGGTCTTTTATCGTGAGGGTGATATAATTCGACCGTTAGAGGTAGAACATATCGCCGGGGCGATCACAGGATCACTGACACCAAAGACTTGGTCCGCAGAGGCCCAACCGGTTGATTTCTTTACCATAAAAGGGATCGTTGAGTTGTTTTTGCATGATCAAGGCTTACGTGAAACCATTCGTTATCAGGCCACTGACCAACGACCAGAGATGCATCCTGGTCGGACAGCAGATATCTTCTTAGGTGAGAATTTAATTGGCTTTGTCGGTCAAGTTCATCCGGACACAGCGGATCAATATAAGATTCCTGTTACGTATGTATTTGAATTGGATATGGAAGCGATTATGGACGCTGCTCACAACAATCAGCAATTTACGCCGATTTCTAAATTTCCAACAGTGACACGTGATATTGCGATCTTGGTCGACGAAACGGTCACAAATGAAGCCATTGTGGCGGCCATTCATCAACGAGGTGGTGCCCACTTAGCCGATGTCGCGTTATTCGATGTTTACCAAGGTGTTCATTTACCTGAGCATAAGAAATCGTTAGCTTACACGTTGACTTATCAAGATCCGCGGGCGACCCTAGTGGAGGCTGATGTGACGAAGGCTTTTGACAAGGTGGTTAAAGAACTCGAAACGAGTTTTAATGCTGAAATTCGTTAACGGCAATCAGGATCCTGTAGCTGGACAAAGTTTTAGGACAAGTAAGTGAAGGCAGTTACGAAAAGGTGAGTCCGCTTCATCGTAATGTGAATCAGAAAAGCATCGATTACGTCCCGAACTGTTTTGGGGGTGATCGGTGTTTTTTAGTGAGCTTACACGGCTAGCCATTTATGTGAGTGAGGTACACTTTAGTTTGGTTCTGATTATTTCAATCCCGTGTCATTCATTGGGAATGATGGTGTTACGATTATTTTTTCGCTACAATATAAAAAGTGATTTTATAAGAGGAGGAAACTTTTTATGCAGCGCAGTGAACGTCGCCGCAATCGTCGTCATACCGGTCGTAATTGGCTTATCGGCATTTTTATTGCCGTCATTATTATAATTGTGGGTGTCGTCGTTGGGCGCAATGTGAGCTATTCGAATAACTTAAAAGCCGTTGATCCGAATAGTCATAAGAAAATTCAAGTTGAAATTAAACAGGGCGCGACTGCGACTCAAGTGGCGACCAATCTAAAGCAAGAAGGCGCGATTAAGGACGCGACTGTTTTTACAAAGTATATTTCCGATCACAATTTGGCCAATTTTAAAGCTGGTTATTTTGTATTACGAAAGAATATGAATGTAAAACAAGTGGCGACGGCCTTAAACGGTGTCGGTTCGGATACGCCGTTACTCACGAATGCGAAACATGCTTTATTGATTACAGAAGGCGAATCGGTGGATCAAATTGCTGCTGCATTGCCAAAACACTCCCGTTACTCAAAGACTGAATTCATGAACTTAATGACGGATCAATCCTTTATGAATGCACTCGCGCAAAAATATCCCGACTTGCTGAGCTCAAGTATGTCGGCAACTGGAGTTCGTTATCATTTAGAAGGATACTTGTTCCCGGCCGTGTATGATACGAGTGAAGCGAAGAGTTTGAAGGGGTTAGTTGAGCAGATGGTTTCAACGACTAATCAGCGTGTTCAGCCATACTTAAGTGCCTTTAAGCAAGAAAATTTAACGGTTCAGCAGGCGTTAACCCTCGCATCGTTAGCGCAAAAAGAAGCAAATTCTCCTTCTGATATGCAAGAAGTAGCTGGCGTCTTCTTCAACCGAATTAAGGCACAAATGCCTTTGCAATCTGATGTTTCTGTCCAATACGCGTTGCAAACCCATAAACCGAATTTGTCCTTGGCCGACCTCAAAGTTGATTCACCTTATAATTTATATGCGAATGCTGGTTATGGCCCGGGTCCCTTCAATAATCCTGGCACAGCAGCTATGAAAGCAATTGCTGCACCAACAGACGAAGCTAAGGGTTACTTATATTTTGTGGCCAACATGAAAACAGGTAAAATTCATTTCTCCAAGACCTTAGCGGAACAAAATGCTTACACAGCTAAGTACCAAGATGACAATAATAATCAAAAGTAATCGGGTGAAAGGAAGTCGTGAAGATGACTGAAGTAGCTAAACGGCCCATCGTTATTGGTGTTACAGGGGGATCTGGTAGTGGTAAAACCACTGTGAGCCGGGCAATTTATAACCAATTAGCCGGGCACTCACTATTAATTTTGCAGGAAGATTCCTATTACAATGACCAGTCTGAGATGACAATGGCAGAACGACAAGCGGTCAATTATGATCATCCATTAGCTTTTGATTATGATTTGATGGTCGAGCAATTACAGCAATTGATCCATTATCAGGCCATTGATAAGCCTGTTTACGATTACAAAGCTTACACGCGTAGTTCTGAAACGGTACACCAAGAGCCGCGTGATGTGATCATTCTAGAGGGAATTTTAATTCTGGATGATCCACGATTACGTGATCTGATGGACATCAAAGTTTATGTTGATACTGATGACGATATTCGAATTATTCGCCGGATTCAGCGTGACATCAGTGAACGAGGTCGAACGTTGGATAATGTTATTGAACATTACCTGGCAACTGTAAAGCCGATGTACCACCAATTTGTCGAACCGACCAAGCGCTATGCTGATGTGATTGTTCCAGAGGGTGGCGAAAATACTGTTGCGATTGACTTACTTTCCACTAAGATTCGCGACATTTTAGCCAAAGACGGGAAGGACAGTCAATTCAAACAGGCTAATCAGCAAAAATAAGTAATGTCTTTTTTTGAGTAAAAAGTATTTTTGATGGCTTTTGACCACCCGGCAAAATGGGATTGGTTAAAGGCTGTTTTTATAATGGTTGGCGTACTTGCGGGGTTCGTCCGCCGTATCTATTTTAAGTTAAATGGTTTAAATCCGGGTCTTTTTTCCCTAGAGCGTTTACAAGCTTTATTGTGCATGGTAATCTGATGACTGTCGAAATTAGTTTCAAAAGGAGTTTATCAAGATCATGGCTGAAGAAAAAACATATCCAATGACCGAAGAAGGTCGTAAACAATTAGAAGTAGAATTAGAAAATTTAAAAACAGTTACTCGTCCGCAAATTATCGAACGAATTAAAATTGCACGTGGTTTCGGGGATCTCTCTGAAAATTCAGAATATGAGTCTGCCAAGGACGAACAGTCTAACATTGAAAGTCGCATCTCACTGGTCGAAAACATGTTACACAATGCTGAAATTATTGACAGCAATGCGGTGGCCGCTGATGAAGTTTCTTTGGGCAAAGCTGTGACGTTCAAAGAATTACCAGATGAGGAACCAGAAACATATACCATTGTAGGTGCTGCTGAAGCCGATCCAATGACAGGCAAGATTTCCAATGATTCACCAATCGCTCATAGCTTAATTGGTCATAAAGTGGGTGATGAAGTTGAAATTGCGATTCCTGCTGGTTCAATGAAAGTCACGATTTTATCAGTGGAAAACGCTTAATTAACTTTTGGTCAAATAGGATAGATATCCGGCTTTATTAACGTGAGTAAGGCATGTTTTTGAACGACTGTCTTCCTTTGGGGGAGGACGGTTTTTTATTTAGTTTTGTCCCCTAGTTTAACTGGTCGAGCTAATAGTCAGGAGCAGGCGCCAGGTTGTGTTCTGATTTTTTGGGATTTGTTGCCATCGGGGAAGTAGGATAAACTAAGAGATTGAAGTTTAGCAGAATCGGAAAGGACCTTAAATCTATGCCTGTTATTAATGAACATGACCAAGTGCAAATGGCGCGATATACAGATTTTGTCAGAAATGCGCCGTTTACTTCTGTTACACAAGACCCAGGTTGGGCAGCTATTAAAGACAATTGGGAGCCACTACACGTCACCTTAGAACGAGATGGCAATATCGTTGCCGCCATGTCTATCTTGATGATTGAAAATGAAGCTGGTGGTAAGTTAGCGTACTGCTCAAAGGGACCTGTTTGTGATCCAACAGATGTCGCTACCATTGATGCACTAGTCGCTGAAGCTGAACCGGCGCTGATTGCTAACCATGTTTATGTTTTGCGAATGGATCCAGAAGTGCCATTTGACGAGGCGTTAAACCAGCAATTTATTGAACATGGCTATCGAGTTCGTAATCGCAATGTAGGCATGCATGATACGATCCAACCACGTTTTAATATGGTGATGGATTTAAAAAATCAAACGATGGATGAGGTCTTGATGACCTTTCGTCCAAATACGCGCCATGATGTCCGGCACTCGATTAAACCAGAATTAATGGTTGAGGCCGGTTCACAGATGGCAGAAATGGATCGTTTCTATGCGCTTTACGAAGAAATGAGTCATCGTCAAGGGATTATGTATCGACCACGTGACTATTTTGATCGAATGGTCACGGCATTTGCAGATACTGATATTTTACGGATTTTTGTTGCGCATTCCCAAACGCAAGATTTGGCCGCTGCATTGGCATTTAAGTATGGTGATAAACTTTGGTATATGTATGGTGGTTCGATTAACGCTGAACCAAAATTATTGGCGCCTTATCGATTGCAGTGGGAAATGATCGGTGAAGCACTTGATGCACATAAGAATCGTTATGATTTAGGCGGCGTTTTTGCCCTTGATAAGAGTGATGGCCTGTGGCTGTTTAAGCATGGGTATGTTCGAGACGCAACTGAATACATTGGTGAACTAGATCGAGTCTATGATGAGGTTCAATATGCAAAGTTTGTGCAGGGGTAAATAAATTAAAAGCCGGTATTCATGGGGCTTGACGTAATTTCATTTGTTTGCTTTCACAAAGATTTGTGATAGAGTTAAGCCATTGAAAGCGAATTCATTATGTGGAGGCAGTTAGCATGCAAATTACGGTTACAGACGCTGCTAGTAAATGGTTTCAGACCGAGGTTGGCCTGGAACCAGGCGACGGCATGAAATTTTATGGGAAGGTTTACGGTAAGACTCCTGTCCATGAAGGCTTTTCCATGGCAATGGTGCCTGATAAGGAGCCAGATCGGCCCGTTGCTGAAACTGAAAAGGACGGGATTAAATATTTCGTGAACTACGGCGACGCTTGGTTTTTCGAAGGCTATGATTTTGTGATTGATTATGATCCCCAGACGGATGAGCCTATTTATCAGTATGTTGCTCAACCTGAGGCTTAAACAATCGCTATCGGATGGCATTAGCGACCAGTTGATTATTCAATAATTGAATTGATTCTAAATAAAAAATCACGCTGTTGGCGTGATTTTTTCGTGCAGGTGGATGACCTTGAACGGTGCGGGTGGTTTGCTAATTTGTTTTATGCTGAGAAAATTGATTTATCCGGTAACATGGTGATACTTTTTTTGCCATCGTTGAAACCGAGGGACAAATTCCACGACCAATAACGAAGCAACTGATAGCCCGATACCTAACCACAACCCGGGTGTTTGATAACGAAACTGGATTTTATGATGGCCAGGCGTTAACTTGATTGCCATGAATTCATCAGCAACAGTAAATGGCCGGATCGAATGACCATCGACCATGATGCGCCAACCAGGTTGGGCGGGAATGGAGGTCATGAGGATTGGTTGTTGCGCAGTTGCAGTTACGGTACCAGAGACATGAGTGGTCCCCCAACTTGTCACGGTCAGTGGATGTTGCTGCAATTTGCTAATACCAGCTGCAAATGATCGCTGGGGGAGGTGATAGAGCGTCACGTTTTGCAACCACAGTGCTGGTTTCTTCAAGTGAAATGTGATCGTTTGTGGCTGGCCCTTTTGCCGATTGGCCAGATTAACTAAAACTGTATTTCGAAATGTATCAAATTGCGCTAGTGGGCGATCATTAAGCGTGATTCGCACATTTTCTTTCTGTAGATTAGCTCCCAAAGACAGATAATAGGCATCATCAGTAGGCGGCGTGAACGTTAAGGTCATGGTGGCGGGTCGTTTAAGGTTACGCTTTGTCAACGTGCTTCCCGTGATATTGGTGAGCGAGTTGGTATTATGAAATGACACTTGATCAAAATTGACGGCTTGGAAAAGTTGTGACGTAGGCTGCTGGCCTAAAAGGGCGTCCCACAATTGATTCTGGTTAGTCATTGGATCGCGCATGATGTCTTTTAGTTTTTGGGTGGTCCCCGCAGCCATAAAGCCGATTCCTAGCGCATTTGGATTACGATATGTTGTTGTTTGAGGTAGTTGCGTGATAGCGGTGTATCGATGCAAATCGGGCTTCATGGTTAACGCTGGTAAATCATCTGCGGTGGATTTGTGACCAGGTAACGGTGTCTCATTAACGCTCCAGAAATATTTAAAATTAAGCAAAGCGTCCATAAATTGCGTTCCGTTAGCATAAGTCACAAAGCCATCACCATCCGGATTACCGGTAAGATCGTAAAAACCGATCGTTTTTCGTTCCAAAGTGGACCCAAAGTGAGAACCACCAGCGTAGTCGCCCTGAAGTGGATCATCTTTGGTTCGCTGGAAAGTGCTACCGATCCGATAAAAGCCAGCGTCGGTTTTTTTAGTTGTCTGACTCGCGGTATCGAGCGTATCAGTGTAAACGGCAAACTGACGCTGAGGCACATAGCTAATTTTATTGAGTGATAAGACGGCATTGGTGCCTAAATCAGCAATCGTCAAGATGAGGATAAAGGGACGCAACCAAAGATAATGTCCAGGCCACGGTGTAAAACAAATTAAAGCAATCAGCATGATGATAAAACCAGTTAGTAACTGACCAACTGTCAAAAAGTTAACTTGGCGGAGATTAACATAGCAATAAGTGGTCACGGCGATGAGCAATAGCAACGTGACTATAATTGTTCGCCACTTTAAAGCAATTTGTTTAGGCCATGCGATGGCACTTAACCACACGAGCCAAAAACAAACAATGAACGAAAAGCGATAAGGGTACCAAATTGGAAATTGTCCGGCGTGCCACAATAGGTTTAGGGGCGTATAACAAACTGACAGTCCCAAGATAGCTGTTATTAGGCCGGCAGCCAGTTTAACCGGCCATTTAACCGATGATTCAAGGAAAAAGGCGATGACTAGGATAATCACGACGGCGCCCACGAACAAGTTGGGCTGACCTTTAGGCATTTGAGCAAAGTTAAAGCTACCAGGGAAAAATTTGCCTAACATTTTCGGTGGAAAATAATCGAATTTCCACTTAATTGGCGCTAGCGTGTAGCTAGTTTTGCTGAGTTGTAGGGCCAGATAAGTCGGAATTAAAATGAAACTGGCTAAGCCAACAGCGAGTATTGAACTGCTCAGATACCTGAGCGTCGCTCGGAAGACTTGGCGACGATTTAAACGGTGCCAAATGATACTAAAGATCAAATAAAGTAGCGTGAACAAACTGATCATGTACGCCATGTAATAGTTGATGATGAAAATGGCGGCTAACCAGCCAATGTAGGGCAAGTAACGCTGGTTAACAACGAGTTGTTCAAGACCAAAAACAACTAATGGAAGTAAAATCAAAGCATCGAGCCACATCAAATTTAACTGGTTAGCGATGGTCCATCCGCACATTGAGTAGGCAGTGGCAAGGGTCGGCAATCGCCAACTGTGTTGGAGGTTGAGTCGATCTAGGACCCAAGCTAGGCTGAGACCAGCACAGCCGTATTTTAAAACAGTGATCAATAAGACCCCACTACTGAGCCCACCTTTATAAAAGGGTAATAAGCATAAATTAAAAGGACTCATTAAGTAATAGGCCCACAGGCTAGTTGTTTCGCCACCTAAGGCTTTACCGAAACTATAAAAAAAGTTGCCTGGTTGGTGTAATAAGGTATTACGAAAGAAGGCAAAGAAATCAATATATTGCTGTCCCATATCGACGGTTAGCAAAGAGCTGTTGCCAAACGGCGCCATTCCTCGACTAGCAAAGTAGCTAGTCATGAACAAGGCTGGAATCAAGAAGCTGAGGTAAAGCGGCCAGTGATCTTTCAAATTTAAGTGAATTTGCAAAGGGATCAATCCTTTCTCGCGTTTGAAAAAAGCATAAAGTTTAGCGTCGCCGCTTTAGCTTTCGCGTAACATCATTTACAATGATAGACGATTGCTTTAAGACGACAAAGTCATTTAGCTAGAATTACAACACAATTTAAAGTTTTTAGACGACAAATGGTGTCAAGATAAGGTAGGTTGAAGCTTCCGTGTTTAATAAGTTTATTCAACGACGACGAGCAAATAGTCATCAAGATGATCAGACTGTTCGAATTCCCATGCGCTTGAACTTGCTGCTAGTGATTGTCTTTTTGCTATTGCTAGCGCTTGTGGGTCAGATGGCATATCTTCAATTACAAAATGGAGCGGCTTTCAAAGCGGAGGTTAACCGAACTGACAATACAATTGAAACTAATAATGTTCAGCGAGGAATGATTTATGATTCTACTGGTCAGGTTCTTGTAGGCAACGAGGCGCACCAGGCCATCAGTTATACTAAGGGTGTGAATGTCTCTTCTGCTGATATGTATCAAGTTGCCAATAAATTGGGTCGCTATTTAACTATCGATACGAGTTCACTGACGGATCGACAATCGGCAATTTATTATTTAGCTGACCCCGCTCATCAACAAGCCATTGCTAAAAAAATTCCCAAGGCTAACGTATTGAGTGCCAACGCATTAGCTGAGGCCAGTGAGGACTATGTGGCCAAACATTTTGACAATTTTTCAGACCGTCAGAAAAACGCGGCGGCTATTTTCACTAAAATGAATGGTGCCTATGCGTTGTCAACGACATACATCAAAGAGAGCGATGTTTCAACTGCGGAAATTTCACAAATTGGCGAACATCTTTCTGAAATGCCTGGCGTTAAAACGTCGACGAGTTGGTCCCGTTCATATCCATCAGGAAATTCAGTCAAAAGCTTTGTGGGCACAGTAACTAGCGAAAAACAAGGTCTGCCTGCCGACGAGGTTAATATTTTATTATCTCAAGGTTATTCACGAAATGACTCAGTTGGCTCCAGTTATATTGAAAAAGCGTATGAACCGATTCTAAAGGGAACAAAGTCGCGGACATCCGTTGAGGTTAGCAGTGGTGGTAAAGTAACCAAACAAATTCAAGAGTACGCTGGTAAGAAGGGATCTAACTTGGTCTTAACGGTCAACTCTAAGTTTCAAGATGCCGTGCAATCAGAGATTGATAAACAATTACCTGGCGGGACCTGCCAAGGCGCTTACGCGGTCGTGATGAACCCTAAAACAGGCGCTATTCTTGCGATGGCAGGGGATTCACGAAACCCCAATACTGGTAAAGTTACAACGGATGCTTTAGGTGCCATTAATCAACCAATTGTTATGGGATCTGTGGTGAAGCCAGCAATTATTACTGGTGGATTTGAAGCCGGTGTAATTACACCTAGCAATAATACGTTGGTGGATCAACCAATTGTGTTAACAGGAACATCGAAAATTACTACGGACTGGAATCAAAACCAAGAAATCCCGATGAATGCCGCAATGGCCTTAGAAACTTCATCGAACTCATATGCCGTGCAGATTGGGATGAAGATGGCTGGTTTCAAATATACACCGGGTGAATCTGTCAATAATGTGCCAACTTCAATGTTTCAAACGCTGCGTAACAACTTCAGCCAATACGGATTAGGTGTTAAAACCGGCATCGATTTGCCAGGAGAATCAGCAGGACTGAAGGGCCTTTCAGGGCGCAAACAAATTGGTTCTGCATTGGTAGAGGCGTTTGGTAACTATGATGCTTACACGACGTTACAGTTGGGTCAGTACGTTTCCACACTGGCTAATGGGGGTTACCGCATGCGTCCATATCTGGTTGACCAAATTCGAGGCACTAATAAGAACGGTGGGTTAGGGGCAGTTGAATACCAAGCTGAACCGCAAGCTTTGAATTATGTAGATGCTAGTCCAGAGGCCAAAGCTATCGTTAAGCAAGGGATGTATCAAGTGGTTAATGGGACATCCGCTCACCGGACCGGGGCCGACGTATTGCAGAAAGTGAAACCAGGGATTGTTGCCAAGACCGGGACTGCTGAAACGTTTGTGAACGGTCAACAAACGGTCACTTCCAGTATCATCACTTATGCGCCAACTTCGGATCCACAAGTCGCAATCGCGGTGGCGGTGCCTGGATTGCCAGAAACAACTGCTTCGTACCTCGTCAACCAGAACATTGCAGCAGAAATTTACAATCTGTACTGGAAAGATGTTCAAAGTGACAATGGATTTAAATAGTGAACGGCGTAAAGACACAAAAAATACTAGTCATTTGTAGCAAAAAATGCTAAACTTGTTCGAGTTGAGGCGTCTTCGCCAATTTTCAAGTAGAGTGGAGGGTTAAAGATGCGCGTACACATTACCTTAGAATGCACCGAATGTGGTCGACAGACTTACTTGTCATCAAAGAATCGGCGCAACAATCCAGACCGGATTGAGTTAAACAAGTATTGCCCTCACGATCGCAAAGTTACTTTGCACCGTGAAACTAAGTAATGACTGATTAGTGTCTGGGAAATTTCTCAGACACTTTTTTGTTTGTTTTAAATCTTGCTGAACAACCTGTGGAGGTCATAAGTGATGCCAACAAAAGCAGCAGTAAGAAAGACCGTTATTCAACGACTGACAGCTTTATCACCGGCCGACAAAGTCAACCAAACGCAACAATTAATCAGTGCGTTAGTGAGCCATCCTTGGTGGCAGGCAGCGACAACGATTGGTATGACAATGAGCACCTCAATTGAATTAGATACACGGCCACTCATTGCGCAAGCATTAGCAGCTGGCAAAACCGTCACTGTGCCAAGAACTTTGCCTAAACGGCAGATGGCCTTTGTTGCGTTAGGTCCCGGAGTGACTTTTGAGCCGTCAACCTTTGGTGTTGATGAGCCAATTGGTGGGCAAGAAATTACCGCTGAAGATCACGATCTCATTATTGTGCCAGGTCTTGGATTTGCTGATGATGGCAATCGATTGGGCTTTGGTGCAGGTTACTACGACCGTTACTTAGCCCATTATGCTGGTCACACGATCAGTCTGGCATTGGCAGTGCAGCGGTTTCACCAAGTCGTCTGGCCATTAACACCATTTGATATTAAAATTGAAGAAATCATTTCCATGCAGGAGGATCACCATGGCTAACTGGCGCAAATTTGTAAATGGGGCTCCGGTCACGGCAGGATTAGTGACGATCAATGTTGTGGTCTTCATATTGATGGTGGCGGTCTACCATATTCAAGGCGTGTCACTGTTCAGTACTTTTTCGGGTCAAAGTTTACTAGCGGCTGGTGCTCGATACACACCGGCGATTCAAGCTGGTCAGTGGTGGCGCCTGTTCACTCCGATGTTTATTCATATGAGTGTGATGCATTTAGGCATGAACATGGTCGTTCTTTACTTTTTGGGTCAACAGATTGAAACCCTTTTTGGCCATTGGCGGCTACTGGCTATCTATTTAGTGAGCGGTTTGACTGGTAATATTTGGAGCGCTATTTTTCTGCCGACTACACTATCAGCGGGCGCTAGTACTTCGATTTTTGGCCTGTTTGGCGCGTTTATTATGTTGGGCATAGTTTTTCATGGAAACCCATATATTCGTGCCATGAGCCGACAATTCGTCTTATTAGTTGTTTTGAATTTAGTCATGGATATTTTTAGCGCAGGGATTGATATCTGGGGTCACATTGGTGGTTTGATCGGTGGCTTTGCGATTGCACTGGTGATTGGGGTGCCAACTGTTCACGGTCAGATTAAATGGATCTGGCGTGGCCTGGGTGGCTTGGCGTTGTTAGCAATCTGTGCGATTGGGTTGCCATTATTATAGATAGCAATTGAGGTGGACGATGAAAGCAAATTTATATCGTGATGATCCAGATGCACTTAGGACGCTATATGATGTTCAGCAACTACTGAAAGTCTTTGGTATTTACGTTTACGTTGGTAAGCGACTGTGGGATATTGAAATGATGGCGTTAGAATTGGATCATTTACATGAAATGAACGCGATTGACAAACCTACTTGGTTAAAAGCCAAGGTCGTGTTGAACCATGAACATCGTTTAGAAGAGAAAAAGCTGGCGCAAGGCTAGGCAGTGCCTGCGTAAATGTGTACAATGGCACTATTGATTAAAATCGAGCTAATTGGATTGATGAACATCAAGTTGGAGGGGTATTCGTGTTAGTTGGAGCATCAGTTGCGGAAATTATTTTAGACATTATTGGAATTGCTGTGATCGTTGGTTGGATCGGCTGGCGGATTTATATTATCATTCGGCGTCGTCAGGTTTCTACGCTTTTGGATCAAGAAGCCTTTCAGGCAGGCATGCGTAAGGCCCAAATTGTAGATGTCCGTGAAAAGAAAGATTTCGACGCCGGCCATATTCTGGGTGCCCGTAATATTCCTTACTCGATGTTTAGCCAACGATACAAAGAAATTCGCGAAGATTTGCCAGTTTACCTGTACGATGAAAGCAAGACCCTAAGTACTCGTGCAGCATTGCGGTTAGCTCGTCACGGCTATTCAAAACTATTTATTCTTAGTGATGGTTACGGCCACTGGGATGGCAAAATTAAAGCTAGTAAGCATTGATTAAAAATGAAGCTTGTAAACGACAACAAAAAGACGCTGATTTCCTGCTTAATAAGCAGATAACCAGCGTCTTTTTGTTAGAATTGATGAGAGTGGTTAGACTAGCCGAGATGAGCTGAGCGAGATTTACGCATTGCACGTCGACGATTATCATCAAAACGTTGTTCCTCTTCTTCAATTGGAGAAACAACGGTTTTGTGGAATGAAACAATGGCCGCAGCCACTGCTCCCATTGTTGCTAATGTACCCCATAAGAAGCCTTTGCCAAATGATTTCATGGTGAACCTCCTTTTTTAGGCTCTGTTTTACAGAAACCTGCCTTTTTGTTTACAATCATATTATCGTCGTTTTAAAGACAATCGTCCAGTTAAACGGATAACCGTGGAGGAAAATCATGACTTTGATTTTTGCACATCGTGGCGTAACTGATTATGCACCAGCAAACACGTTAACCGCGTTTGCGGATGCGCTATCGTTAGGAATTGATGGTATTGAAACTGATGTACAACAAACCCAAGATGGCCAGTTAGTCATTTTCCATGATGCTCGATTGGAACGACATACGAATGGATACGGCCCGGTTAGTGCGCATACCTTAGCTTATTTACAATCATTGGTCATTCGTAACCGTGCTCAACGTGGACGGGTGATGACGGTCGATGAACTGTTAGCCTTTCTTCAGCAACATGATTTTGTTGGTATTCTTAATTTGGAACTTAAAACACATCAAAAAATCATGCCACAATTAGAAGCACGTTTGGCGGCAAAACTTCTGGCTCGCTCGTGGTCATTTACAGTAGTGATTTCCAGTTTTTCATCAAAACGACTGCAACGGTTTCACAAACTGGCACCACAAATTGATACAGCATTATTATTTCGATTCACGTCTTGGCAGGCCCGATGGTTGTCAAGACGGGGAATTATTACTGCTTGGCACCCGAAAACTTGGTGGTGGCAGCGGCATCAGCAGCCCACAAAGGCGCCGGTGCGCGTTTGGACAGTGAATGATCGTTCGACGCTGACAGCATGTTTTGAACAGCAAGTTAATGCCGTGATTACCGATCGGGCGCGTTTGGCTAAGCAGCTGCGGCAACAGCAGGCCCGTCATTAAAATTGTTTTTTAGAGGAGATCGCATGAACAAACCCAAAGTACTGCTAGTTGTGGGACCCACGGCGGTTGGGAAAACACAACTTTCAATTGAGCTAGCTAAACAATTTAATGGCGAAGTTATTTCTGGGGACTCGATGCAAGTCTATCGTCACCTTGATATTGGGACTGCTAAAGTAACGTCGGTCGAGCAAGAACATATTCCGCACTATTTAATCGATATTCGTGAGGTGAGCGAAGGATTCACCGTGGCGCAGTTTGTAGATGAGGCCACAAACTTGATTAGACAGATTACTGCACGCGGAAAACTGCCAATCATTGTTGGCGGTACCGGATTTTATCTCCAAGCCTTGCTGGATGGTTTGCGATTAGGCAGTCCCGCTGATAAACAACGTCGACAATTTTGGCAAACTATGTTGGCAAAGCACGATCAACTGTGGCTCTGGCAACAATTGGATGAACGCGATCCTAAAGCTGCCGATCAAATTCCGATGGGGAATTCTCGCCGGGTAATTCGGGCGTTGGAAGTTTTCGAAAGTACGGGACACTCCATTTTGGAGCAAGAACGACGTTCACAACAGTTTGACGCTTTGATCGTTGGATTAACAACTGATCGAGCGGTTTTGTATGAAAGGATTAACCATCGGGTAGACGAGATGATGACGGCAGGACTGATAGAGGAAGCTCGTTGGTTATATGAGCGGCGTCAGGTAGCGCCGCAGGCCAGTCGCGGGATTGGCTACAAAGAATTATTTGAATACTTTGAAGATCAGGAATCATTGAATGAAGCCATTGCAGCTATTAAGCAGCATTCTCGCCACTATGCGAAACGACAGTTGACTTGGTTTCGCCATCAACTGCCAGTTGAGTGGTTTGATCTCGTTAGTGGAGCCGATACTATCGTCGAAATTGAACAACGGGTGGCCGATTGGCAGTCCAAGTAAGGTGATGACTAAATTAAATTAGCGTTCATGTCAGAACTTGTGACATGAACGCTTGTTTTATTTAAGTAAACGTGGGAAGATGCTCTTGTACAAGTTCTTTGATGGCGTTGTGGTTTGAATTGAGGAGGTGCCCATGGCTGAGAAACAATTACGTCGGTCACTTTCGGTGCTACCAATGAGCACGGTAATGACGTTGACTGGGCTTACAGCTCGGCAAATTCGCTATTATGAGTCGCAAGCATTGGTTCACCCAGTTCGCAATGAAGGTAACCGGCGCCGGTATTCGTTACAAGATGTGGACCGATTATTGGAAGTTAAGGATGGCTTAGCAAGTGGAATGGACTTTGCAACGTTGCGACGTCTCTTTAATCAGTCGGCGCAGATTCGAAAGCAAACAACTACTTCGCTTAGTGATCAACAGGCGCGTCAGTATTTAGAACCAGAGATGCAACAATTAGCAGGGATGAAGCCACCAGTGCCAGGATTATGGCGTCATCTCTAACCCATTTAAGTCCGCTAGAAGGAAAGGAAAACTGATTATGCCAAGGAAAGATTATACCAAGGATGATATTCGTAACATGGTTAAGTCAGAGCATGTTGAATTTTTACGGCTCATGTTTACTGATTTGCTAGGTTCAATTAAAAATGTAGAAGTCCCAGTTAGTCAGCTTGAAAAACTACTTGACCACAAGCTCATGTTCGATGGCTCGTCAATTGATGGGTTTGTTCGGATTGAAGAAAGTGATATGTATTTAATTCCTGATTTGGCGACATGGATGGTTTTCCCATGGGGCAGTGAACATGGCAAAGTTGCGCGGTTAATCTGTGAAGTTTACACGTCTGATGGTGAACCCTTTGCTGGGGATCCACGGAACAACTTAATTCGAGTGATGAACGAAATGCGATCGGCCGGTTTTACCGCATTTAACATTGGGCCAGAACCCGAATTCTTCTTATTTAAGATGGACGAAAATGGCGAACCAACATTGAAATTAAATGATAAGGGGAGTTATTTTGATCTCGCACCAATGGATTTGGGTGAAAATTGCCGCCGGGATATTGTGCTAGAAATGGAGAAGATGGGGTTTGAAGTCGAAGCGGCCCATCACGAAGTCGCTCCAGGCCAGCATGAAATTGATTTCAAGTACGCGGACGCCTTAGAGGCTGCCGATAATATTCAAACTTTCAAACTGGTGGTTAAAACGATTGCTAGAAAATACGGCTTATTTGCGACGTTCATGCCCAAACCATTGGAAGGTATTAACGGTTCTGGGATGCACATGAATATGTCATTATCGACCGCTGATGGTAACGCCTTTTATGATCCAGATGGCGAATTGCAACTAAGTCAGACAGCTTACTATTTCCTCGGAGGTCTGTTGGCTCACGCACGGGCCTTCACCGCGGTTGTTAACCCAATTGTGAACTCATATAAACGCTTAGTACCTGGTTTTGAGGCACCTGTCTATGTAGCTTGGTCTGGTTCCAATCGTTCCCCACTTGTGCGGGTGCCTAGTGCGCGAGGCAACTCAACTCGTCTGGAATTGCGGCAGGTTGATCCGGCAGCTAATCCTTATCTAGCTATTGCAGCGATGCTAGAAGCTGGTTTAGATGGGGTTCGTCATGAAATCACACCAAATGATTCGGTCGATCGAAACATTTATTCTATGAACGAAGCGGAGCGTGAGGATAACCACATTAGTAATTTACCAGATAATTTGCATAATGCGACTAAAGCACTGCAAGCTGACCCAACGATGCGTGATGCCTTAGGAGATCACTTATACCAGAGTTTTGTTGAGGCTAAGAAGCTTGAGTGGGCTTCTTATCGTCAGTCAGTCACCAAGTGGGAGCGAGATCAGTATTTGGAACAGTATTAAATTGCGTTTTCAAACTTAAACTCACGTTTATTAAACGACTGCCTACCATTACAAGTTATGGTAGGCATTTTTATTCTCATTTAGTTTGAAAGAAATTTGTGAAACCTAGCGAATGGTTAAAAATTGCGTTGATTTGACGGGTGGTGATTGTCGCTGTGGTTGCATTAGTGTACGATGAGACAGTAAGGACACTTTGAAGTTAGGGGTAAGACGGCATGGATAATCCACAATCAAATGAAGAACAGGCACGGCAGGTGCAGCCAGCATTATCCGGTAAGTTAAGTCAAAAGTCGCATTATTTACAGGACTTGACGGACGCCATTGATGCTTTTGATGATCGCCGGGTCTATGAGTTAGTTGACCCGCAACGTTATGCCACGCTGATTCGGGGTAATGATCAAGCCGAAGTTAATCCTTTGGCTAGTCTGGTTACTGATCTGCATCCGGACTTAAGTCATTATCTCAGTCATGACTTATTAGCTTATTTAAAACAGACCTATCCATTCTTTTATTTTGAAGAAAGTGATCAAGGACACTTTGAAATCTACTTTGGCAACTGGTGGGATCGACGTCAATTTGGGGACCTCGATGTCCTAAACGTACAGTTTGTTTTCGATCAAGTGGAATACGAAAAGTTAACGCAATCCTTTGCCCTAGAGGCTGAAAATAAGAATTATAATTCCGACCGCATCAAGGACATTGCTCGTCAGAGTCAGGAATTGCAAGCGTTGATGGATCAACAAGAACAACGTGATCTAGAAAAAGAAAAATTGCGTGCACAACTAAAAGAAGTGGGTGAAAACCGCGGCATTTTTGCCGGTGGACGTGCTAAATCGGAACGCCAGGAGTTACTGGATCGTTTAACGGTTTTAGCGGATGAGGATGACCGCGCCAATAATGCCTATAAAGGGATGAAAGCCAATGAAGATGAGTCTTTGGTATTAGCAAAGGAAGACACAATCCTGAGTTATGAAAAACAGGCGATTCGGAAAGTGTTTGGTGATTACGCCACGTTTGAAGATCGAAATGCTAATCTTTATGTGGACTACTTAAGCCATTTAATTGGTCGGCACATTGAATCTGATTCACAACACGAGGAGCTCCGAGCTTCAAAACAAAATAGCGGGGTGAAACACAATGGCAAGTGAGACGCAAAAAGAGCAGTTGACCGCAGATGACAATGCAACATCAGCAGGATCGGTAAGTGAACCGATGAAAGCGTCACAGGTGACTGAAGCAGATAGCCAAGCAAAAGATCAATCAGCGGCTCACAAGCCCAAACCGGTGACATTATCTCCTAGTCAACGATTTCGGATTTACAACAACAATTTAAAAGCTGGTTTAAAAAATGGATTGGCTTTTACAGATCACTTAGATCAATTGACAGAAACCAGCGATACTGATGAATTATTAGCAGCTGCTACAGCGTTATTCACCTTTCATTTGGATACGACGTTTGTTACCTTCCCACATCAGTATTCCGCGGCGGATTACTATTTATTGTTTATGGGTCGTCTGCTAGAGCTTCATCGTCAACCTGGGATAACCTTGAGTAGTGCCGCAGAACATGAAGAACTGAGTCTGTCAGTGGATGCGCTGGGCGATCAGCATGCCTTTAAATTTGTGTTAGTCGGAGGTCAGAATGGTGGGGCATTCTTTACCGACAAGCACTCTGGTCTACATCTGTTTTACATGAATCTTGAGCGCCAGCAGGTACGGTTTAACAGTAAGGCTTTCACGGACTTATTCGCGATTGAATTGGCTGATCAGCCAGTGGAACAACGAATGGCAGCCATTGAAACGCTGATTCTATTCGCGAAGGATCTTGAGCAAGACTATGATTTCTCTGCTGACTATAATTTGTTAGAAACTAACAATCGGGCCCGTTACTTAACCAAGCACGCTGATTTACCTGCCGGTACGGTGGACAAACTTTTTGTCGCGTCTGCGGATAGCCATTACATGTTACAAAATGCCCCAAGTGGTCAGGGCGCGATGATTGAATTGGCAGATGGGACAGTCTTTGGCATTGCCAATGCTGGTAATAATAAAGCACCTAAATGGGTGATCACAGTCACTGATAAAAATGATGCGATTTCCCTGATGTCAATTCTGCTTAACTATGACTTTATTCGTCAGTGGTATCTTGCCAACCGGGATGATTTGGAAATCCAATCGGATCCATTGATCTTTGCCTAAGGAGGTGAGTGCCAATGTTAGATTTAGCTTTGCTACTGCGCGAATCCATTGAGTTTGATCAGCAAGTCGCTCAAGCAAAACAACTGCATTGGAGCCGTGATGCTAGTTTACAAAATGCTTATGTGGCTTTGTTGGTCGAACTAGCTGAAATTGCGAATACTAGTGAATGGTTTAAAGTTTGGAAGGAGCACCGGGGTAAAAATAATCCTGGTCAAAGCAAGCGGTCGACGCTCCTAGAAGAATATGTCGATGCGTTAGATTTCTTTTTACTAATTTTCCATAAACAGCAGTGGACGCATTTAACCGTCTTGACACCAGCGGAGTTAGACAAGTTGGCAGTCGGCCCAAAAATGGATTTAGACCAGGTTTATCTGGGAATCAATAGTATGGTGCTTAGTAGTTTAAAAGAACATCGACAAGGTGATTTTGGCCACGCGTGGCATCTATTCTTGACCATGGGATTACGCGGCTTTGGTTTTAGCCAAGAAGAAATTCAAACTGCTTACCAAAATAAGCGAGCCGTCAATTTGCAACGCCAGGCTGACAATTATTAAGCTGGCTAGTTTAATTGAGAAAAATGCGACAAAAAAGAGGTCGGCTTCCGTTATGAAGTGAACCCCCTGAGTTGGAAAAATCCAATTTAGGGGGTTCTTTATGTATTTATCAGTAAATGACAAAATGAACGCAATCGCTGACTGTAACCATGGTGTGGGGGATTCACAAAGTGGTGACGAAGTATGGCATCACAGGGACTACGACGGTTTATGGTTGGATTCAACCTTTTTCAGAAAGGGCATCGATGGTCTTTCTGATCAACGATTAAACAGGAAATTCTACAGCTATTCCGAAATGAACGAATTAAAATAAAACTGGATGGCAGGACTCCGGTAGAATTCCGAAGCGCTGCCATCCAGCTCGTAGCTTGATTATTTAGCGCCAACTTTTGGGGAAACGTCACTTCCATTATTGGGGAAGGTGACCACTTTTTTATCGAGTTTCGTTAGCGTAGTCTTTGTGCCTAATCTGTTGGGGCACCTTTTTGCCGGATGAATCCGGTGATGAATGGGAGGGACTTTGCCTGTCTTTCAGTTTCATTTGATTGATAACTTTAATTAAGCAAATCCTAATTGGCAGCGGGGTGGGGTACAAAATCAGCTTGCGTAAAGAAAAAGTCGCTGAAGGTAAGTTTCTGTGGATCATGGCTAATGAGAGCAGTCATTTTTTGAATTGAACTGGTCATATAATGTGGTGTATAAATCAAACCATCTGCCAGCCAATTTTTGACAAGCCCAATATAGGCAGACACGATAAAAGCAATTTGGATATTTTCAGGAACATTAATTTCCAAAAAATCAGATTTTAACTGGTCGTGAAAACGCTCAAGTGCTTTAGTTAAGCGTGTAATCAACTGATACTCAAAGACGCCATTTGCTTGGGTATTGAGCAAAACATTAAACATGTTTGCCTCGGTTTCGATATAGCTGAAGGCTGCGTTGACAGAGAACAGTTGGGTTACTTGGGTCGATGTGGTGATCATTGGTAACCGGCCAGTGCTGTCGATCATAACAGCATTAAAAAAATCATCTAAAATTTCTGTCATTGCGCTGGCAATAAAGTCGCGCTTGTCTTTATAGTGGAGATAAAAGGTGCCTCGAGTGATGTGGGCAGTTTCAGTAATTTTTTGCACACTAATGTTTTCGATTTTATATTGCTGCATCAAATTGATTAGGGCATCTTTTAAACTTGACCGTGTTTTAATTACCCGAGGGTCCAAATGCTTAGCCATGTGAATTCCCCCAAGCTGTCATTCGATAAAGCTTTATTAGACAGCTTATTGATAAATGTTTACAAAGCCCATTATATAAGAAATGAAAGCGCTTCGTCAACCGACATACCATGGATAATGCACAAATGATTGTGCGCTAGTACGCGTTAATTTTAAAGCAAGTAGTCTCAATTAGGCATAATTAAGGTTCTTCAAGGAACTTAGTGGGGGATCTAGTTTGAGGAAAAGGCCGGAATATAAATTGACACTATGACACCACTTTTCTATACTGATATGAGTTAAGTGACGCAGCAGTAGCTCAGTTGGATAGAGCATCGGTCTTCTAAACCGAGGGTCGTGGGTTCGAACCCCACTTGCTGCATTGATTGTACGACCAGATTTTAATGAAGGCCTAACGAAGCGGCAACGGAGGAAGCAAAATGTTGAAAAAGATTGTGGCGGCGGTGGTTGTCTTAGCAAGTATGGTGATCTTGACAGCCTGTGGTCAAAAAAGTTACGGTGGCGTCCAAGTGACGCAAAAAGAATATACGCGAGTGCAAAATGAGAATAAGCGGATTGAGGCTTTAGTAACGGCACTACAAAAATTCCGTTACGATAACGAAGCAAGCGCCAACAAAGTCTATCAAGCAGCTGACCAGGTTAATCAAACTTTACGGCCTGGGTTAAGTGAAGGACAAAAAAATCAGTTGGCAAACACGCTTGGCGATGGCCCGACGGGTGTGAAGGGTATCGTGAAAGCTGCTGTGAACAAACAATATAATTTCGATGACGAAGTTGCTTCACAATTTCATGCCAATTTTCGCTTGATTTTTGACATGGCGGCTTATACAATTGGCAACTCTGCCCAGCAACGTAGTAAGATCGAGACACAGATGCGTAAAGACACAAATGCGGATACTGAGTTATATAAAATTGGTAGTCAAGAATAACAAATGTAACGATTTAGTAAAAAAAGACTTTTTTCTGTTAAGATAGCGTTTAAATTTGAATCTCTCAGACGGTCCTTGGTAAACTAAGAACAGTCGAGTTGCTGGTTAGCAACGCAAAGGGAGGTTTTAAAGATGGTAGCAGTTGTCGTTTTAATCGTTGTTTTAATTGGTAGTGGGGCATGGGAACTGATGCACCGTCCTGCTGCATCACATTTATCAACCAATCGGACGACTGCTCAAGCCTCTCGCCACCAACGGTTGAACCGTGATTGATTTAAGCTTGTACTAACAGGGATTTGCAACCTAGCGAATTCCTTTTTTTGTTGCGTTAAGTGACTGGTTTTTCTCATATCACGTTAATGGTCAGTATAGATGTGCTTGGACAACTACTTTGACGTTGACCAAGCTATGTTTTTTTGGTACACTTTTAACGTTGTCGTTGTGGGCTTCCACACTGCAACCGCACAGAGCAAGTTATAAGTTTGTTTCATGGTGAGACGGCACTTGTTTTTGGCGAGTCTAAGACTTTAATTTAAGGAGGTGCACAACGTGTACGCAATTATCAAAACTGGTGGTAAGCAATATAAAGTTGAAAAGGGATCACCGATCTTTGTTGAAAAGTTAGATGCAAAGGAAGGCGACAAGGTCACTTTTGACGAAGTTGTGTTAGTAGCCAGCCGTGCCATTACTGTGGGGACACCGTTAGTTGAAGGTGCTTCAGTAGCAGGTACAGTTGAAAAACAAGGTAAGGAAAAGAAGGTCGTAACCTTCAAATACAAGCCAAAGAAGAACCAACACACTAAAAAGGGTCACCGTCAGCCTTATACACGGGTTATGATTGACGATATCACCACAAAATAACTCAGTTTGCTTAAACCAAAACTAAGAAGATTATGATAAAAGTTGCGATTTCAAGAAATTCCGATCAGCAAGTAACGTCATTTAAGATGACAGGCCATGCTGGTTCAGGACAATACGGTGAAGATATTGTGTGCGCAGCCGCATCTGTGTTGGCAATTACCACGGTCAACGCGTTAGATGAGGTAGCGACGGTTCATCCGTCGCTTACCTCAGACAACGCAAATGGCGGGTACTTGGCCCTAACGATGCATGATCGAAATCAGGCAGCTGAGACGATCCTCGCAACATTCACATTAGGAATGACACAAATCGCCGAGAAATATGCACAATTCATTACGATTAGTGATGGTCACTTTAACTAATGGAGGTGGAACCACATGTTATTGGACATGAATCTACAATTCTTCGCTCACCATAAAGGGGGCGGATCGACAACTAACGGTCGTGACTCAGCAGGTCGTCGGTTAGGAACGAAGCGGGCAGATGGTCAACAGATCAACGCCGGTTCAATCATTTACCGTCAGCGTGGTACGCATATTCTACCTGGCCTTAATGTTGGTCGTGGTGGGGATGATACCCTGTTTGCATTGACTGATGGTGTTGTTAAGTTTGAACGGAAGGGTAAGGATCGCCGTCAGGTGTCTGTTTACCCGGTTGCTGAAGCTGAATAACGCGTCGATTGACGGGCATGATGTGTAAAACATTGTGTTCGTTTTTTGTTTGACGAGGCGAAAGGTCACAGTTTTATAATTATTTAGTGGTGGAGACGACAAAATGAGCAGACGAGAACGGTTGAAACGCGTACAGGAGGAGTTAGTTCACTTGCGGTTAGATGCCATCCTGATCACGGATGGGTTTAACTTACAGTATTTAACTGGTTTTAGCGACGTAGGTGGCGATGGTTGTCTGTTAATTAGTCAGTCCAGCTATTGGATGATTACTGATGCCCGTTACGAAACCGCAATGGCCAGTGATCTGCCTGCGGATGTTCGTCTGCTAATTACCCGTGACTATTATGGACAAGTTGCGACCTTAGTTGAACGAGAACAAATGACGGTGGTTGGGTTCGAAGATACACTGCCATATGTTATTTGGGCTCAGCTTGACGAGCAACTCACGGCGGACTTTGTCGGCATGCACGCAATTGTGGATCATTTGCGTGAAATCAAAGATGAAACAGAAATTATGGCACTTCGACACGCCATTGCTTTATCCAGCCAAGGGTACGATGAGGTTATGCCAACAATTGTTGCTGGCATGACCGAGATCGAAGTGGCCAATCGCTTGGACGGATGGATGCGCGCTCATGGTTCAACGGGCCCCTCGTTTGCTACGATTGTCGCCAGCGGTTCACGAGCTGCCCAACCACACGCAGCGGCGACTAATAAAAGGCTTCAACAAGGTGAATTAGTGACTATCGACTTTGGCTTTTATTTCGATGGTTATACCTCTGATATTACACGAACGTTTGCAATCGGCTATGTTGATGAAGCGTTAAAACGAATTTACGATCTAACTTTAGCTGCCAATCAGGCTGTGATCGCCGCCATTAAACCCGGCGTTTCTGGCGCTGAACTTGACGCTGCTGGTCGCAACATCATTATTGCGGGAGGTTACGGGTCGCAATTCAATCATGGAATGGGACATGGGATTGGTCTGAATATTCATGAAGAGCCACAAGTTTATGGACCTCGGACACCATACCAACTGAGCGCAAACCAAGTTATCACGGTAGAACCAGGTATTTACGTGCCAGATCATGGTGGGGTTCGGATTGAAGATGACGTTTTGGTAACTGAAAATGGGGCGGAAGTCTTAACGAGTTCACCTAAGACGTTGCAAGTTATTTAACTAGCGCGTCGTGACCACTAATTAATGCTCAGCATCGCTTAGTTTGTTTCGCCCTGAGTTGTTTTTGAAATGGTTGCTATTGCAACGCTAGGAGCGATTACTGTATACTGAACAAGAATGAATTTTAGGAGGAACGATTATGTCGATCTCAACTGCAGACTTTAAAAATGGGTTAACGATCGAAGTTGACCATGCCATCTGGCGGATTGTTGAATTCCAGCACGTTAAACCTGGTAAAGGTGGGGCGTTTGTTCGCTCAAAATTAAAGAACTTGCGGACTGGTGCCGTTCAAGAAAAGACGTTCCGCGCTGGTGCCAAGATGGAATTGGCCGAAATTTCGCAGGCCAAGATGCAGTATTTGTACAATGATGGTACTAATTATGTCTTCATGAATACTGAAACCTATGACCAAGTTTCCATTCCAAATGAATCAATGAAAAATGCAGCCAAGTACTTATTGGAAAATATGGAAGTGACTGTGACTTCATTTGGTAATGAAATTCTTGGCGTGGAAGTACCTAACACGGTTACGCTAGAAGTTGCTGAAACTGAACCTGGTATTCGTGGAGACACGGCAACTGGCGGTTCGAAGCCTGCAACCATGGAGACTGGTCTGGTGGTTCAAGTGCCATTCTTCGTGAATGCTGGTGACAAGTTGATCATTAATACCCAGGAAGGGTCGTACGTTTCTCGGGCCTAAGTAAGTTGCTAGATTGGAGGTCGCCATGCCTGAAGTGAATAAAATCACGTTAAATCAGCCAGAAGATGCATTGGGTACCATTGAAATTTCAGCTGATGTTTTGGAGATTATTGTTGGTGTTGCAGCTAGTCAAGTTGAAGGCGTTAACCGAATGCGTGGAAACATTGCCAATAATGTTTCCGAATTGTTTGGCCGCACAGAATTGAGTAAAGGTGTCAAACTTAACTTGGAAGATGGCGTAATTACAGCTGATGTGTTCGTCTATCTGGACTATGGGGTTAGTGTGCCGAAAGTTGCCTTGGAACTGCAAGATAAGATTAAGCAACAGGTTGCTCTAATGACTGAGTTGACGGTTGGAGAAGTTAACATTCACATTGTTGGGATTGTTCCTGAAAAAACTAGTTCTGATATTGACCCTGACGATATTTTCGGCGATCATTTAACGACTGAATCAAACGAATTGACAAGTAAAGATGGTGAAGCGTAGTGGATTTATCGCGGCACCAAATTCGTGAGATTGCCTTTCAGGTCTTGTTCGCCAAACACGCGAATTCTGATGCTGATGTGACCGCCTTGTACCAACAACTTATTGATCATGATGAAGATCAACCCACGATTGTGCCAGATTATTTAGTGACCTTGGTCAATGGGGTACTTGAGCATCAAGATCAATTGGACGCCAAAATTGATGCGCAATTAGCCAACAAGTGGTCTGTTGGTCGATTGGCTTATCCTGATCTCATTATTTTGCGTTTAGGTTTGTATGAGATGAGCTATTCGGCGACGGTTCCGACACGAGTTGCTTTAAATGAAGCAATTGAGTTAGCTAAGGAATTTTCCGATGATGATTCTAGACGTTTTGTCAATGGGGTGCTTTCTAAGTTGTTTGATCAAGCAGACCAGAAAAATAAGGCTTGAGTTATCGCATTTTAAGTGAAACATGAGCGTTCCGATTTATTTAGTCGTTTGACTAATAAGTCTGGACGTTTTTTTTGGTTTTTAAACAGATTATACCGGCGTAATCCACCGTAATCCACTTTGATTTCGTAAACGGCCGACTGCCAAGAGACGTTGGAATGTGGTAAAATTATTCAGCATAAGTTAATAAAATGGACTGAAGAAACGTAAATGGAGATAGATGCATGACGGCAAAATTAATCGATGGACGGGCAATCGCTAAGCGACTAAATGAAACAACTGCAAAGCAGTCCCTGGCTCTAACAAGTCAGGGGGTTATTCCTGGCTTAGCTGTTATAATGGTCGGCGATGATCCAGCTAGTGCCATTTATGTTCGGAATAAGGAGCGTCAAGCTGGTAAACTGCAGTTTAACTCAGTTGTGAAGAAGTTACCGACAACTACGACACAGACCGAATTATTAGCGTTAGTAGCGCGGTACAATCAGGACCCCGAAATCCATGCAATTTTGGTCCAATCACCATTACCAGACCACTTGGATGAAGAAGAAGTTGTCCAGGCCATTAACCCGGTAAAGGATGTTGATGGTCTACATCCGATTAATTTGGGGCGCCTATTTGGGAATGTAGGATTACATTATCCGGTGGCCTGCACGCCTAAAGGTATCATGACAATGTTGCACGACCAGAAAATCAATATTTCCGGTCAGCACGTTCTCATGATTGGGCGTAGTCGACTCGTTGGGAAACCGATGGTGGCTTTATTAAATAATGAGAATGCGACTGTAACACTGGCACATCGACATACCGGTGCAGATGAGCTGACGGCTTTAAGCAAAATGGCCGATATTGTCATTGTGGCAGTCGGTCAGCCAAACATTGTGACCGCCAATATGGTTAAACCGGGTGCAACGATCATTGATGTTGGCATGAATCGTAAAGCCGATGGTAAATTAACAGGCGACGTGGCCGACACTGCCATTGAAGTTGCCGGGTATATTACGCCAGTTCCTGGTGGTGTGGGCCCCATGACCATCGCTACATTAATGCAGCAGACCGTTCAACTGGCCGCCTGGCAAAATGGACTGGAGGTTTGAAATGGTTGCTCGTGAAGATTATTTAACAGTAACCACGTTGACACGCTATTTGAAGCGAAAATTTGACGCAGATCCTTATCTTGGCCGTGTGTATTTAACTGGCGAAATTTCTAATTTTCGTTTACGCCCAAATGCGCATCAATATTTTAGTTTAAAAGATGACCAAGCTAAAATTAGCGCCATCATGTTCAAGTCAGCGTTTGCCAAACTTAAATTTCAGCCAGAAGCAGGCATGAAAGTCCTTGTTACTGGGCGGATTTCTCTGTATGAACCCTCAGGAAGCTATCAAATTTATGTCGATCGCATGGAGCCTGATGGGGTAGGTGCTTTGTATCAGGCCTACGAGCAGTTAAAGCAGAAGTTAGCTAACGAAGGTCTGTTTGATCGGCCAAAACGTCAATTATCAATGTTTCCTAAACGAATTGCTGTGATTACGAGTCCGTCAGGGGCGGTTATCCGAGATATTATAACGACCACTCGGCGGCGTTATCCCATTGTTCAGCTCGTTTTATTTCCCGCGCAAGTACAAGGGGATGCGGCAGCCAGTGATTTAGTCAGGCGGATTGAGCAGGTCAACGCATTAGGCGAATTTGATACACTCATTATCGGTCGCGGCGGCGGTTCAATTGAAGATCTTTGGCCGTTTAATGAAGAGGCCGTAGCCCGCGCCATCAGTGCCAGTGCAATTCCCGTGATTTCATCCGTAGGTCATGAAACAGATACCACAATCGCTGATCTGGTTGCGGATGTACGAGCTGCCACACCAACAGCTGCGGCGGAATTAGCGACACCAGTGTTGACGGACGTGTTGTCAGCCTTAAGCGAACTGAAAAATCGGTTGCTGCAGGCTCTAACTAGTCGATTACGTTTTGATCAGCAACGTTTAAGTCGGTTACAGCAAACGTATGTCTTCACACAACCCCAAAGATTATATGAGGGTTATGTACAACGTTTGAGCTTATTATTGGACCAATTAATTCGTGCTCAGCGACAAGTCGTCAACCAAAACCAGCAACAATTGAGCACGCTGCAAACGCGTTTAAGTTCACGCTTGTTATCAGACCGTTTTAGCCAACAACAAGAACAGTTGCTAGCGTTACGGACGCGATTGTTCACGTCGGAGGCCACCCTTTTTCAAAAAAGTCAGCAACAGGTCGCAGCGCTGGTCAGTCAATTAGATTTGCTGAGTCCGCTAAAGGTGATGACGCGAGGTTATAGTTACGTAACCACCGATGAGACGGTGGTTAAATCGACTAGTCAATTAACGACCGGACAGTCGGTTACCTTGCATTTAGCCGATGGTCAAGCGACTGCTCAGATCACCACTCTTAAATCAGATCGTGAAGGGAACTAATCATGGCAAAATCAGACGAAGTACAGCCAACATTTGAAGAAAACTTAACGCGCCTTCAGGAAATTGTGACTCAGTTAGAGCAAGGCGATGTTCCATTGGAAACGGCCTTGACGCAATTTCAAGCGGGGGTCAAACTCAGTCAACAACTGCAGGAGACCTTGACAAAAGCAGAAAAAACACTGACTCAGGTGATGAATGACGACGGACAAACAGCTGACTTTGAAGTCAAGCCAGCTACTGGTGATAACGCCAATGAGTAAAGTCTTAACCGCCTTTGAAGCGACTTACTTGCCGCAGATTAATGACTGTTTAGCAAAGCAAATGGCGCACAGCAGCACGCAAGCCACCTTACAGGCTGCGATGACTTATTCAGTGATGGCAGGAGGAAAACGTTTACGACCGCTGCTAACAATTGCGGCTTTGACTGGGTTGAAGGGTGAACTAACTGGCGAAGAATTGGCAGCAGCCTGTGCCGTGGAATTGATTCATACGTATTCCTTGATTCACGATGACCTACCGGCGATGGATAATGATGATTTACGGCGCGGGCAAGCAACTAATCACAAGGTTTACGGCGAAGATGTGGCCATTTTAGCTGGTGACGGCTTACAAACATTAGCTTTTGATTGGCTCAGCTCATTATCATTACCGCTAACCGTTAAAGTGACATTGATTAGTGAACTTGCACATGCCGCCGGTCCGGTCGGGATGGTCGCTGGTCAAACATTGGATGTCACCTTAGCTGGAACGACAATTTCACTGGCCAAATTGCGACAATTGCATCGTGAAAAAACGGGTGCCTTACTTGTTTACACCATGCGTGCCGGGGCATTTATGGGCCAAGCCTCTGAAACGCAATTGAAGTTGCTGACTCAATTTGGACAGGCTTTCGGATTAGCATTTCAAATTTACGATGATATTTTAGATGAAACTCAGACGGCAGCAGCACTTGGCAAAACACCGAATAAAGACGTTGCCGAAGGAAAAAATACGTATCCAAAATTACTTGGCCTACCTGGCGCTAAGCAGGCATTGATTGAACAGGTAACTTTGTCCAGACAGCTTTGCAGGCAGTTAGCAACTACGGGGATGAATGTTGATCGTTTAGGCGCATTGCTCGACTACTTTATCATCGATGGGAAGGAAACAAATTAATGGAAAAACAACGGGTGGATATTCTGCTGGTTGAACAAGGGCTTTTTGCCTCACGTGAACAAGCCAAGCGCGCTGTCATGGCTGGAGAAGTCTTGGGTAAAAATGAAGAACGTCTGGACAAGCCTGGCGAAAAAATTCCGACTGACACGGAATTACACATTAAGGGCGTGCCCATGCCGTATGTTAGTCGAGGTGGCTTCAAACTGGCCAAGGCCTTACGTGTCTTTAATATCGATGTGAGTGGGCAAACGGTACTGGATATTGGCTCTTCTACGGGTGGTTTTACCGATGTTATGTTACAAAATGGTGCTGCGCGTTCCTATGCACTCGATGTTGGCAGTAATCAACTTGTCTGGCAACTTCGTGAAGATCCCCGAGTGGTCGTGATGGAGCATACAAATTTTCGTTATGTAAAATTGGCCGATTTTATGCAAGGACAACCAACGTTTGCCAGTATTGATGTTTCGTTTATTTCATTGCATTTGATCTTGCCGAACCTAAAAACGATTCTGGCACCAGGTGGGCAAGTGGTCGCGTTAATTAAACCACAATTTGAGGCCGGCAAGAATCGGGTCGGTAAACATGGTATCGTGCGTGACTCGGCAGTGCATCGAGCCGTATTAGAAGATATGGTCGACTTCGCTAGTCAGAGCGGCTATGACGTGTTAGGTCTAGATTTTTCGCCAATCAAAGGCGGTGGCGGTAATATCGAATTTCTCATCCACTTAGTTAATGCCGATGATCAAGGTACAGTTAGTCCAAATGTATCGATTGACGAAACACTGTCAACTGCTTATACCCAGCTAAATCAAAAACAGGATGGCAAGTAGGGATGAAAAAGAAAGAACGACAGGCGGAAATTCGTCGGTTAGTGGCCAATCAAGCCATTCATACCCAAACTGAATTAGTGATGGTCCTTCAAGAAGCCGGTTTGGCGGTGACCCAAGCGACTGTTTCACGGGATATTACCGACTTACAATTAGTTAAGGTGCCTGACGATCAAGGTCGCACTTACTATACGTTTTCCAATGATCGACCTGTTGATGGTGAAGCCAAACTACGTCGAAATTTGCGGGGTAATGTAGTTGAAATGAAACTCAATGATCGATTTTGTTTGTTAAACGTGTTGCCAGGTAATGGCCCTGTCATTGGCAGCTTGATCAAACAGATGAATTATGCAGAAGTGTTCGGCGTGTTGAGTGATGATAGCTCGGTCCTGATTGTCGGTAATTCTGTGTTGAGTACGACTCAGATACGAACCCGGTTGGCTAGTTTAGGTGCAGAATAGCGAGGAACCGCGATGCTACAGGAATTATCAATTAAAAATTTCGCGATTATTGAGTCTTTGAATATCGCCTTTGATGATGGTATGAGCGTCCTGACTGGAGAAACAGGCGCTGGGAAGTCAATCATTATTGATGCAGTTGGGCTGCTGGCCGGTGGTCGAGCGGCTAGTGATTTCATTCGTAAGGGGGCTAATAAGGCGACAATTCAAGGTTTATTCGTTTTGCCAAAGTTGTCACCGACCTTTAATGTATTGGATGAACTAGGCGTCGACTATGCGGACCAACAAGTGGTTATCGATCGCGAATTGAATAAAAATGGGCATAATGTGAGTCGGATTAACGGTACCATCGTGAATACGACCACCCTTAAGCGCGTTGGAGAGACGATGGTTGATATTCATGGTCAAAATGAACATCAAGAGTTAATGCAACCTGAAAAGCATTTGAGCTTACTAGATGAATTTCAGCCGCAAACTTTGGCACCGCTGAAGGCCGCTTATGAGCAGGAATATAGTACTTTTAAACAGGTACAACAGCTAGTTGTTAACAAGCGTGAGCATGCTCAAGAATGGGCGCAACGGCTGGACATGCTCTCATTTCAGGTACAGGAGATTGATGATGCCAATTTGCAACCTGATGAGGAAGAACAGTTGATTACTGAACGGGATCATTTGGCGAATTATCAACGTATCGTCACTGCTTTAGAAAGCAGTCATGAGGCCATAACAGGGGGTGAAGACGGTGCCGCATTGGATCAAATCGGCGTTGCTATGACTTCGATGCAAGATATAGCAGATCTTGACCCCGCCTATGAAGCATTGGCAGATGGCTTAGCTAACGCTTACTATGGCTTACAAGATACGGTTACCGATTTGTCTACTCAGTTGGCCAATCAGGAATTCGACGAAGGTCGATTGGATGAAATTGAAAGTCGTTTAGAGGAAATTCACCAACTGAAGCGAAAATATGGTGATTCAGTGGCCAGTATTTTAGTTTATTTTGACAAGATCAAGTCTGAGTTAGCAAATATGCAGGCCGATCAAGACGATGATCAGGCTTTAGAGACCCAATTAGCTGAGGTTAAGACCCGTTTGGCAGAGGCGGGAACTAAATTAAGCCAGAAGCGTCAGGAATTGGCGAAAACGCTGGAACAGGCGGTTCATGAGCAACTCAAGGCGTTGTATATGGGAAAGGCCGTCTTTCAGGTTCGCTTCTTGCCTCATAAAGAGATACCGTTTTATGCCTCTGGTATCGATAATGTCGAGTTTTATATTCAAACCAATCCTGGTGAGGATTTGAAACCATTAGCCAAAATTGCTTCTGGTGGGGAATTATCTCGAATGATGCTTGCTTTGAAGACAATTTTTTCGGAGACTCAAGGTGTGACCAGTATTATTTTTGATGAGGTGGATACGGGCGTTTCTGGTCGTGTCGCACAAGCGATTGCTGAAAAAATTATGGCCATCGGTCGTCATTCACAGGTTCTTTGTATTACTCATTTACCTCAAGTGGCTGCCATTGCGGACCATCAGTTTTATATTCAAAAACAAGTGGTCGGCAAGCGCACAAAAACGATGGTTGTTAAGTTATCAGAAGCCAAGCGGGTGGACGAGTTGGCACGAATGCTAGCTGGGACCACTGTGACCCAATTGGCAACCGAGCATGCTTCTGAGCTGTTGAAGTTAGCGGCTGCGGAAAAACAGGCTTTTACCAGTTGAGCTCTGATCGGATTCATCAAAAAAGCCTTCCAGAAGAAGGCTTTTTTAGGTTGATTTTATTAAGGAAGTCAGGACCCAGCGATTAACTGAGCTTATTTCGAACAAAGGTTTGTCGGTTAGGCAACCATCATACCATAGCAAATTTCCCGAACTTGCTCAGGAAGCAAAACATAGCTACTATCGGTACTATGATTGGTTAAAATTAACGAATGCCGTTGTTGCTGCAAGGTTCCTGTGATAATTGGGAGCTTTTTAGCAAAAGGATTACGGCTGTTTAGCATGACGGAAATGACTGCGTGATGGGAGAGGGCGCCATTTAGAAGGTTGATTAATTGATCGGCTGGCATTTGCGGATGCACGAGAGTATCACCACGTTCACCCGTCCAGAACCATTGACGAAAACGAACTAAATGGGCGCGTAGACTTTGGTGTGTAAGAATCGCTACTGACTGGCGCCAATTAAAGAGTGCGTGATTTTGCCGTTGTGGTTGAGTATAGGTATTTGGTAGCAATTGATCCATGGTGATAGCCTCCGTTACTTTGTTCGTACTTACCGAACATTTGTTTGTGTTATTAGTATACGAACAAACGTTCAAAAATGCAACTCCCAGTTGGTTGCTCTACAGAAGTTTGGTATCTTTACGGCAAGATCCCGCTATTCCCGCGTGTGAATGGGATTATAGCTTGAATTTTTGGTTAAAAAAGTTCAAAATTAGTGGTAAATCTTTTTTTAGCTGTTGAAAGGAACGAAACAGTCAATGCCGAAACGTGGAATGTTAATTGTCTTGTCTGGACCGTCAGGAGTGGGCAAGGGAACTGTTCGTAAAGCAATGTTTGACCAGGGAGGAACTGATTTTCAGTATTCCATCTCGATGACCACTCGCCACCCCCGAGCGGGAGAAGTGAATGGCAAGGATTATTTTTTTGTTTCTAAGGCCACGTTTGAACACAATATTGAAACCGGTGGTATGCTTGAATATGCTCAATATGTGGACAATTATTATGGAACACCGATGAAATATGTTCAAGAAACGCTCGCAGCAGGCAAGGATGTTTTTTTAGAGATCGAAGTTAATGGTGCGATGCAAGTTCGTGAGAAGATGCCAGACGGTGTATTCATCTTTTTAACTCCGCCTGATTTAATGGCCTTAAAACAGCGATTGATCGGTCGGGGGACGGAAACAATGGCTGTGATTGATGAGCGGATTCATCAAGCTGTGACGGAAATTAAAATGATGCGTAACTATGATTATGCGGTAGTTAATGACAAAATTCCGTTGGCAGTATCTCGAATTCGAGAAATTATTCGAGCAGAACGATTGCGGGTTCCCCGGGTTTACCCAGAGTACGCGCAGATGTTAGAATCAAGTGAGCTGCAACCAGGCAATTCGGAAGACAAGAAGGGATTGTAAACTATGATTTTATATCCATCAGTTGATAAATTATTACAAAAGGTTGATTCACGTTATTCTTTAATTATGTTAGCTTCTAAGCGAGCACATGAACTGGATGCCGGATCTCAAGAGCTATTATCAAGTTATGATTCGGACAAGTCAGTTGGCAAAGCGCTTGAAGAGATCGAAGCCGGTGAAGTCACGATTGATCCTGACCATGAAGAGGATCTTGGTCGTAACCGCAATATCACAGATGTTGAGTAAGGCTTAGCCAAATATAGTGATTAAATCGTCTTCCTTAAGTTGGGGGGACGTTTTTTTATGACTTGAATTAAGCTAAACTCCTGGTCAATTGTTAATTTTTGGAAACGCGTTGACTAATTTTATGTGAGGTCCTTGAGCGAACTAGGTCAATCATTTAGTTTGATTTGAAATAACTGTTTTCGGCAAAACAAGTCATTCTGAGTGTTTCTTGTTGTTTAATGCGCTATCCTTATAAGGGAAGATAAACCTAATAGGGAGCTGAAAGACATGAATACCGATACGAAAGCAATTGTTTTTTTTGACCTTGATGGCACGCTTTTTGATGATGACAAGCATGTTTTACCACAAAGCATTGCAGCAATTAATGAGATGCAACAAAATCATATTTTGCCGGTCATTGCGACAGGACGAAATGTTTTTGAAATCCAATATGTGTTGGATGAAACAGGAATTGATACTGTTGTTAGTGCTAACGGATCTTATGTTCAATACCATGGACAAGAATTATTCCGAGAAGCGATCGATCAACAACTCATTGAGGAATTTACGGCGTTTGCTAAAGAACAGGGCGATGCAGTGGCTTATTACAATAATAAAGGGTTTGCCTTAACAGAATCGACACAAGATGTCGTAAATAATTATCACGTGCTGCGGTTAGACGTGACGATTGATCCAGATTATTTCCGCAAACAGCCGATTAATTTCATGAACGTGTTTAACCGTGATAAAGAGGATCTGTATAATCAGGCTTTTGCGGGGCGGTTATCGTTGGTTCGCAATAACTTGGTTTGTTTAGACACGATGAAGAGTGGTGTAACAAAACGAAGCGGGTTGGAACGGTTACTTCAAGAAACACAGCTAACTGGCATTCCAACGTATGCTTTCGGTGACCAGTTAAATGATTTAGAAATGTTTGCGAGCGTTGATACCGCAATTGTTATGGGCAATGGGCATCCTAGGGATAAGGCGGTTGCTGATTATGTAACGACAACCAATACGACGGATGGCATTGTGAACGGGTTGCGCCACTACCACCTGATTGCCAGTAAATGAATGACACGACCTAAAAAATAATGTTTCATGAAAAGGAAGTTGTTCAATGAAATTAGAAATTCCGTTAGAAAATGGTCTCTTAGCTGATCGCTATGGTAAGTACGCGGCACCAGATGAATTATATCAGGGCCATGCGACGATTTCGTTTCCATTACACTTTTTGGACGTTCCTAAGCAGGCGGTCAGCTTAGCTTGGGTCGTGATTGATGATGATGCAATCCCAGTTGTCGGCTTTACATTTATTCATTGGACTGGCGCTAATCTGTCTGTTGAGCAAGCAAGCTTACCAGAGGATGCAAGTCGGCATGCTGACGGGCGTTTCGTTCAAGGGAAAAATAGTACTGCTGGCCGATTAATTCACGAGACGGATCCAATGATCACACAACGTTATACTGGACCGACACCACCTGATAAGGATCATGAGTACAAGGTTTTAGGTTATGCATTAGATGAGCAATTGCCTTTAAGCGATGGTTACTGGTTAAATGAATTTTATCGAGTCATCGAAGGACATATTGTCGCTACAGCAAGTACGACATTTATCAGCCGTGCGTAATTAGGCTATAACCACTAAAAAACCACGTTTACGTGCGCTTCCTAAGTTGGAAGTTACAGTAAACGTGGTTTTTGCTGACAAATTACCCGAATCAATTGTTAGTCGTTATTTCGCCATCTGGGCTTCAATGTTGGCTAACGTTAATGCACTTGTCTCTGAAAAGATGATGTCGGCAGCACTTAATTCATTGGCATCACCAATCCCAATTGACGTCTCGTGAGCACCATTGATGGCCGCAACGCCCGCCGCAGCATCTTCCACTCCGGCACAAGCTTCTGGCGGCAAATTAAGAATTTCTGCACCGCGGGTATAAATTTCTGGATCTGGTTTACCTTTACTTAACGTGGCTGGGTCAACGATTTTGGTGAAGTAATCAGATAAGCCAATGTGTTTTAAGATTGTCGGCGCATTTTTTGAGGCGGAAGCTAAGGAGATGACATATCCCTTGGCTAATAAATCATCAAGAAATTCTTTCACACCCGGAAAGACATCAGCTGGTGTCATGTTACTAATTAGCTTCAGATAGTTGTCGTTCTTTTTGGTCGCGTAGGCGACTTTTTCTGCTTCGGTGTAGTCGTTTTCCTTGCCACCAGCTTTTAGAATCATTTCTAAGGAGTCCATGCGAGAAACACCCTTTAGGCCATTGGCTAATGATTCAGTCCAAGTCACGCCGAGTTCGTCGGCGAGTTGGTGCCAAGCCTGTCCGTGAAATTTTGCCGTCCCAGTGATCACACCGTCTAAATCAAAGATGAATCCTTTTAAGTCTGCAAATTTTGCCATGTTATGAGGCCTCCGTATTTTTTATTGTAAGTGGCTGTTGCGCTTTTAAGTGTTGTGTATTGCCGAATACCTTAACCGTTGCCTCTTTATCGGCTGTGATGGTCATTTCGGCGTGGGTGAAGCTAAAGCTGTAATTGATGCCCTTGAACTGTTCTCTAAATGCTAGGCGATGCCAACGTTCTGGTAGGTGAGGCGTGATTGACAAGACATCATCGAATTCAGTTACGCCGCCGTAATTGCGCATTTCAAGAAGTAAAACGGCGCCCATGACCCCTAAATGGATCCCTTCAGCGGTCGTCCCGCCTTGAATATCGTAGTAATCAGACCTTAAAGCTGTATTGAAGAAGGCAAATGATTGATCCATGTTACCAGTGATCAGACTCAAGACCGAATAAACAATTCGCGAGAGAGTAGAACCGTGAGTTGTGCGCGCAAGGTAATATTCGATGTTGCGAGTTAAAGCACCTTTAGGCAACTGATAATCAAGTTGTTTCAGGATATTATCAATCGTATTGAAGCTGAGGTTATAGTAAGCCATCAAGGCATCAGCTTGTTTAGCGACTTGATAGGAATCAGGGGACTTATCTTCAGCTTTTAACAAGCGGTCGATCCGAGAAATATTGCCATACTTTTTTCGATACTTTTCAAAGTCTAGCGTCGGTAATTTAAAGTAACCTTCGAATTGACCGATGATGCCATCTTTATTGATATCCAAACTTAGTTGATGGGCAATTTCGTCGAAACGGGTAAAGTCCGTTGAGGTTAATCCTGTTTTCTTTGTTAACGCAGTCCAAGTCTTTTGATCAACTTGCTTTTTTAAATCCATCAGTGTAGTGAACAACCAGCTCACCATAATGTTGGTATAAGCGTTATTTGTTAGTCCTGGTTCATCCGCGTTAGGATAATTTTCATGAAATTCATCTGGACCCATGACATTTTTAATATCAAAACGACCAGTTGCTTCATTTTTGACTGCTTTACTGGACCAAAAATGGGCGATTTCGAACAACATCTCTAAGCCGTACGTTTTCAGAAAGTCCAAGTCATTGGTGCTATGGAAGTATAACCAAATGTTGTAAGCGACCGCCAAGGAAACATGGCGCTGCAGGCGACTGTTGTCCGGATCAAATTTGCCACTATCTGGATTGAAGTGAACGAATTGTGATTGTTCGTCGCCATATTGAGCCGATTGCCAAGGATACATGGCACCTTCATACCCCTCTAACTGTGCGTTTTTCTTAGCGGCGGCCAATCGGTGGTAACGATAAAGCAGTAGTTGCTTAGTTAGATCAGGTGTATGCAGGGTGTAAAATGGCAAAACAAATAGTTCATCCCAAAAAACATGACCGCGATAGGCCTCGCCATGTAGCCCACGAGCGCCAACAGAAGCGTCCAAATGGGGGTTACTGTTCGGGGAAGCCGAGACAAATAGGTGATAGATGTTAACGCGAGTTAATTTTTGGGCAGTCAGATCGCCATCGATTTGAATATCACTATCGTGCCAGACCCGTTCCCAGAACCGTTGATTAGCAGTTACGACATCGTTGAAACTTGTCTGAGCAAGTTCACTAGTGACAGCATCGTTAAGATTGCCATCTGTTTCTAAGCTGGTATTGATGGCAATGGTTTTTTCGATCACATAAGTAGTTCCTGTTTGCGCTTTGAACGTAAAGCTTTGTTCTAAGATATCGTCGGTAACGCTTTCATTTGCCGGTGAATCTGCCGTTAATTCTTGACTGGTTAAGCGGGTTCCAATCACGAAGTTTACTTTGGAAGCTTTGGTTTGCCCACCTAGGGTTGCATCTTGACCATTAATAGTGGTTTCAGTAATGTCAAAATGTCGCGATTTGAAGGCTTTATAACGATCCACATTAGCGTTAACAACGCTACCATCGATGCGGGAAAAAATCGTAATCGGGCCTTCAAAGTTCATCGGAGTCACTTCATAATGAAGGACAAAACGATGCCACTGATGCATGTCCGCGACGCGCTGCTCACAAATTTTTAATAAATGACCGGTAGGCAAGGAGACGAGCATCGTGGTGGTTAAAACACCTGTATGCAAATCCAAGGATCGATAGATGTCGCTAATATTTTCATGCTTAATCGTAAATGGTTCTTGTTGGTCCAAACTAAAAGATAAATACTGGGCGTTAGGTAAATTGACAAGATCCTCGTTGATAACATCGCGTCCAGCGATATCCGTTGTCAGCTGATTATACAAACCGGCGACGTATAAACCCGGATAATTATCTTGGTCAGCATTGGCTGCAAGATAGGCGCCACGAAGGCCAAAATAACCGTTACCAATAGTTAACATCGCCTCTTGACCATAATTACGTTTAGCGGCGTATTCACCATAATAATCAAGATGCCATTCGTTATAGGTGCGTTTATTTTCGACAGCGGTTTCTAAGCCTTCGCGGTCAGCTGTTTCATGGCTAACTACGGGAATATTAAGCATGTTGGAGAGGGCTAGGCCCATGTCGATGCGCTGGTGATTGACTCCGATGACAGTATCTGAAAAATCATAGTCTAACGGATTTTCGATAATTGCGGCGTCAAAGTCGATCCCTGCTAATTTTTCACGAATTTTTTCCAAATTTTCACCAATCGGAACATCGGGATCACATACAATCGTGATGGTCTTAGTGAAATTTGTCTTTCCGTTTGGTACGTAAGAGATTTCAAACGCATCGTCAAGGACACGAACTGAAAACGTACGCATATGTCTTACCCCCCTATAAAGTTCTGGTAATATCTGTATCTATCCTTATGGTAATTTTTATTGCCAAACTTCTCAACCTAAATACCTCGGTTCTTGTAAAAAAGCTCACGATCGCTGAATCTGTTACAATAAGTTGATTATTTCTGTTGGCTTGAATTTAGTAAAAGTGTTAGTGGAAATGTGAAAAAAGTGAATTTGATTCAACTATCGAAAGGAGTCGAATTGGTGACCCAAGCAGCTCAAATTATTGTGGATGTGCCGACGATGCAAACGAACCGGCCATATACGTATATGATTCCTACCGATTTAGTGGACGCAGTAGTGCCTGGTGTTCGCGTTTCTGTTCCGTTTGGTAAGGGTGACCGTGAAGTTGGTGGCATGGTGGTTGGTTTAATCAACATCGATCAAGATTTAGAACATGATGCCGTGTATCAGGGTGATTTAAAACCAATCACTCGACTGCTGGATTTAGTCCCTGTTTTAAATGAAGAGTTATTAGCACTCAGCGATTGGCTAGCTCAACAGACTTTTGCCTTTCGAATCTCAACGATTCAAACCATGCTACCGACTGCGTTGAAAACGGCTAGTCATAAATGGTTAGTGGCTGATCAAGCAATCGATAATGATGAATTAGCCAGATTGTTTGATGCACAGGGACGCTTAGATTTTACCGCCACAACTTTATCCGAAAGTCAGGTCAAAGCGTTAGCTCGTTTGCAACGTCTGGGGGTCGTTCATGCGACGTACCAAGTCAATAATCGAGCACAAGTTAAAACGAACACATGGGTAACCTCCCAATTAAATGAAGCGCAGGTCACAGAAAAATTAGCGTCATTACGGGCCAACGCGACCAAACAACGGCGCGTATTGTTAGCACTTTCCCGACAAGTTGCGCCACAACCTTTAGCTGAGTTACTAACCGATGCACGCTTGACTCGGGCCGATTTCACGGCCGCGGCTCAACGTGGCTGGGTGAAAATGACCGAAAAGGAAGTGTACCGCGATCCCTTTGCGCAAAGCGAGGTGGAACAGACTACTTCGATGATGTTACAGCCTGATCAGCAACAGGCAGTGACGGCGATTAGTCAGGCGATTACTGCCAATCAGGCGACAACGTTCTTGCTAGAAGGCGTCACTGGCTCTGGTAAAACAGAGGTTTATCTGCAAAGTATTGCTAAAGCTTTGGCACAACAACAAACGGCATTGATGTTGGTCCCAGAAATCGCGCTGACGCCGCAGATGGTAAAACGAGTTCGCGGCCGGTTTGGCGCTCAAGTGGCCGTTTTACACAGTGGCTTGTCGGCTGGTGAAAAATACGATGAATGGCGGCGAATTGAACGACATGAAGCGACAGTCGTGGTTGGCGCACGATCGGCAGCGTTTGCCCCATTGGACGATTTAGGCCTGATCATCATGGACGAAGAGCATGAAACGAGTTATAAACAATCGGATAATCCTCGCTATCAAGCGCGTGATGTTCTACTGTGGCGGGCTAAATGGCACAATGCGCCGGTGATTTTAGGTTCGGCCACACCGTCATTAGAGAGCCGAGCACGAGCCGAGCGTGGCGTCTATCGACATTTGATGCTGCCTAAGCGCATCAATCAACGACCATTGCCGCCTGTTCAAATTATTGATATGCGCGAACAATTGAAAACGCGCCAAGAAAGTAATTTCTCGGCAGCGTTATTAACCGCTTTAAAACAACGCCTAGAGCGTGGTGAGCAAAGTGTCTTAATGTTGAACCGACGTGGCTTTTCATCATTTATGATGTGTCGTGACTGTGGCTTTGTCTTAAAATGCCCGAATTGTGATAATACATTGGTGTTGCACATGGATTCCCACACCATGCGTTGCCACTATTGTGGACATGAAGAAGCAATTCCCCGCCGATGTCCTAATTGTCACAGTAAACGAATTAGCTACTATGGAACGGGAACTGAAAAAGTTGCTGCTGAATTAAAGCAACTATTACCGACTGCACGTGTTATTCGGATGGATGTTGACACGACACGTCGCAAGGGTATGCACGAAAAAATGTTAGCTGCCTTTGGCCGACGTGAAGCCGACATTTTATTAGGGACTCAAATGATTGCTAAAGGGCTAGACTATCCAGATGTGACCTTAGTTGGTGTCTTAAACGCCGATACTGCTTTAGGCTTGCCTGATTTTCGTGCTAGCGAGCGGACTTTTCAGTTGCTAACTCAAGTCAGTGGGCGAGCAGGCCGGGCGGATAAGGCTGGTGAAGTCATGATCCAGACGTTTAATCCAGACCATTATGCGATTCAGCTCGCGCAGCAGCAGGATTATGAACGATTTTTCCGTGTGGAAATGAATTTACGTCACTTGGGCAATTATCCGCCGTACTTTTATACCGCGCTAATCAGCGCTAGTGATCAAGACGAGAATACGGCGGCCAAAAAAATGTTCGAACTCGCAGATTGGTTAAAACAACGATTGTCGTCGAGCACCATTATTTTAGGGCCAACGCCACGACCGATTGCACGGATTAAAAATCGTTATTACTATCAAATTTTCTTAAAATATAAGCAAGAGCCCCAACTTCACGATGCCTTGATGCAAATATTGGAAGAATCACAGCACTTGCGGGGCTTACAAATTAGCATTGACATGGAACCACAGAATTTCGTCTAGGAGGATCATTTATGACCAGAATTGTCTTTATGGGTACACCAGCTTTTTCAACACCAATTTTAGCGGCATTAATTGACCAATATGATGTGGTGGCAGTGATGACGCAACCAGATCGACCGGTTGGGCGCAAACATATTTTGACACCATCACCGGTTAAACAACTTGCCCTAGCACACCAAATCGAAGTTTTACAGCCGGAAAAGGTCAGTAAATCACCAGAAATGCAGCGCGTCATTGATTTAGCGCCAGACTTTATTGTGACAGCGGCCTTTGGGCAATTTTTGCCAACCAAGTTGTTAAGGGCAGCCACCAATGCGGCAATCAATGTCCACGCGTCACTCTTACCACGGTACCGTGGTGGGGCGCCGGTTCATTACGCGATTATGAACGGTGACAAAGAGACCGGGGTATCCATTATGTACATGATTCGGCAGATGGATGCCGGTAATGTGATTGCTCAAGCAAAGGTTGCGATTGGCGATCAGGATGACGTCGGCACGATGTTTGATAAGCTTAGCCTCGTTGGGCGAGATTTGTTATTGGCAAACCTGCCGAAACTTATTGCAGGCCCCATTACTGGCACGATTCAAGATGAGACGGCGGTGACCTTTTCACCGAATATTAGTCGCGCACAAGAAGAGATTGATTTTAGCCATACCGCTAGCGAAATTGATTGGCAAGTGAGGGGATTACGACCATTTCCGACGGCTTATATTCGATTGAACAACGTGCGAACAAAATTACTCGATGTTACGGTATTGACTGATCAAAAAACGACTCTGGCACCTGGAACAGTCGTTGCCCGAACTAAACATGCGTTGGATCTGGCTGCTGGTCATGGCACCGTATTACGCATTAATCGTTTGCAGCCAGCTGGACATCCACAAATGGCGATTACTGATTTTTTAAATGGTACGGATGAAGAATTTGCGGTTGGCGAACGAGTGGTCGCAGATAAGTTTAAAGGAGTGCAACATGGCTAATCATGATCGTCAGCAGACGCCAGTTTCCCACAAACGATCAGTCAATGAGAATCCTCGGCAGGTGGCCGTAGATGTTTTAGTGCAGGTGACACAAGGGAGCTATTCAAATCTTGCACTAAATGCTGCCTTAAAAGATCATCATTTATCCGATCGGGATGTCGCTTTATGTACACAGCTGGTTTACGGTGTGTTGCAACACCGTTTGTTACTGGAATTTTGGCTAAAGCCGTTTGTTAAGCGACCTAATAAGGTACAACCATGGGTACTGGCTTTGTTAGAAACAGCGGTGTATCAGCGTGAATTGTTATCAAAAATTCCTGATCACGCGATTTTTAATGAGACCATTGCTTTGGCCAAACAGCGTGGTCATGAAGGAACTCGTCGATTTGTGACTGGCGTGCTTCATGCCTTAGCTAACCAAGGGTTGACAAATGTTGACACCATTAAAGATCCCTTAACGCGCTTAAGCGTGCGTTATAGTGTACCGATGCCTTGGATTCAGCGATTACGTGTTGAACTGGGCGATGCAAAAGCGCAACGCATTTTAACCAGTTTGAACCAACCGGCAGCGCAATCGATCCGAATAAATCAGGCTGCTGGCGATCGTGATGCCATTTTAACAGCACTTCATCAGTCTGAACTTATGTTTAGCACCAGCGAGGTGAGCGGTGATGGATTGCGAATCACCAAGGGTCATCCCGTACTATCAGCGGCTTTTCAGGAAGGTTTATTTACCATTCAAGATGAAAGTGCCATGTTACCAGTCGAGGCTTTAAACGTTCAACCAACGGACCAAGTGTTGGATGCGTGCGCGGCGCCAGGTGGAAAAACAACGCAAATTGCTGGCTACCTTGACGCGTCTGCTGGCGGACATGTCACTGGTTTAGATTTGTACGATCAAAAAGTTGCCTTAATTAAGGACAATGCCCAACGGCTACACGTTGCTGACCGTATTTCAGCCATTAAACTAGATGCCCGACAAGCTAACGAACATTTTAATGAAGCGAGTTTTGATCGAATTTTGGTGGACGCGCCTTGTTCAGGAATTGGCCTCTTACGTCGCAAGCCAGAAATTCGTTATGCTAAGACATTGGCGGATAGTCAAAAATTACAACAAATTCAGCTGGAAATTCTTGATGCGGTCGCACCGCTAGTGAAGAAAAACGGTATAATTATTTATAGTACCTGCACGATTGTTCAAGCGGAAAATGACGACGTGGCAAATGCCTTTGTCAAGTCGCATCCCGACTTTGAATTCGTAACGGTTTCGACCACAAGACATCTAAAATCGCAGCGGACGACACCATGGTTGACGATTTATCCAGATGATTATAGGAGCGACGGCTTCTTCATTTGTGGGTTTAAACGTCGTGATTAAGCTGATAAAGGCGGCAAATAGATATGCAAGTAGCCTCTCTGTCTGACATTGGTCGGCAACGAGAAACAAACCAGGATTATGTCGGTAACTTTATGAATAAGGCCGAATTAGGGTTCACGATTGTAGCGGATGGAATCGGTGGTCATCGCGGTGGGGATGTCGCGTCATCAATGGCGGTGTCCCATATTGGCACCCGTTTTGAAGCAACCCGTTTTATCGACCCCGCAACGGCCGCCAAATGGCTCGCAAGTGAAGTTCGGCAGGAAAATGAAACCATTATTGAAAAGGCCCAACAATATCGTGACTTAAGTGGAATGGGCACGACGTTAGTGGCCGCGATTATTTTCCCGACACAATTTTTGGTTGCAAACATTGGTGATTCGCGGGCTTATTTATTGCGGCATCAGGAATTAGCTCAGTTAACTGAAGACCATTCATTAGTTAATGAACTGATTAAGCTTGGGCAAATCACAGAAGCGGATGCGCGCACATATCCCGAAAAAAATATTATTACGCGAACCTTAGGCATTAATGATGAGGCCGACGCTGACATCAATTTATATCGTGCAATGCCTGGTGACTTATTAATGCTCTGCTCGGACGGACTAACGAACATGGTCACCGATGATCAAATTCAAGCAGTGCTTGTGCAATCTGATCGTTCACTAGCTGAAAAGTGTCAGCGGTTAATTGATCTAGCTAATGAAGCCGGCGGTCGTGATAACATCACCGTGTTATTAGTTGAAACAGATCGTGAGGTGACAACCTCATGAGGGCAAACTATACACTAGCTGGTCGATATCGTATCATTCGGCCGCTTGGTGAAGGCGGGATGGCCGACGTTTACTTGGCTCACGATCTGATCTTGGATCGGGATGTTTCCGTTAAATTATTACGGCTAGATTTGCGTGACGATGCGGGGACCATGCGCCGGTTTCAACGAGAGGCGTTAGCTGCAAGTGAGTTGGTCTCACCGCACATCGTGAGTGTTTATGATGTGGGCGAGGATAATGGTATGCAATATTTGGTCATGGAGTATGTGCCTGGTACCGATTTGAAGGCTTATATCCATGATCATTTTCCAATCCCTTATGCCATGGTAATTAATATTATGGAACAGATACTTGATGCTGTAGCCGTCGCGCATGAACATGGCATTATTCACCGTGATTTGAAGCCACAAAATGTGTTGGTTGATGCGCAAGGCAACGTCAAAATTTCTGATTTTGGGATTGCAGTGATTAGCAATCAAACTAGTATGACTCAAACCAATACGGTCTTGGGTTCGGTTCATTATTTGTCTCCCGAACAAGCTCGTGGGGGGATGTCCACAAAAAAAAGTGATATTTATTCCTTAGGGATTATCTTATATGAGATGCTTACCGGTAGTGTGCCATTTGAAGGCGAAACTGCGGTCTCAGTGGCGCTCAAACATTCCCAGAGTCAAATGCCGTCGGTGCGCGATTTCGATTCACGCATTCCGCAAGCACTTGAGAATGTCGTGTTACAAGCAACCGCCAAACGACCTGAAGATCGCTATGCGTCTGTACATGACATGGCGGTGGATTTACAAACAGCACTTGCACCGGAACGTCGTGGGGAGCGACATTTTGAACCAGCAGACCACGGCGATGATGGTACAACTAAAATCATTCCGGTAGATCAGGTGCTGGCTGCTACTCAGGCAACTAGTGCGGCAGCTCGCACAACGATGGGAAAAGGGCCGTCTGCTGAACCTGCTGAAACAACGCCAGCCAAGCATCCGCGAACCTCACGGGGACGAAAAATCTTTTTGTGGCTCTTAGGGAGCTTTTTGTTGCTACTGATCATTGGCGTATTATGGCTGTGGTTCTTTCCTGGTCGGGTGACTGTACCCAGTGTTTCAGGCATGACGCAAGCACGAGCGACTAAAGTTCTAAAGCAAAACAACTTAGCAACGGGGTCCATCAAGAAACAAACCAGTGAGACATACGCTTCTGGGCGCATCATTAAAACAAATCCCAAGATTGGTTCTCAGGTCAAGCGTCGCAGTCGGATTGATCTGATTCTTAGTGCAGGACGTCCTAAATTCGTGGTTGACGATTACACCGGTGAGCAATTCACGACCGCCAAACGGCAATTAGAAAAAGCTGGTTTAAAGGTCAAACAGGTCAAGCAGTCGTCTGGTGATATCGATCGAGGCGTCATTATTGATCAAGATGTCTTGCCAGGTGATGCAGTGTATAAACATAGCACGATAACCTTAACGGTCAGTTCTGGGCCCAAAAAAGACAAGGCACCTGAGCAAGTTAAGCTACCTGACTTCGCCGGAAAATCGCAAGCTGCGATTCAAACATGGGCCGATGACCATAATGTGAATGTAAGTTTCTCAGATGAAGTCTCGAGTCGTGTTGATCAAGGATCAGCGATTCGCCAGGCACCTGCTGTGGGCTCCATGTTAGCGGTGGGCGAGACCTTTACTGTCGTCATTTCTTCTGGACCAGAATTGCACAGCTTTCACGTCGATATTACCATTCCGTTTTCAGCTAATGGGCAAGCGAGTCGTGATTCTAGCAGCAGCGCCTCGACAGGTGAAAATGATGTTAAGATTTATCTAGCCGATCAGGATAAGAATATTTCAGATGTGTACCAGGAGATGCAAATTTCCCAGGACACGTCAGTCTCACTACCATTTACTTTAGCAGGTGGTAAAACAGGCCGTTATATTGTGATCCGGGATGGCAAAACCATCATGACTGACAACCACGTGACAGGAAATTAAGAAGGGGTTATATGAGAGGACAAATTCAACAGTTATTAGCTGGCTTTTACGATGTTCAAACCGCTGATGGTAGGATTTATCGTACCCGAGCTCGCGGAAATTTCCGCAAACGTAAAATCAGCCCAATGGTCGGTGATTATGTAGACTTTAAAAGTGAAGATAATTCCGACGGCTATATCTTAAGTATTGAAGACCGAAAGAATGCATTGGTCAGGCCACCTGTGAGTAATGTTGATCAAGCAGTAGTTGTGACCGCGGCTGTCGAACCTAATTTTTCAACTAATTTGCTGGATCGCCAATTGGTTGCTCTAGAAAGTCAGTTGATCACACCAATTATCTATGTGACTAAAACAGATCTGTTATCAGTGAGTCAGCTGGACCATTTAACAGTAGTTGCCTCTGGATATCGACAAATTGGATATCAGACATTTCTGGCGACAACTGCCTTTGAGCCAAGTGTACTCGAGCAACTGTTGGCCCTGTTTAAGGATCGATTAACTGTGTTTATGGGACAGACTGGGGCAGGCAAATCGACGTTACTCAATCATTTGGCGCCTGACCTCAATTTGGCAACTGGTGAAATTTCGCAAGTCTTAAATCGTGGCAAACACACCACTAGAAAAGTTGGTTTACTGGCCGTCGGTGATGGGCTTGTTGCTGATACGCCTGGATTTTCTTCGTATGAAGATTTTCCCATGGCTGCGAGAGAATTAGGCCAATATTTTCCCGAAATGGCGTCGTTAGCACCACAATGTCGCTTTCGGGGGTGCCAACACATTAATGAACCTGGTTGTGCGGTCAAGGCCGCTTTGGCAGAGCAAAAAATTATGGCCAGCCGTTATCAGAGCTATTTACAATTTCACCAGTTGATTGTTGACCAGAAACCACAGTATGATAAGGATAAAAAATAAGAGATTTGTTGGAGGAGAAATTTATGATTAAAGTAGCCCCATCGATTTTAAGCGCGGATTTTGTCAATTTTGAACGTGATATTAAAATGGTCGAAGAAAATGGTGCGGATTTATTGCATGTGGATGTGATGGATGGCATGTTCGTGCCAAATATGTCCTTTGGCTGGACGACACTAGCGGCTATTCGGCCAATTACCAACTTGTTCCTAGATGTTCATATGATGGTGCAAAATCCAGAACGGTATGTTGACCAATTTGCAAAGGCCGGCGCTGATTTGATTGGTGTTCATGTTGAAGCAACGGAGCATATTCACCGTGCTATTCAGATGATCAAAAATGATGGGGTAAAGGCTGAAGTGGTCATTAACCCTGGCACGCCAGTTAGCCAAATTGAACCGCTATTACCATTTGTTGATCAGGTCCTAGTTATGACCGTTAATCCAGGATTTGGTGGACAAAAGTTCTTACCAGAAATGATTGAAAAAATTCAGCAGTTGCATGATTTAAAGCAACAAAGAGGTTATGAATTCGACATTGAAATTGATGGTGGGGTGAACGACAAGACAGTCGTTGATTGCTATAAAGCTGGAGCGACGGTTGCAGTGGCAGGTTCCTTTGTGTATGGTGCTGCAGATCCGGCGACGGCCATTGAGTCGATTCATCATGCAACGCGCTAGTGACCGACCTAAACTTTCGCGACTTAATATTCTAGTTGGCGGACCTAGAAGCGAGTGGCCGCCGGCGTTAGCTGCAGGGCAAATTTCTGGTCCGTGGATCGGCGTTGATCGCGGAGCAATTCGTTTGTTAGAGTTAGGGATTACACCCATCATTGCATTAGGCGATTTTGATTCTTCCAAACAAGGCGAATTTGAACGAGTTCAAGCCGCCGTAAAAGATTTACGACAGGTGGGATCGGCCAAGGATGAAACGGACACTCAGCTCGGGGTTCGCGTGGCGATGACCGAATTTAGTGCAGATGAAATTGTGATCTACGGTGCTACCGGTGGCCGGCTTGATCATTTGTTAGCCAATCTATTTTTGCCTTTGGAAACTCGATTCCGCGCGGTCGTTGCCCGATTAATATTTGTCGATCGACAAAATGAGATTCGTTACTTCTTACCAGGACGGTATCAGATTGATAAATTGCCTGAAATGCGATACTTGGCTTTTGTCACATTTGGGGAAGTTGGCGGATTAACCTTAAGCGATGAGCGTTATCAACTTGATCACGTAGACATTCACCAGCCAATTTCCTTTGCCAGCAATGAGTTTGTCGGTCAAACGGCTACTTTTTCATTCACGAGTGGTATTGTGGCAGTCGTTCAGAGTACTGATCTCAGCGATAATCGTGCAGAACGCTATAATTTAAATGCATAGCAAACGGAGCATAAGTCAAATCTTGGCCTATGCTCCGTATTTTGGTTGTTTAAATGCTGTTTTAGGCAGGTTTTCAACCTCAGGTTAAGTTTTATATTGGAACAGAAAAAGCGTCACCAACAATAATTGTCGATGACGCCTCCCGATTTAATCAGTGATTAAACACGGGTCACTTTTCCTGATTTTAGCGTCCGGGCCGAAACCCAAACCCGCTTTGGCTTCCCATCAACTAAGATGCGAACCTTTTGCAGGTTAGCTTTCCAGCTACGACGACTGCTGTTTAAGGCATGGGAGCGGGTGTTACCAAAGTGAGTCCGCTTGCCAGTAATAAAATCTTTAGCCATTTGCTCATCCCTCCTTCTCGGATTTCCAAAGGGAACCTCTTTTTTCTCACCTGAATAACTTACCATATGGGCGAATTGAATGCAATATTAAATTGCCAAGGGAAACTACTTGACAGGCATTTTAGAAACATCAGCAAATTAATTTGACGGTAGACTAATTTGAATATCATGGGGTCCCAAGCCTTACCAAAGGGTTCCAGAGGACCCCAGCTATTCCAGTCGAATAGCTGGGAGGACTAAGACCGACGCAATAAAAGTTTGAATTAGCACTCATTTAAAATGATCGTCTACTAGAGTTGACACTAACCAGATTACGGCGATATTTGCCTTTTTTCGACTCGGGTTTTATGATAGCATGATTGAAGATTGCATTGCGGGTCTTTAGGATATTGATTGAGAAAGTTGAGGAGGCCTTTTTTCATGGCTGTTAAAATCAAAACGCAATATGGCACAATTGACATCAACAATGATGTAATTGCCACGGTTGTGGGTGGTGCGGCAACGGATAACTACGGTGTTGTCGGTATGGCGTCCAAGAACCAAATCCGCGACAATGTCAATGAGATTTTACGACGTGATAATTATTCGCGTGGTGTCGTTGTTCGACAAGAAGACAATGGTGTGGCGATTGATGTGTTTATTGTTGTCGGTTACGGCACTAAAATCTCTGAAGTTTCAAAAAACGTCCAACAAAAAGTTCGCTACAACTTAGACAGTATGCTTGGCATTTCCGCCAACTCGGTTAACGTGACGGTCCAAGGTGTCCGTGTGTTAGCAGACTAAGTGGCTGCTTGTAACGAAGTGGGGGAAATAGAATTGGAAGCAACGTTAACAGCGATTACAAATTTAGAATTTGGCAAAATGGTTCAGGCAGCTTCGCAGCGCCTGAATGGACAAGCTGAATTCATTAACTCTTTAAACGTTTTTCCCGTGCCCGATGGTGACACTGGTACGAATATTTCACTGGCCTTTGCCAGTGGTGCTAAATATGAACGTGAAGTTACCACGCCGTCCGTTAGTGATCAGGCTGAAGCTTTGGCGAAAGGCTTACTGATGGGCGCTCGCGGAAATTCTGGGGTGATTACCTCGCAAATTTTTCGTGGCTTTTCTAAAAGTGTTCAAGGTAAGACAACGCTTAGCGCTAGTGATTTAGCCGAAGCGTTTGCCGCCAGTGCCCAAACCGCTTATAAGGCGGTTATGAAGCCAACCGAGGGAACAATTTTGACGGTCATTCGTGAGGCGGCCAAGGCTGGTCGAGACGCCGCATCTAACACAGATGATGTGATCGTCGTCATGGACACGATTTATGCCGCAGCAAAAACAGCCCTGGCATCGACACCAGATTTATTACCCGTGTTGAAACAAGTGGGTGTAGTTGATTCCGGTGGGCAAGGACTGGTCTTTATTTTGCAAGCATTTGATGAAGTACTGAGTGGAAAAGTCGCTCAAGATGAGATTGAAACACCAGATGATGCCCAGATGGACGAAATGATTAACGCGGAACATCATCGTAGTGTTCAGGGGGAACTAGACCCTAAAGATATTAAGTACGGTTATTGTACAGAAATTATGGTGCGTCTTGGTGGTGGACAGCAAGTCGATCGTCAATTTGATTATGATGAATTTTACCAATACCTGGCTAATCTAGGTGATTCACTGTTAGTGATCAACGATGATGAGATTGTAAAGGTTCATGTGCATACCGAACATCCTGGCGACGTTCTCAGCTGGGGCCAGCATTATGGTGATTTAATTAAGGTAAAAGTTGATAATATGCGTCATCAGCAAGAAGAAATCATGGCCCAAGATGCTGACGAAACGCCAACTTCACCCATGACCGACATGATTGAAGCGGTAGCACCGGAAACCGCCGTTATTTCGATTTCAGCTGGTGATGGCGTTGCTAAATTGTTCAAGAGCCTCGGCGTGACACGAGTCATCAATGGGGGGCAGACGATGAACCCTAGTACTGAAGATATTGCCAATGCGATTAATGAGAGTGGTGCTAAACGCGCGATCGTTCTTCCAAATAACGGTAATATCTTTATGGCCGCTGATCAAGCTGCGCAGGTTGCCGACATTCCAACTGTAATCGTACACAGTAAGTCAATTTCTCAAGGGATGACAGCATTACTAGCCTACAATCCAGATGAAGATTTATCAGCTAATCAGCAAGGTATGGAAGACAACTTGGCGACAGTCAAGAGTGGTCAGGTGACCCATGCCATTCGTGATACGACCTTGGATGGGATTGACATCAAGAATGGTGAATTCATGGGGATTGTCGATGGTAATATTAAAGTGACCGATCCTGACATACTCACGGCCGCAACGAAGATGGTTCAGGCAATGTTAGATGAAGACAGCGAAATTGTTACCATTATTTATGGTCAAGATGCCAGTGAGACCGATGCGGAGGCTTTAGAAACTGCTGTAATGAACATTGATGGGGATCTTGAAGTGGAAATTCATGAAGGGGATCAACCCGTTTATCCGTTCTTAGTCTCGGTTGAATAATGATTTAGCACGATAAAATAAAAGGGCTCAAGCCGTGGTTGGTATCAATGGATATCAGTGCGGCTTTTCTCTTTGCCTCACAAGTAAGATGATTAGTTCATTTCAAGAAACGAGACTATTGTTTCCAATGGTCATTTGGTAGGATAACAGTAAGAACTTAACTGAAAGGAGGCCTACTTTGACCACGTTAAAATCATTAGAAGATCCAGTGACAGAGCTCAGTGGTGTTGGCTCGCAACGGGCAGCCGCATTAAAGACACTGGGCATTCAAACGATCGCTGATTTGCTGACCGATTTTCCATTCCGCTATGATGATCTGACAGCGAAAGATTTGGCAACGGTGAGTGAAGGCGAAAAGATCACGTTAAAGGGAACTGTCGCTAATGAGCCAGCGGTTGTTCGCTTTGGTCGCAAAAAAAGTCGCCTCAACTTTCGCTTATTGATTGGCCATGATGTTGTAATGGTTACTTTTTTCAATCAACCTTGGTTAAGTCAACAACTAACTGCTGGTCAGGAGACGGCGGTTTATGGCAAATGGGATGCCGTGCGTAAAAGTCTGTCTGGTATGAAGCTGATTAACGCAGATAAAGGGGCATCATTTGGTGCAATTTACACGGTGAATAAGCATATTCGCCAAAGTACGCTCGCACAGTTGATTAAACAAGCTTATGATGCCTATCAAGACGTGATTTATCCACTGCTGCCTCCATACTTGCTGCAAAAATATCGGTTATTAGATCGGAAAACGATGATCCATGACTTGCATTTTCCAAAAGACCCACAAGCGGCCAAATTAGCGCGGCGCACGGCGGTGTTCGAAGAATTTTTCTTATTTGAGTTACGTTTACAAATGATGCGGGCCAAGGATCATCAAGCCGCTGGAACCGAGATCGACTATGATAATGAAGCGCTGAAAACATTTATTAAGACATTACCGTTTGAACTGACAAACGCTCAAAAACGGGTGGTCAACGAAATTTGTGCGGCGATGAAACGACCAACACATATGAATCGTTTGTTACAAGGCGACGTGGGTTCTGGTAAAACAATTGTTGCGGCAATTGTGATGTACGCGGCGATCACGGCGGGTTACCAAGCTGCATTGATGGCGCCCACAGAAATCCTAGCTGAGCAGCACGCCAAGAATCTGGCGGAAGTGTTTGCTGATATGCCAGTTAACATTGTCTTGTTAACCGGTTCCACCAAAGCAAAAGCGCGCAAAACGGCGTTAGCACATATTGCCAGCGGCGAAGTGGACTTGATTGTTGGCACACATGCGCTGATTTCTGATGATGTGATCTATCATCAATTAGGGTTGGCGGTGATTGATGAACAACACCGCTTTGGGGTTAATCAACGGCAAACTTTACGTCGCAAAGGACAATATCCGGATATTTTGGCCATGACCGCCACACCAATTCCTAGGACCTTACAAATTACGGCCTACGGGGAAATGGATGTTTCAATCATTGATGAATTACCAGCAGGTCGGAAACCGATTACCACGCGCTGGTTACACAGCAATCAAGTGGAAGCCGCGATGACATTTATTCGTCAGCAGTTAAACCATGGTCAACAGGCTTATGTGGTAACGCCGTTGATTGAAGAATCTGAAGCGCTTGATGTTAAAAATGCTGAAGCCATTTACGCACATTTAAGCGAGAATTTTGCGCCAGACTACCAGGTTGGCTTGTTACACGGTCGTTTAAAAAATGAGGAAAAAGAAGCGGTTATGGCGGCATTTAAGGCGCATGAGTATGATGTACTAGTATCAACGACGGTGATTGAGGTCGGCGTGGATGTGGCCAATGCGACAGTTATGTTGATCTTTGACGCAGATCGATTTGGTTTAGCGCAATTGCATCAACTACGGGGGCGAGTTGGCCGAGGCGAGGTAGCTTCGACATGTATTCTGATTGCTGATCCTAAGACACAAGATGGCATTGCCCGAATGCAAGTCATGACTGAAACGACTGATGGTTTTATTTTGGCGCAAAAAGATTTAGAATTACGAGGTTCCGGCGATCTACTGGGAACTAAGCAATCCGGGGTTCCTGATTTTAAAGTAGGCGATCCTGTGGCTCAATTAAATATCCTACAAATTGCCCAAGAAGAGGCACTGGCCTTAGTCGAACAACCTAATTGGCAATTAGAGCCGGATAATCGCGAATTGGCCGGCTATGAGCAACATCAGCTTAAACAGCATTCAACCCTTGATTAACCCTTGATTATTTCCAGCTAAACTAACAGAAAGTGTGGCATTAATATCGTGAAAATCGCAATAGACGCAATGGGTGGCGACAATGCACCAGAAGAAATTGTTAAAGGCGTTGAGTTGGCCCGTGATGCTTTTCCTGACATGACATTTCAACTATTTGGCCCAAGTGATCGTCTCACGCCGTTGGTGAGAAATGCTGACCGCATCACTGTGATGCATGCTGCAAGTGTGATTGCGATGGAAGACGAGCCTGTCCGCGCGGTTCGCTCAAAGAAAGATTCTTCAATCGTTTTAGCAGCGACAGCAGTCAAAAATGGCGAGGCGGATGCCTTTTTCTCAGCAGGCAACACCGGCGCGGTTTTAGCCGCTGGGTTATTTATCATTGGGCGGGTTAAGGGGATTGACCGGCCTGCCCTAACCACGACCCTGCCAGTGGTGACTGGCGATGCAAGTGGTAGTTTTACGATGTTAGATGTGGGCGCCAACGCGGACTATAAGCTCAGCAATTTGGAGCAATTCGCGATCTTGGGGAACTTCTATGGACAAACGGTCATGGGCATCAAGCAACCACGAATCGGGCTACTCAATAATGGAACAGAAGCTGACAAGGGTGACAAAGTGCATCGTGAAGCTTATCAACAGTTGAGCGAATCCACTCAACTTAATTTCATCGGCAATGTTGAGTCGCGTGAGTTATTAAACGGTGCCGCAGATGTGGTAGTCACAGATGGTTTCACTGGTAATGCGACCTTGAAGGCCATTGAAGGGACTGCTTTGTCGATGATGAGCCTGATCAGAGCGAAAATTATGGGTTCTACCAGCGCCAAAGTGGGCTACGTGTTAAGTCGAAAGGCCTTTCATCAAGTTGGCCAAGTGATGGATTATTCGAAGCATGGTGGTGCGGTCTTGTTGGGATTAAAGGGCGCTGTCATCAAAACGCACGGTTCTTCCAAAGCAGAAACGGTGCGCAATACGATGAGTCAAATTCATCAAATTGTGGAAAGTGGTTTGATTCAGCAAACGATTGATTATTTCGAACATGAGAGGGCAGAAAAAGCGGCTGATGATCAGACTGAAAAATAGCGGCGGTAGTGGACATTTACCTGCGAAAACGATAAACTAAGTGACTGTAAAACACTTCTTAGAAACTAGGGAAATCATGACTAAAGACGAGATTTTTAATAAAATTGCCGATATTATTGACGATCGCTTTGAGGTCGATCGAGATAAGGTTACTAATGACCTGAACTTTCGAAGTGACCTAGACGCGGATTCAATTGATTTTGTGGAATTTATTATGGAGCTAGAAGATACATTTGGCGCCGAAATTTCCGATGAAGATGCTGAAAAATTGAGCACTATCGGACAAGTGGTGGATTACATTTACAACCATCAGGATAAAGCTGAGTAATAGTAAAAACCGCCGGTAAGGCGGTTTTTTTAAGACAAAAGGAGAAATATTTTGATACCAGGATTACAAGCAGAACTTGCCAGTCAGTTTGACATTCACTTTAATCGTCCTGAATTACTGGATGAAGCCTTTACTCAGGCAAGCTATGTCAACGAACATCCCCATCAGGGATTGAAATTTTATGAGCGAATTGAATTTTTAGGTGATGCGGTGTTGCAACTCACCGTATCAGAATATATTTATCGGCGGTATCCAGAAATGCCACAAGGTAAGTTGACCCGTTTACGAGCGGCAATGGTTCAGGAAGCTAGTTTCGCAAAATTTGCGCTAGAGTGCCATTTTGATCGTTATATTCGGCTTGGTAAGGGTGAAGAAAAAGAGGGTGCCCGCCACCGTGCGTCATTACTTTGTGATATTTTTGAATCTTTTGTTGGCGCATTATATTTGGATCAAGGCAAAGATGCCGTGGTGGCATTTATCAGTCGAGTGATTTTTCCTAAACTGGATGCTGGGTGGTTTGATCATGCGATTGACTACAAGACGGCACTACAAGAGTGGTTACAACGTGATGGTGACGTGCACATTGAATACGATTTAGCCGCCGAAACAGGACCGGAAAATGATCGTGACTTCACGATGACGGTAGCTGCTGCTGGTAAAATTATCGGTCAGGGCATTGGTAAATCAAAGAAGATTGCGGAACAATCAGCGGCATTACAAGCGCTGACTAGTTTACGTGGCCAGCAGGAAACCTTAGTGGATCATGGTCGGGATCAAGCTGACAATTAATGATGTAACGGATGGTGTGCATGAAACTCAAGACGCTAGAAATCAGCGGCTTTAAGTCATTCGCTGATAAGACAAAAATTGAATTTATGCCGGGAATGACTGGTATTGTTGGACCCAACGGGAGCGGTAAAAGCAATATCATCGAAGCAATTCGATGGGTGTTGGGCGAACAATCGGCTAAAGATTTGCGCGGTAATAAGATGAGCGATGTGATCTTTGCTGGGGCGGCTAACCGAAAACCGCTGAATCGTGCCGAGGTTTCGATCACGTTTGATAACACGGATCACTACTTGAAAAGTGACTTTAGTGAAGTTAAAGTGACCCGCCGTTTATTCCGGAATGGCGAGGCAGACTACTTAATTAACGGTCAATCCTGTCGATTGCGAGATGTTTTAAACTTGTTTATGGATACTGGATTGGGTCGAGAGTCTTTTTCAATTATCAGTCAGGGGCGTGTCGAGGCAATCTTTAATAGTAAACCTGAAGATCGTCGCAGTATTATCGAAGAAGTGGCTGGCGTTTATAAGTACAAACAAAACAAAGAAAAAGCGCAAAAAGAGTTAACGACGACGAGTGACTATTTGGATCGCGTCAATGATATCATCGCTGAATTGGAGAGTCAGTTAGAGCCGCTGGCGGAGCAAAGTGCGCTAGCGAAAGACTATTTAGCCCAGAAGCAACGTTATGATCAATTGGATCAGTCGCGATTGGTCTTGGAAATTCAGGCGAACCGCGCGGCTAAGCAGACAATCGATCAGCAAATAATTCGGGCTAATCAACAAGTCAGTGATTACGAAACCAAGGTTAAAGAACAAATGGCTGAGGTTAATAAGCGCAAGCAACGACGTGCCGAATTAACTACAGTCAAAGATCAGTTACAGGAGCGGCTGGTTCAATTAACTGAACAGGTGGCGACTTTAACCGGTCAACAAGAAAATGTTGCGACACGTACGCAGTTTCAGCAGCGCCAACTGGCAGAGTTGAGGGCAAAAAAACAAGAAGTTGTTGCGGCGTTAACTAAATCACAGGCGGAATTGGATCAACTTTCAGCGACAATTGACGAGCAGGCAGATGCTGTGAATAATGCCCAAATGGTTGTGGCGGCTTTAGCAGGGGACAATCTAAAACAACAACAAGCAAAATTAACGGACCGCTTGTCTGCGTTACAAGATGAGTATGTTTCGATCATGCAAACGTTGGCGACTTTACACAATGAACGCCAATTTTTGACTCGTAGTCGTGAACAAGGTAGTCAGCAACAAAGCCGTTTAACGGAACAAACACATAAATTGGCCACGCAGGTTGCTGATGTTAAGCGACAGCTCGGTGCAGCTTCTCAACAGGTCGCGGCTGCCAAAGCTGATCACGACCGACTCAAGGCCCAATTAGAAGACGCTAGGCAAAAGCATCAATTGTTAAGTCAGCAGTTCGATCAAGAACAAAAAAATTGGTATAACGCGCTCAATGTGCAACAGCGAGCTAAAGCGCGAGCAGAGAGTTTATCGGCTGCAAATAGTGATTACGCAGGTTTTTATCAAGGTGTCAAAGCAATTTTAGGCCACCGACAACAATTCCAGGGACTGGTGGGACCAGTGGCTGATTTATTGACCGTGCCACAGTCCTTAACCAAGGCCATTGAAACAGCGTTGGGTGCGCAACTGCAGCAATTGGTCGTTAAAGACGAGCAGACAGCCCGAGATGCGGTTCACTACTTAACGCAACAGCGAGCAGGTCGGGCGACATTTTTACCGTTGACGACGATTCATGGCAGAACGTTAGTTGCATCACAACTAGCGCCATTGCAATCGATGACCGGTTATGTAGGTTTAGCCAGTGAGTTGGTGACTTATCAAGTACAGGTTCGTCCCGTCGTGGACTATTTACTCGGAACGACTGTCGTAGCAACTGATTTAGATGCAGCCATTGCAATTGCCAAGCAGGGTGGTCATCGTTTTCGGATTGTGACCCAAGATGGTCAAGTGATGAATGCGAGTGGCTCGATCACCGGTGGAGCTAACCGTCATCAAACCAGTGGCTTATTGAGTCAGCGAGCGGAAATTGACGAACTTAATCGGGCCATCGATAAAATGCGACAAGAACTTCATCAACAAGAACAGTCGCTGCATGAACGTCAACAACAATTGGATGACAGTGCAACTGCTGGGGCTAAATTACGCGACCAAACCGATCAGGCTGCGGGAACCTTACAACGTTTGCAAGGGCAAGCGACCTTGATTAATGAGCAGCTAACGGTCGCTAAACGGCGGCTAGCCGCGAGCCAATTGGAGCAACAGCAACGTGGGTTAGACGCAACTGATTTCCAAGGTCAACTGACACAAAATCAGTCCAAAACAGCTGAATCAGAAGCCCAGCTAGCTCAACTAACTGAGCAGAGAAAACAAACCCAACAGGACTTGGCCGCATTGAGTGCAGACGTGGATACTAAACGATCACAGCGACAAGAAAAGCAGGAATGGCTAGCGGCTGCTCAAGCCGAATTAGCTGCTAAGCAACGCGACCAAAAACGAGTGCAGACGCAAATTAATGAGTGGCAGCAGCAAGCAGCAGACCTAAGTAGGCAGGAAGCGACATTAACAGACGATCATCAGGCTGCTGGTGCCGATTCGCAAACAACGACCCATCAGCTGAAACAGGCCGAATCTCAAAGAGACACGACTGAGCAAAAAATCAAGAAGGTTAATGACGAACTGACAGGAATAGCCGAGATATTGGTTCAGGCAGAAACAGGTTTAACTCGTAGTCAGGAACTTCAACGAGCTGCTTTGAGCGAAATGAACGATTTTAGTGCCCAACAATCACGTTTAGCAACCTTGCTAGATAATGATTTGACGCAATTGAGCGAAATGTATGGATTGAGCTATGAAGCTGCTACCAAGGCGATGGCTGATTTACCAATTGAAGCGATTAAGAAACAATTGAAATTGCTAAAACGAGGCCTCGACGAGATTGGTGATGTTAACATTGGTGCGATTGATGAATACCAGCGTGTTTCCGATCGTTACGACTTTTTGGCCCGCCAACAGTCTGACTTGGTCACAAGTCGACAACAGTTGGAGATGACTATGGCGGAAATGGACGAAGAGGTGCAAACACGTTTCAAGTCAGCTTTTGATGAAGTGGCAGCGGCTTTTAGCGAAATCTTCGTCAAAATGTTTGGCGGCGGTCAAGCACGATTACAATTGACTGACCCTGATCATTTGCTGACGACAGGAATCGATATTATGGCCCAACCACCTGGCAAAAAATTTCAACGGATGAGCCTGCTATCTGGTGGTGAACGATCACTTACGGCGATCACGTTATTGTTTGCAACCTTAGTTGTCCGCCCCGTACCATTTGCAATTTTGGATGAGACAGAGGCGGCCTTAGACGAGGCCAATGTCAGTCGATTTGCACATTATCTAAGAGACTTCGGTGGTGAAACGCAATTTATCGTGATTACACATCGTAAGGGGACCATGGTGAATGCCAACCTCCTTTATGGGGTGACCATGCAGGAATCTGGAGTTTCAAAGATGGTGTCAGTTTCATTAGACGACTTGGCCGATGATGCGTCATAGCGGTTTAATTGAAATACTAAAATAATCGAGAAAAGTAGGTGATTTGATGGGACTATTTGATATTTTTCGACGACGTAAAAACGATGAAAGTACAGCAGACGCTACTTCAAACTCGGCGAGTGAGACGCCAAGTGCGGTTACATCAGCAAGGGCCGATTCAGCCCAATCGCTTGAGTCGACAAAGCCTGATCGGCAAGTTGAGACGGATTTAAATAGTGATGCAACGGAGGGCATTTCTGAAGTAAAGCCGAATTCAGAAGATATGTCAGAATCAACTGTTAGTCGTGAGTCAGGCAATTCCTCAGCGTCATCGGCAACAAAAATGACGCCAGAGGAAGTTGCCAATACGAACACCTCTTTGACAGCCCGGCAGTCAGTTGCTGATTCATTGTCTGCAGCTGCAAAATCCAGTCATTCTCAGTCTCAAGCGGAAGCTACAGTCGCTGACCAATCAGGGGCGTCTGAGCGTCAGCCGATGACATCTTCCATTGAATCCGTTGTTAATGACACGGTTGAAATGAGCGACGGCTCAGCAGAGACGTCCTCAACAATGGTTGCTGAAGATGATCGTCAGGATGCTGCTGGCAGCAACGAAGGATCGACTTTGAGCCAGGCAACTGATGCAGAACTTTATGATAAAGGACTTGCCAAATCGCGTCGGACTTTTGGCGACCGTTTAAATGCCTTTTTAGCAAACTTTCGAAGTGTTGATGAGGACTTCTTTGATGATTTAGAGGAGACTCTTATTGGCGCGGACGTGGGCTTTAATACGGCAGTGACGATTACTGATCAGTTACGCGATGAAGTACGTTTGAAGAATGCCAAAAAACAATCAGATGTCGAAAACGTCATTATTGAAAAATTAGTCAATCTGTATGACGCAGAAGGTAACGGTGAAGATAATTCGGTTAACTTTGCCAAGAGTGGTCCAACAGTCATTTTCTTTGTCGGTGTTAATGGCGTGGGGAAAACTACGACTGTTGGTAAAATGGCGAATATGTATAAGCAACAAGGGAAAAAGGTCTTATTAGCAGCTGCAGACACCTTTAGAGCGGGGGCGATTGAACAACTGCAAGTCTGGGGTCAACGAGATGATGTCCCAGTGGTTGCCCTGCCTGAAAAGAGTGATCCGGCAGCGGTTGTTTATGATGCTGTTCAACGAGCGAAAGAGGATGATGTGGACATTTTAATGGTCGATACGGCTGGTCGGCTGCAAAACAAGGTTAATTTGATGAATGAGTTGGCCAAAATGAAACGCGTGTTGAGTCGCGAGATCCCTGAAGCTCCCCACGAGGTCTTGTTAGTCTTGGATGCGACCACTGGTCAAAATGCCTTGAATCAGGCTAAAACTTTCGGTGATGCAACTGATGTGACGGGGATTGTTTTGACAAAATTGGATGGAACTGCCAAAGGTGGCATTGTTCTAGCGATACGAAATGAATTACATTTACCCGTTAAGTTTGTGGGATTAGGTGAGCAGGTCAATGATTTGCGTCCGTTTGATCCAAGTGAGTTTGTTTATGGCTTATTTAAAGACCTTATTACTAACTAAATCGGATGAGTAAAACGGTCTCGGCTTTTTAAAGTCGGGACCGTTTTTATAATCAAGTAGATTGTATTTATGTATTTAGCCCGTCTAAGTAGGTAGTTAAATGCACAGCATTATGTCTGCTTTATTGTGCACCGTATAATTTTTTGTACACAATCATGCACAAATCAATGAAACTTCATGCAACTCTATGAAACTTTTGGCAAATAAAAAACGCGTATAAACGTTGGTGTATCAACGTTTATACGCGTTTTGACAAGGTTTTTAAAAACCTATTCGAGTGCCCCTGGCTGGATTCGAACCAGTACTCACCAAGGTGAACAGCGACCTGAACGCTGCGCGTCTGCCAATTCCGCCACAGGGGCATGAAACAATTGAGAACTCTCAACAAAGTAATAGTTTACACGACCGGCTCGAACACGGCAAGCGCTGCCATGAATTTCGTGTAATTATTTTTAAATTCATATTGTGTTGACTTTCATACTATACATCATATAATATAGTCATATTCAAAGTTAGCTAGTTAGGCATGGCTAAATTAAAGTAATGAGGAGGCGGTGGTATGAGTATTCAAGTTAGCAGCGAGTTACTTGATGGCATGGTTCTAGCACTACTAGATCGCGAAGACCTATATGGGTATGCGCTCACGCAACAGATTCAGGTATCAATTTCTGTTTCAGAGTCCACCATGTATCCCGTTTTACGACGCCTGAAAAAAGAAAGTTGGTTGACTACTTATGACCAGCCTTTTCAGGGACGTAACCGGCGTTATTATCAAATCACCGATGCAGGTAAAATTCGACTGGGTGAAATCATACATGAATGGGCGGCTTACAAAATTAGTTTAGACCAAATTTTTGATCCGTCGGCAACGCCATCGACGGATGAACGGGGGGATATTGATGACAAATGAAACATATTTAAGTGAACTGCAGCGGCGTTTGCACGGATTGACAGAAGAAGAACGCGCCGATGTCTTAGATTTTTATACGGAATACATTGAAGATGCTAATTTAACGGATGGTGATGAAATCATTGCTAAGCTGGGTACGCCAAAACAGTTGGCGCGTAAGGTATTAGCAGATTATTCGATTAAAGAAAACGAAACTGCCGAACAAAATGGTGAGCGGCGTAGTCCTCGATCAAATGCGACAATGGTATGGCTGATCATTTTGGCGGTATTGTCAACGCCAGTCACGATTCCGGCGGCGATTGGCATTATTTTAATCCTTTTATTGGTCATCTTCATGGCGATTTTGGCAGTGGGACTGGCAGTTGTTTTAGCAATCACCTTATTAGCAGCTGGAATGATGGTGGCTGGAGTATCGCTATACACTGGTTTTTGGCTGTTGGGCAGTCACATTTTTATTGGGATCGCCTACATCGGCATCGGTTTAACTGGCCTCGGCGGCGCTTTAGTCTTGATGCCATTGTTCTATTACATTGTGCGGTGGCTCATTCAGATGATTGCAAATTTCATTCGGTTTGCCTATCGAAAGTTTAGTAATCGTCGACAACAACCGCGAGGGGGGCAATCTGCATGAAACGAACATTAAAAATTGGTTTAGTTATTTTAGTGATTGGTTTGGTTTTAATGGCGATTGGTGCCATGACACACAGCTTTAAAAGCGTGACCTTTAACGATCAACATCAACCAGAGCTAGTGCACGTGAAGACGTTTGATCGAAAGGTGAAATCATTCAAGGTGCTTGATGCCGATTTAAAAAGCAACCAGCTCCGGATCAAGGAAGGCGATAGTTATCGAGTGCAGGTTCGCAGTAATGCCAAGGCGATGCCACGGGTTACAGTTAAAAATCAACGCTTGGTCATCGAACAAACTAAGAATGATAACGCGACTTCTGGTTGGCATTTTGGGTCCGATGGCAATGATATGATTGAGGGTGGACATAGTCAATTACCTGATCGAACGGTGGTTGTCACGGTACCACGAGGCACAAAATTGGACCAAATTAAATTAGTCAATCAAGGTGGGGACATGCGGTTGACAGATGTTCAAACCAATAAACTGACGATTCACACGAATAGTAACGTCAGCTTGGAACATGCCACGGTCGGCGAAGGCATGCGACTAAGCACTGGCGATGGCAACATTTACTTGCAGCAGATGAATCTCACCAATTCGCAGCTGATAACTGATGATGGTGATGTTGCCTTGAAAGACGTTTGGTTAAATCAAGCGACGGTTCAATTGGCCGATGGGGACTTTCGGATGCGTAATGGCGGAATCACCGGGATTGTAAACGTTAATAATCAGGATGGCGATAATACGGTTGTCGGTGCAGATCGTGGCAAAGGCTATATTTTACATGGTGCTGACAATAATCGTTTGTTCGATCAGCATCGTGAAGACGGCGGTCTGTTGCAGCAAAACGAAACTAATAATGATCGGCTGCAATTAACTACCAGTGATGGCAATAATTCCGTACAATAGTGTGGACAGTTGTTGATTCAAGCTAGGTGGAGGTATAACGATGAAAAAACATTTAACTAAATCCAATGATCGTGTTTTAGCGGGCGTTTTTGGCGGAATTGCTGAATACTTCGGTTGGGACGTGGCGCTGACAAGAGTCATTGGTAGTATTTTGATACTTTGGTCAGTTGGGACCGGCTTGATTGCCTATGCGATCGCAGCGTTAGTGATGCCTGAGCCAGATGGCACACATTTTTCAGCGAGTGATCATTTTAATTCCTGGTCTGACACCACGCATCATGAAGACACTTTTGATGGCGAGTTCACTGATCCAGATCAATCCCATCATGATGATAAGTAGCCAAGAACAAAAAGTGTATGGTAACCTCAGCGTGAGGATTACAAAAACGAGGTCATCTTCCGCAAATTACGGAAGATGACCTCGTTTTTGTAATCGAATGATGTAAATCTGATGCTGATATTTATCAGTAAATCAGTCTGCCGATGTTTAACACGTGATCTTAAAAATCAATGTAAGACCGTAACTAGTAGCTGAGTCATCGCCAAACTATTAATCAGAAAATGAACTAAGATTGAATTAAACTGTTTCCCGGTCCACAGATACGTCGCCGCCAAAACAGCACCCATTAAACAGTAAACGAGAAAACTAATTGGGTTGGTCGAAAGGTGGCCAGTAGAAAAAATGAGACCTGAAAGAATAATTTTCAGCCAAGTCTGCGATGGTCTAAAAAAGATATTTGTGATTACGCCTCGAAAAACGAGTTCTTCCAAAAACGGCGTTAAAAAAATGGCTGAAACGACGAATGCGACTAGTGCAACTGGACTGGTCTTCATAATTTGACTAATGGCATCATTATTAGCCGTTGATTGTTGATGATACAGTACCTGTTGCAAGCGCAGTAACAGTGATTCACCTATGATGATGACTAAATAGGCAAGGACGGCAATTCCTAAATCGCGCCATTTGAAATCATGGAATAAGCGCTGACCTGACCAATAACGAAAACGACGATAGGCGATCCAAATGGCTAACCCAAAAGCTGCCCAATAGCTTAAGGTCAACAGATAGCCACTAAAATTATCGTAGGAGGCATGCTTAGCCATTCCCAGTAATGCTGGCGGTAATTGAACCATCACCCACAGGGCGATCACCTCGACGATTCTTGACCATCGCGGTCGGTTAGTTGGTTTCTCAGAATTAATGTTGGTCATGAGGTTCCTCCTTGTCAGTTTGCTGGCCACGTAATTGCCATACTTTAATGACTGTGATTAAGATTGTGGTGATGATAAAGGCACCAATCCACAGCAAGAACAAGGTGACACCTGTCAGCCGTTGAACTTCAGTTAACCAAACGACGCTGCCAAAGACGAGCACAGTGATTAAAATAATAATGATTGAGCTTTGCTGTCGCATAACGGACCTCCTACAAAGTACGTTTATTGTAGCATAGTCTTGTTTAACACCGATTTTTAAAATTGATTGGCTTAGATCATGAAAATTGGACCAATAATAAAAGGCCCCAGCATTTGCTGAGGCAGCAAGATTAACATGACGCTAGTCGAATTGAGTTGCATTGGCCTGAGCTCTGCCCCACAGGCGGAGTAGGATGAACCGTTGCGCGGCAGAAAATAATGACTAAGCAAAGGCCTGGTTTAGTTTTTGCACGACGGCTCACTAAACTTCAGCGTCTTTGCCAACCTTGCATGTTTCAAGTGTAGCGAGAACCACTTGTCTGTGACAACAAATGTGCCTAACTGGGAGCTTTGCCAATCTTTAAAAGAATCAATTTAGCTAAAAAAATCGCCGCTTTGCGCGACGATATTAGAAGGGTGACCGGCCAAGTCATGCACCTTGATGCGCGCATCCCTTGGACCATGGCTGGCGAACCATCTAAAGGCCATTGAGGGGGCCGATTTTGATGGCTTCGGTTTGGTAGCTGGCCCTCCTAGTGATTTTATTATAGGGAGTCCCTTGGCAAATCGGTTATTAAACGTGCTTCAAATATATTAGCTGCACTGGCTGTTGTTTATGTTGTTGGACGGGTTACCTTACAAACTGCTACGAGAATAAACAACTGTTGTTGGATTGATTTGAGAAGTGATTGACCCCGCATTTAAATAATGGCTGTGCTAAGATAAAACAAGATATTTGAGAAAAGAGCGTGACAAGATGGGCATGATTCGCATTAACAATATGAGTTTCCATACTTACAACGGGGTATATCCAGAAGAAAAAAAACTTGGTCAGCGATTAGAAGTCGATGTCGCATTAGCATATCCGATTGAGACAAAGGTGCATGACGATGATATTACCACGACCATTCACTATGGTCACGTCTACCAAGACATAGAAGATTATGTATTAAATCATCCATTTAACTTGATTGAATCACTCGCTAACCATTTATTAACGATGCTACAAACTAAATATCCACAGGCGGCCGGAGTGCAATTACGAGTTCGCAAGTATGCTGTGCCGATTGCAGGAATCTTTGACAATGTTGAAATTGAGGTGTCAGGAGGCGATTTAACATGACTACCGCTTACTTGAGCCTAGGATCTAATTTGGGTAACCGTCGTGTTCATTTGTTGGCCGCCATCGCACAATTACGGGCTTCAAGAGCGATCGCCCAGATTCGCGTGGCGCACTTTTATGAAACCCAACCAGTGGGTGGCGTCATTCAAGACAACTTTTTAAACACCGCCGTTGCCGTGGAGACAGAACTAAGTGCTGACCAATTATTGGAAAGCTTACATCGTTTAGAATATGCCGAGCATCGACGACGATTTGTGCATTGGGGGCCGCGCACCCTTGATATTGACATCATTTTTTTTGGCGACGAACATATTCATACGGACACTTTAACGATTCCGCATCCAGAGGCGGCCAATCGCAAATTTGTGCTCGTGCCATTATTAGAAATCAGTGGTCCTGATCGACAAATTCAACGGCAACTTGCCGATTGGCTGGCAGAGACCAATGATCAGACAGAAATTATTAAACTAGGCCGTGATGCCTGAATGGAGCATGATTGAATGACAGATGAACAAATAGCAACCGTAGCGGATGCCGTCAAAACGATCCTGACAGCGGTGGGAGAAGATGCTGATCGACCAGGATTACAGGAAACACCCAGGCGGGTTGCTAAGGCTTACAATGAAATGTTTTCTTCACTGACGGAACCGACGTTTACGGATTACAAATTATTTCATGAAACAGATAATGCAGATATGGTCGTAGTGGGGCAAATTCCTTTTTATTCGATGTGTGAGCATCATTTATTACCGTTCTTTGGTCGCATTAGCGTCGCATACGTGCCTACTGATGGGACCATCATTGGACTTAGCAAGATTCCTCGGCTAATCGATTTTGTCACCCACCGACCAACCGTTCAGGAAAACGTGACTAATGCAATTGCCACAGAATTGACGCGGATTCTAAATCCGGCTGGCGTGGCGGTGAGTGTGGCAGCTCGGCACATGTGCATGGAGATGCGTGGGATTAACAAGACTGGTTCAGTCACCCAAACGGCCAAGTATCTAGGTGCTTTTGCAAGCGACCAAGCTTTAAAACAGGAATTTTTAATGAGGGCCGAACATGGCAACCTTAACCTATGATCAACTTATAAATCAATTAAATCGGGCCATGCTCGCTGGGGAGGCTGACCGGGTTCCCTTGTTGCGTCGAGTCTTGGCACAGGTTGGTCATCCCGATCAACAAGCACCACGAATTCATGTGGTTGGGACTAACGGTAAGGGCTCGACGGTAGCGCTGTTAGCACGAACTATTCAAGCTGGCGGTTATCGTGTAGGGGTCTTTGCTAGCCCAGCCATCCTTGATCAACGTGAGCAGTTGACGATTAATGGGAAAATGATTGAAAAAACGGTGTTTGTTCACTGTTATGAACAATTGCTGCCCGCTGTTGAAGCGGTCGTTGGTGCTGCAGATCGATTCACTATTTTTGAATGGTTATTTTTAATTGCGATGCAGTGGTTTGCCAATCAACACGTAGACTTGATGATTATCGAAGCCGGTTTAGGCGGTCAGTTTGACGCGACTAACGCGATTACGGTGCCATTAATTAGTGTCTTTACCCATATTGCCCTAGATCATACTCGATTACTGGGGCAAACAATTGGTGAAATTGCGACCAATAAGGCGGGCATTATTAAGCCACAAACGACGGTCGTAATTGCGCCCCACCAGGCGGTAGAAGCAACCGTCGCTATTCAAAAAATTGCGAGTGCGCAACACGTCGACGTGATCACGGCATCGTTAGCAGGGTTCAGTCACATTCACCTTGGCTTAGATGAGACGACATTGACCATGGAGAGTTCGTTGGGACATTGGTCAGGTATTAGCTTAAATCTCATTGGTCGTCATCAATTAGCGACTGCCGCTACTGTGTTGGCTGTTTTGGTTCAGTTAAACCAACGCGGGTGGCGACTAGGTGAAGATGCGGTCCGCAGTGGGTTTAAAGAAGTTCATTTGCTGGGCCGTTTCACTCAGGTACCTGCAACTTGGCAACATCCGGCGTTAGTTCTAGATGGCGCTCATAATCCTGATGCAATGGCAGCGCTGGTGGCTACCCTGCGTGAGCTCGCGCCGAATCAGAAATTCACGCTGGTTTTGGGCTTTCTGGTCGATAAAAATATTCTAGCTATGTTAACGATGTTGCTACCGCTAGCAGACAATGTTATTTTAACGACCCCGGATCAGCCTGCACGAGCGCTGGCGGTTGATGATTTGGCCGAATTAGTCGCCGACGAAATCGGTAGACTGACATTATCGGATTTAACCGTTTATCAGGCCGCTGACATGAACGAGGTCCGCCAATTATTGCAAGCTTCGTGGCTGACCACGACAACGCCAATTGTTGTGACGGGCAGCTTTTATTTGATTCGTGCACTAGAGGAGGCGGGGCTTGATGGCTAAATCGACTAAACCGCTACTTGTTGCTGCGACCAATAATCCGTTTAAGTTTGCGGAGTTAGCTCGTACTTTTACGGCAAGTGGCTACTCGTTACAACCGTATTGGCAATATCTTGGTCGACAGCATTTCCCCACTGAAGGGACGAAAAATTTCACTGATAACGCGACTGGAAAGGCCGAATTTATTGCGAAGCAGCTTCCAGAAGCTATCGTAATCGGCGATGATAGCGGCTTGTTTATTGATGCGCTCCCAGATCACTTTGGTGTGACAACGATTCGTGAGTTAAATGAGCATGCCAAAACGGATGCACAGATGAATCAATATATTATTGACTTGTTGGCACCAACGCAGGCATCGCGGCAAGCAAGGTTAACAACGACTTTGACGGTGGTAACGCCCAATGGTTCGTCTTTTTCGAGAACTGGGTGGACGACGTTTACGATTCCTTTTCAACCGATCGGATTGTATAGCCATGGGTTTGATCGCATTATGTGGTTACCTGAGATTGGATTGACCTTAGCACAACTACCGGATCAGGCGCGCATCCCGTTTACACCACGTGGTCGTGTGGTGCCCCAAGTGATTCATGAATTAGTCTTACGTGATGATTTTAAATAAAAATTTTGATAACACGACCTGTTAATTTAAGGAGTTATGAGCAATGATTGTAACCACATTGACAAGTCCTGCTAAAGATTTGGCAGGGATTGCTTTAAAAGCTAGTCTAGAACGGCAAGAAAAGCTTGCACTGTCATTTAGTGAGTTGACTGAAAGCGAACGCCAACAGTTAATGGTCCTGTTAGATAACCTAGATGCCATCGTTGTTTCGTCACCGATGGCGGTTGAAACGCTGATTGATAACGGCGCATTACTAACTTTGACGACCCAATTGCATAAACAATTTCATCAAGCGACAGTGGATCAAGCAATGATTGCCATTCGTGAAGCCCGTGAAGTTCATTGGCGGGCGGGCAGATTTGATTTCAAAACATCCAGCAAACCGGTTATTTATGGCATTTTAAATGTTACCCCTGATTCTTTTTATGATGGTGGTCGCTATCAAGAACCAACAGCTGTCTTAAACCATGTTACGGCGATGGTTGAAGCCGGTGCCGATGTAATTGAAATTGGTGGACAAACGACACGACCGGGTTTTACTCCCATTGATGCAACGACGGAAATGACACGAGTTGTCCCACTTTTACGTGCCATCAAGCAACATTTTCCTGAAGTCGCCATCGCCGTCGACACATACAAGTATCCAGTTATGAAAGCAGTCTTAGATGAAGGTGTGGACATCATTAACGATGTGAATGCTTTTACGGATGACCCAGCCAAGCTGACGCTCTTAGCGCCGCAAGCCGTGGGACTGTTAACGATGCATGCGAGCCGTGGTAAAGAATATCAGAATTTAACCCAAGCAATGTCCCATTTCTTTTCGGAAAATTTAGCCGCATTGACGGCTGCAGGGATTGATCGTGAACGAATTGCGTTGGATCAGGGTATTGGCTATGCCAAAATTGCCGATGGTTATCAGGATTTCACGATGATGCGGAATCTTGATCGCTTTCTTAATTTGAAACGACCGCTGATGATTGCAATTTCACGGAAGGGGTTTGGCCATAAATTGTTTGGCCTTGCTAAGGATGATCGCTTATCGGTGACGTTGGTTGCAGAGGCTTATATGTATTTACATGGCGGGCGAATTTTGCGTGTCCATGACGTTTCAGAGACGGTCCAATTGGTCAAGCTGCTCCAAACGATTGAACAGAGTTTTTGGTTTCCTGATCGTGAAGAACCGAGACAAGTTTAAACCAAGGTTAATTAGCTTTTCTTAAAATGACTGCGGATCAATCATCCAGCAGTCGTTTTTAATTCCGGCTAGTGTATAATTGGAGACTAAGAAATTAAAGGGAAGTTTGATTATTCATGGCAAAACAAAACTTAACCGCTGAACAAATTGAAACCATCTTGCGGGAACATGATCTATTAGTGAAGCTGGTCAATCCGCATGAAGCGACTAACTTCACCGCGATTACTTATGATTCGCGAACTGCTACGCCGGCGAGTCTATTTTTCTGTAAGGGTGCGTTTAAACCGGCTTATTTACAAGCAGCTGTGGATGCCGGGGCGATTGGCTATGTGGCTGAGCAGGCCGACACCATGCAGACCATCACCGGATTTATTGTCACTAATATTCAACAAGCAATGGCCTTATTGAGCGCCGCCTTTTTTGGCTACCCACAAAATGAACTATTTATCGTTGCCTTCACTGGAACTAAGGGTAAAACGACCTCCGCTTACTTTACCCGAGGAATGTTGCAAGCTGCCACGAACCAAAAGACCGCTTTGTTTTCCACGATTGATCGTATTCTAGGACCCCGTCCAGAACAAGAATTCAAGTCAGATTTAACGACACCTGAATCGTTGGACTTATTTCATGACATGCGCGAGGCAGTCGATTCTGGCATGACACATCTGGTGATGGAGGTCTCCTCTCAAGCTTATAAAAAGAATCGTGTTTATGGCTTGACCTATGATGTTGGCATCTTCTTGAATATTACGCCGGATCACATTGGGCGTAATGAGCACCCAACATTTGCGGACTATTTGCACTGCAAATTGCAGTTACTCGTGAATTCAAAACGCTGTATCATTAATGCCGAAACTGATCACTTAAATGATGTCTATCAAGCAGCTAAGGCGACGACCCAACCTGAGAATATTTATTTATATGCACGAACGGGGTATCAGCCTAGCGTGGACGTGCCGCTCGATTTTCGGTTTGAAAGTAACGAAGATAATTTAAAGGATGCTAAATTTACGCTAACAACAGTTGCCACCAAGCGACGCAAATTGGCGTTAGATGGGGAGTATCAACTGGCAATTCCAGGTGATTATAACGAAAATAATGCTGTTGCTGCCATCATTGCTGCTGGTTTAGCCGGCGCGACGGTGGGTCAAGCCCAGCAGGCGTTACCCACCATTACGGTACCAGGACGTTTTGAATCAATCATGACGCATCAACACGGAACAATTTTTGTTGACTATGCGCATAATTATGCGTCGGTTAAAGCATTATTATCCTTTTTAAGAAAACAATATGTCGATAGTCGGGTAATTGTCGTGGTCGGTAGCCCTGGAGACAAAGGAATCTCTAGGCGTGAAGGGTTTGGTAAGGCGCTTAGTGAAGAAGCTGATGTTGCCTATTTGACTGCCGATGATCCAGGGTTTGAAGACCCAGTTGCAATTGCTCAACAAATTGAAGCACATATTGATCATCAGCGGGTGACAGTCCATACTCAAATTGATCGGCCAACAGCGATTCGGCAGGCAATTTTAGCCAGTCGCCCAAATGACGTGGTAGTTCTAGCAGCTAAAGGTGAAGATCCTTATCAGAAAGTACGTGGCGTGGACACGCCGTACCCAACTGACATGGCCGTTGCGAAGGCGGTTGTGGCTGAAATTGAACTGGATACGCAAGCATAAAAACAGCGTGCCTCACGGTTGATTGATAAAATCAACGTGGAGGGCACGCTTTTGATTATGGACGATTTGAAGTAGCTCAAAAGGCTAATGTTAAAGTGGCATATATCGTCAAGACTAAGCAAATTGCTAATCCCCAAAGCCAGCTAGCGTCAACATGAGTCTCTTGCTTGTGGGCAAAGATAAACTCAACCAGTAAGGCAGCAATAAGCACCAACGTAATTTGACCCAAAGTCCAGACTAACTTAATTTGCCAAGTGGAGACATCATTGATAATGCTGATGACGAATAGCGTTAAATATGCCAGGCGACTCAACATCAGCCACAATTTGACACGTTTTTCGGTTGAACTGAAGCGACCAATTAAGACAAAAATGAAAAGAACAAGTGTGATGCCGACCGCAACATTGAATAATTCGTGCATAACAATTCCTTTCATTCATTGAAAAGTAGCCGGTCAGTTTTTGATTAATAACCGCTGCTTTTGCTTGACATGTTTCATCGCCTATCATAACATGTTCAAATTGCATTATTGATCTTAGATCGTGATTTAATTATTGAGAGATTGGGAGGCGGCCTATGCAAGACCTAACCAGCGGGAAGCCGCTGAAATTAATTTTCTTATTCACTATGCCATTATTAATCGGAAATCTATTTCAGCAACTTTATAATATTTCTGATACTTTAGTGGTCGGGCAGACATTAGGTGTCAATGCACTTGCCGCGGTGGGGTCAACTGGCTCGATCAGTTTTCTGATCATCGGATTCGCTCAAGGTTTGACGGCTGGTCTCTCAATCGTAACGGCTCAGCGATTTGGCGCTCGTGATACAAAAGGCGTCCGCGAGAGTTTCGCGGCAAGTATTTGGATCAGCTTATTTGTGACCATTATTTTGACAGTTTTGTCGTTAGCGTTCGTGCATCCAATTCTTCACCTGATGCAGACACCGAGCGCCATCTATGCAGATGCACAAACATTTATTTCAATTATTTTCGCTGGGATTTTTGCGTCAGTGGCCTTTAACTTGTTATCAAACATGATTCGAAGTTTAGGTGATTCGCGGACACCACTATATTTTTTAATTGCAGGGACAGTTATCAACGTTGTCTTGGAATTAATTTTTATCCTCGGCCTCCATTTGGGGGTTGCAGGAGCTGGTTATGCGACAGTGATTTCCCAGTTAATTGCGAGTGGCTTATGTATTGGTTACATTGTCCGTCAAGTACCGCTCTTACAAATTACACGGCAGGATCTACGTGCGGGATTATCTCAATTGGGCACTCATATTGCGACGGGACTACCGATGGGTTTTCAAATGTCGATTATCGCAATTGGAGCGATCGTTATGCAAGCCGCGTTAAATAGTTTAGGAACGGCTTCAGTGGCTTCTTCAACAGCAGCAAGTAAAATCGACCAAATCGCAACGATGCCAATGGCTTCGTTCGGTGTAACGATGGCAACCTTTGCCGCGCAGAATATGGGGGCTGGGCAGTATGAACGGATTATCAAAGGAGTGCGTCAGACATTGATTTTGTCGGGAACATTTGCCATTGTAGTGGGGGCCGGTGAAATTGTTTTTGGGCGTTGGTTAGTCGGTTTATTCATTAATGGCCACGATGAACAGGTTTTACATTTATCACAAACTTACTTTAATGTGATTGCCAGCAGTTATGTGTTATTATCCGTGCTGTTTATTATTCGAAATACTTTGCAGGGTGTTGGACAACAAGCAATGCCGACATTTGCAGGGATCGCTGAATTGGTGATGCGGACAGCGACAGCCTTCTTTTTAGTGGGTCCATTGGGCTATGCAGGAGCCGTTTCTGCTGAACCGTTGGCTTGGTTAGGCTCATGTTTAGTCCTAATTCCTTCATATATGCGTGCTATTCGGCAGTTACACAACTTGCAATACATGCATGATCAAAACGAAGCTGCGAAACAAACTGAACGGGTGCAAACATCAGCGATACCTGAACACGATAGTTGAAATATTAAGCTATCTTTGGTACGATACACACTCGTATGTACGATAATAACCGCAGCTACTGTGAAGAACGGCTAAGCGGGCTAGGGGTGAAATGAATGGCTGAATTACATGTTGGTGATGTTGTTACGGCGAAGAAATTTGGACCGTTTGAACACGACTTTGGTGGTGAGCTGGAGAAAGTTTACGAAAATTCAGCATTGGTCCTAATCGATGATTACAACGATGGGGATAGCATGACGGTCAGCGAAATGAATCGACGAGCTGTTGTGAAAAAAGATGCGATTAAGGTGATCAAAGCTGCGCCGGTTCCTGAACCTGCCGAAGATGATGACGATCCTGATCAGGATAACGCCTAATCATTTATTAAAGATGTTTCGATTGCTTCATTGCGGTTAATTACTGGCAATGAAGCTTTTTTATCGCCTTTTATTAAAATTAAAATGAGAATCTAGTTGACACAAATCTCATTGTATTATAATATCAGCACAACACAAACATTGTTGCTAACCTGGTTAAACAGAGTCGCTAAGTCGTTGCGTTCAGCGAGTGTCGTCAGATGAAAGGACATCGTGACCGCTTAGTTAAAGGTTTAATGAGTGCGTGGCTTTTACGAGAGTCACCGGGCGCCATCCGCTATCTTGGCACCAGCTACGTTTAGAGGCGTGGTTGGGAGGAATGACTCGTCATTCAAACTAAGGTGGTACCACGTCCAAAAACGTCCTTGGAATCTAATTTGATTCTGAGGACGTTTTCTTTTTATCAACCATTAGGAAAGGGGTCTTTTTATGGCCAAAACAACGCAGACACAACTGAAACGTACCCTAACCAGCCGCCACATCACAATGCTGGCATTGGGTGGTGCAATTGGGGCAGGGCTGTTCAAAGGAAGTGCCAGCGCTGTACATACGGCCGGGCCGTCCGTTATCTTGTCCTATCTGTTAGGTGGCCTGATCTTACTTTTTATCATGCAAGGCATGGCTGAAATGGCGGCAAATAACCCAGGAGCAACCGGATTTTCGGGACTATTAGCCCCAATCCTCGGGCCCTTTGCAGCCTATTTAATTGATTGGGCTTACTTTACCATGTGGTTCTTAGACATTACGGCCGAAGCGATTGCGGCAGCCAGTTTTATCCAAATTTGGTGGCCCCAGTTATCGACATGGTTGATTGTCTTAGTGGTTGCTGTGATAATTTCGGGGGTTAATTTACTATCCGTGCGCTGGTTCGCTGAAACGGAATATTGGTTAGCCATTATGAAAATTACTGTTATCGTATTTTTTATTGTCACAGGATTATTCTTGATTGGTCACAATATGATGACAACACAACATGCTTTTGCCAATCTGACCATACATGGTGGCTTCTTTCCTCATGGTAGTTTTGGCTTTTTAAGCGCGATGTTGATTGTGATTTATTCGTTTGCTGGTTCTGAGCTGATTGGGATCACTTTAGGGGAGGTGCAGGACCCACAAAAGGTAATTCCTCGGGCGGTACATGGGATTATGTTTCGCATCATTTCCTTTTACTTGATTCCATTTTTTATCATTGTTACCTTATTTCCGTGGGATCAATTGACCGACAAGGTGAGCCCGTTTGTGGCAGTGTTTAGGTTATTAAACGTCCCATATGCTGGTGATATCGTTAATTTTGTGATTATCTTAGCGCTGATTTCGTCGATTAATTCTGGTATTTATTCTGCTTCACGGTTGCTGTTTGTTCAAAATCAGCGCAATCGGCGGCAAACATCGATAACCAAAGCGTTAGTCCGTCTAAACAAGCATTCTGTACCATATATGTCTGTTCTAGTTTGCTCAGGATCGCTATTTTTTGGGGTAATGCTATCGTTTTTTATTGGTAATGATTTATTTAATGATCTCGTTGGCTCAATCAGTTACACCATTCTCGTGATCTGGATTCTTTTGTGTCTTGGTCATATCCGTAGTCGACAGGTGGCTTTTGATGCGACCACCTACCATGTCAGTTTTTACCCGCTGACCTCCTACTTTGCCTTAATCTCACTGGTATTAGTTTTTTTCGGTATCTTGTTTTCAACGAGTATCATTGTGACTGGGATAACTGCTTTAATCTATGCTGGTTTATGCAGTTACTACTACTTCACACAACGAGCCAGTCGATATTAAAATCAATGATCGATCTGATGGCGTTTGGTTGCTACGATTGTCATCTCATTCGGTAGTTTCAACCAACTGAGTGGCCTTGAATATGGCTGACTAGTTAGCGTTTGAAAAGGATAAAGTGTCGTCATTTATGGGCAAAAATAAAGACGACCACCGAAGTGATCGCCTGGAATGATCCCAAACGGATAAGTTCAGGACTGATTAAGTGTAGCACAGTGAATGACTTAAGGAAAATAAAAGTTGGGACATTAGAGACAAATCAGTCCGTTAAAATAACGTTTGCATTACTTTTCGTGGGTGATGAAATGAGGAAAAGTCCATAATAAAACATTTGAAATTAAACCAATAAAGACAAAAGGCGGCCACCACAAAGTAATGGCAAGTGATAACAAGTTGATTGCTAAGGAAAGCCACTCTAGAGAGGTGCGGGACTTAATTAGATTAGCATGGCGAGAAATGTGTTCTCGAAGTAGACCAAATGAAACATTATAACAGACAATGTTAACTGCGTATAAAGTTGCCGGCACGTGGGCATTAATGTCGGAGCCCACCCAAGCTGTCGTGGCTGGTAAAATTGATGACCAAAATAGCAAGTTAATGTTAAGCCAAAGGGTTATATTTGTAATTGAGGCCACTTTTAAAAATAAATAATGATGGTTGACCCACATCGTCGAAATTAAGATGAATGAGAAGATATAAGCAAAAAATTGAGGCGCTAGGGCAATTAGGGCATTCAAAGAGTGATCAGTGTTTGGTAAATGAAGTTCTAGCACTAAAATGGTTAGGACAATGGCCAAAACACCATCGGTAAAAGTTTCTAAACGATTTTTAGTCAAAAAAACACCTCTGGATAAACACGTTCACAAGTCAATTTGTTAGTTTAATGTTAGTGAGAGAAGCCGGCAACCATGGTTGAAGGTTGAGAGCTAGATTAGTTATCTGTCCCCAGCACTCGTCTTTTAAACAGAAAAGCCAAACAAAAAGCACTTCATTTAAGAAGTGCTTTTTACACAGCATGATTAAATGATACAAAAAAGCGGGTGACGAGAATCGGACTCGCGACACAAGCTTGGGAAGCTTGGATTTTACCACTAAACTACACCCGCAAACTTTCAACTTATATAGTTTAGCATAGCGTCAAAATTATGTCAGCAGCGTTTCGAAAAAAACTGCAATTTTCTCAAATAATGCTTTATCGATTAACCTCGTTACCAATTTCCATAAACCGTTGGAAAATCCGATTCTTAGTAATTTTACCGACAACTTGTGTTTGATCATCCGGATTAACAACGGGTAGTGAGTCGACTTTGTGTGTTAGCAGTAAGTTACCGACATGAATAATTGATGTCTGTGGTGTTACGGTGATAACGTTAGGCATGCGGGTCATGATCATGCTAGCCAGCATAGCATCAGAATCCGCATTATTAAGGCTGGCACGCAGTAAATCCTTTCGCGAAATGAGTCCTTGAAGGTGATGCTTATTGTCCACAACGTACAATGACCCGACATCTTGCAAGAATAGCTTGCTGACAGCTTCTTGGAGTGTTGTATCGGCTTGTATTTCAGTTGCTGGTAAGAGAATATTAGCGATTTGTGTTTCGTATAGATCATGATATTGCAATTTGGCCATTTGTTGACCAGAATACATGTAACCAACTTTAGGTTTAGCGGTGAGTTCTCCAACCGCTGTCAATAGCCGAAGATCGCCGCGAATGGTGGGTACAGCTAAATTTAAACGATCTGCGATGGTTTCTCCGGTGAGTGGGCTGTTTTCTTTTAACATTTGAATAATGGCTTTTTGCCGATTCGTAAAATTCATGCTGTTTTCTCCGATTATTTATTTGTCACTACTGTTATTATAGGCGGTTATTGGTTGTTTCTCAATATGACGTTATATTTAACTTAAAAACGACTTGGTTACCTTTAGATTGAGGTAGCCGAGTCGTTTTAAGCATGAAGTAATTGGTTTAGATGGTTTGTAAGGTTGGCTCAATTGCGCGCAGATGCGCTTGGGCAGCAGCTAAACGCGCGACTGGAACACGATAAGGTGAACAAGAAACGTAGGTTACGCCAAGCTGCTCAAAGAAGTTGATCGAAGCAGGATCACCACCGACTTCGCCGCAAACACCGATTGGTAAGTCAGGTTTCGTTTTGCGTCCACCATCCACAGCTAGTTGCATCAAAGCACCAACACCGTCGACATCAATTGTTTGGAACGGATCTGCCGGTAGAATGCCTTGTTCTAGATAGGCGGGCAAGAAAGAGCCAATATCATCGCGAGAATATCCGAAAGTTAGTTGAGTTAAGTCGTTAGTTCCAAAGCTAAAGAAGTCCGCAGCTTCGGCAACTTGGTCGGCCGTTACACAAGCTCGTGGCATTTCCATCATGGTGCCAACAGTGTAGTCGACGGTCCAATGTTGGTCGGCCAAGGCAGCATCGATTTGGTCAACCACGAGTTGACGAACCCATGCCAATTCAGTTTTCGAATCAGTTAGTGGAATCATGATGTGTGGATTGACGATAAGACCCTCTTGATGCAGACGAATGACGGCATTCATAATGGCTTGGATTTGCATTTGATAAATATCAGGAAATGTCACGGCTAGACGATCTCCACGATGACCCAGCATTGGATTAGCTTCTTTTAAAGATGTGACGCGAGCACGTAATTGTTCGGGATCAATTTCGAGTTGATTAGCAACTTGATGGAGTTCGACCTCATCATGAGGTAAAAATTCATGTAATGGTGGATCGAGAAGCCGAATTGTCACTGATTTTCCGTTGGCCAACTGATATAGTTCATAAAAATCATTCTGTTGCATGTCTAATAATTTTGCGAGCGGATCTTTACGGCCAGCAGCGTCTTCAGCAATAATTAATCGGCGCATTTGGAGTAATCGCTCAGGTTTGAAGAACATATGCTCTGTTCGGGTCAATCCGATCCCATCTGCATCAAAGGCCAAAGCTTTTTTGAAATCAGCTGGTGTATCAGCATTGGTGTAAACCCCAAGTTTGGCAGTGGCTTTGGCCCAAACCAATAATTGTGCTAGATTTTCATCTATGGCGGCCTCGGTCGTTGGAAGTTGATCTAGATATAAGTTTCCCGCGGTCCCATCGACTGAGACCCAATCACCTTCATCGATTGTCAACCCATTGACGTGAGCAACCTTTTGGATCTCGTCAATTTGTAACGCACTAGCACCAACGATGCTAGTGGCGCCCATACCACGAGCAACAACGGCCGCATGTGACGTCATGCCGCCTCGCGCCGTGACAATTGCTTCACTGACTACCATGCCATCAATATCTTCAGGCGAGGTATCTTGACGCATTAAGATTACATGTTGATGGGCATTGTCATGGGCCTCTTTGGCAGCAGCAGCAGTGAAATAGACTTGACCACTGGCAGCTCCAGGTGAGGCGGGAAGTCCAGTAGCGATAATTTCATGATCAAAGAGTGACTGTGCTTCGAAGGATGCGTGGAGCATGCTATTGACTAACTCTGGTTGAATTCGCATGAGCGCCTCATTTTGGCTAATCAGACCTTCTTTGACAAAATCAACGACAATTTTCACCGCGGCAGCCGGGGTTCGTTTCCCGTTGCGAGCTTGAAGCATGAACAGCCGACCATTTTCAATGGTGAATTCGACATCTTGCATATCGCGATAGTGAGTCTCAAGAGTATTGGAAATGTCTTGTAATTGATCGTATAGGTGGGGCAGAGTTTCTGCCAAGGTATTCAATGGTTGCGGAGTTCGAATACCAGAGACGACATCTTCGCCTTGGGCATTAAGGAGATATTCGCCAAACAAAACGTTGGCCCCAGTGGCCGGATTACGCGTGAAAGCGACGCCAGTACCAGAACGGTCACCAATATTTCCGAAAACCATTTCTTGAATATTAACCGCTGTTCCTAGCGTATCAGGAATATTATTTTCTTGACGATAAACTTCCGCCCGATGATTATGCCATGAATCAAAGACAGCGGTGATGGCCGTTAAGATCTGTTCATGTGGGTCCTGAGGGAAACGACCAACTGTCGATTGTTCATAGAGGGCTTTAAATTCAGTTACGATCGTCTTTAAGTCAGCAGCTGTGAGATCTAAATCAGATTGGTAATGTTGCTGTTGTTTGATTTTGGTTAAGATATCATCAAAGGCAGATTCGGCAATACCATAAACAACATTGCCAAACATCGCCAGTAGCCGTCGATAACTATCATAAGCGAACCGCTCATTATTTGTTAAACGGGCTAGCGCAATGACGGTTTGGTCGTTTAAACCGATATTTAAAATCGTATCCATCATTCCTGGCATTGAGATGGGGGCTCCTGAGCGTACAGAAACAAGTAACGGGTTCGTCGTACTGTCGAATTTTTTTTCAGTAAGTTGACTTAAATCAATTAAGGCTTGGTCCAGATCATGCAAGAGACTAGACGTTAGTTGATGATGAGCCTGAAAGTCGTGGCAGGCGGCGGTGGTGATGGTAAAGCCACTAGGAACTGGCAGCCCCAAATTAGTCATCTCGGCCAGGTTAGCACCTTTACCGCCTAATAAATCACGCATTGAACGATTTCCTTCAGCAAACGCATAGATTTGTTTCATCACATATCACCTTTCATCGATAAATATAACATAACATTCATGAGCATCATGGTACATTACGATGACTAATATTGCAAGCGCTTTCTTTAGTGCTTTGATGCATTAAAAATTTTGGACGTTGCAATCAGGTTAATGTGATGCGGTTCTTAGTATAAGTATGTCGTGCTATTCGTCCCTGGGTAAAATTTCGATATGACGGATTTCACTAATGGCGACGCTTTGCTTATGACTTAAATAGACATTATTTTCTTGATAGCCAAGTACAGCTCCCGTGATATCAGCCATGAGTTGACCATCGCTACGGTGGGAGAGGCATTGAATGCTGACATGCTGGTGTTTAGTAAATGCTTGTGCCAAGATTTTCGTAATGGTCATGGTGCTTTGTTGTGGCTTGGCAAGGTGGTGTTCATGCTTAATCGCAGCCTCTTTTTTGAGGGCACTTGTATGATCAGAAAGATAATATCCTTGCCATTTAAGCATGCCACGATCGACATAATCATGATCAAAGAAAGCTTGAACAACTTTAGGATCATATTTATAAGGTTCGTTCTTCATCGGCATCTTTCTTTCGTTGAATAATTCGCTGGGAACGTGGCCAGCGCTGACCAGTAAAACCTTTAAAATGTTGCGTAAGTTGCGTATGTTGTTGAACACCATTGATGATGGTTTCTAGGTAGCCTAAATCATGCCGTTCGATTGTATGCAATGGTGTAGATCGGGTACGATGCGCTTTTTGGCGTGATTCAAAAAAGAAATTGTAAGTTTGATCATAAGCATCATCGACGATAAGCAACCAGTAGCGAACCCGTGGTGCACGGACAAATAGGGCGTCAATACGGTTACAGATAAGGTTGAGATCATTAGTCATAAGCATTCCCTCCATTATGGCCACCTACCAGTGTCGTACGATTAATCGCTGTTCCACCAGGTAACGTGCTGCGGGCAAAGATTGCGGACCGAAATCCAAAACGTTCACGCAGATAATCTACCATGGCTTCAAACTGTTCATTTTTTTGTTGACGCTGAGGATCGACAAACAAATCAAGCTGTTGGCCAGTGTTTGGACGTAAGCTGCTGGTATAAACCGCAACATTACGAATCGTTTGTCCTGCCCAGTGATTGTGAAATGCGGTTAATAACGCCGCGACCAATGACTGATTATGGTCGGTTGGTTCAATCCGAATCGCTTGGTGAAAACCGTCACGTCCATCCGTTTTACTAGCTGCATAAGAAAAACCGACGCTAAGGGTGATGCAACCAGCGAGCTGGTGATGGTGGCGTAACCGTGCCCCTACTTGTTCACCGATTTCTTTAATGACGGTTTCGATTTCATACTGATTATTATAGTCACGTGGGAGAACCTGGGAGTTGCCGATACTGGCTTCATGGACAGGGACAAGTTGCCGTAATTGTGATCGATCGATTCCCCAAGACAAGGCAAACAATTGTGTTCCGATCATCCCTAGTTCAGCCTTTAAGGCATAAGGATTGTAATGAGCAAGCTCGACCATGGAATGAATGTCCATTCGCTTAAGGTGTTGTGCAGTGCGCCTGCCAATGCTCCAAACAGCGTCAAGTTTAGTGATCGGCCAAATTTTTTCAGGAACTGTCTGATATCGAATTTCACCAATTAGATCAGGCGCGTGTTTGGCATACAGGTCTAGGGCTAATTTGGCTTGAATCGGGTTTTCACCGATCCCAACAGTCACATAAAGTCCCAGTTCGCGCCGAATAGTATCTTGGATCATATGAGCGACCGCCAAGGGTTGGTCACCAAATAAACGCCAAGAGTGGGTTAAATCTAAAATTGATTCATCAATGGAATAGGGCCACAAATCCTCATCAGCTACAAAGCGTCGATAAATATTATTGATTTGTAAATTACGTTTGATGTATAAATTCATTCGCGGGGGAACGACGAGAATGTCTTCATCTTGCGGTAAATCCCGTTGGCGAGAAACATTGGCCTTTAGCCCATAGCGGCGTTTAGCTTCCGGAGAAGTTGCCAAAATCAACCCGCCATTTGTGTTAGCCTGCTCACTCATAACCACTAAGCACGTGATCAAAGGGTCTAAATCACGCATAGAAGCTTCAACACTGGCATAAAAGGATTTGTTGTCAATCAAAAAGAAGACGCCGTGGGGCTCGTTTTGATCATCGTAATCATACGTTTCGTACATTAAGATCACCTCACTTCGACATAAGTATGTCTTGATGATACAAACGTATGTTCCCCTTTGTCAAGGGGGGACTGTCTTAAAAATATAAACAGCAAAAAAATCCGCTTCGTCAATGAGTATGACAAAGCGGTGAAATGCTTGGGATGGTGATTTAATTGTTGGATTGTTCAACGGCGGCATCGTATTGCTGTTGTAATAGCGTGATTGCAGCAGGTTCACTACGCGGAGCAGTGTAAGGCTTCATGGCTAAACGACGAACCATTGGATCATTGTCACCATAGTGAACGTCAAATAGTTCATGGATACTATCAGTTTGCCCGTAATCATTACGGTCCGCATAATTAAATGAGGCACCATTGATGATGGCGTTTCGCTCCTCAATCGTTAAGTTACGAACATAATTGGGAACGTCAGTGACGGTCGCTAATTGTGCCAATGGAATAACCAAAAAAGTTGGGATGGGAACTGGCGTAATGATGAATTCACTGTGAAAGTTGACTAAACGTTTAAAGTTAGCGGTAGGCAACGCCGGTAAAACACCGCGGGCTAACATTTCAGGCACCTTATTGTGTAGTCGTGATGAACTTGCTTGACTACTAGCTTGACCGTGTCGTCGCGCATCTCGATCAAAATTAATCAGTGCCTCTAAGTCAGTTTGACCAGTTTGTTGAAAATTTTGTCGAATATAGGCCACATTATGCGCATCGATGTAATAACGCAGTTGATGTACGATTCGCGTATTTGAATCATCTAGTGCTAATCCATTAGGAAACGCCGTACGAACCGTTTGCGCTAATTGATCCCAAAAAGCGTCGTTGGGTGCCAACTGTTCAGCAAAGTCACGATCCAAGATTAAATCGCCTGTGGTTTGGCTTAAGTGAGCCCCAAGCGTGGTCAAGACGTGCCCTAATTTATCAGCAGCGGAAAGGGTACTAGCCGCGAATAGTTGCGAGAACAAGGGGCTGCCAGTCTGAACGCTAGCAGCACGCCACGTGTCAAATTGAGTTGTGAGATTGGTATCGTTAACTTGATGCGCAATCTGTTTGGCTAGCGCGGCAATAGCTGCTTCATCCCAATGATCATGATCGGCTAAAGTTACCAATAAGTCGTACGTACCATCCACATAGTTTGGCATGTTTGAACTAGACAAACTAACCGGGGGTTGAATAAAAGAAATTAATGTTTGACGTTGAACCATGGCACAAGCCTCCTGATGTATTAGAACAAGCCTACCATAAAAGTAGTGCACTAGGTGGATTTCAGGCGCTTCATTATTTTTTGAACAAACCACATCCGATTTTTCATAATTAGAAATGAAATTAAAAAGTAGTTTTGTTCATCAGTGTTCCTGCACTGTTTGTGGATGCGCCTTTTCGTAACGATATTCAAAATAGAAATATAAAGTAATGTATAAATAACATAGTGCTGGCACGACAAATGAAAATTGCATGGATCCCGACAGATCAGAAACGATACCTTGAATAGCTGGAACAATTGCGCCACCGATCAGCGCCATTACGATTACGGCACCGGCTGTTTCTGTATGTTGCTTTTCGTGAACTTGATCTAACGTGTGGGTATAGATTGTCGGCCATTCAGGACCAAAGAAAAAGCTGGTCATGATGGCAGCGTAGACTGCAATCATATTTGGAACCGTGAAAGTAACAATTAAGGATAAAACCCCGAGCAACGAATAGGTGACTAAGGTTCCGGTAATTGAATACTTACTCATAAAGTAGTTGGCGATTAGTTTTCCCATGAACCAAGCAATATACGAGTAAATCATGAAGGTTGAGGCCGCGCTATCAGTGATCTTGGGGTTAATGTTCAACGCTAACCGAATCGTGAAAGACCAAACCGTGGTCTGCAGACCAGCATAAATAAATTGGGTGAAGACCCCTTTTTTAAAGCCGCTATTATGCCAAAGATAGCGCAAGGTTTCACTAAGGGTTGGTTGTTTCTCTTCAACCATGGTGTTATCAGCGTTAACTTGAGTGGCTTTTGCTTGTGGCATTGGAACCAGAGCGAAAGCAATTAACATGACTAAAAGCACGATCAGAATGTATTTATATGGGCGCAGCGTTAGTTGCAGCATTTGTTCGCCGTATGCGATTCGTGCAGCACCGTGCATATGAGCCATTTTTGCACTTAGATTACCAACGGCCCCAAAGATTAGAAACTTGCCAAGCAAAATGCCCGTAATATCACCGAGTGGCACCAAAGTTTGTGAGATGTTGAGGCGCAGGGTAGAGAACTTTTTCGGTCCTAACATTGAACTATAGGTGTCACTGGCCGTTTCTAAAAAGCTAAGGCCGATTGCAATCGCAAAAATAGCGACCAAAAACATGCTATAAGTTGCCACACGCGAAGCAGGGAAAAAGAGTGAACAGCCAATAATATAAAAGATAAGTCCGGTCATAATTGCAAATTTATAGCTAGCTTTTTTGATGACCAACGAAGCTGGTATGGCGATCAAAAAATAACCGCCATAAAAAGCACTTTGAACAAAGGCAGTGGCTGCGTCATTAAGCATGAAAACAGTCTTGAATTGGGTAATTAAGATATCGTTTAGGCTAGCGGCTGCACCCCAAAGTGGGAAAATTAGGGAGACCATTAAGTATTGAAAAATTGGTGTTTTGCTTAGATAACCATCGGAAAGTTGTTCCCAACCATGGTTTTTTTTGTTTTTTACTTGAGTTGCCTGCATGGTAATGCTCCTTAATTGATTTTAAAATTTGAGTAAAAGGTTTTACGGGGAAACCAGGCCTAAAAGGTAACTCCAGATTCTAAGATAATATTCGAGTAGGCCGACATTTCACCTGTTCGAACAAAGGCGTGCGTTTGCGCTAAGTCGCGTTTGAGTTCTACGTGTGGTAAAAATACAATCTCAATATCGGGTAATAATGCTTTAATTGCCGTCAGTTGCTTAGGATTAACTGTTTTTATTTCTTCGGCTAAATAAATCTTTTGCACGGCTAATTCGCTGAGAACATTCTCTAACACATCGATGAATCGTGGCAGATCTTTTGTCACCGCTAAATCGATCTTTTTTGTTCCCAGTGGTACAGGCATTCCAGCGTCACCAATGCTTAGCCAATCCATGTGGCCCATTCCAGCAATTACGGTTGATAATTCTGAATTAATGACGGTTGTTTTTTTCAAAATAAGGACTTCCTTTCGATTTGTCAGAGGGTTATAAATTAGACTAATTTGTAAAACGTTTTACTTAGCTCACTAACCAGCATTTGTTTTTGAAAACGCTATTAAAATTAGCATGTCATGTAACCGATTGCAATACTTTTTTCGTATATTTGTTAACGCGCTTGACTAGGAAGATTGTTTAAGAAGATAAACTTTGCGCTTGACATTTACTACCGTCGCTATAAAATAGTAAGTAAATCAAAGGAGGGTGCATTGATGACACCAATGGAAAACATGAGTAACGCAGAGTTAGATGATGTAATTAAGCGTGATGGTAAAGTGATGCTTTACTTTTCTGCAACTTGGTGCCCTGACTGTGCCTTTATTAAGCCAGTGATGCCCGATATTGAATCAAAGTACCGTCAATATCAATGGGTTCACGTTGACCGTGATGCCAACCTTGACTTTGCACAGGAACTTGGTGTCATGGGAATTCCGAGTTTTGTTGCTTTTGAAAATGGTCAAGAAATTGGTCGTTTTGCTAATGCCGATCGGAAAACACGACAAGAGGTTGAACAATTTATTGACTCCGTTGAAAGTCAACCTGCCTAAGTTAGAATTCGTTAATTCCAGCGTGATCACTTATTAAGTGATCACGCTTTTTTAGTGAGCGTTGGATGAAAGCTGATTGAAAAATGACAAAAGTGTTAAACTGGAAAGATGCTTAAGGAGGGTCTCATGTTTTTAACGATGAATGATGGTGTTAAATTAGCCTACACTGATCAAGGAACCGGTCAACCGATTGTGATTTTGACTGGCTTTGGTGGCGCTAAGGAAATTTGGCATGCACAGATTCCTGCGTTATTGGCCGCTGGGTATCGGGTTGTCAATGTCGATGCGCGTAATCAGGGACAATCACAGCATACTGTTAAAGGCCGCCGGATTAGTCGGCATGGGATGGACCTAGCGGAAGTGATCCAGCAATTAGAGCTTAAGCAAGTTGTTTTACTAGGCAATTCAATGGGCGCCGCCACAATCTTTGCCTATTTATCCTTATTTGGCGATGCAAATGTTGCTGCCGTGATTGATATTGATCAGAGTCCCAAGATGATTAACACACCAGATTGGCCATATGGTTTCAAGCAGGCAACATGGACCGATTATCCGGATTATTTCCGGATGCCTTTAGGGCCATCAACCTTCAAACATATTGATGACGAAACATTTGCATTAGTGCAGGAGGCTGCTCAAAGGGCGCCCTTTGATGCAAAACTAAATGAACCATTTTTGTTTGATCATGCTGCGGCAGACTGGCGGGATGTTGTTGCTCAGCTGAGCAAACCATTGCTGATATTGGCCGGTGCTCAGTCACCATACTTTAACCCGGATTTTGCGCCTGTAACTGCAGCAATGGCAGTTAAGGGTGAGGCTAGAATGATTCAACAGGCCGGCCACATTGTGATGGCCGAACAAAGTCAGGCGACTACTGAAGCAATCCTGTCATTTTTAAAACGTGTTTAACATCTTTGAAGAAGCGACAAAATAAACCTAGGTGATTGCCCGAATAACTTTGTTGGCAATCACCTAGGTTTATTCAGCATGTTTAATAATGCAGGAAAGCTAATCTTCCCAATGGTCAACCAATGTAAAGGTCACATTATTGCTACCGGAGACTAATTTTGAAACAGGACAGCGTGATTCAGCCAATTCAAACCAGGCTTGAGCGGTCTGTCGATCAACCTCATCGGTAGGAATATAGACGGTGACATCGACGAAAAATTGAAACCCATGGGTGTCGTGTGCTTGATCAACATCTGCTTTTACTTTAGTGCGATGTTCATAACCATCACGTTTTTCAATTGCTTCAAGTGTCGCATTAAAACATGTTGTTAGTGCAAGGCCGAGTAACTGTTCCGGATTAGTTCCTAAATGGTCGTTACTAGTGGTATTAATTTTCACGTCAATTTCATCCGCGCCCACGGCATAAGCATGGCCGATCAGACCATCTTCATTGATGAGCGTTGTGTGATAGGTTGTTCGTGGACGTTGAGATTTATCCATAATGATTTGATCCTCCCAGTGTTTTTACCAAAGTTAATTAGCTCTAGTTTAGCGAGTTGAAAGCGATTACGCAATTAATTTGAACGTCTGTGGCTGGATTAATCACGATAAAAAAGCGTAAATAGATATTTTTAAAAATGCAAAAACAGGTGACTTAATTTGCATTATTTAAAAATAACGGTATAGTTACACTGTAAAATTAAATCGGAGGCTTATAGATGGCAGATCAGTTAGATGAAGTTTTGAAGTTACACGCGCGTCATAATGGTGTGTTAGGAATCGAGTCAGAAATGGCTGTCAATAATCGCAGTGATTTAGGAAAAGCGTACACGCCCGGGGTGGCAGCCATTTCCAAACTGCTTGCAAAGGATCCGAGTTTACGTGATCGTTATACGCTCAGCGGTAAATTAGTCGCTGTTGTTTCAGACGGCTCGGCGGTCTTAGGCTTAGGCAATATTGGTCCGGCCGGCTCTTTACCCGTGATTGAAGGTAAATCGTTACTATATAAAGATTTAGCTGGTGTGAACGCTTTACCATTGTCGGTTGCGCAGGTATCAACGGATGAATTCGTGGCGACAGTTAAGAACATTGCTGGTAGTTTTGCTGGAATTCACCTTGAAGATATCGCCGCGCCGCGCTGTTTCGAAATTGAAGCGCGTTTAAGTCAGGAATTAGATATTCCTGTCTATCATGATGACCAAGAGGGTACTGCAGTGGTGGTTATGGCTGGCTTGTTGAATGCAGCCCGGGTGGTTGGCAAGGACTTCCATAACTTACGAGTTTTAATTAATGGTGCTGGCGCATCTGGGATTGCAACTGCTCGTTTGTTAGCCGCTGCGGGAATTAAACAGATCACCTTAGTCGACATCAATGGGGTTATTACGCCGGATGATCAGCGAGCTAATGCCTATCAACGTCAATTAGCTGCTCAATTAGGGTCTCATGTGAACGGTTCCACCTTGTCGCAGGCGATTATTGGCCAAGATGTTTTCATCGGCTTATCAGATGCCAATGTCCTCAGTGCAGAAGCGGTCCAAACGATGGCAGATCAGCCAATTATTTTCGGCTTGGCTAATCCCATACCAGAAATTGACCCTGACGTTGCTCAAAAGGCAGGCGCGGCAGTAATTGCGACTGGTTCTAGTCAATATCCTAATCAAGTCAATAACATCTTGGTCTTTCCGGGCTTATATAAAGGTCTTTTAAGTAGTGGGCTAAAAAAGGTGAGTCTAGAACTAGAGACCAACGTTGCCAATGCGTTAGCTAATATGGTTCAGGAGCCAAAATCAGAGCATATCGTACCCGGCGTATTTGATGAAGGCGTGGTAAAAACGGTCGCTGAAGCGGTGGTGGATTTTGCAAAGGCTAACGCGTAAGCTTAAGTTAAACTTGTGAGTTTTTCAGCCACCTTTTCTATAATTGCGGCTGTTTGCTATTAGCAAGTGATTCAAAGAAACGCGAGGACATCATTGTTGCGTATAATAGCTAATTATGATGAAAGTTGAGGCGGAGGAACAATGACCCAATCCATTTTTGCAACTGGTATCTCCCAATCGATTGCTGATGTGCTGGCCAACAAAGATCAGCGCGTTCAAAGCCAACGGCAATTGGCAAAGCGATATTCAGACCAGACGATTGTGACGCTCAAACTGAATATTCCTGGGCCAATCAAAAACAATGATGCGCTTACCCAAATTTTTGAAAAGGGGAAAAACATTTGGCAAGTAAGGCTTAATCAGGAACAGTTCGTGGTGACTGAAGTGCAACAATGGAACAAAGAAACTGGGTGTGAAAGTTTAATGGTCATTGATGGATCAGCACAAAGGTTGAAGCAATTTGCGGTGCGATTCGAAGATGAGACACCTTTGGGACGGTTATTTGATGTAGATGTATTGGTCAACGATGGTCAACGTTTGCAGGCATTGTCGCGGACACAACTGAATTTGCCGGTGCGTCAGTGTTTTATCTGTGGACGATCAGCAAAAGCTTGCGCTCGATCTCGACGACACAGTATTGAGGAATTACAGGGCTACATTAATAATGTCTATCACAAAACATTCGGGAAAACTTTATGACTGCTGAACTAAATGAGCGACAACAGCAAATTGAAAGATTAGGTCAGTTGGCCGTACAGGCGCTCATGATGGAAGTAACGGTCAATCCTAAACCCGGATTAGTCGATCCCGTTAATCAGGGACCACATCCAGACATGGATGTGTTCACGTTTATTACGAGTGCTATGAGCCTTCAATCGTATTTCAATCAAGCGGCTCGATTGGGTAGTCAGGCTGGTTTACAAGCCGGGCCCACCTTATTTGGACAGCTACGAGCCATTGGAAAAAAAGCTGAGACGAGCATGTTTACTGCAACGCACGGGGTTAATACACATAAAGGTGCGATTTTTTCATTAGGAATCATTGTGACGGCCGCTGGGGCAACAATTGATGTAGATAGCAATCTTCGATCAAATCAGATTTTTGATATAGCCAAGCAAATGTTAACTGGCGTATTGAAAAGTGATTTCACTAACTTATCCCACCGCGATCCGGAGTCGTTGACAGCCGGTGAACGTCAATTCTTAAAATATGGCAAAACTGGTATTCGTGGCGAAGCGACTGCAGGGTTTCCAACTGTTCGTGAATTGGCGCTGCCGTTTTTGCGACAAACAACTGGAACAACGATGGATCGGCTACTGGACACGTTAATTAAAATCGCTGGCGAAACAAGTGATTCAAATTTAATCAAACGTGCAGGAACACCAGCGATTACTCAGTGGATGAAGGAACAGAGCCGGCAATACTTTGCTCGTGGCGGCAGCAAAACAACCGCGGGACAAGCTTTTTTACATGACTTGAATCAAGTCTTCCTTGAGCGAGGGTTAAGCCTTGGTGGTTCGGCGGACTTACTCATCTTGACAATTTATTTTGGCTTGTTGGAAGACTTGTTTTAGATCGGTTGAACGAGTGAGTTTACAGGCGCATTAGTCGAAATGGACGCGCAGGGCCTCCGTTGAGCAGTGACTTTTTTAAACGAAGTTACTGCTCGACTGAGGCCCTGTTTTTTTAGTTTTTAAGTGGATCTCAATGACAAATTTTGACAGCCTAAACTTAAATCTAAAACCTAAAGTGGCGAAATAAGCGACCATTTAACCGCGTAAACTAACATTAATTTGGCGAACAACAAAACGCAAATATAACCAATACCCAATCCAAGAAACCAAGTACCAAAGTGCAAAACCGCCAAAAGTAAGGCAGATACTGAGACTGGATAAAGGAAACCACTGATAGAAGGTGGCACAAGTTAAGTAGACAAGACTGGACAAGCCAATTATTAGGCCATATTTTAAAATTGGGACTAACTTGAGTGAATTGAGCAAGTTAACAAGACCTAACAACAGACATAAGCCCCAAATTTGAAGTACAAGATGGCCGAGATGATGCGGATCATTGATTAACAAATTAACGGCCAGTAACGAATTTCCAATAAAAAAAAGAGATCAAAAAACTAGTCAGTAGCTGTTGCCGCAAATTAATCATGGGAAACACCTCCTGTTAAAGATCGCGAACGGTTGTAAACGGCCTTGCGAAGTGAAGGCACATATCGACGGAAAATGGCAATGGACAAGTGATGATCTAGCTGTGCCATCATCGTCCCAGAAAATGAAGCATCGAGTCGATTAAGGTACCGTAGATTAATCGCCACGGACTGGGAGACCATAAAGAGAAGCCCATCCGGTAATGCATTTAGGATTGACGTTAACGAACCAAATGTATGATAAGTTTGCGTCCTCGTCGCGATCGTGAGTTCCTTATGAGCGATTTCGATGGCAACAATCGTTCTAGGTTCCACCAGGATTTGCTGACCGTGTTGACGAATTAGCAGCCGATCGTCATCATCGTTGAAATTTTCGAGATACGTGATTAAGCGGCCAACCAAGGGTGTTTTTTGCTGAGCAAAGATGGTGACCGAAATTAATGATTGATTCCGCAGTGCAAAGTTGATTTCCAAAAGACCTCGCCTCCCTTTTGTGATTTTAGATTATCACGCCGATCCGTTAATGGAAGTCATATTGCCGATCTGGTACTTTTGCCTGCGTATGTGGTTATAAATAACCGTTTTGAATGCGGTTTCATCACAAAAAGGGTACACTAGGGGCAACTAGAAAGGGAGGCTGAATCACTATGTCAAATCGTTTGGACGGTAAAGTTGCCATTGTAACAGGAGCAGCTGCTGGAATTGGTCGTGCGATCGCGGAAGGATTCGTCCGTGAAGGCGCCAAAGTCGTTGTAACTGCAGATCACAACGTGACCGGTGGACAGGCTGTTGCTGAAAGTTTGGGTGATGCGGGTTTATTTGTTCAGCAAAATGTCGCATCTGAAACAGATTGGGATAAAGTAATTGCTGAAACTGAAGCGGCATTTGGACCGCTAGATGTTCTAGTCAATAACGCCGGTATTGGTGGAACAAATGGACCAGTGGAGAGTTTGAGTTTAGCCGACTGGCAAAAAGTGATTGACGTTAATTTAACTGGAAACTTCCTAGGGGTCAAAGCCGGTATTAACGCCATGAAAAAGAATGGTGGCAAAGGATCTATCATCAATGTGTCTTCTGTGGCTGGCTTGCGTGGCTTACCGATGGCGGCGCCGTATTCGGCAAGTAAAGGTGGGTCGCGACTGTTGACCAAAGCTGCTGCATTGTCTGTGGCTCAAGAAGGCTTACAAATTCGAATTAATTCAGTTCATCCAGGTTGGGTCGACACCGCTATTATCCCAGAAGCGATGCGTGAGGCCGTGGTCCAAACAATTCCAGTAGGACATATGGGTCAACCAGAAGATATTGCCAATATGGCAATTTTTCTAGCATCGGATGAATCTGTGTATGCGACTGGGGCAGAATTTGTCATGGACGGCGGGCAGAACGCATAGTTAATTTCCTGGTTTAAAAACACTAAAAAGCGACAACTTTCTGTTTAAATGACGGTTAAGTTGCCGCTTTTTGTGTAGACACAAAGGCAAATTGTTATACACAAATTGTCAATGAAGCCCGTAAAACTACTTGCTGTCAACAAAGGCGGATGGTCAATCTGTAATAAAATACAATAAAGCTGCATTCTTCAAGTTATTGTATACAGCATCTTGTTAAAAATTTGTGAGGCCATTATTTTTTTATTTATCATGACCAGTATTTTGATCGACAGCGCAATTTGGCGCTATTTGATCGCAATAGGTGAGAAATCGGATCTATTTACGATGGCACAAATGGAAACAGGATTATCATCAATTAATGCAATGTACAATAAGTGATTAAGTAGTGAATTTGATACAACTTTGTCGAGAAAATTGTATTGCTTGTTGGGTATAACAAAAAGCTGAAGGCAGCGCTTTCTATTTTTTGCTTGGCTTGTTATAATTTTCGGTAAAGCATTAAGAATATCTAAAGATGTCACAATGGGAGGGGTAATTTTGGCTAAACGACAAAATCGAGCGATCGCGACATTTGGTGCGGTAACAGCAATTCTTGCCGCTACTGGACCAAGCGTGTTGGCGGCGCAAGTTAGACAGCGACCGGTGCCTATTCATCAGGATAAGCATTATCACGTTTCTTTAAAGTCGGTTAAAGCGTTGGATGAACTTCGCTCAAAGGCCGGGCAGGCTAAGGCACCAGCAACGCATCAAGAAAAAATGGCCCCAAAACTTAAGCAGTCAACGGCTACCCCAATCGATCCTAGTTTGCCGCGTTATGTCGTGGAATCGGGTGATACTTTATGGGCAATGGCTAATCAACTGGGGGTCACGACGCAGACATTGATGGACATTAATCATCTGAAAAATTCGGTCATTCATGTTGGTCAAATCATTGCCGTCACGGCACCATTGAATCAAAGCGAAGTTCAGTCAGCTGCAGTCGACGCAGCACCAGCCCAGACTAGTGAAAATGTAATGGTAAGTGGCGATTCAACTGCCACGTCAAACCAACCAAGTGCCGCAAGCGCCCCAACTAGTGCGGCATCTAGCGCTGAAGTTACAGTCCAATCGACGGCGGTTAGTCGCCAAGGACAGGCAACAACTGTTCAGCCATTAGTCGCCAGTAATCCGAAAATTCACTTAATTTCTACTCCTGACGCTGACCAAAACTCAGTTGATCATACAGTAGTCAGTTCAATTAGTCTTGACCCACAAAGTCACCTAACTTCAGTTAAGACACAAGCGGTTAACGCGGCCGTTAGCTATGTGGATCAACAGATTCCATATCAACAAGGAGGCGCCACCAACGCTGGAATGGACGGTTCCGGCGTGGTCCAGCAGGCTTACGCTCAAATTGGTGTTTCGTTACCGCATAATACGGTTGCTCAGGAAGCTTATTTTACGCAAGAACCAGTTGATCAAGCACAACCAGGGGATGTGTTATTCTGGGGAGCACCCGGAATGACCACGCAAAATGCGCTTTATATCGGTAGAGGTCAGTATGTGACAGCCATTGAACCGGGGCAAAATGTTTCTGTTTATACATTGGATGGGCAAAGTATGATGCCTAGTTTTAGTGGCACATTGTCACAAACCGACGCTGTTGTTTAGCCCATTGCAGGTTGCAGATATATGACAATTCGAATACAAATCAAACTTGTGGCTTCACTACTGGCGTTACTCATCAATTTCACAATGTTCCTTAACAGATACATCATGCGACATATTCCTATGTTGTATATAGCATAAAGTGGATTGTGTTTAATTAGATTGTACTGCTAGAATCGGCTTAAATTACTGGTCGAAATTTAAGGGCAAAAGTGTTCACAGGGCGCGGGAAAGGTGTTATAGTTGCTCGTGAATTTGAAGAAGCTTTTATTGCTTCCCTCATAATCTGGGTCATCGACCTATAGGATGAAATGGAGTGTTAAAGGTGAGTAACAAGTTAGAGATTCTTGAAGAGTATCGTGAAGCAACTGATGAATTAGCGAAACTTCAAGGCCACTCGGCCAAGACCGAACCGGTTGCGTATGAGGACCAGATTGATTTACTTCGTGGTAAGTGTGATCAGCTGGATGCGATTCTTGAGGCAATGGATGCAGCCGAAGATTAAACTGGTTCTTGGTTAGTCAATGTTAAAAATAAACGTGAAGCGCCCTTCTCCGACAATACGGAGAAGGGCGCTTCACGTTTATAAGGATGAGACTTTTGATAAATTGAGTTGCAATTTTAGAAATGGTTAGACGCTGCTGCCTTTGCCAGCAGTTGGTCAATTAACGACCGTCCTTGTAACTGGCTCAACCATTGTTCAGGGAAACTAGCGAGATCTATTTGCAAGGCCATTAAGCCGGCTGCGATACTGGTAATGGTGTCACTATCTCCACCTAAGTTGACTCCTGCCACCACTAATTGAGCTAAATTCAATGGTTGTATGAGGAGCCAACAAGCCGTGATTAAGGTCGATACGACATAGCCACTCGTATTGAGTGTTTCTGTTGAATGGTTGGCAAAATCAGGTGTGGTTAGATCAGTGAAAAACGGCAGTTGATCGTTAAGACGTGGCCTCTCGTGAATAAAATGCGCCACATTGGCGACGGCCTGATTGACGGTCGCAACTGTTCTTGGTTGGTCCGCTAATAACTGAGTGGCTAATGAAACGTAAATTAAGCAAGCCACCGTTGAGCGAGGGTGACGATGAGTCAACTGCGCTAAGTTGATCACTAGGTCAACCAGTTCAGGATGGTCAAAGGGGTGCCCTTGCCCCTGGCGAATCACATAGAGTGCAACCGGGAGCATTCGCATTAAGGCGCCATTACCATTATTACGTTCATGGGAGCTACCTGAATGAAACAGATCATCAGTTACTTGATATTGTGTCAAGGCGTCCTGCGTGCCAGCACCGACATCGAAAGCAACACCAGTGGTCGTGAACCTACCGTTATTTAGCCAAGCTGCAAAGTTTTGCATCGTGTCTTCGAGTTGCTCAGTCGCTAAGGTCATTGGCTGACTTAAGGCCGCTAAGGTCGCTAGGGTCAGGCTAGTATCATCGGACCAAGTGCCGGCGATTGTCCCTAAATCGCCGGGCATCATGGTTTGGATCAATGGATCTGATGAGTTGAGACGGTTACCTTGAAATTGCGTGACCTGACCTAGTGCGTCGGCGATGGCGGTTGCATAGATACTATCATGCAGATAATTTTGATTTTGCATCTTTAAATACCTCGATTCAAAGTTTAAGCCGAAGTTTTTATGCTAATCGGCGGGAACAAACCAGAATGGATAGCTATCGATGGATAGATAAATGTCATAAAAACGGTTGCCCATTTCTTCACCATCAACTTGCCCATTTTCTAACGATGAGACAGTTAAATGTAATTGGTGAGCTTGATACGTATGGACTGTTTTAAAACCAAGGTGACGCCCTATGGTCATCATCATAAATAGGCCAACAAATTTTAAAAACGACATTTTTTCAACTACAATCAGTGACAACTGGCCGTCTGTGACGCGGGCTTGCGGAAGGATAGCGACACCTCCGCCAAAGTAAGGGTGGTTGCTTGTCGTTAATAAGAATGCGTTCCTAAAAATATCGCGTTGCTGGTTGATGTGAATGGTGACGGGAAAGGCATCTTGCTGACGGACGACTTTTAGAAGCTGAAACAAATAAACAAAGCTACCTAAGCCAATCCGATTAAGTAAACTTTTATTAGAACTATGATTGGCGGCACTGACGACGGCAGCGTCAAAGCCAATACCAACATTGTTCACGAAGTAGCGATGCTCTTGCTTGATGGTTTCCACATAGTGACCAATATCTAACTGGTATGGCTCAGTGGCTTGCAACACTTGGTTCAGTGCCGTTAATGGATCAAGTGATAGCTTAGCCCCTCGAGCAAAATCATTGCCAGAGCCAGCCGGGATATAGGCAAGCGGCAACTGAATGGTATCCTTGTGTGTTTGAAGCCCATTTAAAACTTGGTTGAGCGTGCCATCACCACCAACCACAAGAACAATTCGGGACTGATGGTCCATTGACTGTTGGTGTTTGGCGTACTGCTCAGCGATTAGTGTGGCATGACCAGGATATTTACTTTCAACCATTTGGTAATGAATATGTAATTCCGCTAAGCGAGACTGAATTGCTTGCCAAATTTGGGTAGCGTGTCCGCGACCAGCATGCCGGTTTAAAATAATAAAAAAATGGCGATTCATAAATAATCCTCGTAATAATACAAAATTGTCACAACAAGTATACAAAACGTTTACATGAAGGTGGTCTGCTTGTCCGTGTTGTTTAGGCTTTCTTAAATTGTCGATCGCCCAGTGCTAATGAAATTAGCGCTTGTGCTTTAGGCGGAAAGTGGTACGATAATTTAGAATGATTCTAATAGATGAGTAAACTCTTGAATTAAGTTTACCGAATTAATGACAAAAAGGAAGCATGTCTATGGAAACTGGAGCACAAAAGCAAACTAAAAACGCTGGTTCATTGGCCCAACGAATTAATATTATGCGAGCCAGTGTGATGGGTGCCAATGATGGGATCCTATCAGTTGCGGGTATCGTTATTGGGGTTGCTGGGGCAACAAATAATTCACATGCGATTTTCTTGGCCGGTATCGCCGGCATGCTGGCTGGTACCATTTCAATGGCGATGGGCGAATGGGTATCAGTCAGCACACAACGGGATTCTGAAAAACGAGCCATCCAGCGAGAAACAGTCGCAGTTAATGACCATCTCAGTGTCGAAATTGAACATATCAAAGAAAAATATATGGATCAAGGCATTTCTGAGACTTTAGCCAATCGAGCTGCGCATGAGATGATGACGGGGAATCCACTCGAGACAGGCGTTCGCGAACGATATGGGTTCGATCCAACCGTTAAAACCAGTGCGATTGGTGCTGCCGTTGCCTCGATGATTTCCTTTCCGACCGGTTCCATTTTACCGCTGGTCGCGATCACCTTTTTTTCAGCGCGAATTCGTATTTTAGCAACGGTGATCTCGGTTATTATTGCGTTATCGATCACGGGATACACGGCCGCCCGGTTAGGCAGTGCTGATCGACAGAAAGCCACTACTCGTAATGTGATTGCTGGTTTATTGACAATGATGGTAACTTATTTGATCGGGATTATGTTTGCTCGATAAAAAAGTTCAATAGAGAAGTAAAGCTTTAAAAGATAAAGGGAGCGTGTGTTTATGCAAGTTTCAACAAAATCAACTAAGCGAACAAAGATGACAATGGCTGAACGCTTAAATACATTACGGGCGGGCGTATTAGGCTCTAATGACGGGATTCTCACTGTTGTTGGGGTCCTATTTTCCGTGGCTGTGGCCACGACGAACCAATTCACCATTTTCATTGCTGGTTTATCCGATTTATTAGCCTGTGCATTCTCGATGGCATCAGGGGAGTATGCCTCGGTAAGTTCGCAAAAGGACACGGAAAAAGCCGCCGTAGCTAAGGAAGCAGCGTTATTAAAAGAACAACCTGATCAGGCGGCTAAAGTAATTCGTGAATTTTATATTGGGCGTGGGGTGTCGGCAACTACTGCGCAAGAAATTACCGACGAATTGATGCAAAAAAATGCGTTGGGGACTTTAGTTAGAATTAAATATGATCTTGATTTGGGACATTACATGAACCCATGGAACGCTGCCTTTTCATCCTTGTTTGCAGCAGCTAGCGGCGGCTTGTTTCCTTTGGCAGCGATGACATTTGCTCCGGTCAATATTCAGTGGCCAGTGACGATCGTGGCGGTGACTTTGTCTGTCGCATTGACGGGTTATCTAAGTGCTAAGCTTGGTGATGGATTAGTTCGCACGGCGATCATTCGCAACGTTATCGTTGGAATTATCACGATGTTCATTCATTACCGAGTTGGTCTATTACTTTAGATCTTTGTAGTGGTTACACAGGAATAATGAGGGTGAGGATAAAGTCAATGCAGACAATGATTCAATCTTTTGATGATCTGACAACTTATCAGTTACATACGATATATCAAGCTCGTACGGACGTCTTTGTCGTTGAGCAGCAGTGCGCTTATCCGGAGGTAGACGCAACGGATTTAATTGCCTACCACGTGTCGATCAAAGATGAACAAGATGAGTTATGCGCTTATTGTCGACTATATCCCGGGCTACAAGGGGAGACTTGGCATATTGGTCGAGTGCTAGTCCGGCAACAAAATCGTGGGCATGGGTTGGCAAGTCAACTTTTGGCTGACGGTATTGCTTGGCTTAAATCGCAGCAGCAGGTTAACCAGATCGAATTAGATGCTCAAGTTTACCTAGTGCCCTTTTATCAGCGAATTGGATTTAAATTAGTGGGGCAGCCCTTTGATGATTATGGTATTCAACATCAACACATGCGCTTACAGTAAAGTTGACGTAAGTTAAATTTAGACGATCATGAGTGACGCTGTAAAAGTTTAATCTGGACTAGTCTAGGATGCCAATTTACAAGAAAATTAGCGCCACCTAATCTAGGCGAAACCCTTGTCTTTATGAAGATAGGTTGCTATAATATCCTCCATGAAAGGTACTGAAGGAGTAGTTTGATTTTCGTTTTTTTAGCGAGTCGCGTTGATGGGAGGCGGCATTACGAGCAAACGAAGCGCGTCAGTGACCAATAATTTAATGATTAATGAGTGGGCGAATTAAAATTCGTCAAAAAGAGTGGTACCGCGGATCGCCGCCTCTTACAGGAATGTAAGAGGCGGCGTTTTTGTTTGGCGAATACCGAAAGGATGGGCAATATGAATAATAAAGTAGTAATCGCAACAGCGATCAGTACGGCGCTAGACGGCGCGTTGAGTGTTGATGAGGTGGTAGACAAATTAGAACAACCGAAAACGTCTGATTTAGGGGATGTCGCATTTCCAGCGTTTACCTTGGCTAAAACGATGCACAAAGCGCCTAATTTGATTGCCAGTGACTTGGTGGACAAAATCGATCAGCGACAATTTGAACAGGTTAAGGCTGTTGGGCCTTATGTCAATTTCTTCCTGAAAAAGGGCGCATTTGCTGCAACAACGTTAACCGAAGTCTTGACCAAGCAAGCTGAATATGGCCAACTGGACCTGGGCCATGGTGGAAATGTAACGATCGACATGTCATCGCCTAATATTGCAAAACCAATTTCTATGGGGCATTTAAGATCCACGGTAATTGGAAACGCTCTGGCCAATATTTTAGCTAAGACGGGCTATAACCCCATTAAGATCAATCATTTGGGTGATTGGGGCACGCAGTTTGGTAAACTTATTCAAGCCTATAAAATGTGGGGTAGCGAAGCAGAAGTTAAAGCCGACCCGATTAATAAATTGCTTGAATATTACGTTCGCTTCCATCAAGAAGATAAAGAGCATCCAGAACTGGATGATCAAGCGCGAGAATGGTTCCGTAAATTAGAAGCTGGTGATGAAGAAGCTACTCGGTTATGGCAATGGTTCCGTTCTGAGTCGCTTAAGTCATTCATGAAGATTTATGACGAGCTAGGGATTAGCTTTGACTCCTTTAATGGGGAAGCTTTTTACAATGACAAGATGGATGAAGTCGTTTCGATTTTAGAAGATAAGCAGCTGTTGCAAGAGAGCAAAGGTGCTGAGGTTGTTGATTTGGCCAAATATGACCTTAATCCAGCATTGATTAAAAAATCAGATGGCGCAACTTTGTATATTACGCGGGATCTCGCGGCGGCAATCTATCGTAAACGCGAGTACAATTTTGTCCAATCCTTGTATGTTGTCGGCGCTGAACAGATTAATCATTTCAAGCAATTAAAGGCAGTCCTAAGTGAGATGGGTTTTGCATGGGCGGATGAAATTCATCATATTCCGTTTGGTCTGATTACCCTAAATGGTCAGAAACTTTCGACACGATCTGGTCGTGTTGTCTTACTGGAAGACGTATTAAGTGATTCAACCAAATTGGCAATGGCACAAATTGAGGAGAAAAATCCCGCTTTAGCCGATAAAGCTGAAGTAGCTCACGAAGTCGGGGTTGGCGCGGTCATTTTCCACGATTTGAAAAACGAACGGATGAACAGCTTTGATTTTAACCTAGAAGAGGTCGTTCGCTTTGAAGGAGACACTGGTCCCTACGTACAATATGCTCGAGCACGAGCAGAGAGTATTTTACGGAAGGCTGACAAGACCGATTTTGATTTGGATGACCTCACCCTCAGTGACCCAGCCGCTTGGGACACACTCAAGTCGTTAAGCGAATTCAGTGCTGCGATTGAGCGGGCTGTGACGAGTTACGAACCCTCCATTATCGCCAAATATGCGATTAATTTGGCACGCGATTTTAATAAATACTATGCTCATACAAAAGTCTTGGTGGCCGATGAAGGTCTAAATGCTCGACTTGCATTAGTGAAGAGTGTCAGCATTGTGTTAAAAGAAAGCTTACGTTTGTTAGGCGTTCAATCACCAGATGAAATGTAAAGGTGGTGGGCTGATTGCGAAAACAAGAGCGCCAAGCCATAATTTTAAAACTGATTGAACAATTTGAAATTGGCAATCAGGATGACTTACAGACACGATTAACAAACGAAGATGTATCGGTCACGTTAGCTACCTTATCGCGTGATTTAAAAGAATTGCACGTGGTCAAGGAACCAGTTGAAATGGGGCGCGCAATCTATCGAGTTATGAAACCAATGGCCGCGCCAGACACCCATCATTTTCAGCAACGGTTTAGTGAAGTGGTGGTTGACTTCACTCAAGTTGAATTTATGAACGTCATTAAGACAACCCCGAGTGATGGAAACGCATTGGCAGCATTAATTGACGAGCTAGACGAGATAAAAATCACGGGAACTTTGGCCGGACATGATACGATTTTGGTTATCAGTCCGGATCGACAATCTGCCATCGAATTACACGAGCAGTGGGTCAAACTATTAGCCCGATAAGATAATTAAACTTATGCGCGATTTTTGTTCACTAAACATTCCTACCTTGCATGTCAAAATGTGCGGATAGGATTTTTTTTGTGGCGCGCTAAGTTGTTTTATTTCCTGAACGATATTACGGTTCAGGATTTACTAGACGGCTTTACTTTGAGTTTATTGCGATGCGAATAGTTGCTTTAACGCTTTCTTAATTCAATTGTTGGTGGGAGTCTGATAAAAATGTTTTAAGCCCATGAGCCTGCGATCGTTGCCTACTCATGATGTGGTACGATACATTGGATAACTTTTAGACAGAAAGGTTCAAGTCTATGAATCGAAATCAGCATCCAGATGCTAAACGAGCTTGGTATGAATCGAGCATTGTCAAGTGGCTGGCTCGCGTTTGGCTCACAATCTGGCGACACATCAGGCAATTTTGGCATCGATTTCAGCTTACACGATGGCTCGTTGTCGTGATCTTATCGCTCATTTTTCTATTGAGTGCTTACTTAACGTTCGAAGCGAAGACGGCGAATGTTAAAAATCTGAAGGCAACGCTCTCACAGCCGACCGTGATCTATGATCGCAACGACAAGAAAGCTGGCGAGCTCTATTCACAAAAAGGCACTTATGTTTCGTTGAATAAAATCTCACCAAACATTCAAAATGCAGTATTGTCAACTGAAGATCGAAATTTCTATCATGAACATGGGTATTCTGTGAAGGGATTAGCCCGAGCAGCGTTCTTATTGGTTCGTAATAAACTTTTACACCGCGATTATATTAGTGGTGGGGGCTCGACGTTAACACAACAACTTGTTAAAAATGCCTATTTATCTCAAGAACAAACGTTAACGCGGAAAGCAAAAGAAATCTTTTTATCCATCGAAGTCGAGAACGTTTATTCAAAACAAGATATTTTGGCGATGTATTTGAACAACGCTTACTTTGGCCATGGTGTGTGGGGCGTTGAGGATGCCTCAGAACGTTATTTTGGTAAACATGCGACGCAATTAACGGTGCCAGAATCCGCCGTTTTAGCTGGCATGCTAACCTCGCCAAGTGGTTATAATCCAGTTGATCAGCCGAAAGCAGCTAGGCAACGACGTAATGTGGTTTTGGATTTAATGGCTGAGAACAAAAAAATCACGAGTGCTCAGGCGGCCAATTATCAAAAGACACCGTTGACGACGACGGATAATTACGCTCCAGACAGCTCGTATCGTTATCCATACTTTTTTGATGCAGTTATTGATGAAGCAATTGCAAAATATGGTTTAACCGAAGCAGATATTATGAATCACGGGTACAAGATTTATACGACTTTAGATCAAACCCAACAAACTGTTATGCAGACACTCTTTAAGAATCCGGCTAATTTTCCAGCTAATATGGCTGATGGTACGATGGTACAAGCCGCTAGTGTCGCGATGGACCCCAATGATGGTGGCGTGACTGCTGTTATCGGTGGCCGAGGCGAACATGTCTTTCGTGGTTTTAATCGAGCCACGCAATCACAACGCCAGCCGGGGTCCACAATCAAGCCGTTTGCCGTTTATACACCGGCAATCCAAAATGGCTATTATTACGATTCAGAATTGCAGGACAAAAAACAATCATATGGGGCTAATCACTATTCGCCTAGCAATTACGGGGATACTTATCGTGGCGAAGTTCCTATGTATCAGGCATTGCAAAATAGTTATAATGCACCGGCCGTCTGGTTGCTCAATAAGATTGGTTTACAGAAGGGATTCGATTCAGCCCAACGATTTGGCTTAAATCTTGACGCGTCAGATGATAATTTAGCGATGGCGCTTGGGGGGATTAAGAAAGGGGTTTCGCCGTTAACAATGGCGCAAGCCTTTACGCCGTTTGCAAACGGGGGCAAATTGACACAAGCCCATTTCATTACGAAAATTGTGGATGCTTCTGGGAAAGTGATTGTTGATAACGATTATAAAAAGCCTAAACGGATCATCAGCACGAATGTAGCTAATGAAATGACGAGTATGATGTTAGGAACATTTTCCCATGGCACTGGCATTTATGCTAAACCTGCGAACTATCAAGTCGCTGGTAAGACTGGCACCACCGAAGCCGACGGCGTTGACGATACGGCGGGGACGACTGATATGTGGGTAGATGGTTACACCCCAGATATTGTGATGGTCAACTGGGAAGGGTTTGATCAAACAAATAAGGGAAATCACTTAGATGTCCCAGCTGGGTATCCTGTTGCCCGGCTATTTCGGGCCGAGATGACCGACATTTTACCAAATACAAAGCAGACACCGTTCACAGTGAAGGATGCAAATACCTTAGCCGCGACCGAAAATAATACGGCCTCCGGTAATATTTGGAACGATATTCAAGATGGTGCAAATAAGGTTGGTAAATCGATCGGTGATGGGGCTGATTCGTTGATCCAAAAAGGGAAGGACCTTTGGAATCAATTCACGAGTCGGTTTGGCCAATAATCACTTCTTAAAGTAAATACTTCGTTTGACGGGCTGTTGCCAGTTTGATTGGCATGTTAAACTAAACAAGAACTTTAAAACACGTGGTTAATCATAGTGCTTGCGCTAAGTGACAACCGCAAGAGGAGAAAAACATGGCGACAGATATTTTAGCAGATGCTAAACAAATGGCGACTGGCTTACAAGAAAGTGCTGAATTTAAAGCGCTAAGTGATGCTTATGAGACGATGAAGCAAAATCAGACGGCGTTTGAAACGTTCAAACAATTTCAAACGATGCAGATGAACCTTCAACAAAAACAAATGCAAGGTCAGGATTTGACGGAAGATGAAATGAATCAAGCCCGTGACCTAGCAAGCAGTGTTGGCAATTTTGAAGAAGTCAAGACGTTGATGCAAAAAGAAGAGGCCGTTAATAACTTGCTTAATGACCTAAATAACGTCATCACGAAGCCGATTCAAGATCTCTACCGAGACTAATTGAGACGTTAAACAGTCTGGTGATTGCGGATTTTCCGCGGCGCTGGGCTGTTTTTTCGTTATCGGGCGGTGCAGTTTGTGTCTGACTGGACTCGATAATGAGTAGCTTTGAGATGAATTTAGGGTACGTTTATTTTATTAGAATGAGGGGGAACGAATTTGAAGTTTATTCACACGGCGGATTTGCATTTAGATAGTCCATTCTTAGGCTTGTCGCAATTGCCTGCATCGTTGTGGCAGACGATTTACCAATCGCCAATGGTTGCTTTAACGCGACTGGTTGATGAGGCAATTGCGGAAGATGTCGAGTTTATTCTCATCACAGGCGATATCTATGATCGCGCGGAGCGTTCTATTTCGGCGCAGGCTCTCTTTTTGAAGCAGATGATGCGATTACAAGAGGCGGCTATCCCTGTTTATTTAAGTTACGGCAATCATGATTTTTTGGCGGGCAATCAACAGTCATTGTCGTTACCGCCAAATGTGCAGCTGTTTGGACCAACAGTGACTGCAAAAAAACTGATGACAAAATCTCAAGTTCGAGTCCAAATTAGTGGCTTTTCTTATGCGAATCGGGCGGTCGTAAACGATGTTGTTCCGGATTTCCCCAAGCGTGAAAATGGCGTTGACCTAGCGATCGGTATGCTCCATGGTTCTCTAGCAGGCGATCAAACACATGCCACATATGCACCCTTTACGGTGAGTGAGTTATTAACTAAGCAATATGATTATTGGGCACTCGGCCATATCCATCAGCGCCAAATCTTGCACGAGGAACACCCTTGGATTATTTATCCAGGAAATATTCAAGGGCGCCAAATTAAAGAAACTGATGCTAAGGGCTATTACCTCGTGAACGTGGATCAAGCTGGAATAACGCCAATTTTTCGACCTGTGGCCCCGATCGAATGGCATCGAGTATTCGTAACAGCTCATGCACAAATGAGTTCAGCGGCGTTGATGTCAGCAATCTTTGATCGGCTTGCGATGCTAGACCAACCCTCTAGTCACGTTCAGCTACAACTGATTGGGGTCACCATTAAACAAGCGGATCAACTAGCTGCAGATACGATAGAACGCCTGATGAATGGCAGTCTATTAACATTGATTCAAGCTCAAAGTCAGTTGCATGGAGACACGCAAGGATTGAATGTGGTTGTTCGCCTTGAGCCAATTTTTGCTTCTTCAGCTACCAATGTGGGCGACGAGCTAGATCAAACGTTTTGGCAAATTGCCGCTAAACAGGTATTTACCGATGAAAACTTAGCGCAAGTCGCTGGGCAGCTTTTCAGTGAACCAGAAATTGCCGAGGCGTTATCACAGGTGTCACCAACATTGCCAGCCGCTGCTAAGCAGATTATTAAACAAACGAGTGAGCATACAGATTAAGCAATTAGCTTGATTCACCAGAGGAGGTGAAGTGATGCGACTTAAACAAGCGCATATCGATGGTTTCGGTAAGTGGCAAAATCAAGATTTCACGTTTAAAGAGTCACTTCAGGTCATTTATGGCCTTAACGAGACGGGTAAAACGACGTTACAGCGATTTATTTTGGGCGTACTCTTTGGTTTTGCCAGTGGTAAGCGACCTGCCGAACAGTATTTACCCAAGAATGGTGCAGGGTATGGCGGCTTTTTAATTGTGGCAACCGATGTGGCTCCAACCACAACCTATAAAATTCAACGAACTGCTGGAAAAAGCGGTGGGGACTTAGTGGTCACCAATCTTACGTTAGGTCAAATAGTGCCATCCGAAGAATTAAACCGTTTGTTAGGTTCCGTGGATCAGGCGTTTGTTCAACAGACTTTGATGTTTGACTTAGAGGACTTGCGTCTGCTAACGGCAACAAATGGATCCGCCCTAACGTCAATGCTTCAACGGGTTGGGGCTGTTGGCAGTCAACATTGGCTAACCGTGATTGATCAACTGGCTAAACAAAGTGACGAAATCTATAAATCTCGCGGGCGAAAGCCAGCTTTAAATCAGGCCTTACAGCGTTATCATCAGCTGCAACAAGAATTGACAACGGCGACTGCTAAATATCCAACATTTATCGAATTACAAAGTACGATTAACGCAGCGGAACATCACTTATCGGAATTGGTCGAGCGTCAAAAGCAATTACGAGCGACCCAAGGGCGTTTACAAACTGCGCAACGGCTATGGCCGAATTATGAACAATATCAGCAATTGCAGGAACGAACAACGACCAAAAGTTTGCAAATTAACGAGCAGGACTATACGGGAGCGCTTAGCCTATATGCTAACCAGCAACAGCTCGCGGCGGCAGCTGCGCAACAGGTTGAAGCTTTACAGGACGATTCAAAAGACCCCACGCCAGAACTCGAATTTTTTATGATTCATCGATCAGAATTTGATCAACAAGCGGCGAAGTTTGATCAGGTCAATGCGTGGATTAATGAGCGACATTTCAAACGTCAGCAACTGCAAAATATTAAGGCCGAGCAACAAGAACTCGACCAACGGAATCAGTTTAGTACTCATAAAATGACGCCTTTTTCTGAGTCAGAGCAGGCAACGATTCAACAACACTTGGCGTCATCGTCATCGATCACTGTAACTGGTGCCGCTGTTAGCTGGATGCAAGGGGCATGGCCGTGGTTTGTCGCTGGGGCTGGTCTTTTTTTAGTCAGTCTGTTAATCAGTAGTAGCCTTCGTTGGCTATTGATATTGATTGGTATTGCCTTGGTAATTTATGGCTGGCGACGAACACAAGGGGGTGTTTATGACAGCAGTTCACGAAATGACGATGTCAGTCTGATTGGTCAGAAACATGGTTTTACTCACTTGCCTGTGACACAGTGGTTAGGGATTCAACGTGATTTGACCCGCTGGCTGGCGTTAGCTGAACAGGAACGTGATCTGACTGAGGCAATTCAACACTTCAATGATCAAATTACGCATTTTTTAGGTGATTATGACTTTGCGAATAAATGGCTTTCATTACGCCCACTGAGCGCCAGCGAGGCATTAACAACTGCCCGTCACTCATATCAGCGATTGGCGACACAAGCCATTAGTGAGGAGGCAGCTCAGCGGCGGCGCGAACAGGCCGTCGCACAACTGGCAGAAATTCAGACATCTCAGACCCACATTGAGCGGGCTTTAACTAAATTATTAAAACGACTCCAAATGCCAGATGTGTCAACTTTAAAACAGGCATATAAAACGCAATTAAGCGATATTAAAACATTCGCGCAAGTCGAGGCCATTGAAACCCAATTGACACCAGCATTGCAGCAACAATTAGCGGTTTATGGATCAAAGACGGCGATTGATCGAGAATTGGCGCAAACGAATGAGGCGCTGGAAAGTACGCGCACTGAGATAACAGAACAGCAACAGCACGTCGCGGACCTACATGCTCATTTTGAGCAAATGGGCCGTGATCAGCAGGCGCCAAAGTTACAACAGCAGGTTGCTAACCAGCGCAATGTGGTTGTTTCGTTAGCTCAAAATTGGTTAGTTAATCAACTCGCAATGCAATGGATTGACCAAACATTGACACAAGCCTCCGCTGATCGATTACCGCAAATTGTCGCGCAGGCTAAGCAGTATTTTGCCGACCTGACGTTGAAGCACTATACTGAAATTAAGTTAAGTCGCCAGCAGATCACGGTGATCAATCTTAATGGTCAGGAATTCGAGCTATTTGAGTTATCGCGGGGTACCGTTGAGCAATTGTATCTTGCCATCCGGCTGGCTTTCGCGACAATCATGAATGATCAGCTGAGATTACCACTAATGATCGATGATGCTTTTGTTGATTTTGATCAGCCACGACGCAAGGCGACAGTTCAATTACTTGAGCGGCTTGCTCATACAAATCAGGTTTTGTATTTCACTGCTGATTTGAATATGGTTCAAGACTTCGAAGCCAACCAAATTATTCGATTAATAAGTGATGAGTCAAAGCTGCCCTACCTAGGTTGAAGGAGTAACGAATATGGCAGAAACACAATTAATGGATTTTAAAGTTGATGAAATTTTCGATTTGTTTTTGTTATTAAAGGGAGCAGATGTGCGAACTGCGAAAAATGGTAAACGGTTTATTCATCTGACGTTTGCGGATTCTTCTGGTGAATTGGCCGGTAATTTGTGGGATGCCAGTGAACAAGATATTAATGCGTTTGTTGCTGGTAAAGTCGTGCTTGTCCGCGGCAAAAAAGAACTTTATCAGGGAAATTCGCAAATAAAAGTTATGCATTTGCGTCTTGCAAACGATAGTGAGCCAAATGATCCAGCTCAGTTTGTTGCCCATGGGCCAATGACGACAAGCGAAATGGAAGAAGAAATTTCGCAAATTATTTTTGAGATTACGAATCCGGAGTGGAATCGAGTTGTTCGGGCCGTTTTGCAACGCCACATAGAGCGTTTTTATCAATTTCCTGCTGCTAAAAAGAACCACCATGCTTTTGCTGGTGGATTGGCGTTTCATACGATTTCGATTGTTCGGTTAGCCAAAACAGTGGCGGATTTGCATCCGAATATCAATCGATCGCTCCTTTACGCCGGGGCCTTATTGCATGATTTGGGCAAAACGATTGAATTATCGGGACCGATTGCAACTTCCTACACATTAGCTGGAAATTTAATCGGTCATATTGTGCTAGTGGATGAGGAGATTGTCAATGTCTGTGCGGAATTACATTTTGATCCTGAGTCAGAGGAAATGCTGTTACTTCGTCACATGATTTTGGCACATCACGGTCTATTAGAATATGGATCACCGGTTCGTCCCCGCATCTTAGAGGCAGAGGTTTTACATGATTTGGATGAATTAGATGCTTCCATTCAAATGATGAGTAGTGCTGTTGAACAAACAGTACCTGGCGAATTTTCTGAACGGATCTTTGGTTTAGATGGTCGGTCGTTTTACCGCCCGGAATTAGGGGAGCGCAACTAATCGCAATTTCCAACCAAATAAACACGCGCTTCGCTAGTTTGATTAGCAAAGCGCGTGTTTATTTAGTTACTTATTTGGTTTACTGTCGATCAGTTACTTAGCTGAAGAAGTAGAAGTTGAGGTGTATTGTGACAGAACGTCGTTTAAGTCCTTATCCTTGATTGAGACATCACCATTCTTTAATTCTTTAGAAATGACAGATTGAAGCACTGTACCGCCATTTGAAGTATCCATGTCTTGGTCCCAAATTTGTTCCTTTAGCGCCTGTTTGTGGTCTGTCCACTTACCTTTGGCTGGCTTATTGAGCATTTTGATGACATAGTAGCTCTTTTCACCAGTAGAAGAATTCGTGTCTGTGACCGGTTCCTTCGTGTATTCACCGTTATTTAGTTTGAAAGCAGCTTTTTTGATGGAATCATCGACCGAAGTTGTAGCGTTATCAAAGGTTGGCACTTTGCCGCCTTTATTCTTGGTTGATGAGTCAGTGGAGTACTTTTTAGCTGCGTCGGCGAAACTGGTTCCGTTGTTTAAGTCATCAATAGCAGATTGCGCTTTAGCTTTGGAAGAGGTGACGATGACTGCCGTGGAAACTTTTGGTTCCCAGTCTTTAAATTGCTTCTTTAAGTCAGCATTCGTAATCTTGACGTCGTTTTTAACCGCTTCTTTCAGCAATAAGTTCATCCGCAAGGTGTCCTTTAAATCAGAAGTGGTCATCCCTTGTTGTTGGAGCATGCTGCTGAAACTTGAACCATATTGCTTTTTAACCGTATTGAACTGAGTGGTGACCTTTTTATCAGAGACCTTGTCGCCATATTTTTTCTCCAACACTTTTTTAATAATCATTTGTTGAAGAACTTGCTTCCCTTGGCTAGTGGTCTTCATACTTGAATAGTACTGGTCTTGAGTGATTTTACCACCACTAGTTGTCGCAACTGTTTTATTACCACAAGCTGCCAACGTGAAGGCCATTAATAATGCGGCCGGAATCAGTAACCATTTTTTCATAAACTATTTTCACATCCATTTTCCAAATTATTTGTCACAAGTAAATCGCATCCAAGGAATATCCTACCATAAATCATGGGCATTTGAGCCAACTTGACTCCTCTTAAAGGAAAATTTGCTTTGACTTAAGTCATTTTTAAGCCAATTTTTTGCTCATTTTGAAATTCGGTGGTTCAATTCGTCCAGATCGTGATTGAGTTGATCGATATTTTTTTGAAGTGCTTCAGTGCGACTATCCATTTTAAATTGAAAGCGGTCAACGGAACGCTGGATATCGTCAATTGTGCTCTGCACTTTGTCAGCGGTGGCGGATAAATTAGCGGCGCTCCGTCGTAATTTTGCCAAAGCTTGAGCAAAGGTTTGAAAGCTCTGGATTAGATTGCGAAAAGGCGCAAAAAATTTTTTGAACATAATATTACGCCTCCAAATGGTCGATAATATGTTGTTGGATCTGTTGGTAAGCTGCGTCATTATATTGATTGCTGTTATCTTTAAAAATCATTTTAAAATCATCGTGATCACTGTATCGTGGTACTAAGTGAAAATGTGAATGGAAGACAGACTGATAGGCGACTTCACCATTGTTGTTGACAATGTTCATCGCGATAATGTCGGGGTTAGAATCACGCACTGCCCGAGCAATTTTTGGAATTCTAGCGAACACTCGCTGAGCCAAGTCTTCGTCGTAAGCGAAAATATCAGGCACATGGGTTTTAGGAATGACTAAAGTATGTCCTGGAGTACCCTGCGAGATATCAAGGAAAGCTTTAACTTCATCGTCTTCATAGACAGTATAGCTGGGGATTTCACCCTTGATTATTTTACAAAAAATACAGTTATCATCTAGCATTACGCACGCCTCACTTTATGAATTTCTTCCATTATACACACACCCAGTCTGCCAACAACAACCTGGCAGCTTAGTCGAAGAAGATTATGCTATAATCGTACCATTATTCTAGACAGTGGAGGCAGTACATGGGTATTGAAGTGGATCATCTAGTAGGCGGGTATTCGCAGGTTCCCGTGTTAAAGGATGTCAATTTTCAAGTCAACGACGGCGAAGTGGTTGGCTTGATCGGGCTAAATGGCGCCGGCAAGTCAACGACCATTAACCATATTATTGGCTTATTAACGCCGCAAAAAGGCCGGGTTGTTGTTGGTGGTACGACGCTAAGTGAAGACCCAACCCGGTACAAGCAGCAGATTGCCTATATTCCAGAGTTGCCAGTCTTGTACGATGAACTGACGTTGGCTGAAACATTATCGCTAACGATGATGGCTTATGGATTGGAGCAAGAAGCAACGTGGCAGCGAGCTCATCGTTTGCTAAAAATGTTTCGCTTGGACAATAAATTGGATTGGTTTCCAGCCAACTTTTCTAAAGGGATGAAACAAAAGGTGATGATTGTTAACGCCTTTATGACGGACGCCAAGGTCTACATTATTGATGAACCTTTTCTCGGTCTTGATCCGGTTGCTGTACATGATTTATTGACGCTAATTGAAGATGCAAAGAAGAATGGGGCAGCAATCTTAATGTCGACGCACGTCTTGGCCAATGCTGAAAAATATTGTGATCGCTTTATTTTACTGCACCAAGGGCAAATCAAGGTTGCTGGAACTCTTGCCCAATTACAAGCGGCCTTTCCTCAAGCCGGTAATTCTTTAGACGACATCTATCTTTCACTGGCAGATGGTGAACGAAATGAATGATTTAACGAACCTATTTTCGACACGTTTGTCCCGGCACGCGGGACAATTATTGAAATATTTACGACTGGTTTTTACGGATCATTTTGTTATTGCACTATTTTTTTTCTTTGGTGCGCTTGGATTTGCCTATCAAAATGAATTAAAACAGTTGGTTGGCGGTGTGTGGTGGGGCCCGTTAGTGACGGTTGTTATATTAACCCTGACTACTCAAGTTGGTCGGCTAGCAACTTTAATTGAGCCAGCGGACATCGCATTCTTGATGCCTGCGGAAGGCGTTTTACATGATTACCTGCGTTCGGCACGCAATTATAGCCTATTGATGGGTGGTTTAATTCAGATCGCCGTTGTTGTCATTTTGTTGCCATTTATGGGACAGGCTGATCAGCTTTCCTTACCGGCAGCTACTATCGTTATCTTAACGGCTTTGGTAACGAAAGCTGCGTGGATGAATCTCGCGTTGAAACAAACTGTTCAGCAGACCCGCTTAACGCCGCTTAACTTTCGGCTCGTTAATTGGTTAATGCCACTGGTGATTTTTGCCAGTGGGTTATGGCTTCATCCTATCATTGGGCTCATGCTGAGTATTATCGGGTTTAGCATTGTGACTTTTAGGCACACCCAGCAGTGGCAACGAGGTCAATTGGCGTGGACGACGTTAGTGCGTGATGAGGCAGGCCGGATGATGGGTTTATATCGCTTCTTTAATTTGTTCACCGATGTGCCTCAAGTTGCTGCTAAAATTCGACGACGACGCTATCTTGATCCACTGTGGCGATGGGTTAATCGGCGCCAAGCAGACCCATACTTATATTTATTTACGCGCGGTTTAGGACGTGACAGTGATACGTTTGGCCTGATCACGCGACTGTCAGTGATCGGTTTGGTGGCGTTGATTTTTATCCATCAACAATGGGCCAGCTTACTGGTCATGATTTTGCTTGTTTACTTGATTGGCTTCCAGCTATTACCGTTTTATCGCCAATACGAACGTAATGTATTTACCCACCTATATCCAATTACTAGGTCACAACAGTTGCAGGCGTTCCAAAAAGTCTTGATCCTTGTATTAACGATTGTCGCGTTAGTCTTTGTGCTTACAGACACACTAGTTAATTGGTCATGGACACGCTTGCTGATCGACAGTGGCACGATGGTTCTTGAAGTAGGTTTGTTCGTCGGTTGGTACAGCCAATTTCGATTGAAAAAAATGTAAAGAATAACGAGGAGAATGTATGCGAGTCAGAAATAAACCTTGGGCGGACGATTTGATCACTGAAAATCCGCAAGCAATCGTTTTAAATCCGGAGCATTATCGAGGCCAATGGCAGTCGCGCTTTAAATCCGTACAACCGTTGCATGTTGAAATTGGCACAGGTAAGGGACAATTCTTAATTGGGATGGCCGTTGCGCATCCGGAATTCAATTTTGTTGGGATCGAATTGCAAAAATCTGTGTTAGCCGCGGCCCTCAAACAGTCATTGCCAGCTGAACTACCCAATTTGCAATGGGTACTAGCGGATGGGCAGGGGGTTAACGATTTTTTTGAGCCTCGGGAAGTGACCCAACTGTATCTTAACTTTTCCGATCCATGGCCAAAGACTCGCCACGAAAAGCGGCGCTTAACGTATAAAAGTTTTTTAAAAAGTTATGCGGAGGTGCTGGGCGACGGTGGTCAGCTACAGTTTAAAACGGATAATCGTCATCTGTTTGAGTATTCAATCATGAGCATGACTAGCTTTGGTCTCAATCTGACGGAATTGTCTCTTGATTTACATGCCGATGTGGCGGCCAGCCAAGGTGAATTGGAGAATATCGAAACAGAGTATGAACAAAAATTTGCTGCCAAGGGCCAACCTATTTACCGATTAGTCGCTCAATTTCCGAAAAAATAAGTGGGTTATTATCAGACAGACGGCCATGATTTGAGGTGGGTTAGTGGCTTTCAGTGCTTGTAAATATGAAAGTTGAGTTTCAGTTGCAGCTTTGAAACTGACTGGTAATTAATGCCTGTGACTTGAGGGCTTATGTTCCACGTGTTCAATTTGGTATAGAAATAGTCGGCAGAAAATGGAAGACTGTTGCAATCAAAGGCGACAAGCAGTATAAAAAAATAATAACAACGAATGATTAGCTAGCTTTATTAAAAATAACATGAAGTCTGCCTGCCGCAGTAAAGCAAGTTAAACCATGCCGGCAATTATTTAGTGGGTGGTTGAAATGAAACGATTATGGACTTTTTTTCACGCAAAAAGTGCTGAAATAGCAATATCCTTGCGTCGGCGACCGTTAACAAAGGTGGCGCGCGATGCTCTGACCATCCTTTTTCCTTTTGTATTACTGGATGTTTGGCTCAGTTGGATAACTGAAGCTTGGTTTAATCCGGATGGGTATTATTACCAAGTATTTCATTTACAGGCTGCTGGTAAATGGTTGATCACAACTGGTGACTCGTTATCAGATTTAGTGATTATGTTAAACGTCGTGATTAGCTTGTGTGCGGCTTTTCTAATTGCTTATTATTATGCTGACTATTACCATCAAGATAAAATGACGACCGGCTTGGCCAGTGTCACTGCTTATTTAATCTTGAATTATGATTTTCACAGTTCTGATAATTTATTTTTATTCGATAATTTTGGCCTGCGTGGTTTGTTTTTAGCATTTGTGACCGGTATTATTGTTGGCCTGATTTTTAGAATTCCATTTACACAAAAATTTCATAGTTATCAGCCAGCGACAGAGGATGATCGAATTTTTTCACGTTCACAGCGGATGATTTTTCCGTTGAGTTTGACCGTCTTATTGTTTGTAATCGTCAGCTGGTTAATCAGTCTAGTGACCGTCCGTGGCCCGTTAGGTTTGTTAAACGAAGGGATCGCATCGCTTACTGTTGGCCGAGCGACCACACGGGTCATTCCCGTGATTCTGTCAGCCATCATCAGTAACCTGCTCATGTTTATTGGTTTGGCAAGTCCGATTGCCCAACCACGTTTAGCGAGCTTCACGACATACGCTGGGGCAAATTATCAATTTGCACTAGCGCATCACACATCCTTTGGGGCACCCTTTCCGATCACGTTGCACACTCTATACGATATTTACGGAAATATCAGTGGCATCGGCGGGATGGTTGCGCTGATGATTGCCATCATTATGGTCGGCAGTGTTCATCGAGAACGGCGGGTCGCTTATCGTGGTTTATTACCAACATTTTCGAATATGTCCGGTATCGGTTTAGTTGGTTTGCCGATGATTTTAAATGCGCTTTATCTGGTGCCAATGGTAATTGTTCCAGCTTTCAACATGGCTGTCGGTGCTTGTCTAATTAAGTTGCGATTATTACCACCAGCCGTGTACCGAATTCCGTGGACAACGCCGGGAATTTTACAGGGATTTGCGGGAACAGGTGGCGACTGGGCCTCGTTGGCGGTTAGCATCGGGCTATTCTTGATCGACGTTTTATTATTTATCCCATTTGTCAGAAACACTAATCGATTACAAATTTTGCTGGTCGAACGTGAGCATCATCGGACCGAGAAAGTGAGGTCCACTAATGCCAAATAAGTTAAAACGCTGGTTTGTGGTAGGAATTTTCTGTATTTTTGTCGTTATGGTCGGTGCATTAACCGTCCCGTGGGTTAAACACTCGGTAACAAAACCGCGGACAATTCGTCAGTCCAGAATGTCGCCGGTTATTTTCATTCCCGGTTCTTCTGCCGGTCAAAATCGGTTTGATGATTTATTTAAAACGATCAACTTGGGTCAAGGATTACCGCCCAATACTAACGGTGGCCGAACACCAATTCAGCACAGTGTGGTTAAGGTTACAGTAAAAACCAACGATCATTTGCAAGTCTCTGGTACGGTTCGAGCGGGTGACAATGCGCCATTTTTTGTCGTGGCGTTTGAAAATAATCATGATGGCTATGCAAATATCAAAAAGCAGGCTCGTTGGTTTGATATTGCCTTCAATTACTTGGCGAAGACTTACAATTTCAATAACTTCTCTGGATTTGGTCACTCAAATGGCGGTTTGATTTACACGTTATTTTTAGAAAACTATTTTAATCAGTCAAAGTATCGCATGCACGAGTTGATGATGCTCGGCTCACCATTTAACCTCGAGGGTAAGGATCAAAACCAACGCGTTCCGATGCTAACGAACATGGTGGATAACCGAAACAAATTGCCCAAATCTCTGAATGTGTATCTGGTCGCAGGTACGGAAAATTATACGAATGATGGTATTGTGCCTGTTCAAAGCGTTTATGCCGGGAAGTATGTATATCAAGATCAAGTCGCACACTTCACAGAGTTAACGGTTACTGGTAGTGACGCTGAACATTCGGATCTGCCACAAAATAAGCAGATTGTGTCACTAATGTCGCAGAACTTATTGCAATTTCAAACGCGAGATCGACAGCGAGCTCGTAATAGCACGATTAATCAAAAAGGGAATCGTAATAATTCGAGTTCGACAAGTTCAAGTACGCCAAAATAATCCGACAAAACCCGCCGTGAATCAACGATTATCATTGATTCACGGCGGGTTTGACGATATTGGTTCAATTAATTGATCGCGGGCGCAATTTTCCAAACATCAACGACTTTACCAGTCTGGCTGTCTGCTAAAAAAGCATAAACAACTGTTGACTTGGCAGCTTGTTGAATAATACCGCCACTGTATACTTCAACTGGGCTGGTATCGATTTTACGAATAACCGGGTGATGCTCAATCCATGCGCCGCTCAAAGCACCTGATTTTCGAAAGGATGTCTTAACGTCCGCTAAAATTCGTTCAGGTCGCTTAGAATGAGCTTTCTGAATGGCAGCGCCAATTGAGACGCCGGTAGCGACGCCTAAACCGGCAAAAAATAGAATTTTTTCGATGGGCTGATAGGTACTCAAAATAGGCCTCCTCAAAACTTTTATCCACTAAATTGAATCTAGTGTACACTTTTTAGATAAAGATTAAAATTCATCATGGAGCGAAAGCGTTTATGCGATTGTGAAAGCCTTTCTAACGACAGTTGACCCGTTAAGTCGCAGGCGATACACTTAAACAATGACAATTACAGGAGGTACAACATGTTAATCACTAGCATGAATCAGACGTCGATGCCAGGCGTGCTGGTGGCGATTTTAGCGCCTGATCATGAACAACAAACTGTCGATGTAGCTAATCAGATTGCCCGTGTTTACGATCCCTTAACCGATCAGACCCTCGGCTACAATTTTCTGCAGGTTCAAAAAATTGATCCTGAAATTAGTGGCAACGGCGCGCTTGAATTGAGTCAAACGCAAGTCACGCATTTAAATGCCGCACTGAGTCAGGCTGGATTTAAGCCAGAACTGGTCTTAGATACGAAGCCAAAGTTTGTTGTCGGTTATGTTGAAAAGGCCGAACCGCATCCGGACTCAGATCATTTACTGGTGACGCAAACGCGTGTCGACCATGACCAGATTTTACAAATTGTCAGTGGTTCACCGAATATGCGCGAACATATTTTTGTTGTGGTAGCTAAAGTCGGTGCATTGATGCCGAGTGGTCAAATTATTTGGCCAGGTGAATTGCGAGGGGTTCCTTCCGATGGTATGATTACCAGTGGTCGGGAGCTTCACTTGATCAATGCGCCACAAAAAAAAGGGGCATTGATTTTATCGCCAGATTTTGCTCCCGTTGGTACGCCGTTTTCGTTTGAACAAGGTAACAAGCTTTTCGTTTAAACGGGTTCGCAATTGAGAGTAGACAGGTTAAGCTATTGAAGCTTAACCTGTGAGGAGGCGCAGGCCTCCTTTTTTCGTGAAGCAAGTTTTAATTAACTACTAATGAATTGAAATATTTGATTTAGGTGACGTGAATGAGACATTACGATGGGCCTACCTTTTTCCGGCAACATCCAGAAGAATTAGAGCGGCGGCGACAACAGCGTACAAATCGCTTAATTGGGCCGCCAACTGAACAATCTGAACCGTCAACAAGTAGCCAAGCGGTGCGATATGGCAGTGCAGAAATTGAAATTGATCGATCAACCGCTAGTCTTTACGCAGCACAGCAAGCGCGCGCGATTGCGCAGACAATTAATCCACATCGAAAATGGCATACACCGGCTAGTGCCGCAGCTAGCACGGTAACCGATGAATCTGGTTACGTTTCGGCGACTCCTAAGGTATTTAATCAAACTTCGGTGGCCTTTTCTGCCAACAATAAGCCAGTTGCCAGTGTCTGGGGTGATGATGATTGGTCTCATTCTGAATCAGTTGCACCTGCAACTGATTCTTCACAATTGTCAACGCAGCAGGTAGAGAGTCAAAGTCAGGAAACCACCAAACTGACAAATAACGAAGTCACAGTCAAGCCACATAAAGATCAGCTACATCAAATAGCTGACGGGAGTGACACAGCGGCGACAAGTAGCAGAGCGACGCTTGCCGATCATAGTCAAGGTGTTTTAGGTCATGGATTAGCAGCTATTTTTGATGAGGAACAAAATGGACAAAAGGCACTAGCACTATTTAATCATGATCGGGCTGATGATGATTTACCAAATGAAGTTAACTCTGAAGTTATCTCCACCCCTGACCCGGCCGAAACGATACAACAAACCGGGCGTAGTTATGCAACGGATGACGATCGAGAATTATTGACTTATCATTTTCCAAGCCTAGCTTTGTTAAAGCCGCCCGTTCAACGAGATGAGGCCAAGTTAGATGCGTGGTTAGATCATCAAATTGATGTCTTAAATCAAACGTTATCTGCCTTTAACATCGATGGGGAAGTGGTCGATTTCACGGTTGGTCCAACCGTGACTCAGTTTCAAGTGAGCTTAGGACCTGGTGTACGTGTTAATAAAATTACTAATCTGCAAGATGATTTAAAATTGGCGTTGGCCGCTAAAGACATTCGGATTGAAGCACCAATTCCTGGGCAAAGTACAGTCGGAATTGAAATTCCGGATCTAAAATCGCGACCAGTGATGCTTTCCGAAGTGTTGCGTTCAGAGGCGTTCCAAAAGAGCACTTCTCCGTTGACTGTCGCTTTAGGAGTTGATTTATTCGGCCAACCACAAGTAACGGATCTGCGCAAAATGCCTCACGGATTAATCGCTGGGGCGACTGGTTCAGGAAAGTCAGTGTTCATTAACAGCCTATTGATGTCGATTTTGTATAAGGCGACACCGCAAGAAGTTAAGCTGATTTTGATTGATCCAAAAGCGGTTGAAATGGCGCCATATAATGGCATTCCACACTTATTGGCCCCCGTCGTTTCAGAACCACAAGCTGCCGCAGCGGCACTAAAGTGGACCGTCAATGAAATGGATGAACGGTACCAGCGGCTAGCTGCCGCGGGCGCTCGCAATATTGAACAGTACAATGATAAGGCCAAACAAGCTGGTGACGAGGCAGCACAAATGCCCTATATTTTGGTGATCATTGATGAATTGGCAGACCTGATGATGGTTGCTGCCTCTGAAGTCCAGGACTATATTGCTAGAATTACTCAAAAGGCGCGAGCGGCGGGAATTCATCTGCTGGTAGCCACGCAACGACCGTCAGTCGACGTCGTAACCGGAACGATCAAGAATAATATTCCGACCCGTTTAGCATTCATGGTTGCTAGTCAAATTGATTCACGGACTATTTTAGACACGGCCGGTGCTGAGCGTTTATTAGGGCGTGGTGACATGCTCTACTTAGGAAACGGCAAGAGCCAGCCGATTCGGTTACAAGGCACGTTCGTTGATGCTGAAATCGATCCAGTTACAGATTTTGTCCGGGAGCAAATGGCCCCACATTATGCGTTTGAACCTAAACAACTATTAGCAACTGAAATCGCGGCAGAAGATCAAGATGAATTATGGCCACAGGTGTTGGCCTATATCGCTGAAGAAAAAAATGTGTCAACGTCGAAATTGCAGCGCGTCTTTTCAATCGGCTACAACCGAGCCGCTAACCTAGTGGATCAATTAGAAAGTCGTGGTTATGTCTCGGCCCAGCAGGGATCTAAACCACGGGAGGTCTTTTTCACAGCTGAGCAATTGGCTGAAACAAGGAATCGTGAAGAATCTTAAAAAACAACCGCAGTAACTGGCTGTTTAATTGAAATATTGATACATTGTAATTAACCATTTTGGTGATACGCGTTTTAACGAAGGAGTCCATTTATGATGGAGAACACTGATACAACTTACTATTTTGTTGGGATTAAGGGGTCGGGAATGGCCTCCTTAGCCCTAATTCTGCATGATCGTGGTGATCGTGTCGAAGGGTCTGATATTGACCAGTACACATTCACACAGCGACCATTGGAACAAGCTGGCATAAAAATTTACGCGTTTGATCCGGCAAACTTACATGAAGGGCTGACAGTGATCGCTGGAAATGCCTTTCCGGATACTCATCCAGAAATACTTCAGGCTAAAAAATTAGGGTTACCAGTTATTCGTTACCATGAGTTTCTGGGTCAACTGATGCGGGGGTATACGAGCATTGGTGTGGCCGGTGCTCATGGTAAGACCAGTACAACCGGGTTACTCGCTCACGTATTAAGCGGTATTGCACCAACGAGTTATTTAATTGGGGATGGCACTGGTAAAGGCACGCCAAATTCCCGCTTCTTTGTGTTTGAAGCTGACGAATATCGGCGTCACTTTTTAGCGTATCATCCAGATTATGCCATTATGACAAATATTGATTTCGATCATCCAGATTATTATACCGGGATTGATGATGTCGCAGATGCCTTCCAGACGTTTGCTAGTCAAGTAGGTAAAGCAATTTTTGCCTGGGGTGATGATGAACATTTACGACAGTTGAAGGCCAATGTGCCAATCTACTATTATGGCACGAAGGATCGAGACGATATTCAAGCGCGTAATGTCAAACGGACTACAAAAGGGTCTAATTTTGATGTCTACTTACATGATGAGTTGATTGGTAACTTTGAAATTCCATTGTATGGCGAACACAATGTGCTTAATAGCCTAGCTGTCATTGCAGTGGCACATTTTGAAAAAGTTGATATGACTGATTTGCGTAAAGAACTGCTTTCATTTAAAGGAGTTAAACGGCGGTTTGCGGAACGGTCAGTGGCAGATATGACCATCATTGATGACTATGCTCATCATCCATCTGAAATTAAAGCGACGATTGATGCTGCTCGTCAAAAATATCCAGATAAGCAATTAATTGCGGTATTCCAGCCGCACACATTTACGCGAACAATTGCGTTGATGGATGATTTTGCTAAAAGTTTGAATTTGGCCGACAAAGTCTACTTGACGAATATCTTTGGTTCAGCTCGTGAAAAGACAGGAACTGTTTCTAGTGCTGATTTAGGTGCGAAGATTGTCAAAGGCGGCGATGTGTTAACTTTGGAAAATCTATCGCCTCTATTAGATTATCATGACGCTGTCGTCATCTTTATGGGTGCCGGCGATGTTCAAAAATACGAACGCGAATATGAAACACTGTTAAGTAATTCCAGTTTAACGAACGGTTAAGCGCAAACATGAACAATTGCGGATGATTCACTTGATGAGACAAAAATGGCGAGCTAACTCAATTTGAGTTAGCTCGCCATTTTTGCGACTGGAATTTAATTAGTGGTGGTCACAGAGGTGAGACCAAGTAAAATTAACCCGATGATCTCAAAAATGATAATTAAACTGATCATCGGAATTGAACTTGTCGAACCGAATAACCCGACGACGGGAGAAGCTAGACCGCCGACTAATTCCGAAAAGGTGCCCAAGACCGCCGATGCTGTCCCAATATTAGTGGAGGTACTAGCCATAGCAATCGCAGTCGTTATGCCGTTATTGAAACCGATGGAGACAACCACGATCCAAAGCGCAGTCGTAAAGAGCCAGAAGTTATTGACCGTTAGCGCGTTTAACAACATCAAGCCACTGCTGGCGATCGGAATCAGAAATCCCCAGCGCGTTAAATTTCGATCAGATGTTTTACCTGTCAGCCGACCCATGAGCTGAGCACCTAAGGCGATACCCAGTCCATTAAAAGCGTAAATGAGACTGAATGAAGTTGTACTTAAGTGAAAATCTTTTTGAAAAATGAAGGAAGAAGCGGCAATATAAGTGAATAATGCCCCGTTAACCAAGGCCAGGAGGCTTGCATTCAACATGAAAAGACGGTTTTTAAACACTGCTTTAAAGTTCAATGGTTCAAGCTGGTTATGCGTAACTTGGCTAGTCTCTGGTAAGCCAAACAGACTCGTTACCACCAGAATGACACCAATGATGGTTAATGTAACGAACACTGATTGCCACGGGAACAAACTGACAAGGGCAGCACCTAGGATTGGTGCAATGACGGGAAACACGCCATTAATTGTCATTAACGTTGCGTAAAAGCGAGTTAGTTTGACACCATCAAATAAATCACGGGCAATGGCACGAGATAAGACTTGACCGGCTGAACCGGCAAGCCCTTGAACAATTCGCACAATTAGAAATAACCCAATATTGTGAATGAAAATTAGTGCGAATGAGGATAATGTGAAAACGGCTAGTCCGACCATCAAGGGTTGACGTCGGCCAACGCGATCGCTCCATGGACCAATAAAAAGCTGTCCAATTGCCATCCCAATCAGGCAGGCACTGATACTGGCTTGAACGGCCGTGGCCGAAGTATGTAAGCTCAACTGGATATCCGGCAAAGCGGGTAGATACATATCTAATGATAAAGGCCCAAAAGCTGATAGTGTCCCTAGTAAGATGGTCAAAAAAAGGCTAGGGCGCGAATTCACTTTTTGTGGACTGTCAGATTGAATCATAATTACCTCGCAATCTTGAATTTGATTTATCGATATCTGGCTCATTTTAGTCGAGTTTTCGAAAAAAAACTAGACCGCTTCATTTGATAAGCTAATGTTGTAGCTTATCTAAAGAATTTTTTTCTAATAGCAAAAGACTTGCTTGTTAACTTAATTCTGTTAAAATACTTTGTAAATAAGGTTAGTCAACATTTGTCAGACTAACGGAATGCTTTGAGAGAAATGAGGGATCAGTTGTGAACAATAATGAATATCAACAACCTCGTCGTGAGGTGAATGTCCAAGCTTCTGGTTTAAGCGCTTTTATGAGCCGTGTCTTTGGCTACATGGGCTTGGCAGTCTTAATTTCCGCCGTTGTTGCAATTCTTGCAGGGGTGGTTTACCAGAAACAATATTTTGGCTTTCTAGCTGCTAATTCTTGGTTTATGTGGGTTCTAATTATCGCTGAATTTGGATTAGTCATAGGTGGCTCATTTCAAGCCAAACGGAGTGCCAGTGCTGGATTAACGATGCTACTTGGTTTTGCAGCGATTAATGGCCTGATGCTATCCACGATTTTCTTGGCTTACACGAGCGCCACAATTTTTTCCGCCTTCTTTGCTTCCGCAGCAATTTTCGGTGGCATGGCAGTTTATGGAATGACGACGCATCGTGACCTGAGTCGAATTGGCACGCAGATGATCTTTGCGCTGTTCGGCGTTATCGTGGTCAGCTTGATCAATATGTTCCTTCATTCATCAGTGATTAGCTACGTCTTTAGCTTTGTGATTGTTGGGATCTTTGTCGTTTTGACGGCCTGGGATACACAACGTATGCGGCGAATTTATGAACAATATGGTAACCAGGTGGCGCTAGGGGGCTTGGCAATTCAAGGTGCCTTCCAGTTATATCTAGACTTTATTAATATTTTCATTTATGTACTTCAGATCTTTGGTTTTAGTGGCGGTAATCGAAACTAGCTCATCTGTTGCATCTTGATGTTTTAGCGAGGATCAATTGATCCTCGCTTTTTTGTCGAATGCTGCCGGTGGGCAAAGGTCTTGGTCAAGCAGCTGGCTTTGTTCAGATTTTTGTCATGCATCGACAACTTGGGGTTTAATTCAACGTCAGTAATACGCCAAGAACACGATATGACCCATTTAAGCCACATTAGATTAATCATTGAAAACATTTCTCACTAATTCGGTTAAGCTGATCTAAAATTTGGCGGAAAATGTGCCAATGGAAAGCAAAGCCAAAATTTGGTAAACTACTGATAATACAAGCATTTAACGATGTTGATCTTGGAAAAGAAAGAGACGGCCAATGAGTGAACAAATTGAATTATCAAAACAGCCGCGTTTATTATTAATTGATGGCAATAGCGTCGCGTTTCGCGCTTTTTTTGCGCTCCATCAACAGCTAGATCGCTTTACGAATCACGATGGCTTACATACCAACGCAATCTATGCATTCAAAACGATGCTAGATGTTGTTATCAAGGCCGTTCATCCGGATAAGGCCTTGGTTGCTTTTGATGCTGGCAAAACGACTTTTCGTACGGAAAAATTTGGTGACTACAAAGGGGGACGCTCCAAAACACCACCGGAATTATCTGAACAAATGCCATATTTGCGAGATTTACTGTCCGCCTATGGAATTAAAAGTTACGAGTTAAGTAATTGGGAGGCGGATGACATTATTGGCACCTTAGCTCATGAAGGGGAAGAGGCGGGCTATCAAGTCATTATTGTGACCGGAGACCGCGACCTGACGCAGCTGGCAACCGATCAGACCACCGTTGCAATCACTCAAAAAGGGGTCAGCGAGATTGAATATTATACGCCGGCGCACGTTCAGGAAAAGTATGGTCTATCGCCGGAACAGATTATTGATATGAAAGGTTTGACCGGCGATACTTCCGACAATTATCCAGGCGTGACAAAAGTTGGTGAAAAAACGGCCATCAAATTATTAACGCAATTTGACAGTGTCGAAGGGGTTTATGACCATTTAGATGAGTTAAAACCAAGTAAAATGAAAGATCATCTCATCGAAGACCATCAACAAGCTGTCCTCAGTAAGGATTTGGCGACAATTCGAACGGACGCACCGCTGGCAGTGCATTTGGCTGACTTAGATTATCGCGGCCCCGATTTAGATAAGTTAGTCCCATTCTATCAGTCGATGGATTTTAATAACTTTCTCAAACAATTGCGTAATACCAGTCTAGAATTGGATTTTGATCAAGCTGGTATGAATCAAAATCAACTAGTGCCGGTTAAATGGACGGTACTAACGGCGCAAAATGTCGATTTGGTAACTCAATTCACAAAGGAAATCAGTTTCATTCTGGAAATGCCGGATGAAAACTATCACCTTAGTGCCTTTTCTGGGTTTGTCATGACCGACGGACAGCAAACACTGGTCAGTCGAGAAGTCGATTTATTGCAAACAAAACCGGTTAAACAATTATTGGCCAGTGATCAGGTGAAAAAGAATGTCTTCAACGCTAAAGCGCAATATGTTGGTTTGCACCGCTTAGGTACACCTTTAGACGGGGTCGATTTTGATTTATTACTGGTTTCTTATTTGTTGGATACAAATGACAATTCAAACGATTTAGGGAGTTTGGCTCAACAGCATGGATACGATGCTGTTGAATCAGATGAAGTGGTGTACGGCAAAGGAGCAAAGCGAAGCATTCCCGATGATGATCAACTCTTTTTTGATCATTTAGCTCGTAAAGCTCTGGCAATACAGGAACTTCATGACCGGCTCTTTACTCAGTTAGATGAACATGAACAAGCCGATTTATACCGTGACATTGAATTGCCGCTGACCTTTGTCTTAGCTCGGATGGAACTGGCTGGCATTACGGTTGATACAACGCAATTGACTGACATGCGCGAGAAGTTTAAGGAACAATTGGGAACGCTTGAACAAACAATCTATAACGAAGCCGGTGAGACGTTTAACATTAATTCCACAAAACAACTAGGAACAATTTTATTTGAAAAAATGAAATTACCTGTTATTAAGAAAACGAAAACGGGATATTCAACCTCTGTGGATGTGTTAGAGCAACTTGCTAGTCAGGCACCAATTGTCGAGAATATTTTGAGTTATCGTGGTCTGGCTAAGTTGCAGTCAACATACATTGAAGGGTTGTTAAAGGTTGTTCACAGCCGTGATCACAAAATCCACACGCGCTACCTGCAAACATTAACTCAGACTGGGCGACTATCATCTGTTGATCCTAATTTACAAAATATTCCCATTCAGACCCAACAAGGTCGCGAAATTCGTAAGGCCTTTGTTCCTAGCCATCCAGATTGGGAAATCTTTTCATCAGACTATTCTCAAGTAGAGCTTCGAGTCTTGGCACATATTACTGGCGACCATAATTTGCAGGAAGCATTCGTTGAAGATGAGGACATTCATGCGGCCACGGCTCGACGAATTTTTGGGCTTAGTGCTGAGGACGAGGTGACGCCACTGATGCGGCGTCAAGCGAAAGCAACAAATTTTGGGATTGTCTATGGTATCAGTGATTATGGGCTCTCACAAAATTTAGGTATTTCTCGCCCTCAAGCCAAACAGTTCATTGACACGTATTTTAGAGAATATCCAGGCGTTAAAAATTATACAGAAGAAATTGTCGCTAAAGCGAAGACTGATGGTTACGTAGAAACTATTACGCACCGACGTCGGTATTTACCAGATATTAATTCGAAAAACTTCAATCGACGTTCGTTTGCGGCGCGAACGGCAATGAACACTCCAATCCAAGGTTCAGCTGCTGACATTATCAAAATTGCAATGATCAAGATGGAGGCGGCCCTAGAACAGGCTGGCTTAAAAGCAACGATGTTGTTACAGATTCACGATGAACTCGTGTTCGAAGCACCTAAATCAGAAATTGAAACATTAACGCAATTGGTACCAAAAGTGATGGATTCGGCGGTGAAATTGGACATTCCATTAAAGGTTGAAAGTGCTCATGGCGCCTCATGGTACGAAGCAAAGTGATCTTGGCAATTGTTGTTAATTAAGGAGGGTTGAGATGCCTGAATTACCAGAAGTTGAAACGATTCGTCGAGGCCTAACTAACATGGTCGTTGGACAAATCGTCACTGGCATTGATGTGTTTTATCCAAAAATGATTTTAAACGGTGAAATAGCCTTCAAAAAATTGTTGATCGGTCGTAAAATTACGGCGATTGATCGACGAGGAAAGTATCTACTATTTCGATTCTCGGGTGGGCTAACGATGGTTTCTCATTTGCGGATGGAAGGTAAGTTCTTCGGTGCACCGGCAAATACACCGGTGGATAAGCACACCCACGTTATCTTTCACTTTGATCATGGCAATGAGCTATGGTACAACGATACGCGAAAGTTTGGTCGAATGGTCGTAGTGGATACGGGTCAAGAGAACCAAGTTGGCGGTTTAAAATCGTTGGGTCCGGAACCGACAGCGGACACCTTAACGGTAGCTTACTTAGTTGATAGAATGGCCAAGAGTCGTAAGGCAATTAAGACATGGCTATTAGATCAAAATAACGTGGCGGGTCTTGGAAATATCTATTGTGATGAAGTTCTTTGGTTAACAAAAATTCATCCCGAGCAACCTGCTAATACGTTGAGTAAAGAGCAAATTGCTGCGCTTCGTGAGAACATTTTTTTGGAGTTGGATCGAGCGATCAAAGCTCATGGCACAACGGTCTTTACGTATAGTGCTCTGGGTCACGCTGGCGAATTTCAGAATCAATTACACGCCTATGGTCACGTAGGACAACCGTGTGAACGGTGTGGCGCGACAATGGTTAAAATCAAAGTTGCTGAACGGGGTACCACCTTTTGTCCACAAGAACAAAAGTTATGCTTGCCTGATCAACAGGCGGCGGGCAGGCTGAAACGAGGCACTAAATAAATGACCGCAATTATTGGACTAACTGGTGGGATTGCGACAGGGAAGTCAACCGTGGCTCGTTTGTTTGCAGAAGCCGGCTGTTATGTCATTGATGCCGATCAGATTGCCCGACAAGCCGTACGGCCCAAAAGTTCGGGTTTACGGCAAATCGTCAACGAATTTGGTCTCAAGATACTCACGAACACCGGTGAATTGGATCGTAGTAAGCTTGGCAATCTGGTCTTCAATGATTCAAACCAAATGACGAAATTAAATGCCATTGTTCAACCGATTATTCGAGATCTAATCAAGCAAGCTGTGGCAAAAGCAAAGCTAGTTCAGCCACGGGCAATTATCCTAGATGCGCCGTTATTGTTGGAACAACATTACGAATCGATGGTTGATGTGATTGTAGTCGTTACCGTGCCTGAAAATGTACAAAGAGATCGGTTAATGGTGCGTAATCATTTAAATGGCGCACAAGCACGCGCTAGGATCGCGAGCCAAATGCCTTTGGCTGACAAGGAGAAACTGGCCGATTTCGTTATTTCCAATACTGGCACCATTGAAGCGACAAAACAGCACGTGATAGAATTACTTGATCATTTAAGTGATTTTTCACGTTAACTTGGTCGACTTATCACAATCAGGAAGTGGCAATGAAATAAAGGAGTTTTATAAATTATGCAGTGTCCACGCTGTCATCATCAGGAAACACGCGTTGTCGATAGTCGACCGACCGCTGAAGGTCAGGCGATTCGGCGACGGCGAGAATGTGAAAAGTGCGGTTTTCGCTTTACAACATTTGAACGCACTGAAGTTGCACCTTTACTTGTGATTAAAAAGGATGGGACGCGCGAAGAGTTTAATCGAGATAAGATCCTTCGCGGGATTATTCGCTCAGCAGAAAAACGTCCAGTTACCATGGAACAGATGAATCGGGTCGTGGAGAATGTGGACGCGCAAGTTCGGTCATTAGGAGAAAATGAAATTTCAAGTCAATTGATTGGCGAATATGTCATGAATGATCTGGCAGATGTGGACGAAATTGCCTACATCCGATTTGCTAGTGTCTATCGCCAGTTTAAAGACATGGGTGTCTTTTTGGATGAATTAAAAGAAATGGTTGACCGGGATAAAAAAAGAGACGCCAATCATTAATTAGGTGATGGAAAGGAGTTGCAAACGATGGCCGATACTTTGCCAACTTTAACACCGCGCGCAGGTTTCATCGTCATCAACCCCAGTCGCGCTCAACTAACAACCAATGTCTGGCAACGCTTGTATCAACCGATATTGGGTAATAATGCTTTTGGCCTATACAACGCTTTGCAAACTTTCATCAGTGAGCAACCACAACTATCCAATCGTCGTGTTCACAGTCAGTTATTAAGTTGGACTGACTTAGACTTGCCACATTTCCAGGCGAGCCGCCAACGCCTCGAAGCGTTAGGACTGTTAAATTCTTACTATCAGCAAGATGCATTGGGGGATTTGTATATCTATGAATTGCATCAACCATTAGATGCGCAGACCTTTTTTCGCGATGATTTATTGAGCGTGTTGTTGTTTCAATATGTCGGGCAAGCGCGGTACACTGAGCTTATTGACTACTTTAATGCCAGTCACCTTGATTTAGGCCACTTCAAAAATATTTCCGCGGACTTTTTGAGTGTTTATCACGTTGGTGAGCAGCAATTGGCGCAGCGTCCAGCTCAATCGGTTGATTCGACCCAATCTGTTCAACAACCGCGAGCGGATGAGGCGGCTTCACTGGATTTTCATTTATTAGGCGAGTATCTAAAACGAGAATCGGTTGACCTCACAAGTGTCGATTCTGCGCAAGATTTACTTCAAGCTGAAGCACTACTCTACGGGTTAAACGAGCGTGAATTGGCGAACCTAGTTGTGAAGGCGACCAGTGTGACCACAAACAGATTTGATCCCGACCGTTTTAGGGCCATGGTGGTCGATCAGTTTCAGCAACAGCGCACACAGATAGCATCGGTACCCTCGTCAGCCTCGTCTCAAACAGATGCTCAAGTAGCGCCAGTGCGCCCACAAGGAACTGATGAACTGCATGCAATATTAGCGGCGGTTAAGGCTTATGCTCCTGCTGATTTTCTGGCGGTCTTAAAACAAGAAAAGAATCAATATGTGACGAGCGGTGAGCAGCGCGTTTTGAGTACCTTTATGCAACGTCAGTTATTTGCCCCCAGCGTCGTGAATATGTTGATCTATTACTTAATTGCTGATCGTGATCAGAATGTGTTGTATCAAAATAGTGTTGATCGCGTGGCAAATGATTGGGCGAAAGCCAAGGTTCAGACGCCCGAACAAGCGGTTAAACACATGCAGGCGTTTGCTCAAGCGCAGGCGACCCGTCAGCAGAATCGGTCTGGGAACCGACCAACTAAATCCCGGGAACAATTGCCCGATTGGAACCAAACGGCTAGTTCATCTGCCAACAGTGATGGCAAGGCGGCTGATGAAATCGCTCAATTGCGGCAACGTTTATCCAAGGCTAAAGAAAGTCAGGAGGATCGGTCATAATGCAAGATTTAGGTAAATCCATGCGCGATTTATTAAATCGGCAGAATCTTAATTCGGACTATCAGCAGCTGATCGCCAATGCGGCAAATGATGGCGAAGTCCAGTCCTTTATTCAAACCCATCAAACGGAATTAGCTGATGATGCCTTAGAACGCAATGGGTCTAAACTTTATGAGTTTGTCAGTCAACGTGATAAGGTCCGCGCTGGTGCCCAAGTGTTTGCACCGGGTTATGAACCTCAGTTGGTTGTCAGCGATCATTACATTGAAGTTACCTATGTCCCAACGGAGGCGACGCTGTTAGCGCAAAAGCGCACCTTATTGAAGAAGCGTGTGCATGCGGTTTCCATGCCCAAGATGATCGAACAAGCTTCCTTTAGTGACTATGATGTGGTTGGCGAAGAACAGCAACGCAGTGATGCTTTGCGTCAAGCAATGCAATTTGTTGCTGATTACTCGCAAAAGCCACGTGTTTTTCATCAGGGATTGTATTTTTATGGAAATTTTGGCGTGGGGAAAACCTATTTGCTGGGAGCCATTGCCAATGAATTAGCTACTTTGGGTTATCAAAGTACTTTAATGCACTTTCCAAGCTTTGCTGTTGAAATGAAACGATCGATTGGAGAGAACTCGGTGGCCAAAAAGGTGGATGCGATCAAGCAAGCACCGATTCTAATGATTGACGATATTGGGGCGGACTCAATGAGCTCTTGGGTGCGAGATGAAGTCCTTGGTGTTATTCTGGAATACCGGATGCAAGAAGAATTGCCAACATTCTTTACCTCTAATTTCTCAATGCAATTATTAGCGGACCAGCATCTTTCCATTAATCAACGTGGAGAGACTGAGACGGTCAAGGCGGACCGACTAATGCAGCGTATTCGCTTCTTAAGCCATGAAGTCTTAGTTGCTGGACCTAACCGGCGACCACAGTAAAAGAATATTTTAATGAGAAAAGCGATCGTTGTGTATCATAATCAGCGGTTGCTTTTCTGTTTGTTTGGAAATTTCCGTGATTTAGAGGAACAAAATCATAAAAGTTCATAAACTGCCAAATTATTTCAAAAAAGCGACAAGGTTGTTCGTGTTTTGCAAAAACAGGTTCGTGTTTTACTTTAAAAATAAGAAGTAGTATGATTTATCTCGTGGTTTCATAAAACATATCCGAACATTGAGGAGGATCAATGTTTGAATAATTCAGAGGAGTGCTATTGTGAGCGAAAAGCTGAATCATTACTTTATGATTGATGAGTTGCATACGACCGTTCGTCGAGAGATCTTGGCTGGATTTACAACTTTTATTTCGATGGCCTATATTTTGTTTGTTAATCCCAGTGTGCTGGGCGCCGCCGGTGTTGATAAGGGCGCGGTGTTCACAGCAACGGCATTAGCCAGTGCGATTGGCTGTATGTTGATGGGGGTGTTGGCGCGGTATCCCATCGCGACTGCACCGGCATTAGGAATTAACGCCTTCTTTGCTTACTCTGTCGTGATTGGGATGAAGATTCCATGGCAGACGGCGATGGCGGGAGTGTTCGTTGCTTCACTGATTTTCTTAGTCATTACAATTTTTAAACTACGGGAAATGATTATCAACGCAATCCCATCGGATCTCAAATATGCCATCTCTAGTGGGATTGGATTGTTTATCGCGTTTATTGGTTTACATGATGGCGGTTTGATCGTTGCAAATAAGGACACGGTGGTCGGCTTAGGATCTTTCTCAACCGCGACGACGTGGTTGACAATCTTTGGCCTTATTTTAACGGCTATCTTGATGGTTATGCGGGTACCAGGCGGAATCTTCATTGGGATGGTCGCCACCTCTATCGTCGGTTTAGTAACGAAATTGATTCCACTGCCAGAGCATTTACTCGCTGGCGCACCGAGTTTGGCGCCAACCTTTGGTGTTGGTGTGCGTCATATGGGCGATATTAATTCTCTGCAGATGTGGGTTGTTGTTTTGACCTTCCTATTAGTCACATTTTTTGATACAGCGGGAACTTTGGTTGGTCTAGCGCAGCAGGCTGGCTTCATGAAGAACAACCAAATGCCCCGTGTTGGTAAGGCGTTGATGTCAGACTCTACTGCGATGTTGGCCGGTTCAGTATTGGGGACGTCACCAGTTGGGGCTTATGTCGAATCATCAGCGGGGATTGCGGTCGGTGGTCGTACTGGATTGACCGCAATTACGACTGGCGTCTTGTTTGTGCTTGGTATGTTCTTCTCACCGCTACTTACTGTTGTTACTAGTCAGGTGACTGCACCGGCCTTGATTATCGTCGGTGTTTTGATGGCCCAATCCTTGGCCCATATTAACTGGACTAAAATGGAAATTGCGATTCCATCCTTTTTAATTGTGTTAGGGATGCCGTTAACTTACAGTATCTCTGATGGTCTGGCCTTAGGTGTGATTACGTATCCAATTACAATGATTGCAGCCAAACGTGGCCGGGAAGTTCATCCGTTAATGTATGCCTTGTTTTTCGTCTTTATTGGCTTTATGGCGATTTTAAATGTAGGTAAATAAGAAATGACCAGCCCGTATGAATTTCCCTACAATCGTTAGATTTTGTCTAACAATTGTAGGGCACTTCAACGATGGGTTGGTCATTTTTTAGAAGGGTATTAAAGATCCGTGAAGATATTTTAATTGGATTCAAACAATGAGTCCGCGTCTTTGGGAGTATTAACGGCGTTGATTAAAATTTGCACAGTGATGACTGCCATTTGTAGGGCTGGTAAGAAAATGATTGATAGGATCATCGCTATTACTAGAATCAGCCAAGAATACCAGTGGATCGTGAGTTGATGAACCGTCGTATTTTTGATGTTAAGCGCAACATCTTGATGACCATGGCGATAATTTTCGGAAACAATCGTTCGACTTAAGATGGAATATGACAGGAACCAGAGCAAATAGACGAGACTGTAAAAAGTTTCCGGACCTCTAGCATTAATGCCTTTGCCCACCCAAGAAGTCGCGACCGGGATGAACGAGGTGGCAAACAACCAAAAGTTATTTGCCCAATAGATGCGTTTTGAAAGGACCTTGGTTTTGCTAAAAATAAAATGATGATTATACCAAGCTGTCCCAATGAACAAATAGCCAATCGCGTAGGAAATTAAATAGGGAAATTGGGGGGTCAAAGCAGATAGTTGAAGTGAGTTGGGGGTTTTAAATTCCAACACCATAATCGTCAAAATAATGGCGATCACAGCGTCGTTAAAAGCTTCTACACGGGATTTATTCATTGTTTTTTCCTATTTTTATTTTGTGATTTTTACAATCGATTGGACGACATTAACTGGCAACAAGGTGCTATTTTATTTGGACATGGGTTAATCGGTGGCCTAAATTTTAATTACTAAAAAGGCGAAGATCCGGGTGACTTAATTTTGTAAAAGATCATTTAACTTAACTAAAATACAACATTTTTTGAATAGACGTCAATAAGATTGGCATAGGTTTCAAATCGAATTACCTTGGTTACAGCGAGTCGTGTGTTTTAATTGATCGATTGGATCGTATGAAGGCGACTGTTGTAGGTACGAGACACAAAAAAAGAAGGCGCCTGGCCTTCTCAATGTCAATTAGTTATCGTTTTGTTCTTTCAATTCGTCAATTTTATCTTTCGCATCTTCCTTAGCGTCTGACAATTTCTTTTTTGCTTTACCCACTAAGCCTTCAGTTTTGCCTTGCAGTTCGCGTCCCTTATCGTTAGTCGCTTTTCCTTCAAGTTCTTTTCCCTTGCCAGTGACTTGATCTTTAGTGCCATCAATTTTATTATCTAAGCTCATAACAGGTCCTCCTTGTTATCAATGCTAGTTGTGGTTAAGCTTAATTTGACAATAGCATGTCATTTTTTGCCAAGCAAATAATGTGCTTATCTGACTAATTTGGCCATCCTTGTGTTGGATTTTTGAATACGTCTTTTTAAACATGCATGTTAAAAATCCCGCCAAAGCTGATAGACGTGGTCAGGACACTTATCTTGCCAGCTTATGACGGGATTTTTTATTTTCAAGAACGAGACTTATCGTAGCTTCATTTAAGGGACAAAAGGGGACACTCTTAAAATAGAAGCCCTGTTAATACCAATGCACCAGGTGGGGCTCGAACCCACAACCCTTGGTTTCGAAGACCAATACGCTATCCAGTTGCGCCACTGGTGCGGAAGTTGTGCTATCACAACTATCTCATCTTAAAGCTCAGATAAAAATTCGTCAATGGTTTGCTGATGAATCTTTAATATTGGGGTCCACATCGATTTCGATGGTGTGTTCACCACGACCTTGGATTGGCGTGAAGCGGGGGACTTCTTCGAGGCGTAAATGCCGAATATGCCAATTTCGTTTAGTTGGTTTAGTCCGACGGCGACTGTAGATGATTAAGGTGACAGCTAACACAACAATCAGAAAGCCGCCCATCACCAGTGCGTATGTGCCAGTTGATAACGTGGTGCTCGTCGTCGGCAAAAACGTTGAACTAAAGACGAGCACCGAACCAATCAGACCAATAATGCCAATCAAAAGACAAGTCAAGCGACCTCCTGGAATTTTAAACGACGCCTGTTTGGTTTTATTGGTTAGATTAAGGTAGATAAAGGCGGTGAACAATAAAATATACATCACCAAATACAACATCACGGTCAGTGACATGGCCATTGAAAAGGCCGCGTTGTTGCCGCCAAACCCAATTGTCAGAATTGCCGCAATAATTGAGACGATAACGCCTTGCAAGATAACCAAACGAACCGGTACTTGATGGCGGTTCACTTCATGCCAACGAGTTGGCAGAATTTCGTCTTTAGCTGTTACTAATAATGATTTAACTGGTCCCACAATCCAAGAACTAATCTCGCCAAGCATGCCCATGGCCATCAACAAACCTAGTAAATTGACCAAAATGGGCAGCGTTTGACCGAAGATTAACTTAACCATTTTGCCCATCGCGACAATGACACCTTGGTTAAGCGACAGTTCATTGGCCGGCACGACGGCGGCCACGGAGAGGCCACCAAACGAATCAAGTAAGATAGCAAAGACAACAAGAATAACCATAATTAAAGGATAATTACGCGTTGGTCGTTGTAGGTTATTGATGTAGGAAGCAGAGGCCTCAATCCCGGTAAATGCTAGAATATAAGGCACGATTACGGTGATCGAGCCAGCTTTAGTAATCGATCGCAGGTCGCTAGCCAGATTGAGATCGAACTGCAGTGGGTGACCCTGACCCAAATAAATCGCACCTAAAATGAGCAACACGATCGCTGGCAAGACGATGCCTAAGGAAAAGGTCCACTTTACTAAGCGATCAGTTCCCTTAATGCCACGTAATTGGATAAGCGTCATCACCCAATAGATGATGAAAAAGGCGCTAAATTTTAACCAGGGATTCGAATTTAGCTGCGTGAAATGTGTTGAGTAGGCAATCACACCGATGATGAAATAGATCATCGTGATAAAATTAACCGTAATTTGTAACCATTGGAAAAAGACGGCAATAAAGCCTGCGCGCTGACCAAGGCCACCCTTGACCCAGGTATAAACGCCGCCATCGCCCCAACCTGGCATGGTTGCCAGTTGCGCGGAAACTAAAGCGACCGGCAAAAACCATAGCAAGCCGGCAACGCCTAAGAACAAGGTGGCCTTTAAGCCAGATTGGGCAAAGGCGGGATACTCATCGGCAGACATTAGCATAGCAGCTGTTAAGGTAAAAAAACCAAATCCAGTTAACGATCGATTTTGTTTCATCAGACGAGCCTCCGGTGAACTTTAATAAGTTAAGATTAGCATGAAATCATTTTTAACGATAATTACCAGCACAAAATCACCTTACAAGTGGGATATTCATGTTCAAGAACCGGTCAAAATGGTAAACTGATTTGGTATCGCGAGGTGAAGACGGGTACATGGAAATCGAAAAAAATGACCGAATCAATTCACTGTTCGGTTTTTATGAATCGCTATTAACGGCGAAGCAAAAAGCATATGTTGAACAGTATTATGGCGAAGATTATTCATTAGGCGAAATTGCAGAGAACTTTGATGTCAGTCGACAAGCTGTTTATGACAATATTAAACGCACCGAAGTTATCTTAGAAAATTATGAGCGCAAACTTCAGCTTTACGCAGACTTCTTGCGGCGTAATCAGGCCGCTGACGCGGTCGCTAATTATGTGGTGAGACACTACCCAGATGATCGCCAATTGCGACAGTTAATTGCGCAGCTAGAAACAAGTGAAAGTGTTTAAACAATTCGGATCATGAACTGGAGGAATGGTTATGGCCTTTGAAGGGCTGACAGAACGATTACAAAATGCAATGAAACATTTGCGGGGAAAAGGAAAAGTCTCTGAGAGTGACTTACGCGAAACGATGCGGGAAATCCGACTCGCTTTGCTCGAAGCTGACGTTAACTTTGATGTAGTCAAGACATTTGTTAAAACAGTGCGCGACCGTGCAATGGGTAGCAACGTGCTAGATGGGCTAAATCCCGCCCAGCAAATCGTTAAAATTGTTGACGAAGAATTAACGAAAACGATGGGTTCGGATGCCAGCGAACTTAATAAAGCACCAAAGATTCCAACAATTATTATGATGGTTGGTTTGCAAGGGGCTGGTAAGACCACCACTGCTGGCAAGTTAGCTTATAAATTAAAGAATGAACAGCAAGCGCGTCCCTTGTTCATTGCGGCCGATGTCTATCGACCGGCTGCGATCGATCAGTTACAACAAGTGGCTGATCAAATCGATGTGCCTGTATTTGAATTAGGGACAGATGTTGATCCCGTTGAGATCGTGCGCCAGGGGCTGGGCCAAGCGGTAGCAAATAAGAACGATTACGTCATCATTGATACGGCTGGTCGACTCCAAATTGATGAACAATTGATGGATGAGTTGGCTAATATCAAGGCATTAGCGCATCCAAATGAAATCTTATTAGTCGTTGATGCCATGACTGGGCAAAATGCCGTTAATACGGCAACTGGTTTTGACGATAAGTTAGATATTACCGGCGTAGTCTTGACTAAGTTAGATGGAGACACTCGTGGCGGAGCTGCTCTGTCCATCCGGGCTGTCACCGGTAAACCAATTAAATTTGTCGGTGAGGGAGAAAAGATGTCCGCCCTAGACACCTTCCATCCCGACCGGATGGCATCTCGAATTTTGGGGATGGGGGACATGTTGACGCTAATTGAAAAAGCGCAACAGGTTTCTGATGAGAAGCAGGCGGCTGATCTTGAACAGAAGATGCGGGAAAATTCTTTTGATTTCAATGATTTTCTCGATCAGATGGATCAGATGAATAAGATGGGTGGCATGGAGAGTATCATGAAGATGATTCCCGGCCTAGCGAACAATCCAGCAATCGCTAATGCGCAGATCGATCCCAAAGATTTAGCTCATATGCGTGCAACCGTTTATTCAATGACACCGCAAGAACGAGAAAATCCCGATGTGTTGAATCCAAGTCGTCGTCGTCGGATTGCTGCAGGCTCTGGGCGACCAATTCAAGAGGTTAATCGACTTATTAAACAGTTTGATCAGATGAAGAAAATGATGAAACAAATGTCCAACGGTAACATGGGTGCTTTAGACCAATTAGTTCCTGGTGGTCTAGGCGGCATGATGGGCAGCGGCTCCGGAATCTCTGGGCGCTTAGGCAAGATGGCGGTTAATCGGATGGTTCGTCAAACGCGTAAGAATAAGAAAAAAAGAATTAAAAAGAATAAACGTAGTCGCTAATGGATGCGTTCACTCATAAAGCTGACCATGACTTGGTATCTACCAAATCATGGTCAGCTTTTTTGAATTTCGTGCTACGGAACAGTATTGGGATTTAGGCCATACTGCTTTGCTTGGTGTACATTTTGTCAGTAATCGTCATAGAATTTTGTTTTTTGTGTAACAGAACTGAAGAGTCGTTTAAAAAGCAAGAACTTATGAACAGATTACTGTTAAAACAATTGTGATTCATCAATGTAAGCGCTATGCTGGTATTGTGAAATATTTCTAAAAGATGGAGGGATGTTACATGGCGATCGTAGTTTCTGCACTTAAAGAGGCAACTGGCGAAAACCGGGTTGCGCTAACCCCGGATGTTGTCAGTCGCTTGGTTAAGGGCAACTATGAAGTGTTAATTGAACAAGGTGCGGGTGTTAATGCATTTTATCCTGATCAGGCTTATCAAGATGCCGGAGCAACACTGGTTAGTCGTGACGATGCAATTAAACAGTCAAATTTAATCGCGGTTATTAATCAACTAGATGCAACGACCATTGGGCAGTTGACTGCTGGACAAACATTGATTGGGTTACTAGCACCGTTAACTGATCCGGATGGCATTAAAGCCTTAGCCAAACAAAAGGTGACAGCATTAGCTTTTGAACTATTGCCACGAACGGTTTCTCGGGCCCAAACCATGGATGTTTTGAGTTCTCAATCCAGTGTGGCGGGCTACAAAGCCGCTTTAGTGGCAGCAGACAAGTTCTCTCGCTACTTCCCAATGATGATTACGGCTGCCGGAACGGCTAAACCAGCTAAAGTGCTTGTTTTGGGTACTGGTGTAGCTGGGTTGCAAGCCATCGGGACTGCTAAACGACTGGGTGCTGTTGTTTCCGGATATGATGTGCGTCCTGCCTCACGCGGTGAAGTTGAATCACTGGGGGCCACATTCCTGACGACTTCTGTCTCTGGCGCCGGTGAAGGTGGTTATGCTCGTCAATTAACACCGGAAGAGACGCAGCAGCAACAGGATGAATTGGCTGGATTCATTGCGGAAAACAATGTCATCATCACGACGGCGCAGGTCCCGGGTCGGAAGCCACCATTATTGGTGACGCAAAAATCTGTCGATGAAGCTAAACCAGGCACGATTTTCATTGACTTAGCAGCTAGTGACTTGGGCGGCAACGTGGCCAGTTCTAAGCCGAATGAAACGGTGATGACACCAGCTGGCGCACAAATTATTGGTGCTGGTGATATGGCTAGTCAACTACCAGCAGCGGCTTCAGATATGTTTTCAAAAAACGTTCAAGCCGTGATTAACTATGTGACTAAAGAAGAAGCCTTAAGCTTTGACGTTGATGACGATGTCTTAGGAGAACTATTGGCAACTTACAACGGTGACATTATTAGCAACCGTCTAAGAGGGGCCATGAATTTGCCTGAACGGACGTCAAGTCGGCCAGATCAAACAGTGGCGGCAGATACAGAGACGAAAGGAGCCGATCAGTCATGAGCCAAGAGTTATATGCGAATTTAGCCATTTTTGTGTTGAGTTTACTAGTTGGATTTGAAGTCATGAGTAAAATTCCATCCACGTTACAAACCCCGATGATGTCTGGTGCGAACGCGATCCACGGTGTCGTTGTCGTCGGTGCCTTTGTCATTGCGGCTGAAGCAAATAATTGGTTATTTTATTGTTTAGCCTTTTTTGGCGCCTTCTTTGCGGCCGTAAATGTGGCCGGTGGGTATACCGTTACTGACCGGATGTTAGGGATGTTTAACCGCCCTAAAAATTCACAACCAAAGGAGGATGATCACAAATGAACGCATTAGTGACAACGTCTTCACTGGTTTACTTAGTTTCGGCCGTTTGTTATGTCATCGGGGTTCACCTGATGCGATCACCAAAGACCGCCCGTCGAGGGAATGGTTTATCCGCAATCGGGATGTTTTTAGCCGTAATTATGATTATTATCACGATTATTGCTGAAGGTAAGATTACCGGGATTGGCTGGGTAGTGCTCATTGCTGGATTGGCCCTCGGAATTTGGTACGGTGTGGTGCGAGCTCGCAAAGTCCCGATGACCGATGTTCCTCAACTGGTTAGTCTATTCAACGCTGTTGGTGGTGGTGCCGCCGCCGTCATTGGGATCTTTGACTATATTGTTAAAGATGCCGGTTCTAGCCTTAACTTGGCCTTTTCCTTGCCTGTCTTTTTGGATGTGGTGATTGGGGGGATTACTTTCTCCGGTTCACTAATTGCTACTGGGAAATTATCGGGTCATGTTTCTGGCAAGCCGATTACCTTTCCTGGGGCGCGGTTGATCAACGCCTTAATCGTAGTTGCGATTTTAATTGCGGCTTGGTTAATGATGGGTGAACCGACCAATATCTGGTTTGTCGTACTCGGATTAGTTGCCAGCCTGGTTTTTGGTCTGCTCATGACCATGCCAATCGGTGGGGCAGATATGCCAGTAGTTGTTTCGCTGTTAAACGCATTTACTGGTTTGGCCGTTGCCTTTGCTGGGTTTGTTATTGACAACCAAGTGCTCATAATTGCTGGGGCATTAGTGGGTGCAGCCGGAACTATTTTAACGTTACAAATGGCTGATGCGATGAATCGTTCGGTCGCGAATATCTTGGCCGGTGGATTTGGTACTGGTGACAGTGGTAGTAACAGTGCTGCCGAGGATGTACCGGTCAACGTTAAAGAAACCAGCGCTGATGACGTTGGTCTACAATTGGCTTATGCGCAAAATGTCATGATTGTACCTGGGTATGGTTTAGCTGCAGCACAGGCTCAACATGAAGTTGCTGAATTGGCCAAGTTATTGACGGATAACGGGATTAACGTGAACTATGCGATTCACCCAGTGGCCGGGCGGATGCCAGGTCACATGAACGTGTTATTAGCTGATGTCAACGTGCCCTATGACCAGATGAAGCAGATGGAAGAAGCAAATTCGATGTTTGAAAATACGGATGTTTCTTTAGTCATTGGTGCTAATGATGTCACCAATCCATTGGCTAGAGAGTCAGGCAATGCCATTTCTGGTATGCCAATTTTAGATGTTGATAAATCGAAGTCTGTGGTCGTGATTAAACGGTCCATGAGTACCGGCTATGCTGGTGTGCAAAATCCATTGTTCTCCTTAGACAACACTCAAATGTTCTTCTCAGATGCGAAGAAAGGGCTGCAAGACATTATTGCTTCAACTAAGGAGTACATTAACCAATAATATAAAAGGGTTTGTTAGCTGTTCGAATTATTCGCATAAATCCTTTAAACTACTTTTTGGCGAATGATTAACAATTTCAATGTGACAAGAAAAAAAGTCATCCATAAACGGATGGCTTTTTTAGCTCAAGATTGGCTTGATTGTCTGAAATCTGCCAGCATTATTGATATTGATCAATTTTGGTTAGTGCTTTGTTGGCGATTTGTGAGCGTTTAACAACAGTGTAGGATTTAACGCCCTTTTCCTTTGAATAAATGACTTTCAAGTAAACCCCCTTCTTCAAGGGCGTATTGTCTGACTTTACGCTGTGGAATTGGAGTCGTTGAGATGCGCCTTGATCATCGAAACCTGTTTGGTCATATTTATAAAATACCGATTGCGCTCCCTGACTGGCTGATCCAGATTTACTGATGGGGTCGCTAACTTTGATATAGTAGGCGTGTCCGCCATAGGTGATTTGATGGTCAATCCCTATGCCAACAGCGACCAGGATGACTAATGCGACCAGGATCCATTTGAATCGTTTCATGTGCAGCCTTCTTTCCAAAAATTGGTAGTGTAAGCATAACAACACAGAATGGTTGGTTGGCTAAAGAAAAGGTTAAGATCTTAGCTTGGAACACTTGAGACTGTCAATTAGGTCAATCAGTTGGGCTGTTTGAGCGTCATCTAAGGGTTGGTGCTGCAATAAGGTGTCGATTTGCATGCCTATTTCTACAATATCCTGTTCTTTGGGGTTTGAACTGATGAAAAAAGCGATCATGACGAAGCGTTGTAATTGTTTTTGGGCCATTTGATCCTGATGCAAGGCACCTTGAGCCAAGGTCACGATTGTTTTGCGAAATTTTTCTTGACGACGTTTAGATTCCCGAAAATTATTTATGTAAGGTAAAAATAGGGCAACACAGACCGCTAACAGTTCAGCGACGGCCGCGACCCATTCTGATAATGGACCGATTTCCATTGAACTCCTCCTTAATAATCCGGTCACTTGGATTTAGCGTACCAACAATTTGATCATAGCATAAAGCGGATCAATTAGAGAGTGGATCGGGCAGTGGTCGGGAAAATTTCGACCATTGCTGAATTTTGTTATGATAAAGTGGCATAAAGATTTCAGGAGGACTTTGCGATGCCATTAGAACTTGATTGGTGCCTTCGCTTACTCCTAGCAGCCGCTTGTGGTGGTTTGATAGGTTACGAACGGTCTAGCCGTTTAAAAAATGCAGGCATTCGCACACACATTATCGTGGCCGTTGGCGCTGCCTTAATTATGATCGTCTCAAAGTATGGTTTTGCTGACGTGTTGACGCGATCCGACGTTGTGTTGGATCCGTCACGGATTGCCGCTCAAATCGTCAGTGGAATCAGCTTTATCGGTGCTGGGACCATTCTGGTTAAACAAGACAATGTCAATGGACTAACCACCGCTGCCGGAGTATGGGCGACTGCAGCGGTTGGTATGGCAGCAGGTGCCGGGTTGTATTTTATCGCGTTAGCCGCGATGTTAGTTGTCGTGGCCGTTCAATTCTTGTTTCGGGAACGTCGGTTATTAAAATATTTTTTGAAACGATTACACGTCCATTTTAAACTAACCCTTAACCAGACACCGGACGGGTTAGCGCAATTAAAACATCAGTTGCAGGTGGCTGGGTTGTCACAAATTCAGCTAGATATTAGTGCAATTACTCAAACGACCGTCACGGTTGAAATAGATGCAGTGACGCAACGACCAGAACAATTGAATCAATTATTCGAACAGTTAATCAATGAGCATGGGGTTCAAAGTGTCGAACGTTCTTAAGATCATTTAGGGGAAAAAGCTACCTTTGAAATCGCTTTCAAAAATCGGTACACTGAAAGTGTTTAAACTACCGATTGAAAGGGAGCTTATAAACCAATGGCAATTACAGTGGATGAACAACATAATTATCATTTACAGACCCAATCGACTAGCTATTTGATGGGGTTGCTCGAAAACGGTGAGTTAGGGCACTTTTATTACGGTCCTCGGTTGGCAGAGCCTGTTAATTTTGCAGAGCTACGCCAACGTGATGTGCAATCATTAGAACCAGTCTTATCAGCTGAGCAAGCCGATTTTTCCAGCGATCGGATCATGCAAGAATATCCTGGCTTTGGCCATGGTGATTTTCATTATCCTGCGTATCAAATTCAATATGAAAATGGCGCGCGGATCTCGGAATGGCAATTTGTCGGCGATGAGATTACTGATGGTAAGTTAGAATTAAATGGATTACCTTCGGCCAGCGCCCCAGTCGGTGATCGCCACGTCCAAACATTAAAAGTTCATTTTCAGGAAGCACAAAGTGGCCTACAACTAACTTTAAATTACACCGTCTTTGAACAAGCTGATGTAATCGTTCGTAGTGCAACCTTCAAGAATCAGGGGCAGCAAGTATTAAAGGTGCCTCGCGCCTTGAGTTTAGCTCTGGATCTTCCGACGGCCCCGTATGACTTGTTGCAACTTTCCGGAGCGTGGGCCAGAGAACGGCAGGTGGTTCGCCAACCACTACACTCTGGTGTCCAATCCGTCAGTAGTACGCGTGTCGCAAGCAGCGCACAGCAAAACCCTTTTATCGCTCTCTTAAATCCACAAGCGACTGAACGCAGTGGGTCTGTTTACGGGATTAACCTAATCTACAGTGGTAATTTTTTAGCGCAGGCCGAAGTTGATCAAGATGAACGAACCCGGGTCACCATTGGTATCAATCCTTTCGAGTTTGAGTGGACCTTGACGCCTGGACAAAGTTTTCAGACGCCGGAAGCCATGCTAACATATGCGGACAATGGGTTGTCTGAGATGAGTCATCATTTTCACCAATTCTTGCGTCAGTATCTCATTCCAAAACGATGGGTTGATGAGGATCGGCCAATCTTAATCAACAATTGGGAAGCAACTTATTTCGACTTTAATGAGTCGAAACTGGTTCAATTTGCGCAAAAGGCCAAGCAATTAGGAATTGAATTGTTTGTATTGGACGATGGATGGTTCGGGAAACGCGATGATGATACGACCTCCCTGGGTGACTGGCAAGTTAATTTGCAGAAATTACCGCATGGTTTATCTGGCTTGGCACATCAAGTCCATGACTTAGGCCTGAAGTTTGGCCTATGGTTCGAACCAGAAATGATTTCGATTGAAAGCCAACTTTATCAGCGACATCCGGAGTGGGTGATTCAGGTACCAGAGCGACGAATGAGTCCGTCACGTCATCAATTCATTCTAGATTTTTCTCGGCCTGAGGTGGTCGAGGCCATTTTTAAACAGATGGCTTCAGCGATCAATGCGGCCCAGTTGGATTACATTAAATGGGATATGAATCGGTACATGACGGAGGCGTACAGTCCGGCCTTGCCAGCCGAACGGCAGCTAGAATTTGGTCATCGATACATTCTCGGTGTTTATCAGCTGTATGAGCGGCTTACTAAAACATTTCCAAATGTCCTGTTCGAATCTTGTGCATCAGGTGGCGGACGGTTTGACACGGGCCTTTTGTACTATGCGCCGCAAGCATGGACCAGTGACGATACCGATGCAATGGAACGTTTGCGAATTCAGTGGGGAACATCGCTCGTTTATCCGCTCAATACGATGGGCGCGCATGTGTCTGCAGTGCCCAATGCCCAAATTAACCGCGTGACGTCATTAGCAACGCGTGGGGCGGTGGCAGATTTTGGCGATTTGGGATATGAGCTTGATATCACGTCTTTGTCGGCAGCAGCACGGGCTGAGATCGCCCAGCAAATTAAATTTTATCGTCAATATCGTGATCTTTTCCAACGGGGCACCTTTTATCGTTTGCAGAGTCCTTTTGCAGGGAATGTCACTGCATGGGAGGTTGTTAGTGATGACCAACAGACGGCGATCGTTGGGCGCTATCAAGTTCTTGCGGTACCAAACCCGGCTAGTGCCCGGATTTGTTTTACTGGGTTAAAGGAGACACAGTTATATCGAATCAACGATGGACCAGTGATAGCCGGCAGTCAGTTAATGAATGCGGGACTCTGGATCGGCCAACAGACTGACGCAAGTGGTGCATTGACCCACGGGGATTTTGCCAGTCAACTTTTTGTTGCAAAAGCAGTTCGATAACGGCGCAAAATTTTTGTTGAATAAGTTGTTGATTATCCTTGCCCAAATTAAAAAATAGCGTTACAGTGTAGTCATTGTATTGATAGTTCGGTAGTAAGTGTACTAGTTCTTTGGAATGACAACCTTTCTCGCCCGGCTTTAGATGCAAAATTATAATTGCGCTGGTGCGCATGGAGGTTTCATTCTTATGGAACAAGGTACTGTTAAATGGTTTAACGCTGACAAGGGTTACGGCTTCATTACTCGTGAAAACGGTGACGATGTATTCGTTCACTTCTCAGCAATTCAAGGCGACGGCTTCAAGACATTGGACGAAGGCCAACATGTAACCTTCGATGTTGAAGACAGCGACCGTGGCCCACAAGCAACCAACGTTGTTAAAGACTAATTTTTAGTCGATAAAAAGACCATCCTCAAGCGAGGATGGTCTTTTTTATGCAATCGATTATTTTTGAGTAGGGGTGATTGCGACGGGAACAAAAGCCCCCTTGGTAAAGTCATAGAGTCCCTGGTCTGTCAGTTTTAATGTCGGAATGACAGGTAAACTTAAAAAAGATAGCGTAATGAACGGATCAAAATTGACGGTAGGCGCGATTTGACGAAAGGCCTGATGCAAGGCTAATAACTGATCATTGACCTGTTGGGCCGGTAACGAACTCATTAAACCGCCCACCGGTAAAGGTAAGGTTGTGATCAGATTACCATCGACGACGACTAATCCACCATCTAATTCAGTGATCGCCGAAATGGCTTGCATCATTGCACTATCGGAGGTTCCAGCAACAATTAAGTTATGTGAATCGTGCCCAACACTACTGGCAAAGGCCCCTCGTCTCAGTTGAAAGCCACTGACTAAGCCGACGCCAACGTGCCCTGTATGATGATGACGTTCCACGACCGCCATTTTGAGTACATCTAATTGATCATCCCAGCAAAACTCCCCGCAATTGGTGGCAACTTGTTTGATTAGGGCGCTGGTGGTGATGTGATTTGGCTGGACACCAATCACGCGGGCTAGCCGTTCAGGAACTTTTAACGCTAAGTCTTCTATCTGACAACGATGATTGAGGTGGGTTAAAGTGTAAGGCCTTGCTGTTATTGGTTTTGGATCCACTGACTGCCATTGACCAGCCTTCATGACACGGTTGATGGTGACATGTTCAACATCTTGTAAGATGACTAAATCCGCGACCATCCCGGTTGTCAAAGCACCTCTGTCAGCCAGCTGTTCACCTTCGGCAGCATGAAGGCTAGCCATGGTGTAGGCAAGCTCTGGGGTTAGGCCATTAGCGATGGCTAAGCGAATATTTTGATCAATGGAACCTTCTTGAACTAAATCAGTCACCGTTTTGTCGTCTGTGCAAAAAGCAATGCGATTTGCATTTTGCGCATTGACTGCTGGCAAGAGATTTAACAAATCTCGCTCGACAGTACCTTCTCGCAAATAAACGTAAAAACCGGCACGCAAGCGTTCAACGAGTTCTTGTGGGGTAGTTGCCTCATGATCACTGCGAATGTGGGCGTCCTGATACGCTAACAACTGACTGCCACTGAGACCGGCCAAGTGACCATCCACCGGTAGCTTTCGTCGATGAGCATCAGCAATTTTGGCCATTAAGTCGGGATCTTGATGAACTAAAGCCGGAAAATCCATCACTTCAGCAAGACCGTGAACCATTGGTTCGTGATAAAGTGGCGCTAAGTCAGCGGCTGTTAATTTAGCCCCGGCGTGTTCAAATGGGTCGCAGGGCACAGCCGATGGTAACATGAAAAAGTAGTCGACATTGGCTTGCTTCGCATCATCAATTAGATAGCTCACTCCTGCTTGGCCAGCAACATTGGCTAACTCATGAGGGTCCGCAACCGCGCTAGTCACGCCATGACTTATTAATAGTGGGCTAAGTTGGCTAGGTGTTAGTAATGAACTTTCAATATGCATATGCGCATCAATGAATCCAGGAACAATAGTTTGACCAGTTAAATCAAACCGTTTTTTCGCTCGAAATTTGAGACCAGTGCGATCACCAATGATGAAGCCATTGTTAATCCACAATGTCGTTTGGCAAAAGGTTTGGGTGTAAACATCGAGTACGTTGGCGTTAGCGAGTTCATAATCGACAACAATATCAGTGGGTTGTGGCATGTTAGGAGAACTCCTTTTCGTGGGCTTGAAATTTTAGAGTAGCTCGACCATAACCAGATCATCATAATTTTTGCATGACTAACGCCAATGATGCATTCAAAGAAAAGACCACCGTCAAAAAAAGAGACAGTGGTCGACGACAATGGCTTATAGTCCGAAATTACGGTTCCGGGTAGAGACGAGTCGACCAATTACGACGCTTATATAAGCTGTTTTAATTAGATTGTGGTTTACAATAACATAGGTTAGCGTTGAAAACAACGGACATCTGCAAGTCAAATCTTGTTATACTAAAACTACTATCGTTATTTGTCGGCTAAGCTAGTGAGCAGCATAGGGAGAGGTACTCGTGGTTCGAAAACAAAAGCAGCAACAAACATTGGGCGTTATTTTGGCCAGCACAGGTGCCCTCCTATGGGGTGTTTCCGGTCCAATTTCACAATTTCTATTTCAGCATCGGCAGGTTTCACCAGAGTGGTTGACGGGTTTAAAAATGTTGATTTCTGGTTGTTTGATTTTGCTGTGGGTCCGACGACAACAAGGCCGTCATGTTTTTGATCTGTGGCATCATCGCCGCGATGCGATCTTGATGGTGATTTTTTCAATTGTCGGTATGGGGGCTGTTCAATATATTTTCTTTTTAACGGTCCGAGTTGCCAGTGCGCCAACTGCTACGATTATGCAAACATTAGGGACTGTGATGATTGTTTTGTGGGGCATTTTTTATCATCATGATTTCCCCCGTCCTGCAGATGTATTAGCGGTCAGTCTGGCCTTGTTTGGCACTTGGATGTTGGTGACGAAGGGGCATTTATTGCATTTAGCCATCTCGCCACTAGCGCTGACATTTGGATTATTACTAGGCTTAGCGGGTGCTGTCAATACTTTGTTGCCCGCCAGTTTACTACAACGCTATGACACTTTAACTGTTGTAGGGTGGTCAATGCTGCTTGGTGGCTTACTATTTTCAGTTATTCATCCGTTTTGGGTAAATGTTCCACAACTATCGGGATTAGAGTGGCTGGGCGTTGGTTTCATTGTCATCTTTGGGACTGGCTTGGCCTACATGACTTTTTTGGGCAGTTTAAACTTCATTTCACCCACGGCGGCCGGCTTACTAGATGCGTTTGAACCACTGTCAGCGACCCTCTTATCGGTAATCTTCTTAAAGATGAGCTTTAACGGCGCTCAAATCATTGGTGGCGCTTTAATTTTAAGTACGGTGTTTATTCTCTCGTTAGCCAAACCTAAAGATCCGCTGACAGAAGATTTGGATGATACCGGCAACTAGACGAGGTAATTTTGATAAAGAAAATGATACAAAAACAATTTATTTTTAAGTGTGATATTCATTTCCATGGACGTTTCATATTAATCGTGGCGGTCAGTTTATGGTTTGCTATCGGCAATGTTGGCTCATCGGTTCAGGCCGCAAAAGTGGCAGGTTATACGCAAGCACAAGCCCAACAGATCAAGCAGTGGCAACATCGGTATAATCAACTTAGTCAACGAGCTTATTCTGATCATGATATCTATCAGCAACGGCCACGCTTTTCACCTAAACTGAAGGCTGGTCAATTGCGAGCTTCTTACCAACGAGAGTTACTTGATTATGTCAATTTTTACAGAGCCCTCGTGGGTCTGCCGAGTATTCGTTATGGATTAAACGCCAACAACCAGGCTCAGTTGGCGGCAGCTGATATGGCAGCTGCCGACGGATTTAGTCATGGGTTAATCAAACAACGGCGCCCTAAGTTGGTCACCAAAAATCAGTGGGCGGTTGGGCAGCAAGTGACCGAGACGAGCAATATCGGTCAAATGGTGATGTCAGAACGGATCGATCAAACGATGGGAAATTATTTACGGGATAATTTTAATGTGGAAGGAAATAACACCGGACATCGTGCCTGGTTGCTCTCACCAGTCGTGCACACGATTGGCATTGGGATTGCACACCGGCCTAAATCGACCTTTGGCTATAGTAATATTTATTTTGCCGATCAGAGTCAGCGAGCGATCACACCTAATCGTAATCAAGTTATTAATTATCCGTCAGCTGGTGTGTTTCCACGAGCGATGTTAGTGAGTCAGCAGCATGACCACCCAATTTATTGGTCAAGCAACTTTACGCTTGATGCGGCGACTAGTGGTCGAGTACGGGTCGAAATTCGCGATGACACGACACATCAACGGCAGTGGGCGCACAATGTTCACGTCAATCGTAGCCAACATTACGGGCAATTTGCGATGATCGTCACTTACCGACCACCATTCATGGTGATTAATGGTCATCAATATACAGTGTCAATTACGGGTCTGACCCACCATCCTCATGGCTATCGCTATCGGTTTAGCCCCTTTAACCTCAATAATTGAGCGCATTGAATAAACATGATCAGCAAAAGAAAACGCATCAGCCGGACCACTTCCATGGTCGCCTGGTGCGTTTTTAGTGGAGCGTTGAATTTCTGTGGGGCGAATCTGTGCTTTAAAACGAACTGATTAAGGACTCTAATTTACTAATAATTCCATTTACACCGCTGTCCTTTAGGGTATCGCTGGCCTGTGTTGGGGAGGTACTGTCAGCCATATCAGACATGGTGTCGGATAGCTTATTTAACTGAGAGCTAACTGTACCACGCACAACCGCATTAGCATTACTCTGTGATACCTGGGTTTGCAAATTGCTGACCTGCTGTTGTAGCGAGGCAATCGTGGCTTGATACTGTGCATTGTCATTACTAGTTTTGTAATCTGTGACCGCTTGCTGTAATTGCTTGGTCATTGAGTTCAATGCCTTGACCTGTTCTTTTAAGCTTGAGACTTGGCTTGATAGACCACTATTTTGTGACGTTAGCGCTGCTTGACGAGAAGAAGCTTCAGACGACGATGAAGCAGCAGCCGCTGAGGAACTGGCCGCTGAAGCCATCGCTGCCTCATTTTGGGCCTGATTATGCGCGTTGACACCCCAAATAATGAGGACTAGGGCAATGATGGCAATTAATCCACCGATGATCATATTGCGCCGCCGATGGCTAGATTTTGGTTTAACAGCTTGCGTCGCTGCTTGACTAGCAGCCGCAGAAGCAGGGGCCGATTCAACGACAATAGGGGATCGACCGTCTAAATCAGCTTCAGTATTGACAATCGTTAGCGTAAAATAGGCACGACCGACATTACCCCGGTCGTCCATTACGGCAACTGGAACTTGATGCTGGCCAGCGACTGAGAAGTCAATATTTTCTAAATTGGCGTTTAAATGAGTAGTAATGTCTGTGCCACGACTGTCAATGGCACGTGCCCCAGCAGCTTGAAGTAGTCGCGCATTGGTGGGGCGACTGATGGCATCAGTTTTAACGATTCTAAGTTGCGGATGTGTAAAGCTGATCTGAGGTTCGGAATTGTTTTGCATAAGTGACTCCTTCATCAGGTGAATTCACAGGTACTTGATTACGGTTAATTTACCATATCAAGCTTAGACAACCGACCGTTCATATAAATCTTGACCAGAGTTTAACCTTCTTAGCAGAAATTATACAAACATGAGTTTCTGATCAATGTAGCCGACAGGAGGAAGATTTTAAGTGTAAAGAAAAACTCCTTGACACCACCCGGATGGTTGGCTAAACTAAGACTCGTTAAGAAATTTAGGAGGAATTTTCAATGTCTGTAAAAATTCGTTTAAAACGTATGGGTTCCAAGAAACGTCCGTTCTACCGTATCGTGGTTGCTGATTCTCGTTCACCTCGTGATGGTCGGTTTATCGAACAGATTGGTACTTATAACACATTAGTTAACCCTGCTGAAGTTAAGCTAGACGAAGACTTAGCAATGCAATGGTTAAACAATGGTGCGCAACCTTCTGATACAGTTAAAAACATCTTTTCTCAAGAAGGTATTATGAAGAAGTACCACGAAGCTAAGTTCACTAAGAAGTAATTTGAGGCGATTAGCGCATGAATTCTAATCAGGAGCACCGATTAACAAGTGAAGAAGTCAGGACATTTATTGTCACTGTTGTTTCGCCACTCGTCGATCATCCTGATGCGATCACGGTCGCAGTTAAACCTGGAGAACGTTTCACGGACTATGCTCTGCAGGTTGATCCCCGTGATATTGGGGCTGTTATTGGTCATCATGGTCAGGTTGCTCAGGCAATTCGAACAGTGGTTTATAGCGTGCGGACGAACGATCATCGACGCGTGCGACTACTAATCATGGATGAGAATATGTAAGACATTGGTTTATTCAAGTCTGGTGAAGTTGTTGCCAGCTTGTGCTGCTAATGCTTAAACACCTCGTTCCATTTGTGGACCCTATTTCCTGAAATTTGGGAGATAGGGTCTTTTCAGTTGATACTATTCGTGTTTAAACTAACCTATGCATAGATATAGATTTGCGATTGCGATCGCCAGACAAGCAGAATGAAAGAGGGACTCATTGTGGCCTTTTATAATATCGGTAAAATCGTGAACACCCAAGGTTTAAAGGGCGAACTACGTGTGGTTGCCACCACGGATTTCCCCACGCAGCGCTTCGCTAATGGTCAAATGGTTTATGTGACGGCCAATCGACCAGGGGCCAAACAAGAAGCACTGACAATTGATTCATCGCGGACTTACAAATCTTTTATCCTGGTGACATTTAAGGGCTTAAATGATATTAATTTGGTTGAGCAATACAAGGGATCTGAATTGTATGTAACCGAATCGCAGCAGCAACCGTTGCCGGATGGTCAATATTACTATCACGAGATCATTGGATTACGTGTCATTGATGAACACCAACAAGAAATTGGAGTTGTCAAAGAGATCTTGGCGCCGGGAGCCAATGACGTATGGGTTGTTAAACGTCCTGGGAAGTCAGATCTATTATTACCGGTTATTGATCCAGTCGTCAAAAAGGTCGATATTCAAGCAGGTTCGATCAATATCGAGATGATGGCGGGGCTAGATGATGAGGATTGACATTTTAAGTTTATTCCCTGATATGTTTAGTGGCCCTTTAACAGAGTCGATTGTAGGCAAAGCAGTTGATAAGGGAATCCTTGACATTAACGTCACTGATTTTCGCGACTTTACCACCGATCGCCACCATCACGTTGATGACACTCCCTATGGTGGTGGGGCAGGGATGCTATTGATGCCACAACCGATTTTTGACGCGATGGATCATGTTGAGCAGGATGCGGGAAATCGTGGACGGGTTATTTTGTTAGATCCAGCTGGAACTCCATTTACGGAGCAGGTGGCCGAATCATTTGCGACGGAATCACATTTAACCTTCATCTGTGGACATTATGAAGGTTATGACGAACGCATTCGCGAACTAGTGACTGATGAGGTATCACTGGGAGATTATGTTTTAACCGGGGGTGAGTTAGGCGCCATGGTCATGATTGATGCGACCGTGCGTTTGATTCCCGATGTGTTAGGAAACATGGATTCAGCCCCTGGTGATTCCTTTAGCAATGGGTTGCTTGAATATCCTCAATATACGCGACCGGCTGATTTTCGGGGGCGGTTGGTACCGGAAGTCTTAACCAACGGTAATCATCAATTGATTGATGAGTGGCGCATGCGTGAATCATTACGACGCACGTATCAAAGACGCCCGGATTTACTTGCTTCAGCAACCCTCACGACGGCACAACAGCGTTTATTAAATGATATTATTGATGAAGAAACCCGTGGCAAATGATCGTTATTAATGTCTAGCGTACGAAATGGATTATGATTTGTGTTTTAGTCTGGGTTGTAAAGGAATTTAGCTTTACAACCACTCGAGTTTTGTGGTACGCTTTTTTGTGGCGATTTAGCCCATAATACCGATGTTCCGCTGGCAGCGCGACTGTGAATGAACCTCGAGTGAAAGGAAGCTCATTATGAGACAGAACCAATTAATTGAAAAGATCACCGCTAGCCAATTACGCGATGACATGCCTGATTTCCGCGCCGGTGACACTGTACGGGTCTTCGCCCGGATCGTTGAAGGGACCCGTGAGCGGATCCAGTTATTCGAAGGGGTTGTCGTTAAGCGTCATGGTGCTGGTATTTCAGCAACCTACACTGTTCGTAAGATCAGTAACGGGATTGGGGTTGAACGAACCTTCCCAGTTAACTCACCACGAGTTGATCATGTGGAAGTTACCCGTCATGGTCGCGTTCGGCGTAGTAAGTTATACTACTTACGTGCCTTACATGGTAAAGCGGCTCGGATCAAGGAAGCACGTCGTTAAGATTTGCGCTTGATCTATGCTAAAAAGCACGTTGGATTGACTAATCATCGTCAATCCAACGTGCTTTTTTTATTGTGGACTATTTCGGAGCTTGTTTAATTTTAAGTTGATTCTCAAAGCGTACGTGACTTGAATTTTTGCAAACACTGAGAATAAGGAGAAAGTGCATTGGGAATAGTTTCAAAATTAAAGGCTTTTCCAGCCTAAGGTACCTCAAACTAATCGTCTAAATTATTTTCCCGGTTGGCATAGAAGATCCAAGCGATGCCACCGAAAATGATCGGACCAGCAACGGTAGCAATGGCGGTTACCCAATCTTTAACTAAGAAGGGCTGTAAAATAGTAAAGCCAATCCCGACACTCAAAGTAATCATAACTAGCGTTACGACAAACAGCATCCAGCGATGTGAGTGATAAGCGACGAACGGACGTGGCAAATCTTCTCGTTTAAAGTAGGGGAAAGCGCCAACTAAGAACAAGTATGGCAAAGTCGTTGACACATTGCTCATGGAAGTTAAAACATTGTAGAAAAATTTAGCGTCTTGATGAGTTAATACTGAGGCAATGGAGATTCCAGTGATAAATACGATCACAGCTACTGCCTGCATCCACATCGCAAATTCAGGCATGCCATGGCGATTCAGGCGCGTCATTTTCTTTGGCCAAAGTGCCTTTGGTGATCCTAAAATGAAAGATTTCAAGGGTGAGTAAATTAACACAAAGAAAGAACCAAGGTAGGCCAAAAACATGCTGACTCCAGCAAAACGGGAAAAGACTTCACCAAGGACATGGGCACTGGATACACTCAGGCCTAGTGCGATCCCTAAGACGTCACCCAGATTTCCCATCAAGACATAAGTGATGTTACCCAAATTGACATTTCCGTGAGCAATAACCATGCTCCAGTTTGTCGAAATTCCCCATAAGAAGATCGTTAGCGAATAACCAATCCCAATCACCAAAGTCCCAATCAAGATTCCTTTCGGGAAGGTTTTTTCTGGTTGATCGAGTGAGTCGGTTACCCCACCGATTGATTCCAAACCACCATAAGCAAAAATGGCATAAATCACGAAACTGATCATGGCAATTGGGGTTTGAAATTGCGGATTTGGAGAAGTCGCGAAGTCCGACAAGTGATTAATAGGTTGGGCCAGCTGAAAATGATTGGCAATTAGAATAATTAAACTCGCCAGCACTAAGATGACATTTAATGCCATAACAGCTATTCCGCCGACCGAAGAGACTCTGGCGATGGATTCCATGCCTCGAGAGGCCGCCCACGTAATACCAATGATCCACAAAATGGCCAGTAAGCCAATTGTTAGGGTGGAGTTTAATCCGAAAAGATGCCAACTTGGCGTGGTATCTTTGCCCGTCAAAATTGTTGAAAGCGTAATCCAAACTTTCTGGGAAATCATAACTTGCCAGATGATCCACGCGGATAACCAGATAAAGGTCGCGATAAAGGACCACTGCTCCCCAATTGAGGCATCTAGCCAGGAGTAGATCCCACCTTTAGAGCCCTTTAAAGAGGCACCATACTCAGCAAACATCAAGCCACTCGGCAGGAAGAATAGTAGTGCGCCTAACAAATACCAGAAGATTGCCCCATAGCCCATTTGCTCAAAAGCCGTGGGGGTATTACCAAAACCAAAAATAGTCGTAAAGATCATTAAAACAAGTGCACCAAGCGTTAAGGTCTTCTTGTTGCTTGATTCATTTTCCATTGTGAAACCTCATTTCATGTCATCGAGCTTGATTTATTCCACGATTGAATATTACCTTTATAATTTTTCATCCGTTTTGAAATTGAGTGGTGAAAAATCAGTACTTTCAGTCACTAGTTGCCCGATTAGTGACTGGTACGCGGTTAACGCTTGTTTAGCCATCCGTTCATTTGATTTAGTTAAAAAAACGAGTTGATCAGTTGAAGCCTGTTGAATAGCAATCTGGTCGGTAGCTCGCAGTTGAGCGGCCAGTTGGGCAGCTAAATCAGTTTGTACGCGTTGATAAAGCGTATTGAAGTGTTGATAGTGTGCATCCCACAAGATGCCCGCCAGTTTATAGGTCCAGTAAGCGCTGGTGGGCGAATAAGTGGCTTGTCCCTGCTGATACGCGGCAGGTGTATCGTTAACGGCACTGTAGAATGGTACAAATGAACTCTGTGCGGCCACGCCCATTGCCAACCAATGAATTCCAACTAAATTGGGTTGATCTTTTTGTGACCGTAACTGGAGCACATGGGCTTCCTGTGTCTTAGCCAAGCTAATCGGACGAAAGTCATGTTTATGTTGTTCATCCTGTCCAACCGGATCATAAGGCGTTCCTTCATAATGGTTGCTTAGAAAACCTTGAACATCGTGGACGGATAATTTGTGTTCTGGATAACGGATGAATGGTAATTCCTGATTCATCGGATCTTGAACAGTACTGGGATTGAACAACCGCTGACCAGCCCAAACACGTGGTGTGTTGTAGTGTTCGTCTGCCACGGTGTGCGTTCCAAAAATTCGTCGCCAGTTAAAGCCATCTTGGTCTGGATTCAATCGATTAGTTTTAACAAATTCGGCAAGTCCAGAGGCAGTCATGAAGTTATCCGGGTCGTCGAAATCAACTTCCTGGATGGCCAATTGGTTTGCAACCACGGCATAGCCATCATCTGGAATACGCTGAGCAACCCATTGGTGACCAGCCCCAGTTTCCATATACCAAGCTTCTTGTTGATCTGCAAATAAAATCCCATTCGTTTCTGCGGTACCAGCGGCCTCAATAAGTGAACCCAAACGGCTAACTCCTTGGCGCGCGGTCGTGATGTATGGGAGGACCACAGTAACCATAGCTTCTTCGTTTAGTCCATCGGTGACGAAGGGGTCAGCGGCTAAGACAGTTGAATTCGAATAGGCACTTTCGGTTGCCGACATGGCGACATTGGCTTCGTTAATCCCATCTTCTTCAAACAGCCCGAATTTTGGCGTCCATTCAGGTGTGGCAGTGTACCGTAAAGCAATTTTAGGCAGGGTTGCCTTAAAACCATTATCGTTGGATTGAAATGGCTGAGGGGTATCAAATACTTGATGGGGGTGGACCACGAAATGTTTAGGCCAGGAAGGCTTACTGTCTTCATTGCGACCAATCATAATCGAGCCGTCGAGAGTTGCATAACGGCCTACTAAAATACTCGTGCAGGCGGAGGGACGCCGTTCAAAAAGTTGCTCCATTCATCAAAACCTCACTTTATTGACGAGCAAGACGTCTGTGGCCTTGCATAATTTTATAAAATTACATTAAAGTAAATTGTAGCAGAAAAGCGACGCACCAGTTGGTTTCACTCGTTATTTTAAGGGCTTTCATGCTGATTTCTAACCAAGCTTCATCATGGAAATGACGTAACAAGGGTAATTCTGTGATTAACTGGTAAATCTGGTGGTCAGACATTAGAAGAATGTGGTTTAATTGGAACATTAAAACAAACGGAGGAGTGCGCTTATGGCACGTTGGCAAGATCAAGATGGCCTCATTAAAATCGTAATTCTCTTATTTTCATCGATTTGTTGTGCAGTCGCGTTAAATGAATTTTTAATTCCTAGCGATATTTTTTCAGGCGGTCTAAATGGGATTGCTCAACTGTTACATTGGGGATTGGTAGCAACTAACATCCATGTTTCAACAGGTTGGTTCATTCTTGCCTTTAATTTACCAATCGGCATTATGGGGTGGCATAAAATTGGACCTAAGTTCACCGCTTGGAGTTTTGCCAACGCAATCGTGACCTCGATTTTAGCCATTGTAATTCCTGAGGTGAGCGTATCGCATAATGCATTGCTAAATGCGCTGTTTGGCGGCATCCTAACGGGTATTGGCATCGGATTTCCTTTTCGATTTGGTTTTTCAACCGGTGGCATGGATATTATTGCAATGGTGTTACAAAAAACGACAGGCCGGTCTATTGGCACCTTAACTTTGTTGTTGAATTCAGGCATTGTTGCCGTTGCTGGTTTTTTTATTGGTTGGGAAAATGCCTTATTTACGATTATCACAATCTATGCGACTTCCCGCATGGTGGACACAATTCATACGCGACACCAAAAAATGACTGCTTTAATTGTTACTAGTCATCCTGAGGAGATGATTCAGGACTTGCGCAGTCACTTATTTCGCGGCATTACCGTCTTACCTTCACGTGGTGGGTTCAGCAATCAGACAAACGCGACGTTAATGATCGTTATTTCCCGTTATGAACTTTATGATTTAAAAAACACGGTAAATCGCATTGATCCAGAAAGTTTCATGGATCTCGTCACAACTGTTGATGTCAGTGGTAATTTTTTCGATGAAGCGACTCAAGAACGTTTACGTCAAATGCGGAATCGGGTGGAATAGATCCCTTGAAATTTGCTAAAATTAACAGAGGCTTAATTTCATAACGGCAGATAGGAGTCAATTTATGAACGATGAACAGTACGTGATGGCGATTGATCAAGGGACCACGAGCAGTCGGGCCATGATTTTTAATCATCAAGGTCAAGTAATCGGCAAAGCGCAAAAGGAATTCCCCCAATATTTTCCCAAACCAGGGTGGGTCGAACATGATCCGGAAGAAATTTGGGAAAGTGTCCAATCAGTGATGGCTGATGCCCTCATCCAAGCACACATTCCACCGTATAAAATTCGCGGAATCGGGATCACGAACCAACGAGAAACGACGATCATTTGGGATAAGAAAACTGGTAAACCGGTATACCATGCAATCGTGTGGCAATCAAAACAAACAGCCTCGATTGCAGACGACTGGCAAGCAGCTGGTCTGGCGGATAAAATTCATCAGAAGACGGGATTGGTCATTGATTCATACTTCTCCGCCTCTAAGATCAAATGGCTTCTTGATCAGGTGCCCGGCTGTCGAACAAGGGCAGAAAATGGTGACTTACTATTTGGGACAATCGATACATGGTTGCTATGGAAATTAACCGGGGGCAAAGTACACGCCACAGATTATACTAATGCTAGTCGGACGATGCTATTTAATATTCATGAGCTGCAGTGGGATCAAGAGCTACTAACAACATTTAACATTCCACGAGGGTTGCTGCCGGAGGTTCGTAGTTCGTCAGAGATATATGGTTATACAGCTGACTATACGATGTCAGGTGTTTCGGTACCGATCTGTGGGATCGCCGGTGATCAGCAGGCCGCCTTATTCGGACAGACAGCCTTTGATGAAGGAAATGTCAAAAACACATATGGTACTGGCGCTTTTATTGTGATGAATACCGGATCACAGCCGATCCTCTCGAATAAGGGGCTCTTAACGACCGTTGCTTACGGATTAAATGGGCAGGTTAATTATGCCTTAGAGGGATCCATCTTTGTTGCTGGTTCTGCAGTCCAATGGTTGCGAGATGGCCTTGCACTAGTAACATCTGCGACTGAAACAGAAAAGCTTGCCAATCAAGTTGAAGGCGATGATGGTATCTATGTGGTGCCCGCTTTTACTGGATTAGGAGCCCCATATTGGGATCAAGAATTGCGCGGTGCCGTTTTCGGGTTGACCCGTGGAACCAGCAAAGCCGCGTTTGTTCGTGCCACCTTACAAGCAATTGCTTATCAAACACGGGATGTCGTGGACACCATGGTCGCAGACACAGGGTTGGCAATTGCGACCTTACATGTGGATGGTGGTGCTGCTCAAAACGACTACTTGATGCAATTTCAAGCAGATATTTTAAATACAACCATTCAACGTGCAAAGATCAATGAAACAACCGCTTTGGGCGCCGCTTTTCTTGCCGGCCTGGCGGTGGATTTTTGGCACGATCAAGCAGAATTGCGCAAATTGTATGCCGATGGTGCACAATTTGTGCCGACCATGTCAGCCGTTCGACGTTCTAGACTGTACCAAGGTTGGCAAATAGCGATTAAAGCTGCACAAGCATTTGAGCATTAGTGAACGTTTATTTTTATAAGTCTATTTTGAAGTAAGGAAGTCACATGAAAGCACAAAATTATTCTAAAGGAATCTTTTGGGCCGCGTTTGCCTCCACGATGTGGGGAATTTCGGGGACCATTCTTCAGTACATTTCGCAAGGACAAAATATTCCTGCCACCTGGTTTTTATCGGTACGTACGTTAGGTGCTGGAACTATTTTATTGATTATCGGTTGGTTTCAAGAACGCAATCGGATTTTTTCGCTATTTAAATCCTGGCGATTGGTCGGTTGGCTAGTCGCCTACGCATTGTTAGGCTTGATGGCGAATCTCTTTACTTTTTATATGAGTATCAAAACGGGTAATGCTTCGGCGGCGACAATTTTGCAGTACCTGAGCCCGCTATTCATCGTCTTAGGAGCCTTGGTGTTTAAACGAGAATTACCCATGCGTTCAGATTTAATTGCCTTTGCCATTGCGTTATTAGGTGTGTTCTTAGCGATTACAAAGGGAAACATCCATACGCTGGCAGTCCCAGTTCCTTCGATTATTTGGGGCATTTTATCGGGGGTCACCGCGGCTTGTTATGTCGTTTTACCACGGGCAATCGTGGCGGAGCATTCGCCGATTGTCGTGTTAGGGTGGGGAATGTTCATCAGTGGCATCCTATTTAACTTAGCGCGTCCATTTTGGGTGGATACGCCGCCTATTACACCACAACTAGTGGCTTCTATTGGCAGTGTTATTTTGGTGGGGACCATCTTAGCATTTTCCACACTACTTTATAGTTTGAATTTTGCTCCCTCGGCCGTCATCAGCATCGTAGATGCGGTTCAGCCGGTAGTCACATTTATTCTTAGTATTATTTTCTTTCACTTACAAATTAGTGTAATGGAAGTTATCGGATCAGTGCTTGTAATTGTTGCCGTCTATCTACTGCAGCGTTTGAGACAGACTGGGTCCGATTAAAGTCCAGTCAAAAAGATCGTTTCTTTAGCCTTGATGGCTAAAGAAACGATCTTTTTTAAAACTACATTTTTTTAATAACGCGATATTTCTTTTGGTCGTGGCCCTGATTTGTAACTGCATCTTGATCAAATAAAACGTACGGTGTACCATCACTTTCCGAAACAATAAAGAGGGTGTGCGGGTTATGATGTTTATAAATTTGAGCACTTTGATAAACTTCGTTGTAATCATGGGCATTAGCAATCGCGTCCCCTGGGTTAAACAGAACGTTTTCCTCAGTCATGAAAATTCCCCCTTAGATGGCGGTTAGCAGCCATAAGCATCAATTCAACTGATTGGTTAACTTTATGATGGCGCTTTCACCGACAAATTGCAATCATTGCGCCTCTGCCAGCAGTGTTGGTAAACTCAAATATTCTTGCAGATAGTGAGCAAGGCCATCATGATCATTATCGACGGAGGTGACATCTTGGGCGATGGCTTTTAAGTCATCAATCCCATTGGCCATTGCGACACCCCAGCCGGCATAAGCAATCATCGATTGATCATTGCCCTCGTCACCGAAAGCTATGATGTTTTCGCGATCAATTTGGTAAGTTTGCGCAAGAAATTCAAGACCCGTCGCTTTTTCGATGCCTTTATGAGCCACTTCCAAAACAGGCCATGGGCCGCCCCAGACGTTTAAATCAATCTGTTTCCCGTAACGGGAAAGCAAGTCCTCAATGAGTTGTTTTCGATGTGATTCCGAGAAATAAAGCGTCAGCGCGGTCGGATTATCCGTTAAATTTGTTGCGTTAAGGACTTGCTGCTGTCTCAGGATTTTTGGGAAAAAATCAATCGTACCATCACTTTGATGATTGGCCCAAACGTGTGCCTTGTTTTCTGCCGCAATTGTTTCGATGCCCAGATCTTGTTGATGAGCTAACAAATCTAGTGCAATCTCGCGATCGATCGTATATTGATATTCCTTGGTCCATTGGTGATGAGGTAAATGGCCCAGCGACCCATTAAAATTAATCATCGCAGAATGAAGACCCAGCTCATCGTAAAATTGCTGCGAAATTCGATAAGGACGACCAGTCACAATACTGACGATATGTCCGGCAGCACTTGCCTGTTGTAGTACTTGTTTAGTTAATGGTGAAATTATGGACTGGTTATTTAGCGTGGTCCCATCCAAATCAATAGCAATTAATTTACGACTCACGGATCAATTCCTCCTGGCAGGCTGACTTAACTTAATTTATGATAACCACCATACCGAAAAAAACATGAATCGGCAACCAATCTTAGTCAAGTCGTTGCTTAACAAGGACATCGGACGTGACGTGAAGTCCATGCCGGTGTAGAATTATTTGAGGTTTTGTAGGATGAGGAAGGAGAATTTGATGCGATTACCAGATGGTTATGCACAAAAATATCAGCATTTGATGGGAGAGGATGAAGCGGCGGATTTTTTGGCCAGTTTTGATCAACCGGTTCAACACGGTTTTCGCACCAATCCATTAAAAGAAAATGCAGTGCCGGCTGATTTTAGCCTGAACAAGCCAACTGGCGTTCCTAACGGTTATTTTGGTCAAGTAAGTGGGCACACACCTGATCACACGACGGGGGTTGTTTATAGTCAAGAGCCCTCGGCAATGTTAGTCGGGGCAGTTGCTGATGCGCGGCCTGGCGAGTTGATCTTAGACTTATGTGCCGCTCCAGGTGGTAAGACCACTCAACTGGCAGCAGGATTAGCTGGTCAAGGGGTGTTATTAACTAACGAAATCTTTGCTAAACGGGCAGCAGTGCTATCAGAAAATGTGGAGCGGTTTGGGATTACCAATGCTGTGGTAACCAATGAAACATCTGAACACCTAGCCGCACAACTGCCTAATTTTTTTGATAAAGTCGTGGTTGATGCGCCCTGTTCAGGAGAAGGCATGTTTCGCAAAGATCCAGAAGCTATGACTTTTTGGTCGCTTGACTATCCGAAGATCTGCGCCCAACGGCAACAAGAAATCTTAAGTGAAGCCGTTAAAATGGTCAAACCAGGTGGACACCTCATTTACTCAACGTGTACCTTCGCTCCTGAAGAGGACGAACAAATGATGGCCTGGCTATTGCAGAATTATCCTGAATTTGAATTAGTCGACTTACCGCTATTTCCAGGATTAGAGGCAGCGCGCCCAGCTTGGGGTGATAATCAACCTCAATTAGCACGAGCTGGGCGAGTTTTTCCGCATCACGCAAACGGTGAAGGGCACTTTATCGCCAGCCTCATTCGCCGCAGTGATCGCGAGGTTACCAAACGAAAATGGGCTAAACCCCGGCTGCCAAGGCCGGATGCTGCCGCATTATCTCTGTGGCATGATTTTGCTCAACAGCATGGGTTAACAGACATCAATGATGAACAATTAGTTGTTTTTGGTGATCAGTTGTCGGCTTTGCCGGCTAACACACCAGATCTAGGTCGTCTAAGAATTATCCGCCCCGGCTTACACTTAGGGACATTGAAGAAGAACCGTTTTGAGCCAGCGTTTGCGTTGGCCTTAGCGATTCAGCCAACCCACTATAGCCCCCGAGTGGCGCTGGACCGGTCGCAGTGGGGTGACTTTGTTCATGGTGATACGGTGTCCCTCACTGAACCAGGGCACGGGTGGACATTAGCGACCGTCAATGGTAACGGGATCGGTTTTGGTAAAGTCGTGGGGCAAACACTCAAAAATGGGTACCCCAAGGGTTTACGTTTTCAGCCGCATTTCACTGATTAAATCACAAAAAAACTTAAAAACGACTTTTCCTTTTTGTGAAGTGAAAAGTCGTTTTTAAGTTTTTTGAAGTGAATCAGAACTGTCGTTGCTGACGATAAGATAATAAGTTTGAACTCAAAATATAAGGGGCTTGCCGTAGTTCAGCAGTGGTCTGACAACCGGCTAATAGGTAAAGCTTACGCAGATCTTGTTGCCATTGTTGAATTAAAGCGAGTAGTGCAGTCTCACCATTGGTCATAAGTTCGTGTAAAAAGTAGCCAGCTACGCCCACTGCATCAGCACCTAGCACCAAAGATTTAATGACATCTAACGGTGTTCGCACGCCCCCCGAGGCTGCAACATGTAAGGGGGTTTTCTGAAGCTCCAGCAAGGACTCAACCGTTGTCTGTCCCCAATCGCTAAGATAATCCAGGTGGTGATCGACAAGTCGCTCATTTTCAATTTGGGCGAAATTTGTGCCACCTCGGCCGCTAATATTTACATACTTGATACCACTTTGCTCAAGTTGGACCGCGGTTTCGCGACTCATCCCAAAGCCGACTTCTTTAACAATCACCGGGACGTCGACCGCGTTAATCAAGTTAGTCAAGCGGGCCAACCAGTGAAAGTTACGATCACCCTCAGGCATGATCAGTTCTTGAACACTGTTGATATGAACTTCTAAGGCATTGGCTTGAATCATCTCAACGGCTTGCTGGGCAACTGCCACTGAAACACCCGCGCCAACATTGGCAAAAATCACACCATTAGGATTGTTTTCACGGACAGTTTTAAAGGTTTTCAGTTGCTCCGGTTCGCTAATCGCAATGCTTTGCGAACCGACCGCCATGGCAATGCCACTAGCAGCAGCCACGCGGGCAAGCTGTTCATTGATAATCCCAGTTCGTGGCGATCCGCCGGTCATTGCCTCAATGTAAAAGGGCCAGTCCAACGACAAATCGCCAAACTGACTTTTCATACGGATGTCATTTTGATCCAATTCGGGCAGCCCTCGATGAATCAGTCGAACTTGATCAAAGCCAGCCGAGGCCGCTGTTTTGAAACGTTTTTCGGCGATGGCAAGATGTTCATCCTTACGATGAGCATGGGCCGATGGGGTTGTTTTTGCCATAAGGACACTCCATATCTTCGTCCACCAATTTTAGTGTAAAAGTAATATAACTAATTAACAACTAGACTAAATCCAACACGTTATGAACACTCAACGGTAGGGTGGTAATTCCTTCTGCTTCCCAGTCTTGGAGCAAGGTGTCGATTGCTTCGTGTCGATTGATTAAAACGATACCACAATCGCCGCCACCGGCACCAGATGTCTTGGCAGCACCACCATGATCTTCAGCGATCGCACAAAGTGTATTTAACGCAACCGTTTCGATCGGAACATGACTGAAGGAACTCAAATGTTGTAAGAGGTGACGGTTAGTGCGAATCTCACGTTGAATAATATCAATCGCACCGCGACGAAAACCGTCAATCATTCGATTCAAACAGTCACGACTAGCCGTCAAAAAGTGTCGATATTCGATCTGGTCCACACTTTTTGCCCATGTTACTTTATCAACTAGGTGAGAAGTAGACGCTGGTGAACCAGTCCAACCGATTAACAAGCGTAAATCGTCAGGTGGCGTCAACAATTCAATGGATAATCCTGGCCAATCTAAGGCGAGCAGATCAATTAAGGATAATTGTTGGCGTTGTTCAGCTAACCACTGGTGATCAAAGGAATGATAGGCAATCCAGCCACCATAAACAGACGCAGCAATATCGCCCAAGGATCCATTTCCTTGGACATCAAGATGCGCGATAGCCGCTAATTTAAATAATGTATCCTTCGTGATCGGTAATTGATAAAATTTGCAGAGGGCTTTAACGGTGCCCACTGTGACGGCCGCCGATGAACCCAAACCAAACTTTTTGCCATCTTTGCTATCCAATTGAGAATTGACAGATAGATGATAAAATTTCAAATCACGGCCACAGGCACGAGCATAAGACTCAGTTAAGCGAATCGCCGACAACAGATAGTGGAAAGGATTGTCGCGATTATCAAAAACTAATTCATCGCCAGAGCGGCGCCAATTAACTGAAGTTTCTTTGTACTGCTCGGAATCGATCGTGCCAAAGTTTTGACTTTCTTCAATCGTTACCGTTACAAATTGATTTAAGGCAACGATAATGGCTGGGTAGCCTGCTTCAACAACCGCATATTCTCCCGCGAGATAAAGCTTTCCGGGTGCTTGCACGCTAATCAATTAATCATGTCCTTTCAAAGACAAAAAATGTATGCACCGGCAAACTGCGTGCAAACATCGTCAAGAGTTAAATTTAAACTTATCGATAGGTTAGTCCAGGGCCTGGTTTTGCAACCACAAGATTGTTTGGACCAAATTCTGGTCGCAAGCGCCCTAAGACCGTTTCAACATCCTGATCCTCACAGATGACTTTAACGTTTGGACCGGCATCCATCGTATAATAGCAGTTTACGCCCTCACTGCGCAAGTCGCCGACAATATCGAAGACACGCAATGTATCGGCATTAAAGTATGTAAATGGTGGGGTCGCGCTAAGCGTCGTCGCATGCATCGACATCGCGTTATGCTCAGCAATTCGACCAACTTGGTTTATATCTTTTTTAAGCAATGCGGCTGTCATCGGTGCAATATTTGCATTAGCCAGGCGCACCCAGTCTTGAAAATAGGGGGATTGCTGTGAAGCCTTCATACCAACTCGACTACTTATTTTTTTCTTTTGACGTGAAACAACCACTGCAATCATCCGAATCGGCCAATCTACAGCTTCAACAATCGGCTCCGCAAAGGAAGTTTCGTCGTTATGGCCAGCGTGCCATTGGACGAAGCCACCAAAAATCGATCGACTTGCAGAGCCAGACCCACGTCGAGCCAAACGTGACAAGTCGCGAGGGGCCGTTGACAAGCCCGCTGCTTTAGCAGCAGCTCCGGCCAATGCGGCAAAACCTGAGGCTGATGACGCCAATCCTGCAGCGGTCGGAACTTGATTAGTCGTCGTGATGTGCGCAAACATTGTTTGGCGCGCCCGCTGCCGAACCAAATCCATGAACTGGCGAATTCGTTGTTGTCCGTCGGCTGGTAATGAGATTCCATCCAAATTAATCTCGTCAACGGTTAATCTTGGGTCAAATTGAACCGTGTTGGTTGAAAAAAATTGATCCAATGTTAAAGAAATTGAATCATTTGTTGGCAGCATCAAGTGCTCGTCAGCTTTTCCCCAATACTTCACTAGCGCAATGTTCGTATGGGCGCGAGCAGTGATTGGTGTGGTTGAAATGGTCATTAAAAAATTCCTCTTTAAATAAATTAATTAGTTAAGACTTGTTGGTCAATTTGATGGTTGAATGATATTGGTGGATTCAATTACAACGACTCGGAATGCCCAAAGGGTTCAATCCAAGTGGCAATTGCACCAGCATTCAATAGTGCCTGCTGGATTTTTCTAGCGCTTTGCTGATTGGCAGCGAGGCTAATCATACATCCGCCCAAGCCACTACCAGTAAGCTTACTGCCTAAGGCACCAGCTCGATTAGCAACCGACACCAGGTGTTCAATAACCGGGTGGCTAACGCCCAGCGCTGCTAGATCGACCTGAGCCTGATTCATCAACTGACCAAGTCGTTCAGGCTGGTTGTCTCGCAAACAAGTCGCAGCTTGCCAAGTTAATTGGCCCAGATGATTTACGAGATTTTGGCCAATGTGCGGCCGTTCGTCGTCAGTCAGAAGTTCATTCACCGAATTTACGGCTAGTCCAGTCTGTCCCGTGACACCAGTGTCGCCGACCACTAAGGTAGCCGATAAGTTAACCGGCAACTCTTGGAGCGGCTGCCCCTTAATAAACCAAATGGGTCGATTTGCGCTAACTGTCGCCGCATCAATACCTGATGGGGTCCCATGAGTAATTACTTCTTCGATATTAACTGTTTTGAGCAGCGTTGTTTGGTCAAGTGGTATGTCAAAAAAGTCATAAACAGCACGCGTGATAGCCGTTGCAACCGCTGCAGAGGATCCCATCCCACGTTCTTCAGGAATATCACTAGTTAGTTCCAATTCAAAACCTAAATTAGGCACGTGGAAACGATTTAGTAGCCGTTCAAGCAGGACGTGAATGCCTGAGAATTGCCCTGGCAAATCGGATAATGCGCCACTAAAGTAATCACTGACTAATTGCTGCTCAGACTTGTGAGCTGTTAAGATGGCCGTTACCGGCAGCCCTTGTAGTGGCAAGGCGATAGCGGGCTGCTGGTGAACAACGCTATGTTCGCCAATCAAGATTATTTTGGCATGGGCGCGGCCATGACCAGTTTGCATAATCGTTCACCCCTTTTGATAATTTACGAACATTATCATACCACAGCGGTGGGCGCGTGAATAACGGAGGAAGTCTTTGCCAGCGTCATTAATCAGAGTAGAATAAGACTAGATTAAGGATTAGATAAATGAAATCAAGGCGTCAAACCGTTTATCCGCGGTACATTTGCTGTACACATGGCGTTTTGATGAAAGGCGTTTGTAAATTCGATGAATACTGACACAATCTATGCCGTAGTTGATATTGAAACAACGGGAACCAGTGTAAATGATGGTGATCGCGTTATCCAGATTGGCTGTGCTTTCGTGCAATCAGGGCGCGTCATTAATCGTTATAGTACAAAAGTTAATCCGGGACGCTCCATTCCCAATAATATTATCCACTTAACGGGGATTACGAATAAAGTAGTCAGCCACGCGCCTTATTTTGACGACATTGCTGGCTCTTTATATGCCATGCTACAAGGAACCGTGTTCGTGGCACATAATGTGAATTTTGATTTTCCATTCTTGAATGCAGAATTTAGCCGAGTCGGATATCCAGCCTTGTCAATCTCGGCCATTGATACGGTGACATTGACGCAAATTCTATTTCCAACTTTAACTAGTTTTCGTTTGCGGGACCTAAGTGCCCACTTTAAAATTGAGCACGATCAGCCACATACTGCCGACTCGGATGCGGATGCCACGGCAATTTTGCTTATTGATTTGCTAACACGATTACGCGAACTACCCATTAATACATTACGTCAATTGATCGCTTTGCATTTATCCCTGCCAGCCGATACGGCTACGATATTTCAAACGGCTTTGACGATGGCCCGCCGTCAACCGGCTAAATTGCCAGCAGGGCAGTATGTTCGGGCTCGGCTGGTTTTACATGAACCGGACCCGATTAAACCGGTTGATCTCGGGCAACCACGCGCATTTCCAAAATCAAAAGTTGCTAAGCAAAAACAATGGGGGACAGTCATCGACTGGCGCGATGGTCAGGCCAAGATGATGAACGCCATTTTTAACAATTATAGCCATCCAAATACCCATAATCTGATCATCGAGGCACCCACCGGTATTGGAAAATCGTTAGGTTACGCGGTTCCTTTTGCTTATTTGTCACAAACTGGGACGGCGACCGTCATTTCCACACAGACGACGTTACTTCAAGAGCAATTTATGACCGAAACCGTCCCCAAATTACGACAGATGTTACCATTTGCTTTCAATGTCGTCGCGGTAAAGGGCAGTCACCACTATCTTGACCTATCCCGTTTTTCTGCCGTATTAAATGTTCCCGATCATTCACAACAGAGTCAATTTTTAAAGGCACGTATCTTAGTCTGGTTGCTTGATACTCGTACTGGTGACTTAGACGAGCTTCACTTGAATTCATATCGGGCCCCGTTATTTGAGGAAATTACCCATCGTGGCTTGGCTAGTCTATCTAAGAAGAATCCCTTCTATGAAGATGATTATTTACGCCGTTTGGATAATCGCATTCGTCAGGCCAACTTGGTAGTGGTTAACCACGCGTATTTGAGTCAAAATGCCGCACAACTGGAAACATTATTAGGTCACCACCCCTTTTTACTGGTTGATGAGGCCCAACACTTACCGGATGTTGCGGCAACCCATCATCGAGAGACAGTCCGGTTTCATGACTGGATTTCATTGCTCCATCACGCACAGGCGAACATCTTTAATCAACATGACCATCATTTGACGGCGATGTTTGATGAAGACAGCGCGGCAACGAATGCATTGCGACAGCTGGCGACAATTTTAGTACGCTTAGATGCCGACCTTGATCAATTTGCCCAAGCGCTGTATCGACAATTCTTGATGAGGGCGCAAATGACCGCCAAGGGTACGCGCATTGTTGAACAACTGGTGGACAATGCATCCTTACGTCAACTCTTTCAAAACGAATCTGGGGCATTTGCCGCCTTGATGGGGGCCAAAACGCCACTATTGACCAATGTGGCCAAGCTCCGCCGGCGTTTTGCTGCCAATCAGCGTAAATGGCTGACTTCTGATCAGGCATTAATGCATGAATTCGAACAAACCTTGGCGCAAATTGATGGCTTATTTGCCCAATTGCAGCTTTTTTATGAACAATTAGGTGAAGAAAAAACCAGTCATGTTTACTGGCTGAAACAAAATCAGTATGGGGATTCCACAAGTTTAGAATTAAGTGGCGGGTTATTGATGGCCGCAGGTTGGTTAAATGACCACGTCTATCACTATTTTCAGCGGCCGACCTTCACGGGCGCAACGCTGTTCACCTCAAGTCGGGCAAACTACCTTATGGCGCAGCTAGATTTAGATAAAGACGCCACCACGACAAAACGCTTACCAGAGGCATTTGATTATGAGCGTCAGGCTCGCCTCTTGGTGGCCAGTGATGCGCCGGCGATGAACCTGGGGCGCCCAGACGTGCAATATCACTATTGGGCCGAAACAATTGCCAAGTTAACGATGGCAACGAAACGGCAAACCTTAGTCCTGTTTAATTCGCTAGCTGCCATTAACGAAGTTTATCGAGAGTTAACCCATGGTTTGTTGGATGATACGCAAACGCCGGTATATGCTCAGGGAGTGACAGGTAGTCGAGAGAAGAATTTAAAACGCTTTACGACAGAAAATAATGCCATTTTACTCGGGGCAGCCAGTTATTGGGAAGGTATTGATCTGCCTAATGAGGCATTGGAGCTTGTGATCATTACACGATTACCATTCGATTCGCCAACAGATTTGCTCGTGGCGGCGACTAATGCGCAATTGGAAGCTAATGGACATAACCCGTTTTATGCGTCAGCCTTACCTAAGGCCACATTGCGTCTACGTCAAGGCATTGGCCGCTTGATCCGTTCTGAGACAGATCGGGGAGTAGTGGTGGTTTTAGATGCACGATTAACTGCCAAACGATATGGATTAACAATGCAAAAGGCGTTGCCAAAATCTTTACGGGTCACAAACCAGTCAACCGCCGAAATCATTAAGCAAACACAAAATTTTTTCAGATCCTGAGCGGAGCATTGTTTGACCGGGCAAGTTTGCTATAATTAATTTCGTTATTGCAGACAGGATGGAGGATGACTATGCAGCGTCGTCGACGACAACGAAAAAATTGGGGTCAAATTACCCTGTGGAGCGTGCTGGCAGTTATCCTAATTGTCGGCAGCGTAATGATTGTTTTTCATGAGGCACTGCGTCCGGCAAATACTGCGGCCAAACAGACGGTTCAGATTGCGCGAAAAGCAGGGGTTAATGATGCAAAGGGCTTTCTAACCTTTAACCGTCAACAGACGTATTATGCTGTTAACGGCCATAATCGTAAAGGCAAATCGGTTTATGTCATTGTTGCCAAAAAAAATGGCCACGTCACGATTGTACATGTTAAAGCCGGTCAGACTAAGACGGCCATTTTGCAACGAGTTTGGTCGAAACAGCAACCTAAAAAGGTATTGAACGTTGGCTTAGGAATCCGAAATGGGCAACCTGTCTGGGAGGTTACCTACTTAAATCAAAAAGGCAACCTCTGTTATGATCTTATTCGGTATCGCGACAGCAAGACGATTCAGTCTATTCAAAATCTGTAAGATTCAAATTAAATAAGTTGATCGTAAACGCTGATCAACGAAAAAAGGGGAGTTTTTTGTGGAAACCATTAGTATCATGCACGCACCAGAGCATGTCGATGAGAAAGTTCGCATCGGAGTCTGGTTAAGTAATAAACGTTCGAGCGGCAAAATTGCCTTTTTGCAACTGCGAGATGGCACGGCCTTCTTCCAAGGGGTCATCCGCAAAAATGATGTTGGTGAAGAAAAATTTGAAGCAGCCAAAGAATTGCGCCAAGAAACCAGTTTATACGTTACTGGAACGATTCACGAAGACGCACGTTCCAAGTTCGGTTATGAAATAGCAATCGAAGACTTTGAAGTTGTCGGAGAAAGTGAAGACTATCCGATTACACCGAAGGAACACGGCATTGATTTTCTAATGGATCATCGGCACCTCTGGTTACGTTCTTCACGACCAAATGCATTATTAAGAATTCGTAATGAAGTGATCCGAGCGACATTTGAATTTTTCAATGACAATGATTTTATTAAGATTGATGCGCCACTATTAACGGGATCAGCTCCGGAAGGAACTACTGAATTATTTGAGACGGATTATTTTGGGCAAGATGCTTATCTGTCACAAACAGGGCAGTTGTACGAAGAAGCTGCGGCGATGGCTTTTGGCCGGGTATTTTCGTTTGGCCCGAGCTTTAGAGCTGAAAAATCGAAGACTCGCCGCCATTTAACCGAATTTTGGATGGTTGAACCAGAGATGGCATGGATGCATCAAGAAGAGAGTTTAGCGCTACAAGAACGTTACATCGCCTTTTTAGTTCAGGCAGTTATTGATAATTGTCAGCGGGAACTGGAAACCATTGGGCGTGATGTGGAAACGTTGAAGAAATACACGCACTTACCTTATCCGCGAATTTCTTATGACGATGCGATCAAACTTTTACAGGAAAATGACTTTGACGTCGAATGGGGCGTTGATTTTGGATCACCTGAAGAGACCTTCCTCGCTAACCACTTTGATAAACCAGTCTTCGTGTTAAACTATCCGAAAGCAATTAAAGCCTTTTACATGAAGCGGCACCCAACTCGTGATGATGTCGTGATTTGTGCAGATTTACTTGCACCTGAAGGTTACGGTGAAATTATCGGTGGTTCTGAACGTGATACTGATCTAGATTACTTGACCCAACAAATTCTAGATGCCGGTCAAGACCCTAAGAATTACGATTGGTACCTGGACTTACGTAAATTCGGTAGTGTCCCACATTCCGGGTTTGGCCTAGGACTTGAACGTTTCTTAACGTGGATCACGCTACAAGATCATCTCCGCGAGACGATTCCATTCCCACGTATGATTAACCGGATCTACCCGTAAAATAATTCAGACGTCGTTGCCATAGCCGCAGCGGCGTCTCTTTACATTCACTGTCAGTATGAGGAGGTTGTTAAACGCATGGAAGCTTTCGCACAAGCCCTTATCCAAGCTGGTGAAACGACGATTAATAATTTGCTATTAAGTCGATATCGTGAGTTAGAAATGACCAACGATGAGCTAGTGGTCTATTTGCAATACAAGCGGTCGTTGGATCGTGGCATTGATTTTCCAGATGCCCAAGCTGTTGCTGATGTAATGGGGACGACCTCAGCTGAGATTTTCAATCAATTAGATCAATTACTGAAAAAACAACTACTAGTCATTAACTCAACGACGGATGCAGATGGTAAACTTCACGATCAATATGATTTTACTCCTCTTTATGAGCGACTAGCGGCTTTGCCTGAGACGATGAGTGGTGTTGAAGCCCACCGAGCGACCATTGCAGCGCCAACCACGACCTCAGCTCGGGCAGACGTGTTTAATCGAATTGAAGTCGAATTTGGCCGGCCTTTAAGTCCGACAGAGCTTCAAACAATCAGTCGCTGGTTCGACGAGGATCAGTTTAAGCCGGAATTGATTTTATTAGCTTTGCGTGAAGCTGTGTTGAATCAAGCCTACAACCTGCGTTACATTGATCGAATTTTACTAACTTGGCAGCAAAAGCACCTCACAACTGCTGGCCAAGTGGAGCGAGAATTAGGACAACATCGAAAACAACAGGTGGTTAATGCCACGGAGGTAAACCCCAAAGTTAATGGGCCGGCTATCCCAATCATGAAGATTTCTAATCCAACCGATTCAACCACTAATTAGGCGTTTAAGCCCAACTATTCAGTACCAAGTTACATTAAATCGTTTGCTGATGCTTTATAACAAAAAAGAGAACTAGCAAGACTTGTGCTTGCTAGTTCTCTTTTTTGTTGTGATTATTAATGTCGCAATGAAATTAATTAGGGACGCGACGTTTCTGATTGACCGGCTGGTGTAGTCGAACTGCTGGTACTGCTAATACTACTGCTGCTTGAGTTCTCATTGTTGTTGCCATTATTGCCACCTTGAGTGGCACTAGATTCAGACAGCCGAGTATCATTTTCACTTGTTTGCGAGGAACTACTCTGTGAGGAACTAGAAGAAACAATGACACTAGATGAAGATGATCCTGTGGCACTACTTTGATCTCGGCCAGTTAAGTACTGCCGCCAGTTTGAACCGCGAATAACGAGTTCGTCGACGCCATTGTGGCGCACAACATCAACATTGCTGGGACGGGACCAATCATCATTATCTTGGGTTTGCGCCATGTACAACTCTAAGTTCTTGTAGATCCCCTCAGCAATGGATAATTGGGCGGTCGTCATATAATGACCTGGTTCATTAGGCTGATCATAACCAGTCCAGACCGAGATTGAACTGTGCTTGGTGTAGCCAGAGTACCAGGCATCCATGACGGCCGTGGATGGAACCGAGGTGACGCTACTTGGATAACCGGATTGCCCCGTCTTACCCGCTTGATGCAGACCACTGATTTGAGCACCAGGGGCCCAATTAGCAGTTGGGACGCCTTTTAACATGTCGGTCAGCATGTATGCCGTTGCTTTGGACATTGACCGATGAGAGGCGACCTTAAAGTTGTGGGTTTGACCATCTTGGGTGACGACCTTGTTAACCAGATGAGGCGTGTTGTAAGTTCCGTCATTAGCGATGGCAGCAAAGGCTGCGGATTCTTGTTCACTAGAGACGTACGCACCGATCCCATTTGAATAAACCAGAGGCTCTTTAAAGGTCATACCATTTTGCGCCATGAATTGGGTGGCATGACTTAAACCCACGGAAGCGAGGGTTCTAATCGCAGGAATGTTTCGCGATTCAACTAATGCTTTCCTCATAGTTATGTTGCCTTGGTATTGACCATCCCAGTCGTTAACCGGAGTATTGGTACCTGGATAATTATATTTCGTGTCTGAGACTGATTTAAAGGTTGGCCATTCATCGTACTCAATGGCTGGACCATAGTCCATAAATGGTTTGATGGTTGAACCAGATGAGCGATCCGTCTGGGTGGCCCGGTTTAAACCAAAGGCGACATTTTGCTTACGACCACCAATCATGGCGGTTACCGCACCCGTCTCAGGGTCAGTCATGGTCACCCCAACTTGTAACAAGTCGCTAGGGAAGTTGACATATTGGTCAGTGTTAACAATGTTATATAATCGTTTTTGAGCCCCCATATTGAGGTTGGTATAAACTTTAATTCCAGATTTATACGGATTGTATCCCTTCGCATTCAGCTCTTTAATCACTTGCTGTAAATACGCATCAATCACTTTGTCATCACTATCCGTGTTGTTAACTGAATGATTAACATTTAGACCGGTACTGATTGGTGTGGCCAGGTCTTGCGTCAATTGGGTATTAGAAATTACTTTATTCTGATTCATTGCCCGAAGGACCGTATTTCGTCGTTCTTTAGCATAGTTAGGATGAGCAATTGGATCATAATAAGTCGGGGATTGCGGCATACCAGCAAGCGTCGCTAACTGTACATCGGTCAACTGTTTTAAGGACTTGTTGTAATAATACTTAGCCGCTGTACCCATACCATAGACACCGTTGCCCATGTAAACCTTGTTGATGTAGAACTCTAGGATCTGATTTTTTGAATAATGCTTTTCAACATAGTAGGCGAGAGCAGCTTCTTGAGCTTTTCGTTTTAAAGTCCGATCTGAAGCGGCCGTGGAGAATACCGACAGCTTAACTAGTTGCTGGGTTAACGTTGATCCGCCTTGTAAGCCGAGGGAACTACCATGAATGTTTGCAAATGTGGCACTGATGATCCGAATCGGGTCAACGCCAAAATGATGCTTGTAAAAGCGGCGGTCTTCGATGGAAACAACAGATTGTTTTAACCGATCTGGGATCTCATCTGAACGAACATAAGTCCGATTTTGTGAGCCAAGATTTGATACGACGTTGCCTTTGGCATCTAAAATTTCTGTTGAATTTTGGCTGGTTAACTGAGCTGTTGTAATTTTGGGGGCACTTGAAGCATAGTAGGTGAATAATCCGACCCCAGCCAAAAAGGCGACTAAAATAACCCCGAACACCCAATATAAGATGGTACGCCATAGCGGTCGCGAATGTTTGGGACCGGTCGGCGTGGTGTTGTCATCACCGTCATGGTAGCGAGCGATACGAGATTGTGGTTGATCGTTATTGTCAGACATGTTGAACTCCTTAATCAATTAACTCATTTTTTTGTGGCGGTGATTAATTGATCAACCGCATTTAGATAGGGAACCAGTGGGTTAAGGGCTGGATTAATTTGATAACCGTGCGCCTCAATTGCCGAACGACGAATTGATTTTCGACCGTCAGTTTGAAGGGCGTCATCCCAGCAATGAAAGAGAAATGAAGCCGGTAAGAGAAATGTTGCGACATCATCGGTGAAGCGAATAATGGCAAAGCCAATACCTCCAGCTGCAACGCAGGCCCTCAGGTGTGCGATTTGATGAGCGTGAAAGTTTTTCAATGGGAACGAGGTTTTATTCTTGGTTTCTTTCGCATCAAAATCAAGATAGTAGCCTTGATAGACACCATTGTAATCTGTTGTTGAAGGCTGGCGAAAATAGGCCTCCTTAATTGTTGCAGCCGAACGCTTTGGATAGTCAACTTTCACAATTTGAACCGGGGTCGGTTTTTTATGAATCACAGCAACACCCTGATTCAAATAATATTGATTACTCTCATTCAATTCTGCTTCAAGTGACATACCACGATCCCCGTAATTAGTCGTTTGGGACATAGTTGTGGCAGGTCGTTTTGCGGACTGATGATAAGCGGTCCCATTAGGATAACGAATGTTCAAAAAAGACCACACTCCTTTATAATGCGCTTATTATATCAGATTTGCTATCCAGGCAACGTTTTGGCGCTGATGTTAACACAGGTGTAATATTTAGAGTGCTTAAGCAAATCGCTTGGTGTTGGCTGGTAATTCAACTAACTGCACCACAAAACGCTTTAAAGACGGTAGGAAAGGTCGCTAAACATGAGCCGATTGTGGATAAGTGGATATCGAAATTATGAATTAGGCATTTTTTCAGAAAATGATTTGAAGCTGACGGTAATTAAATACGCTTTAAAAACTGCCTTTAAAGCGCAGATTGAAAACGGTGTTGACTGGTTCATTACTGGAGGCCAGTTAGGTATTGAACAATGGACCATTCCAATTATCAACGAATTAAAAGAAGATTATCCTGAAATTCAGGTTGCCATGATGCTTCCGTTCGCTCAGTTTGGCAACCAATGGAATGAACAGAATCAAATGAAATTGGCCGCTTTAAAACAGCAAGTAGATTTTACGGCGACGGTTTCAGAACAGTCTTACCGATCTCCTCAACAATTAAAAAACTATCAAGGCTTCATGTTAGGCCATACAGATGCGGCGATGTTGGTATATGATATAGAACATGAAGGGAAGCCGACTTATGACTATTCAGCCATCCAAGCTTTCCAAGCGCATCATCCATACGATGTGACACTAATTGATTTTGATTGGTTACAAGAAAGTGCCACCGAATATCAAGAAAATCAACATCCGACATTTTAATTTTATGTAACATGCGCTACAATAGTTCAAGTCGTGTTTCGACAGATAATCAATGAGGTGTAACAGTCATGCAAGAAATCAACTTTACTACGCAGGACATCCTGCAAAAGGAATTCAAAGAAAAACGGATGGGGACGGCATATGACCCCACAGACGTGGACAGTTTCCTTGATCTAGTGATTAAGGATTATGAAACGTTCAACCGCGAAATTTCTCAACTGCGGAACGAAAATGAACAATTGTCGGGCAAAGTTGATGACTTGACACGGCAAGTCAGTGCGCGTCAGGCCGTGCCTAGCCAACCGGAATCATCGAACTCGACGACCAGCAGTGTGACAAACATGGACATTTTAAAACGGCTTAGCAATTTAGAACGTCATGTTTTTGGTTCACAGTTAGACAATGGGAATAATCAAGGCCCCTTAGATAATGGCGGTTCGATGTCTCAGTCTGGCTGGAATAGTTAATCTTTTGGCAATGATTTGCAAATTTCGGGTAATTGGGCGTGACTTTTGTTGCGTCAGGAAAGTCCATGCTCGCACAGGCTGCGATGCCTGTAGTGTTCGTGCTCAGTGAAAAAATAAGCTGGGGTGCCTCTTTGGAGGTAACGGCGGGAAAACACGGCTAACGTTTCGACTATGCCCTAGTATCCCTGAAAAGTGCCACAGTGACGAAACCAGTTCGGAAACGAGCTGGGTGGAACGCGGTAAACCCCTCGAGCGGGAAACCCAAACTACGGTAGGGGAGCTTCACATAGGTAATTGAACTGATTGTGGGGGAGGACAGTACGTCCTGAGATAGATGATTACCACGGCGTAGACTGCGCCTGAAGTCTACAAAGTACAAAACATGGCTTACAGAAATTTGCAACAGGCAGAGATCGCTCAGTGATGAGGGGTCTCTTTTTTTAGTCGCAAATGGTAAGATGAAGGTCAGCAACAATGAAATCAAGTTTGACAGGAGTTTACATGCAAAAATTTAAATTGATGGCCACCTGTGCTGCAGGAATTGAGGCATTGGTAGGGCGCGAATTACGTGACCTGGGCTATGAAGTAAATGTTGAAAATGGACGGGTTCGCTTTGAAGGAACGATTAAAGACATCTTAAGCACTAATTTGTGGTTGCGGACGGCGGATCGCATCAAAATTATCGTGGCCGAATTTCCTGCGGTGACATTCACGGAGTTATTTGATGCTACTAAGGCTGTGGCGTGGGATGAGCTGTTACCGATGGATGCAGCTTTTCCTGTCGAAGGACGATCACACAATTCACAACTACATAGCGTGCCAGATGCACAGGCGATCGTAAAGAAAGCCATTGCAGTGCAATTGAGTGAAACTTACCACCGGCGAAGCCGATTACCTGAAACTGGGGCAACTTTTCCATTAGAAGTGTCCATTAATAAAGATCAAGTCATGTTAACGTTGGATACAACGGGAGATTCTTTATTTAAACGCGGTTATCGGGTTGCTAAGGGAAGTGCACCACTGAAAGAGAATATGGCGGCAGCGTTAATTTTATTGACGCATTGGCATCCTGCGGACATGCCTTTTTTGGATCCAGTTTGCGGATCAGGAACGATCCCCATCGAAGCCGCTTTGATTGCGCGCAACATTGCACCTGGATATAAGCGCAAATTCATTTGCGAAACTTGGCCATGGGTGGATGACCAAGTCGCCGATTTAGTGCGAGATGAAGCAGATGATCAAGCTGATTATGATAGCCAGTTCGATATCGCCGGTTCTGATATTGATCCGACGATGGTTGAAGCCGCAAAGGCCAATGCGCGAGCAGCCGGCTTAAGCAATGATGTCGCTTTTACGGTTGCCGATGTAACTCAGTTAACGACAGATAAAATTAATGGTGTGATTGTGGCCAATCCCCCCTATGGGGAACGACTAAGCGATGAGGTGAGTGTTCGTCGCCTGTATCAGGGAATGGGGCGCTCATTTTCCCCACTCAAAACCTGGAGTAAATATATTTTGACTAGTGACCTCGATTTTGAAACAAGCTACGGTCAACGAGCGACTAAAAAACGCAAATTATACAACGGGGCGTTACGGACAGATTTATACCAATATTGGGGAAAACCAATTTGGCATCATGACTAATTCTTAGTGAGCGGGACATAAGTCGGTAAGCAACGTTACTTGACTCATGCCCCGCATTTTGATCATTTTGATTTGAAAATTCCGTTTATTTTTTACTCTTGGCTTGAGCCAATTTATTTTTAGAATATTAGTGAACTAATTTGGTACTTTACTCTTGTTGTTTTACTAAATTTTTTGAGCTGGGATGGTGGATAAACGCGCTTGTGTTAGGCTAGCTTTGATGGTGGAGTGCCTGTAGTGCTAACTGATGGGCGCCATGATTTTGTCGCTCGGGAATCCACTCGGTCACAACCAACTGAAACCCATCCTGTAAGGCCAATAATGTTTTAGTCAGATCACGGTAATGTTTAGTCACGCCTTTACCAACCGCGTCAGCAACGAGGCGACTATCGGTAAAAAACATGATGGTATCGGTTGGCTCGGCTAGCTGTTTGACCGCTTCAAAACCAGCAATTGCTGCCAGAAATTCTGCTTCATGATTATTACCAGAGGCGACAATCTGTTTAAGTTGGTGTTGGTGGTGATTTTGAATAATCAAAAGACCAGCACCACTTGTTTCTTCACTTGTTGTCTGGTAAGCGGGACTAGCCGCATCTGTATACAGTTTAATCATCATTTTCGACCTCAAATTTGTTAAAATAAGTCTTGTGTCCTTGAAAGGTGGTTTTAAACCATGAGTCAACAACGATTTTATTATCAACCCAGTGGGTTATCGGCGGTTATCATCTGGTCTTGGGTGGCAATTTTCTTGTTCGGTGGCATTATTTTTCAATATGAAATGGCCAAATTTAATTGGCCGGCCATCATTATTGCCATCATTTTTGTTCTGTTTCTGACATGGCAACTAGTCGGTCGCCAATTATTAATTAACGATGAAACACTGATGGTCCGACGTTTATTGGCGCCGCGAGCTCTAACAGTTAAGCTTAATCAGTTAGAACAAGTTCGAATTTCAGGCCATACATTAACTTTTTATGTTCATGGACGACGCTTTGCCTATCGATTATCTAAACGGGCCTTAGCAAGGCTTTCAGAACAATTGTAGAAAAGCTAATGTTTGGATTGAGTATAGCATTTAACGACTTATGCCAAAAATAGTTTTTATGAATAACTGGGGGATTCGATTTGACACAATTAACTGATATTGAAATTGCACAGCAGACACACTTACAGCAGATTAATGAAATTGCGCAGCGGTCGGGCTTAACTGAAGATGAAATTGAACCTTATGGCCATTTCAAGGCTAAGATTACGTTGCCTCTTACTCAGCCATATCAACCCGGCAAGCTTATTTTAGTCACCTCAATCAATCCTACCCCTGCCGGCGAAGGTAAGACCACGGTCACGATTGGATTAGGAGATGGTTTACGAAAAATTGGAAAAAGGGCCATTTTAGCGTTGCGCGAACCGTCTCTGGGTCCAGTTATGGGCATGAAAGGCGGTGCAACCGGTGGAGGCTACGCGCAGGTCGCACCAATGGAAGATATTAATTTACATTTCAATGGCGATTTTCATGCACTAACGACTGCCAATAACACTTTAGCGGCATTGATTGATAACCACATTCAACAAGGCAATGACTTGCAAATTGATCCGCGACGAATCTCCTTACACCGTGTACTTGACATCAACGATCGGGCACTGCGCAATACGGTCGTCGGAATGGGCGGACCGACGTCAGGAATGCCACGTGAGGACCACTTTGATATTACAGTGGCCAGTGAGTTAATGGCGATTTTATGCTTAGCAACGGACTTACATGACTTAAAAGACCGCATTAATCGGATGGTGATTGCTGAAACATTTGACCGACAACCGATCACTGTTGCCGATCTTCATGTTGGTGGCGCCATTGCGTTGCTTCTGAAGGACGCGATCAAGCCCAACCTAGTACAAACCCTAGAAGGGACTCCGGCAATTATTCATGGAGGACCATTTGCGAATATCGCGCATGGTTGTAATAGTGTCCTTGCCACTAAAACTGCACTTCAGTTAGGTGACTATGCCGTGACCGAAGCCGGTTTTGGCGCTGATTTAGGTGGAGAAAAATTTCTTGATATCAAGGTTCCTGTTTTAGGGCAAGCTCCGAGCGCGATTGTGTTGGTTGCGACTGTGCGGGCTTTAAAACTACACGGCGGGCAAGCATTAGCTGATCTAACCACCCCTGACTTAACAGCCTTAGAAAAGGGATTGGCTAATTTAGGTCAACATATTAAGAGTATGCAGCGTTATCAAATTCCAGTAGTGGTTGCGATTAATGCATTCACATCAGATACACCAGATGAGATTAAGATGATTCAAGAATACTGTCAACGATTTAACGTTCCTGCTGTGGAGGCTGATGAATGGGCGCACGGCGGGGCAGGCACAACAGCCCTGGCCCATGCCGTTGTGCGAGCGGCACAGGAGCCAGTTCACTTCACCCCTTTGATGGCCGCCGATGACGATTTGATGGCTCGCGCGCAAAAAATCGTCACCACAATTTATGGTGGACGAAATGTTGTTTTAGAGCCTCATGCCCAAGCACAATTACGCCGTTTTGCCAAACGCGGCTGGGACAAGTTACCATTATGTATGGCCAAAACGCAGTATTCGCTTTCTGATCAGCCAAAATTGTTAGGCGCACCAACTAATTTTGATATCCATATTCGTGAATTTCAGCCGCGTTTGGGGGCTGGCTTTATGGTTGCACTAACCGGCGCAATTTTAACAATGCCTGGCTTGCCAAAACAGCCCGCTGCCTTAAATATGAGTATCTCAGATGATGGCGTAATTGCTGGAATTTTCTAATTAGCATTTTACGTTAAGCTTGTATTTTCAAAAACCTTGAGAAGGAGCCGTGGAAAACCACGAATCGCCATGTTATTTTATTGGATTTTCATTCTTTTATTAGTTGCTGCAGACCAAACTATTAAGTATTTCATTGCCACACAATTTGCCTTGGGAAGCACGCATGAATTTATTCCGGGCATACTTTCATTAACAAGTCTGCGTAATAACGGGGCGGCTTGGTCCATTTTATCTGGGCGCATTGATATTTTTATCATCATCACTATCGTTGCCGTGGGCGTTTTGATTTATGCCATGTGGCGTTTGTCAACACATCGTCTCTATATGTGGGGGATCAGTCTGATGATGGCCGGAACGTTAGGCAACTTTATCGATCGGTTACGCTTAGGCTATGTCGTCGATATGTTTCAATTCGATTTCTTAAAGGGATTTCCAATCAGTAATTTTGCCGATTGGTGCCTGACGCTAGGCGTGATTTTACTTATTGTCGCCGTCATAACTGACCGAGACGATTCACCGACTGGCCCACGACACGCTGCTGGTCACGGACGACACTAGGGAGGCTTCAATGGCTAAAATCCAAGTAAATGAACCTTTGAAGGGTAACTCATCGGACGAACAATTTTTTATAATTGACGCATCTAGTCAAGGCCATCGTTTCGATAAAACACTTAGCCAGTTGGCAGGTATTACCCGGTCACAAGCACAAATCGCCATTAACGACCAGCAGGCTTTAGTCAATGATCAGCCACAAAAAAATCTATACGAAGTTTCAATTGGCGATCGAATCACTTATCAACCGGCCGCAGTGATACCAATTGCGTTAGTACCTGAACCGATCGACTTAGATATCGTCTATGAAGATGACGACGTTCTAGTGGTTAACAAACCTCAGGGAATGGTTGTTCATCCGGCTCCAGGTCATCCAGATCATACACTGGTCAATGCATTGCTCGCACATTCACCCCTATCAACCATTAATGGTAGTTTGCGACCTGGCATTGTGCACCGAATCGATAAGGACACGTCAGGCTTATTAATGGTTGCTAAGAATGATGTTGCTCAGCAAAGCCTAACCGCTCAATTGAAGGCTAAAACAAATGAACGACAATATGTGGCGTTAGTTCACGGAGTTATCAAGGAACACGAAGGCACGATTGATGCGCCTATTGGCCGGTCGCCAAAGGATCGCAAAAAAATGGCTGTGGTGAAAGACGGTCGTCATGCGATTACTCATTTTAAAGTGTTAAAACGGTATCCGAAATTCACGTTAGTCAATTGCCGCCTTGAAACGGGGCGTACGCATCAGATTAGGGTGCACATGGCCTACATTGGTCATCCACTGGCAGGGGACCCACTTTACGGACCTAAGAAAACCTTACCAGGACAAGGCCAGTATTTGACCGCACAGACGCTTGGCTTTAGGCAACCACGAACGGGGGAACTTTTGCGCTTTGAAATTCCACTACCAACGTGGTTTACTCAAATGTTAGATCAACTAGACGCACAGACACAGTCATAATTAATAGTGGAGGCTCCAAATATGTCAAAAGAGGTTGTTGATGCAATGGCAATGCAACGCGCGTTAACGCGGATCACTTACGAAATTATTGAACGAAATCGTGGAATTGGAAATCTAGTTTTAATCGGTGTTAAAACCCGCGGCGTGTTTTTAGCTCAGCGCATTGCATCGCGGTTGCATCAACTGGAGAATACCGTCGTTCCTGTTGGAGAGTTAGACGTTAGTGGTTATCGTGACGACATTCATCATAAGGAACCAGCGACGAAAAGCGCAATCACGAATTTAAATACGCCGATTACTGATAAAAAAGTTGTTCTAGTTGACGATGTGTTATACACCGGACGGACAATTCGAGCGGCCTTGGATGCCATCATGGATTTAGGCCGTCCTAATAGCATTAATTTAGCCGTGTTAGTTGATCGCGGCCATCGTGAACTACCAATTCGGGCTGATTTTGTTGGCAAAAATATTCCGACGGCTCAAAATGAGCATATCCGAGTTGCGGTGGATGAGATTGACGGAAAAGATAGCATTGAGATTGTCACCAACGATTAGGACTTAAGCAAGGTGAGAAAGGACTGAGAAGATGGCAGAACGCTACTTAATTCTCTCAGACGGTACCGCTTATAAGGGTCAGGCTTTCGGTTCACCTGCAACAACTAGTGGCAACATTGTTTTTAACACGAGTGTTACTGGTTACCAAGAATTGCTGACCGATCCAATTTATCATAATCAAATCATTGTCTTTACGACACCAACAATCGGCGCCGTGGGAGTTAACCACGAAAGTTATGAATCGATCTTACCGACGACTAAAGGGGTTATTGTAAGGGAAGTTGCTAATGTTTCAACTAATCGCCAGCGATCGCTAAGTTTGGATCAATTTTTACGCGTGCATAATATCCCTGGTATTTCGGGGATTGATACGCGCCAGCTGGTCCGAAAACTTCGTCGTAATCCTGGACTTAATGCCAGTATTGTAGACGTGGCAGACGAGCACGCCTTTGATCAACTTAATGCGACAGTGCTGACTAATCAGCAGGTCGCTCAGGTCGCTACACCTCGTCCGTATGCTAATCCGGGCATGGGACACAATATTGTTGTGATCGATTTTGGTTTAAAGAGTGGTATTTTAAGAGAACTCGCTGTCCGCTCTGCTAACGTGACCGTCGTTCCATTTACCAGTAGCGCTGAGGATATTCTTAATTTGGATCCGGATGGGGTGGTGCTATCGAGCGGTCCTGGCGATCCACGAGATTTGTCAACTGACATTTTGACTACGATTCAACAATTACAAACGCGGGTCCCATTGTTAGGAATTGGACTTGGTCATGAATTATTTGCTTTAGCTAATGATGCGGAAATTATGCGGTTACCTGTTGCGCATCAGGGCATGAACCATCCTATTCGCGAAATCATCACTAATCAAATTATGTATGCGGCCCAGGCAGAGGAATTTGGGGTTGATCGGGAAAGTATCGATCGAAACCAATTGTTGATTACGCATATTGACCTGATTGATGGTTCAATTCAAGGATTGCGGCATCGAGATTATCCCGCATTCTCAGTCCAATTTTTCCCAGATGCTGCGCCGGGGCCATGGGAGACTACGCAAGTCTTTGATGACTTCATTGAGTTAACTGGAATTCGAGGTGATCGATTCTAATGACAGAATCCACGCAGACAGATACATCACAAACCAGCGCACAGCAAACAGCATTTAATGAAGCCGCGCGCACTGCCGAAATCAAAACAAATACCCATCAACGAATTCTTATTTTAGGCGACGGCCCCAATGGGTTCGGTCATGAAAGTGAGCTTGACGCAGCCACGTATCAGACTTTACTTGTTCTCAAACGACGCGGTCTTGATGCGGTCTATTTGAATAACAATCCTTATTCATTTTCGATGGATAATGCGTGTGGCGCCACGGTAATTGCGGGTGATCCAAGTGATCCAGCGGTGGTTCGGCAAGTGATTGAGAGTGAAAACATCACCACCTTGTTGGTCACTGTGGGTGGTTTAACCGCCATGCGAACGGTGGAGGAATTAATTGCCCATGACTATTTGGATGACAAACAGATTAATGTACTGGGCACGCCCTTAACCACTGTACGGCTCATTAATAATCCTTCTTTGATGAATCAAGCATTACGCGATCTCGGTGAACCAGTTATTCAATCGCAGGTGGCCAGTGATACCTCGGCTGCTTTTGATTTCGCGCGACAGGTCGGATTTCCAGTAATTGTTAAATCAGTCGCTCCTAAAGGTGAAGGGGATCGTGTTCTCGCTGAGACGGCAGATCAGCTTGATGGCGCCTTAACGGCTGCTTTTGACCGATCACGAACGAAACAAGTCATTATTGATCAAAGTATTGTCGGACTAAAAGAAGTGTCATTTGAAATAATGCGCGATATTCGCGGCACAGAATTATTACTTGGCGCTACTGAGGATATGGATCCGGTTGGCATTCATGCAGCCGATTCCATCGAGCTGACGCCCATTCAAACACTGACCGATCGCGAGTATCAAAAGTTACGGCAGGCTGCTTTCCGTGTCGCCCGTCAGTTGCATATTGTCGGCGTTCTTCATGTTCAATTTGCGCTCGATCCAGGGGCTGATCGTTACTTCATCATGAAGGTCAATCCGTACTATGATCGCGTTTCAGCCCTACTAGCAAGGGCTAGTGGTTATCCAATTGCGCAAGTTGCCGCCAATGTTATGACTGGGGTGCCATTACCGGAGGTGAAGTTACCTACCGGATTTGCTAAACGGACGGCTTTAATTGAGCCAGTTTTGGACCATATTGTGGTGCGGTTTCCGATTTTTGCTTTTGATGAAGCGGAACGCCATGGGGTTAGCGTGGATCGTCAATTAACGACGGTGCAAAAATCAGTTGGCACGACCCTTGGCATCGGACGTTCTGTGGAAGAAGCTTTAATCAAGGCAATGCGTGGCGCACATTATCACGATCGTGATTTTGCTTTTGACGCCTTAGCAAAACTGTCAGATAATGATTTAATCCAGCAACTGATTCATCCCCTGGACAATCGGATCATGCTTTTATTAGAAGCCATTCGTCGTGGTTATCAGTCTGATGAGTTGGCTGAGTTGACTCAGATTAATGAATTTTATTTTAATAAGTTGCGCCATATTTATGAACTAGAAATTGACGTCGCCGCTCATCCTCATGATAACCATTGGTTAGCTCAGGCCAAGTATTACGGATTTAGTGATGGTCTGATCGCGCAGTTGTGGCACACGCATACTGATGCGATTATGAACGCGGCTCAAGCAGCTGGAATTCAAGCAACCTTTAAGACTGTTGAGCCAACAGCCGGTGAGTTTTCTGAAGCAGTGCCAGCGTTTTATTCGACCTATGAGTTAGAAAACGAAAGTTCACCCTTATCAGACCAATCGGCACTTGTTGTAACGACTGGACCCTTTCGATTAGGAGATGGTGCGGCTGGCGACTATGTTATGAGCACGGTTATAAGTGAATTGCACCAGCAAGGAATTAAAACAATTGTGGTTAATAATAATCCGAATGCAATTAGTCTTATCCCACAGTTAGCGGACAAGCAGTATCTCGAACCACAAGAAATTTCCGACATCATGACATTAGTTGAATTAGAACGACCTCAGTGGATCTTTGTTCCTGGCAACCGGCTAAAGTTGATTGGCGCTTTGCGCTTACATCATGAAAATGTTGGCGTGATCAATAAAGATAAGGCTCTCAATCCGGTTCAGGATGGGGCACACTTCTTATCTCGAGTTGTCTATCATTCGAATAAAATTGGTGTCAATGATCCGCAAGAAGTCGGTCAATTAGCTTACGATCAGCCAATTCACACACTTAAGGCCCAACCACAAGGTATTCCTGGTATTGCGGCCGAGCCAGGCGCAATGCGGCATTCGGGTTTCTATAGTACCTTGTTCTCAGCATTTAGTGGTCACTCGCGTATGATTACCACAGCATTGCCGTTTACTGAATTAGCCTTATTAAACAAAGGGACGGGAATCAATTGGATTCGCTTATTAGTCCGCGCATTGATTAATAAAACCACCAGTGCTGACCGCACGCACTTGAGTCAAGGAGCATTCAAAACACTCACGGCTGGGGACATTTCAATGACTGATTTACCGACTGATATTGATATGCGCTGGCGTCCCAGTCTACCACTTACTAGTCCACAATTTAGACTAGGGGCTAAACTCGTCATCGCTTTTCCAGGCGAGTTACACATGACTTGATTTCGTTAAAATCAGAATCAATGAAGTTTAGGGAGTCTCTCAGTGAATTAATCAGTGAATTAAAAAGGACACCCATACCTAAATGAATCTAATAAAAAGCAGGTCCAAACGCAAACTTTGCGCAATTTTGGACCTGCTTTTTGTCGAGCTACGCCAACCTAATCTAGACCATTAGTAAAACGGTTAGCTTAGCTCTACTTCTTAAACAGATGAAAAAAATCTGTTAACCTCTAAGTTGATCAACGATGTGTTCGTCTGGGGTGACAAATAGGGTTCGTTGTCCCTCATAGATGACAAATCCAGGTTTGGCACCATTGGGTTTTCGGATCTTTTTGACGGGCACGTAGTCTACTGGCACACTCGCCGAAGCGCGGGCTTTAGAAAAGTAAGCGGCTAACAAAGCAGCTTCGGTCAGTGTCTGTTCCTGAGGGTTGGCCTGATGGATGATGACGTGAGAGCCGGGCAGGTTCTTGACATGAAGCCAAATGTCATTTTTGTTGGCCGTGTGGAGGGTTAACTTATCATTTTGCAGATTGTTTTTACCCACTGAAATCAAGGTGCCATCGCTAGCATGAAATTGTTCCGGTTGGCTAATCTGCAACCGCGGTTTCTTGCGACTCTTAGTCTTAGGTAACCGAATGTAGCCTTGTTGCTGCAATTCAAGGCGAATTTCGTTAATATCCTTAGGATTAGCTAATTCAATTTGGGCCTGAATGTTTGCTAGATAGTTGATTTCGGCTTCAGTTTTTGCCAATTGTTCATTCACGTAGGCAACGGCATTCTTCAATTTCTGATAGCGATTAAAATATTTTTGAGCATTTTGCGAAGGTCCAATCTGATTTGAAAGAGTGATTTTTAAGGGATGGTTATCATCATAAAAGTTGGGTAATTCAATTTCTTTCATGCCACGGGTAACCTGTCCCAGATAAGTCGTTAATAACTCACCTTTAATTCGATATTCATCAGCGTGATCCGATTCAGCCAATGTTTCTTGTAATTTTTTCAATTTTGTTCGATTTTTCTTCAACTCATTGCGAACAATATGAATTAAATTTCCTGCCTGTTCATTAACCCGTTCTCGCTCAGCTCGATCTTGATAAAAAAAGTCTAACAATTGACTCAAACTGGGAAATGTCTGCGAACGGACAGTGGAATCATGAATTGCAATCGCACTGAAAGCTGTTTTCCCCGCAGCGTTTTCCGTCAAGGTCGGAACGGGTTGATCAAATTGACTAAAGAAAGCATGAAAATTTTCCCCGACCGATTGCGAATTGTTGTGCAACGCTCGTGCTAATAATAATGCTGTGTCATGTGCTAAGCCTTGAAAGGTCATCTGTAGTTGTTTAGCCAATACTTCAGCTGCTGGGAAATCATGAACTAAGGCTTCGATATTGGTAGCACTGACAAAAGGATTAATCATATTTTGTGCAGGCGGTGCTTGATAAGTTGCGCCCGGTAGCAATGGTCGTACTCGATTTTGATCGGGATTGACATGCTTAATCAGATCTAAAATTCGCTGATCACCAAGGTCTAACAAAAAGAGATTACTATGCCGTCCCATCATTTCAAGAACTAAGCTGATCCGTTGACGGTCGCCTAATTCATTACGTGTATTGAAGTTCAAGCGGACAATTCGATCATTATCCACTTGAACCAATTCAGCCAAAATCGCGCCATCCAGATACTTACGTAACATCATCGTGAAATTGGTTGGGGTTGCTGGATTAGCATAAGGAATTTCAGTGATTTGAATGCGGGCATAACTAGGATGGGCGGATAGTAGTAATGGATAATTTTTCGATTGGCTACGAACAGTTAGCATTACTTCATTTGGGTAGGGCTGTGAGATTTTGGCGACCCTGCCGCCAGTTAATTGCTTACTCAGTTCATGGACCATTGCATGTGTAAAAGTGCCATCAAATGACATGCCTATATCTCCTTTTAAGACGTTCGTATATAACTCAATGATAACCATTATAGGCGTCGATAAATAGCAACGCAAAACAAAGAATTGTTAACCGTCACTTGTAAAATGCAATTTTGTTATTGTATAATGCAATACAGATTAAGAAAATATTATGATTGCAGGTGACCACATGAAACCAAGCTTGTCAGCGCTCCAAGATAGTGAAAAAATTCATCGGACTCAATTATTGGCGATTACCAAAATGCAGCAACTAACCATCGCTGAATGGCAGTTATTAGCTAACCTAGATCAAGGTTATACAACTCAAGAGCAGCTCGCTTCCGCCACCGAACTCGATACCTCAACGCTTAGTCGTCAACTTAAGAGTTTAGGTAACAAAGAAATGATTGACAAAGAAGCGACTGGTCGTGATCATCGCCAACTGATTTACTCAGTTACACCAGCTGGTAATGCAGCTTTGACTGCGATCAACACAGCCGCTGAGAAACTGACTGAGCAAGTGTTTGACAAATGGACAGACGAGGAAAAAAATTTGCTTCAAATCTTGCTTAATCGCTTAGAAACGAGCCTGTCTCGTTTATCTCAAATTGAGTAAAGTTTTGACCATTTCTTTATGGACGGAGAAGTGCGAGGACACGGCGATTGGTCGTCATCCCCTTAGACGCCATGGGGGCCGCTGATTTACGAGACCATTTGCATGAATTGCCACAGCTGACTCAATTAGTTGCTACCGGCACGTATGTCAAAAAAGTCAGTAGGATTTACCCGACGTTAACGTACCGTCACATCGTCACATACAACGATTGTCGCTGGAATGTGGTCTTAGGCATCATGGCATCGTTAATAACACCAACCGCTAACCCCTAAGGCGGGGGACTCTTTGTTTACGGCATACTAGGCATGAGCGGTTTCCATAAAATGACTAAATCAATCGCATTTATAAAGCCAGAGTGCAGCTGGATTTTTTTATGACTGAACCAACTCTGGTTACGGTAACATCGTAGTGGCTGCGGTGTTGCCGATTTTTTAAACATATCACGACTTTAGACGGCTTGACGCATATTTTTCATTGCGCAACTCGTTGGTCGTTCACAGATGGGGGCGGGCTCGCTGTCACTTCTGTTTTTAATTGATCTGGTTTGTCTTTGGCTCCTGACCACACAAAAGGGTGAGCAACGGTAGTTACTATTTTTTAGGTGTGGTAGAATTGACGAATACTTTTCGAAAAAGAAGGTCGACGACGTTATGAAGATTGCCGTGGTTACAGATAGTACTTGTTATCTGTCCCAAACTGAAATTGAAGATAACAACATACATGTCATTCCCATTCCGTTTGTTGTAGATGGGAAGACTTTCAACGAAGGCGTTGATATTTCCACGGAAGGGTTTTACCAATTACTACGAGAATCTAAATCATTTCCTAGTACATCGCAACCCCCGTTAGGCTCAATGATTGAGTTGTATAATCATTTAGCCGATGAAGGATATGACACGGTCATCAGTATTCACTTGGCTAGTACAATTTCAGGATTTGTTGGTTCCTTACAGGGCGTCGCTGCTGAAGTCGCAGATCGGATTCATGTGATTCCGTATGATTCACAAATTACGGTTCGCCTGATGGGCTATTTGGTTCTTGCCGCAGCCCGCATGGTACAATCCGGGGCTGACCCTGATGAAATTATTCACCAACTAGACAAAATTCGGGCAACAATGGGGGAATACTTTGTTGTCGATGATCTGCAAAACCTCGTCCGTGGTGGTCGGTTATCCAACGCCTCGGCCTTTATTGGCTCCGTTTTAAAAATCAAACCATTGTTAACTTTTGATGATCAAACACATGAAATCGTGGCCTTTGAAAAAGTTCGCTCAACTAAAAAGGCTTTGGCGCGCGTAGAGACGCTCTTTTCAGAAGCTCAAGCGCAGGTTGATTACCCACTACGAGGAATCGTGATTCATGCGAACGATCCTGTTGCTGGTCAAACATGGCGGGATAAATTATCGAAGCAATTCCCGTCAATGCCATTTGATTTGAGTTATTTTGGCCCAGTCGTCGGTGCTCATTTAGGTGAAAAAGCCTTAGCTTTGGCTTGGATGATTGATATTGATCAGATGGATCAATTGAAATAAAGCTATTAGATTATTTTCAAGCAAAGGACCTTATTCTCTCACATTGAGCGGATAAGGTCCTTTTTGAAGCGCTTTTAGTTTAAAACAGCTTTATTACGAAATTTAATCTATCAGCTAAAATTATTATTGTCTAAATTGAGGTAATTTCGTATCCGTCGTCGTAATGTCAATAAAACGAGCTTCCTGAGGGTCATCGTTAACTGCCTTTCGTAGACGATTACGAGCGGCCTCTGCTAACGGTAATTTGAGTAAGGATTCAGTTGCTGCCAATAATTCATCCACATCCGCCACTGAATCTTTCAGCGGCCGCGGATTTGTTTGATCTAACGCACGAATTACTACTGGTTTTAAGGGACCTACTTGGAGTAAATCAAGTACAGTTTCATAGTCAATTCCGTAAGCGTCGGCTAAATCCAGCGTTTCACGGATTCCGGCTTCGGCCGCCATAATTCCCACATTAGTAATCAATTTGAGCTTGGCGCCATTTCCTAAAGCGCCTGTATATTTAACATTTCCCAGCAAACTTAAGATAGGTGAAACGACTTCAAATGCCTTGGTTGGTCCAGCAGCAATTAAATTAAGCTGGGCTTCACGAGCATATCGCACTCCACCAATCATTGGAACATCTAATAATTTGGTCGTCGTTGGCATTGCTTGGTTAATGGTGAAAATTTTTTCTGGATCAAGGGTTGAGGTGACGATCAAAATACTGTCTGGTTGCAAATATTTGATAATACCTGGCGTATGGTCATTTCCAAGATGTAATGCTAAGACATCATCGGACATAACTGAGGTAATGATCACTTGTGAAGCTTTAACGACATTTTCTAAGGAGCTTCCTACGGCAATACGATCACTTTCAATTGCCGCCATTTTGTCAGGATCTCGATCCCAGATTGTCACAGTGTGGCCAGCCTCAGCTAAGTGTGGCACCATTTGACTGCCCATATCGCCAATACCAATAAATGAAATATTCATATCAATCAACTTCCTCTCTTAATTAAACGGGCCGCTTTCTAAGATAATGTTGGAAAAGGGGGTCATTTCTCCCGTTCGAATGACTGCCGATACTTGTCCAAGCCGTTGCTTAAGCACATCGTGCGGAATAAAAACAATCGGGATTGTCGGCAATAAATGCTTAATCGTGTCTAACTGATCTGGGTTAGCCGTTTTAATTTCTTCTGCGACATAAACACGGTCAACAGACAACTCAGTTAAAACATTTTGCAAAACTTCGCTAAAGGTGGGGACTTGTCTAGCAATGGCGACATCAATTTTAGTAACTTGTTTTGGGATTGACAATCCAGCATCACCCACGACTAACCAATCGGTATATCCGAGTTCAGCAATTGCCTTAGCAATCTGACTATTAATGACTGGGGTGCGCTTCACATTGATTACCTCCTCACATGATTATATAAACCTAAATCACCATAATTATCATATAAATTCACCTCTTTGATTGCTATTTTTAGTAATTGTGAATTAAGCTTTGACCATCAAAATGACGTAAATTAAAAATGTGTTGGGGTACCTTAAGATCGATACACCAACACATTTTGCACGGTTTCATTTAATGTCGTAATTATTTGAATGCAACTAATGATTCATTTTGGCACCTTGATTAACATAGCTTAGTGTCCCAATCGGGCCAGTAACTTGTAGTTTACCGTGTTTATAGATCAATTTAGTCACGGCGGCATTTTTCAATGGTTTGCCATCATATTTTGAGCTCATCGTCGATAAATATTCATTGATTGACATGCCTGAACTCACAACCAATACGTTACCACCACCATTCTTAGCAGTGGTTTTAGCGATATGATTCAACTCGGTTGTCATCCGCTGTTGCACTGCTTTTGCGCTTTCAGCACGGTCCGCAGCCGCTAGCTTAGTCTGTTGACTATTTTCAACATCTAGCTTGTGATAAGCATCTTGCAGTTTATTCCAGTAATCTTTACCCGTTTTTTTCATAAATTCATCACCAGTCTGGTAACCATCGACTTGGGCAATCTTATTATTATCCGCGGCAATGGGGTCGCCTTCAAAGCTACCATAGCCACCTTCACGTAAATCCTTATTTTGTGTCACATGAACTTTTTTATTGCCAGAATATCGTAATACTTCTTGCGCAGTAACTGTTTGGCGCGTTAAATTACCTGCATAAGCCGCCTTGAAATCAGTATGTTTTAACCCACGTCCCAAGTTGTCTGCCACCTTCACGCCGTTCTTAGTTAATGGAAAATCACTCCAGCCTTGAACACGCATCATTACATTGGCGGTTGTCTCACCATGGCGTGTGAGATAAATCGTAACAGGTTTGCTACTAGCTAAAATTGACTGCGGCCGATATGTTCCCACCGCAAAGGTTAGACCGGCAGTAATGGTAGCCAACAAAAGCGTAAAGCGTTGTTTAAATGACATTTGAACACCCCTCAAATATGTTTTTTAGAAACCGCTTACTCATATCCTATCAGAGATTTTTCAATCAGAACCAATGATTAGAGAGTTCTCTAAAAGAACGCGACTTCCTATCATTATTTGCTAATCCGTCCAGTTTGAAATGCTCAAGCCGACAGGTCATAATGAGGTTATCAGTCATATTTACTTCTGGAGGTTAAAATGATGCAGCCAATGACGACAACTGTTTCATTAATCAACGATGTCAAGATGCCACAACTGGGCGTCGGCGTTTTCCAAGTTACCGATCAAAAATTAGCTTACCAAACAGTAACCACTGCTTTAAAAAACGGGTATCGGCATATCGATACGGCCAGCTACTATGGCAATGAAGCGGCCGTAGGACAGGCGATTGGTACCAGCAATCTTCCGCGAGCCGACCTATTCATTACCTCAAAGTTGTGGAACAATGTCCGGGGCTACGATGAAACCATTCAACAGTTTCAAACAACGTTAACCACAATGGGATTGGACTATTTAGATCTATATCTTATTCACTGGCCAGCACCAGGTTATGAAAGCGCTTGGCGGGCCATGGAAGATCTGTACCATGATGGGCAGATCCGGGCAATCGGCGTGGCAAACTTTGAACCGGCTCATATTGAACACCTGATGAGCACAGCCAATGTGCCACCAATGGTCGATCAAATTGAAACTCATCCATATTTTCAACAAACTGAATTGCACGATTATTTAAAAATAAATCAGATTGTCCACGAAGCTTGGAGTCCATTAGGTGGGGGAAAGAGTCATGAGTTACAAGATCCGGTGATCCAACGTATGGCAACCGAACATCAAGTGACACCGGCCCAAGTAATTTTGCGATGGCAGTTGCAACGAGGTGTAGTTATCATTCCTAAATCGGTTCATGAAAAGCGGTTAATTGAAAATCTTAATTTGGCAGGCTTTTCATTAACGACGGCAGACATGACCAAATTGGCAGAATTAGATCGCGGCGAGCGGATCGGCCCTGATCCTTTTGATCAAGCATTTTTGCAACGATCGAGTCAATATGCGGATTGGCGTCACTAGCTGAGGGGAACGAAAATGACCATTAACGTAGGTGTTGAAGATTATCAGGAACACTTTGGTCAGCCCACGCATGACGATCAACGACTATTTGAACTACTGACGGTCGGCGTCTTTCAAGTCGGACTTAGTTGGCGAGTAGCCGCAGGCAAGCTACCGGTGTATCGTCGAGATTTCGCTGGTATGCAAATTCCACAAGTGGCTGCTTTAGACGAGCCGGATATTGAACGAATTTCTGCCGATCCAGAAATGATTCGGAATCCACGAAAAATTCGCGCCGTTATCCAAAATGCTAGGGCGATTCGAACCATTCAAGAAAGTGGCACAACATTTGCCGATTATATGTGGGGCTTTGTCAACTTGATGCCAGTAATAACAGACGATTCGACGCTGACGCATTCACGATTTGCCAGTTTAGTTGCTAAACAAATGAAGCAACAAGGTTTTACTTTCGTTGGCCCAACGGTGACGCACATGTTCATGAAAGCAGCGGGGATCATCCAATCATGAGCATGAAATATGAGATTTTTGATTGATGTTTAACCTCACCGCAGTGCTTCTACAGCGGGAGTGACCAGACCTGCCACAATGGCAGTAGGGGTAAAATCCAATGACTCCATACGTGTTTCAAACCATTAAACACTGGGGCCGTCTTTAACGCTGGTGGGGTAGAAATCGTCGTTTGTTGGTCAACGGCCGGTAGACTAATGGCATTAAAAGACTGTGGTGTCAAACGAACTTGGTAGGCTTGATGACCAGATACAACTGTAATTTGCTCAACGTGGCGGTGGCGGTTATTGATCAGGAGCCGAACGCTATGATCTGGTTGTTGAATTGCTGTTTGATCAATGCCAGTAACATTACTGCGGCTCTTGACACTCACCGTACCTGGTTGAACATCGCGACTGACGCGTTTTAAAATATAATAACTGGGGTTAATCACGACTCGTTCATGTGAAGTGCCAGGATGCAACACATTAATCGGTGCACTGCAGGGATTAGTGACCTTATGGGTTGGACCACCGGCGCCGTTTAAAACAAGATTCCAATCTAGATAACCAGTTACGTCATGATTGAAATCGTTAATAATGTCGTAACTGTATCGGGCAGCAGGCGTCCAGCTATGTAGCCAAATGCCACGTTCTTGAGTCGCTTCTGTCGCCATAATCTGCTGCGTTGGTTCCTGTCGATGAAAAGTAGTTAAATTGGTAAAATTATCGTCCCAGGCGGGCTGCTTGAATAAGTTGCCCAAGGCCATCTGGGGGTCAAGATTCGCGGCATACCAATGGATGCCAATTCCGGTAACGTATTTTTTCACGCCTGGGTGACGATAAAACGCCGTCGTCCACTGATTAAAGCCCATCATTACCGGTTCAGTCTGATCACTGCGAACATAATCCCATACGATTATTCTGGTAGGTAAACCGGCTTGTCGCAACTTGGGACCAAGATCATGAGTGATAAAGGATGCCGCCTGATCTGGAGACCAGGTCATTGACTCCCAAGCTGAACTCGCCTGTAGTTCGTTTTGCAGCGATAGTGTCTCGATATTAATCCCATGAGCACGTTGATTTTGCAAATATTTGACTAAATACGCGGCATAAACCGTCTTCATCGCGGGTTTTAGCTGATTATTGACCAAAAAATTTTGTCCGGCCCGACGTTGACTCACTTTCATCCAAGCAGGCGGTGCCCAAGGGGCCGCTGATAAAGCTAGGTGCGGTTGAATCGCTTGAATCTGTTGTAGCATGGGCCGGACATTGCGATTTTCTGCTTTCATTGAAAAATGACGCAAGCTTGGATCTGACTGTTTGGACTCATAATCGTAACTAAATGTTGAAAAATCACAGGAGCCGATCGTTAAGCGAACATTGGTATAGTGGGCACCGGTTGAACTAAAATAAGCATGTAAAATTTGTCGACGATGCGACGGCGTAGCTTGACGCAATACAGCGGCTGCGCTATCTGTTAACGCGCCACCAACGCCAGTCATGCACTGACGTCGCTGATTAGGCAAGACCTGGATATAGCGTGTGTTGGCGGGGAGTTGCCTCATTGAGGTGCCATGAACTTGATGAATGCGATCATGTTGACCAGCTTGGTTGGTCGTTCTCATGAAGGTGGTCAAGTTGGCCGATTTTAAGGGAGCGCTTTTTAAACCGTGGGGTCGGGCAAGACCTAATACAGCAATTGTTGTTACCACCAATAGTCCGATCATTGTGGCTAGCCAAGGTCGTTTATTCAAGGTGTTCATCTCCTAATCAGTTTTGATATTAGCCAGCATTGCTGGAAATAACTAAGTTTAACTCAGTTTTTAGTCCTTTGTTCGGCACTTAAACTATGGTTTTTGATGCAGTCGTTAATTTACGAAAGGGGTTCATTTTATGAAAACTGTCAGGATTAATGGCAAACAATTGCCATCGATTGGGCTTGGAACCTGGCATATGGGAGACCAAATTGGGCAACGTCCACAAGAACTTGCAGCATTACAGGCGGGAATTTCCGCCGGTGCTAGCGTCATTGACACCGCAGAAATGTACGGTAACGGACGTTCAGAAAAATTGGTTGGTGAATCCATTAGCAACATGCAACGAGACAGTTTGTATTTAATCTCTAAAGTCTTGCCAGAAAATGCTAGTGCAAAACGACTGCCGCAACGGCTAGATCGCTCGTTAATGGCGTTAGGCACTGATTACCTAGATTTATATTTGTTACATTGGCGCGGAACGATTCCATTGTCCGAAACCGTTCAGGCCTTAGAGGATGCCAAACAGGCGGGGAAGATTCGTGGTTGGGGCGTCTCTAATTTTGACGTTGCCGATCTTCAAGAATTACTGTCAGTCCCACATGGTGAAAACGTCAGCGCTAACGAAGTCCTGTTCAACTTACAAAATCGTGGACCGTTGTTTGACCTGTTACCGTGGCAACAGCAGCATCAGCTGCCGCTAATTGCGTACTCACCGATCGCTCAAGGGGATCAATTGGGTGGACAATTACGGCAAAACAAAATCTTACAGACAATTGCACTCGCGCACCAGACATCCGTGTTTACCATCATGTTGGCATGGGTGGTCGATCACCAGCAAGTTTTGGCCATTCCGCAAACAAGCCAACGCCAGCACGCTTTGGTTAATGTAGCCGCTGGAAAAATTCAGCTAACGGATCAAGAACGCCGACAATTAGCGGCTGCCTTTCCAACGCCGACTCGCAAAGAACCCCTGGCAGTATTGTAGTGGGTCATTTAATTGCATAATTATTAATCATGACTTTAGTTTAACAGGCGCAGTAAACAATTGGGGGACTTTGTTTATTGGCAGTTTGAAATCAGTCAACTATACTGAATATGGCTACTGGAACTGGATTAAGCAACCAACAATTAATTAATGCACAAACGGAGGCAATAACTATGGCAGACAAGCATTGGACAACCACGCAGTTAGAAGCATTCAAATCACTAGATGATTTTCATGTCGCACCATTCCACGAAGACATGAAAACCACTGGCACACCAACCTATATTTGGTCAGTTGTCGTGGACGACGGTCTTTATATCCGAGCTGGCTACGGACAAAAATCACGATGGTTTGCCGCAGCTAAACAGCAGCAAGCTGGCAAAATTGAACTCGGTGGTCAAACTTATACAGTCAACTTTCGGTGGATCCCTGAAACTGATGACGAAACCTTAATGACCAATATTGATCAAGCTTATCAAGACAAGTATGGAGCCAAGGATCAAACCTCGACCAACATCATGATTGCTAAAGAACCTGATGGGCCGCGAACGACGACGGTGCAAATTTTGCCAGCTTAAAAGAATAACGCCTTACGATTCACGCGAGGGCCACTTGCAAGCCAGTGTGGATCGTTTTTGTGTCGTTATAGTCACATGACAACTTTGTTCGTGATGAGCACTGCTATTGCGCAATAGTTGATTTTCTCGAACGGAGAACCGAGTTGGTTAACGATTAACCATTTAAAGACAGACAAAAAGGGGTGAATCACACGCGTTTAAATTTGATACACAAAATTTATGTTAGTCTAGTTTACATAATATATATTATGCTAAGTTGTATCTTAGCCTGATTAAACGGCTCTCTAGAAACTCAATCTTTAAAAAGCCGTTTACTGAAGTTGTTCCGTGTTAGTACGGATACTTCAGTAAATGGCTTTTTTTAATCGTGTTCAATTTCTCTTTATCAGTTTAAAATGCTGATAAATCTCGTCATCAAGATTAGGCTCAAAAACTGCTCAAAAACTATCGAGGCTCAATTCTGGCTAACTTTAACTCAGTCGTTATTAACCAGCTAAATCCATGAATATTCACAGTCGTCTGTAGATTGACAATTTGAATCGAAAATAAACATTAGTAATAATGGCTGCCATTGGCTCAATAGCTGTTTCAACGGGACGATCAATAACTTTGGTAAAGTAGTCTCACGGAAGTTTGCAGCTGAAAGCCTAAGTTCTGGCTAAATTTACGTCTTAAAGCCGGCAGCACGATGGCTAAAGCTTATCCATAACACTAGCGTTAACTTGCTTTTCTATTCTTACTTAATTATTACTTAACCCTGTTTGTCGATTTACTTATGCTTTCTTTGACAGCGTCGCTAAACGTGCTCGCAGTTCGTCATCATAAGCAGTCAAATACAAACCGTACTTGCCCCGTTTCATCAATACATTGAGAACATTTGCAATAAACATTTTGTATTGTTGCTGGGTAAATTTCATATCAGGTCGTTTCTTGAAGATCTCTTTATGTGAGTATTTATCTGGCAAAATGGTCATCGTATCTGTCTTTTGATCATAGCCAAAAGATGGACCAATAATCATGCCAACATAGTTTAGATCAAACCCCTGTAACGTATAAATCGTCCCCACTTGGTTGATCGAATATTCCCGCTTCGCCCAATGTGTTCGCTGTGGGTCCCATTCATCCCATGGTAGTGAAAAAGAGTCCATTTCGACATTATGGCGGCCATCAATCCGTGGGAAGCCAGAGGTTGCTACCATCCGGCTCATGCCGGCCGCCTTGTTTTTTGCCTTAATTGCTTCAAACATAGCACCAGCGGTTTCGAAAAATTGATAGTCAAATGGAGGTTGTTCTGGAAACGGGCGTAATGGCCGTTGAGCGGTTAAATCATCGATCCACTTGACCTGCGCAGCAGTAGCAACCATCCGATATTGAAAAGTCATATCGAATTGTTTGAAAGGATGCTGCCCAATTGTCTTGAACAAGAGTTCTTTGGACCAATACATTTTTGATTGAAATACTTGGTCAAAATCATAAACGACCACCACGACCTTGGCTAAACTAATCAGATCGGTAAGCTGGTTTTGCCCGCGGTAGTGCGCATATGGTTCGGACTTTGAATACAACAAATGAGCTTCGTCCACAAAAACCACGTCATAGTGTTGGTGCTGCTTTTGCGCTTCATTAATTAACGACGTTGGCCGTCGAATATCGCGTAAATTGACTCCCGGGATACCAGCACCTAACTCACGATAAGCTTTGTAGAGCTCCGGATGATTGACCACCAGCGCACTCTTATAACGTTTGTCAGCGAGATACTGCTTCACCAAGTCCATTAAGACAACGGACTTCCCTGTCCCAGCTGCCCCTTGGATAACAGCAACCGCATGGTCAGATCCAGCCAAAGACTGGCCAATATAGGTGTTTATCGCTTTAATCATGCGCTGTTGGTCATTAGAAAGATCGGAAATTAAAAATTGTTCAGCCAAAATTTCGTTCATTTCGTTCATATGAAATATAAGTCCAATTCTATTTTAATTTTTTAAGCGATCAAAAACGACCTCAGCTTTTGTTTTAATGCCAAGGTCGAAATTAAACCACTCGTTCACGGGCGAATCATTTTTTAACCCTTTTTAACCCAATGAAAGATTCGTTGCCACCAGGTCAATTTATCGGCAGTTTTAGCCGCGTTATTGGCAACCCGTGACTCAGATGTGTGCCGTAAGCTATGCCGTAAGCTTTGTGCTGCTAAAATTTGCGTTTCCGTCAACGGCTCACCATGCCGTCCCACCGGCATGGTCCACGCCGCAGTGCTATTGAGTGGCCGTAAGATTTCAGGAAGTACCTGTAGTGTTGGATGAACCGTGGCGACCGATCCATTAACTTCCAGACTAAGGCGGACATCGTAAGTTCCTGGCAATTGGTGGTTGGCCGACGGATCCAGATAAGTCATTGCCGTCCAGCGAGTTCGATCCCGACCATAGTGATCACGAGCTAAGGCGACGTAACGAGCCGGAATGGGATCCCCATCCCCGACGACAACAATTTGATTGTGAGCTGCCAGTTCGAAAATATTTTCATAAGCAGTTCGATGAATGGATTTTCCATGATCTGTATAGGAAATTTCCACCGGATAACGTCCAGCACGATTCCAAACAACAGCTGACATGTCAACAACCGCCTTTTCAGCCGGAATTAAACGCCCATCTGCGTCACATAAAGTCCGAATAAACCGTTCAGAATTTGTTTTCGGTCCATTAACATAAGTGGTCTGATTTGCTGTGATAATTGAGACTAAATTAGGCAGAATCTGGAGGACTTGATGAGCAGCGGCAGTAATCCCATTGACTGTGTAGGTTAACATCGCACCATAACGATGACCGGGTTGGAAACTAGCCACAGGTTCGTCAAACACAAGTTGAGCGTTTTGACGTGCATCAGGGTGTCCAGGATCCACTAATTCACTAACAAACTCACTGCTGACTGGCAAGGGCTCCCCAGCATGAATCGTTACATCACGACCGTTCAGTGAAAATAGATGTAAGTGAGCCGTTGCGGACACTGTCTTCCCAGGATTAGCATATCTTAAGTTAACTCGATAATCGTCAGGACGAGCCCAGTTGATATTGCTTAAATCAACACTGACCTGTTTAGGGTCAATTGCCTGACCGGTTGCGTCAAACACCGCTTTAACAAAACTTGTTTTAGTCAGACGCGGACCGCCAACATAACTTGTTTGGTCGTTTGCAATGACCGTTGCTTGATTCGTGATAACTCGCAATTGATTAGGCAATTCGGCATCAGTTTGTTCGGTTTGTTTTTGATGTGGATCGATCATGTGAGTCACCTCGATTAAGTTACGGTCATTGACCGTTTGAAATTAGACCGGTTGGAAATATTAAATATTTGCTAAGACCATTGTACTCAATTACGGCGTCAATGACTAGGGGATTCCCCACTGAATCCTGTTTATTCGTGTGCTTCCCACTCGTTTTCCAGCGTTGAAAAGACAACTAGGCTTCGAAATTCATTATTGACTAAAACATGATCACGGAGCACGCCCTCTTGTTGCATCCCTAGTCGTTGGGCGACCGCCTGGCTCGGATGATTATCAACATCAGCTCTTAGCATAATCTTGTGTAGATTTAACTCATCAAAGCCAATTGTCAATAAACGATTGACTGATCGAGTCATAACGCCATGGCCTTGGGCTTTTGCCTTCAACCAATAACCAACTTCTGCATGTTGCTGTTCACGATCAATACGATGTAAATCAATACAGCCGACTGGTAAGCCATCAATGACAATCGTCAATGGTAACATTTCATTGCTGGCAAACTTTTGACGAGCAAACCGGATAAATTTCAGCTCATCAGCAACCGTCTGTGTTGCATCAGTCCACGGCATCCACCTTCGTAGTTGTCGACGATCTTGCTCGATAATGTCAAAAAGATAATCCGCATCCTCCTCAGTCATGAGTTTAAGTGCCAGATGCGCGTCTATTTGGTGTGTAAACATAAGCTTAGCCTCCGATAGCCATCCACGAAATTGGTTGAGTTCAATTAATCACGTTTGTTTTTGTTTGATAGTTTCTAATTTACCATAAATGCTCAATGATAATCATTCACATTTAGGCCTGTTGACCACAAAAAGACACTTCACATGAGGTGAGTGCCCTTTCAAACCATTGATACAACTGTTTAATTTACATAGAAAATATGGTAAAAGCAATCAAACGTTGCCTCATTTCAGGGGTCTAGCATCACTTTTAGCCTAAATTTTATCAATGATTGACTCTAAGTAACTTGAACTATCAGCATGATCATGATGAATCGTGTCATAATGGAACCACCTAATCGATTGATGGCCAATTCCGAGATCTTTAAAAATAACATTGATCAACGTACTTTCAACATTGGCAGCGTTAAGCTGCTGGAAATGTTGCTTAGATAATCCCGCAGTTGTCAATACGGTTGCTCGTTTAATATTGGTTAGTTTTCCAGTTAACAGCCCATTATCGTCCGAATCGTAAGAAACGTTCGGCAACATGACTCGATCAAGAAAACCTTTTAACATAGCAGGTAGACCATACCACCAGATAGGAAAAATTAAGATTAATTCATCTGTTTTAGCTAACGCTGCTTGATATTTTTCGACGAGTGGATCGGTTGAAATACCTTGATTGTAATTATACAAATCCTGCGACGATAATACTGGGTTGAACGAATCTGCGTAAAGATTCAACACTTGATAATCGTCTTGGTTTTCCTTAAACTTGCCGGTGATTTCATTTAACAAGGCATGATTTAAACTGCCTTCATACGGATGAGCATAGACAATTGTTTTCATTAAAAATGTCCTCCCTAAATTTGATAAGAAAAATATCTCATATCAAATAATGTCAAACAAGTACGCAATTTATTGTAAGTAACTCACCTAAAGGAGAGTAATACCGTTATGTCTAACGAATTTAAGGACTGCCTTTTACCAGCAGAATTAAGTCAAACTGGCTTTAGCTACACGCTTAGTGAGATTAGTGGCAAATACAAGATCGAAATCTTATATTTACTAAGTATTCAAGGTACACGACGCTTCAATGAAATAAAACGCACAATGGGTGCAATCAGTTTTAAGTCGTTGACCAATGCCTTGCAGGGTTTAACTAATGATCATTTAATTACACGACATCAATTTCCGGAAATTCCGCCTCACGTCGAATATCAACTATCCTCGCGGGGAAAATCCCTGCTTCCCGTGTTGGACGCAATCTGTTTATGGGGTGAAAGTCATCAGCCATCAGCTGAGTAAATTTGTCCTTGACCTAAAGTTCACTTTAAGGTGTACGATAGCGACATCCTAGTAAAAGAAGGTCATCAAATCATGAATGTTTTAGTCGTTGGCGCCACTGGACGTAATGGAATGGCAGTCGTTAAACAACTGCAGGATCAGGGACATCATGTCGTCGCGACCGGCCATAATCCAGCCAAATTGGCGAACATCCCATCCGTTGAACGGGTTGTCATCGATTTAGTGAATGAAGACGTTTCAACTTTAGTCAAAAAATTGCCTCAAAACATTGATGCGCTAATTTTTACCGCTGGAGCGAGCCAAGCTCGTCCCCAAGATGCCGTTTGGATTGATTTAGACGGTGCCGTAAAAATGATGGATGTTGCTCGTCAACTTGATATTCCCCAATTTATTATGGAGTCGGCTGCCGGCGCAGGATCTCGCTCAACTTTTGATGTTTATGATATTCCTTTATATTACGTCACTAAATATTATGCTGAACGAATTTTAAAGAGTAGTGGGCTGACTTACACAATTGTCCGGCCAGCAATATTGACCGATCAAGCTCCCACCCGCACTGCCAGTTTAGCAAACAATGTGCCTCAGATCTCGCGGACCGACGTTGCCGAAGTTCTCGTTGACGCGTTGATGAATGACAATTTCAAAAATAAAGCATTTGATTTATTTGCTGGCACCACACCGCTACAGCTATTGGAGCCTAAATAATGAAAATTCAAACTGCCGCCAAGTTAACCTCCCTAACCGTTTCCACGATTCGCTATTACGATTCAGAGGGACTTCTATGTACCATTCCACGTGATACCAACGGTTTTCGTGATTTTCGAGATATTGATGTTCAATGGCTTAAAAACATCGAGTTATTGCGAGAAAGTGGCGTTTCGATTACCACACTAAAGAAAGTTGCTCAATTGAATCACAATGATCCAGAAATTCGCAATAAACGTGCAACGCTATTAACTGATGAACTGAGAAAGCTCGAACAACGAATAATAAAACTACAGCAGGCTGAACGAATGTTAAAAGATGAAATCGCCAGTCCCACATTCGTGGATTGATCCAATTGGGGTTAACCAAGATCATGGTCCTAACTAATCAGAATCGTTTTGCGTCAGTTATATTTAAAACAGTTCCACGCACGTTCAGCCCCCTTTTTTAGTATTAAATGTAACGAAACTAGCTTTTATTTCCTGCTAAGATGATTCATAAAGGCCTGCCAGCTTTATAGTTTTCCTGACGACGAGCCGATAAATGAAACAAAAAAGCATCCCGACAAAACTGTCGAGGTGCTTTTATGGCATCAAAATTGGCATCATTTTGGCGATGGACTCATTGAGTCGATTAGCCGAAATTAGCGAAACACTGTTATATCAACGTTTGTAAACCGCCACTTTTACTACTGGGCAACGATTCAGCGTAAAAAGATGGACCCGAACAGATTCGAACTGTCGACCTCCTACATGCGAAGCAGGCGCTCTCCCAACTGAGCTACGGGCCCGGAACAAAATTAATTGTATCACTTTGTCAGTCTACCCGTCACAACTATTTTTCAGAAGTCGTGGTCTCAGATTTTGCAGCTGCCTGTTGGGCCAACACTGCCTTTTGCTTGTTAATTGTATAGCGTCGATAAAGCACAACAAAGCAACCATTGAACGCCAACACAACGATGACACCCCAGATGAATGAGCCGTCAAATTCAAACGGTAATAACCAGCCAACCAGTAACCCGGTGACGACACTAAGGGCGATCATCAAGGTTGCAATATTGGTTGGCATGGCTGGATTAATGGGTTTTGGTCGATTTTTCATATCTTCACCTACGTCTTTAAAAGTCTGCTATAAGTGTAGACATTCTACACCGCGGATGCAACTCAATTGAATGAAGTCTTACGCATCAAAATTGGTAAAAGTTCGACGCAACATTGTGGCTGTCATTTGGACATCATCAGCCCGGGTCAGCATGGATATGACCGCGGCACCAGCTACACCGGTCTGGGCAACATTTGCTAAGTTATTTTGGTCAATGCCCCCAATGGCAACAATCGGTTTCTTACTCACTGCCAAAAGTTGCTTAAGTCCTGAGATTCCTAGGGCGGGATCTGCATCAGCTTTGGATAGGGTTGGATAAACCGGTCCACTACCCACATAATCAACGACAGTAAGTTCATTTGCATGGTTAATTTGGGCGACCGTATGACAAGAATAACCAATGATCAAACCTGGTAACTCATTAATGACCTGTTCAATTCGTTGGTCTTTTTGGCCAACGTGAATGCCATCAGCTCGTAACGTTCGTGCTAAGACCACATCATCATCAACAAAAAAAGGAATTTCTGCTTGACGACACAATTCGTGCAACGTTTGACCCAAGGCGACTTTTTCAGCACCCATCAGAGCCCGCGGCCCTTTTTCACGAAACTGAAATGCTGTGATGCCACCTGCAATCGCGGCGGACAATTGTTCCGGCAAAGTTTGTCCTTGCGGCACATCCTGACTTCCAGCTACAAAATAAGCCTGCAACATCTTCGTGTTAAATTTCATGAGCGTCACCCTCGTGAATCTGTGCCCAATGGTTCAAGGGACCGTGACCATGGCCGACAACGATCCCTTGGGCAATAGTGGCGGACACATAGGCCTTACCAATTCGAATCGCCGTTTCAACATCGGCGCCTTTAGCTAGTTCTGCTGTAATGCAGGCCGACAATGTGTCCCCTGTGCCGTGTGTGTTGTGCGTCTTTATTCTAGGTGAACTTAACCAAAATGATCGACCGTCAGCCAACAAAACATAATCATTCGCCAATTCAGGATTGGCTTCGTGACCGCCCTTGACAATGACGTTGGCCGCTCCTAGCGTCTGTAACTGTTCAGCAGCCTGGTGCATTTGCTGATCGGTCGTAATCGTCAAGCCGGTCAGGGCTTCGGCCTCTGGTAAATTGGGGGTTAACACGGTCGCCAAAGGAATTAATTCATCGCGAACCGTCGACACTGCCGCCTCACTCAATAGCGGTGCGCCACCCTTCGCAATCATGACGGGATCAACAGTTAGCGGGCCAAAGTTATAACGCTTGAGATTAGCAACGACTGCTTTGACCCGTTCGACATCTGCCAACATCCCCGTTTTACAAGCTTTGATTGCTAAATCTGCCGCCAAAGAAGCAAATTGTTCGTCAATCAAGGTTGTCGGCAGAGCAAAAGCATCCTGAACCCCCAGCGTATTCTGAGCGGTAATCGCGACAAGAACCGTAGCCGCAAAAACGTGACGTTCTTGAATCGTCTTGAGATCTGCTTGCATACCAGCACCACCGCCGGAATCAGAACCAGCAATGGATAATGCCTGGGGAAATTGTGCCACTGATTCAGTTAGTGCCATATTAATTGACCTCCACCTCAAGTAAAGATTTCAAATCGGTCATGCTAACGGCGGCCAGACCATCCATTAATTTAACCGCAAAGGTTCCTGGCTGCTGATTGGATAGTTGCGCAGTCTGCGCCACCCACTGACCCGTAGCCGCGAAAATGGCAGTGCCAGTTACTGCAGCTGTTAGGGCATCCTCACTCACCGCTAAGAAAGCCCCTAAAACGCTGCTTAACATATCACCTGAACCAACATGGGTCGCAAATAGGGTCGTCCCATTATGAACCACAAACGTCTTGGTGCCATCACTGATGAAATCCTTTTTGCCGGTCATCACCGCAATACAATTAAAACGTTTCGCCACTTCTGCAGCGACTAACGCATGGTTTACAGTTAAATCGGTCGCATCAATACCGCGCGTTGTATCATCTTCACCAGCAAGAAAGGCCATTTCCCCAGCGTTAGCCCGGATGATGGATGGCTGAACTTGTTCAACTAAATTAGTAAAGATCTGTTGTCGTTTGGGCAATGCAACCGCGACTGGATCAATCACAACTGGAACCTGCGCTTGATTTGCAGCCTGGCCCACCGCAACCATTTGATCAACCTGCGCTTTCGTCCAGGTCCCCAAGTTAAGTGTTACACCGCCTGCCAGCCCCACTAATTCTGGTGCTTCTTCTGGTGCTTTTGACATGATTGGTGAGGCGCCAATTGCATTCACGGCATTGGCAACCTCTGCAATCGTCACCGCATTTGCAACGGTTAATACAACTGGATTAAGCCGTCGAATGGCGGCTAACAATTCTGGATTCATTTTTTCCTCCTCGGCCAATTTGGACAAGAAAAAACGCTAAAACCACGAAGGCTTCAGCGTTGTTATTCCTCAATCACACTGGCCACTTTCCTTCGCAAGTCTGAACTTACAGGTTCAAAGGGTCCGACCAAGTCGTCTCAGTCCAGCCATGTGGACACCCCTAGTGGAAACTATTTACGTTTAGAATACCGATTTTTGAGCTGACCGTCAATCAGTTTAAGCATTTGTTCGGTTTTTATCAGCCCATTGTTGTTTGATAAAGGCTTCACGTCCGCCCATTTCTTCCATTTGGTATCGCAAAGGATTCTTCTTGTAGAAATCTTGATGATAGTCCTCTGCAGCATAAAACGGCTGCGCAGCCTCAATTTCCGTCACAATTGGCTCGTCAAATCGCCCTGAGGCCGCCAACGCAGCTTTCGAAGCTTCAGCAATTTGCCGTTGCTCTGGACTATTCACAAAGATAACGGGTCGGTAACTATCCCCGCGATCTTGAAATTGGCCCATGGCATCCGTTGGGTCGGTCTGCTGCCAATAAATGCTAACTAATTGATCATAACTAATCACGGCTGGATCAAAGGTGATCTTAACTGCCTCCGTGTGACCTGTGGTATGACTGGCAACTTGTTCATATGTTGGGTTAGGCACGTGCCCACCTGTATATCCTGACACCACCGTTTTAATACCTGGAACCGTATCAAACGGCTTTACCATACACCAAAAACATCCACCCGCAAAAATTGCTGTCTCTTCCGCCATGTAAAGACCTCCTTGATTAGACCTGATAAAATTGTGAAGCTACTTCTGGGTTACCTGTGGAAATAGATCCGCATATTGACCATATCCTACTGAATTTAATTCATCCGCAGGAATAAATTTAAGCGCAGCTGAATTGATGCAATAACGCAACCCACCATCCTCGGTCGGTCCATCCGTAAAGACATGTCCTAAATGGGACTCTGCCTCACGACTCACCACTTCAGTTCGTTCCATGCCAAATGAACGATCCCGATGTTCTTTAATCGATCCGGCATCAATAGGGTGCGTAAAAGACGGCCAACCACAGCCGGCGTCATACTTGTCTGTTGACGAAAAAAGTGGTTTGCCACTTACGATATCAACGTAGATACCATCTGCATAAAAGGCGTCATATTTCCCAGAGAATGGTCGCTCAGTATCAGCATGCTGCGTAACCGCATACGCTTCCTTAGATAATTTAGCTAGTGCTGCTGTTTTTTGATCTGCATCCATTTTATCAGCTCCCAATTCGTCTAGACCTGTTGTGTTGTGAGATCTTTTAGTTGGACATTAGGATCCAACTGTTCATGATCGCTGGTTAGCCGCAACGTATTAAACGTAGGGTTTAAATCCAACCGCATTTGCTCTGCTAACTGGGCCTTACTGTACCCTTTAACCTTAATTTCGCCAAGATTGGAATCAATTGCCTCATCATAATCAGGCGTGCCCTGATCTTGGTCAACTACCAATAGATCAAAGGCTGTATCCAGTGAGCAGAACCCGACCGCTGAATAAGGCCCCACGCCATCATCATAGCTTAATAATAATTGTGTATGAGGCTTCATCAAGGGCGCTAATTTTGCTTGAGCAGCTGGTGTAATTGTTAATCTCATAAAAGTAGCCTCCTGATCTAAAAACTAAGTTCAATCCCTTACTACAAGTAAGTATTATCACCCATCTGGCCAGATAAGCAAGGGATGTGCTCAGTGACCAACTGAGCCCGTTTAAAATAAAATGATCCCATCTCCCAAAGGGAAATAGAATCAAATTAACAATCGGATTTATCGAAGGGCAATGATCATTTAGTGGCGGTATCGTCAACAATCACAGCCACATTATCATCAATTTGTTCACCTTCGTCAGACAACTTAATTGCATGCATTAAGGTATTAAACGAAGCGTGCAACTTATGACCTAAAAAACGACCAGAATAGCCCTTATACCGAACTGGGCCAAGATTGGATGGCAACGTTTCTTCATAATCGCTAACATCGGCGTCTTGGCCAACAATAACGAACTGAAACGAGACTTGCAAGGCAACTAGCCCATGATGTGAATAAGGCCCAACCCCGTCGTCATAACTTAACAAAAGTTGATTGCCACCCTTTAATAACGGTTGCAACTGTGCCTTGACTTCATCATCAAATGATAATTCATGTTGTGCTGCCATCGTGACTACCTCCGAACAATGATTTTAATGATCAACGCTACGAATTCATTATGGCGCGACCGTCACGCGGATACAATCATTTAAGCTTATTCATTGGGGCCTTTTAAAAACCAGTCGCGAAGCAAAAACGCGAGACCCAAGTCAACTGGCTTCGCTCACAGGCGAACTTGCCAATTTGGATCCCGCGCAATAGATTCAAATCATGTTTAAAAAGCATCTTGCAGTGGTGGGACCACTTGTTTCTTACGCGAAACCACCCCTGGTAAATCAGCAGTATGGTTCGTAAGTGTCGTATTGAAGGCTTTCTCAACCGCAGCTGTCGGTTCTCCCCAAACGAGTAGGCGAGAATTACTATCCAAGATGTTCGTTACCAGCACTAAGAATAGATCGTAACCATTTGCTTGAGCTTCAGCGGCCATGGCAGCTTCGAGCTTAGCTTGGCGAGCAAAAACTTCATCCAAGTCGACCGTATTGATTTGGTCGATGCGTACCGTTTTACCGCCCATCTCAAATGATTTTGCGTCCTGCTGCACTAATTCAGCTTCTGTCTTAGCGCTTAAGTTAGTACCAGCCTTTAACTCTTCAAGACCATAACTTTGATAGTCGATGTCGGCAATTTCAGCTAAGGCAATCACAGCTGCCTTATCGTCATCAGTGGTTGTCGGTGACTTTAATAACAAAGTGTCCGAGATAATAGCCGATAACATCAAACCAGCTAATTGAGTCGGAATCTCAATCTTATTTTCATCAAACAGCTTCGTTAAGATGGTACTCGTACAGCCAACCGGTTCCGCCCGATAGTATAAAGGCGATGCCGTTTCAAAATTGGCAATTCGGTGGTGGTCAACCACGTGAGTGACGGCTACATCATCAATATCAGCAACGCTTTGTTGATGTTCATTATGATCGACTAACATCACCGCATTAACTTCCGATCCCGCCTTTTCGATCACCCGTGGTGCAGGTTCATCGAAATAATTTAAAACAAATTGTGTCTCTTCATTTGGTTCACCTAGGGCAACTGCCTCTGTATCGAAGCCAAGCTGGTTTTGCAAATACGAAAAAGCCTTTGCCGCAACAATTGCGTCCGTATCTGGGCTTTGGTGTCCAAAAACAAGTTCTTTTGCCATTAGTCTTTTGCTCCTTCACTATTACGATATTTTTCATCATGAATGTGAGTTAGCCGGGTAGTGTAGTCTTGTTCAGCCAAATATTGGTCAAAAGCATTGAGCACACGCCCTACCCGTGGAATCTCATCTTTATCTTTACGGAAAACGAACGCTAAGTCAAATTTAATTCCTGGTTCAAATTGAGCTGAATACATGTTGTCTTGGGTCCCTTTAGCCAGAATGTAGCTATTTGGCAAGGCCGTGAATGCGCCCGTTGCTGAAGAAAATTCGTAAATTTGATCAGGTGTCGTGAACCGCGCGACGGAATTAGGTGTATCCACCATGGCATTTTTATAATTTTCACGGATAACTTGATCTAAGTAGTATTCACGCGGATAGGTCACCCAAACATTATTTAAGGTGTCCTTTAAGCGAATCTTTTTACGACCAGCGAATTTCTCATTATGGTGAATAAACAATAAGTCTTCTGTAATGATTTTTTTAGACCGATACGGTTTCCAATTCTTAATGCTATCGTCAGGCAGATACATAATCGCTAAATCAATCCGATTATTTTCCAAGCGATCCCAAATTTCCTTGCGCGTTAACATGTGGAAACTAATCGTCACATCCGGATTTTCTTTATAATATTGAATCGCAAAATCTTCAAAAACAGAATATTCAATAGAGGTAAGTAATCCAACATTGATCTCGCCAGAGTCGGCCGAGGTCGATTGTTGGATTTCATCCGTTGCTTGGTTTAACACCTCATAAATTTCGTGAGTCGCATTCAACATGGTTCGACCGGCTTCAGATAAGCGAAGCTTTTTACCCACGGAATAAAATAATGGTGCGCCAACCGTACGTTCCAATTTTTTGATTTGTTGAGTTAATGCTGGCTGGGTTATTCCCAGTATTTGGGCCGCTTGCGTATAGTTCATTGTGTCAGCAAGCTGTAAAAAGTAGGTTAATGTTTTCGAAGAGAAAATTGTCTCCTGCTTACTTTTCATCTGATGGCCACCTTTCTTCGTATTCACTTCATGTATAAATTATATCTTTTCAATACGATAATTGTACGCAGCAAGCCCCACTCCGTGCAAGGATTAAATCTTAAACGCAATTATTTTTTAATAACCGAAACCTAATTTTTCTAATCGACCTACCATGAGGCGAACTGATTTGACGGAAAAGCAAAAGAGTAAGTCCCCATTTTTGGTGACTTACTCAAAGTTAAGGCATTTTAACTGAGCGTCAAAGCTAACGCTTTCATTCGAATGGCAACTGGCAGTCCCTCCGTATCAATGTCAATTACAAAAGATCCATTCGAGTATCTAGCATTCAATGCATGATCCATGGGCAATATATCATGCCGTATGTCGTGACTTGTAATAATTTCAACTGGTTGCTGACTCTTGGCAGGGAAGCTCACGAAATCAACAATCTCATGTGGTTCTGCCTTTAAATCGCGCAAGCATAAGACACCTTTGCGCGCCCGGCTGGTCACTGGAACTTCGCTAACCGCCATCTTCTTTAGCGCCCCCCGTTGAGTCACAATCATAACTTCATCTGTGTCTGCCACTAATTGGAGGTTCGTCACAATATCCCCATCGCGCAGATCCATCGACTTAGCACCACTAGTTCTGGCTCCGTTTGTCGGAACTTCAGCTAAGTCATAACGTAAGCCGAGGCCGTGTTGTGACATGAGCATCACTGTTAGTGGTGCTGCGTGATCCACAAATTGAATGTTAACGACATAATCCGCAGGTGATTTAAACTTTTCATAGACTTGAGCATGTTTACGATAAGTTCGTCCTGGTAATAAATCAGCTAATGCGGTTTGCTTAATTAATCCCATCCTAGTAGCAATCACAAAACGCCCAGTGGTATCGAGACTGTTAAAGGTGAAGGCTGCGATCAATGATTCGTCATCCGCTAGCCCAATTGATTGAGAAATATGTTCACCAGTATCTTTCCACCGCGCATCAGCGACTTCATGCACAGGTCGATAAATCAGATTCCCACGATTGGTAAACATGTACAGATGATCTAGTGTCGACACTTTTCGCAATAAGATTGGATAATCTGCTTCCTTTAATCCGTTATCATCAGCGGAGGACGCTTGGTAAGACCGCACTGAGCTGCGTTTAATGTAACCATCGTGAGAAACCATCAAGACGACTTCTTCATCGGCTACCATGACGGTACGATCAACCTTTAGTTCCTCAATTTCAGCTTCAATTTTAGTTAGTCGAGGTGTCGCAAACGCCTTTTTAATTGCTTGCATTTGTGAACGTATGACTTGGCGAAGCGATGCATCATTAGCCAAAATATCCGATAAGCGCGCAATGTCTTTCGTCAGTTGATCATGTTCTTTTTGTAACTCTGTCACATCAGTATTCGTCAACCGGTACAACTGCAACGTCACAATGGCCTCAGCCTGCGCTTCCGTGAAGTCATATTGTTTGACCAAATTTTGCTTAGCATCTTTACGATTCTGACTCGCTCGAATCGTTGCAATCACTTGATCTAAAATGGATAAGGCTTTGATTAAACCTTCAACAATATGCTGTCGCTGCTGCGCCTTATCTAAATCAAAGCGCGTTCGTTTGGTAATGATTTCACGTTGAAAATCAATATAGGCTTGCAACGCAGTCTTTAAACCGATTCGTTCTGGCCGCATGTTATGAATCGCCACCATATTGAAGTTATACGTGATTTGTAAATCAGTATTTTTCAATAAATAATTTAAAATACCCTGAGCGTCGGCGTCCCCTTTTAACTCAACCATGATTGTCAGGCCCGATCGATCTGATTCGTCACGCACTTCAACGATACCTTCGACTCTTTTGGCAATCCTGATCTCATCCATTTTTTTAACCAGCAATGCTTTATTCACTTCATACGGAATTTCCGTAATTTCAATGGCCTGTTTGCCACCTTTGAGTGATTTGATCGCCGTTTGCGAACGAAGGACGACACGACCGGCTCCTGTTTCATACGCTTTTTTAAGCCCGGAAAGACCTTGCAAAATCCCACCAGTGGGATAATCGGGTCCTTTAACGTAGGTCATTAATGCAGTTGTATCGGCGTTCGGGTGCGCTAATAAATACACAAGAGCATCAATTAACTCACCTAGATTATGGGGCGGAATTTCTGTCGCATAACCAGCCGAAATACCGCTGGCCCCATTCACGAGTAAGTTCGGAAACCGCGCTGGTAAAACAGTGGGTTCCTGTTCGGTATCATCAAAGTTAGGCACGAAGTCAACCGTATTTTTATCGATATCCTGCAGCATCATGTTGGCAATTTTGCTCAACCGTGCCTCTGTATATCGCATAGCGGCCGGCGGATCAGCATCGATTGAACCGTTATTTCCGTGCATCTCGACCAGCGGATTACGTAACTTCCAATCTTGACTCATCCGCACCATTGCTTCATAAATCGACGAATCGCCGTGTGGATGGTAATTCCCCATCACATTCCCAACCGACTTCGCCGACTTACGGAACCCCTTATCATACGTATTGCCATCCTTATTCATGGCATACAAAATCCGGCGTTGAACCGGTTTTAGGCCATCACGAATGTCTGGCAACGCCCGATCCTGAATGATCGATTTGGAATAACGACCAAACCGCTCACCCATGACGTCTTCAAGCGTTAATTCTTGAATGTTTTGTGTGTGCTCTGCCACAGATGCAGCTCCTCTCTAACTTCGGTCCTAACTTGCCAGTCGCTTAACTTTCATCTTGATCCCAAACGGTAATCGTCGGCCCATCTGATTTCATATCTGTCGTAGAATCGGCAGACTGTAAATCGTTCTCAGGTTCCTGATGGGCAGAACTGACGGCCGTATTGTCCAAAATGGACCCATCTTCTTCTAAATTAAAGGCCACATTTTCTTCAATCCACTTTCGCCGTGGTTCCACTTTATCACCCATTAAGGTTGTTACACGCCGCTCAGCTAAAGCTGCGTCGTCAATTCGAACCCGGATCAACGTTCGCGTCGTTGGATCCATCGTGGTTTCCCACAGTTGGTCAGCGTTCATTTCGCCAAGCCCTTTAAAACGTTGCAAAGAATAACCACGCCCAATTTGTTTTTCTTTTTGGCCTAATTCAGCGTCAGTCCAAGCGTACTCAATCTGTGTCTTAGCGCCGCTACCCCGTTGTAATTTATATAAAGGTGGCAACGCAATATAGACACGCCCAGCATCAATCATTGGACGCATGTATTTGTAGAAAAAGGTTAAGAGCAAAATTTGAATATGAGCACCATCATCATCGGCATCAGTCATAATGATGACCTTGTCATAATTGGCATCCTTTAAGTTAAAATCAGCTCCAACGCCAGCCCCGATCGTGTAGATCATCGTGTTAATTTCTTCATTCTTTACGATATCTTGTAACTTCGCTTTTTCCGTATTTAGCACTTTACCACGTAATGGCAAAATAGCTTGAAATTTGCGGTCTCTGCCTTGTTTTGCAGAACCACCAGCTGAATCTCCTTCAACCAAGAACAATTCATTTCTCGCTGCATTCTTAGACTGAGCTGGCGTTAACTTTCCCGATAAGAGACGTTCTTGCCGCCCCTTCTTTTTGCCATTGCGGCTCTCGTCTCGTGCTTTTCGAGCGGCTTCTCTAGCCTGTCGAGCTTGCAAAGACTTACGAATCAGCATCTGAGCAAATTCGCCGTTTTCCATTAAATAAAAGCCCAATTGTTCGTTGACCACATTGTCAACAATGGTCCGGGCCTCGTTAGTTCCCAGCTTATCTTTAGTCTGACCTTCAAATTCCAAAATAGATTCAGGAATCCGTAATGAAATAATCACGGATAATCCCTCACGAACATCGGATCCCTCAAGATTTTTATCTTTTTCTTTCAATAAACCGACTTTACGGGCATATTCATTGAAAGCCTTGGTCCAAGCGGCACGTAGACCGGCCTCATGCGTACCACCACCTGGTGTGCGCACGTTGTTAACGAAAGATAACATTGTTTCTGAATAACCATCATTATATTGCGCGGCGACTTCCACTTCAACGCCTTCACGGCTACCGTCAAAGTACATCACATCACCCAACGTATCCTTGTCTTCGTTCAAATAGGCAACGAATTCTTTAATGCCTTCAGGATAATGAAATTCTTCTGTATGCTCTTGTTCAGCACGTTCATCAGTTAACGTAATCTTAACGTTGGTAAGCAAAAATGCAGACTCACGTAGTCGTTCTTCCAGTGTGTTGAAGTTATAAACAGTCGTTGTAAAGACACTCGGATCTGGCTTAAAAGAAACAGTGGTCCCATTGGACTCCTTGGTCTTGCCCAACTTGACTAATGTGCCAACTGGCTGACCCCCATTTTTAAAATCTTCTTGGTACTTGACACCATCTTTGACGATGGTCACCGTCAACCACTCTGACAATGCATTAACAACTGACGATCCGACCCCATGCAAGCCACCAGAAGTCTTATAACTGCTATCGTTAAACTTTCCGCCCGCATGTAATACGGTAAAGATAACCTCTGGGGTCGGAATTCCAGACTCATGCATCCCGACAGGCATTCCGCGACCATGATCCTTAACGGTAATGGCATTATCTGGATGAATAGTTACATTGATCTCTTGGCCAAAGCCAGCTAAAGCCTCGTCAACGGCATTATCGACAATTTCATAAACCAAATGATGAAGACCACGTGCGTCGGTGGAGCCAATGTACATCCCTGGTCGTTTACGGACTGCTTCAAGACCGTGTAAAATTTGAATACTTGTTGCGTCATACTGATCGGCTGAAGAAGCCATATAGGTAACATCCTCTCTTAAAAACAATTGCTAATTAATTGATATGATTAATCTCTGGTCAATCTCTATACCTGTGAAAGGCTATCTAAATTAAAATACCATAGAACTGGACGGCTGACATGGGTAATTTTAACCCATTTTCCGCATTTAGAACTGTTGATGCTCCATTATTCACTTACCAGTCAAGCTGGTCACACCTTTCGGTTCATGCTAAAATGTAAGCCATTCAGTTCGAGCGAAGGAAGATAATCATGGTAAAACTACTCACTATGCTATTCATTGCCTACCTCCTTGGAGCGATACCATCGGGAATGTGGGTTGGCAAACTTTTTTTCCATAAAGATATACGTCAAGAAGGCTCCGGCAATATTGGGACAACTAACACTTATCGCGTGTTGGGAAGAACAGCTGGGACAGCTGTGATGGCATTAGATATTTTGAAGGGTGCCCTTGCTTCAGGTCAAGTCGCCTTTTTTGGTGCACCAATGATTCACGGTTGGCCCGTCAACGGGTTACTCATTGGACTAGCAGCTATTTTAGGTAATACCTACTCTGTCTTCGACGGCTTCAAGGGCGGCAAGGCTGTGGCGACGAGTGCTGGTATTCTAGCCGGTTATAATTTCCCCTTTTTCTTATTTGCCAGCGCTATCTTTGCCAGCTTAGTCTACCTTTCAAGTATGGTCTCCGTGGCATCAATGGGGGCGATGACCATTATCACATTTACCTCGCTATTGTTACATGATGGCATTTTGACCACCGTCGCTTTCATTTTGACCCTGTTCATCTTTTATCGACACCGCGCTAATATCGATCGAATCATGGCACGCACGGAAAATCTTGTTCCATTTGGCTGCTACTATCATTATCGGCAAAAGCATCCACAAAAGTCCGCTGAAACAGACGATCACGCCGAACCAACTGACCAGAAACCAACCTCAGCCAACAAAAAATAAATTTCAAACTTTGACGACAGGTAAAGACGTTTACTGGCGGTTTTTAAACCGTTAGCAAACGTCTTTTTATACCAATTATTTAATTTAGAAAAATTCAAGACTGAAGTCCGCGTTAAACATTGATTGGGGAACTAATTGATGAATACCGAATTTGTGTTCAAGTTGACCATCACTATTCACGGCATCAGCGATACCCCACCATGGTTCGATACAGACAAATGGTGCCTTCTGCGGAAATGGCGACCAGATCCCCACATAGTCCGCATTCTGTAGTGTCATAGCCACGCCACGTTCGTTTAGATTTGAGGTCAATGTTAGCGTGGTTTCCTGCTGACCGAGCTCTAAAATCTTGGCATCATGTTCAAAGAGGTTATGATTCAACTGCAAAGGCCGCTCCAAATTGATGGTCGTTGGATTTTCGACATCACTAAATGGACCTGCCAACGTTAGGGAAGGATATAGTTGCGCTGGTGTAGCCGAGATTGTGTAATCCTTAAAGGTTCCAGTCGTGGCCCCCATTGGAATATTGAAGCCTGGATGACCACCAATTGAAAAGAGCAACGGTTCGTGGCCAGGATTAACAACGCGATATTCAACACTCACCTGACGCTCCAGCAAACTATACATCACATCCAATTGAAAAGAAAATGGATATTGCGCTCGCGTCTCGTCGTTATCTTTTAACGTAAGCGTGACACTCGTTTGGCTCTGACTGGTTACTAAAAAATCCTGATCGCGAGCAAAACCATGTTGGGTCATATGATACGTATGATCATTAAATTGATACTGATCGTTATGAAGCCGACCCACAATTGGAAACAGTACGGGAGCGTGTCGACCCCAAAACAATGGATCTGCCTGCCACAAGTATTCTGTATTTGACTCAATATCACGGACACTGGTCAACTCAGCGCCAAGTTCATTGACGGTGACGCGTAATGCAGCGTTTTTTAACGTAATCATGTTCTAACCTCCAATTTTAAATCAAGCTGGCTTATCTTCGAGCGTGATGTGATCGCGTCACTGCTTAGGGTCGTTGGGACCGCCTTGACCATGGTCGACTGCGCGCGGGAAAAAGTTACGATAATTTTCCTGAAGCTTAGCCTGACTAACATGAGTGTATATTTGAGTCGTTGACAGGCTTGAATGTCCCAGTAATTCCTGAACTGTCCGCAAATCAGCACCACCATTTAACAGCTGAGTTGCAAACGAGTGCCGCAACATATGGGGATGAAGTGATCCTGGTAAGTGACTACGCTGCATGACCTGTTTAAGAATATACTCAATTCCGCCCGCTGTTAAAGGATTACCCAGCCGATTGATGAAGACCCGATCGTGCTTTCGGTGGTATTTGGTCATGAGTGGCGTACGACATTGTTGCTCATAGGTTGTTAAAGCCGTCGCCGCAAAGTGTCCAAATGGCACATAACGTTCTTTGTCACCTTTCCCACGAACTAAGACCATTAAATTTGGCTGATCCAACTGCGCGTACGTTAATTCAGCACATTCAGATACGCGCATACCAGTCGCATACAGCATTTCTAGAAGTGCCCGATCTCGAAATTGTAACGGCTTAGTTCCATCGCCACTGGCTGTATTCAACAACGTTGTGATCTCATCATCGTACAAATATTCTGGCAATGCTTCCGGTTGTTGTTTTAGATTGATATAAACAAACGGATTGTCATGCACTAAATCATTCTTAACGAGAAAATTAAAAAAAGAGCGCAATGAGGACAACTTGCGAGCCGTTGTCCGCCGAGCATCTTGTTGATCGTATAACTCGCTTAAGTATACACGAATATCTAAGTGATCCAAGGCGTCCATGGCAGCTTGAGTTGGCAACTCACCGGTAGCCTGTAAAAAATCAAAAAATTCATCAATATCCCGTCGATAAGCGTCAATTGTATGACTAGAGTACCGTCGTTCAACACGGAGATATTCTAAAAAGAGATCCCGCCAACTAGCCGCTGACGGGAATTGTTTTTCTTTCATGATAAAACCCTCGCTAGTTGCTACGTTAGCAAATTAGCAAGGGCTTGACAAGCGATGAATCAGTCCTAATTAAGGAGGGTCATCGCAGTATCATTGGTATCAAAGGTCATGCCAATCTTTGGTAAGAAGTCATCAAGCACTGATAAAGCCCGCTTGGCAACTGCTGTGTTCCGTTCTCGTTTATCGCGGATTCGTTGTGGCAGACTTGGGACGATTCCAAAATTAGCATTCATCGGTTGGAATCGATCAGCGTCTGCGGAAGTAATGTAGTGTGCCATTGCACCAATCATCGTTGTTTCCGGAAAAATGATTGGTTCTTGACCTAGTGCCAATCGACCAGCGTTAATACCAGCAACAATCCCAGAAGCTGCACTTTCAATATATCCTTCCACCCCGGTCATCTGACCCGCAAAAAACAAATCCGCTCTTTGCTGGGTCTGATAAGTTGCCTGTAACAACTTTGGTGATTTCAAGAAAGAATTCCGGTGCATGACGCCATAGCGAACAAATGTCGCTTGTTCTAAACCGGGGATGAGTCGAAATACACGTTTTTGCTCACCCCATTTTAAATGGGTTTGAAACCCAACAATATTGTATAAATTTCCTGCCGCATTATCCTGTCGCAGTTGAACTACCGCAAATGGTCGCTTGCCTGTTCGAGGGTCCTCTAAGCCAACTGGTTTTAGTGGCCCATAAAGTAAGGTCTGTCGACCACGTTTAGCCATCACTTCAACGGGCATACAACCTTCGAAGACATCATTATCCTCGAAGTCATGGACCTCCGCTGTTTCAGCATGAATAAGGGCCTCATAGAAGACATTGTACTGTTCTTCATCCATCGGTGCATTCAAATAAGAAGCTTCGCCTTTATCATAACGAGATTTCAGATAAACAGTATCTAAATCAAGCGACTCTTTATTTAAAATTGGCGCCGCTGCGTCAAAGAAATGTAAGTCATCTTCACCAGTAAAATCTGTTATGGCTTTCGCTAAAGGACCAGCAGTTAATGGCCCAGTGGCAACAACCGTGATACCAGCGGGAATTTCCGTGACCTCACCACTGATAACCGTGACATTAGGTAATGCCTTAACTTCGGCGGTAATTTGTTCTGCAAAAGGTTGGCGATCAACAGCCAACGCTCCGCCAGCAGGCACAGCATTAGCATCAGCAGAACGCAAAACAACAGAGTTCAAACGGCGCATTTCTTCTTTTAACAAACCGGCCGCGTTACTAATTTGATTGGCTCGTAAAGAGTTTGTACAAACTAACTCGGCAAAATTACCTGTTTCGTGCGCTGGGGTCAATTTAGTTGGACGCATCTCATATAGGCGTACTGGTACACCCATTTTTGCAAGATGATAAGCTGCTTCACTGCCGGCTAACCCGGCCCCAATTACGTTAACAGTGGGCGTCGATTCCATGCTGAAAACCTCTTTCTCATATGTGCATATTTTTAAACGACTTAAGCGGATACAATTTGTATTGTAGGCTACTTTATTAAACATGTCACCTAACAGTCAGAAGAATCAAAAGCAGCTGTTCGTCAAAAGGCGAGCAGCTGCTTGATTAAGCCAACATATTTGATGGTGCTTATTTTTGCACAGCTTCTTCATAATCGCCATTTGGACAAACCACTTGTTTGCCGCCCTTGACCTTCTTTTCAACAAGAAAATGGCCATCTTTAGGACAATCACGACCGATTGGTTTATCCCACGAGACAAAATCACAATCCGGGAATCGCGAGCAACCATAGAAGATCCGGTTACGCTTGGATTTACGCTCAATGATCTGCCCTTCATGGCACTTAGGACAAATGACACCAATTTCTTTAACAATTGCTTTCGTGTTCCGACAATCTGGAAAACGTGAACAAGCAAAGAATTTGCCATAACGGCCCATTTTAACCACCATGGGTGCGCCACAAATATCACAATCAAAACCAGCCGGTTCATCTTTGATTTTGATTTTCTCCATGTTGGCTTCAGCTTTTTGAACTTCTGTTGAAAATGGCTTGAAGAATGAATCGACAACTTTGACCCATTCTTCCGAGCCCTTTTCAATTCCATCCAAACGCTTTTCCAGGCCTGCTGTAAATTCGACGTTTTCAATATCAGGGAAAAAATCAACAATAACGTTGTTAACAATCTCACCAAGTTCTGTTGGGACAAAACGGCGTGCATCCAACTTAACGTAATTGCGCCGTTGAATGGTATCCAACGTCGGTGCGTATGTCGATGGTCGACCAACCCCATTTTCTTCAAGCGCATGAATGAGGTTAGCTTCGGAATAACGTGCCGGTGGTTGAGTAAAGTGTTGTTGGGGGTCATTCTTGGTCATCTTGACCGTATCACCAACCTCCAGGTCAGGTAGGACATTGTCTTTATCAGCAGCCTGCTTGTAAACTTTCGCAAATCCAGCAAACTTCACTTTTGAACCATTAGCCCGAAATTGAACATCATTTTGATCAATGGTCACGGTCATCGTGTCCGATACTTCTGCCGTCATCTGTGAGGCCACGAATCGATTCCAAATTAGCTGATACAAACGGAATTGATCCTTGGTTAAATATTGCTTCATCTCAGCTGGTGTCCGAAAAACGCTAGTGGGGCGAACCGCTTCATGGGCGTCTTGTGCCCCTTCAGGCAATTTACCCTTAACCGGTTTGACCGCGGCATATTCACCACCAAACTTTTCGTGAATATACTGTGAAGCCTCTTGCTTTGCCACATGAGCAATCCGCGTGGAATCAGTCCGCATATAGGTGATTAACCCAACGCTACCGCCTTTACCAATGTTAATTCCTTCATACAGTTGCTGGGCGGCCATCATGGTCTTACGAGTTCGATAGTTTAATTGCCGATTGGCAGCCTGCTGCATCGTGGATGTCGTAAATGGTGGCTGTGGCAAACGTCGACGCTCTTTACGTGTCACGTCCGTTATGTTAAACAGAGCTTTTTGATCAAGTTGTTTTAAAACAGCTTGAACAGCCGCATTGTCTTTTAGATCAGCCTTTTTACCATGAGTTCCAAAAAAGCTAGCAGCAAACTTTGCCCGACCCTTTGCAAATTCAGAATCAATTGACCAGTACTCTACTGGCTTAAAGGCCTTAATTTCTTCTTCACGTTTAATAATCAGCGCTAATGCGACACTCTGGACTCGACCCGCAGATAACCCTTTTTTAACCTTTTTCCACAGAATTGGGGAAATGGAATAACCAACCAGGCGATCTAACACACGACGCGCCTGCTGAGCATCGACTAGAGCCATATCGATATCCCGCGGCTCCTTAAACGCATTTTTCACGGTGTCTTTAGTGATCTCATTAAAGACGACTCGATTCTTCTCTTTCGGATCTAGATTTAACAGATGTGATAAGTGCCACGCAATGGCTTCTCCTTCACGATCCGGGTCAGAAGCGAGGTAGATACGTTTAGCATTCTTCGCGTCTTTACGTAATTCCTTGATTGTATCGCCTTTACCACGAATAGAAATATAATGCGGTTCATAATTATGATCAACATCGACACCCATCTGAGATTTCGGTAAATCACGAATGTGTCCCTTGCTGGCAACTACTTTATAGTTCCGGCCAAGATACTTTTCAATCGTCTTTGCTTTAGATGGAGATTCGACGATGACCAAATTTTTTTTAACTTTTGATTTGGTTTTAGACGTCGCCATTAGGCCACTCCTTTTTAAAATTCATTTATGAATCATGACTACTTCTTCAGTCTATTTGACGTGCTTTTACAGTCAAATCTAAATCACCATACGTCACCGACCTAACTTCTGTCAAGAATTTCAGAATGGCCAGAACTAAATTTTAAGTGAAATCATGCCATAGTTTTGCAAATTAAGTCAAAAATTTTATTCTATTTTTCTTCTATATTATTGGTGAATTTACTTCATCGTCATTCACTCATCACGTAGCTCAGCCATTAATTCAGTGGCAGTTGTAATCGGGGTGGCTCCAGCTGAAATCAACGCATTACAACCTTGCGAGAGTGGATCGGTGATACGGCCAGGGACGGCTAATACATTGCGATTTTCTTGCAACGCAATGTTGGCCGTAATCAGGCTGCCCGAATGTTGCGCTGCCTCCGTCACTAATACAGCCTGGGATAAACCAGCAATGATTCGGTTGCGCTCAGGAAACCGAAATCTAGCTGGCGGTGTGCCAAGTGGGTATTCACTTATTACCAGTTGATGGGTCATTAATTCGGCCTGTAATGATTGATGTGCAGCTGGATAAGTCACATCTAAGCCGGTGCCGATCACTGCCACTGTGCTAGTTTCATATTGAATCGCCAACTGATGACTAAACGCGTCAACTCCTGATGCTAAACCAGAAATAATTGGCGGATGTGTTTGCTTGGTTAACAATGGTGGCAGTAGTCTTTTTAATGCCAAACGCGAATAAGCAGTCGCTTTTCTGGCGCCCACCACGGCTAGGCCAGCGCAAGACGTTAATTGCCAATTTCCGCGACTAAATAAAACCAATGGCGCCGCATACAATTCACGTAAAAACGGCGGATAATCAGGATCTAAAATTGTTGTGATTTTGCTGGTTGCTTGGTTAAGATCAATTTGATTAGCAAGCTTAACTGATTGCCAAAAGATCTGGGCTTGATGAAAATCATCAGTTGACCAATCTAAAACTTCAGCCACTCGAGCCAAAGTTAGCCTTGTATCGATATGTGAACGTAAGTAGGCCCATAATTGACGCCGTTTGGCTAAACCAATGCCGGGTAAAAAATGAAATTTAACGAGAAAATCACGATTTGAAGCAAATGGATCGTTCATTATTTTCGAACCACCAACTCTTGAATTCAGCCGATCGCTGTATCAAAACATACGTTAAACCACCTAAAAAAAATCAAAAAAAAACAAATAAGACTGACCTTTCAACGATTGTCAGTCTTAACTGAATTTTATTCGACTTGCTACCGCAAGGCTTTGGCAACTGGACTAAAGGAACGACGATGAATTGGCGTTACACCAAGATCATCGATCGCCTGTAAATGCGCTTTAGTCCCATAGCCATCATTTTGTTGGAAATGATAACCAGGATAAACGCGATCATATAAAGACATCAAATGATCGCGATAAACTTTGGCCACGATGCTGGCCGCACCAATGCTGACAGAACGGGCATCACCTTTGATCAACTTTTCTTGTGGGATTGGCACATCGATTTGCATGGCATCAATCAATAATTGATCTGGCGTCTGTGCTAATGACAACACAGCATCTCGCATAGCGACACGTGTTGCCTGATAAATATTTAACTCATCAATTTTTTGGGGTGAAGCTACGCCAATACTGACCTGACGACACTGCGCTAAAATCTGCGGATATAAGACTTCACGGGTTGCTGCCGATAATTGTTTAGAGTCATTGACAGCAGTTAAATTAAAATCAGTCGGTAATTCAATCGCGCACGTTACAACGGGGCCGGCCAGTGGTCCACGACCAACTTCGTCAATACCGACGACATGCTGACGCCCTTTAGACCAAGCCATCCGTTCCAATAACCAGTGCTCTTCGAACTGCGTCTGCGCTTGAATTGTCATTTCCAGCCGGTGTTTGGTGACCGTTAAATAACGTTGAACACCTTTACGAGGATCTTGATATAATGCTACCAACTGCGGATCATCCAGCGCCGTAATCTGGTCTAGCTGTGCTTTAATTTGGGCGATTGTCTTGTGTTTATCGGTTTCCGAGTCACTCATCATCTGCGGCTCCTTGTGTCATTGTTGGTACTGTATCAAATGTAAACCGACCAATTTTTCCCTTTCGCAAATCAAAAATAAGTCGTTCACTGCCGCGATCGTAATCATCTTTAAATCCGAGACGGTGGGTGATGGCGAGCAAAACATCAACATTTGTCGCGTCAAGTTCCTGGGTACTTAAATGATACCGATCAGTTAAACGAGTCAACTGATCTTGAGAGCGCATAAATTCAATTGCCGTCAAGGCAATATCATCCTTAGCAAATAATGCATCCTTAATTGCTCCGGTTAAGGCTAATTTTTGTCCCACTTGCGGGTCCTCAAATTTAGGCCATAAAATTCCTGGAGTATCCAACAGTTGCAAGTCATTGCCCGCCTTTAGCCATTGCTGCTTTTTGGTCACACCGGGACGATCGCCAGTAATCGCCACTTTTTTATTAACTAATCGATTGAGCAACGTGGATTTACCAACGTTGGGGATGCCAGCAACCACGGCACGGATGACCCGTGATTGAATCCCTTTTTCGGCGGCATGTGCTTGCTGAACTTTCAAAACTTGACGCGCCGCTTTAGTGAGGTCACCAACCAATTTACGATCGTTGACATCGACAGCTATCGCAGGTTGGTGATGCGCTTGATAATAACGCAGCCAGGCTGCTGTCTGACGTGGATCAGCCAAATCGCTTTTTTCTAAAATTAATAACCGCGGTTTATTAGCTACGATCTCGTCTAGCTCCGGATTTCTAGAAGATTCTGGAATCCGTGCATCGACTAATTCAAACACGATGTCGATGACTTTTAAATTTTCTCGTAGTTGTCGAAGGGCTTTGGCCATATGACCAGGGAACCACTGAATCTGCGCCATCACTGCACCTACTTTCCCTCTTTACATTTCCGACTCTAAGTATTGATGCCACGCATCATCAAACACATCCATACTTGGTAAATAATTACCATTTAATTCAAAATATCGTGATAAATCATCAAAATTCGTTGCTTGTTTTGGAAATGCTTGATCTAAAAACGCATTATTGGCAAATTGGGCAACAGGCTCATAACTGGATGGATTTCTTTTCGTCATCAAGAACTGATAAAAGCTACGTCGCATGAAAACTCCTTTCATGAAAAAATTGTTACTTAACCTCTTTATTAAAAGCTGCTTGTGGAATGCCCGCTTTAAAGATATACGTACCACTATTAACATCCAATGTTTCAGCGCGGACAGTTAGCGATCGTTTAGGTCCGATTTTACCTAAATCAAGGTTGACCGTATTGTTTTTGGCATCAGCAGTGACACCCTTAGGAAATTGGTAATGGCGCGCCACAAATGTCATCACGAAATGAACCGGTAAAGGCAATCGACCTATGGCCATCCTTGTGGCATGCAACTTAATGTTGCCTTGCTTTGTGACCGTTGGATCCATAATCAAACCATACGTCAGATTAGCCCCCAGAAATTTGGTTTTTCCATATAACATCGCGTGTTTGTTAATAACAAATCGGTAATTGTACTTGTTATTCTTAGTATGGTTAATGTAATAATCGGCCAACGCATTCACCTGTTTGGTATTCAATTGTACCTGAAATGTTGCGTTAGATTGCTGGACTGGTTGTGTAACTTCCACTGGTTGGGAAATTGGGGCCGTCGCTTCAAAACCAACCCATAAACCAATGATGATCATCAATCCCGCCAGAATCAAAGTTGCTGTGCGCCAACCGTTATGCGAATGTGTTTTTTGGGGTGACGCTTGTTGACTTCTTTGTGCCACGTGAGACTCTCCTTTATTTTATGGGCGCCATTGTTGATGCTGCTGCATTGTTTTATACAATACGTTGGTCATTTGTGTATAACCGGTGTAATTTGGATGAAAATGATCTGCTGGTGACAGATATTTATTCAATTCGCCATCTGGATTCGTCATCAGCGATTTTTCAACCGTTTGACCATTAACACCATTCTTATTCACTTGTGCATCTTTGGTTGCAAGGGCGGCGCGCTTCTCGACCGTATCAAATTGTCCGTAAGACAAGCGCTGGTTAATGTCCATAAAATACAACCGGGCAAACGGCTTACCAACTGATTTTGTCGTTTGATTAAATTCGTTGATATAAACATTGAGCTGCGGCACGTTCGCAAAGTAAACATACACTGGATTGTAGATACTAAACAAAAAGATCGGAGCGGTTGGATTTAACGATCGAACCTGCGTCAGCAGACTGGTCAATTTAGCAGCATAAGTCCGCTGTGTATTGGCGACTGCAGTATCCATTTTTGCGATGCTAGTTGAGCCATCAGCTGTCGCTGCTTGAAAGCCTTGCATCAGGTCGTTACCGCCCACCGTCATCACGATCGCATCAGCAGATTTTACCTTCTTCTGCATTGCACTGGAAGCCGTTAAACGGGCCTGAATTTGGTCCGAGCGATCGCCGGCCTTACCATAGTTACTAGTTGTCACCGCTAAATGGTCTTTTTTAATGAGTTGTTGTCGAATTTGCCCAACATAACCACCTTGTTTACGTTGATCGCCAACTCCTTGGGTTAATGAATCGCCTAAAGCAACTAAACGAACTGATTTGGACTTAGCCGGTCGTTTACGAATCTTTTTCATTGTTGAAGGACGTGTCTGTGCATTAATCGAAACTTGGTTACTCTGAAATAGCCACCAAGACGCTAAACCCGCCACCGCCGTTGCAACAACTAGTAATGTGGTAATTAAGATTTTAAATCGTTTCATAAATACCCTCCCGCCAGCGGTTGTTTTAAAAAAGGTTAAGCCCTGACCGCTAGTGATTCACGATCTCGCTCAACCTCTTGAATCATGTTAAGTTTGTTTGCGCCAGAATTTCTGCCGATTAATCAGTATAATACATCAGCGCGAAAGCCCCTTGACCAGCATGGGTTGAAATAATCGAGGCCGTTTGACGAACCACAATTGGCACATCTGGAAAGAGTTGTCTAACATGCTCGGCAATTTGATTAGCCGTGTCCGGCGCACCCGCATGAGAGATCCCGACACTGGCGACATGTCCAGCCGCCTGCATATCGGCATACGCTTCGTTTAAAAATTTGGTGATCGTTTTCATACCCCGGCCTTTTGTCGTTACTTCAATTTGGCCTTTGATGACTTCCAGGCCTACTTTAATATTTAATAAGTTAGAGACCAAACCAACAGCCCGACTGATGCGACCACCAGCAACTAAATTATCCAACTTAATCACGCCCATGAATAGCCGTGAATGATCACGAACGTTGACTGTTTCCGAAATGACCTCATCCAGACTGGCACCAGTAGCTGCTAATTTAGCCGCGGCCAGTACCTGAAAAGCTAAACCGCGGTCTGTCGTTTGTGAGTCGAGCACGGTTACGTCGCTACTAGAAAGCTGGGCAGCCTGCCGAGCGGCCTCCACTGTACCAGAAATAGAGGCCATCATATTGATGCTTAAAACTGGTGATCCATCTGCTCCCAATTGATCAAATACTTCCACGAAGCGACCTAATGGCGGTTGACTAGTTTTTGGTAACGCTTTAGCAGCGACCATTTTCGTCATAAACTCTTCATTAGTGATCGTCTCTCGTTCTACATAAACGGTACCATCGATCATGACTGAGAGTGGGATGATCGCGATATCATACTGGCTGATTTCCGCTTCAGTTAACCCCGCTGAAGAATCAGTAACGATTTTTACATTCGGCATAACAATTAATCCCACGCTTTCTCCCTGCAATCTTCACTGTATTCCATGCCGTGCTACAATGAAAACTACGAAACAATTAGTACGATCAGTATACCAAATTTTCTGACACTTTTCAGACTTCTCACATTTTATGGGTTATCTTTGACATTTCACAAGAAAATAAAACGCATCAATTTTTTGGAGGCAACTTATGGAACACCCTGTACATTCACGTGCCTATGAAATCGTAAATGAAATTTTTAATGCGACCACTCACGGTATCGGCTTCGGCTTAGCCATTGCTGGTCTCGTTATTTTAGTCGTTCGTGCTGTTCATACCGGTTCATCCTTACGTGTGACAACCTTTGCCATTTATGGCAGTATTCTTGTCTTGTTCTATTTAGCCTCTACCCTGTTTCACGCCTTGATTTTTACTCGCGCCAAACACCTCTTTCAAATTTTCGACCATAGTGCAATCTATCTACTCATCGCAGGCACTTATACCCCTTATTGCCTGCTAGTAATTGGTGGTGCTAAGGGTTGGTGGATTCTCAGTGTGATTGTCCTGATGGCTATCTGTGGCGTCATCTACAAAGCACTGTGGCTAGGCCGCTATAACGTTATTTCAACCGTCATTTACGTGGTCATGGGCTGGATGTGCGCCCTTGCCTTTCCCCAACTCTATCATGGTTTAGGCCCGACCGGATTCTGGTTATTAGTCAGTGGCGGCGTTGCATTTACCGTTGGCGCTATCATTTATAGTTTTCAAGACATTCCGTTCGGACATGTGATCTGGCACCTGTTCGTGATGCTGGGAACCATTTTAATGTATTTCTCAGTTTTGTTATATGCATAGTCGTCAACGTCAAACGCCCGCACCAATGTCTTATTTGCATTGGCGCGGGCGTTACCGATTCAGGTTTAGAATTAAATGCGTTCATAAGTTTCAAACCGATATGGCCAAACGTTCTGATCGTCCACTGGATGGACATCCACGTTTGTTAAATGCCAATCAGCAGCATCAATCGTTGGCATTTTGGTATCACCACTAAAGGATGCATCAATGCGGGTAACGAGTAAACGATCCGCTTGTGGCATCAGGGCTTGGTATAGTCGGACACCGCCGATAACAAACAATTGCTCATTGTGATGCTGTCGCAAGTATTGCTTCAACATGGCTAGGTTACGCATCAAAAGCACGCCAGCTGGCGCCGATAACGTCGCTGAAAGCACCACATTGGTCCGTTTTGGCAGTGGCCGGCCAATTGATAAAAAGGTTTGTTTACCCATAATCACAGTCTGACCAGTTGTTTGCTGGCGGAAAAATCGTGCGTCAGCGGGTAAATGCCAAGGCAACTTACCTTGGTTTCCAATCACGTGGTTTTCATCTTCGGCCCAAATTAATGTTAACATTGCCCCGCCTCCTTGCTTTAAACAGCGACAGGAGCTTTAATCGCCGGTAATGGATCATAATTTTCAACTTTAATATCTTTCATATCGTAATCAAAAATACTCTCTTTATCGTCGTTAAGCCATAATGTCGGCGCCGCCTTAGGTGTACGTGACAACTGTTCAGCAACTTGGTCTAAGTGGTTCAAATAAATATGGGCGTCGCCTAACGTGTGCACAAATTCGCCAACTTCCAAATGACACTCTTTGGCAATCATTGAGGTTAGCAGGGCATAACTAGCAATATTAAATGGCACGCCTAAGAAAATATCTCCTGATCGTTGATACAGCTGACAGGATAACTTTCCGTCCGCAACATAAAATTGGAACAACGTGTGACACGGTGGTAAGGCCATAGTTGGCACATCTTCAGGATTCCAAGCTGAAACAATCAGTCGACGTGAATCTGGATGGGTTTTGATCATTTCAATCACATCCCCGAGTTGATCAATCGTCTGACCAGTCGATGTTTTCCATTTACGCCATTGTGATCCATAAACCAACCCGAGTTCACCAAAACGCGCCGCAAAAGCATCATCAGTCAAAATTAGGTCATCAAATCGTTTTTTCTCTGACTGATAGGCAATGTTAAAATCTGGATCAGATTGGCTTCGCCGACCAAAATTCGTCATATCTGGGCCCTGATATACATCACTATCAATATATCGCTGAAACGCCCACTCATCCCAAATGTGATTTTTATGCTCGAGTAAATAGCGGATATTAGTATCCCCGTGTAAGAACCACAATAGCTCGCTTTTAATGAGGCCGAAGGGGACTTTTTTGGTCGTTAATAAGGGAAACCCCTCACTCAGATCAAAGCGCATCTGATAGCCAAATGTTGATCTGGTTCCTGTACCCGTGCGATCTGTCTTCACATTTCCGTGCTCATAAACATACCGTTCTAGTTGTAAATAGGCATCTTCTAGCATTGTGCGGCTCCCTTTCGTCTCCATCCATCAGTAGTTAAATTAGTCGCTAAACAAACTGGCTCAAATACTCCCATCGTTCCATGGCGGTGGTCAAATCAGCGTCCACTGTTTCAAACTGATGTTGCAGCTCGGCTAATTTACCATAATCAGAACCGTTTTCTGTCATGGCTTGGTTAATCGTTGTCTTTTGCTGCTCCAACTCATCAATTTTGGCTTCAATTCCATCCCACTCTTGCTGTTCCTTGTATGTGAGTTTGTGTTTTTCAGATACTGGCGACGGTGCCCCAGATTCACGATGATCAGTGTGAATAGCAGTCGAAGGTGCCGACTGCTTCGTTTGAACTTGGGCTTGCTGACGAACTAAATAATCTGTAAAGCGTCCATTAAAGCGTTCAATTTGACCATGACCGTCAAAAATCAACAATTGATCGGCCACTTTGTCTAAGAAGTAACGATCATGGGATACCGTGATAACAGTGCCCGCAAAATGACTTAAATAATCTTCTAAGACAGTTAATGTACCAATATCCAAATCGTTGGTTGGCTCATCTAAAAATAACACATTTGGTTGACTCATGAGTAATTTAAGTAAGTATAACCGACGCTTCTCACCACCTGACAATTTACGGATCAATGTACCATGCATGAACCGTGGGAATAAGAATTGTTCTAACAAATTGGTCGTGCTAATCTCATTGCCATCGACATCACGAACCGTTTCGGCAACTTCATTAAGATAATTAATCACGCGCTTGTCGCCAGGAATTGGCTCTGTTTGCTGGGTATAATACGCTAATTTAACAGTCTCACCAATGGTAACCGTGCCACTATCCAATGGTAACCTGTGTGCAAGCACGTTTAACAAGGACGTCTTACCTGCACCGTTTTTACCGGTAATCCCAATTCGATCGCGGGCTTGAATGAGCAAATTAAAATCGTTCAAAATTTGGTGCTGCCCGAGGACTAAATTTGCGTGCTCCACGTTAATGACTTTTTTACCCAACCGCTGTTGACCCAAATTAATGTCGACATCGTCATCAGTCTGAGCGGTGTGCAAGTTATCTTTCAACTCGTTAAAATGGTTCACACGGGCTTGCTGTTTGGTCCCCCGCGCTTGTGGCGATGTCCGCATCCACGCCAACTCTTTTTTATAGAGTTGCGTTTGCTTACGGTCAGCGTCTAACTCATGGGCGACCCGATCTGCTTTTTGCGCAACAAAAGCTTGATAATTACCTTCGTATTCATACAGTTGACCAAACGACAGCTCAAAGATCCGAGTTGCCACGGCGTCTAAGAAATAACGATCATGCGTGACGACGAGCACCGCACCACGATAACTTGCTAAATATTTTTGTAACCAATCAATCGAGTCAAAGTCTAAATGGTTCGTCGGCTCATCCAACAACAACAGATCAGGCGCCTGAATCAAGACTTGGGCTAAGCCGACGCGCTTTCGTTGACCACCCGATAATGTGGCCACCGGTTGATGCAAATCAGTAATATGCAATTGACTTAGAATTGTCTTCACATTACTTTCAGCAAGCCAAGCATCCTCCTGATTCATTTTTGCTTCTGCCTGCGTGTAACGATTCAACGCAGCTTCATCATTTGGCTGCGCACCAAAATCAGCAAGTGCCTGTTCGTAAGCCCGAATCGTGGCAAAAACCGGTTGAGCGCCGGCGAAGACGGCGTCCAAAACTGACAATTGATCATCTAATTCTGGTATTTGCTTTAGATAACTAATTCGGTAATCATTCGGCGTGTCAATCTGACCTGAGTCTTGTGGATCGATCCCAGCCAGCGTATTCAACAGGGAAGTTTTACCACTGCCATTAGTTCCAATAAGACCAATTCGATCAGTCTCACCAATTAAAAAGGAAACTTGATTAAATAAGGTTTTCTCACCATAATTTCTTGTTAAATCTTCTGCTCGTAAAGTTTGCATAGCTTCCTTATCACCTGTTATTTCATTCTGATGCGTTAGCGGATTTTTGCTGTTCGATAACCTGCGCAACTAAAGCCGCGTGATCATTTTTCACTTCGCCTGCTAGTACCGTATCGACTAATTGATCAAGTGTCTGACCAATTGCTGGCCCAGGCGTCATACCTAGACCCTGTATTAGATCTTTCCCCGTTATGGCCAATTCACGGGTATTTCGAATCGGCAACTTATCATAGACTTCAAGCCACTGATTGGGATCTTCAGGACCATAACCACTATAGCGGGCAACATTAGTCCCTGCACGGATGGTTCCAGGGTCTAGATCAAATAACAATCGTGGTTTTACCCGATGATACTGTTGCGCATACGTTAGATGTAACGCCATTACCACTGCTTTAATAATGTGATTAGCTGTCTTCCAAACTTGCAAGAATTCGACCGTATCTTGATAGGAAAGCCCTAAATGCAAGGCGACCAATGTCCAAACTTCGACCTCGTCGGTCATTTGCAAATGTGGCAAAGTGGCAATCGTTGATAAATCAATCGTATGACCAATAAAACCAGGACAATAATCCGCTAATTTAGTTTGAATCATCAAGCTAAGGCCGCGTTGGGCGGCCGGACCAATCATCATTTTGACGAATTCTTCATGAATACGTTCAACTGCAATTTTGCTTAAGAGTGGCGCATGATCTTTAATTGCTTTTTGTGTTTGTGGTTCGATCGTAAAGTTCAACTGACTTGCAAAGCGTACGGCCCGCATCATCCTTAATGCATCTTCACCGAATCGTGCTTCTGGATCGCCGACCGCCCGAATAATTTTAGCTGCGAGGTCATCTAGGCCATGAAACAAGTCCACGACTGTTCCGTCTTGCTTGAGTGCAAGGGCGTTAATCGTAAAATCGCGGCGCTTTAAATCATCAGCTAATTGCCGAACGAACGTGACTTCATCAGGTCGTCGATAATCCTGATAACCGGATTCGGTCCGAAAAGTGGTTGTTTCATAACCATTGCCGTGATCTAAAACCATGACAGTTCCATGTTCAATTCCCGTATCGACCGTTCGTTTAAATAAGGCCTTAACCTCTTGTGGATAGGCACTCGTGGCGATATCGACATCATGGATTGGTTTGCCTAAGATCGTATCGCGAACCGAACCACCCACGAAGTAGGCTTCATACCCAGCTGATTCTAATTTAGTTAGAATGGGCTGAGCGTTTTTAAATTCTTCTGGTAGTTGTGCCAAACGCATACCACCGCCTCCTATATATTGATTAATCTTCAATTTAAATTCACTAATTAACGTAACTATTTTTTCGATAATCGCATCATGCTTCTGTCATATCTTAGCAGAAATTCTCTATGCTGACACTATGGTCAATCTTTTGTTAGTCTGCTATCTTTAGTGTTAATTAAACTGGCAAGCGCTAGATTGGGGACCCTTATGCGACAAGATGAATCAATGCGACTCCGAGATTTTTTGTTTATTGCCGTTGGCGCGGCCATGTATGCGTTTGGCTTAGTGTATGTCAACATCGTTAACCGCTTAGCTGATGGCGGTGTCGCCGGCATTTCCTTAATTTTACGGGCATTATTCCAATGGAATCCAGCCTATACCACATTGGCAATCAACATCCCTCTCTTATTAATTGGGTGGCGTTTATTAGGCCGCCGCTCGTTTATTTACACTGTCTTTGGGATTATGATGTTGTCAGTTTGGCTATGGGTTTGGCAGCAAATTCCACTCAGCATCAATATTCATCACGATTTATTCATTGCCGGGGTAGTAGCTGGTATCACCGGTGGTTTCGGCTGTGGTCTGGTGTATCGTTCCGGCGGCACACTGGGTGGAACCGATATCATTGCGCGAATTTTTGAAAAACAAAGTGGTGTGCCAATGGGTCGCAGTCTACTAGTTCAAGATGTGATTGTCCTAGTCGCTTCATTAATTTATATCGACATTGTTCATATGATGTATACCCTGTTGTGTGCCTTTGTCTTCACTCAGATCGTTAACTTTACTTTATCTGGCGCATACGCTGCTAGAGCGATCATGATTTTAAGTGACAAAAACGAAGCCATCGCCGCTGCCATCATTGAAGAACTTCAGCGGGGAGTTACGACCTTGGATGCTCAAGGTGCCTTCACCAGTACCCCGCGCAAAATGATTTACTGTGTCATCAGTCCCCGAGAAGTTCAAACCATGCGGCGGATTGTTGATCGCATCGACGATCATGCCTTCATGTCTATTCTACCGGTAGAACAGAATTTAGGTGAAGGCTTTTCCTTCAAAGTTGTTAAACGGCGCTCATTTTTAGACTGATCTATTTGAAAATCTGATCGGAAAGGAATTCCTTTATGTCAACGGCTGACTATCCATATCAAAGAGAATTTGAAGCAGCGCTAGCTCGTCAACCCCTAGCGCCTGCCACAATTGCGCAATATCGGGCAGATCTGACCGCTTTTTTTGATGATTTAAATCATACTAATTCTGGCTTTGCTGCCGATCCGCAACTCGCCAACATCTTTGATCGCGATATTGCGGCCTATTTAGAACGTCGCCTGGCCAACCAAACGATGGCGTCAAACACTTATAACAAGACACTATCGCATCTCAATAAATACTTCAGTTATGCTTTCAGCCACCATCTGACACCAGAATTACCCACGTTGACGTTGCACAGTCGTCCGTTAGCCAAACCGATTACTTTAACAATGACTTGGTTAGACGAGCTAGGAGAGCTTGTCGAGGACGGACAATTACACTTCTATACGCGCTTTAGTTTAATTTTACTGAGCAAAGGCTTTACAGCGAGTGAATTCTTACAGCCCAACTTTGAACAAACCATTGTATCTTTAGATTGGTTACCATTTGAACGGCAATTCTACCAAGCTTTTCGCCATTTTATTGAACCTTTGCAGATCAAACAACAGTCAAGTGGATTCTTTCTTAAGCAACGCTTGGATTTAGCTAATCCCCGCCTCACTTTACCAGCGCTACACAAATATTTACATCAAGATGAGACTCGTGCTGGCTTTTCACTAGCACCACGCATGCTTCACCAAGCCTACGTTCTTCATTATCTAACGACGCATCGCCAGGCAAGTGATCAAGACCTTATGAATACACTACGCTTGACCGCCAACGCTTTGAACTATTACCAACGTTTGTTACCTCAGCTAATCGTTTCAGATGAAGTCTCAAAGTAGTCCTCATATGCGATCGAGACAAAGGTAAAATCTGGCGTTCCTTTTTAATTTTTAAGTCGATAAACAAACGGGACATAAGTCAAATGACTTATGTCCCGTTTGCTAGTCTAATAACCCTGATCTTCGTAATCTTCGAGTTCAGCAGCCATTTCTTCATCGTCTGGTTGTAGCTTCAAGTAATTGCGTAAAAGGTCAACAGCCGCATCGATATCGCCTTGTGCGCGATAAAAATAAAAGGCTGGCTTTAAAAAGTCGGTATTTGTCTCAAAGTATGGTCGCGCCGCATCATAGTAAGTTTGCGCTTGATCGGGCTCTTCTAAGCGCGTATAAGAGACGGCTAAGTTCCAGTATACCTGGGGGTCAACTTGATCATTTTGAACATACTGAGAAGCCAAATCAACATTAGCCACATCCTGCTGTCGCTGGACGTATAAGTTACTCAATTGCAGCATGAGTGTTTGGTTATCAGGATCTAAAGCTAACCCTCGCTTGAAATAATCTTCAGCTGCCGATTCGTCTTGCAATCGCAATGCAAGATTGGCTGCTTGTCCATACAAATCCTGATTATATTCGTCGATAGCTAGTCCTTGCTGTGCAACCTTATAGGCCTCTTCCAGGCGGTTTTCATCAGTTAATGCCTGCGCTAAAAAAGGATACAACGATGCATACGATGGATCTTCTTCCTGTAACTGCCCAAATGTTTCAATTGCCTTGGCATTTTCCTTTAATTGCGTATAAACAAAGCCTAGCTGGAAACGGACATCCGGCGTTAAATCTCCCTGATGAATCTGTTCAAGATAGCCGACCGCCTGTTCAAATTTACCAGCATTAGCATAAGCCACCCCGATCCGGGACACTAAATCCACATCTTCCATTTTAGGAATCCCACGTTTAATTAAATCGAGATAATAAGCAATTGCTTTTTGATACTCACGCATCATGAAATAAAATTCACCCAGCGCAAACAAGACCACAGGCTCGTCAGGCGCCAATCGTTCAGCTGCCAGCAATTTTTGCTCACTAACTTCGAACAATTCTTCCGATTGATAAAGATCAGCTGCGACCAGCAAACTTTGCAAATAGGCTGGTGAGCTTGGACTAACGCTATTTAAATAATCAGTGGCAGCGTCAAGGTCATCTTCATCAATGGCAATATCTGCTAAACTGGTGCGTAACTCATCCTCATTGGGATACTGCTTTAATAAATTTTCATAAATCCGTTGGGCTTTTTTGTTAAATCCAAGTCCATATAATTGTTCAGCTAAATTATATAACGTGTTATCGTCATCTTTACGTAGCGCCCAAGCATAGAGCTTATTGGCCTCATCCAACTGGCCACTTTGCAAAGCGTCTAACATCTGTTCGGAATAACTATTTGCTTCACTCATCTTTAGCCTCCATCATGATTGACACATCAGTGTACGCCATTTTCTCAAAAGTTACCAGTCAGGTTAACCCCAGGTCAAAGCAGAAATTCAAGCATATTAGTCTGAATTAGTGAGTTTCGGCAAGTCTCTAAATCAGTGCGTAAAAAAAGACTCGGTTGCCCGAGTCTCATCCGTCAGTAATAAATTACTTAACGGCATCCTTCAAAGCTTTACCTGGCTTGAATGCAGGTACCTTGCTTGCAGGAATTTCGATTTCTTGCCCAGTTTGTGGGTTACGGCCCTTACGAGCAGCGCGTGAGCGTACTTCGAAGTTACCGAAACCGATCAATTGAACTTTGTCGCCTTTGGCTAAGCTCTTTTGAACTGAAGCGAAGACTGCATCAACTGCAGCAGTTGCGTCCTTCTTGGTTAAACCAGTTGCTGCTGCAACATCGTTAACTAATTGTGCCTTGTTTGCCATGTGAGATTTCACCTCCGGATTTGGGCTTAGACGTTTAAATATGTAAACATCTAGTTGCCATCTCTGAGTGGTCCAGAAATGGCGAAACAATAACGGAAAACCGCATCATTTCACCATTCAATTTACCACACGGGCCCTAATTGAACAAGCAAAAAAGGGCATTTTTCCTTGTTAAATCAATGTTTCAGAGCATTTTTATAGGGAAAGTTGATCTCGAGCCATCGATTGACTTATACAACTATTTTCTTTGCCGAGCAATTAAGTGAATTGGCGTCCCCGTAAAGTCAAAAGCTTGGCGAATTTGATTCTCTAAAAATCGTTCATACGAAAAGTGTAACAGTTCCGGGTCGTTAACAAATAGGACAAAAGTTGGCGGCTTGATGGCCACTTGGGTCACGTAGTAGACGCGCAAACGACGGCCATTGCTTGTCGGCGTTGGTGTCGTTGCAATGGCATCTGTGATTACGTCGTTTAATGTTGAAGACTGGATGCGTTTACGGTGATTCTCATCAACTTGTTTAATTAACGCAGGTAAACGATCTAACCGTTGACGAGTCTTTGCCGAAACAAAGACGATCGGCGCGTAATCTAGATATTGAAATTCTTCGCGAATGGTCGCCTCAAAATTCGCCATCGTGTGATTATCTTTGGCCAATGTATCCCACTTATTGACGACGATAATAATCGCCCGCCCCGCTTCATGCGCGTAACCAGCTACATGCTTATCTTGTTCACGAATGCCTTCTTCAGCATTCAAGACGACTAACACCACATCACTTTTATCAATGGCGCTCATTGCGCGCATCACGGAGTAACGCTCGGTATTTTCATACACCTTTCCGCGTTTACGCAATCCAGCTGTGTCGACCATGGTGAACTCATCCCCATCTGCAGCCGTAAAACGGGTGTTAATGGCATCTCTGGTGGTACCTGAGATATCCGATACAATGACTCGTTCTTCACCCAACAATGCATTGACAATGGAAGACTTGCCAACATTGGGCCGTCCAATCAGACTGAAACGAATCGTGTCATCATCCTCATTTTCCGCGTCATCAGGAAATTCTTTCACGACGGCATCTAGCAAATCTCCTAAACCGGTTCCGTGAGCGCCAGAAATTGGGTAAGGATCCCCAAATCCAAGTGTATAAAAATCATAAATCTGTTGACGTTGTTCGGGATTATCAGCTTTATTGACCGCCAATAAAACCGGCTTATCGGCCCGATATAAAATTCGCGCCACTTGTTCATCTTCATCAGTAACGCCTTCTGGAGCGCTAGTAAGAAAGACAATCACATCCGCCTCATCAATTGCAATCTCAGCTTGTTCAGTAATTTGAACTGAAAATGGTTGATCCGAGAGATCGATTCCCCCCGTATCAATTAAATTAAACTGATGGCCTAGCCATTCTGCTGAAGCATAAATCCGATCGCGTGTAACACCCGGTGTATCTTCAACGATCGAGATACGATCGCCGACTAACCGATTGAAAATGGTCGATTTACCGACATTTGGTCGGCCAACAATCGCCACTGTTGGATTTGACATCTCGTCCCTCCTTTAAAATAATTTTTACTAATTCCGCTTAAACCTCGTCTCAGTGTACGCAATCCCATCAGAATACGCAATAACCACCACTGGATTTTGCCTATACTGATTGAGTATTGGACACATCTGGATATAAAAAAATCCCCGAAGACGGGGATTTCACGAAACGTGTTCGACTTATTTGTTTAAATCGTCGCCAGTCAAGTCGCCGATGGTAAATCCACCGTCATCATTACCCGTGTAATTTTGAACATCAGAACGCGAAGCTGCTTGATCGTCTTCGTCTTGTTCCGTTTCAACTTGTGGCTTTTCTTCTAAGGCCTTAATTGACAAGCCAAGACGTTGTTGGTCAGGATCAACGTTCAAAACCTTCACCTGAACAGCTTGACCAACCTTTAAGACATCATTAGGCGTCGCAATGTGTTCATGAGAGATTTGTGAAATATGAACCAGCCCTTCAACACCTGGGAAGACCTCAACAAACGCACCAAAGTCTGTCAATCGACGAACCGTACCATCCAATACAGCACCAACGGGGGCTTTGTCTTCAATATCATCCCATGGGCCAGGCTGTGTTTGTTTCAAGGAAAGTGAAATCCGTTGACGATCTGCATCAACGTTTAAGACCTTCACATTGATTTTTTCACCAACTTTAAGCACGTCGCTTGGCTTGTTCACATGATCGTAAGAAATTTCTGAAACGTGGACTAACCCATCAACACCACCTAAGTCAACGAAGGCACCAAAGTCCGTCATTCTAGCAACGGTTCCTTCAATGACATCCCCAGCAACCAATGTTTCAAATAAGTGAGCTCGCTTAGCTTTATTTTCAGCTTCGACAATCGCACGATGAGACAAAATCAAACGATTCTCACTTGGTTCAATTTCAATAATCTTGAAAGTCAATGTCTGACCCTTAAATTGGTTCAAATCTTCTACGTAGTGATCTGAAACCATTGAAGCAGGCACAAAACCACGAACACCTGCATCAACGACTAACCCACCTTTAACGACTTGCGTAACTGTCGCATCAAGGGTGTCACCACTCTGGTATTCTTTTTCGATTGCATCCCAAGCTTTACGTGCTTCAAGACGACGTTGAGAAAGTAAATAACTGCCGCCTTCTTTGTCATTACCAATCCGTGAGATAACGACAAGATCCAATACATCACCAACATTTAATGAATCTGCATTTGTTGTTAATTCTTTAACTGGAACCACACCTTCAACCCCAGTATCGCCAATACCGACAATTGCTTGTCGGTCGTCGTCAATGGCTAAAATTTCACCCTTAACGACATCGCCAATGTTAACTTGGCCCGCGTTGTTTAACGCATCCAATAATTCTTTGTTGTCTTCGCTTTCGCTCATCAAAAAATCCTCCTAGTGACAATATCTATTTAACATGATAATCGAAAAGCCATTGAAATACCAGTAAATAAGCCTAACCTTGACGATTTAAATATTTATCAACCAAATTGACGATTTTATCGACAACTTGATTCACAGTCAAACTCGTTGTATCGAGTAAAATTGCATCTTTTGCTTGTGTTAAAGGCGAACTCGTTCGATGAGAATCTTTGTAATCACGCGTTGCAATTTCTTGCTCTAACGTTGCTAAAGAAACTGCGATGCCTTTCGCCTGGTTTTCTTTAAATCGGCGACGTGCGCGCTCGGCGACGCTCGCTTCCAAAAAAATTTTAACCTGCGCACTTGGTAAAACCGTTGTCCCAATATCACGGCCATCCATCACAATGCCACCAGCTGCGGCAATCTGTTGCATCTGTTCCGTCAATGCGGCTCTAACTGCTGGCAGAGCCGCCACCGTTGAGACATTATTGGTCACGGCTTCTTCACGAATTGCCCGAGTGACATCAGTTTCCCCCGCAAATACGAGTTGATCGGGTTGACCAGGTGTAAATCGAATGGGCGTCTTCGCAACTATGGCCATAACAGCCGCCTCATCATTTAGATCAAGGCCATCCCGCAATGCTGCCCAAGTGATGGCCCGATACATCGCCCCGGTATCTAAATACACATAATCAAAATGTTTGGCGACCAATTTTGCAACTGTACTTTTCCCCGCCGATGCAGGCCCATCAATCGCCACCTGCACTCCGGAACTTCCTGAAACACCCATTTCTTCACACCTCAGTTAATTTAATATCACTAAGTTTAGTTTGAACTGTTTTATTATAGCTAAAAACCACAATAAAAACGCCGAGAATTGATAGAAATTAAAACATCCCCGACGTTTAATTATGTACTCAGCTTAGTTATTTGACCCGTAGTTGCTGTCCAGGGGCGACTTGAGCGCCGTTGCTGAGGCCATTTAGCGTCAATAATTGTTGTAAGCTAATGCCATTATTCACAGCCACTCGATAAAGTCCTTGACCGGCTTCAACTGTCACATATTTTTCGTCACTATTGCTAGAACTACTCGATGAAGCAGCACTGGCGGACTCACTACTCGTTGAGCTAACCGACTCCGACTCAGTCACACTGCTCGCCGATACGGCCGCCTTAGCCGTCTTCGTGCTCGCTTTCTGATCACTGGTTTTTACACTAGCTTTCGAACTTGCCGACTTCTTTTTACTGGCCGATACGGAAACGGGCGCTGAACCTTGTGGATGATTAAAGGAATTCATATTTGAGACGAAGTACCACACCGGCACAGAGGCAAGCGCAATGATAACCAACACTAAAATTCCCGTAATCAACGAATTATGACTACTCCGTTTACGGTTTTCAGTCCTAGATAATTCGTCGTGATCTGCGGCAAATTGTTTGTCCCATGGCTTTTGCTGTTTGGGATCATTGTTTTGGCTCATGCCTAAGCCCTCCTAAATTTAATCATCTATTACATCCATACTAGCATAGTCCACAAAATCAATTGGTAAAGTTTTCGCTAAAAAGTTGGCGTAACTGGTCGCGCCAATGATGTACGATCGGTCGATCGCCCCTAGGTTGCATAGGCTTGGTCGGTAAATGTAGTTGACGAACATCAAGTTGCGTCCCCACGGGCGCACAACAGGTTACAGAATGCTCCGGAGCCGACTCACCAAAAGTACTTAATAGCTGCGCACGTAAACATGTTGTGCTCCGAACATACTTGAATAGTTGAGCCAACGAATGTTGTTGAGATCGTCGGCGTGCTGCAAAAAGATGTTCAACTTGTTCAACGGTGTAATGATGTGAACGATAATAATTGATCAGATCGTGCGTCTCACTATTCAGATTTGCCAGAGGCGTCGCATAACCCTCAGCAATTTCAGCGTCCGATGGTAACTGTAAATTGACTAGATCGATTGGCCGTTGTTGATCTCCCGGCGCCATCACCACAACAGCAAGGCTAGGTTGACCATCACGCCCTGCCCGGCCAATTTCTTGCACATAATCAGTTAAACTCACTGGTAAATGATAGTGGAAGACAAAGCGGATGTCTGCCTTATCAATGCCCATACCAAACGCACTAGTTGCGCAAACAACCTGCAACTGATTTTGCATAAATTGCTGCTGAATGGCAAAGCGTGTTTGTCCATCTAATCCCGCATGATAAGCGGCGGCTGTATATCCCTGTTCAACTAGTGACTGGGCCCATTCGCTAGCTTGCGCCTTGCTTGAAAAATAGATTATTCCTGGAAAAGCTACTTCTTGGAGCAAGGTTAATAGTCGCGCTTCTTTTTGCTGAATCGACGCCACCTGTTCAACGGCCAAAAAAATATTTGGTCGATCGACAGAATGAATAATAGCCTGAGCGGTGTCATCAAATGCTAAGACTCGCTTAATATCTTGCTGAACTTGCTCATCAGCAGTTGCTGTTAAGGCTAATGTGACTGGGTGATCTAATTGTTGGCGGACCTGCCCTAAATTTAAATAGGCTGGGCGAAAATCTGGTCCCCACGTTGAAATACAATGAGCTTCGTCAACGACCATTAATCCCAAAGGTATCCGCTTTAGCGCATTTAAAACGCGGTCATTCAATAACATTTCTGGCGAAACAAAAATAAATCGATACCTACTCAACTGGTTTAAGACTTGCTGTTGATCGCCCGGTTTAAGCATTGAGTTTAAAGCCACCGCTCGCCGTTCACCACGGCGATTAAGGCGGCCTACCTGATCTTGCATTAAAGCCAATAACGGTGAAACAATTAGTGACGGGCGATTAAATAAATAAGTCGTCAACTCGTAAATTAAGGTTTTCCCACTACCGGTTGGTAAGACCGCCAAGACATCGTGACCATTTTGCAAACCATCAACCGCCTCCGCTTGACCATCGTGAAATTGCTGATAGCCAAAATGCGTTTTCAAGGCTGCCAAACGTTCTCGTGCACGACTGACGCTCGTTTGTTGCAACTTTAGCCGTGGATCATCCGGTTTCACGTGTGTCGGTTCCTGTGTCATGTTTACTCTCCAAAATCTGCGTTAACCGAAATAAAAAGAAATCTGTGGTAACTGATTGTTGATCAAATTGCCACAAATCAATATTTTGCGGCATGTTAGCAGCCAAACGATGGTGAACCTCGGGGGATAAAAACTTTGTAAACGGAAACTGATCAATGGGCAGTAAAATAGCCGCCGTTAATAAATGCTCATTGACTGTACTCAACTTTAAATGTCGCTGTTCACTGATCTGTTGACGAGACTTGTCAGCTTGAATGGCAAGCAAAGTTTGCGCGATGGAGGCCGACAGCTGTGACTGCCAGCAAGCAGCTATAAGTTGTCCCAACGACGTGTTTGAAGATGAAAAGGCCCCTGCAAATTCCAACCAGTTGGCTAATTGGCGCAATTCGAGTTCCCAACTTGGTAATTCAAATTGTTGGGCAAGCTGGGTTGAAGTTAAACCGGTTACCGATCCGCCCACGAACTGTGCAACAAATAAATTAGCTTGCAATTCTGACTGTTGCTGCAACCAGTTTGCTAATGACGCGATTGCTTTTTTCTGATCATGTTGTTGATTAAGGCCTTCAAACCACGAGCGTACCGCTTGGCGGGCGGGCTCTCCCACACTAAGCGGAAAGTAGTTCATTTGGTGATGTGACTGTTGTGCCAATGCTTGCAGTCCTAATAAAACTGTCTCACGCAACTGCTTTAAATGGAGCAATTTCGCCCGTTGTCGCGTTGTTTTTGGCAACATCACATCCACATTAATTCGCGCAGCGGCTGGTGACAGCAACAACTGACCATCAGCATCGCATTGAACCTGTTTACTAGCGACCAACTGACCGAGGGTTGCTTCAAAACTCGTCCATGTCAAATTAGGAAATGTGTTTAGCCATGACAATAAGTCATAGCGTAAACTCCAAAATAAAATCGAAACCGTCTTGCGGCCGCGTAAACAATTGTAAATCACCTTCGGCCGTCGCGGTTGCGTTAGTGATAACAAGGCAAGCAATAGTTCTGGTGCCACAATGACCTCCAACAATCGTCAAACCTAAGTCAGTAACAGCGTTGATTTAACCTTTTATCGCCGGCGTTGATGTGGCTTGGCCGTCTGACTGACCGCTTCACGCAAGGCTAATAATTCTTGGGGCTTTAATGGACGGTAATCACCGGAGGTTAAACCAGCCAAGGTCAACGGACCATAAGTTTCTCGGCTAAGCTTTTCAACTGGCGTTCCAATTGCTGCCAGCATATTTTTAACTTGATGATTGTGACCTTCATGGATCGTCAACTGAACTACGGCGGTATTTTTTCGTCGATCTATACTCAGCACTTTCCCCTTGGCAGCAGCAGTCTTATGACCCTCAATCACTAACCCATGGCGTAGTTGCTCCAACGCTTCATTGGTCGGAATACCTTTCACTTTAGCTATATAGGTTTTATCAACCTTGTAGCGCGGATGCATCAGTTGATTAGCCAATTGTCCGTCATTTGTTAATAACAATAGACCAGATGTATCGTAATCAAGTCGGCCAACGGGGTACACTCGCTCCGTAACCTCTTCTAGCAGGTCAACAACTGTTTGACGGCCCTTATCATCGTGAGCAGTGGAAACGACGCCACGCGGTTTATAAAGCAAATAATAAACGAACTTTTCTTGCATCAAAGCGATACCATCAACTTGAATCGCATCGTTGGGGCCGACCTTAGTCCCTAATTCTGTCACCACCTGCCCATTCACTTGAACGTGACCAGTGGCAATCAAGGTCTCAGACTTACGCCGTGACGCAACTCCTGCTTGTGCCATAATTTTTTGTAGTCGTTCCATTGTGACTCCTTTTTAAAATTCCGTATCCGTTGTTGACCGATCCAAAGTGGTGGCATCTAGCGAAGTTGCCGATCCCTGGTTCAAAGTTCCTTGCCCGGTTAGTTGCTGGTTAAACGCAGTTAAGAACAAGTCAGAATTAAGTGGTTGATCCATAGAAGCATCCGCAACCTGCGGCAACGGTGGTAATTGCGCTAATGAGGTCAAACCAAAGTAATCTAAAAAATAATTAGTCGTTTGATATAAAATTGGTCGTCCTGGTTCATCTTTACGTCCGTGCGTCTCAATTAAATTTCTTAACATCAGTTTTTGTAATGTCGCAGTACTCGACACACCACGAATTTCATCAATATCGATTCGTGTAACTGGCTGTTGGTAAGCCGTAATTGCTAAAACCTCTAGCGAAGCTTGCGACAAACTGGTGGCCAAAGGCGCTTCAAAATAACGTTTAATCACGGGAGCCAACTCGACCTTGGTGGCTAACCGAAAAATACCGTCATTGGCTAGCAAGCATAAGGGATCATCTGCATTGGTCTGATGGCGTTGTTTGATTTCGTCAAGTAAATGATTGATTGCTGGGCGCATAAAACCGGTTGCATGAGCCAGTTCTGCTAATGAAATGCCTTCATCGCCCGCAACAAATAGTAATCCTTCGATTTGTTCGATATTGGTCATTAATTTGCGCCATCCTCAAAGCTTGGTGTTGCCGGGAGAATCTGTTTATTCTCATAAACCATGATTGGTCCATTAATTGTCGCCTGATCACAACGAATTGAGTCCGCTTTGATCAACTCTAACATGGCTAAAAAAGTCGTGACTAATTCATCTGTTCCCGGTGTTTGATCAAACAAGGCCGTAAATTCCTGTGGTTGTCCAGGTTTAAGTTGTGCCAATAATTTTTCCATCTGGTGGCGAACTGAAAAAGTCTCCGGGGTCACTGTCTTAAAGACCGGTTTAGCCTGCTGGCGGCGCACGAGCATTTGATCAAAGGCCGCCTGTAAGTCAGCTATCGATAAACCAGCAGCCACTGGAGCTAATGTTATTTCTTCAGGGGGTGAACTGGCAGGTCGAGTGAAGTATTGTCGACGATCCTGCTCCTTTTGACGCAGCTCACCTGCTGCCTGTTGGTAACGTCGATATTCTAATAATTGAGCCACCAACTCAGCACGTGGGTCGTCACTAGGTTCATCTGCTGGCTCGACCATCGGTTCTGGCTTAGGTAATAATAAACGACTCTTAATCGTCATTAACGTAGCCGCCATCACTAAATATTCACCAGCAACATCCAATTTTAAGACTTTCATACTGTGTAAGTAGCCTAAATACTGGCTAGTGATGGCCGAAATTTGAATATCATAAATATCCATCTCAGCTCGTCGAATTAAATGCAGGAGTAAATCTAGTGGCCCTTCAAAATCATCAATTTTAATCGTTGGTTGATTAGCTAAGGCCTGGTTGATTTGGGCTTCACGATCATGGGCGGTTTGACCGGCGTATCTTTTGACCATAGATTTAGCGGGCATCAAGGTTCTGCCATCTCATTAACATCGGTGTGGTCGCGATGGTTCCCATAAGTTTCTGATCGGGAAATAATTCAGCCACTGCATCTAAAATCGCCTTGCGCGTTTGATCATTTCGCTCTTGAGGCGATAACGCCAACAGCCGAATCAAAATAAAATCATTTTCTTGTTCAAAACCGACCACACCAGTGAACTGTTGTTGTTCATTTCGCCAAAGGTACATTTCCCGCCCCGTACCTTCTGCATACCACTGCATTTCAGCTTTCAAATGGGCCATCTTATGGAAATCTGGTAGATAAGACAGTAACCCCATGGTCGTTTTTTGATAATCATCACGATATTTAACTAACATGTTGCTGCCCTCCAATCCCAATTTAGGCTCGTGGATGAGCCCGCTTATAAACTTCAGTTAGCCGTTGTTTAGAAATATGGGTATAAATCTGAGTCGTCGAGATGTCCGAATGGCCTAATAACTCTTGCACAACGCGCAGATCTGCCCCGTTTTCCAAAATGTGGGTCGCAAACGAATGCCTCAACGTGTGTGGCGTGACATCCTTATCAATACCCGCTGCTTTAACCATTGCTTTGAGATTCTTCCAGACACCTTGACGGGTTAACTGCCGACCGTGAGCGTTCACAAAAATCGCGCTGGTAGCTTGTCCTCGTACTAACTGGGGACGAGTCGTTTCAAGGTATTGAGTTAGCCATTCGCTCGCAATTTCGCCAATCGGAATGAGTCGTTCTTTATGACCTTTCCCGATCGTTTTGACAAATCCCAAGTCTAAGTGCAGATCATTACCAGTCAAATTAATCACTTCACTGACACGTAAGCCAGTAGCATACATCACTTCTAATAACGCGCGATCCCGAACCCCCAACACTTTAGTCACATCTGGTACTTGTAGCAAAGCATCTACTTCAGCGGTCGTTAATACCTGTGGCAAATGATGGGCTGACTTTGGCGGATCAACCTTTAGCATCGGATTATCCGTAATGTACCCATCACGGGTTAAAAATAAAAAATATTTCCGCAAAACAGAGACAGTGTGAATGACCGTATTGCGAGCCTTGTGGGCCTGATCCTGAGCTTGTAAATAAGTTAAAATGACATAACGATCCACTTGTGACAGTTGCGTAATTTTTTTTGCAACCAAAAAAAGGTTAAATGAGCGTAACTCTCGTTCATAACTAGTGACGCTATTTGGCGCCAAACCACGTTCGACTTGAATATAGCGTAAATATTCCTCAGCCGGCTCTGTAAGTGCCTTAGGTTCATTGATTGTCATGACCTGCTTGCTCGCCTGCCTTTGTCAAAGTCAATCCCGTTTCACTCTGCTCGATATAACGCAGCCGTAATAAGTGACCAACAGCTCGTTTAAATTGCCCCTTGCTAATTCCAAAGTATTCCTTAATCGCTACTGGACTACTTTTATCGGTAAAGGGCAGTTGTTTCATCGGATCGTGATTCAAAGCTGCTAACAGTTGCGCAGCATCCTCGTCAATGGCCTGATAGGCTCGAGGTTTCAGCGATAAGTTCAAAGCGCCATCTGGACGAACGCCAATAACCCGACCTGCTACGTGTTCACCGAGGCGAGGTTCATGATCACGTTCAGAGGGATGAATAAAACCTAAATAGTAATCGTCTGTCAACACAAGTGTCCCAGCTAATTTTAATCGGTAAACAGTTGCCGCAATGTCCTGATTGACCAACTTTGGTGTCGCACGACGACTGATGGCAGTAAAGATTTCACTATCTGCCAAATGCCCCCATAACCGATTTTTGTCATCAATCACTAAACTAATCATCAACCGATCCCCTTTTTGAGGCGTTAATGCAGCGATCGTGGGTAATTCATCAACGGAAACAACAATATCTTTGTTAGGTAGTCCAATGTCCACAAAAACGCCCAAACCGTGTGCAGCTCGAACGACCGTTCCAAAAGCGTAATGGCCTACTTGCACTTTCGGAATATTAGTTGTGATTTGGTATTGGTGACTTTCGTTTTCGTATGCAAAGCCAATAATTTGAGCGCCAATTCCTAATTGGTGATCAGCCTCTTGTTTTGCGAACAAGAAAGAAAATCCATCACGCTGGACGATGTAAAAATCGTCGTTTTGGTCCGTCACCTTTGTTTCGATGACGCGACCGAGTAAATCATGCATGCAGCTTGCCTCCTGGCAAAAAATTGATTGAGCCTATTATAGCAGATGATGAAGTATGAAGCGATGCCAACCCCATTTGGGCCAAAATCGTTAACTTATTGTGGCTCAACGGATGAGCTCATTACGTCTACGACAAAAAAACTGTCTTCCAAAACTGGAAGACAGTTTCATTGAGTCATTAATTTAGTCAATTCGCATAACGCGCATGATGTTTGTTGTACCCTTAGTACCAACTGGCACACCGGCAGTCACTAAGATCGTGTCGCCCTTTTCGGCTAAGCCTTCTTCAACGACCCGTTTCTTGGCTAATGCAAACATGTCATCAGTACTTGCTGGTGCAGTATCGATCACTGGGTAAACACCCCAGTTAATCATCAATCCACGCTGTGTCCGTGCATCAAAAGTGACCGCTAAAATATCAGCATTTGGCCGATATTTACTAATCATCCGTGCCGTATGACCAGACGCAGTCGCTGCAACAATCGTCTTAACATGCAGGTTACTTGCAGTACGAGCAACGGCAGCTGCCACTGCTTCAGTGACATCAGACGTGTCATAGTTGTGGTTAATATGACCGTCAACACTCAAATCATTTTCAGCCTTGATGTCAATGCGGTTCATCGTTGCAACTGATTCAACTGGGTAATCCCCATTAGCTGATTCACCAGATAACATGGTAGCATCTGTGCCATCAAAGACGGCATTGGCCACATCAGAAGCTTCCGCACGAGTTGGCCGTGGATTTTCTTGCATCGAATCCAACATTTGAGTGGCCGTGATTACTGGTTTACCTAATTCGTTACAACGACGGATCAATTCCTTTTGGACCAATGGGACATTTTCAGGTGGAATCTCAACCCCCATGTCTCCACGGGCAACCATTAAACCATCTGACACTTCAAGGATGTCGTCAAAATTGTCGATGCCTTCTTGTGATTCGATCTTTGGGAAGATCTGAACGTGTTGCATGTTCTTTTCTTCTAATAAGGCCCGGATGTCCAAGACATCTTGTGCCTTACGCACAAATGAAGCCGCAATGAAGTCAATTTCATTGTCCAGACCAAACCGAATGTCAGAAGCGTCCTTTTCAGTAATCCCAGGCAAGTTGATTGAAACACCAGGCGCGTTAACACCTTTACGTGAGCCCAACACACCATTATTTTGGACAGTTGTCACTAATTCATGCGTGGCTTCGTCTTTTTCATCAATCTTCATATCGATTAAACCATCGTCAAACAACACATGGCCACCGACGTGAACATCATCATACAGACCTGGATAAGTTACAGCAATCTTGTCGTGGACGCCTTCAAGACTATCGTCCATTGAAATTCGAACTTTGTCACCGATCTTGTAGGCGATCTTGCCGTCTTTTTGAACAGTGGTCCGAATTTCTGCGCCCTTGGTATCTAACATGATACCAACCGTCTGACCGGTGATCTTTTCGGCTTCATGGACATTGTTCATCCGACCCAAGTGTTCTTCGTGATCTCCGTGAGAAAAGTTAAACCGGAAAACGTTGGCTCCGGCTTCGATCAGCTTAACAATCGTGTCAACGTCGGTACTAGCTGGTCCAAGCGTGCTAACGATTTTAGTTTTCTTCATAAGAAAAATCTCTCCCTTTGATTTGTGCCACATGGTGGCGAGTTTTTGAGACATGCTGCCTCAATCAATTACAAGAACAGTTTAACACTTTTTAAAACACCCTGTCGCCCTTTTCATTCGTTTTCACAAACATTCATGAAAACAACGCGGCTGCTTTCATTATTTTCAACATTTTCGCTTTATCCTCACTTTTTTGAAAGCGAATTCGAGCGAAATACCACATTTTCAATGCCGAAAATTTGTGACAAAGTCGTTTTGATCTCAGGAGAAAAGCCTAGATTATAAGTGTCGGCTAGTTTAACGGTGCGACCGGTAATCTGATCATGAACAATCACTGGATTATCACCTCGCATCTGTTGATATTGTGCTTGAAACCGTTGCTGAGCAGTCTCATCATTTTCAGCCGTCGTTTGTAAATACCAGGTTCCCGTCTGGTGCGTTGCTAGCTTATTTGCTTGAATCGCTTGTGCGGTTTGATTTGCAAGTTGAAGTGAGTCAGCGACAATTTCAAGTTGTCGACCTGTGTCAATTCGCCCCCGTACCACCACCACCTGTTCCGGTTGTAACCATGTGCTAACTTCTTGCCACAACCGTGGAAAAATCGTCATGGACAATTCGCCAGATGGATCATTTCCACTGACAAAAGCCATACGATCGCCTTTTTTTGTCCTAATTTCGCGAATTCTACTGGTATACAAAAGCACCGTTGCCGATTGACCGACCACTAAATCAACCACCGGAGTCGCTTGTAATTGGCGACTCAATCCGGTGTATTGTTCGACTGGGTGTCCCGATAAGTAGGCACCTAACACTTCAGCTTCATGAGCCAACTTATCCTTTAAGGGAAGATCTGGCAACGCTGCAACCTTAGGCTTTAAGCCAAGATTACTTTCGAATAGGTCAATATTAACTTGGGCTCCTGATAAGACCCGGGGCAAAAGATCTAATAGCTGCGCTCGATTCAGACCGAAATGGTCAAATGCGCCAGCATAAATCAAGGCTGTCAGACCCTCTGCTTTCCGAAATTGCGGTTCAATTCGATTCACAAAATTATCTAGATCAGTAAATGGACCTGATTCGTGGCGACTCGCCAAAATATTAGCCACAAAATCCCGTCGAAGCCCTTTAATATCGCTCAATCCAAAAATGATTTGCCCGTTAATTAACGAGAAATCCTGCCGACTCACGTTGATATCTGGTGCTGCTACATTAACACCATGTTGTCGGGCTTCTAACAGATATAACTTGATTTTGGTTGAATTGCCTAACACGGAATTCAATAACGCCGTAAAGAAGGCGCCCGGATAATGAACTTTTAAATAAGCTAACTCAAACGCCATCTTACTGTATGCAACAGCGTGTGATCGATTGAATCCATAAGAAGCAAAATTTTCAATGTACTCATACACTTGTACTGCCGTCGCCTGAGTAAAACCTTGTTGGACCGCACCATCAATAAAATCATGTCGTAGTGCATCAATTTTTTCATGATCCTTTTTGCTCATAGCACGGCGTAATAAATCGGCTTTGCCCATAGAGAAACCACCCATGACACTAGCAACGCGCATGACTTGCTCTTGATAGACAATGATGCCAAATGTCGGTCCTAAAATTGGTTCCAGCGCCGGAGCTGGATAACTAACCGGTTCCTGCCCTTTTTTACGAGCAATGAAGTGATCAATATTTTCCATCGGGCCAGGTCGATACAGTGCGTTGACGGCAACGACTAATTCAAAGGTTTCCGGGTGCAGTTGTCGTAAAACATTCTTAATGCCGCTTGATTCAAACTGGAACACGCCATTAGTTTCTCCCCGTTGAAAAAGTGTCAATGTTGCTTGATCGGTTAGCGGAATATCGTTAACAATTAACGACTGTCCCGTTGTTTGGGCAATCGTGGTTAAACTATTCGCTAAAATCGTCAAATTTCGAAGACCCAAAAAGTCCATTTTCAGCAAGCCTAACGCTTCAACCGTATTCTTAGGAAATTGTGCAACCAGCAACCCTTCTGAACCAGTTTGGACTGGAACAAGCGCCGTTAGCGGTTGATCACTTAACACCACCCCAGCAGCATGCGTTGAGGTATGTCGCGGCAGACCTTCTAACGCCAGAGCGGTCTCAAATAGGAGCTGGTTTAGCGAACTATCTGCAATCAAATTTTTTAGCGGTTGGGATTGATCTTGAGCGTCTTTTAAGGTGACACCTAACCCGCCAGGAATTGCATGGCTCCAATCAGCTAATTGATACGTAGATAATCCAAAAACACGCCCGACATCGCGAATAACCTGCTTGGCGCCTAATGTACCAAATGTAATGATTTGTCCCACCTTATCAGCTCCATACCGATCTCGCACATACAGCAGTAACTGATCACGCTTGTCGTCAGGAATATCTAAATCAATATCCGGCATTTGCGCTCGTTGATCATTTAAGAATCGTTCAAAGAGTAAATCGTAAGCTAAGGGGTCCACCTCGGTAATATCAAGAACGTAGGCGACCAAAGATCCGGCTGCTGACCCACGTCCGGGTCCTGTGGTGATGTGATGTTGATGGGCAAAATTCATAACATCCCACACGATCAAAAAATAATCATCAAAGCCAAGCTGGTGAATGACCGCCAACTCATGCGTTAGCCGCTTTTGGTAGCGGTCAAACAATGGCTGCCTGTCCCCCAACCGTTTAGTTAGCCCTTGCTCACATAGGTCGCGTAAATATTGATCGGGAGATTGGCCAGCGGGCGTCTGAAAGTGAGGAAGCTGTGGCGCTTGAAACGTAAAATCCACCGTAGACGTCGCGGCAATTTGTACGGTAGCTAAAACAGCATCATTTAAATTCAATTGTTGATAGTGTGCTGTCAGTGGCCCTGCCTCGCGCAAATACCACGGACCGGTTTGCTGACTGGCCACACCAAGATTTGTTATCTGCTCGCCTGCTTCAACCGCAGCCAATACATTTGTTTTAAATTGATCATCAGGATTTAAATATCGAATGGGATTCATTGCGACAAGTGGTACGCTATTTTGCTCCGAAAATTCTTGCAAATTCTCAATGGCGGTTCCTGATTGCTGATCGCTGATCCCAATAAAAACAGTTTGGTTATCGGCCGCTTGTTGCAATTGCTGGACCAAACGTTGTGCCTGACTACTTTGACCTGAATTGATTAAACGACCAACTTCACTTTCTAAACCGTTCAGGACGTATACATTGCCTAACCATGATGAGATTTGCGTTAAAGTCAAGGTTGCATCAGCTGCCAATGTCATTTTCTTTGAAGAAATTTGGATCAAATTCTGATAACCTGCTTGATTTCGCGCCACTAATGTTAGTGGAAACACTTGATCAAGATGCTGTTCTGAATTCAATTCGATCGTCAGTCCGATCAGCGGCTTAATGCCAGCCTTTTTGGCAGCGTTAAAAAAATCCACCACGCCGTATAAAACATTAATATCCGTCAATGCCAACGCTTCATATCCGCGCTGTTTAGCTGCGTTAACCAACGCGTCAATACGAATCGGGCTGTTCAGCAAACTATAGCTACTTAGAACAGACAACGGCACGACATGAGTGGTCAGATCATGAGCTGGACTTATTTCTGGTTGCACCACGACAACTCCTTTCAAACGTTTGTTCGTACCGCTATTATAACAAAACCAATAACCTACTGCTGAACAAGTCTCTTTTGAAGGGACAAATCCAATTGAAATCAGTGACGAGAGTGTTAAACTACTAAATGAAACGAAAGGTGGTCAAAAAATGCGTTATTTAACCGTAATTTTTTGGGGATTCATCTGGGGTGAAGTCATTGGCTACATCGGTGGTCAACTTGAATTAATGACATATAAACCGTTGGAAATTGGCATCGTAGCAGCGATCGTTTGTGTCGTCGTTGCTACCTTTACTTACTTGATGGCTGATAAGTCCACTCCAGCAGCTAATGAAGCAAACAAATAGTGCATTCGCATCTTAGCGGACGCGCTTTTTTGTTTGGAAAACTACCGCAGAAGAAGCGAGTATAACTGGCCGATAAGGCTAGTTATACTCGCTTCCTGGTTAAAGGCGATTCTACGATTCTACGCTTCTGTATTCAGTTCACTAATTTTCAAAATGACGTCAACCGCCTGTTCCATCGTCGCCAAAGAAACAAATTCAAAGCGACTGTGCATGTTTTCCCCACCGGCAAAAAGATTAGGCGTTGGTAAGCCCATAAATGAGATTTTTGAACCATCCGTCCCACCCCGAACTGGGTAAATCACGGGTTCAATGTTAAGGGCTTCCATTGCCTGCTTGGCTAAATCAACGGCGGTCATATCCTTTTCAAGGACTTCGCGCATGTTATAGTACTGATCTGTCAGCGTCACATGAACACGATCGGCCTCATAATCAGCGTTCAATTTTTCGGCGATGTCTAGCATCTGCTGTTTGCGTTGTTCAAACACTTGCCGATCGTGATCACGAATAATATAGGTGAGGGTCGCATGATCCACCGTGCCATTCATTTTGTACAAATGGAAGAAACCTTGGCGACCTTCTGTCAATTCGGGACGATCCCCTTCTGGCAGTAAATTATGGAAGTCAATCCCTACCTGCAAGGCATTAATCATAACGCCCTTAGCCGTGGCTGTATGCACTTCTTTTCCATCAATTTCAATGGTCGCTTGGGCTGCATTAAATGTTTCATATTCTAATTCACCGAGTGGGCCGCCGTCGACAGTATAAGCGAAGTCAGCACCAAAGCCCTTGGCATCAAAGTGATCTGCGCCGGTACCGATCTCTTCATCCGGTCCAAAGCCCACGTGGAGATCACCATGCTTAACTTCCGGATGATTAACCAAGTAATCCATGGCTGTGATAATTTCAGCCACGCCAGCTTTGTCATCCGCACCTAATAATGTCGTCCCATCGGTCGTGATTAACGTTTGTCCGGCGTATTTGTGTAAAGCAGGAAATTCGGCTGTTTTTAACATCCATTTACCATCTTTACTCAAATTAATATCCGACTGTCCATCGTAGTTTTCGACAATTTGCGGCGCAATATTTTCAGCATTAAAATCTGCCGTATCAATGTGTGCGAGAAAACCAATTGGCGCCGCCTTGCCGTCATCATTTGCTGGTAAGAGCGCCGTGACATATCCACTGTTCGGATCAGTCTGAATGTCACTCAATCCAATTTCATTTAACTCCTCAGCGATCGATTTCAAAAAATCAACTTCACGCTGTGCTGATGGAATCGTAGTTGAATCGGGATCTGAACGTGTATTCACCTTCGCATATCCGATAAATCGGGAAAGTAATGATTCATATTTTGCCACAATTGTCACACTCCTCGTCTTTAATAGTCTTAGTGTACTCGATTTAATCCGCTTACACAAAAGTAAACGGATCGGTATTTGGCTGCGATTCAACAACTTCAATGCCCCACTGCTTTTGCTGCGACCAGTGCTGTAACAACGCCGCTAGCTTGGGAATACAAATCGCCTCAATGTGGTGCCCAGGATCAACAACTGACAGACCGGCGGCCAACATGTCGTGTCCTGTATGATAATAAACATCTCCCGTCACATAGACATCAGCACCTGTAGCCTGCGCTTCGCGAAAGAATTTACCTCCGTCACCACCTAAAATAGCGACTTTTTTCACCAAACGATCTGGTTCATGTGAAATTACGCGTAACCCTGTTAAATTAAACCGTGCTTTGCAATATTGGGCAAAGTCAATCACACTCTGTGGCTTGGCCAGCTGCCCAACTCGACCCATGGAAACTTCTGGAAAGGTTGGATTTGGCAACCAACTGGTCACCTGCTGCAAATTAAGCTGCTCAGATAACCAATCATTCATGCCGCCTGGCGCATTATCAAGATTCGTATGAGCTGCATAAACCACGATATGGTGCTCGATAAGTTTGCCATACATAGCAAGCTGAGGATCAGCCGTAAAGTCTAAATTTTGGGCTGACCGAAACATAACTGGATGATGTGCAAAAATGAAGTCGACCCGTTGTTCAATCGCCTCGTCGACGACTTCCGGACGGACATCTAAGGTAGTCATCACTCTATGAATGTCTGCCTGGCGATCACCAATTTGAAAACCAGTTGGGTCACCAGCCTCTCGATAATTTAAGGGTGCAAATTGTTCAAATTGATCAATTAACTTTTGTGCGCGCATGGGCCAAAACCTCCTTAATCGAAGCAATTGTTTCTGTCAGCATCGTAACCTTCTCAGCAGGCACATGATGAGCTTGCTTCAATGAAGCTAACACGCGTTGTCGCCGTGCTAATTCATGTTGCCATTTTTCAACAAAAGCGGTGTTAGGTTGCGCTAATAGCTGAGGGCCAAATTGAATCTGTTGGTCCGTTAAATGGACCGGCGCAGCCATCTTAACCGCCATAATAATTTCATAAATATGACCTTCATCTTTGAGAATTTCTTCACTGGTGATTCGATACTGATGTTGGACCAGCCATTGCCTTAAATGCGCCTCACCAACATTAGGCTGCAAGATTAATCTTTCACTGCCAGATAACTTTTGCCATCCACGCGTCAAAATATCACTAATCAGTGTACCACCCATGCCAGCAATCACGATGGTATCCAACTGATCTTGCGGATTGATGACTGCCAGACCATCGCCCAAGCGAGCCTCAATTTGCTCAGTTAACCCTTGGCTGACAATTTCTGAACGAGCATTTTCAAAAGGACCGGCGACAACCTCGCCGGCAATGGCCCATTGAATTCGGTGTTGTTTGGCTAAAAAAACGGGTAAGTAAGCGTGATCAGATCCAATATCTGCTAACCTTGCTTGATCTGGCACTCGCTTAGCGACCGCGGCTAACCGTTTTGATAGATGGTTTGCATCCATAAGGTAACTCCTCTCAAATCTAGCTTTACTAACTTAGTATACCAAGGTTAACCAGTAAACGGATGAGAATCCAACGTAGCCGAATAAGTTTTTAAACTAATCTTTTTATAGTAGCCAAAATTTTGGTATCGTTGAACAAAAAAAGCCCACTGCCAACAAAGCAGTGGGTACGATCAAATTGTAATGCTAATTTTTGATTATTCCAGGAAATCTTTCAGTTGTTTAGATCGACTTGGATGGCGTAATTTGCGCAACGCTTTCGCTTCAATCTGCCGAATTCGTTCACGAGTAACGCCAAAGACTTTACCAACTTCTTCTAAAGTTCGCGTCCGACCATCATCTAGCCCAAAGCGTAATCGTAAAACGTTTTCTTCCCGATCAGTTAGTGTGTCAAGCACACTTTCCAATTGCTCTTTGAGTAACTCATAAGCAGCATGGTCAGCCGGTGACGTCGCATCTTGATCTTCAATGAAGTCGCCCAAGTGAGAATCATCTTCCTCACCAATTGGCGTTTCTAATGAAACTGGTTCTTGGGCAATCTTCAAGATTTCACGAACCTTATCCGTCGGCATATCCATTTCGGCACCGATTTCTTCAGGAATTGGCTCCCGTCCTAAATCTTGCAACAATTGTCGCTGAATCCGAATCAATTTGTTGATCGTCTCAACCATGTGAACGGGGATCCGAATTGTGCGAGCCTGATCCGCAATGGCACGGGTAATCGCCTGACGAATCCACCATGTCGCATAAGTCGAGAATTTGAATCCCTTTCGGTAATCAAACTTCTCAACGGCTTTCATCAACCCCATGTTACCTTCTTGAATCAGATCCAAGAACTGCATGCCGCGACCGACATACCGCTTGGCAATGGACACAACTAATCGTAAGTTAGCTTCAGCTAATTCCTGCTTGGCCTCTTCATCACCTTGCTCGATCCGCAAAGCTAAGGCAACTTCTTCATCCGCCGATAGCAACGGCACACGACCAATTTCTTTCAAATACATCCGAACCGGGTCGTTGATTTTAACACCGGATGGAGCCGCATCACTAGCCTTCAGCTCTTTTGCAGAAACATCACTTTTCTTATTTTTTAAAGCATGTTCGGATGGGTCGCCGTTCTCATCAACAACACCGATACCAGCATCCTCAACCTTTTGCATTAAATCATCGATCTGGTCAGCATCCAACTTAAACGGTGTCACCAGCTTCGTCTGCAAGTCATCATACTGAACTTCTTTAGCCTTTTTATGATCCTTAATTAAAGCGTTGACTGCTTTAGTATAACCTTTTTCATCAAATGCTTTGGTTGTTTCTTGCTTTTCAGACATGCAAGGTCCCCCTTATATTCGCTATCCAGCAAAACAATTAGTTTACACCGAATTTTTAAAAAATCAAGCTTGTTTCAAAGCTTGTTTTTGTTTATACAACTGAATCAGTTCTAATGTCAGCTGATTCTGTAAATCACGGTTATTTAAACGTTTGGCCTCAGCCATGGCGATATTCTTTTGACGGATGGCCTCATCAATCGGCGCTTGATTCATAATGATCTGAATGCAATCATCTACATCCGTTAAGTCGTTACGGTCAAACACAGGCTGTTCGGTCACGTTGATTAGTGTTTGCTCGAGGTCTGCATCATTGACATAATCGAGAAAGCCAGCGATTTGTAGATCGGGATGGGTTTGTTTATAACCCTGAGCCAACAGGAATAGCGTCTGATAAGCATCATGAACAAAGTGAAACTCAGCATCGGCCGTCACATGGAGCCAAACACTTTGATCAGTCAGCAAACGCTGTAACAACAATTGCTCGGCCCGTTCAACTTGATCTAATTTAGGTACTTGATAGGTAACGACTTTTTGTGGCGCCGCGGTCGCCGACGCTTGTCCGGCAACTGGGATCGGCGCCTGATTCTGACTAACATCTGCAAGCTGTTGCTGTAAAGATGCTTTGTCCAAGTTAAAACGAGTTGCAAGTTGATTCAGATACAAATCTCGCTCAACCGGGGCATTCACACCAGCAACAATCTTAAGCACTTCATTAATATAGCTTAATTGATCGCTCTGATTATCTAGATTACGATTTCGAGCGAGAAATCGTAAGGCGAACCCGACTGGTGTTTCCTTAGCGCCTTCGTATACAGCGCGAAACTGAGTGGCATCGTATTTTCGTAGATACTCATCTGGGTCCAACCCTTCAGGCATCTGAATGACGCCCAACTGCATATTACTATGTGAGCCAATCAATGATAGCGCTCGGTGTGTGGCATTTTGACCTGCATCATCGCCGTCATAAGAGACGTACAATGTCTGTGCAACCCGTTGTAAGATGCTAATTTGTTCCGTTGTTAAACTGGTCCCCATTGATGCGATGCCATTCTTGATTCCGGCTGAATAAGCGGCAATCACATCCATAAAACCCTCGAATAAAATAACCGCATCAGCCTTACGAATTTCTCGCTTTGCCAAGTCAAAGTTAAACAACGTTTCACTTTTATGAAAGATCTTGGTTTCTGGACTATTGAGATATTTGGGTGCATCCGGATCCTTCACTAACAGGCGCCCTGAAAAAGCAATCACTTTGCCGCTGCCATTACGAATCGCAAACATGACGCGACCACTGAAACGATCACGTAATTGGCCATCTTGATTTTCGATAAACAACCCAGACGTGCGCAACAGTTGATAATCCACATGGCGCTCTTCAAAGAGTGGTTTTAGTAAGCCTTCAGTTGGTGCAAAACCGATATTAAACGTATTGAGAATTTCATCCGTCAAGCCACGCTGATGCAGATAGGTCAGTGCTGCTTCGCCAACCTGAGTGTTCATCAACACGTGATGGTAGAGTTTAGCGGCATCCTCGTAAAGTCCAATTAACTGACCAACTTCAGAATTGAGCTGGCCCGCATCAGGATGCTGATACTCATCGGCAATGGTGATGTTAGCTTCATCAGCCACCTGAAGCACGGCCTCAGGAAAGCTGATATTATTGAGTTCCATCAAAAATTTAAAAACATTGCCACCGCGGCCACAACTAAAACAGTGAAAAATTTGTTTTTCTTCATTCACGGAAAATGATGGTGTTCGCTCTTCGTGAAACGGACATAACCCAAATAAATTTTTTCCCGATTTTTTTAATTGAACTGTTTGTCCAATAATATCGGCAATATTGACTGAGGTGCGGACATTTTCGATGATTTCTTCTGGAATTCTTGTTGCCATCTCGTCACCTCCATTCACGCTCACGAAGCGTAAAAAGACGCACTTTCCGACATCGTGAACATCCTCGTTACGCGAAGCAAAAAATGCGACTCAAAATAGACCTACTTACACACAATGATTATTATACACGCTGTTCCGGCAATGTACAGTATTTTGCTTGGTGTCTGTTAAGTCCGAGATATTAAATTATTTTGTCAAGTGATCCTGTAGATACGTCAGCAAGACGACGGCATTGTTGTGTTGTTCATCTTTCGCCCCGTAAACCAGCGTCACATTCCCCCGGCCAAGTCCGGCCTTGATCCGTTCGATAAAGGCTGGCGTTTGTGGGTTTTCATCTAATTCAGTGTCATAAGCCTGTTTAAATGTTGGAAAGCCCCCTGGATCGTGACCAAAACGCTGACGCACTTCAGTAGACGGGGCGATCGTCTTCACCCAGTCGGTCAATTTGGCTTTCTCCTTACTGATTCCTCTGGCCCACAATCGATCGACAAAAATCCGTTCACCATCATCTGCACTAATTGGTGCATAGATTCGCTTAATCGACAACACAATTAAGGCCTCCTTCACATATAAGTCAATTTGAGTTTAATGTACAAGGATCGTGATTACAAACAAAGCAGAAGCCAAGATAAGATGGCATCTGCTTTGTTAGCTTAGTCTGGTTAAATTTAAATGATCTATTTCACGACCAATTGATTTAAATCACCTAATTGCAACGTCAATTTAGTCAAACGCGCTAATTGGTTTAGGCGATTCTGCCGTACCGCAGCGTCATCAACCATTACCATTGTTGCCTCAAAGTAAGCGTTAATCAGTGGACGTAACTGAGCCAGCGACTGATAATTGTCTTCACGACTCTGCTGATCAAAATGACCGGAAATATCATTGACAGCATCATATAAGTGCTGCTCTGCATCATTCTCAAATAGACTTGGATCAACCGGAAAATCAGTTTGTTTTATGACGGATTGAGCTAACCGGGTGACCCGATTCAGTGCTTCGACAACGTCCTTAAAGTCACCGTCTTGAAGATGGTTGAGGAGAACAGCGGCGTCATCCATCATCGTTTCAACATCTGAGGTATCAGCATTAGTAGCCGCTTCGACGATGTCGTGTCGAATGTTTCGATTACTAAACCATTGACGAACTCGATCTTGCATAAACTGCTGAATCTTAGTGCGCCCGTCAGCTAAATTAGCCATCAACTCAGGACTCAGCTGGGCATGTTGCTGAGTCAATGCTGCTTCGAATTCACGACTCATTTTCACTAATGGTACATGCCAACCGCGATCATGCAGAATCCGTACGATACCAAAAGCCTGTCGGCGCAGCGCATAAGGATCATTAGAACCGTTTGGAATCATCTGTGCAGCAAAGAATGTCATAATGCTATCGAATTTATCGGCAATCGCTAAAACAGCGCCGACATTTGATTGAGGCAATTGACCTTCTGCCGAAACCGGCTCGTAATGCTCACGAATCGCCTGCGCCACCGCTGGCCGTTCACCAAACAAGAGTGCATACTTCTCGCCCATCACACCTTGAAGTTCAGCAAATTCACCCACCATACCGGTGACTAAATCAAACTTGTAAATATCACTGGCCCGTTGTAGGTCCGCTAACTCAGTTTCCGTCAATCCCACCCGACGGCCAATGAGTTGTGCCATAATTCCGACACGCTTCATATGTTCAGTCATTGAACCAATTTTATCGTGAAAGCTAACCCCAGCTAATTTTTGGACATAAAAGTCAATCTCATGCTTTTGATCTTCTTGGTAGAAGAACATAGCGTCTTCTAAACGCGCTGTTAACACTTTTTCATTGCCAGCGATCACGTTGTCCAAATAGTTAGTATTCCCATTTCTTACAGAAACAAAATTTGGCAATAACTGCCCAGATTGACTTTGAACATGGAAAAAACGTTGGTGATCACGCATCGAAGTGATCAACACTTCATCTGGGATCGTTAAATATTTTTCGGCGAATTGACCGGCAAAGGCTGTCGGCCATTCGACCAAATTATTAACCTCTTCCAGTAAATTCTCGTCAACCGCAACGGTCCACTCGTGGGTCATCGCTAGTTGTTGAATCTGTTCGCGAATCTGTTGCTTACGTTTAGCAGCATCAGCGATGACAAACACGTCAGCTAGTGCGTTCTCGTAGTCTGTAGCCTGTGTTAATTCAACTTCATGGCCCAAGAAACGATGGCCTTGCGTTGTACGACCGGTCGTTAAATTCAATAAATCAAAAGGCAACACTTGTTCATCTAGTAACGCAACTAGCCAGCGAATGGGGCGTACATATTGAAACTTGTGGCTGTGTCCCCACTTCATCATCGTCGGAAAGGTCATGGCAGTGATCACGTCCTTCATCCCTGCCAACACTTCAGCGACTGGCGCACCGCTTTCATGCTTAGTCACAAAGACATAGTCCTCGCCTTTAATCGATTTAAACGTGATATCGTCGGTAGTCGCCCCTTGTCCACGGACGAATCCTTGAGCCGCCTTGGTCCATTGACCATCGTCATCTTGGGCAATCTTTTTTGCTGGTCCTTTGACTTCTTCATCAATATCTGGCTGTTGATCTGCCAAGCCACTAACCAAAACAGCCAGCCGTCGTGGCGTAGAGAACGGGGTAATCTCAGTGAACGTCATTCGTTGCTCAGTTAAAAACGCTGTTGTTCGTTCAACTAATTGATTAATACTAGGCGTGACAACGTGAGCCGGAATTTCTTCTAACCCAATTTCTAATAAAAAGTCATGTGTCATCATGTTTACTTGGCCTCCTGTTTCCGCTGACGGGCAGCTTGTTTAGCCTGCCGCTTTTCCCAAGCTTCGACTAATTGGGTACGCTTTTCTTCATCTTTAATGAGCGGGAAACCACGTTTGGCTCGTTCATTGACAAACGTTTTAGCCACACTGCGCGCCATATTACGAATACGGCTCAGATAGCCTGCTCGTTCCGTGACCGAGACTGCCCCACGAGCGTCCAATAAATTAAAGGTATGCGAACACTTTAAAATATAATCATAGGCGGGGTGAACCAAACCTTTAGCTAAATTAGCTTGAGCTTCTTTTTCAAAATCATCAAAAAGGGTCAATAACATCGTTTGATTGCTTTCTTCAAACGAATATTTGCTATGTTCAAATTCTGGTTCTTTGAAAATATCGCCATACAAAACACCATCGCTCCATTCCAAATCAAACACAGAATTGACATCTTGAATATATGACGATAATCGTTCTAGTCCGTAAGTAACTTCGGCGGCCACTGGGTTCATTTCTAACCCGCCGACAATTTGGAAATACGTAAATTGGGTAATTTCCATACCGTCAAGCCAAACTTCCCAGCCAACACCAGCACACCCCATCGATGGATTCTCCCAGTTGTCTTCAACAAATCGAATATCGTGTTCTAAGGGGTCAATGCCCAGTTCCCGTAAACTATTTAAATATAAATCTTGAATGTTGTCTGGCGCCGGTTTCATTAACACTTGAAATTGATGATGTTGATATAACCGGTTCGGGTTCTCTCCGTAACGGCCATCTGCTGGCCGGCGACTTGGCTCCACATAGGCAGCATTCCACGGTTCTGGCCCAATTGCCCGTAAAAAGGTATAGGGGCTCATGGTTCCAGCCCCTTTTTCCGTATCATAAGCCTGCATGAGCATGCAGCCTTGCGCCGCCCAATACTGTTGCAAAGTTAAAATGATTTGTTGGACAGACAACTTCTGATCCACATGATTATCCATAACATGGCTCCTTAAAGTGTATTTGATGACGACCCTGGAGGGATTGCATCGTTGAGTTGAAAAGAAAACGTCCCTACATCGACAGATAGCCTGTCAATGTAGGGACGTGAAAAATTACGCGGTTCCACCCTACTTCTCGATTACTCGAGCAGCTTCATTTCAGTTAACTCCCAAAATGCCAATTACTCGAAATTTGGATCAGGCTACCACTGTCCCTGACTCGCTGCACCATTTCTCGAGAACCCTTTTTGATCACTGTTAACATGATTTAATTAAATAACTCCTTCATCATAAGCATCCGTCGTGCCGTTGTCAATTTAAACCCGTAGCCACAATAGTCGATTCTAATTATGTCTGATCATCCTGATTGTCTGACAAAGTCGGCTTTGATCGACGTTGACGCAATACTTGCTGATCATGCATCAATTGGTCTTCCCATGAAGCCATCTGATCGATGAAATGTTTGGCTCGTAGGTGTAAGCCGACACTATTTTCATAGATTAAATCAATCACCATCCGTAATCCGCGTTTTGTTCGATCCGAAACAGCAATCTTCGTGATTTTGTCCAAATCAATTAGTGAGAATTGTCGCAAGTAAAAAATCGTGCGCTGGTCAAGATGTAAACGATGTTCATCTTGATCAAAATGATTAGCGCAGATTAAACCACCATATTTTTCTGAATAATCAAAGGGCAGATCCGTCCGACCACAGATTGCGCAATGTTGTAACTGGGGGGCCACACCAAAGGCTGAGAGGAGTTGAATTTCAATAATATTGGTAATAATTTGTGGATCGAGACCTTGGTTAATAAGGGTTAGCGCTCGATCAGTTTTTAAATACCAATTTTCAATCAATTGGCCGTCTCGAAATGCTGCATCAATGAGGCTTAAAATATATGTCCCATAAGCATTTTTTTCGATCTCATCATTGACGCTTGCATACTGTGCCGTTTGCTTAGCCGCGTTGATAAAACTGAGGCCGTCATCATTAAGGCTCCCAACGTAGTGGCCATGGGTGAACGGTAACAACGCACTGTGTAAACGAAAGCCCCGGCGTTTAGCTCCCTTAACAAAAAACATTTTTTTGCCGTATTCAGCAGTAAATATTTTAATCAGCTGATCACGTTCCCGGTAATCTTTGGCATACATGACAATGCCATGAAAGTCGACATTTTGATACGTCGTCATCGTCTTCACCTCCCGGCAACTAACCTAAAATAAAATCGAAACGTTGCCGTGGCGACCACTGCCCGTTTCGATAGCTAATAATGAATTAATAGTCTTGCGATTTATACCCATATTCTCGTAAGGCAGAGGGCTTGTCACGCCAATGTTGCACGACCTTGACCCACAACTCTAAGAAAACACGGTCACCTAACAGTGGTTCGATATCAGCACGAGCACGGGTGCCAATTTCCTTCAACATTTTACCGCCCTTGCCAATAATGATGCCCTTTTGTGAAGTTCGATCGACGATAATTGTTGCCGAAATATGCACTAATTCATTTGGTTGTCCATCGCTACGCGTGCCGCCACGACGTTCCCGTTTCATCGATTCGACTTCAACCGCCACTGAATGTGGCACTTCGTCGCGAGTTAACTGCAGAACTTTTTCTCTAACGAGCTCAGCGACCACAAAACGCTCAGGATGATCTGTAACTTGATCATCTGGGTAATATTGCGGTCCCTCAGGCAAGTCACTGGCTAATTGCTGTAAAAATTCATCGACATTATTACCTTGTAAAGCTGAGATTGGATAAACTTCTTGCCACTTCAAGGCATCCTTATATTGGTCAACGATGCTAAGCAACTTATCAGGGTGAATTTGATCAATCTTATTAATCACCAGATAAATCGGCTTCTTGATCATCTTTAACCGATCAATAATATAGTTATCACCAGCGCCACGCGTTTGTTCCGCATTAACCATAAATAAAACTGCATCGACTTCATTTAAGGTGGAAATTGCCGAATTGACCATGAACTCATCCAGCTTGCTCGTTGGTTTAAAAATTCCTGGCGTATCAATGAACACAATTTGTTCCTGAGCAGTGGTATAAATGCCCTGAATCTTATTCCGGGTTGTCTGCGCAACATTACTCATAATCGCAACTTTTTGACCAACTACCCGATTCAAAAACGTTGATTTACCTACGTTAGGTCGCCCAACAATCGCGACAAATCCTGAATGAAATTTCGTTTGTTCCTGCATAACTTCGGTGTACTCCTTTAATTGATTAGCCCAAAAGTGCCCACAGTCTTGGGACAAAAATTAACGCTCCCGTGATGATCGCGAAGACCGCCGCAACCACCACCGCCCCGGCAGCCACATCTTTCACTCGTTTAGCTAGCGGATCAAAACGACCGTGGGTGATCAGATCGGTTAAGGACTCTGCGATTGTATTGGCAAACTCAGCCAGCATGACTGTAAAAATTGCTAACGTAATCCACAGCCAATCCATGCGACTGATTTGTAAAATCACACCAACTAGCAACGCACCCACGGCAAAGACCATGTGATAACGCATATTGGGTTCATGATAAATAATATCCATAATCCCATCAATGGCATGTCGCAATGCCTGACTAAAATGCTGATTTTTTTGCGTCTGCTGTTTATCGGGTGAGGCCATAATCATCCAGTATCTTTCTTTGAAGATCAAACATCACTTTTTCGTCAGCAGGGTCCATGTGGTCGTAACCGTTCAAGTGAAGGAAGCCGTGAACGAGTAAAAAGCCCAATTCTCGTTCGTAAGAATGGCCAAGATACGTTGCTTGATCGGTAACTTTATCTACCGAAATCATGATATCCCCAATATTCTTAGGAATTTCAGCTAATAATGCGTCATCCATAATAATCGCATCTTCGTCGTCGGGGTCTTCTTCAATAGCAAAACTAATCACGTCCGTTGGCTTATCTACACCACGATACTGCTGATTAATTTGTTTGATTTCGGGATTGTTCATCAGTGTCACCGACATTTCAGTATTATCAGGCAAATCGAGTTCTCGACCAGCCGCCGCCAATATATCGCGAACTAATGTCATGTGCGCTTCAGTGACCCCATCGATTGTGTGATCAAAGATTTCTAAGTCCATCATTATCCTTTCATTGTTGGCTGATCAGGCTGTGAGCGGCGATCATAGGCATTAATGATACTTGCAACAACGGGATGGCGCACCACATCATCCGCGTCAAAGGTAACAAAGCCAATATGCGCGATGTTTTGTAAAAGATTCTGGGCATCGACTAATCCAGAATGCGTTCGGCCTGGCAAGTCAATTTGCGAAATATCTCCATTGACGATCATCTTGGAACCAAAGCCCAGACGAGTTAGAAACATCTTCATTTGGGCATTTGTCGTATTTTGTGCTTCATCCAAAATCACAAAGGCTGAATCTAAGGTACGACCACGCATATAGGCCAGTGGCGCAATTTCAATCACTTCACGATCTACTAACCGTTGGGTATGCTCCGCTCCCAAAATTTGGTAAAGTGCATCGTAAATTGGGCGCAAATAAGGATCAACCTTTTCTTTTAAATCACCTGGCAAAAAGCCAAGGCTTTCGCCTGCTTCAACAGCTGGCCGAGTGAGAATAATCTTCTCCACATCGCCTCGTTTTAGCGCAGCCACAGCCATCACAACAGCTAAAAAGGTCTTTCCTGTACCAGCTGGCCCGATGCCAAAGGTAATGTCATTATGACCAATCGACTGAACATATTGGCGTTGACCATAGTTCTTCACCCGAATTGATCGGCCACGATCATCTTTAATTAACGTCTGCTTGTAAAGGTCCTGAAAATATTCTAATGTCCCCCGTTCAGCCATTGTCATCGCTGATACAATGTCCGTCCGATTCAGCGTAATTCCTTGTTTAATCAGTTGGACTAAATTGTCGATAATGGCGATTGCTTGATTGACGGGAGTCTCTTGATCGCCACCCACCGTAATCAAATCACCAAATGGATGAACATTGACGTTCAAGCCTTCCTCAAGCATTTTTAAATTAGCATCGTTAGCGCCCACTAATGCGGCTTCTAAATCCGGCGTGGACAACCGAAAACTGCGTTCAAATTTAAAATGGTTTTCTGCCAAAAAAGTCTCGCTCCTTTGCGGTCTTAACCGCGTCATATTCGTTAATACTAAGTTTTATTTTAGCATAAAGCCAACCAAAAAGACGACCGCCAGTGTTTTGACGGTCGTTTAGTGACTTTATTTTCAAGAATTAGTTTTGGAGCAATTTTTTAACGGCCTCGTTAACAAGCTTCCCATCAGCTTTCCCCTTGACCTTTGGCATAACTGCTCCCATTAACTTACCAAAGTCAGCTTGACTGGTTGCCCCAACCTCTGCGGCTGTTTGTTTGACCACATCATTAACCTCTGCGGCCGTCAATTGAACCGGCATGTATCGTTCGACGATCGTAATTTCAGCCTTAGTCTCATCAATTAAATCTTGCCGACCAGCTCGTTCAAATTCATCTAGTGATTCACGGCGCTGCTTTAAGCCACGGGCCACAACCGCGATTTCCTCATCTTCATTCAAATCATGACCTAGTTCAATTTTTTCGTTCATAATCGCTGATTTCAATGAACGAACGACATTTAATTCTATCTTATTCTTCGCCTTCATCGCTGTCTTTAAGTCATCATTCAACTGTGTCAATAATGCCATACCGATAACCTCCTCAAAATTTAAAATCAACCGATGAAAAAACGCCAGCCGCAGCTGACGTTTACGGTTAATTAAAACCGGCTCTTCTTGTTTTTACGCTTCCGAGCAGCCTCTGACTTAAGCTTACGCTTAACGCTTGGCTTTTCATAGAATTCCCGTTTACGGTATTCTTGAAGGGTTCCGTTCTTAGAAACGGTCCGTTTGAAACGCCGGAGAGCATCATCCAAGGATTCGTTTTTGCGAACAACTGTCTTTGCCATTGTGAAATCCCCTCCCTTCGGGCGTTTAGTAACGGTTTTGTACAATGTGCACTTAACTGTCCTTAAAAGATTATACAGAAACCCGTCTAAATCGTCAATTATTCTCGAACAATTATTCCTAAAAAGCTCAATTATTTGAGAAAAGCAGTAAAATCCGCTTGATTTGCGATATCAGTCACTAAATGGTTATTAAATTGTCCCGCATTTAACTCAGCAATTTCGTAACCATACGGCGCGCGTTTATCCTTAGGATTATGCTCTGGATCAACCGCCACGTATGGCGTTTCCATAATCTTGGGCACCGTTTCAAAACGCGGATCATGTGCAATCGCATTCAAACGTTCAAACCCAATCATACCATAACCCAAATTAGCGTGTCGATCCTTATGTGCACCTTGCGGATTCTTCGAATCGTTTAGATGGACCACTTTGAGTCGATCCAAACCAATGATTTGATCGAAGTCATTAATGACAGCATCAAAATCGTCCTTAATTGCGTAACCTGCATCACTTGTATGACACGTATCAAAACAGATCGACAACTTATCATTTAACGTCACACCATCGATCATTTGAGCCAGTTGGTCAAATGATACGCCAACCTCTGTGCCTTTGCCGGCCATTGTTTCCAACGCAATTTGCACCTGTTGAGTCGGACTGAGAATTTCATTCAAGCCTTTATTAATTGATGCAATCGCGACGGATGGGCCAGCGCCAACATGTGCACCCGGATGTAACACAATTTGCTCGGCACCAATTGCGTCAGCACGGCGAACCTCTTCACGAAGAAATTCCACAGCAAAGGCAAAGTTATCTGGCTTATATGTATTGCCCAAGTTGACAATGTACGGCGCATGAACGACCACATGCGCCAAATCATGTTCAGCCATATAGGCTCTGCCAGCTGGAATATTCAACTGATCAATAGTTTTTCGTCGAGTGTTCTGTGGTGCACCGGTGTAAATCATAAACGTATTAGCATGATACGTTGCTGCTTCTTGAGCGGACCCTAACAACATTTTTTGCCCACTCATACTGACATGTGACCCAACTAACATTGATCTTTGCTCCTTTAGCAATTGTTTTCAACAAGACGGATTTTCCAAGTATTAGCTCAGCCTAATTAAAGCCTTGGCTCATAAAAGGTCCCCAAAATTCGCTCAATGTTACTTAACGATACGAATGATTTGGGATCAGATTCGTTGATCGCCTCTTGTAATTCACCAACTTCGTAACCAGAGATCACGGTAAACAAAATTGCTTTTTTATTGTGCCGATATGCCCCTTCCGCCCCATGAACGATCGTGATCCCTCGACGAATATGGTGTTGCACAGAGTCGATGACCGTTTTCGGACGATCCGTAATGATCATCACTTGCAGACGTTGTTGCCGAGTATAGACCATGTCCATCACCCGTGCGTTGATAAAGATACCAATCGCAGAGTAAAATGCATACGGCCAGCCAAAGACAAAGCCGGCAGCGATCACGATGAATGCATTAAACATCATGTTGATTGTCCCAATTTTACGCCCGGTAGCTCGGCGAATGACAATCCCTAAGATGTCTAATCCGCCAGTCGAAATACCATAACGTAATGCTAACCCCGTGCCAAAGCCATTAACGGCGCCGCCAAAAATCGCACAAATAATCGGATCGGTCGTTAATGTCACTGGATGCAGAACACGAATCATGATTGTCGACAAACCGACCGCAATGACCGTAAAAAAGGTAAACCGATGACTAATTTTAAACCACGCTAAAATAAATAAAGGAATATTTAGTGCAAACAATAACTCACCGATACCTAAATCAACCCCTAGGTAGCGCGTTGATAATGTGTGCACTAGCTGGGCCGCCCCAGTAATTCCTGATGAATAAATGTGTCCAGGATTCCAGAAAAAGTTTAAGGCAATGGACACACAAATGGAGTAAATGAAGGCCGTTCCTAATCGACCAGTATATTGATGTCGCTCGATCAATTGCTGCAAATCATTCATAACGACTGTCCTTTTGAATTGTGATATCCCGATTATAACAAATTTTAACGTTCACAGAGGGTAGATTCCAAGTCGCAACAAGAATCATTCAGCCCGAACTGCTAGTCAGATAGTCGTCATGGTATACTGTCGTTATGACATTTTGGAGGTCACCATGAACATTCAAGCAAATCAATTCTACCGTGAACCGTGGTTTGGCATTGTCCTTACCGTGCTATTCTTTCCAGCTGGGGTCTATGTCATCTTTAGGTTTGGCTCCTGGCAGCGCCACACAAAAGTTTGGCTGAGTCTGGGGTTGTCTATTCTGTGCGTCATCGTTTGGACGATCGCCGGTTTAGCACCAGCTTCTTCCAACCAGAGCGTCGGACAATCGTGGCTATCGACAAATAAGACCACCACGGTCATCCCTAAAACCAAACTATCATTTAATGTCGACAATAACGGCGATGTCCGGCTTCATGGCACCACTAATTTACCTGATCGTAGTCAATTAAGGGTAACCATTAGCCAAAAAGACTTAGTGCTAGGTGACCAGGTCAAGGTTAATCATGGCGCTTTTACTTCTAGCAAGTTAACGAGCGCTGGGCACCCCCTACCGACTGGTGCTTATCGTGTCCACTTGACCAATAACTCATGGACTAATCAGCCGCAGTCAGTCCGCACAAAACTAGGTTCACGTGGTGAAAATTTACGCGGTGACGAAACGGTTAAGACGGGTAAATCACATCAAATTGATTTTACCAACACGGTGAATTATCAGCCTTAATTACTTGACTAAATAGCGTGTCAACAGCTGACTGTCCAAGCGACAGCATTGATGTTGACACGCTATTATTATTTTTGTGTGAATGGATGATCTGAATGATTAAATAACCCGATACTCCGTAGAAATGACAAGGTTGTCTCCGGCCCTAAGAACTCAAATCCTTGTTGATGCAGCTGTTTGGCGGCCGCCGTCGCAGCTACTGTTTGTTCAGGTCGGTCAGTGGCCGAGTCGGTTTCTTTAAATTGCGCTAAATACTGGTCAAATGATTGACCACCTTGACGCAGCTTCATAATCACTTGCGCATTATTAATCACTGCACGGATCTTACGTTCGTTATGAATCAGGCCAGGCATGGTTAGCAAACGTTCGACATCCTCCTCTTCAAAAGCCGCCACCTGTTGAACCACAAAATCTTTAAAAGCCTGACGAAAAATCGGTAATTTATTGATAACCATTCGCCAATTCAGCCCTGCTTGAAAGACCTGCAATGTAAGACGCTCGAATAATGCATCTTCATCATGAACTGGCTGCCCAAATTGAGCACGATACGTCGCTGCTTCATCTGTTAATTCTGCCATCACCGCAACCTTCTTTCTATTCATTAAATTAAGCATACCGTAAAATGCCTCAAACGGAATAAAATCCTCCCCGGCGGCCCCATAATTCAGTGTCCAATCTTGCTCGATTGCTTTAATTCGTCTGCCAGTGAGCATGAACAATAAAAAAATCACGATTACTTTAAAATCATCTGGTAATCGCGATTTATGACCAATCTTTTATAAACACATAACTACTTTCACTAAGCTTCTGATGCGCCCGAGGTGCCATCAACGGCTGGCGCCGGATTAGCTGGGGTGTCAATCTCCTCGGACGCCCCAGCGGTTGCATCTGTTTGGCGTCCCACTGGTGTAGTCGGCTGCTCAGAGGCGCCCGCGACTGCATCAGGATGTGCATTTGGATCTGGTGTTAGTTTTTGACCAGTCGCTTGTAAGTAATAGCGAATCGTTGGCATTAAATCGAGCACCCACTCGTTGATGCCCAAATACTTGTGATCGCCATCACGCATAGCTTTGTAATAATGCATGATAAAACGATCGGGTCCGTTCCCAGGGACGGGCATCTTAACCAGATCTGTTTTGTCGGTCCGCAAGGCATTGATTACTTCGGCAACATGTTTAACCGCTCGTGGTGGATGGACCATCGACATTGGATCGCCAACTTGACCAGGTCGTCGTGGCGCCAACATTGCTTTCGGATTATCCGTCATCTTATTGTAATAGATAAACTGATTGTTACTGTCAGCATAGGTCAATTCCATTGGCATCGTATTTAAGAAGGCATTCAGCTGATCAACCGTCAGTAAACCACGGTCTAATTTTACATATTGATCACCTTCAGCCGCCTGGGTTGCCATCGCCGCTTGCTCAAGCCAGTCATCAGCTGCCATATCGACACCTGCAACAGTCGTGGAGATGCTACCAGAGGCCGTTAAGTCTTCTTCTTCGCCGCTTTGTGGCTCATTCATGAGATTGATAACTTTAACGAATTGCACAAATTTACTCAATGTACTCCCAAGGAAGGCCACTGTCTTACCATCCTTCAGGTTACCCTGCTCGTCAAAGGCTGATTTAACATTAGCTAGTAAAAACTCATTGCCTGGGAAGACAACAGCATTGACCCCAGGTGATTCTAAAATCTGACGCAGCATTAATTGAGCTCTAGAAGAACCTTGGTCATAGAATGAAGCTCCCACAATCATGACCGGCTTCCCAGAAAATGGATGAATCTCATAAGAAAGCCACTCAATCACATTTTTTAGTGCAGGGGTTAGCGTATGATTATGCTCTGGCGTGGCAATAATCACCCCATCAGCGGCTAAAATCTTTTTATTGAGGTACTGAATTGGCTCACCATTTGTTTGATTGTTTTCTTGATCGAACATTGGTATGTCATTAATGTCAAGGATCTCAACATCAACTTGATCACTAAAATGACTAGCGATAAATTTCATCAAGATGCGGTTATAAGACACGTCCGCCACTGATCCGACGATTCCAACTAGCTTCATAATTGTTACTCCCTCCACGATTTAATCGAGCTTATCCCACGAAAAATCCTTGGCCTCTTGTTTATTAAGTTCATCTGCATGGTTAAGCTGTTTAGTCAGCGCAACAAAGGTCTGAAAATCAGCAAAGAGACCGTCTAATTTGGCCACCTTTTCTGCATCTTTCAAGCTACCGTCTTCATTAAACGTGCTTAAAGAATTACCCAGTAAAAATTCAGAACTCGGCATAATCCGCGCACGTAATTCTGGTGAATCTAAAATAATGCGTAAATGTCCCTGTGCTCTTGACGAACCTAAAGAACCAAAAGAAGCACCGGTAATCATCACTGGCTTATTCACAAACGGATGAATCCCGTATGATAGCCACGCCAACGCGTTCATCAAAACCGCAGGGACTGAGTGATCATATTCTGGCGTGCTGATGATGACACCATCAGCAGCTTCGATTTTCGCCGCCATTTCACCGATCCGTTTGGGTACTTGCTTGTTCGCAGGTTTGTTGAACATTGGTAGCCCAGAAATATCAAGTAAATCGATTGTTGCTTGATCAGCAAAATGCTGTTTCATAAATGTTAAGAGGCGTTTGTTAGTCGACTCTGTCGAAATCGTTCCCACGATTCCAATAAACTTATTCATGTTTCGTCGTCCCTTTCATCAACCATGTTTTAGATATTGAAACTGCTTACTACTCAATCATTGTAATTAATTTCACATCAAACAACAAGCGGATTCCGTCCCTTACCAACTGATATACGGCGCTTTGTTGACAGCGTTTTCACATGTGACGTCACAAACTTTGTTGGGAAGGTACAAAAAAGGTGTTTCCACCATGAATGGAAACACCTTGCTCAATTAATGCTGAAATCTACTGAAGTTCGTGAAAACCATATTAATTCTCATCACGTGGTTGCCGAACGGCTAGATGCAATTCGGTCAATTGTTGCGTGGTAACCTCACTCGGGGCAGCGGTCATTGGCTCCGTTGCTTTTGAATTCTTTGGAAAGGCAATAACTTCTCGAATATTGTCAGCCTCAGCAAGCAGACGAGCAAAGCGATCCAATCCGATTGCCAAGCCACCATGCGGCGGGAACCCGTAATCTAAGGCATCTAATAGGAAACCAAATTGGGCCTTTGCTCGTTGCGGCGTAAAGCCTAATGCGCTCAACATCTTTTCTTGGAGCTCACGCGTGTGAATCCGGATCGATCCACCGCCCAGCTCTAAACCATTAAGGATGATGTCGTAACTTTGCGCATGAGCTTCATAGGGGTTTTCACCCTCGTCTAAGAAATGTTCGTCCCCTTCATTTGGCATTGTGAATGGATGATGCGCCGGTACCCAACGTTGATCACCTTCGTCATATTCGAACAATGGCCAATCGATTACCCAGACAAAGGCAAATTTATCCGGATCAATCAGGCCGAGTTCCTTCGCAATCGTGACGCGTAGGTAACCCAAGCTGTCTGCGACAACCTTCCGCCGGTCAGCAACAAAGAGGATTAAGTCACCGGTTTTGGCTGCAGTCGCAGTTGTTAACGCCGCAAATTGGTCGTTCAAGAACTTGGCAACTGGCCCATTAAAAGCGTCCTCAGTCACTTTAACCCAAGCGAGCCCTTTCGCCCCAAAACGTTTGATGTAATCTGTCATGCCGTCAAGTTGTTTACGTGAATAATGATCAGCACCACCTGGCACCACAATTGCCTTAACCTGACCACCGTCAGCAATGGCCCCGCTAAAGACTTTAAATGGACTGTCTTTTAATTGCTCTGACAAGTCTATCAACTCCATGCCAAACCGCAAATCCGGTTGGTCAGTACCAAAGCGATCCATGGACTCCTGCCACGTAATGCGACTGAATGGCAAATCAACGGTCAGATTGCGTGTGTTTTTCATAACACGAGCAATTAGGCCTTCTGTCATATCCATAATATCGTGTTGACTCATGAAGCTAGTTTCCATATCAATTTGTGTAAATTCGGGTTGGCGATCCCCGCGCAAGTCTTCGTCCCGGAAACAACGCGCAATTTGATAATAGCGATCGAACCCAGCGCCCATCAGCAATTGTTTAAACAATTGCGGCGATTGTGGCAGTGCATAAAAATGACCAGGGTAAATTCGACTGGGAACCAAATAATCCCGAGCACCCTCTGGCGTTGACTTCGTTAAATCCGGCGTTTCAACATCAATAAAACCATTTTCGTCAAAGTATGAATGCACGGCTTGTGTGATTTTACTACGCAGGATTAAATTATGCTGCATCTCTGGGCGCCGCAAATCTAAATAACGATACTTTAATTTCAAATCTTCAGCGGCTTCGACCCCATCACTGATGTCAAATGGAGGTACCTTTGATTTGTTTAAAATCTCAGCACCGCTAACCTCCACTTCAACTTTTCCAGTTGCCATATCAGGGTTAACTTCTTTTGCACTGCGCGCCTTAACTAAGCCGCTAATCTTAATGACGTATTCACTACGCATCTGTTCAGCAACCGCCAAGGCAGTCTCACTATTAGCGGCGCTGAAAACAAGTTGGACAATGCCTTCACGATCCCGTAAATCAATAAAAATTAATTTACCTAAATCACGACGTTTTTGCACCCAGCCAAATAACGTGACCTGTTGCCCCTCATAACTTTCGTCGATCAAACCTGCATACTGTGTTCGTTCCATTCAATCCCCTACTTTCTCAAAATCAATTTGTCCCTAATCTTCATCAAAGTATTTGTCAAAGATGCTGGCAAAATCCGCATAAATAGCGGACATCGGTAAACTAATTTCTTCACCTGTTTGCATGCTTTTGAAATTAACGGTCTGTTGAGCTAATTCGTTGGCGCCAACGGTCATTGTAAAACGCGCGTCACGCCGATCAGCTGTCTTAAATTGGGCCTTGGGCTTCCGATCCAAATAATCCCGATCTGCACTGAAACCAGCATTGCGGATCGCTTGAACAAGTTGCAACGTGGCCACATTTGTTTCTTCACCAATTCCCACAACATAGACATCCAGTGGGTTTGAAATTGGTGCTTCGATATCGGCGTCCTGTAATAAGAGGAGTAACCGTTCCATCCCGATGCCAAAACCAAATCCGGGTGTCTCTGGGCCGCCCAGTTCTTCAACCAACCCGTTGTAACGTCCACCGCCACAAATTGTGGTCCAGCCGTGACCAAGAACGTCAGCGTCGCTCTCAATTTCAAAAATAGTGTGGTTGTAATAATCCAAGCCACGCACCATCGTTGCGTCCACCTCATATGGAATCGCTAAGGCTGTTAACATTTGTGTCACGGTGTCTAAGTGCTTTTGGGCCGCTGGCGTTAAATAATCTAAAATTGACGGTGCACCAGCCACGATATCTTGATCTTGTGGATCCTTACTGTCTAACACCCGTAACGGATTTTTGTGCAAACGGGCCTGTGAATCCTCGCTCAGCTCATTGAAATGTGGTGTCAAATAGTCAACCAATGCTTGATGATAATCTGCCCGCGTCTGCGCATCGCCGAGTGAATTAATGGCCAGTTTTAGTCCACTCAAGCCTAAATGAGCAAAGAAATCCATCGCCATTGCCATAATTTCCACATCTAAAGCTGGAGCATCACTGCCGAACGCCTCAACGCCAATCTGGTGGAACTCCCGCATGCGTCCAGATTGTGGCCGCTCATAACGAAACATTGGCCCCATATAAAAGACCTTGTAAGGTTTCTCTTGCTCAGGTGCATACAATTTATTTTCCACATACGCTCGCACCACACCGGCCGTTCCTTCTGGCCGCAACGCAATGTGGCGATTGCCCTTGTCGTAAAAGTCATACATTTCTTTGGTGACAACATCACTGGTATCGCCGGCTGATCGAGCAAAAACGTCGAAACTTTCAAACATCGGTGTCCGGATTTCGTGAAATTGATAGTCATCAAATAATAATCGGGCCATATCTTCCACGTAACTCCATTTGGCCGATATGTCCGGTAAAATGTCTGCTGTCCCTTTTGGTCGTTGATACTTCATAAAATTCCTCCGTTTCATCCATCACTTGTAACAATCATTCACCACTCACAATGACTTAACGCGCCGCTGCTAAATGGATTTATCAACAAAAAAAGCCCTTGATCCATATCAAGGGCGCTAAAAGCGCGGTACCACCTTTGTTTTTTCTCAGGGTAACGTCGCCTGTGACGGGATTCTCATCCACCTCAAAAGTGTCTTCATCGTCGTAGCAGTATAAGTTTTCACCAACCACTTACTCTCTAGTCTTGCCACGACCACTAATTGTCTTTATCATCGGTTTTAATGTTGTTTTCGTGTTTAAAACTTAATTTAGTTTTAGGCTTCTGTCAAGTCGCTCATCCGAATTTGCTATAATTAAGTGTAATTTATTCGATTTTCATGAAAATAAGGAAAATACCCAAATGAAATTTCTTAAACAACGTTGGTTCCAAATTTCACTAACTCTCGCCGTCACGATTACAATTGGTCTGCTGCTCTTTTGGCTTACCCGTGAACAAACGGTCCGCGTTAGTGTTGACAATTTAAATGTCCGCTCCGGTCCGAGTCTGACCAGTCGAACCGTCCACAAGGCAAAACTGAATACCCGCCTCGTTAAGCTTGGTGAAAAAAATCTTTGGTATCATGTGCGCTATGATGATCGTCATACCGGTTGGGTAGCCAGCTGGTTGGTCAATCGCCGGAATAATCTAAAACAGGCAACTGACTTGTCTGAAGCGACCATTGTTATTGATCCAGGTCATGGTGGCAGTGACTCCGGCGCCTTACACAGTCCCTCAGACACATCGCCGAAGGACATGGAAAAAACATACACGCTAAAGGTTGCCAAGGCAGTGGCTAATGAACTACGCCAGCGTGGCGCTCACGTGGTTTTAACTCGCGATAGTGATAAGTATGTCGGCCTCGCACCACGACCGGCCTTGGCCAATGAAATTAAGGCAGATGCGTTCATCAGTATTCACTTTGATTCGTCACCGGAAACAAATCAATCATCTGGTTTGACCACGTATTATTATCATAAAAATCTCTCAATGGGTCTTGCTAAAGCTTTAAATAGTCAAATGAACCACTATCCCATGCCCAACAAAGGCATTGAATTTGGTAACTTTCAGGTTATCCGAGATAATGAACGACCTGCTGTTCTGCTAGAAATGGGTTACATCAATGATGCCCATGACTTTAAGGTTATCTCAGGGCTTACTTATCCTTATCGTGTTGCCAATTCGATTACCGCCGGCCTGTCAGATTATTTTGCCAAACAAGCAGCGCAATAAATGATCCGGTAAAATTTTCAAAATTGCTGGCCGCTCAAAAATAATTTAGGCCAAAAGCAAAATGTAAATTTCATTGCCAAACTAAATAGCCCAAAAAAACGGGGCATCAGTTGGTAAGTGACTGCACTTACCAACTGATGCCCCGTTTTGATTAACCCTCACGTCTTAATGGTTCGGCTAACGCTCAAAGATAATGGTCACTGGTCCATCATTAACTAACGAGACCTGCATATCTGCGCCAAACTCCCCCGTTTGTATGGGAACGGCTTCCGCTAAACGATGATTAAAAGCTTCCCACAGCGGTTTAGCAAGTTCAGGACCTGCGGCATTTGAAAACCCCGGACGATTGCCCTTGGCAGTATCCGCATACAAGGTGAATTGTGAAACTGACAAAATTTGCCCGTGAATGTCCTGGACGCTCAGATTCATTTTGCCAGCCTTGTCACTAAAAATTCGGGTATTTAGAATCTTTTTCGCTAAGTAATCAACTTGTGCTGAACTATCTTCAGGCCCAATGCCAACTAGCAAAAGCAAACCGTGTTCTATCTGCCCGATAACTTGCTGATCAATCGTTACGGAGGCAGCGTTCACGCGCTGTAAAACAACTCGCATAAAATCCCTCCAGTATGCGTTAGTGGGTTGCTCGTAAAACTTCATAAACATCCGGAACGTTCTTAATGTTATCCATAATATGATTTAAAACATCCAAATTACGCACACCAACGGTTGCCGAAATAACCACCATCTTGTTGTGATCAACTTTACCGGTCACCGATGATAAAAACTTTGTTGTGTTGTTAATCATTCGCAACACATCATTTAGCATGCCATTACGGTTATAGCCACGAATCTCAATATCTGCATTGTAATTGGTGCGATTGGAGGCCGGATCATCCCATTCAACACTGACAATTCGCTCACCATTAGCTTCCGCACCCCGAACATTTGGACAATCAGTCCGGTGCACCGACACACCACGCCCCTTGGTGATGTACCCAACAATTGGGTCACCTGGCACCGGCGAACAACAGTGGCTTAACCGAACGAGCAAATTATCTACACCTTCGATAATGACCCCGTCTGAAGCGGAACGTTTAGCCTCTTCTTTGGCACTAACCTCACTAGTTTCATCGGTCTTCTCACCATTTTCAGCAAGAATTTCTCGCTCCGTTTCTGCTTGCCGATCTGCCTCACGCTGAGCACGCAAATCCGAAGTCAGTCGATTAGCGACCCCTCGTGGCGTCGAGTCACCAAAACCAATGGCTGACAATAAATCATCCGCCGACCGATAGTTCATCCGTTCCGCAACTTTGGCGAGATTATCATCAGTCATGATCTCTTTGGGATCAAAATTCAAATCATGGAGCTGGTGGACTAACATATCTCGCCCAGCTTGAATATTCTCGCCGCGATCCATTTTGCGAAAATATTGCTTGATCTTATTTCGAGCCCGCCGCGTATGAACCAAGTTGACCCAATCACGACTAGGACCACTCGAATTCTGTGAAGTTAAGATATCAACGATGTCACCAGTTTTGATTTCCGAATCCAACGGCACAATTTTGCCATTCACTTTAGCTCCGGTCGTATGATTCCCCACTTGAGTATGGATAATATAGGCCATATCTAAAGGACCAGCCCCTTTAGGCAGCTCTAAAACATCTCCCTTAGGTGTAAACGCATAGACAGAATCAGTGAACAAATCACCCTTGACGCCTTCCATGAAGTCATCGGCGTTAGTGGCATTATTCTGCAATTCAATAATCTGTTTAAACCAATTTAACCGATCACCATTCGTTGACTCCTGTACTTCATCAGTCTGACCTTCTTTATAGGCCCAGTGTGCAGCAACCCCATATTCAGCAACTCGGTGCATTTCTTCCGTCCGAATCTGCACCTCTAATGGCTTGCCCTCAGGTCCGATAACCGTTGTGTGCAAGGATTGATACATGTTGGCTTTAGGCATCGCAATATAGTCTTTAAATCGACCAGGCATCGGCGTCCAATGAGTGTGAATCGCACCCAATACTGCGTAACAGTCTCGAATAGACTGAACAATCACCCGAATAGCCAACAGGTCATAAATTTGGTCAAATTGCTTATGCTTGTCGACCATCTTGCGATAAACAGAATAGATATGCTTCGGTCGCCCATAGATCTGCGTCCGAATATGCAAATCTAAAATGGCATCTTTAATTTCGCCAATTGCCTCATTGATAATTTCGATTCGCTGGTTTCGTTTGGAATCCATGAGATGGACAATTCGATAATATTGTTCTGGGTTTAGGTAGCGTAAACTGAGATCTTCTAATTCCCATTTAATGGTACTGATCCCTAACCGGTCGGCCAACGGTGCATAAATTTCCAATGTTTCATTGGCAATCCGCCGTTGTTTATCCGGACGTAAATGCTGCAACGTACGCATATTGTGTAATCGATCTGCTAATTTAACAATGATTACTCGGATATCATGGGACATTGCCAACAATAATTTCCGATGGTTCTCAGCAAGTTGTTCTTTATTTGAACGGTACTTAATTTTTCCAATCTTCGTAACCCCGTCCACGATTTCAGCCACGTCATCGCCAAACCGATTACGTAAATCATCTAAAGTTGCAACGGTATCCTCAACAACATCATGCAAAAATCCGGCCGCAATCGTCTCTGGATCCATTTTTAATTCGGCGAGAATCGCGGCGACCTGAATGGGATGCATAATGTATGGTTCGCCAGACTGACGTTTTTGTTCAGAATGAACTTGTTGTGCATAATCATAAGCGGCACGAACTTGTGCGACATGGGCTTCATTCATGTAAGTCCCCACTTGTGTCAACACCTCGTCAGCTGTCCAAATATGTTCTTTTGACATCGTCTCACCCCAAATTTAGTTATTTAACCCCTTATTTTAACCGAAACTATAAATTACACAATGCTAAAGTCTTATGCAGAACATGCGGCGGCCGTAAGTCGCTGCAAACAAAACGTATCTTGCCATCTAATTATTGTTCTCGAGGTTCCTGAAGGCGCAATCTAAAAGAGCAGATCCCTATCTCTCCAAAAAAGAGAAACAGGGATCTGCTGCATAAAAACTTTTGTTTTACCAGACAATGAGCATCTTCTCAGTGGTTAGCCATTAAATCTTCCAAAGCTCGCCCGTCACGTTTCTTCTTACTAGAATTAGTAACCGTCATCCCGCCTTGCTGACCATATGCAAAATAGCTCAAGCACAAATACCCAATCGCCAAATAGTAAGCATATTCGTGTGCATTCAGCTGAAATAGAAATGTAGCTGCGGCGAAAACAAATGGAAAAACCAGCAGTAACGAAACCCGTCGCTTCTTTCGGCCAATTTGCCAACCAATCGCCAGGGCGTAAAGCCCATTTAGACCTAACAACACCCACAGTACCTTGTGAAAAACGGACAGAGACGTTAAATTAGCGAGATAAGGCAGAAGTGCCCCAAAAACAATGCCTAGTCCCCAATACTCCCAACCACTATTTTGCTTAAAACGGGCCATACTGCCGCCGCCTTTCATCAAATTTTAATTATGCCGCTCATTATACCCACTTTTCACGGTAACGTCACGCACAATTACGGTGTTTTATCATTTTTTATCGTGATAATTTAATGAGCCATCATTTCTGTGGCAAACGAAACCGCACTTAATAAGTACAGAGGTGCCGTTTCAGTCCGCAAGATTCGTGGTCCTAAGCCAACCGGGTGATAGTTCACTGCCTGCAATGCCGTCACTTCATCTGGTGTCAAACCACCTTCCGGCCCAAAAACGACTGTTAAAGTTTGCTCTTCCGCAATGGTGGTCAACACTTGTGCTAAATGTGTCTGTTCTCCGGCCTTCGCAGATTCTTCCCAGGCCACCAGACCAATATCTGTTGGCAATTCGTCAATCTGAGATAACTGATCTAAATAATGTACTTCTGGCACCATCAAGCGATGCGCCTGTTGGGCAGCATTCAGCGCAATTGTTTGTAATCGTTGGCGTTTTTTAGCCACTTTATTGCGCCAATCAGCAATTGACCAAGTTGTTTTGACAAACACGATTTCGCTTGCCCCTAGCTCCGTCGCTTTCTGCGTGATGAAGTCAGCTTTGTCTCCCTTTGGCAAGCCACACACTAAACGAACATGGATTGGTAATTCAACCGTTTGTTCTAGTTGACGCTCAATGGTCATGATGGCCCGATGATGCTCGAGATCAAGCGAACTAAGCTGAGCTAAAAACAATTGTTGCGTTGGGGTCACAAATTCAGCCGCTTGCCCGATCTGTGCCCGCAGAACTTGTACAAAATGATGATAGGTGGCATCATCCAATGCAAATTTTTTATCACGACCAAAATCAACTGGCAAAAAATAGCGTTGCATCATTCATCCTCCGCCGGTTTACGCGCGATTATTCCGTACCATTCACCTTGTTGCAAAATCTGTTCGATTTTAAAGCCTTCAGCTTGCAGCTGCTTTTCAATGAGTTCATGTTTATCTTCAATAATGCCACTCACCAAGAAATGTCCGCCAATTGGCAACCTTGGCCACGCCTGTGGAATCAAGGGAACAATAATTTCTGCCAGAATGTTAGCGACAATGACATCAGCAGTTTGTGTCACTCCCGTTAGTAAGTTATTTACTGAAACCTCGACATCACGTGCCACCGGATTGAGAGCCAAATTACTGATCGCCGCATCAACCGCCACTTGATCCACATCATAAGCGAAGACCTTATGCGCACCCAGCAATTTGGCTCCGATTGACAGAACGCCCGATCCAGTCCCCACGTCGAGGACGGTTTCCCCACCGCGTAACGTTATTTCTAATGCGGCCAACATCAAGGCTGTCGTCGGATGTGTACCGGTTCCAAACGCCATTCCTGGATCAAGTGTGATCAATTTTTCATCCACTTGTTGGGGACGATATTTCTCCCAACTAGGCACGACCGTTAAATATCGGCTGACACGAACAGGATGATAGTATTGCTTCCAAGCGGTAGCCCAATCTGTTTCGGCCACTGGTTTGAGCGTTACCGCCCCCGGATTGGCATTTATACCAAAATTAGTCAACTGGCTGACCTGTCTTTTTATTTTTGGCAATAAATCTTCAATTTCGACAGTTTCAGGATAATAGGCGGTGACCAAAGCGCCACTTGCCACGTGTGGAATCTGTTGTTTATCCAACAACTCACCTGGAAATTCTGGTCGCAAAGCCATGAAATCTGCAGCGTTGTCAATGCTGGTTCCACTAGCACCTGCTTCCATTAAAATATTGCTCACTGCCTCCACAGCTTCATTTGTCGTATTGACAGTGATTCCTGTCCACTTCATGACATCAATTCTCCTCGTCTTTATTTAAACCTGTCTCACCATTGAAGGGTCCTGTCACAACGATCTTCCCGACCATCTGATTAGCTTCAACTAATTGGTGTGCTGCTCGTAAGTTTTGTGCGTTAATGCCAGTCGTTATCGCCTTGGTCAACGTGGTTTTTAACACATGCTCATCCATCAGATTGGCAATTTTTTCCAGCCACCGTCCTTGGCTAGCCAGGTCAACTTGATAGTCACTCTTGGCAAACATGTACTCCCAATCAAAACTGGCTGCTTTATTTTTAATCTGCCCCAAAGCTAATGGTCGCTGGTTTCCGACAATCGAAGCAATATGACCGAACGGTTTAATCAATTGAGCAGCCGTCTCAAAATACGCGTCCGTATTAAATAAAATCAAAATCGCATCAAAAAATTCAATGCCCGCAGCTTGTGCCTGAGGCTGCAATGGCTCACGATGATTAAAGACTTGAGTAGCCCCTAAGTGCTTCACCCAGTCAATCGTCTCTGCTCGCGAGGCCGTTGCTGTCACCTGCACACCGGCCCATGCCGCTAATTGAATTGCCATTGATCCAACACCACCCGCACCGTTGATAATTAATAATTTCTGGTCTTGATTTGCGTTGGCCTTAGCAGTGAAACCAATCTTTTCAAATAAAACCTCCGCGGCAGTCAGCGAAGTTAATGGCAGAGCAGCAGCTTGTGCATCCGTTAATGTTGTCGGAGCCTGCGCGACTAAGCGAGCATCAACAACTTGTTGTTCTGCGTTAGCCCCATCTCGACTTTTCGTCCCAGCATAATAGACCCGGTCATTCACGGCCACATTCGTCACATTCGCACCAGCCTGCAAGACAATTCCGGTAGCATCGTAGCCCAAAATTTTTGGTGCCGTTTCATCCGTTAGACCTTGGCGCAATTTTGTATCAACTGGATTTACCGAAACCGCCTTAACTTGAACTAAGACATCGTTAGCACCAATTTCCCCGACACTTTTGGTGGCGTCCACCATTGCTTTAGCATCGCCAATCGTTGATGTCGCAAAGGATTCAATAATTTTCATTTTTCTGTCCTCGTTTAATTGCATTTTCCAACGTCATAACCAACTCGCTATTAAGTTTATCCCCATTGTGACAAATATTGAGCAGAATTGCCATTTCAAACTGTTAATCAACAGGAATAACTTTTGTTTAGCCACCCCAGCTAGATCCTTGTGTCCGCCTGCTAGTGCTCTGTATCAACTTTATGTCAGTATAAAAAAAGATCAATCCACCAATGCACGGGATTGATCTAATCAGATTAAACTATTCTTGCACATTTTCATGCCGGCGGGCCGCTTCTCGACGAACTTGTTCATATCGTTCACGCCCGTCATCCGTCAAAATGTGATCTGCCAGATAAACCAACAGCTCATCCTCACTCGTGAAAATTCGCGGATTGTGTTGACCATGCAGGCGTAAATCAAATTCATCGATTTTTAGCCGACCAGTCCAACTGTGACTGTATTTCGTAATTAATCGATTGTTTAGTTTCTTTTTGCCAAAACGGAGGACGTACACGTGTTGTGGCACCATCAACGGCCGAATGTACGTCTTCTCATATCGAAATTGGTTTGCTTTTAAAAACGCTTTGGTCCTTGCTAGCACACACTCACCTCCCATATTTAGACAGTTTATGCCGTCCTACTTTGCTTTATGACTTTCTTCTTCATCAGTCTGCAATACCGCCATGAAAGCCTCCTGTGGGACATCAACCACCCCAACTGACTTCATCCGCTTCTTGCCGGCCTTTTGTTTCTCTAGTAACTTCATCCGCCGAGTTCGGTCACCACCGTAAAGGTGCGCTGTCACATCTTTTCGATAGGCCTTAATGTCAGAGCGAGCAACGACTTTAGCACCAATGGCAGCCTGAACCGGAATTTCAAAATTTTGACGTGGAATAATGTTTTTAAGTCGACCAACGATTAATCGACCACGATTCGCCGCAAATTCCCGTGCCACAATAAAGCTCAACGCGTCAACGCGATCACCATTAAGCAAAATATCAATCTTCACCAAATCACCGACGCGATAGCCAGCCAACTCATAATCTAATGAGGCATATCCTCGCGTACTACTCTTCAGCCGATCAAAGAAATCAAAAATTATCTCAGATAATGGGATGTAGTATATCACGTTCACTCGATTATCATCAAGATAAACCATCGTATCAAACTCACCACGTTTACGTTGGCAGAGTTCCATGACGGCGCCGACATAATCATTAGGCACCATGATTGTCGCCTTAACATAGGGCTCATTAATCGTTTTGATGTTGGCCGGCTCTGGCATCTCCGAAGGATTCTCCACGATCACCTGCGTTCCATCAGTCAAATCAACATGATAGGTTACTGAGGGGGCCGTCGTAATTAAATCTAGATTAAATTCGCGCTCCAGTCGTTCTTGCACGACATCCATGTGAAGCATGCCTAAAAATCCGCAACGAAAGCCAGAACCCAGCGCCTGTGATTTTTCGGGTTCAAACACTAACGCAGCGTCATTGAGCTGTAACTTCTCCAATGCTTCACGAAGATCATTATACTTGGCATTGTCCGTCGGATATAAACCAGCAAACACCATGGGGTTCATTTTACGATAGCCAGGCAATGCTGCGGCAGTCGGATGTTCTGCATTAGTGACTGTGTCCCCAACACGGGTATCGGCGATGTCCTTAATGGCAGCTGTGATATAACCCACATCGCCAGCCATCAAGATGTCACGTTTGATCGGTTTAGGCGAGTTCACCCCAACTTCCGTCACTTCATACACTGTGCCTGAATTCATCAAACGAATGTGATCACCAGGCTTAACCGTGCCTTCCATGATTCGCAAGCTTAACACAACCCCACGATAGTCATCGTAAATAGAATCGAAAATGAGGGCTTTTAATGGCGCGTTCACATCCCCGACCGGGGCAGGAATCTGGGTCACGATTTGTTCTAAAATATCTTCAATACCAATCCCACTCTTGGCACTGGCTAAGACTGCATTAGACGCATCAATGCCAATGTCTGTTTCAATTTCTTGGCGAACCACTTCTGGTTGTGCTGATGGCAAATCAATTTTATTAATAACTGGTAAAATTTCTAGGTTATTATCAATGGCAAGGTAAGTGTTAGCCAATGTTTGTGCCTCGACTCCCTGGGCAGCGTCAACCACCAACAGTGCCCCTTCACAGGCTGCTAACGAACGTGAAACTTCATATGAGAAATCGACATGCCCAGGCGTGTCGATGAGATGCAAAATGTAAGTCTCACCATCTTTAGCATGATAATGCAGTTCCACTGCGTTTAATTTAATGGTAATACCACGTTCACGTTCAAGTGGCATATCATCTAGGACCTGGTTTTGCATATCGCGCTTGGAGATCGTATCCGTTAATTCAAGGATTCGGTCAGCCAATGTCGACTTACCATGATCAATATGCGCGACGATAGAAAAATTTCGAATATGTCGTTGCCGTTCTTGCATTTCGGCAGGTGTCATGGCAAAACCTCCTTAATTATTTGGCCGCCTACGTAAGGTTCTGTGACCAATTTAGATGACTCACGAAGCAACTCTCCGGTTTCGTCATTGTTGACATCTTTAGTCTTGTCGCTTCAATACGTGAAACTCTAAACATTAATTATAACAGCACTCACCGACCCCGGCAAACATAATCTCCAGATGAGATGGGTACAAGTCAAGGTCTGGATTGTTGGGAGTACCATAAGACAAGACAACCCTTTTCCTGAATCACTCAAGAAAAGGGTTGTTTATGGTTTATTTCAGGTAAGGTCTCCATCAATTCAGTCAAACTTTAGTGTCGACCAAAAAGACCACCATGTCCATTAGGCATTTCTTCACCGCTAGCTTTTGCAAAATCCTTTAGGGCATCTCGCTGAGCTTTGTTCAATCCTTTTGGTGTTTGAACGTTCACCGTGACCCGTTCATCACCGTTACCATTACCACGCAGGCGTGGAACACCCTTGCCCCGTAATCTAAACGTCGTGCCGGTTTGTGTACCAGCAGGGATCTTTAACTTAACATTACCATGAACTGTTTTGACCTCAATCTCATCGCCCAACGCCGCTTGTGTGAACGACAGTGGTTGATCGAAATAGATATCTGTGCCATCACGTTTGAAATCTTGACTTGGTTGGACGGTAAAGACGATAAACAAATCACCGTAAGGACCGCCATTTCGCCCAGCTTCACCTTGGCCCTGTAACCGCATTTGTTGACCATCATCAACACCGGCTGGAACTTTTACTTCAATCTCATGATTTTCCGTCACATGACCATCACCATGACAGGTCGGGCACTTTTCTTTAATTTCCTTGCCTGTTCCGCCACAAACCTCACAAACCTGTTGTGACCGCATCTGCCCTAACGGCGTATTGCGGACAGTTTCAACGTAACCAGTCCCACCACAATTATGACAGGTAACCGGTGACGTCCCTGGTTTAGCACCACTACCACCACAAGTCTGACAGGTTGCCTCTCGGTCATACTTAATCGTGGTTTCTTTGCCAAAAATGGCTTCTTCGAACTTCAACTGCATGGAGTACTGTAAATCCTGACCTGGTTGTGGAGCCGTCGGATTGCGACGTGCGCTGCCACCACCAAACATTTGACTAAAAATATCGTCAAATCCAAAGCCCTGTCCACCACCAAAGCCGTCAAAGCCTTGACCGCCACCAAACTGTTGCCCGGCATCACCGTATTGATCGTAGTGCTGACGCTTTTGTTCATCGCCAATCTTTTCATAAGCGTCAGCAACTTCTTTAAACTTGGCTTCCGCATCTGGCGCCTTGTTCAAATCTGGATGGTACTTTTTTGATAATTTTCGGTAAGCCTTCTTGATCTCATCCTGAGATGCGTCCCGACCTACGCCGAGCACATCGTACGGGTCTCTTCCTTGAGACATAAACGAACCCCCATACCTATTTGTTTCATCGTGTCATGTGCGTAAGTGTACCACACCATTTTCTTAAGCGCACAAAGAGTCAAAGAGGCCGCAGCATCTTTGACTCTCTTGTAGTCGAGTTTACTTCTTGGCGTCGGGGTCAACTTCTTTGAAGTCCCCATCAACCGTGTCGCCATCAGCTGAGCCAGCCCCATTGTTATCACTGCTTGCGGCAGAACCGGCGTCACCGTCAGCCGAACCAGCATTTTGCTGATACAACTTCACTGTTAGGTCCTGGACAATCTTATTTAAGTCATCCTTCTTGGCCTTCATCTCTTCGACGTTGTTGTCATCTTGAGCTTTCTTTAAGGCATCGCGTGCGTCAGTTGCTTGCTTAACCTCATCATCAGAAACTTTGCCCTTTAATTCATCTAAGGTCTTGTCAACTTGGAACAAGAGTTGATCCACTTCATTCTTTAAGTCAGCTTCATCTTTACGGGCCTTATCGGCATCCGCGTTTTCTTCGGCTTCCTTCTTCATCCGGTCAATTTCTTCATCAGATAAACCAGAATTACTCTTGATCGTGATCTTCTGTTCCTTGTTTGTGCCAAGATCTTTGGCAGAAACATTTACAATTCCGTTCTTATCGATATCAAATGTTACTTGAATTTGAGGAATGCCGCGAGGAGCAGCAGGAATATCAGTCAACTGGAAGTTTCCTAGTGTCTTGTTATCGGCTGCCATTGGGCGTTCACCTTGTAACACGTGAATGTCAACGGCTGGCTGATTGTCAGCAGCTGTCGAGAAGGTTTGACTCTTGGACGTTGGAATCGTCGTGTTACGATCAATTAACTTCGTAAAGACGCCACCCATTGTTTCAATCCCTAATGACAGTGGTGTTACATCAAGTAGCACGACATCCTTCACATCACCGGTAATAACCCCACCTTGAATTGCGGCACCCAAAGCCACCGCTTCATCTGGATTGATCGAATGGTTTGGTTCCTTACCGGCAAGCTCCTTAACCGCTTCTTGAACTGCTGGAATCCGTGTGGAACCACCATTTAAGATTACTTCGTCGATGTCATTCATTGACAGGTCAGCATCACGTAAAGCGTTTTGAACCGGCGTCTTCGTCCGTTCAATTAAGTCGGCCGTCATTTGGTTAAATTGAGCTCGCGATAACGTTTCTTCCAAATGCAAAGGACCATTATCACCGCTAGAAATAAATGGAAGACTAATTTGTGCCTCATTAACACCGGATAAATCCTTTTTGGCTTTTTCAGCGGCATCTTTAAGTCGTTGCATCGCCATAGTGTCGCTAGACAAATCAATACCATTTTCCTTCTTGAAATTGTCAACTAGCCAATCAATAATCTTTTGATCAAAATCATCCCCACCAAGGTGAGTATCCCCATTGGTAGATAAGACGTCGAAGACCCCATCACCTAATTCCAAAATGGAAACGTCAAACGTACCACCACCAAGGTCATAAACAAGGATTTTTTCGTCTTTATCCTTCTTGTCTAAACCATAGGCCAACGCTGATGCGGTTGGTTCGTTGATGATTCGTTCCACCGTTAAACCAGCAATTTTACCAGCATCTTTTGTTGCTTGACGTTGGGCATCGTTAAAGTAAGCAGGTACTGTGATGACTGCTTGTTCAACTTTTTCGCCCAAATAATCCTCAGCAAAACCTTTGATGTATTGTAAGATCATTGCTGAAATTTCTTGCGGCGTGTACTTCTTACCTTCGATATCGACGGTGTAGTCCGCTTCACCCATGTGTCGCTTGATCGAACGAACAGTATTCGGGTTCGTGATTGCTTGACGCTTAGCGACTTCACCAACTTGGGTCTCACCATTTTTAAATGAAACAACGGAAGGTGTTGTCCGGTTACCTTCTGGGTTCGTAATAATCTTTGGCTGACTACCTTCTAGCACTGCAACAGCTGAGTTGGTTGTTCCTAAGTCAATCCCAATAATTTTTGCCATGTTTTTAAACTTCCTTATATATTAATCTTATTGCGCCACTACAACCATTGCTGGCCGTAAGACGCGATCTTTTAGCATATAACCCTTTTGAAGCACTTTGACGACCGTTTCGGGCGTTTGTCCATCTTCGGCTGGCGTGGTTTGCACAGCCTGATGTTTGGTCGGATCAAAGGGTTGGTTTAACGCCTCGATCTCAGTCACATTATTTTGCTTCAGCGCGGCCTGCAAATGATCGTAAACCATCTGTACCCCGTGTTGCAACTTTTTTGCAGCCTCGTCATCAACTTCTGTCGCCAATGCGCGCTCCAAATTATCCAGTTCTGGCACAACATCATGAGCTAACTGCTGCCCGTCATATTTCAATAAGGCAGCGGTTTCTTTTTGCTGTCGCTGCTGAATATTAGCAATTTCAGCCTGCGCCCGTAAAAGTTGATCGTCCTTTTCTTCTAACTGAGCTTGCAAGGTTTCAATGACTTGTTGCGATTTTTTTTCATCGCTCACAGGTTCAGCCTCAATTGGCTTCTTAATGTCTTTTGCACGCGGATCCTTGGCTTTTTTCGCAGCTGCTTCACTTTCAGCAGCAGTTTCATTTTTCTGGTCATCCGTTTGCTGTGATGTTTCAGACAAATGTGCCACCTCCATTCACTAAAAAATTTAATTATTAACTATGAATCTAACTCACCGATCAAGCTCCCGATAGTAATCAAGGAGTTTTGCAGCAAGCTCTTGACGGAAAGCGCCAATTAAACCGATCATTCGTGAATAAGGCATCCGCGTCGGACCCAAAACCGCAATCATACCGCGGCCGTGGGGACCCACATCATACGTCCCGGTCACCAAACTATAGTCCTTCAATAGGTCATTTGTAATCTCATCACCAATTTTAACCCGAACCTGATTATCTGGTGGGCTCAGGACGCTAGCAATATCTGTTGATGTATCAAAGAGTTGATACATCGATTTCAATACTTGTGGGTCTTGATCTGCCGAGAAATTCAATAAATTCAATCGACCTCCAACAAAGAACCGTTCCGTTGCGGCTTGATCGAGGACATGCCCTAAAATCTCCAAAAAACCGGTCGGCGTTTGCAAATACTGCCCGACTTGAGCCGGAATTTGCACCCGCAATTTCTCCATAATCTCCGGTAACTGTAAGCCGACAAGCTGGTCGTTGATTAAGCGCACAACTGCTTCCAGTTGGTCACTGGCAATATTGCGTGGAACCGTAAACGTCTGGTTGGCAACATCACCGTTATCGAGAACCATAATCGCCATGACCTGTCGATTTCCCAAAGGCACTAATCGAAATCCGCTAAGCCGAACATCGGCTTGTTCCGGTTTCAAGGTAAACGCCGTATAAGAAGTTAACTCTGATAACAAATTAGCTGACTCTTCAATAATCTCGTCAATCTTATTAAATGAACCGCCCAACTCGCTTTGAATTAACTGAATATCAGCGCGTTTAACCGCGTCATCACTCACTAAATGGTCAACATAGTAACGATAACCTAGTAAAGAAGGAACCCGACCAGAGGAAGTATGTTCTTTTTGAACATACCCCGCTTCTTCCAAAGCGGCCATTTCATTGCGAATGGTGGCTGAACTCACGTGGATCGGTAAATGGTCACTTAAACCTTTGGATCCGACAGCCGACCCAGTTTCTGTATACTCACGGACAATGGCTTGTAAAATTAATTTTTGTCGATCAGTTAACGTCTTAATCACCTCTTTTAGCACTTGTGCCATTTGAGTGCTAAGAACAATTACTAATATAACAACTTGGTCAAACAAAGTCAAACATAATTTCGCATTCCTAGCAGCGCCTTCCAATCAGCCTAACTCTAGCGAATGGCTCGGTTTACAAGGACTCGCGTACACGTAAAAGGACACCGTCTCAACACTGAGACAATGTCCATTGAAGCCAGTCTACTCACAGCTGCCAACTCATTTTAATTCGTCAAACTTCGCTTGATGCGCAGTGGTTCTGAAGAGCTCCAATCAAATCGTTAATTTAGGACCACCGACTTGATCGATAAATCGTTGGGTGTTAATGACATCCTGATCCAGCTGTTCAACCAGTGCCTCGGCACCGTCAAACTTAACCTGGTCGCGAAGATACCCTCCCCACGCAACTGTCACTTCTTCACCATAAATTTCTTCATTGAAGTCAAGCAGATAAATCTCATCCGTAACTGGTCGATGGGCCCCGAATGTTTCATTGCGGCCGATAGAGGCCATCCCTGCATGCCAATCGGCCCCTACTTTCAGCCAAACCGCATAAATGCCAATCCCGGGTAAACGTTCAACGGCGGGACCTTCGACATTTGCCGTTGGATAACCCAAGGTTCGTCCGCGCGCTTCGCCATGAATAACGATCCCGGTCGTTTGATAAGTGTACCCGAGTAACTCATTGGCATGGGCAACTTGACCGGCGTCAATTAATTCACGAATTCGTGTTGAACTGTCCTTCGCATGATCCATTGAGACCTGCCCGACTTCGACGACCTCAAACCGGTCGCGTGCATACCCTGGTAACTGTGCCATATTAGCCACCGCTTTGCGGCCATAAGTGTGGTCAAACCCAGCCACCACTGCCACTGCGTGTAAGCCAACCATATACTGATCGACGAATGCTTGCGGCGTAAGTGAAGCCAGCTTAGACGTAAAACTGACGCCATACACAATGTCGACACCCAATTGCTTTAACAAGTCCAACTTACGGTCGAAAGTGGATAGGTACCGAAATGACTCAGTTGACGTTTGATACACAATGGACGGGTGATGAGTATAGGTCAACACAGCCAATTTTGCATGACGAGCCGTGGCAATTTCCCGAGCACGCCTGATAACCGTCTGATGACCGAGATGCACGCCATCAAAAAAGCCCATGGCTAAAACAACATCACCAGTGGGAATTTGTTCTGCTCGATAGGGGTGGCGTAAATAGATGACTTCCACGATTTGACACCTTCATTAACAATATTTTTGAATTTCTGTTAAAGATGATTTGAAAACATTTTAAGCGGCTTGGCATGTCGCCGATCATCACTGAGCTGATATAAAGCCTTAATGTGCTGCTGATAACGTACAGATATGATTGGTTGGTCACCAAGAATAGTCGTGGGTAAAAAGCCACCATTCTGAACGATCTGCCATTGTTCATCACTTAATTCAACCACGGGATAATGCGAAAGTGCAACATCAATTGGAAACAAATGCTGCTCAATGCTGTGATCAGCTACCGCGTCGGCAATATCCGCCAATGTCAATGTCTGACTGAGTTCAAATCCACCACTTTTAAGGCGCGTTAGGTCACTCATGACTGCGGCCACCTCAAGCTGTTCACCCAATTGAACCGCCAGTGTGCGGACGTAAGTGCCTTTACCACAACCGATTTCAAAAGGAACCACCTGAGTATGTGCTTGCTCATCAAAGTAGCTCTGCCCAGTTTGCTTAAAATAATCTACATGAACGTGCCGAACTGGGCGTTCCACTTTTTCCCCAGCACGAGCGTATTCATAAAGTTTCCGCCCATGAATTTTGACAGCGGAATACATCGGCGGAACCTGTTCGATGTCGCCAACTAAGGCCCTCATGCCGATCAAAATTTGAGCATCGGTAAACGGTTGCGTGAGTGGCGTTTGCTTCACCACTGCCCCATCCAGGTCTTCGGTTTCCGTTGCATAGCCAAACGTAACTGTCCCACGGTAAACCTTGCCAGAATCCATTAAATATGGCACAACTTTTGTAGCCGCGCCAATACAGATCGGTAACACGCCATCCACATTAGGATCTAATGTACCGGAGTGCCCAATTTTTTTGATATGCAACAGTTTGCGAAGTTTAAACACGACATCATGGCTCGTTAGTCCCCGCGGTTTATTAATGGGCAAAATGCCTTCCATGACTGTAAACCTCACTTTATCAAGTTAAAAAATCGTCCGTTTAACAACCAAACAATTATAACCTAGTGATATGTAAAAAGCGACTGCCTTCAACAGACAGTCGCTTTTCTCGAAAAGATTATTCTCGTCCTTGCTGACGAAGCCCATTGATTAGTTCATCAATGTGACTTCCGTATTGAACTGAACGATCCTGTTCAAACGTAATTTCCGGCGTTTTATAAATACTCAGTCGATGACCAAGTTCGCCACGAATCAAACCGCTGGCCTTAGCTAATCCGGCCGCGGCTTTTTCGTTGTCGCTAGCTTTGTCAGACAAAATACTGTAATACAACGTCGCTTCTTGCAAATCACCTGTGACTGTAACGCCAGTAATGGTCACACCAGTCACTCGTGGATCGCGCACGCGCTTAAGCAGAATATCGGTCACTTCGCGTTGGATCTCTTGTTCTAGACGACCCACACGATAATGTTTATCGGGCATGTTTTCACCGCCTTATCTTACAATCTTATTAGAACCAATGACGATTTATTCAACGGGTACTTCTTTCATGACATAAGCTTCAATGACGTCACCAACTTTGATGTCGTTGTACCCGGTAATTGTCAAACCAAGATCAAAACCAGCTTTAACTTCTTTAACTGAATCCTTGAAGCGCTGCAATGAACCTAGCTTGCCCTCATAAATAACGACACCGTCACGAACTAAGCGAACGCCAGCATCGCGGCTGATGTAGCCTTCCGTAACCATCCCACCGACAACGGTTCCCACTTTGGATACCTTATAGAGTTCACGAACTTCAACTTGTCCCGTCACTTGTTCTTCGTAGACCGGTTCAAGCATCCCTTTCATTGCGGACTCGATTTCATCGATGGCGTTGTAAATTACGTTGTGTAGGCGAATATCGACACCATCACTATCAGCTTGAGACTTCGCTTGAGCGGTTGGTCGAACGTTGAAACCAACAATAATCGCGTTAGAAGCTTCCGCCAAAGTAACGTCACTTTCATTAATTGCACCAACGGCTTGATGAATGATGTTTACCCGAACACCATCAACTTGAATTTTCTGGAATGAATTAGCTAACGCCTCAACGGAACCTTGAACATCCGCCTTAATAATGACGTCAACTTCCTTCATTTCGCCTTCCTTCATGGTATCGAATAAGTTATCCAATGTCACATGGTTGGCATGAGAACGTTCCTCAACCTGTGCACGACTAGCACGCTCTTCACCGGCAGCCCGTGCTGATTTTTCATCAGCAAAGACGACAAATTTGTCACCAGCTTCCGGCACATCATTCATCCCGGTAATTTCAACCGGCGTAGCAGGTGTCGCCTCTTTAACCGCGCGACTGCGATCGTTATTCATGGTTCTGATTCGACCGTAGGTATTCCCGATAACGATTGGATCCCCAATCTTCAGGGTTCCTTCTTGAACCAGCACCGTCGCCACTGGGCCACGTCCCTTGTCAAGGCGAGCTTCAATAACTGAACCCAAAGCCCGCTGATCAGGATCAGCCTTTAATTCCATCAGGTCGGCTTGTAGCAGCACCATGTCGAGCAATTCATCTAAGTTCTTGTCAAACTTAGCTGATATTTCAACAAAGATTGTGTCGCCACCCCAATCTTCAGGAATGAGGTTATACTCCGCTAACTGTTCAATAACGTGGTTCGGGTTCGCCCCTGGTTTGTCGATCTTGTTAACTGCCACGATAATCGGTGTCTTCGCTGCTTGAGCATGGTGAATCGCCTCAATTGTCTGTGGCATCACGCCATCATCAGCAGCAACCACTAAGATCGTAATATCCGTGATATCAGCACCACGGGCCCGCATCGCTGTGAAGGCCGCGTGTCCTGGCGTATCGATAAAGGTAATCTTACGGCCCTTCAGTTCAACTTGGTAGGCCCCAATTTTCTGAGTAATCCCACCTGCTTCACCAGCCGTAATATGAGAATTACGAAGTTGGTCCAGCAGTGTTGTTTTACCATGGTCAACATGTCCCATAATTGTGACAACAGGTGGTCTTGGGACAAGCTTCGTTGGGTCAGTTTTTGCTTGTTCCTCAAAGAATTTATCAATATCTGCAATATCTTCTTGAGGTTTTTCTTCAGCACCAATACCGTAATCTGCCGCTAAAATTTCAATGGTATCTTTATCAAGACTTTGGTTTTGGTTAACCATTACGCCCAGCATAAATAATTTTTTAATAATTTCGGCTGGTTCACGATGCAAAATTTTGCCCAAATCTTGCGCATTCATCCCAACATCGTACATCAAGACTTCTGGTAGTGGCCGTTCTTTACGCGTTGAAACTGGCTTTGGCTGAGAAGTCTGGCGAATCCGCTGATTCTTCTTATTACGCTTCTGATGCTTTTGACCATACTGCTGTTGACCGCCACGACCGCCGCGACGGTTATTGCTGAATCGGCTACTTGGCGCATTACTACCAAACCGATTATTCGAATTATTGGACGAAGTATTTGATCGACCGTTCGTGTTCGTTGGCCGTGAAGAGGATGTTGACGGCCGTGATGACGTATTTTGATTACTTCGATTCGTCGTGGACCGATTATTATTTGTCGGCCGGTTTTGATTTGAATTGCGGTTCTGATTTGTACTACGATTTTGGTTCGAACTACGATTTTGGTTCGAACTGCGATTTTGGTTCGTATTGCGACTCTGGTTCGTTGAATGAGTCTGACCATTGCGATCATTTGGCCGATGTTGACTACTCTGAGCGGATCGGTTTTGACTATTGTGCGACCGATCGCTAGTTGACGTTGCCGGCCGATGTTGACGCGAATCAGTCTGGGTAGTACCACTAGTCGCGTGGCGCTGAGTCGTCTGTGACTGGTTTTGATTTGTCGCTGTTGCACGGCTAGTTTGTGACTGTGGCGCTGTTGAACGTGCTGTCGTCGCTTGAGTAGCAGTTGCCGATTTAACGGTTGCCGTTGTCGAAGCTGCAGCCGTAGATTTGGCCGCTGTTACAACTGACTGTGCCTGACTAGCAACAGTCGACGATTGTGATTTAGCTGGTTGGCTAGTTGCGCTAGCTGCTGATTGTTGTCTTTTACTTGGCCGATTGTTGGCCCGTGGGTTATCTAAATTCAATATACGTCCTTCACCATGCAAATTAGCCCCGTTACGACCAAAATTAGTCCGACGCCGATCTGGTTTCTTTTTATTATTAATCAAATGATGCACAATTTTACGCTTACCAGACTGCGCTTCAGTCTGATTTGCCGTTGCATCGCTACTCGTGGTTTGGGCAGGTTTAACTGCACCACGAATCGTTCTTTCTTGTTCATCTGTTACCGTTGCCATATGGTTGTTAAACGAAAGCCCTTTGTTAGCAGCGGTTGTTAACAGATCCTTGCTTGAAACGTTAAGTTCCTTCGCGAGTTCATAGATTCGCTTATTGGCCATCCTTTCACGCTCCTCATTTAAATTTGTGCTAGCAATTCGCGCATTTTCTTCGCAAAGCCAGCGTCATCAATCCCGATTGCAACTCGTTGCCGACCAGTTGCTTGACTCAGCTGAGCTTCAGTAAAAGCCATGCTGAACGGGATCTCATAGTAACTTGCTTTATCGCTTAGCTTTTTAAGTGAACTAGCCCCCATGTCATTGGCTAACCAAAGTAGGTCTAGCTGCTGTGCTTTAATTGCTGCTAAAACCATGGGTTCACCACTGACAAGTTTGCCAGCTCGCTGAGCCAAGCCCAATAAATTCATCAATTGTTGAGTTGGCGTCATTTGGCTTCATCACCAAACAATAACCGGCGGGCCTGTTGATGATCAACATAAGCAATCAATTCTTCATAAAAATCATCAGGCACTGTAATGCCAAATGCCTTATCCAATGCATGACCTTGTTGTGCCTTTTTAGCAACGTCTACGTCAATACTAACATAGGCACCACGACCATTTTGCTTACCGGTTGGATCAATTGCCAATTCATTCGCTTTATTTTTGACGACCCGGATCAAATTCTTTTTGGGCATCATTTCTCCGGTAACAATGTCTTTACGCATCGGAATCTTTCGTTGATGCATGTCACTACCCCCTTTTAAATCAGTTTAAACAACGTTAACCCTGATTTTAGTCGGTTCACGCAGCTGGTTTAACAACGAGCTGACTAATCATCGTTTTGTTCAGACGGTTCAGGTTGTTCAAAGTCAGGTCGATTGACCTCTTCATCCGTTCCCGCCTCAACATATTCTTGATCGGTTGCACCTTCGAATAGCGTCGCCGCTTCAGTTTCAGATTTAATATCAATCTTAAATCCAGTTAGTTTAGCAGCGAGCCGAGCGTTTTGGCCCCGCTTGCCGATTGCCAATGATAATTGATAATCTGGCACAACTACCGTGCAAGCCCGTTCGTTTTCAGAATCAAACACCACATCAACGACTTCTGCAGGATTAAGTGAATTGGCCACGTATTGAGCGTCATCGGCCATCCATTCCACAATGTCCATGTTCTCACCAGAAAGTTCGTTCACAATAGCTTGAACCCGTTGACCACGTGGTCCCACACAAGTCCCCACTGGGTCCAAATTAGGATCATTAGATTTCACGGCGATCTTTGCTCGATCCCCAGCTTCGCGGGCAATTGACATAATTTCAACAGTTCCATCGTAGATTTCCGGGACTTCTTCTTCAAACAACCGTTTCAATAGTTCCGGATGTGTCCGACTAACAAATACTTGGGGGCCCTTCGCGTTATTTTCAACTCGGGCCACGTATACTTTAATCTTGTCGTGCATCTTATAGGTTTCATTTGGCATCTGATCAGAATTAGCCATCACAGCCTCAACTGTGTTTGAACCACTTCCTAATGTGATGTACAGGTATCGCGTATCCTGACGTTCAACTTCACCAGTCACAACCTCGTCCATATATTGACTATACTCGTCATAGACAAGACTACGTTCAGCTTCGCGCACACGTTGCATAATCACTTGTTTAGCCGTTTGTGCCGCAATTCGGCCAAAGTTCTTGGGGGTTACTTCAAACTTAATTTCATCCCCAATTTCATAAGCCCGATTGATCGCTAGTGCGTCTTGCAAGCTCACCTGTTGCTGACTATCTTCGACGTCTTCCACAACTTTTTTAACGGCGTAAACTTTGATGTCACCCTTGCGCTCATCAAAATTCACTTCAACATTACCAGCCTGATTGTAGTTACGCTTGTAAGCTGACACTAACGCCGCTTCCAATGCTTCAATCACAACTGTTTTTTTAATGCCCTTTTCTTGTTCGAGAGCGTCTAAAGCTCCCACTAACTCTTTACTCATTTCGTCGTACTCCTTTAGCTACGATCACTAATTATAATTACAGTTGGCTAAAATCAATGGCCAAACGTGCACTTGCAATCGCCTTGCGGGTAATTGTCAACGTTTTAGCCACGCCCTTAACACGATAACGCAGCGTTAGCTCATCAGGCGTTAAGTCGGTTAAAGTTCCCTCAAAGACTTTCACCTTATCAATGGGCTGATAAAGCGAAATATGAATATACTGATTAACAGCACTTTCAAAATCCGCTTCTTTTTTTAATGGCCGCTCCGCTCCTGGAGAAGACACTTCAAGATAATAGGCTTGTGGAATGGGATCGGGCTGAGCGGCATCTAATTTCGCGCTCAATTCATCATTGACAAGAACACAGTCATCAATCGTAATTCCACCGGGTTTGTCAATATAAACACGCAGATACCAACTCTTACCTTCTTTGACAAATTCCACGTCTACGAGCTGAAATTGATGCTCGTCAACGATTGGCGTCACAAGTGTCGTGACCGCCTCTGTCACGTTACTCAAATCCGTCACCTCCTTAATTTTGCCCTGAAAAAAGAGCGAGCCGAAATCGGCTCACTCTTAAATTAAGAGTCTTAAATTACAACAAACAGAGTACCATAACAAACGGTAAAAAGCAACCAATACAGCAGTAGGAGCGTGTTCCGATGCCTTGAGGTGCATTTTATGAGTAATAGTTTTACACTTAGCTCAAGTTCAATCTTCCAATTAGTTGTAGAAAGAAGCGTGATTACCGTGTTTAAACCGCACCATATTTCACTGCTAACTGGCAATGCCAACGCGAACGCACACTTTTACATTCAAATTCTTGGCCTACGAATCGTGAAGAACTCAGTTAATCAAGAAGCAACACACATTCGTCACTTATATTATGGTAATAATTTAGGTGAACCAGGAAGTGTGGTTACTTTTTTTGTGCTTGACCAGCTTGGGCACCGCCAAGACGCTAATCATGGTCTAAACGGCATTCGTTTAGGTATTCCGGAACAACAGATCGATTTTTGGTTAAACCGGTTCATGCAATTTAACGTTCCTGTTTCACAAACCCAGGCAGGACTTCATGTCACTGATCCAGATGGCGTTGCCTTAGATTTGATTCCTGTTAATCAGCAGTTAACGGCTAAACAAGTGGTGCCAAATGATGTCCCTGCCAATGCACAGATTACCGGACTTTTAGGCACGACGATTGCGTACGTAGATCCTGTACTCACAGCACATTTCTATCAAGAGTGGCTGGGATTGTCACTTGATCCTTCAAAAACGACAATTCCATTACTTGGGGAACAAGCTGGCCTAGTATTTCAGGCCGCCACTGATCCAGCTCATCGCTCACGTATGGGGCGCGGTAGCGTTGACCACGTTGCCCTCCAAGTCCCCGATTTAAACACCTTATTTGATTATTACCAACGCGCAATTAATTTAGGTGCGAATGTCGAACTATATCGAGATCGTGGTTGGTTCCAAAGCATCTATGTCCGCGATCCTTCGGATAATCGTATCGAGTTGGCCACTATTACCCCGGGGTTTGCGCTCGAAGAACCTGCTGATATCATGGGCCAACAATTGTCCTTGCCGCCACTTTTCGCGGATCAAACAAAAACCATCGCCCAATGGTACGCACAGCGTGGCGTCAAATTTGATGAAGCGGCTCGCTTTGAGCATGGCGGTCAGCCCGTGTCCAACTAAAAGAAGGCATCAGCTGATTACATTGGAAAATCACGCTTGTGTTTAAATACTTTGGGATAAAAGCAAAATCTAAATTTCATTGCCAATCTAAATCCCCCAAACGTCAACACGCGGAATATGAGTCATCCAACTCACATTCCGCGTGTTTATTTTCGTTATCAAGCCAAACGATTACCCCAAAAACAAACGTTTAGAATAAACTCAACTGATTTTCATCTGGCAAATCATCTAACACATGATTTTCCGTTAAATAATCAATAATCGTACCGGAAACTTTCCCTCGTTTACTCAAATCTTCCTTGGACAAAAATGGTTTATCCTCGCGGGCGGCCACAATTTGTTTAGCAACATTGTCACCCAACCCTGGAATGGCATTAAATGGTGCAATCAAAGTATCACCATCAATTAGCCAATTTTGGGCATCAGACCGTTCAACATCAACCATTTTAAAAGTGAAGCCCCGTTCCAACATTTCATTGGCAAGTTCGAGTACGGTTAACAAATTCTTTTCTTTCGTCGAGGCATCATTTCCTTTATCCATAATCGCTTTCATGGCCGTTTTAACCGCGTCTTTTCCCCGTGACATCGCCACTAAGTCAAAGTCATCGGCCCGGACCGAAAAGTAAGCTGCATAATACAATATTGGAAAATATACTTTAAAGTATGCCACTCGCAACGCCATCAAAATATAAGCAGAAGCATGAGCTCGCGGGAACATGTATTTGATTTTAAGACATGAATCAATGTACCACTCTGGCACCTCTGCTTCCCGCATAGCTGCTTGCCATTCATCGGGAATGCCCCGTCCTTTACGTACATGTTCCATAATTTGGAAAGCCATTTCAGAATCCATACCATAGTTGATCAAGTCGGTCATGATGTTATCACGACACCCAATCACGTTGGCGATCGTTGCTGTTCCATTTTTAATGAGTTCTTCGGCGTTACCTAGCCACACATCGGTACCATGAGATAACCCAGAAATTTGTAACAACTGCGAATAGTTTTGGGGATGCGTTTCCTCTAACATGCCCCGCACAAATCGTGTCCCAAACTCGGGAATTCCTAACGTACCTGTTTTACTGAAAATTTGTTCCTCACTGACACCCAGAACCTCGGTACCAGAAAACAATTGCATCACGCCAGGATCATCAGTAGGAATCGTCTTCGGATCGATACCAGATAAGTCTTGCAGCGTCCGAATCATTGTCGGATCATCATGCCCCAAAATATCAATTTTTAAGATATTGTCATGAATTGAATGAAAGTCAAAATGAGTTGTTTTCCATGCAGCACTTTGGTCATCGGCCGGAAATTGAATCGGAGTAAAGTCGTAAATGTCCATGTAATCAGGTACTACGATAATTCCCGCTGGATGTTGTCCGGTCGTTCGCTTAACCCCGGTAGCACCATTGGCTAACCGATCAATTTCAGCCTGCCGATAATTGACTTCATGTTCTCGTTCATATGCCTTCACATAACCGAACGCCGTCTTATCTGCCACTGTCCCAATAGTACCCGCACGATAAACATTCTTCTCACCAAACAAAACTTTCGTGTAATTATGGGCAATTGGTTGATAGTCACCAGAGAAGTTTAAATCAATATCCGGAACTTTATTCCCTTTAAAACCAAGGAAAGTTTCAAAAGGAATATTCTGACCGTTTTTACCTAGTGCAGTCCCACATTTTGGGCAATCTTTATCCGGTAAATCATACCCAGAACTATATTCACCATGAGTGAAGAATTCGCTGTACTTACACTCCGGATTAGGACACAAGTAATGTGGCGGCAGCGGGTTCACCTCAGTAATTCCAGCAAAGGTCGCCACCACAGAAGAACCAACTGAACCACGGGAACCAACTAAATAACCATCCTTATTAGACTTCGCCACAAGACGTTGGGCGATTAGATAGATCACAGAAAATCCATTTCCAATAATGGATTTCAATTCACGATCCACGCGTTTTTGAACTAAATCTGGTAATGGCTTCCCGTATAATTCATGAGCAGTATCCATCGTACGGGATCGAATTTCATCTTCCGCCCCATCCATTCGTGGCGTGTACAGCTTATCCTTCAATGGATGCACATTCTCGACCGAATCGGCAATCTCGTTAGGAGCCTCAACGACTAATCGATGCGCCAACTCATCTCCGAGAAAAGCAAATTCAGTCAACATTTCATTAGTTGAGCGGAAGTGCACGTCGGGAAGCGAATGGCGATTCAACGGATTAGCACCGCCCTGAGAACTGATTAAAATTTTGCGGTAAACCGCGTCATGAGGATCTAAATAATGTGCATCCCCTGTGGCGGCAATTGGCTTGTTCAGTTCATCAGCGATATCAATCAAGGTGCGAATGATTTCTTCTAACTTAGCGTTATCATGAATCAATTCCCCTTCAATCAGCGGCTTGTAAACGGCTTTTGGTTGAACCTCGAGGTAATCATAATATTGTGCTCGTTTTAACGCCTCATCTCTACCTTTTTGCATGGCCGCTTCAAAAACCTCGCCAGCTGAACAGGCAGAACCAACTATTAAACCCTCTCGAAGGCGATTTAATTCACTTCTCGGCACCCGCGGTACCCGATAAAAGTATTTAACATTCGATAATGAAACAAGTTCGAATAAATGTTTTAAGCCTACTTGGTTTTTCGCAATAACAGTCGCATGAAATGGACGTGCGTGTTTGTACGCATCATGATCACTCATGTGCTCATTGAGTTGATCATGAAAGGTGATGCCGTAATTATCTTCGGCTTCCTTGAGAAAGATCATTGCTAAATGCCCAGTGGACTCCGCATCGTAAATTGCTCGATGATGATGCTCCAACGCGACATTAAACCGTTTTGCTAACGTGTTTAATCGATAGCCTTTCAAATCGGGATATAAAAATCGGGCCAATGTCAACGTATCAATGATCGGATTAGTGATTTCCGGCATCTTGTGCCGGACATAGCCGGCGTTCATGAAGCCAACGTCAAAGGTAACGTTATGACCAATTAAAATTGCATCGCCATACCAATCGCGAAAATCGGAAAAAACCTCAGCTTCAGACTTTGAACCGGCTACCATGTCATCGGTGATACTCGTTAGATTTGTTGTCGTATTCGACAGATGAAAGCCGGGGTTGATAAATTGTTCAAATTGTTCAACCACATTGCCATCTTTCATCTTAACGGCAGACAATTCAATGACTTTGTCGTAAATCGCAGATAACCCAGTGGTTTCCACGTCAAACACAACATATTCATGACCTTTTAAAACTTCGTGAGCCTCATTTATTCCAATTGGCTCACCATCATCGACTAAGTTAACCTCTACACCGTACAGCATCTTCAATCCAGCTTTTTCGGCGGCATGAAAAGCGTCAGGAAAGCCTTGAACCCCGCTGTGATCTGTGATTGCAATCGCCTTATGCCCCCACTTTGCGGCTCGATTAACGAAATCAGCAATGTTATTGGTTGCATCCATCGTGCTCATCTGGGTATGCAAATGTAGCTCCACGCGTTTGTCATCTGGTTCATTAGTGTCTTCTGGCTCACTATGCGTGACGACCTGCAAATCATTGGCAATGATTGCTAAATCACGTGAGAAGTTGTCCTCTTGCACTGAGCCACGCACTTTAACCCACGCTTTTTCCGGAATCGCCGCAAAATTGGCTTCATCATCTTCGTTACGCGAAAACTTCTTAACGAGAAACGAAGAAGTGTAGTCCGTAATCTTTAAAGTTAGCAGTTGCCGGCCAGATCGTAGAACCCGAATCTCTTTGGCAAACACGTAGCCTTCAACAACGACACTGCGCTCTTCTTCAGTGATTTCATCCATCCGGGTAATGGCTTCATCTGCTTTAATCTTTCGCCCCATCGTAACCGGTCCTGAAACAGCCGCTGGCGTTCCATGACTCGCTTTATTTTTCGCAATCGCAGCCGTTGCTCGGCTAACCAAAGCCTCGTCTCGTTTGGCCTTTTCAATCTGAAAATCAGCCAGTTGCTGTGCCGAAGCTGCTTCATCAACGATTGTTGCAAACGTCATTTTTGGAAAACCCAGTCGTAAATAAGTTTCCGTTAACTGCGATAACGTCGCTCCATTAAGAAAGTCTGCGATAACTTGATTCGGTGCAATTAGCCTAATTTGTTGGTCAACCAATGTGGGCTGCGGCCCTTCACTGAGTTGGTGCGCAAACGATTCGTTCAGTCCACTGTGACTAACCGCCCACTGCCAGTAGCGATCAACCGCTTCAATATCAATGTCCTGCGAATTTGTCTGAATTTCAAATGAAACCGCGGCAATTTCGTTAAAAGCCTGATTTAATTTTTGCGTGAATGTCATAAACGTTTCAAACGGCAAAATTCGCGCAAAGTGAAAGGCAAAGCTCCATAAATGGCGCTGTTCGTGAACCACTAATTGTGTGATTTCACCATCAGTGAGTCCAGGTAACGTTGTCTGATCGGCTAGATTAAGCTGATCCAATAATTTTTTAAATAATTCTTGTTGATTCAGCGCCACGAATGTGCGGCCTCCCTACTTCATAATTCACAGTGACTCTAAGCGTGACAAAGGGCATTGCCCTAGCCATTTGGCTACGCAATCCCCTTGAATAAAATGCCCAATGTTTCTGTCAGTTCTTCTTTTTTGACTTCAACGGTTTCACCCGTTTTACGCAATTTCACTTCGACAATGCCGTCTACGGCCTTTTTCCCAACCGTAACTCGCAATGGTAATCCGATTAAATCGGAATCAGCAAATTTGACGCCCGCTCGCTCGGTCCGATCATCAACCAGCACTTTGTAACCAGCTTCAGTCAATTGGTCTTCTAGTTCATCAGCTAACAGCCGTTGATCATCATTCTTAATGTTGACTGGAATAATGTGGATATCAAACGGTGCAATCGCTTTCGGCCATGCCAAGCCTGATTCATCAGCAGTTTGTTCAGCAACTGCTGATAATAATCGGCTAACCCCAATCCCATAGGACCCCATGATCACATCGGTCTGCCGTCCATTTTCATCGAGCACTTGTGCGCCTAAAGCTTTTGAATAACGAGTTCCCAGCTTAAAGATATGGCCAATTTCAATACCACGGTTGAACTTCAAGACCCCTTCACCATCCGGCGAAACATCGCCTTCTTGAACGAGGCGAATGTCGGCAAACTCATCGACGGTGAAGTCACGATTCAGATTGGCATTTAAGTAGTGAAAACCATTTTCATTGGCCCCAACTGGCATGTTAACTAAATCCGCTACATCCTGATCAGCGACAACTTTAATCGATTGATCAATTCCGATCGGTCCTAATGAGCCAAAGTCGGCGCCCAAGTATGTTTCCGCCTGCTGAACACTCGCCATCACTAACTCAGTGGCTGATAAGACATTCTTTAACTTAGTCTCATTAACTTCGTGATCACCGCGAATCAAAGCAATCACGGGTTGTTCATCCGCCATGTATAACATCGTCTTTAATAACTTACTTGGTTCTAAGTTAAAGCGCTCAGCCACTTCCTCAATGGTCTTCTCACCAGGAGTCGCCACCTTTTCTAAATCACGTAATTCTTCATGCGATTTTTTAGGAATATAAAGGCTTGTAGCTGTTTCTAAGTTAGCCGCGTAATCGCTGCTATCAGAGTACGCAATCGTGTCTTCTCCGACTGTAGCAATCGCATTAAATTCTCGTGATTCTTTACCGCCCATTGCCCCTGAATCCGCTAAAATCTCTCGATAATCTAAGCCAACGCGATCGAAGACATGACGGTAGGCGGTTTCCATTTGTGCAAAAACGTGGTCTAGGCTTGCCTTATCTGCATGAAATGAATAGACATCAAGCATCATGAATTCTCGACCCCGTAACAACCCATAACGGGGACGATCTTCATCTCGGTATTTTTGTTGAATTTGATACATCACTAATGGCAGACGCTTATACGAATTAACGGTCGCGGCAATGAAGTCCGTAAACGTTTCCTCATGGGTTGGCCCCAAGATCAAATCACGATCGTGTCGATCCTTTAAACGATACATGGTTTGACCGTAAGTGTCATAACGACCTGATTGTCGCCATAAATCAGCTGGCAATAAGGCTGGTGCCAGCATTTCTACCGCATCAATCTTAGTCATTTCCTCACGGATAATCTGTTCCACATTGCGTAACACTTGATAAGCCAATGGCAGATAAGCGTAAACGCCGGCAACAACTGGCCGAATATAGCCTGCCCGTAACATCATCTGATGGCTCAAAGCCTCAGCGTCACTCGGTGTTTCCTTAAGCGTTGGAATTAAAATCTTGCTTTGCTTCATGAACAAATTCTCCTTAGTGATAGAAACTTTCCGTCAGTTGGCTGTTAGGAAAGTTCTGGTAAATTTAATGGACAAAATAGCGCATAATGTCATTCCAGGTGACCAAAATCATCAGAAACATGACTAGCCCGAATCCAACGATCGTCACAATGCCTTCTGTTCGTTGTGAAATCGGCTTGCGGCGAATCGCCTCGATCAGATTGAGCAGTAACTTACCGCCATCCAAAGCCGGAATGGGCAGTAAGTTTACAATGCCTAAGTTTAATGACAAAAAGCCCAACCAATACAGAATACCACTCCACCCAGCCTGCGTGGCTGTGGCGGTATTAGCGTATATTGCAACCGGTCCACCCAGATCGTTGAGACTGAAGTGCATAACCAAATGGCCTAACGCACCAAATAGTAACGTTGTCGTTGACCAAAAGCCACCGAACAGTTTACTGAACAAGCTAGTATCTAGACCGCGCTTAATCCCAATTGTGCGCGTTTTCGTGCCGTTCACCGTCGTGACTTGCGGTTGAATTGAAAGCTGCCTGTGACGACCAGCATGGTTAACGGTTAGATTAATGGCCCCTTTTTTATCAGCCGTGATCGCTGTTGTGACGGCTGTCCACGTCTGGGTCGATTTCCCATTAACGGCAAGCACTCGGTCACCATTGCGGAGACCAGCTCTAGCAGCCGGCGTGTGCGCAATGACACCAGAGATCTGATTACTATTACTAGCGACGCCACCCATGGCAAAGCCCATAATGGCAAAGACCAACCACGCCAAAATAAAGTTATTCAACGGACCAGCGAAGTTCGTTAAAATTCGATGCCATAATGTTGCAGATTGAAATTGAACATCCCTTGGTGCGATGAGTACCTCAGTACCGTCATGTTCAATAATCGTTGCATCATGATCGACTTGGTACCGTTTAATAACCCGCTCGTCACCATTTTCGTAGCCTTCGATAAATAAGTCATCAACAAGGTCTGCGTTGGTCACAATCACTGGAATGCCATTGAACAAGGTCCCTTGATCACTAGTATTAATGCGTGTAACTAGATTATCGCTGCCAACCAGTAAACTCACTGGCGTGCCCGCTTGTAACTCGTCATCCTCATCTTCGGCAGCACCTGCCATTCGCACATAACCACCCAAAGGTAGTAGCCGAATCGTATACAGAGTTCCATTACGTCGCGTCCAAAATAGTTTTGGCCCCATCCCAATAGAAAATTCTCTAACCAAGATACCAGACCGTTTCGCAAAATAAAAATGGCCAAATTCATGCACGACGACTAAAATCCCAAAAACAATGATAAACGCAATAATTGTTTTAACCACGGGCGATGCCCCTTTCTCACAGCGCTGTCAATATTAGAATAAGCCAACAAAATGCAACACTGGTAACACAAATAAGAGACTGTCGAATCGGTCTAAAATGCCACCATGACCAGGTAAGATCTTGCCAGAATCTTTAACGCCATAAAAACGTTTCAACGACGATTCCACTAGGTCACCCATTTGACCACAAACACTGAACAAAACAGTTAACAGAATCATCATAGGTAACGAGTATGTCTGTGGGAAGAACCAAACCCAAATTGTCCCAATGATGACTGCAACGATGGTACCACCAATGGAGCCCTCCCAGGTTTTATTAGGTGAAATTTGGGGAGCTAACTTGTGGCGACCCAATTTACGTCCAATCATGTAAGCCCCTGAATCGGTTGTCCAAATCACAAATAAAATGTAGAAAAGTGTGCTGAGCCCTGCCTGCCTTGCCTGCACAAAGTAGAAGAAGCCACTGCCAATATACAACATCGCCAATGTCAAAACGCCCGCATCATCAAACGAAAAATGATTTCTGGTAAACACCGTGTGCAGTAAAAGCATCATGACAAAAATGTAGAACAAAAACTGACGGTTTATAAAACTTGGCAAAAAGTTCAACCAACGATCAGGGGCTAAAATAACTGCCATCCCTAAAAAGCTGATCACGGCCTCCGCCGAGACAACCAGCTTTTTTTTCATGACCAAAATTTCTCCCAATGCTACGGTCCCCAATACGAAAGCTGCTAATTCGATCAGCCAGCCACCATAGAGAATCACTGGAATAAAGATCAGTAGTGCCACAACAGCCGTAATCACTCGTGTACGCATACCAACACTAACTCCTTCAGAAATAAAATTTTAAATAAAAGCGGATCAGATCTAACCCAACAACTATCCTTTTAGTCATCATCGTTGGTCGATTTGCGCCCACCGAAACGGCGATCTCGCTGTTGAAAATGTTTGATTGCCAATTTCAAATCTGCTTCTGTGAAATCAGGCCAAAACCGCTCTGTGAAATCCAACTCACTATAAGCAATTTGCCAAAGCAAGAAATTTGAAATGCGCTCCTCACCGCTCGTGCGAATCAACAAATCAGGATTGTTGTATGGCGCAAGTGAAGCGGTCATTAATGCGGCATCAACAGTAGTTGTATCAATATCTGTAAGGGACAATTGATTGGACTTGACCTGGGCGGCAATCGCTTGAACCGCCGAGACAATTTCAGCCTGTCCACCATAGTTCAATGCAAAGTTAAGGACCATTCCTGTCGACTCTGCAGTATCCGCCATCGCTTGATCAACTGCTCGTCGTGTTTTATCCGGCAATTGGTCAAGATAGCCCATCACGTTAACGCGGACATTTTCCTTCACCAAGTCTGGGACAAACGTATCAAAAAAATCAACCGGTAGCTGCATTAAATAACTGACTTCGCTATCAGAACGTTTCCAATTTTCCGTTGAAAAAGCATACAAAGTCAGAACCTTAACGCCTAAATGACTGGCAACCTTAGTAATTGTTTTTACTGTGTTCATTCCTGCCTTATGACCTGCAGCACGCGGCAAATGACGTTGCTGCGCCCAGCGCCCGTTACCATCCATGATGATCGCGACATGATTTGGAATTCGACCGAAATCAAGATTCAATTCATCAGGCATCGAAGCTGTCTTTTTTCGTCCAAACAAAATGGCCTCCACCTTTCGATTACATTCATCAAGTTTACCAAAAAAATCGTTCATTGACACCTGCCCCATTGGACATCTTAAAGGAATTAATAGCTCCCGATGATGTTCTCTGTGACGAAACTGACCATAACTCGTCAATAGCTGCGTCTGTCATAGTATGCCTCAACGATAACACAGCCCCCACTTAGCAAAACAATAAAGTAAGGCCAAATGGTTACCGCAATCATGCGATATAAAAAAATGCGTTACTAACCAAGATTACTTGTTGGTCGTAACGCATTTTAAAATGACCGCATGTTGTTAAACAGTCATCAATTCTTTTTCTTTATCGCTGGCAATTTGATCCACATTCTTAATGGCCGCATCGGTAATTTTCTGCGTCCGCGCTTCTAAATCATGCAACTGGTCATCAGTAAAGTCCCCGTTTTTGTGACCTTTTTTAAGCGAATCCATGGCGTCTCTTCGCACATTGCGAACGGCTACCTTGGCATCCTCCGCCTTGCCGTGGACTTGCTTAACGAGATCCTTACGTGATTCTTCAGTCAACTGTGGAATAACCAACCGAATCGCTGTCCCATCGTTGGCCGGGTTGATCCCCAAATCCGACGTTAAAATTGCGTGTTCAATTGCGTTTAAACTGCTCTTGTCAAAGGGCGTGACAAGTAGCACACGTGCCTCTGGAATGGTAATTGACGCCATTTGGTTGATGGGGGTTGGCGCCCCGTAGTAGTCAGCGGTAATGTCAGCTAAGAGACTGGCATTAGCTCGCCCGGCTCGAATATTGCCTAACTCACGTTGAAATGCTTCTGCAGCTTTACCCATTCTTGCTTGGGCATCTTTTAAAATTGGCTCTGTTTCTGCCATACTAATCTCCTTTAACCGTGGTTCCGATGTTTTCACCTTTTACAACCCGCAAAACATTGCCAGGTTCGTTAAAGTTAAAGACAACTAAGGGAATATTATTTTCCATCGATAACGAGGTTGCTGTGGTATCCATGACATGTAACCCCTTGTTGATGATGTCTAAATGGCTGAGTGTTTCAAATTTGACGGCGGATTCATCCTCATTAGGATCAGCTGAATAAATGCCATCTGTTCCATTCTTAGCCATTAAAATGGCATCCGCATTGATTTCTGCGGCACGTAAGGCAGCTGTGGTATCCGTTGAGAAGTATGGTGAGCCCGTTCCACCGGCGAAAATAACCACACGATCTTTTTCAAGGTGGCGGACTGCCTTTCGTCGAATGTAAGGTTCAGCAATTTGTCGCATTTCAATTGATGTTTGCACTCGTGTTGGCACACCAAGTCCTTCCAGACTATCTTGTAGCGCCAAAGCGTTCATGATCGTGGCTAACATGCCAACGTAATCTGCTTGGGCACGTTCCATGCCCATCTCAGAGCCTGCTTCGCCACGCCAAATATTTCCGCCACCCACAACAACAGCGATTTGTACCCCTAATTCATATACCTCACGTAATTCTTCAGCCACCGTCTTGATTTTAGGCGGGTAAATGCCAAAACCTTGTTCGCCGGCCAAGGCCTCGCCGCTTAGTTTGAGCATGACTCGTTTATACTTCACATCAGCCATTAGACCAATATCCTCCTCGATTTACATCACCAAATCTTGCTTTACAAAAAGGGCGCACACTAGGTACGCCCCGTTCAATTACTTGATTTGACCCATAACTTCATCAACAAAGTCATCACTCTTCTTTTCCATTCCTTCGCCAACTTGGTAACGAATGAATGAGACAACCTTGGCATTCTTAGATGAGACATATTGATCAACAGTTTGATCACCATCTTTAACAAATGGTTGGTCGTTCAATGAGATCTCGGCTAACCACTTGTTTAATCGGCCATCAACCATCCGCTGCTTAATGTTGTCTGGTTTGCCTGCGAGGTCGTCTTCTTTAGACAAGACATCCTTTTCATGAGCCAAACGGTCGGCTGGAACATCGGTACGATCAACGTATTCAGGGTTAATTGCGGCCACATGCATCGCAACATCCTTAGCAGTTTCAGCGTCGCCGCCTTCCAAAACAACCAAAGAAGCAATCGAACCACCCATGTGTAGGTATGAACCAAAGACTTGATCATCAGTCTTGGTAACGACTGCGAAGCGACGAAGGCTAATCTTTTCGCCAGTCACTTGTGTTGCCGCAATGATGGCATCATTAAGGCTTTCTGTTTCACTAGCCTTTAACTTCAAGGCGGTCTCCACATCAGCCGGTTGTTCCAGAGCAATCTGGTCACTAACCGTCTTCAATAAGTCCTTAAACGTATCATTGGAGGCAACGAAATCCGTCTCCGAGTTCAATTCAACGATCGCCGCATTGTTGCCATGGACGGCAACTTCGGCCAAACCTTCAGCCGCAATCCGATCACTCTTCTTTTCGGCCTTGGCAATCCCTTTTTCCCTAAGGAAGTCGAGCGCTTTGGCTTCGTCCCCATCTGTGGCAACTAAGGCCTTCTTCGCATCCATGATCCCGACACCGGTCTTTTCGCGTAATGCTTTAACTTGAGCTGCTGTAACTGCCATGTGAAATGGCCTCCTCATTTATGTTTGATAAGTTTTAGAAAAAAGCCGCCTATCAATCTCAGGCCACAACGGTCTTAACTGATAGACAGCCTAAGGTTTACGCTTAGTTGTTTGCTTGTTGATTGTCGCCTTCAACGGCTTCAACGATGTCTTCCATCGAATCACCACGTTTAGCAGCTTGTTGGTCATCGGCGCCTTGGTCTTCGCCTTGACGTCCCTCGATCACAGCATCGGCCATCTTTGATGAAATCAAACGAATCGCACGAATTGCGTCGTCGTTTGATGGGATAATGTAGTCGATATCATCTGGATCCGTATTCGTGTCAACCATAGCTACGATTGGAATATTTAACTTGTGGGCTTCTTGGACCGCAATTTGTTCCTTACGTGGGTCAACGATGAACATTACATCAGGCACGCCAGGCATATCTTCAATCCCACCCAAGAATTTCTCAAGCTTTTCACGTTGCTTCGTTAAAAGGGCAACTTCCTTCTTAGGGAGACGATCAAAGGTACCGTCTTCGGCCATTTTCTTTAAATCTTTCAAACGTTTGATCCGCGTTTGAATCGTGTTCCAGTTAGTCAACGTCCCACCAAGCCAACGGTGGTTAACGTAGTACATACCAGCACGAGTTGCTTCTTCTTCAATAGAGTCTTGGGCTTGCTTCTTGGTTCCAACAAATAAAATGTTGCCACCCTTTGCAGCTTCATCCTTCACGAAATTATAAGCAACGTCAGCCATCTTCACCGTTTTTTGTAAATCGATGATATAGATTCCGTTACGTTCCGTGAAGATGTACGGCTTCATCTTAGGGTTCCAGCGACGGGTCTGGTGACCAAAGTGCACACCAGCTTCAAGCAATTGTTTCATTGAAATAACAGCCATGTGTTAAATCCTCCAAAAATGTTTTGTCCTCCCCAACGCTCATTTGACCACCTCACTTATCCCTAAGCAACGAAGCAGTCATCACGTTGAGTGTGAATTGGCTTTAAACCGTCAATCAGTATAGCAAACAACCGCCGCGCTGACAAGCTAAACTACCGGGAACGTTTGCATTAAATCCAAAAATATTAACCAACACTGATGCCATGCTCATGCAGAAACGCAATTTTTTTGGCCCGTGATTGATGCTTAAACGCATATTCGGCCTTTAAAGCACTCGATTTGTCGGGAAAGGCCTCGGCGTACAATAACCGCAAAGGATGTCGAAATTTTGGTCGAGTATATTTTGCCCCTTGTCCAGCTTGATGCGTGGCAAAACGTCGACCGACATCGTCTGTAAAGCCGCCGTATAGCGACTGGTCCGCACATAAAATGACATAAAAATAGTAAGGCTTAGCCATGCTGTGGTCGCCGTCCCTCTGGACCATACAACAATTGGGCGACGTGCCCAATATACGTTCCAGCATCATCTGCCACTGTTAATGGCGGTAAAATCGTCAAGCCGCCTGACCGGCCATCTTTAATCGCATCCACTAAGAACATATTCGCTGGACGATTAGGTTTGGGGTACACAAATTGCACTCGCTTGGGCATTAACCGATGAGTAGTTAAAGTGGTCATCATTTCTAAAAAACGATCTGGTCGAAACACAAAGTAGGCATGGCCCGACATTTTAAGCAAACTGGCAGTGGTTTCAACGACTTGAGCCAAAGTCGTAGCGATTTCATGCCGGGCAATGGCTAAATGCGGATTAGGATTTTTCTGGGACAATGGCTGGTTCGGAAAATACGGTGGATTACACGTCACAACACTGGCAGAATCTGGTTTAATAACGTTTGTTGCCTGCGCTAAATCTAGGTGGTGAACCGTAACTTGCTCGGTCAACTGATTTAAGGCAACCGAACGCTGCGCCATATCTACTAATTTAGGTTGAATTTCAATCAGATGAATTGCCCCAGCCGTCTTGTGACTGAAAAACAAACCGACGGCTCCATTACCAGCGCATAAATCCACCGTCAAACCACGGCGTGTTCGATCAGGTTGTGCAAAATCAGCTAGCAAAACGGCATCTAATGAAAACGAAAACACCGCTGAATTCTGAATAATCGAAATATCCGCACCGTAGAGTTGATCAATACGTTCGCCACTTTTTAACTCCGACTGCTCCATTTAACTTCTGAACTCCTTTTTAGAAAACTTGCTGTAATGATTATATGGTCGTTAATCTAACTTGCATTTAAACGCGCAAATGTTCATACTTCTATCAGATTATTACGGTCTATTGTTAAAAAAGCAAGCCTATTAGGCTCCAGCAACAACGATGGCGCAAATGAGACCCACGATCGTGTATATTTCAATCAGTTGACTTATATTAATGGAGGAATGCTTGTGTTTTACTCATTCATGCGAGCCATTGTCCGACTCATTCTCTGGCTCATCAATGGTCGACCACATTATTTGCATAAAGATCGCCTACCAAAGGGCACCTATATTCTGGTTGGCCCCCATCGGACTTGGTTTGATCCAATTTACTACGCGGTGGGTGCCGCCCCACGCAAATTTTCCTTTATGGCCAAAAAAGAACTCTTTAAGAATCCAATCATTCGTTTCATTTTAGTTCATGCCAATGCCTATCCAGTCGACCGGGACAATCCGGGGCCTTCGGCAATTAAAACACCGGTAAAATTATTGAAAGCTGGCGAACTATCCACAATTATCTTTCCTTCTGGGACCCGCCACTCCAGCGAGATGAAAGGCGGCGCCATCGTCATTGCCAAATTAGCGGGGGTACCCTTAATTCCCACGGTCTATCAAGGCCCATTAACATTTCGCGCCTTATTTTCTCGTCGGACCACCACCGTTAGCTTTGGCGATCCAATCATGATCGATCGTAAGTTCAAACTTGATGAAGCGGGCCAACAACAAGTCGATGCCAAACTCCAAGCAGCGTTCGACGCATTAGATCAGGAAATCGATCCACATTTCCACTATGTTGATCCAAATCAAAAAGAACAAGCTGCCTACCAGGCTAAAATTGCCGCAGAAACAAAAGCGGAGACCAAGCACCACTAAATTAATTAGTTCCTTTAAACCACAAACAAGCCGTCCTGACAAGAAAGGGCGGCTTATTTGTGACTTAGCTTAGTGTATCAGAGCGCTAATCTTGTGATTCATGTAATAATGCTGCGCGATCATCACCATCTACTGTAGTTTGCAAGCGATACATATCATAGTAACGACCGCGTTGGGCTAACAAAGTTTCATGGTTTCCATGTTCAACAATTCGTCCATGATCCAACACTAAAATTTGATCAGCATCACGAATAGTCGACAGTCGATGGGCAATTGCGATCGTCGTCCGTCCGGTCCGTAGCTTAGCTAAGCCGTCCTGAATTAAGGCTTCCGTCTCCGTATCAATATCGGCGGTCGCTTCGTCCAGAATTAAAATCTTGGGATCATGAGCAACCGTTCTTGCAAATGAAATCAATTGCCGTTGCCCCCCGGAATAACTCTTTCCGCGCTCGATCACTCGCGCGTGATACTTTCCCGGGAGCTGATTGATAAACTCGTCGGCTGAGACAAATCGGGCGGCCGCTTCAACTTGCTCGTCACTAATTGAATCATCGAACATGCGAATATTTGAAGCAATATCGCCATAAAACATGAATGGATCCTGCAAAACCAACCCAAATTGTTGCCGCAATTCAGCTAAATCATACTCACGAATATCGCGATCATCAACCAAGACTTCGCCTGAATCGTATTCGTAAAATCGCATTAAGACATTAATGGTCGATGATTTTCCCGAACCAGTGTGACCCACTAGGGCTAATGTTTGCCCTGGCTCCACAGTAAACGAAACGTCATGTAAGACATCATGTTCGCCATCATAACTAAAATTAACGTGACGAAATTCGATCTTGCCACGTGTAACATGCGCGCCTGCGACGGGACGTTGAGTGGGCGCATATGTTTGGTCATCCATAATTTTCAACACCCGCGATCCGGCCACCACGCCATCTTGAAAATCAGATAACGAATCCATCATATTCGCCATTGGGTTATAAAAATTATTGAGATATTGGATAAACGCGTAAATTGTCCCCGCCAAAACAAAATGATGGAGTGCGTTAATGCCAAACATCCACAATACCGCAACTTCGCCCAAAGCGAACAAGAGGTCAATAATTGGCCCCAGCAAGAGAGAATTAGTGCTAATCATCGCTTGGCGAGTCGCAAAGTAAGCATCATTTGTTTGATCAAATTCAGCGTTCATGCGGCGCTCCTGGCGAAACTCTTGAATCACGCTAATCCCCGTAATCGATTCAGCCAATTTAGCATTCAATTCACTCAAACGCTCTCTCATACTTCGATAGACCCGGCTGCTGAAATGCTGATAATACCAAATCACTAAACCGAGGAACGGTAAGAATGCCAACACGACCAAGGCAATGCGCGCATTAGTGGTATACATCGCATAAAAAGACGTCACGACAGAAAATAAAGCCACAATTGCAGCTGCAAATAGCGCCCAAAACGTTTGGAAAGACATCGTATCATTTGTCAGTCGCGATAAGATTGATCCAGCTGGTACTTGATCAAAATAGCGCATGCCTAATCGATGTAACTTGCGAAAGAGCTGAACTCGCACATTTTCTAACATGCGTTCCCCACCCATTGCATATAAAAACTCTTGGCCAAATTGAAAAATCGCTTTAATCAACGTACCCAAAAAATAAAAACCGGCAAAAAATAAGACGACACGTAATGCTGCATTATTAACCCGTAAGTATTGGTTCATGTAGGTCTGCATTAACTTCGGCAAAAGAATGTTAATCAAACTAACCGCAAAGGCAAAAATGATGGCCCAGATAAAATCCCATTTATAGGGAGCCGCATACGGTAATAAACGCTTGATAACAATGCGCTGCTCTTTCAAAGACATGCTTTTGGACCAAGCAGACTGATGATTTTGAGCCATTAATCGTTACCTCCTCCAATTGAATCGGCCAGTTGTTGTTGATCATACATTCGCTTATACCAGCCGTTAGCCGCCATTAGGGTGTTGTGATTCCCGCGCTCAATGATTTTTCCGTCATCGAGAACGATAATTTCGTCCGCATTAATTACCGAACTCAAGCGGTGTGCGGCGATGATTGTCGTTTTATCAGCCCGTTTCTCGCCTAGACGCATTAAGATTTGCGCCTCTGTTTTGGCATCCACAGCTGACAACGCGTCATCTAAAATTAGCAACTCCGGGTTAATAACCAATGCCCGCGCAATGGCTAGCCGTTGTTTTTGCCCACCAGATAATGACACCCCTTCTTCGCCGACCTGTGTTTGATACCCGTCAGGCATACCAATAACATCTTCGTCAAACGCCGCTGTGTACGCCGCCGCTCTGACTTCGTCGTCACCAATATCCGGATTGGCAAATGCAATATTTTCCCGAATCGATGTGGAAAACAGAAAATTATCTTGCGGTACATAACCTAAAGCATGAATGTATGCGTCCAATGTATAATCACGAATATCATGCCCGCCAAAGTCAATTTGACCATCGTAATGATCAAATTGACGCAAGAGAAGCTTCAATATGGACGTTTTCCCAGCGCCCACTCGACCAACGATTCCCAAAGTGTGCCCAGCCGATAGTTGAAAATCAATATTTTGAAGGCGCAAAGCTTCATCATTGGGATAGCTAAATGCATTAATCTGCACATTTAAATCGCCATGGGCTGGCTGTGAAACGCCGTTAGTGTTCTCGATGATTTCTGAACGTTCATGTAGTAGGAAATTAACCCGATCATAGGAGGCATTCCCCCGCTCCATCGTATTGAATAATTGTCCAATCGCAAACATTGGCCAGACCAACATTCCCACATAAGCAATAAAGGTCACTAGTTGTCCCACTGTGATCACTTGTGTCGTGACATAGCGTCCCCCAAGAATAATCGTTGCGACGTACGACAGCCCAATAATCACCGTAATTAGCGGGTCAAATAACGCATCTAACCAATTAGTTCGCCGGTTAATGGCAATCGTCTTAGTGACTTGTTGTTCAAAGTCAACTTCATCTTCACGTTCTTGTCCAAGCGTCTTGATAACTTTAATGCCTTCAATACTTTCCTGCGCTTTATTGTTCAAATTCGAGAAAGCCGCCTGTGATTCACCAAAAGCTAGATGAATCTTTGTTCCCAGATAACGAGCGACCAAAGCAATTAGTGGCAGTGGGAGAACCGCGATGATGGTCAAACGCCAGTTAACAAGCGCCATCATGGCAATCAGGGTCGTGCCGCCGGTAATGATTGAATCAGCAAATTGTAAAATGCCACCTCCAGCAACCCGCTGAATTGCGGACAAATCGTTAGTTGCATGCGCCATTAGATCGCCGGTTCGGTAACGCTGATAAAAGGCAGTATCCATAACCATGAAATGAGCGTATAACCGTTCCCGCAAGGTTTTTTCCAGCTTTGCTGCGCCACCCCAAATCGATATCCGCCACAAATATCTCGCGGCATATGATGCTATGGCAATAACTGTCATTAAGAGAAGATCACGGGTAAGACGGCCGCCGCTCAAGTGTTTCCGATTCATTAAATCAACTAAATTCCCGATAATTCGTGGCGGAATAATTCCTAAAACGGCCGTCATCAACAGACCAAACACACCCCAAAAATAAAGGCGCCGTTCCTGCTTAAAATACCAAGCTAATTTCCTAAAAATTGACAAAGTGATCCCTACTTTCTTAACGACCAGGGTGAAATCATTCTGGGCTAGGCTCAGACAACAGGCTTGTGTAACTAGACAAAGACCTCAAGGTGAAACAAGCCGGGTGGTGTCGAGCACTAGCTGAGACTTAACTGTTGGCGATCTGGGCCAACTGGTAAGTCTGGGCTAGGCACAGACAACAGGCTTGTGTAACTAGACAAAGGCCTCAAGGTGAAACAAGCTGGGTGGTGTCGAGCACTAGCTGAGACTTAACTGTTGGCGATCTGGGCCAACTGGTAAGACTGGGCTAGGCGCAGACAACAGGCTTGTGTAACTAGACAAAAAAACGGACAGAAATTAATCCGCCCGTTTAATCAATTACAATAACATTAACTCTTACGTGACTGTGCCTGCATCGTTGCTAGCATCTGCTTCAGCTTCTTTTCAGAAGGCTTCTGCCCCATTTGTAGCATCATACTGCGCAACATGTCTTCAGTAATCGGAGGATTGTTCTTCAGGTAGTTTTGCATATAACGGCGTGCAAAGAAAAAGCCGCCAATTACACCGGCGATCGCGGCAATAATCACGATCAAAATCCATAACCCTGTTGACATCAAGATACCCCCCTTTACAATAATGATTTACATCAAACTATATTACACAAGTAAGGACCGCTTGAAAACCCTTTACCTATAAAAAGATCTTAAATTAATCATCACGGAGTCCTTTATCTCGTTGAACCTTTTTAACTTTTTCAGGGGTCACTTCATTGCCTTCATCGTCAAACACCTGTAACATTTCGACTTGTGACTTAAACGCTTTTCTAAAGTTGGCAAGAAATTCTTGACGTAATTTCTTTTGTTCGGTTTTTTCAGCGTCAGACAGTCCTTCACTTTTCTCTTTGTGGGCTAGTTCGTTAATTCGTGCTCGCAGTTTTTCTGCATCCATTGATGGTCTCCTTTACGAGTGGATCGGAACATCCACCTTCAACTTTTAAAATACATTATACGCTTGGTTTCTACAATTCCCAAAAGATTCGCTGCCGACCGAACATTTGTTTGACCCAACGTTTTTCATGTGCTAAATTTGATGTATCAGCAAGTGTTGAGGGGATCAAACTTCCTACCCACCTTGGGTTTAATCAGCAACGTCGTGCTAGGACTGAATGTTCGTAAAAAATCCAATGAGGTATCAGAAATGTCTAAGAATGCAGAAACTAAACAAATGGCGGTCCTTCGTTTCATCTACGATCGGGTCAGCGAGAAAGGCTATCCGCCGACCGTCCGTGAGATTGGCGAGGCCGTTGACCTATCCTCAACTTCAACGGTTCACGGTCATATCGATCGCTTACAAAAAAAAGGGCTACTCGTCAAAGATCCCACTAAACCTAGAGCCATTGAACTAACCGATGATGGGTTAATCGCACTTGGTGTCTCAACGACGCCTAATGAAATTCCGTTGCTTGGTGTTGTCGCTGCTGGTGAACCAATTTTAGCGGTTCAAGAAGCGACTGACTTCTTCCCGATCCCGCCAGAATTATCTGACTACGATGGTGATCTTTTCATGTTAACAATCCGCGGGGATAGCATGATCAACATGGGCATCTTAACTGGCGATCGAGTAATTGTTCGTCGCCAGCAAAATGCAGATAATGGTGATATCGTCATTGCCATGACCGACGAAAATGAAGCTACTTGCAAACGCTTCTTCAAGGAATCGGACCATTACCGGCTTCAACCTGAAAATGATGAAATGGCGCCGATTATTTTAAACAATGTGACGATCTTAGGCAAGGTTGTCGGTCTATACCGAGATGCAATCTATTAGTTCGCCTTATTTCTAAAATTGAGCCAAACAAAAATCCTTCCGCGTATGGAAGGATTTTTGTTTCCTTGTCATTTAAAACGCCGCTCGCTTACTGAATATCACCCGTATAACTCGTGTGCGGTAAATCGTTAAAATCTAGCGTCTTAATGGCCATCGCATCCGTTGTATAAGTTGTTGCACCTTGAATCAACATTAAATTGACAAGCCCTGACTTTTCATGTAGCAGCACAACTGGCTTCCCCTGGGCCACCGCATAGCCAATTTCAAATGCGGTCCCACTGTCGACAGAATCATCGGTAAAGTCTGCAACGGCGACAACCATATCTGCAGCATTGAGGTGGTTTAAATCATGCTGATACGCCGTTGTTTGCCACTCCTCACTTCCAAATGTTAAATCTGGAAATTGTGATAAGCGTGGACTAAAAACATCGCCAACGGTTTTATTATCAGCAAGTGCTTGCTCAACTCGCTTAACCCGGTCGATTTGTTCTTCATCAAAAAATGGGCTCGCTAAATAAATTGATTTCAATGTGTTGCCTCCTAAAATTAGTATAGTCATTGTACCAAAAGACGAACATAAGCGTAAACTAAAACTTTATCGTTTTTTATTTTTACCTAATTAAAAATAATTTGTGTTAATTAAACCAAATATCGTTCTAATTCAAGAACATTATAGTTAGTAACCGCTCCTTTTAAAATGCAATAAACTGGTTGCCTAACCAGGCACACTAATCCTGTTTGTAAAAAGTTCACTTTTTACTTAAGGAGGAACATGTTAAAATGATTTCAGCAAAAGTTACGGAAAGAGGATTTGGCATGATTTATTTAACAGTTTTCGGTGGCATTGCCTTAATTTTGGCAATTTTTTATTTGCTCAATTCCGTCCAGAGTTATCACACTTGGCGGTTTGCCACTTTTTTAGTGGTTATTTTTGCTCTAGCTACCGGGTATGGTGCGATTCATTTACCAGCGCAGCACCGTGAAGCGCAACAGCAAGCAAAAAAAGCTGCCGCTTCACAGAAAAAAACCAGTTCGCAAACGAAGGCAGCCCAACAGTCCTCATTAACCAAGGCTGCCTCAACGTTTAATCCAACTGGGACTGTAATTAACGGTGAAACAGAGTCACAAAAAAGCGCTGCCCGTTCTAACGCTGAACAGCAGATGACCAAGCAACTTGGAACGGCTTTCGCCAATTTTGGGAAAGTAACTTTTGCGGCTGATAGTAAAACATATACAATCACGCCAACTAATGCTGATACGGTTAAGGCATTAGAAGCGTTGGAAGCAACACCAAGCCAAGCTGAACAAGCCCAATGGCCAACGCTAACAGAGAATTTCAGAAAATCATCGGCCAACGTTAGCAAGTCGCTGCAAGCTGATTACACAATCACCTTGGTTAGCCCGGACCAAAACGGTAAAGTTCTCTACAGTGCCAAAAATGGACAGACTGTCACAGATTTTACAAAGTAAAAATGGCTAGATTTAACTTAAGCCTAAAAAATGAGCTAATTCCTTATACAGCTGGAATTAGCTCATTTTTTCATTGAATCGCGGAATTCAAGATTGTGTTTAGGATTAGTTTTGTTCACGATATTGTCGCTGTTCTTCTTTGACCCCTGCCAATACAAATCGACTGGGATCCTCGCTGATATTATTCAACTGGGTTGACCCATCCGTCGGCAATTGCGTCAAAAACATTTGCTCATAGGTTGGGACATCTACCTGGTGCCGCATGTCTAACAACTGTTCAATTTCAACTTGGTTGAAGCCGGTTCGATAATTGGGCTGCAATGTCCCAGTGAAAAATTCTCCTTCGGCGCCAGAGCCATAGCTGAATAAACCCAGTGAAGCGCCCCCAGTTAGATCACCATTTGCTAAGAGCGATAGTAAACTCAAGTAAAGTGAGCCTGTGTATAAATTACCCACTCGCCGATTCCAAACTCGGGCTTGTTCAAAATTACTGGTTAATTGTTCAGCATTGTCAGAGTCGGTTTCAGGTAGAACCGTACGTAATGCTTTTAACCCCATTTTTGAAAATGGCAAATGGAATAACAGGGCCTGATAATCTGACAATTGATGATGGTAAGTTTGCGTGAATCGGTGCCAAATATCTTGGAAGAAGTCGATATAAATATTAGCGGAGTAATGGCCATCCACGCGGGCCTCCGTGGCATAGACAGGGCGCCAAAAGTCCATCACATCTCGGGTTAAATATGTGCTCTCATTGCTTAACGCCAAAATTGTCGGATTCTCGCTCATTACCATTGCCACAGCACCGGCGCCCTGAGTAATTTCACCGGAAGTCTTCAAGCCGTAGCGCGCAATGTCAGCTGCTAAGACGAGTACGCGACGTTTGGGATGGACAAGTAGATAATCTTTGCCTAACTGTAAAGCGGCGGTCGCCGAGTAACAGGCTTCTTTGACCTCAATTGCCCGAGTATGTTCGGTAAGCCCCAGTAAATGCTGTAGGTAAATTGCAGCAGCTTTGGAGTTATCAATTCCTGATTCAGTTGCGAATAAGATCAAATCGATAGTCGAACGATCCTCATCGGTCAGAATTTGAGCCGCTGCATTAGCTGCCATGGTGACCACGTCTTGGGTAATCGGGACGACCGCCATTTGTGATTGTCCAATTCCGATATGATACTTATCCGGATCATCGCCACGAGCATTGGCCAGATCGGTCATATCCAAAAAATATTGTGGGGTGTAAAACCCCATTTTATCGATACCAACTTTCATTATTCTTGCCTCATTTATTTTCGAAGTGATTGGTAAATTTATTTTCAAACCGTTCATTAACTTTAACCGCTGATGCCTTTACAGTCAAATCTGTGATTGTTATACTATTACTTGCGACATGCTTTGGAGAGTTGGCAGAGTGGTAATGCAACGGACTCGAAATCCGTCGAACCCGTGTTGAGCGGGCGCGCAGGTTCAATTCCTGTACTCTCCTTAATTAGACCGTTGTTAAACGGTTACAGAAAAGCAAACAGATTCCCTCGATGTCAGGAATCTGTTTGCTTTTTTGTAACTAGATGCTGAGTGATTTTGAAGCTGAGATATCCAAACATAAATGATCTGCTCTTCTTAATTTTTTTTGCTGAGCACTTGGTGTATTTTTGAAATCACTAGGAAATTAAAAAATGCTATTCTCACCGATTCGAATTCATATGTTCTGTTAAAAAAGCATTCACCGATTTTTTAAATCAGTGAATGCTTTTTTAACTAATAATCCATCAAAACCAACGTATCGTAATCCTTTAACTTTGCTAACCCATTCAATTCTTTTAATTGAAGTAAGAAAGCACAACCAACCACCACGCCACCAAGTTGTTCGACAAGCTTGATTGTTGCTTCGATAGTGCCACCAGTTGCTAAGATATCATCGGTGACTAGTACCCTTTGGCCGGGTTGAATTGCGTCATCGTGCATGTAGAGTGAGGCTGTTCCATACTCTAAAGCATAATCAGCCTTAATTGTCTTACGGGGTAGCTTGCCCTTTTTGCGAGCTGGCGCAAACCCAATGCCTAATTCGTAGGCCACTGGACAGCCGACAATAAAGCCGCGCGATTCAGGTCCAACCACCATGTCTACTTGCTTGTCGCGAGCATAGCTAACAATGGTATCTGTCGCTTGATGATACGCTTCTCCATCCCCCATTAACGGTGAAATATCGCGAAACATAATGCCCTTTTCTGGATAATCCGGTACTGTCGCGATGTACTTGGTTAAATCTAAGGTCACGTTCTTCACTCCTTTAAACAGCCTGGTTCATTGCTTCCACCAACCAAGCTTTTAGTTGGGGGCCCTTTGAATACAGCAATTTTTCTTCCGCATCAATCCGCTGTAGCCGCTGATGATATGCTACCATCTCTGATAATTTTGCAGGCTTTGGATCGCTGATGCCGTTCATCACACCAGATTCTATTCTAACAAACCCAGCTTCAAAAAACAGCTGAATCATGAAAATCAACTTGTTCAAATCAATCTTTAAAAAATCGGCGAGGACTGCCATCTGGTGCCCCACATCAACGTTTTGATGTGTTTTGACAAAGCTAAATAATTTGCCATATTCAGCCCGGCTTGGCATCCCACTCAAAAAAGCTGAATCCCGTTCATAGAAATAGGTTGTCAGCTCAGCTACCTGTGTCGCAGCTAAAACCTGTTGAAGATCCGTTAACGCTGGTGGGCAATCTACAATGACCAAATCTTTAATGATCGCCGGTAACTCATCCACGCCAACTCGAATTACCTTGGCACCTTCGGACAAATAAGGCTGTAACTGATCAGCCAGTTTACCTTGGAAGAATAAATAAGTCGCCGGTCGGGCAAACAAAGGCTTCGTCAGATTGTTAGTTCGGGTCAATACAATGGCGACCCCTTCCACCTGAATGTCTTTCACCATCAATTGATAGGTTGTCCGCCCTTGCCAACTATTAGCAGAAAGCGTACCAATAACGGAAATATCCTCCGGGTTAGCCGCAACCTGCACTATCGCATCCCCAAAACCAAAAGCAATGGCTGGCACCGACGTTTGCTGATCGTCGACTAACATGAATTTTAAATGATTCTTTGCGGATCCCATCGTTTTGATATTATCAACACGGCTCGGCCGAATCTCAAAAATTGGCTGGGGATTGTCCATACCAAATGGTCCCAATTGTTGAACTTCCTGATAGGCTGATTCAGTTATTTCATTGGCCGCAAGTGTCGCTGTTACTGACAAAGTTGCCCTTTGGTCGACATCGATGGCTTGGCTTTTCCCGGCGTCGATCAATGTCTGCGTCAGTAAATTCAACTGCGTCTGTGCCACGGTTAGGCCACAAGCCATTGCATGTCCACCAAAAGCCACTAAATGGTCACGAATCGGATTTAAAGCGGCAAACAGATCAAAGCCCTTAATACTGCGCCCGGAACCTTTCAGTGTGCCTTGATCCGGATTGTCACTTAACACCAATGTCGGTTTATGCGTTGCCTCGACGACTTTACTAGCAACGATCCCCAAAACCCCTTCATGCCATCCTTGACCATGAATAACTAGGACCGGTTGTGACTGATTTTCAGGCGCCTCAGCTTGCGTAAGCGCATCTGTGCTAATTGTTTTAACCAACTCTTGACGCACCTCATTTTGTTGATTAACTTGTTTCGCTAACTCATTGGCTCGATCTTCATCTAAAGTCGTTAACAGTTCAACCGCCGGATTTGCGTCCCCTAAACGTCCTACGGCATTCAAGCGAGGTGCAATCCCAAAACCAACGTGTTCTTCATTGATTGTAGTTGCGTCAATCCCAGCCGCTTTCATTAAGGCAATTAACCCGGGGCGTTGCGTTTGACTGATGACTTGCAGTCCAAATTTTACTAGTGCATGATTCTCATCAGTTAAGGGCACTAAATCAGCGATTTCACCAATGGCGACTAAATCCAATGCGTCGCTTAACTCATCTGCTGAAGCTTCTAACAAACTTTGTGCAACTTTAAAGGCCACGCCAACACCAGACAGCCCTCCAAATGGATAGTGTCCTTGAGGGTGGCGAGGATGAATAATCGCAAAGGCATCCGGTAACTGGGCTGGTAATTCGTGATGATCCGTGACAACCACATCAACTTGCCGTTGTTTTGCCGCATCAATTGCCGCATGACCGGCGACGCCATTATCAACCGTCACAAATAACTGAGTACCGGCGTCAATAAGGCGATTAAACGCCTCAACATTTGGACCATAGCCATCTGTAAAGCGATTCGGAATGTAGTAATTTACTTCAGCACCTAATTGGGCCAGTGTTTCATACATTAGAGCCGTACTCGTTAAACCATCGGCATCATAGTCCCCGTAGATAGTAATTTGTTCGCCATTGGCCACTGCCGCTTGAATTCGGGCCACACCTTTAGCCATATCAAACATCGTATTAGGATCATGAAGTTGTTCAATCGTTGGCGTTAGCCAGGCCTGCGCCTGTTCAACGGTGGTTAGTTGACGACTGATTAATAAGCGTGCTAAAAACGGTGTAATCTCTGCGTCTTTGGCTAACGCCGCCACCTGAGTTTCATCTGCAGGCGTGCTTTTCTTCCAATTAAACTTGGCTTCTAACAAAATCATTGTCCCCTTCGCCTAAAATCGCATTCAAACTGATTTAATTCAACATAACAGCAAGCAGCCAGACCATAAAAAGGTCTGGCTGTTTTATTAGCCCAACAACTAGCGTGTTAAATGGTCGTCAGTCGGCGATTTCGTACCTAGTTGTTGTTGCAGCGTTTCAATCGTCTGTTCGCGTTGCTTAATCAATTGATCTAATTGATTGTTTTTTTGCGTTAATGTTTGGTTTTGCTGTTTCAATTGAACATTTTCCTGACCCACTTTAGCTTCATTAGGTTCCTTATCATGGTGACCACCCGCTGAAACTAATACCGTAATCAACGCGCCGAGCAACAGTGAAACAATCAAGATTAAAATCATTGGCCATCTCACCGTTGTAAAACCAAAGTGAATTGGTACTGAATTGCCATTCATTACGGCAAAAATCGCGATGATCAAAACCAACAGCAAGCCAACCACCAGTCGCCATTGATTCCTCATTCGACGGACTCCTGACTCGATTCACTCAAATGAATCCGTTTAGCTGGTCGTGGCTTGAACACTTGTGACATGATAAAGTCACCAACCCCGGGCATTAAATGATAGGCCACGGCAAGTGAACGGAAATAACGTGGAATGACTAAGCTGCGCACATGGTACCCAATGGCATCAATGATTCGCTGGGCAACTAGTTGTGGTGTCACCGTAAAGCTAGCGACACGCGCCAAATAATCACCCTGTTGATCAGCTACGTTAAAGAAGTTTGTGGCCACTGGTCCAGGGTTTACCGTTGTAACCTGGATCCCAAAAGGTTGTAACTCTTGACGCATAACGTCGCTATACCCCGTCACTGCAGCCTTGGTTGCCGTGTACACAGCTGAGTTCGGGGTTGGAATTAAGGCAGCAACTGAAGCAATATTTACAATTGCCCCATAATGTTTATCAATCATTTGACTCGCTAATCTGCGTGTAATGTAAATGAGGCCTAATACATTAACAGCAAACATCTTTTGTGTTAAGGCCGCATCGGTCTCCAAACCAGGTTCCATATCGCCAAAACCGGCGGCATTAATCACGACGTCAACGGATCCGACTTCATGCCCGATCAACGTTAATGTCTCATCAACCGCATCTGCATCGCTTAAATCCAACGGATAGGCAAACGCGGGCCGACCAGAGTAAATCATACACTGTTGCGCCACCTGCTTTAACTTTTGCTGGTTACGCGCAATTAAGACGACAATGGCGCCTCGCTGAGCAGCCTCAAAAGCCGTGGCCTGGCCAATCCCGGATGATGCACCCGTAATTAACACAATTCGATTTTTCAAATTACGTAATTCTTTTAGTTTGCTCGATAAATTCATCATTCTACTCACCTCTGGGCCGACCAGCTAGTAGTCCGCCTTATTTTTTGAAAGGAATGTCAATGATATCAAAATCCCGCACAACTTTACTCCGCTTGAATGTTCGTTGTGCTTCGCGCTCTAACTCTTTGGCTCCTCTGCCATTATAACGCGCCGAGATATGATTCAACAGTAGTCGGCCAACATGTGCATCGCGAGCCACTTGAGCCGCCTGTTCACTTGTTGAGTGATAGTAATTATGCGCCATTTTGGTTTCATCTGCAGCAAAGGTGCTTTCGTGAACCAAAACATCTGCATCTACCGCTAATTCAATGGAGCGCCGATTTTTTCGCGTGTCGCCGAGAATCGTCACAATTCGCCCTTTTTGGGCTGGACCGATGAAATCTTGTCCATTAAGCGTTCGCCCATCTGGTAAAGTAACTGTTTTCCCGGCCTTCAACTGTCCGTAAACCGGGCCCGATGGCACCTTTTCTGTTCTTAATTTATCGACTAACAATTCGCCGCGATGATCTTTTTCAACGACTCGATAACCAAAAGTTAAAATCTTGTGATCCAATCGTTTGCAAGACACAGTGAACGTGGCGTCATCAAAAATGATACCATCGCCATTTAATTCCACAAATTTTAGCGGGTAGGTCAGTCCAGATTCGGACAACCGGAGACTTGTCTGAACGTACTCTTTGATGCCTCGCGGTCCATAAATCGTAAGCGGTTCATTGCCACCTTGAAATGAGCGAGAACTCAATAATCCAGGTAGTCCGAACAAATGATCACCGTGTAAATGGGTAATAAAAATTTTTTCGATCTTACGGGGTTTAATTGTGGTATTTAAGATTTGATGTTGGGTAGCTTCTCCACAATCAAATAACCACAACGCATTTCGTTCATCCAATAATTTCAGCGCTAAACTAGAAACATTACGCGCCTTCGCCGGCGAACCAGCACCTGTTCCTAAAAATTCAATTTCCATATCTATCCCGTTTCCTAAATTTAAAAATAACCCATCATCATTCATTGATCGGTCATTTGCCCTAGTTTCAAAAAATAATCTGCTCTCAATTTTACTGAACTTAACCATAAAAAACAATGGAAGTACACGGTCAGCAGTTTGATTCCGTGCCCATCCATCGAGCTGATCGTCACTTGCTTGACAGCAGAATGTGAGTCGATTGTGCTATGATGACCGTACTTATCAGGAGGTTTTCTATGCGTCTCGTTGATTTTTCCTTTGCGACAGCTGATTACGATCTTAATCGACCACTCTTCATTTATGATGGAACCAATCCTCAACCTGTAACTGGTATCGAGATCGACTCAGCAACGCATCGCTTGCAATTACGGGTTGGAACTAATTATCCCATCACCTTGGATCAATTTAACACACGAACAAAAAGAATTCCCGGTCACTGGCGTATTGTTATGCTGCCAACCAACCGAGAATTATTTGGCTATCGACTAATCGGTGAAAAACTAGTTTTCATGTAAAGGTCTGTTTAGTGTCGATCAACGATTGTTTGGACGACTAGCTTAGTATAAGCGAGGCTCCCCGCCGGATTAGGATGCACATGATCTTCGCCAAACCAACTGGGTTGATTATGACTAAGACCGTACCAATCCACCAAATAAACCTGTTTAGAGCGATCCGCATTAAATTTAATTAAGTCGTTAACCTGATTTTGCCAGTTCTTTGTTGGCACCACGGTGTTAACCCAGAACACTCGCCGTTTTGGACCAATGGCTTTCAACACATCATCGACTTGTCCTTGAGTCATCGGCGAATTCGTCCCTAGATTAATAATCACATTAGGTGCCAAGAGGTGGCGATTTTTAAGATCAGAAATAACGGCGGGCGCTTGCCAAACTTGCCGACCAACTTTTGCGTCCACATAAGCATGACCAAAAACTTGCTGCAGGTTATCTGCGTTATCTACCAATACGGAGTCACCAATTGCCGTCACTGAGGTCTGTTGCGCCGCTAGCATCGTAGCAGGGGTTAATTTGAACTTGGCAGCCGTCTGTTTTTGTGATGGATTCAATTGTTTATCAGCTGCCGCGTTTGTTTGCCGCTTTTCCTTTCGTGAGGCATTTAGCGCGGCTTTTTCTTTTGCTATTTTGCGATTACGCACATCTGCTCGTTTTCCGGCCGCATCGATCTGCTTAGCTTGCGCGTTTTTGGCACCATTAACATGGCTTGGCGCTTGCACGAAACCGATCAAAGTTAACAAGGTTAAAACTAACATCACACCGATAGTCCCTAACTTCACCGGTTGATTAAACCATTGCATCGGTTGCCGTATTTCATGCTGCCGTTGACGCCAGTTTACAGTCCAGCTTCGACCAGCTAACGGCTGTTCGATCAATCGATACGATAATTCTGTCACTGCCAAAATCAGTATCAGTTCGACCAATGAATTAAGCACTGGATGAGCCGCGACGTTCACGACGCGCTGCTCATAGAAAACCATTACCGGAAATTGATATAGATAAATACCATAACTTCGTTTACCGATCCATGTGAATACGGGGTTGGTTAACCAGCGATTCCAACTAGCTCCTGGATGAACAATCACCGCAATCATTAAAGTCGTGAGTACCGAAAACAAAGCCATGCCGCCGTGATAGGTGATGGCATCTGTTCCTGAGATTAACCAATACATTAGGACCATAACCGTTAAGCTAAGCCCACCGATCCAGTTCAACAGCCGTCGTCCCCCGGCTTTAAGCTGGGAATTAAGCTGACGTGATGGCCAAATCGTTGCCAACGCGGCGCCCAAGAACAGGGAAAAAGCCCGCGTATCCGAACCGTAATAAACTCGATTGATGCTCGCATCACCGTGATACAAAATAGCCATCAGCATCATTGACAAAATGGCTAATCCGGTCAATGTGCTGGCAATTTTGGCTCGTTGTTTCAACCATTTGACGAGCCCCCAAATCACAAATGGCCAGATTAGATAAAACTGTCCCTCAATGGATAATGTCCACAGGTGCGTAAACGGCGACTCACCGTTAAATCGATCAAAATAAGATTGGCCGTGGCCAATTTCAAACCAATTATAGACGTACAGCACATTCGTAATAATTGTTGCGCGTAAACCAGCCAGCAGCGGCCGGGCAAACACCGTGATATAGGCACTGGTACTAATCAACATGGCAAATAATGCCGGTGACAATCGTTTTAACCGATGACGATAAAATTGTCCAACTGAAAATGCATTTCCATGATGGATCTGGTTCAAAAAACTATCGGTCACTAAATAACCAGTCAGACCAAAAAAGATGGGTACCCCAAGGAACCCACCTGGTAAAAACGCAGGTAACAAATGATATGCAATGACACCCAGTACCGCAATGGTTCGAAAACCATCGATACCAGTGATATAGTGCCGCTGTTTAGGCACTGTTTTTACTGCCATGTGAAAACCCTCTAATTTCCTCACAAACTCATCTTGCTGGCAATGCGATTATTCAATAAAGTCAAACGTAAAGTCTAAGATCTGAACCATATCGCCATCCTTAGCTCCAGCCTCTCGCAGAGCATCATCGACTCCCAGACCTCGTAATTGGCGGGCAAAACGAATCATGCTTTGCTCATGTTGTGTATTCGTCATCTTAAATAACCGTTCAAGTTTGTCACCACTGAGTACCCACGTGCCATCCTCGTCTTGATCAACAGTGAATGCTGGAACTTCTTCTGGATCAAATTGATATAGTACGCCATCCGTTGGTTCATCCACTGCTGGCTTAAAGACTGGTGTTGTCGCCAATAGATCGGCGGTCGCATTAATCAATGGCGTCAGTCCTTCGTGCGTCACTGATGAGATGGCGAGCACTTGCGGCGTAGTCGATAGGCTATCATCTGCGGCGATGGCGGCCTTGAACGCGTCAAAGCGCTCTTGGGCACCAGGCAAGTCCATCTTAGTAGCCACTACGATCTGCGGTCGCTCCAGTAAATCCGCATCGTATTCTCCTAACTCCTTATTGATGGCTCGAAAAGCATCAATTGGCAACTGACTCGTCGTTTCATCCATAAATTCATCGCCGCCCATTGCGACTAAATGAAGCAAAACCCGGGTTCTTTCCACGTGTCGTAAGAATTGGAATCCAAGTCCCACCCCATCACTTGCACCTTCAATCAATCCTGGCAAGTCGGCCATCACAAAGTCGCGTCCGTCTTCTAAACGAACCATGCCGATATTGGGATCAATCGTCGTAAAATGATAGGCGGCGATTTTCGGCTTCGCATTCGTAATGACTGACATCAGTGTTGATTTACCGACGGAAGGAAAACCAACCAACCCCACATCAGCTAACAATTGAAGCTCTAAGCCAATACGACGCTCTTGCCCGGGCTCACCATTTTCAGCGATCTCGGGAGCAGGGTTTTTTGGTGTCGCAAATTTCATATTGCCACGGCCACCACGGCCACCCTTGGCAATAACTAACTGTTCGCCGGGTTCCGTGAGATCACCTAACACTTCATCTGTATCTAAATCTCGAATAATGGTTCCGCCAGGCACCTTAACGATCAAATCCACCGCGGATCGACCAGTCATTCCCTTTGTCATCCCGTTACCGCCATGTTTAGCCTTATAATGGCGGTTATACCGAAAGTCCATTAACGTGCGCAGACCTTCGTCAACAACCATGATGACATTACCACCATGACCGCCATCACCACCAAATGGTCCACCATTGGCAACAAATTTTTCTCGACGAAAGGAAACAATTCCGTTGCCGCCGTTACCGCCCTTTACTTCAATTGTTGCTTGATCTACAAATGCCATTTTATTCTCCGTCTCTTGTTGTATCTGCTCACGGTTCCTGACCGTGCTTCATTCGTTCAATTCCGCTCTCACCATTGTACAGTGCGATCCGCCGAAGGGCAAACAGAAACCGCGTTATCGACGTTTTAAACGAAATAAAAAAATCGTTAACTATTATAAATGAAGGATTTAGGACAAAAGCAAAATCTAAATTTCATAGTCAACTTAAATCGTAGAGAGCGAGGCATAAGTCGTTTGACTTATGCCCCGCTCTCACGATTATTGACATCTGTTAATTATTTTGCTGACGATCGAGGTAACTTAATGACTGTTGCGCTTCTCCTGTGACCATCGCACCCACGGCCACGTGAACCGTCTGGGCGACTGTTTCGGATAGACCAAGTTCTCTCAAATCGCCGACTGAAGCATTAGCAATCTTTTTCAACGAACCATATTTTTTAAGCAATTTGGCTCGTGTTTTTGGTCCAACACCTTGAATCTCATCCAGCCTAGAACTTAATGAGTTCTTGTTGTGCAATTGCCGGTGGAAGGTGATCGCAAAGCGATGAACTTCATCTTGAATCCGCTGCAATAGGTAAAAGCCCTGTGATTTCGGATCCAGATTCAAATGTTCGTCCCGTTCGCCAAACATCAGATCCGCAGTTCGGTGATGATCATTTTTGACCATTCCAGCCACAGGAATGTCTAACCCCAGTTCGTTTTCCAATACATCTTTGGCGGCGTTCATCTGAATCGCCCCGCCATCCATCAAGATTAAATCCGGTAAGTCCGCATGTTCTTTTAATAGTCGCGAATACCGTCGGCGGATGACCTCCATCGTGCTAGCCGATTCATCCGCATGATCGACAGTCTTTAATTTGTACTTACGATATAGTTTTTTATTCGGCAAACCGTCTTCAAAGACAACCATCGCCGAAACTAAGTCAGCCCCCTGTTCATGGGAATGGTCGAATGCTTCAATCCGTTTAATTGGAGGTAATTTCATTACATCGGCAATCTCCTGCATCGCACCGGTCGTTTTATGCTCGTCTAACTCTAATAACCGAAATTTTTCTTCTAGGACTAAGCGGGCATTTTTGCCAGCCATTTCCATCAGATCTCGGCGTACCCCGCGTTGCGGTACATTAACGGCAACATTCAAGACTTCTTCAATTGCCCGTCGACTATCAGCGTCAATTGAACTTGGGACAAGAATTTCCTTAGGTAAGATTGCGTTTTTGCGATTATAAAATTGCATGATAAACGTTTGCATTTCCTCCGGTGCTGTCGAAACCACCGGGAACAGGCGCTTTTCACGTTTCATCAAGCGTGCTTGCCGAACAAAAAAAACTTGAATTGACAACCAGCCTTTATCCAAATAAAAATTGAAAATATCGCGAGGTGTCTGATCGTTACTAATAATCTTTTGTTTCTCCACCGTAACGTCGATGTAGTGCAATTGATCACGTAAATCAGCGGCCCGCTCGAACTCTAACTTTTCAGCTGCCTCGGTCATCTGTGCTTGCAGATGTTTAATCACTCGTCCTGTATTTCCGTTTAAGAATGACTTAATCCGTTTAATTTGCTCATCATAGGCGCTTCTGGGCACTTCTTTAAAACAAGCCCCAAGGCATTGTCCCATATGATAATACAAACATGGACGGCCTTGGTATCCCGAACAACGGCGCAGCGGATAAACTTTCTGCAGAAAGTGCAATGTTTCTTCAGCGGCATAAACATTCGGATAAGGCCCAAAATAATAGCCGCTATCCTTTTTCACATCGTTAGCAATCACCATTTTAGGATCTCGTTCATGCGTGATTTTGATGTAGGGATAGCCAGTCCCCCGCTTCAATTTAATGTTGTAATAGGGCTGATGCTTTTGAATTAGCGTAATTTCTAGTAAAAACGCTTCTTTATCCGTTGAGGTAATGATCGTTTCAAAATCAACAATATGCGCCACTAGCTGCGCTGTCTTACCTTCATGGGCACTTTTAAAATACGAACGAACCCGATTCTTTAAATTTTTGGCCTTACCGACATAAATGATTTTGCCGTTGATATCTTTCATCAAATAACAACCCGGCATGTCAGGCAACAAGGCTAACTTGTGTTCAATGTGTTCGGACGCCACACTTTTGCCTCCGTCTTCTGTAAAATCGTATGTTTAGTATACCGCAAGAACATCCGTTCGAAAAAGTAAAATGGCTTATTAATAAACACAGAGTGGAACAAGCCCGGTTTTGCTGAGCACTAGCTCAGGCTTAGGTGAAATCGCAAACTTTTCAAATGAAGTAGCCAACTTCAATCAGAATTCATTGATAACCAAGGCATTTCTCCCAAATTGAGTTTTCAGCACTGGCCAAATTGTTTCCCATTCGTGCTTAAAATTGTAACCGTTTAAATTTTACGACAACCACCAACAAGTTGCTAACGCCAAACTTGCCGAATAATTGAAAAGTTCCAACGTGCAACTCATTTTGAGCGCGCGTTGGAACTTTTTTAAAATGGACAAATAGATTAAGCGATCATTGTCAAATTTGTTCTCTTAAACTGGCCTAATTGGCCGCCCAGAAAGTCTCAGCTAACTGGCGATAGAAGTCACAACCAACTAAGTAATCGTCCACATCGACAAATTCGTTAACCTGATGATCCGTTGTACCGGCAGCTGGTCCGACGATAATAATCGGTAGCTTCCCAGCCTTAGTATATTCCGAAGCATCTGTCGCCCCAGTGCCAGCTACCAAGTGACCGCCACGATGAAAGTTTGTTTGGAGTAAATCGGCAGCAATTTTTGCCAGCTTAGTATCAGCCTGGCTTGGTAGCGGAGGCTCCGGATAGCTATAGTTGAGCGTTAATTGGGCTCCTTGTGCATTTAATCGATCCACAATGTTAGCTAGTTGATTCATTACAACATTGTTTGGATAAGCAGGAATTGTGCGAATATTACCAGTTAACCAAGCCTGTGCAGGGACGGAGTTGATTTGCTCACCACCATGAATTTGACTCAATACGTGGGTCAAACCGCCTAGGACCGGGTCCTTTTGATCATTATTCGACATTGCGTCTCGTACCTGTTGAGCAAAAGCAATCAGCGGCTCAATTGCATTAACCCCCTGATCTGGTCGTGACGCATGAGCCCCTTTACCAAGCGATTCAAGGCGATAATCAATCACGCCCTTATGCGTAACTTTAATGTCAAATCCACTCGGTTCACCGATCACTAAACCTGATAAATCATCGGCAAAACCAGCTTCTGTGAGCTGAGCGGCACCATATTCACCCGTTTCCTCGCCCACAGAGGCCAATAAACGAATCTGTCCGGGCAGTGATGCGTGCGTTGATAATAAATCTAGCATTGCGACCACTTGCGCGGCTAAACCCGCCTTCATATCACTAGCGCCACGTCCATAAACTTTTCCATCGGCAATGGTTCCAGAAAATGGTGGATATTGCCAAGCCACTGGATCGCCTGCAGCCACAACATCTTCATGCCCCGAAAAACCAAGGATTGGACCATGGTTACCAATTGTAATCACGAGATTGTCTCGCCCTGGCGCATAAGTGACTCGCTCAATTTGGGCCGGTTGATCTTTAAACAATTCGGTCAAATAATCGGCAACTTGAGCCTCACGATCGTTGACCGAAGGAATTGCAATTAAATCAGTTAAAATTTTTAATGCCGCCGTTTGTTCCATAATATTATTTTTTCCTCCACGCTCCGACGTTAGGCTTCCAGAATTTTAGCCAGAAAATCTTTAGCACGCTCGGTTTGCGGGTGATCAAAGAAATCTGTAGGTGTCGCTGATTCTTGAATGTACCCGTCGGCCATAAACCACACTTTATCGGCCACTGTCCGAGCAAAACCCATTTCGTGGGTTACGACCACCATGGTCATCCCTGCTTTGGCAAGATCCTGCATGACCTTTAAAACTTCTCCTACCATTTCAGGATCTAACGCGGAAGTCGGTTCATCAAATAACATCACTTTCGGATTCATGGCCAAGGCTCTTGCAATCGCAGCCCGTTGCTGCTGACCACCGGATAGACTCGCCGGAAATGCATCAGCTTTGTCATCTAGCCCCACTTGCTGCAATAATCGATGGGCGTCAGCTGTCGCTGCTGATTCGGCAACGCCTTTGACTTTCATGGGCGCTAACTTAATGTTTTCCAACACAGTTTTGTGAGGGAATAAGTTAAAACTCTGGAACACCATCCCCATCTGTTCGCGCATTTGATCCAAGTGCTTTTCATCTAGCTTAGTGAGATCATCGCCTTCAAAGATCACGGCACCAGAAGTAGGTTGATCTAACATGTTAAGGCATCGCAAAAAGGTACTTTTACCAGCTCCAGATGGACCAATCAAACAAATGACTTGCCCATTTTCAACCGCTTCATCAATATCTTTTAACACTTCATTTTTGCCAAACACTTTCTTCAAGTGTTGCACCGCTAATACGGGGGTCGTTTCTTGCTGGTTATTCATGTGACATTCTCCCTTCAAAGAACTTCATTGCCCGGGACAAACCAAAGGTCATGATAAAGTACAAGATCATCGTAATGATTAAAGGCATAACGCCACGATACGTGTCAGCTTGCACAATCCGTGACTGATAAATCAGGTCTTTAACCCCAATAATCGAAACAATCGAACTTTCTTTAATCAAAGAGACAAATTCATTACCTAAAGCTGGCCAGATATTCTTCATCGCTTGGGGCAAAATAATGTACCGCATCGTCATTGATTGAGATAGTCCTAACGAACGCGAAGCTTCCGTCTGACCAATTGCAATGGAATTAATACCGGACCTAATCACTTCTGCTACGTAAGCTCCAGAGTTTAGGGAAACAGCAATAATCCCGGACAATAAGGCGGGAATATTCACGACAACCCCAAGACCAAAGTAAATGAATAAAATTTGGACCATTAATGGCGTGCCCCGCACAAATTCGATATAACTTACTGAAATTGCATTTGCGAGTTTATTCTTGCTCAATCGCATTAGCGCTAACAATGTCCCCAATAAGAAGCCCAATACAACTGAGACGGCGGAGATCATCAACGTATAGCCGACACCAGCTACAAAGAAATCTTTGTAGGCCCACATTGAATTAGCATTTTGTGCTTGCTTCGATTTACCGGTAGCTAAATATTTTCCAGCATCTGGCAAATATTCTTTTTGAATGAGATGTTTTTGTTTAATTTCTACGATTGATTTATTGGCCGAATTAACCATCGATTGAGCGCCCTTCGGAAAAGCGATGGCAGAGCCTTGTTCACCGTCATCTTTAAAATGTGCGTTAATGGCCACTAAGCCGTCGGTGTTTTTCGCATAAGCTTCGGCCGTCGGTGAATCTAACGCGATTGCGTCGATTTTATTCGTTTGTAGTGCTAATACTAAATCGGTATCCTTATCCATACCCTTTAACGTTGATTTAGTGGCCTGCTTTTTGACCAAGTTATATTGAATGGATCCAGTTTGAGCGCCAATCGCTTTACCAGCTAAAGATTTGTAGCTCTTGATTGATTTCAAATCTGCTTTCCGAATCACCAAATCTTCCCCAGATTTGTAGTAAACGTCGGAGAAATCAACACTTTGGGCCCGTTTTGGTGTCTTGCTCATCCCCGCAATCACCATATCAACTTTACCAGTCTGCAATGCAACTAACAGCGAATCAAAATCCATTCGTTTGATGACTAATTTGACACCCATATCTTTGGCAACTTTCTTAGCGATGTCAATATCCATCCCCACCACTTTTGATTGTCCATTGACGTTTTTAGTGAATTCATATGGGGGAAAATCTGGACTCGTCCCCACAACTAATTCACCTTTGGCCTTCACATTGGTTAAATAATTGTCAGTTGCCGGTGTCGAGTCAGCCCTACCTGGTGCAGTGATGCCCAGTGTTAATAATAAAGCAAACACGAGTAAGCACCAATTCATGATTTTTTTCATCTACTGTTGTCCCCCATCGATTTGATAATGAAATTGAGTATAGGCTAATATGAAAAAATATGCAACATAAAATGAAAAAATAGACTAAATATACATTTTTAGGCGGATATTCAAGCAAATATTCATCTTTTGTTGATATTCTTTCATCATTCTCGCGCATTAGGCTTCACGCCGGTTGAAATCGGCGTAGTTTTGTTTAACGTTAAAATCTGCTACAATAGCCGCAACTTGATACGAGGAGGTACCGCCCTGATGGGATTACAATTTAAGCGCCGCGATGACCTTGACAAATTATTCGATCAGTTTGCATTAGATCCAAAAGACGTTAAAGATCCTTCCAAAACACCATTAAAACGTGAACATTTGACCGATAAAGAAAAGTCGGCCACGACGGAGAAAAAAGCAGATCAATCAAACGATCAGTAAAACAGCCATTAAAAATGGTCAACGATGTAATTGCATCGTTGACCATTTTTATTTGGGTTCATTCCCATTTAGCGTGCTGCGGATCCGGATAACGTTGATTCAACTCTGCCAGGTTCTGTTGAGCAACTTCTTCAAAATCAATATTAGCCCACTCGGCAATTTGTGACAGATACCATAATGTATCGCCCAATTCATGAGTCAACTTCTCCTTGTCTAATGTCCGGCCCTGAAAGGTGTAACGTTGCACCAAATCGACAACTTGGCCAGCCTCATTGGCGACACCCAAGGTCAGATTAGTCAGCACTTGTTCGTTACCAAATAAGGTACGCTTAGCTTCGTCCTGATAATGATTAAATTCCATAATTTTCTCCTTTAGCCATCGCGTTTTACAAGGCTGCCTGTTGTTCAATCCACTGCCAAACTACTGCTTTCCCCTGTTTAGTTTCGGCGGAGAACTGAATAAATGGCGCACTTGCCTGCATGCCCAAACCTTTGCGAATACGGCTTTCTGATTGATTCCACTTCCCCTTTGCAATTTTATCGGACTTCGTGGCCACCACTAATAACGGAATGTCGTAGTAAGTTAGCCAATCATACATACTAATATCATCCTCAGACGGGTCATGCCTGGCATCCACCAGTAAAATTACGCCGCGTAGTGGTTTGCGTGTACTCAAATACGTTTCGATCATCTGCCCAAAGGCTTCGCGGGCCTTTTTGGAAACTTTTGCAAATCCATATCCAGGAACATCAACAAAGTAGACTTGTTGTTCTACATTATAGAAGTTTAGCGTTTGCGTTTTGCCCGGCTGACTAGATGTCCGTGCGTAGGCTTTTCGATTGATTAAAGTATTGATCAATGAAGATTTGCCAACATTGGACCGCCCGGCCAAGGCAATCTCTGGTAAACCGCCGTCCGGATATTGTTTTGGCGCTACCGCACTAATTGTTAAATTAACTTCATGTACCTCCACGCGTGCTACCTCCTGATTTAATCACCATTCATCACATTAGTTCCAGCGCTTCTATCATAGCATAGCCACGCCAAAAATCGGTCGGTTTGATGAACTGGATTATTTTATAAACTGATGCTGAACGAACAAAAGGGGTCTATGTCCCCTTGGACATAGACCCCTTTTGTTCGCAATATCATTTTAAGGATGTCTAAGATGCCTTTTCACTTTTTAAAACCATTTCTGGTTGCGCATGATTGACCACAGTATCTTTAGTCAAGACAACTTTCTCAACATCATCACGACTTGGTAATTCGAACATAATGTCACGCATCGTCGCTTCCATGATTGAACGCAACCCACGTGCACCTGTATCACGAGCAATCGCCAACTTGGCCATTTCTCGTAGAGCCGGTCGTGTGAACTCCAGCTTCACACCATCTAGGCCGATGAGCTTTGTATATTGCTTGACTAACGCATTCTTGGGTTCCGTCAGGATCCGGATCAAGTCATCTTCATCAAGCTTCTCCAGCGCTGTCAAAATTGGCAACCGGCCGATAAATTCAGGAATCAAGCCAAATTCCAATAAATCTTCAGGCACAACATGTTGCATGATATCCTTATCCGTCATATTGGCAACTTCGCTCTTATTGGCCGAGTCTGTGCCGAAACCGATTGTTTTCTCACCCAACCGATTCTTGACAATATTCTCAATGCCATCAAACGCGCCACCGACGATAAATAAGATATTTGTCGTGTTAATTTGAATAAATTCCTGCTGGGGGTGCTTGCGCCCGCCCTGAGGTGGCACATTAGCTGTGGTTCCCTCTAAAATCTTTAGAAGTGCTTGTTGTACCCCTTCACCAGAGACATCACGAGTGATTGAAACATTTTCACTCTTCTTAGCGATTTTATCAATTTCGTCGATATACACAATACCGTGTTCTGCACGATCAACATCGTAGTCGGCATTTTGCAAAAGCTTCAACAAGATATTTTCGACATCTTCACCCACATAACCAGCTTCCGTCAATGTTGTGGCATCAGCAATCGCAAACGGTACATTTAAGATCTTAGCTAAACTCTGGGCCAAGTAGGTTTTACCAGAACCAGTAGGGCCGATGATACTAATGTTACTCTTTTGAAGTTCAGTGCCATCATCCTCAGCACTCAACTCATTGATCCGCTTATAGTGGTTATAAACCGCCACGGACAATGTGCGCTTTGCTTCATTTTGACCAATGACATATTGATCCAACGTTTTCACCATTTCAGCAGGCGTTGGTACGTCCAAAACTTGGCTCGCTGCGTCTTCAGCGAATTCTTCATCAATGATTTCTTTACATAAATCGATACATTCATTACAAATGTAGACGCCAGGCCCGGCCACAATTTTCTTCACTTGGTCTTGTGACTTCCCACAAAATGAACAGGTTACTGGGCCGTTGGGATCTGTATTATCAAACATTAGCAGCCTCGCTCTCATAAATTTCACTACTGGTGCGTATTTTCACCAATTGACTATCAACATCATAGCAGATTCTGCGTCAGACAGCTAACGTCCTGCTTTATCCACGCACAGTCCAAACACCAAAGATTAGATTTGGCGCAACTGCCGATGATGTTCAATTGTCATCATTAAAAAATGAGCAACCAAAATTGGCCACTCATTTTTAACACAATCACTCTTTAAAAAGCAACGACTTAGTCTTTATCACTCTTTGATTCTGACTTTTTGCTTTCTTGCTTAGCATTGTCAGCAATTAAGTCAACGGCTTTTTTAATGGCAATGTCGTGTTTCAACATATCGGATGTCAATGCAGAACGTACAGCATCTTCTTCCATACCATATTGACCAGCCAGTTCCTTAACCTCGGCATCAACATCGGCATCAGTTGCTGCAAGCTTTTCAGCGTCAACGATGGCTTCCAAGACTAAGTTCGTCTTAACCCGTCGTTCAGCATCTGGTGCGAATTGCTTATGCAAATCTTCCTCGGTGGTTCCAGTGATCTTGTAGTAAGTTTCCGGGTTAATACCTTGTTGTGCCATTTGGGCAAGATACTGGTCCATCTGACGATGAATATCTTCATCCATCATGGCATCAGGAATTTTACCACCGATAACCTCGGCGTTATCAACAGCGGCATTGATTGCTGCATCTTCAACAGCATCGTGAGCAGACTGCTTCTTTTCTTCCTTCAAGCGATCCTTGGTTTTAGCTTTTAATTCGTCTAAACTATCCACATCTTCGTCAACATCCTTGGCAAATTCATCGTCTAATTCAGGCAGTTCCTTCGTCTTAACTTCATGAATCTTGACGTCAAAAATAGCATCTTTACCAGCTAAATTCTCAGCTTGGTAATCTTTAGGGAACGTGACTTTGACCTGAATATCTTCATCAGCTTTATGTCCAACTAATTGATCTTCAAAACCAGGAATAAAGGAGTTAGAACCTAATTCAAGACTGTAATTTTCTGCTTTACCACCATCAAAATGGTCGCCATCAACAGAACCATCAAAATCGATTACAACCGTGTCGCCATTTTCAGCTGGCTTGTCTTCTTTTAAGACTAACTCAGCCTGTTGTTCACGCATTTTGTCTAATTCTTCATTGACTTGTTTAGCAGTTACAGTAGTGCTTTGCTTAGGAACCGTCACACCTTTGTATTCACCTAACTTAATTTCAGGAGCGACTGTGACATCAGCCTTTAAGACCCAGTCTTTACCCTTCTCCATACTTTTAACGTCAATTTGAGGTTGGTCCACCGGTGTAATGCCAGCTTCTTCGACAGCCTTAGAGTAAGCGTCCGGTAAAATGATGTTCAACGCGTCGTTGTACAATGATTCTTCACCATACATTTGGTTGAAGATAGCGCGAGGAACTTTGCCCTTACGAAAACCAGGAACGTTTAGTTGTTGACGAGTTTTAGCGAAGGCTTGATCCAATCCCTTTTGGATTTGGTCATTAGCGATTGAGAACGTCAATTCGCCTTGGTTGCCTTCTTTTTTAGCAAATTCTGCTTTAGCGACCATGTAAAAATTCCTCCAATTGAAGTCATACATTCAAGACTTCTGTTAAATTGCATACGCTTAATAGTGTAACTTACAGGTGCTTGCTTGTAAACCAATGCAGCGATAAATCGGCGTATCTTTCTTTTTGTGATACAAAAAAAGCCCAGCAAACGCTGAGCTTTTTGTTTGTTTCAGAATTAAACGAACTAAAATTAGTCGTCGATTTCAGAAACAACACCGGCACCAACCGTGTGTCCACCTTCACGAACAGTGAACTTAGTACCTTTTTCAATGGCAGCTGGTTCGATCAGTTCAACAGTGAACGTAACGTTATCACCAGGCATAACCATTTCAACACCATCAGGCAATTCGATAACACCAGTGATATCAGTGGTGTGGAAGTAAAATTGAGGACGGTAGTTTGAGAAGAATGGTGTGTGACGACCACCTTCATCTTTTGTCAGGATGTAGACTTCACCCTTGAACTTCTTGTGCGTCTGGATTGAACCAGGTGCGGCAAGCACTTGTCCACGGACAACTTGTTCACGGTCAATCCCACGAAGCAAAGCACCAACGTTATCGCCGGCTTCACCTAAGTCAAGTGTCTTACGGAACATTTCAAGACCAGTAACTGTGGTCTTCAAAACGTCGTCACGTAATCCAACGATTTCAACTTCATCGCCGACCTTAATCGTCCCACGGTCAATACGACCAGAAGCAACGGTCCCACGACCAGTGATCGTGAAGACATCTTCAACAGGCATCAAGAAAGGCTTGTCCATGTCACGATCTGGAGTTGGGATGTATTCATCAACAACGTCCATCAAGTGTAAGATAACCTTTTCTTGTTCTGGGTCGCCTTCCAAAGCCTTCAAAGCAGATCCACGGATAACAGGAACATCGTCACCAGGGAAATCGTATTCGGAAAGTAATTCACGAACTTCCATTTCAACTAGGTCAACCAGTTCGTCATCGTCAACTAAATCAGTCTTGTTTAAGAAAACAACGATGTAGTTAACACCAACTTGGCGAGCCAATAAGATGTGTTCACGCGTTTGTGGCATTGGGCCGTCAGTAGCGGCAACAACCAAAATCGCACCATCCATTTGAGCGGCACCAGTGATCATGTTCTTAACGTAGTCCGCGTGTCCTGGCGCATCAATATGTGCGTAGTGACGCTTTTCTGTTTCGTATTCAACGTGCGCCGTGTTGATCGTAATCCCACGTTCACGTTCTTCAGGGGCAGCATCGATAGAAGCGTAGTCTTGTTCCTTAGCCAAACCCTTTTCTGCCAAAACCTTAGTAATAGCAGCAGTTAAAGTTGTCTTCCCATGGTCAACGTGGCCAATAGTACCAATGTTAACATGGGGCTTAGTTCTTTCATAATGTTCTTTAGCCAAAATGAAAACCTCCAGTGTGTGATAGAAGAATGTCAGGTCCGCCCTGACGAATCTTTATAAAATAGTATACTACATCCTCGGTTGAGAACAAAGTGAAAACACTGACTTTTCACCGTTTCAGCCCAAGAATCCTTAAACATTATATATACTGCCTCATTGTTTGTAAATACAAAGTCTTGAAAATTTTCCAAGTGATTGTTCTAAACCAAAATAAGTAATTAATTTTCGTCTTCATTAGCCGCCAACTGATTCACTAATGTATCTAATCGTTTTTGCCATCGTTGTACGGCCGAATTAGCCACCAGGTGGTCACCTCGATAGGTGGCAATTAGCGCACGTACCCATGCGTCCTGATCACTGACTACCCGCCCAACAAACGGATACGTAAGCGTTAATTGCAAGCGAAGTTCTTGGCTCAGCAACGTTTCAGCAACAGGGTCTTGCTCAGATAATTGTTGACGCAACGTGGCTTGTGTCTGTTGATAGACCGGTTCCTCTTGTAGGGGCGTCAATTGGACAGGAATTACCTCATACTGCTGTTCGTCTATCCACCGAAACTTCACCGGTGTAGGCTCTTTAACCCGCTGCAACACTTCTAAAATACTTGCGACAAAGAGTGGATGCAGATACGGATCAAGTAAGAGAAATTTTGCTCCGGTTTCAAATTCTTGCAGCGGTAGTTTTAAGGCTGCTTGAAATCGTGCTTGTTGCTGCACTGGGGAAAGATCGCTCATATGATAAAACTGTTTACTGATCGTTTTGATTGTGGCAGCCGTAGTTTGTCGAGCTTCTGCCTCTGCTCCCGCAATCATATCGGTGCCGGTTCGCTTAAGCGTCGTATCATTAATGCCAGCCACAATTTCATGAGCCAAGACAAATTCATGAACACGCAGAAGCAACGTTAAGAGAAAACGAATGTCCGTCGCATTGGTCAAATAACTGTTTAAAAAATCATCCGCATACGTACGGGCACGAGAATATTCCTTGTGCATGTATAACGCTTCGACCAGTAAATGATTAAGATTGCTTGTTTGAACTTCCAGGTATAAATCTTCCAGCAAAGAAGCCGCCTGCGCGTAATCTTCACCATGAAAGGCACTTTTAGCCTTGGTGAGAACTTCGCGTTGGCGACTAGTCAATGCGTCTTCCGACATAATTATTAAACTCCTATTCAGTCGCTTGCTTATCTGAACGCTTGCCTCGTGGCCGGTGCGCATGTTGATTAACTTCCATGATCACTGGCAAGATAACTGGGTGTCGTTTTGTTTGGTCAAACAAATAACGGCCCAATTGCTCACGAACATCTTGTTTCAAATGTCCCCAATCAAATTCTTTATTATCCAGATTATTCTGTACTGCCTTTGTCACGAGCTCACTAGCTTCATGCATTAGATCTCGACTCGCCTTTACATAGACAAAACCACGTGATGTGATTTTAGGCTGCGCAATAATCTTCTTTTTTTTGCGATCAATGGTAACCACTGCAATAAAAATACCATCTTCTGACAAAATTTTCCGATCTCGCAACACGATGTTTCCGATATCCCCCACGCCAATACCATCAATCATCGTGTTACCAACTTCGATGCTTTCAGCAAGGTGCATTGGCACATCCCCATCGTAAATTAATGAGTCACCCCGCTGGGTAATAAAGATGTGATCTGCTGGAATCCCTGTTTCTTTCGCTAACTGAGCATGTCGATTCAAGACCCGGTATTCCCCTTGAATTGGAATAAAGTAGTCTGGATGCATGAAGTTCAGCATTAATTGCAAATCACTAGGAGCCCCATGACCTGACGATCGCAAACTATCTGCGATAGCCTCAACATGGGCGCCTGTTCGAAAAATCAAGTCTCGCGTTTTAGCCACATTGGTTTCCATAGCATGTGACGGTGTCGTAGTGATGAGGACCAAGTCGCCCTCGCTAATTCTTATATAGCGGTCTTCTCCGGTCGCCATCCGTTGCAATGCTTTGATAGGTTCACCCATTCGCCCAGTGGCTAAGATCACCGTCTCTTCTGGAGACAGCTGCTTCATTTCCTTAGGTGTCACGAGTAAATCTTCAACTGGTAGCTCAAGTTTGTTCAAGCGCATCGCTGTTCGCACAATTTTTTCAAGATCATGTCCCATTAAAACGACTCGGCGAGCTGTAGCAGCAGCGGCATTGAAAATTTGTTGAATTCGCAGAATATTGGATGCGACGCTGGCAACAATAATACGGCCTTCATGCCCTGCAAACTGATCTTGAACAAAGTCGCCAATTTGCTTCTCGGTTGCTGGTGAACCATACTGCTCAGCTCCAGCAGAATCGCTCACTAACGCGACTACGCCCGCCTTACCGATTTCACCTAAGCGTGCTAAATCAGTCTGATAAAAAGGCGCAGCCGTTTGATCGAACTTGAAATCCCCTGTGTAAACGACTTGTCCAAGTGGCGTTTTCACAGCAATACCCAAAGACTCAGGAATTGTATGTGTCGTCTTGAAGAAAGAAACCGTTTCAACGCCAAAATCGATTTCAGTATCAGCATCCACAACATGAAAATCGTTGAATTTTTTTGCCTTAGGATCTCCTTCAACATTAATCTTAGCCAATTCAATCGTCAGCTTCGAACCAAATACTGGCACATCAAATTCACTGACAAAATATGGCAACGCCCCAATTGCGTCTGCATGACCATGCGTTAAGAACACCCCAACAATTTGATCAGCGTGTTCTCGCAAATAGTTCCAGTCAGGAATCACAACATCAATCCCCAACAATTCATTTTCCGGGTACTTTAGCCCACAATCTAAAATAAAAATGTCCTCATTAACCTCAAGGGCATACATGTTTTTTCCGTTTTCGCGAACCCCGCCAAACGGAATTATCCGAATCTGATCACTCAAATTAGTCACCTCAAAATAATTAAATTAATAAATAGACGAACAGGTCAGTCAATTTTTCTTATCGGTCCGTCAATAGTGGGCATAATAGCTCAGTACGCGGGCAGCTTAACGTCGCAAACTGGTTAACGTTATTAAAGGAGCAGCAACTCCACAAAAATGATCGTACTTCTTTGTTCGGGAAATTTTCTACAGTCAGCTTAGCATAAACACGTTCAAAAACCAATGCGGGTCACTCAAAACGATGGCGTCAGCCTTTGCCTTTAGACACTTAGTATCTTACTGGATCGCTTGCCGCCGACTGGTATGAACTTCACGGTCATTTTGCTGCTTAAGTCATGTGTCTATTTGAATTTCAGTTTCAAAACTCAGTGACATGCAGGCAGCTGTCCAAATCAAGCTCATTCGATTCGCCAATACTCTTTCTCATTAAGCAATAAATGGCAACAAGTGCAAAAAAAGCACCACCCAGAAATTCTGGATGGCACTTCTCACACACTTCGGTAACGAACTGATTACCGACGTAGGCCCAATTTTTGGATTAACGTCCGATAACGTTCAACATCCGTGTTACGCAGGTAGCGCAGTAAGTTACGACGGTGACCAATTTTTTTCAACAAACCACGTTGTGAATGGTAGTCGTGGATGTGCACTTGTAAGTGCGCATTCAATTGGTTGATGTCCGCCGTTAAAACTGCGATTTGAACCTCAGCAGAACCCGTGTCGCCATCGTGACGTGCGTATTCTGAAATAATTTGGTTCTTTTCTGCTTGTGTAATTGCCATGGATAAAATCCACCTTTCCTATTTGTCACCGCAGACCGAGTACTCGCCAAGTGGTGGCGAAATACCAAGTGAGGGTCGTGCTAAGCACTTCAACTATTTTACTGGTCCGACCGCTAAAACGCAAGCTTTCTGCTGCAAGTCATCAACAAAAGAAAAAACCATCTCCAAATTGGCGATGGCCTTAAAATTTACTTAGCTAAACGAGCGGATAAACGTGACTTGTCACGAGAAGCCTTATTCTTTTTGATCAAACCCTTTGAGAAGGCGCGGTCAATTGCTGCGCTAGCAGCACGGTACAAGTCTTCTACGTTGTCGGCGCCTGCAGTAACGGCTTTTTCGAAGCGCCGAATTGCAGTCCGTTCTTCGCTCAATTGAGCAGCGCGACGTGCGTTTGCGATTTCGTTCGTCTTGACACGTGCAATGGCTGATTTAGTAACTGGCATTAAGTTCACCTCCATAGCGTTTGATTCAAATCAAACAAATTTCAACAGACACCATTATACAAGACCGATACTACCAATGCAATAAGGAAATAAATCAGCACTTAGGCAGCCTGGTTCGTAAATGCTAACATGAAGAGGTTAAATAAGAGCTCTGGATCTTGACTTGTCTGTTTCAATTGTGTCTCCACATTGATCAATCCTAGAAAAGCCCGGCTCAAATCCCGTTGAGAAAAACGACGATTGCTTTGTAAAGCTAATTTAACTCGATATGGATGGACCTTTAAAGTCGATGAAATCGCCCCTTGGCTTAAACCACGACCGCTGAGAACTTTTGCTTGAAGTAATAAACGAAATTGACTGACTAAGACAGCATTTATTCGTAATGGTTCTTCACCGTTCAACAGCAGTTCGTGATATTGACTCACCGCCTGACCGACTTGACGATTCAGCACTGCTGTCACTAACTCAAAAACGTTATCTGCTAATGATTGTGGCACCAGCCCTAGCACCGCATCAGTGGTAATTTCATGGTCAGCAACCCCGTATAATTCTAATTTTGTCAGGTTAGCCATCATCAAAGATAAATCTGCATTCGTTCGTTGCACCAGTAGATCCAATGCTTGGTCAGCAAACGTAAACCCTTCACGATTGGCCGCCTCAGTCACTAATTGACGCCCTTGTGCTTCAGACAATGGTGCAACAGAAACATTAACCGCTTGCTTCTTTAGTTGTTTAACAAGCTTTTTGCGGCCATCCAGTTTTTCGTAAGGGGCCAATACGACAAAAATAGTGGTTGGTTCAGGATGATGAATATAATTGAGTAACGCATCCAAATCGTGATCGACTTTAGCCTTATGTGTATCACCCGTCAAAAACAATGGTTTATTAATCATTACCAGTCGATGCTCGCCAAAAAAAGGTAATGACATCGCATCGTCTAAGGCGACAGCAACTGGTGTTTGGTCCATATCGTAACGACCGACATTCATTTGAACCTGCTCGTCAGGAATCAACCTTAAAAATGCGTTTTGAATTTGATTTAATAAATAGGCCTCGGTACCGGTGATCAAATAAAGCGGTGCAATTTGACCAGCACTAAGTTGTTGGAGCAGCTCCTTCACATTCATACCTATCTCCTCAATAAAAAAATTAAGTCAAAAATATTATGTCGTTTGTTTAGGGGACCCTGCGCTCGGCTCACGCAACGGCAACATCGTATGCCACTGACTTGCACCCCAAAATTGATAATCATAACTAATCTCACCGACGTCGGCCGTATTTACACTAGCAATTCTTTCATCACGCAAGGTAGCCAAAGTGCTCGCTTTGGGATGACCATAACGATTATTCAATCCTGCAGAAATAATCGCCAGTTTTGGCCGCAATCGATGAATAAATTTGGGATCACTGGCAGTATCGCTACCGTGGTGTCCTAACTTTAACACATCTGTCTGAATGTCGGGAAATTGGTGCAAAATGCTCAACTCACCGTGACGATCCAGATCGCCCATGAATAAAAAACGTTGATGATTTCGCGTAGCCCCAAGCACAACAGAATCTTCATTGCCTCCAGGTCCAGGAACAAACGGATGATAAATTGTAAATGGAAATGCTGTGAGCTGTGATTGCGTCGTCAACTCAACCACTTGAGTCTGTTTTAAGTACGGCGCGACTTTACGCTGAAATCCCCTCGAAGTGGTCATTCCGGCTGGAATCGTTAATCGTCGGACTGGCATCAATTGAAGTAAACGTCCGACATCGCCAATATGATCAGCGTCTTGGTGACTACAATTCACCTCATCAATCCTTGAAACACCACGACTATGTAAATAATTGACGGTGATTTGTTCAACATTGGTCGTTGTTGTCTCGCGCCTGGCCCATGTTGGTTTCAAAAAACCGACCCGACCACCAGTATCGATTAATGAAATGTGTCGATTAAAAGGCGAACGCAACAAAATGCTATCTCCTTGACCAACGTCTAAAAAAGACACCTCTCCGTCAAAAGGACAATGCAACATTAGGAATGCGGCTGAGTACAAGACAACCAATCCGATAACTAAACGCTCACGACGTAATTTAGTTTGTGCATCCACTAATAATAAACTAACAAGTAGACAAGCCCAGAGCCAGCCAGTCGGCAATCGGCCAAAAACGATCATCCCCGGCAACTCGCCTAGGTAATTAACCGCCTGGCTAAAAATAGTTAGCAACCAGTCACAGCCCTGTCCAAACCAAGGCACAAGCGGGCTTAAAATTGTTCCCAAAATCACCATCGGAAAAATCGTCCATCCAAAAATGGGAACTAGAAGTAAGTTAACCGGCGTACTTAATAAATGAATTTGAAACAGTTGATGCAATAATAAAGGTAAACACGTCAAATTAAGCAAAATGGTCTGTCGAACTGGATGAGCATGTTGGACATACAGCAACGTAAAAGCCATCAAATAACTAAGCTGGCCACCAAGTGTTTGGAGCACAAACGGCTGAATGACTAAACCACCAATTAACGAAAGTGACCAAGCATCTAAACGAGTTAAGTTTGCACTGGGAAACAAACGTTGAATGAATGGCAATAATAACGTCAGCTCGCCAATCAGAATTGCTCGAACTAATGTGCTAGAGCCACCGGCAATAATCCCATAGACTGGCAAACTGATGGCCAATAAAAGCTGACTTTTTTCACGCGTCAAACCACCCAGGGTGAGGATTAGTCGAACTAAGCCTAACAAGTACACGACATGCATGCCCGAGATACTAAATAAGTGCACTAATCCTAACTGCTTAATCCCCGGTTGATGTTCATAAAAGTTGGTCGAAGTTTCGCCAATCAAGAGATCACTGGCATATTCGCGTAATGTTGGTGGCAGTTGTTTTAGCGCCAGTCGAAATCGCTGACGAATCTCGTGAGGCCAGCTGATCACTCTTTCCCACCAAGCTAGTTGAATTGTGGTGGCCTGCCAATACTGGCCGCGAAATTGATTATCAATGCCCCGCGCTGCCAACAGCGGACGTTGATCAAATTGATTACGATTGCGCGGACCTTCCGAGACTAGATTCACCCCGTCAATTCGCCACAGCATCGGCAGTGGTAAGCGTTTTAAAGATTGTGCCTGAGTTGAGGTTTCAATCTTACAGAAAGCACGAATGGTCTGCCCATCTGATGCTCGACCGACCAACGTTAATCCATCACCATCCAGGCGGACTTGATCCGGCTGAACAATTAGTGAAATCGTCCGTGAGTGCTCAGTAGGCCAATGGCGCTGCTGACGTTGCTCATGAACCCAGCTAAACCACAGCCCGCTTAATGAAAGAATGATTAAACATTGACCTAAACGCCAACCAGCTTGTCCTAAAAAGCCACAACGAATAATTAATAGACAGAGACCTAATCCGCACCACCAACTCTGTGCCAAAATCACACCACTCATTAAGGCAATCATTAGCGCTACGAAAACAAGCGGCAAGGTCTTGGTCACTGCTGTTCATCGGGGGTGGCCGCCGAACTTAAGAAGTCGGACAAATGAAACTCAGCCAGCTGATCCGCCGGAATTTCAATTTGGCTGACCGTGACATGTTTAAGTTCAACTAGATGCATCGCATAGGGATCGTTATGATAATTACGCAAAAAATGAATCGCGGTCACCCCGGCTTGTAATAGCATCTTGGTACACTGTAAACAAGGAAAATCAGTGACATAAATTTCGGCACCTGCCGTTGCAATTCCAAACTTTGCACACTGTAAAATGGCATTCATTTCCGCATGAATCGTCCGTAAACAGTGTCCATCCACTAGATAATCACCGACATCGGTACAATGATCGTCACCAGATACTGATCCGTTGTACCCACCAGCAATCACACGCTTGTCACGAACCAATACAGCGCCAACGGACAATCGTTGACAAGTACTGCGACTAGCTAATAATACCGCCTGCATCATGAAATATTGATCCCACGGAACTCGTTTGGTTGTCATCTGATTTACCTCCACTAAGTTATGATATTTAGCCTAATCTATCCCTTGAACTACGACAAGCGTAAATGTGGTTTTAGATTCTGCAAAGTCTTATCACCAAAACCCGGAACCTGCTTTAATTCATCTAATGTTTTAAAACCACCATGCGCCGTTCGATAATCAATAATTTTTTGAGCTTTTTTATCGCCGACACCAGTGAGGCTGGTGAGCTGTTGTTTGGTCGCATTATTAAGCGGAATGGTGCCCCCACTGCCTTCACTTGCTTGTTCACTGCGCTCTTGGCCTGACTCGACATCGCTATCAGCAACATGATCTGCATTAGTCTGGCCAATAGCAGGCAACTTCAGTTCAGCTGGTACCTGTTCACCTTTCCCTGGCACATAAATAACCATTTGATCGCGAAGTTGTAAGGCTTGATTTAATTCACGACTCTCCGCGTCATTTCGTAGACCTCCGGCTCGATTAATCGCATTGACAACATGTAGTTTGCGCGAAAGTTGATAGACGCCGGGATGATTAACTGCACCTTTAACTTCAACTGTCATCAACTTCGATGCATTAGTACTGACCTTTGATGAGCCGCCTGTCGTCATTGGCGACGAGGTGGCTGTTTCCAGCACCGAGGACGTTGCAGCTGTCCTAGACATTGATAGACTGCCACTTTCACGATGTCCACTATTGGACATCATTCTGGTGACGACCAAAGTCCCGATAATACTGGCAATTAACAACACCGACAGACCGCTCAGTAGCCACTTACGGTGTTCCTGCCGCGCTTCGCGTACTGCTCCGATCCAATCCATTGCTTCATCTCACCTTCCTAATGTTGATAGTTATACATACGTAAACGACGGTCAAAAATTCTCATTGTTTCATTTTTTGTTGATCAACTGACAAAAAAAGAAGCCGCCTTCATAAATCAGGCAACTTCTTGAACGATTAATGGTGAGTTTGCAAATACCTAACGGCCTGTTTAAAGGAACTAACCGGAACCACTTTCATCTTTGGTGCATACTTTTTAGCCGTTTTCTTAGCTAATTGATAATTCGTCATATGATCCGGTTCATATTTTAAGAGTTCCTTAGTTGGTTTGACGTACGGGGCGAAGAAAATCTTTGCACCAGCTTTATTCGCTGCAACGATTTTCTTATCGATTCCACCAATCTCGCCGACCGAACCGTCCGGACCAATCGTTCCTGTTCCAGCAATCTTTTGACCATGACGTAAATTCTCATTAGTCAGCTGCTGATAAATCTGAAGGCTGAACATCAATCCGCCAGACGGGCCCCCAATTTCACCTGGGTTAACCATAACCGGGATTTTGGTCGTAACTTTAACGTTGTCCGTTAAAGTAATCCCAATGCCTGAACGTCCATCTGGCAGACGAATGAGTGCCCCCTTAGCCGTTTTTGTTTTGCCATTATGTTCATAGGTCACGTTAACTCGGTCAGTAAGCTTCCGTTTTGCTAAGGCCTTTTGATACCCAGCTGCCGAATTATAGTGAACACCATCAATTTTGGTAATTGTATCGCCGACTTTAATTTCTCCGTTAAAGTGAGAATTTTTGGTGACATTTAAAACATAGATGCCCAAATACTTCTTCGTATATTGTGAATGGGCTGTTTGATAAGCAGTCGCAATCGCTTCGTTAATGGCACTCTGCATATAAAATTGCTGAACCTTATTATACGTTGTGCCACTCTGTCCACCAGTCACATCAGCGGCCGAATCAATGCTTGCATGAGGGTCAAAGTGAGCCCACACCCAACTCAATGGCGTCGCCCGCTGCAAATAAACCGAGGTGATCATAAAATCACCCTTTTGATGATCAGGTCGCGTTGGCATCGTAACAAAATTACGTAGATTGTCCGCTGTCCCCGGCGTTTCAATATAGCTATTTAATGGCGCAAAACGTAGCAGAAGCAAAATGATTAGCCCGGCTAATCCGCCTAGCCACCAACCCCAACGTCTCTTCTTCATTCTTATTCCTCATCGTCTGGCGATTTCCACCGCCATGGCTGTCTTTCATCAATGAATTCGTTATTGCTCCGAACCAAGCTTAATCTGCAGCTGTTTCCAGACCACCGCGGGAACGAAACCTGAGACATCACCATTAAAATGAACAATTTCCTTCAAAATGCTTGAAGAAATTTGCGCATTTTCTGGTTTGGCCAATAAAAACACCGATTCAATATCAGTCGCCATCATATGATTCATATTAGCAATGTCGCGTTCAAAATTAAAATCTTGTTCATTACGTAATCCACGAACGATAAAATGCGCGTTGTGCTCATGCAAAAAGTCGATCGTTAATCCAGAAATCGCCATGACCGAGACGTTGCTTAAATCCGTTACAGTCTCTGTAATCATGGTTTCCCTTTCTGCCTGTGAAAATAACGGTTTCTTGCCCGTATTCGTCGCCACCGCTACGATCAAACGATCAAACATCTGACTGGCACGCTGAATAATATCTAAATGACCATTCGTTAATGGATCGAAACTTCCCGGAAAAACTGCAATTCGTTCAGTCATTATGCTTCTTCCCCCGTGGCTTTAACATATCGGTAAACCATAACGTCGGTAATTCCGTAATCTTTGTGGTGAGTTTGAGTAAATCCACCAAATTGATCAGGCAGATCAGCCTGTTGGTCCGTTTCAGCAACCACGATAGCACCATCAGTCAATAAATCTAGTTGCGCCATTCGGCTTAATTCAGCTACAATCTTTTGTTTCGCATAAGGTGGATCTAGCAAGACCAAATCAAAGGGTGCCTGCATGGCGGCCAGCTTGGGCAAGATTGCCTCTGCATCCGCTTTAATAATTTGAAAACGGTCTGGTGCTTTTGTCACGGCCACATTTGCTCTGATCGTCTTAATCGCTTGGTATTGGTGATCAACAAGCACTACCTCACTCATTCCTCGTGATACCGCTTCGATCCCTAATCCGCCCGAGCCAGCAAACAGATCTAATCCTCGTCCGCCATTAAAATACGGTCCGATCATGCTAAACATTGCTTCTTTAACTTTGTCAGTTGTCGGTCGAGTCAAAGTGCCCGGAACGGCATTTAGGGGCCGACCGCCAAATTCTCCAGCAACCACGCGCATTGCTAAGCCTCCCCGCTATCAGTCACAGACAGTGCATCTGCGCCACCGTCGCCTTTTGTGTGGGTGACAAAATTGGCATTCACACCCTGACCTACAAATGGATCCACAGTCGGTCGTTCACTGACGACCACTCGCTTAACAAAGTTTAATTTATTTAATGCTTGCCGCTGACTTTCAATTCGCGCTTGATCCATGTAAATCACAACATAGTGCATCTTCTTAGAAACGTAGTCGATATCGCCAAACCTTTTCAGTTGCCGAACTTGACGCAAATTTCTAATAAACACAAATACCGCTTGCCGCGCCACTGGTTGTAATGGCTGCGGATCATGACCAACAAAGGCTAAGGCTAAATCGTCACGGATTTGACTTGCGATCTTTGCGCCTGCGTTGATATCGGCGTGTGAAGAAGATACATTCGGCGTTGTCTGCTGACTAGGTGTAACTGTCTCAGTGCCCTTTTTGATCGACAAAGCTGTCTGGCTTTTTGCTGCGACCTGCTTTGACTTGTTGCTGTCTTCAGTCGGTTTTCGACGATTCGATCGCCGTCGCCGAGGTTTTTTTGCACGATCAGTTGTTTGTGCTTTCTTTGTGGTCGAATTACCGGTTGCTTGCTTCGAATCAGTGGCCGCAGCTGTCTGTTGACCTTGGGGACGTCGGCGTCGGCGTCGAGGCCGACGTTTAGGCCGCTCTTGGTCGCTGTTGTTGTCGCCCATGGAAGAACCATGCGTCCCGCGATTACTCGATTGACCCTTATTTGTATGTGAATCTGTTTCACTCATCGCTAATCCCTCCTTCTGTAATTAATTGGCGGCTAATTTAACGTTTAACACCGCTTGTCGCTCACGTTTCTCTCGTGCTGAAATATTCATTAAAATACCCATACAACTGGCCAAAACCAGCATCGATGAACCACCATAGCTAACGAATGGTAAGGTCACTCCGGTAATTGGCAGTGCACCAATAACTCCACCCACGTTAAAGAGCGACTGAACAGTTAATAAGGCGGCAATACCGTAACACACTAAGCTTTCATACATTGTAGTGGCACGATTACCCAGTCGAACTGCTCGAAATGCTAGCATTCCTAGAAAAAATAGGACACCAAGTACCGTCACAACGCCTAATTCCTCACTGGTAACCGCAAGAATAAAATCTGTATTTGGTTCCGGCAAGTAGCCCATTTTTTGAATACTGTTGCCCAAGCCAACGCCGAATAATCCGCCGTTGCTAATTGCGTAATAAGAATTAACCAACTGCCGTCCCACAGTCTTCACTGTTCCAAACGGATCGGCAAATGCCACAAACCGTTGCAACTGATATGAGTGTGCTAAAAAAGAATGGGTGACATCGATGTGCGATAAAGTAACCAGCATGCCCACATACAGTAAAAACAACCCTCCAACGATTGTCATTGGTAAACCACGGCGATTACCACTAGCTAGAATCATGATTAAAACAATAAAGCCATCAATCACGAAACCGCCGGTATCCGGCTGAATGAAAATCAATAACATTAAGACCAATAACATTAGCAATGGTTGCCACATCGTCGTCCAAAACCGCTCGGATAGCGCTTGCTGATGTGAATCCATGTAATGAGCCAAAAATAGCACGATAAACAATTTCAAAAATTCTTCTGGTTGAATATTGATCGGTCCCAGGTTAATCCAACCCTTGGCACCATTCACTCGAGACCCAACAATTAAAACAGTAACCACCAGAAAGAAAATGCCAAAAGTCATATATTCTACAATCCGGCCCGAGCGAAGCACTGATAACTTTAGATAATAAAAGCCAAATGCCAGCACCAAACCAACAATGACATAGGCAGTTTGTTTAATTAAATAAGCCCCGGCGGTTGTTCCGGTGCTCAAGGCCACATTTGCACTAGAAGAGTACACCATAACGATGCCAAAAAAGCTGAGTACCAGATAAGGAATCAAGATATAATAATCAACGAGCTTTAACTTTTTCACGTGCCAATCCCTCACAAAAAATTCTTCCCACATTATAGCATAACGTTAACCCGTTCCTTGAATTCGCTTCAACACTCACATTTTTTTACGTTTACCTTATCATTAGTAACTGTCGCTTGTCTCCTATTAAACGGCATTTTGCATTATAAAACAGCTCCACCTTGTCTGTGATTCACCAAGGTGGAGCTGTTTTATAAAATGTTAATGAATTTGATTAGTCACGAGCGGCTGCCTTACGACGTTTAGCTGCCTTTTCACGGGCGCTGGTTTCTAAAATCTGCTTACGTAAACGAACGTGCTCAGGTGTAATCTCACAATATTCATCTTCGTTTAAGAATTCCAAGGATTCTTCAAGTGTCAGATGGGTTGGCGTCTTGATAGTGGCCGTCATGTCTTTGTTAGAAGAACGCACGTTAGTCATGTTCTTCCCCTTAGTAACATTGACCGAAATGTCATTTTCACGACTATTTTGGCCGACGATCATCCCTTCATAGACGGTTGTACCTGGATCAATGAACAATTGTCCACGATCTTCAACACCCATCATTGCGTAAGTCGTCGCCTTACCTTGGGTAATTGATACCAAAGTCCCATTACGACGACCTGGGTTCCAGTTCTTGATGACCGGCATGTACTTTTCAAACGTGTGGTTCATAATTCCGTAGCCACGAGTCATCGATAAGAATTCAGTTGAGTATCCGATTAGCCCACGTGATGGTGCCAAAAATTCTAACCGAGTTTGCCCGTTACCTGTATTCTCCATGTTCTTCATTTCGCCCTTGCGTTGTGACAAGGTATCAATGATGGAACCAGCATATTCTTCTGGTGTGTCAATTTGCACCGCTTCAAATGGTTCTTCCATCGTCCCATCGATTTCACGATAAATAACTTCTGGACGAGAAGCCTGCAATTCATAACCTTCACGCCGTAACGTTTCAATCAAGATAGATAAATGAAGTTCACCACGCCCAGAAACCATCCATGCATCTGGTTCATCAGTGTCTTCAACCCGCAAAGACACATCAGTATGCAATTCTTGCTTCAGCCGAGTCTCTAATTGACGCGTAGTCACAAACTTACCTTCTTGACCAGCTAACGGTGAATCATTAGTCCGGAATAACATCTGCAAAGTTGGTTCATCAATCCGTAAAACTGGCAATGCTTCTTGATGATCTTGCGGTGTCACTGTTTCACCAACATTGATTTCTTCCATCCCGGAAACGGCGATTAAGTCACCAGCTTTAGCTTCATTGACTTCAACTCGTTGCAAGCCTAAGAACCCATAAAGCTTCGTCACCCGGAAATTCTGCGCCGTACCGTCCAATTTCATAACTGTAACGCTGTCGCCGACCTTGATCTTGCCACGGAAAATCCGGCCGATCCCAATCCGGCCTACGAAATCATTGTAATCAAGTAAGGCCACTTGGAATTGTAATGGTTCATCTTCGTTATCAATTGGTGCTGGAATCGTCTTTAAAATAGTATCAAAAATCGGCTTCATGGTATGATCTTGGGTGCTTAAATCAGAATCATAAGATGAAGTTCCATTCATCGCTGACGCATAGACAACTGGGAATTCAAGTTGATCTTCATCTGCCCCTAATTCAATGAACAAATCGAGCACTTCATCAACAACTTCTTCAGGACGAGCACCCTCACGGTCAACCTTGTTAATGACTACGATTGGCGTCAAGTGTTGTTCTAAGGCCTTTTTAAGCACAAATCGAGTTTGTGGCATCGTCCCTTCATAGGCATCAACAACCAGTAAGACGCCATCAACCATTTTCATAACCCGCTCAACTTCACCACCGAAGTCCGCGTGCCCTGGGGTATCCAAAATGTTGATCTGCTTGTCGCCATATTTAACAGCGGTGTTCTTTGACAGGATCGTAATCCCACGTTCCTGTTCAATTGCGTTTGTATCCATCGCCCGATCAGCAATCTCAGTGTGGCCATCAAGTGTGTCAGATTGCTTTAGCATTTCATTAACCAACGTTGTCTTACCATGGTCGACGTGGGCAATGATGGCGATATTACGGATATCATCTCTAGTTTTCAAAGTGTAACTTCCCTTCGTTTCAAAATCAATATTCATGTGGTAACTTTGGCGGCATTATTAGGCGTAAAAAAACTGTGACCATTCATGTCACAGTCCGACACTTATGCCTGCATCGCAATAATGTCCTGTTGCGCTTGCTTCGTAGCTACTACTACAACGCTATATGATAGCACAGACGGCGTTTGACCGTCAACTGTCGTCACGACCAGCCCCAACTCTTCGGCCAAGATTTTCCCCGTTGCGAAATCCCATGGACGTAGATAGGAAATGTAACACACCTGCTGTCCTCGCAGCACTTTGGTAAACGCAATCCCGGCACTACCAATAATTCGCATACCTAAACTGGCCGCGCCAATAGCTTGCATATGATCCACATCATGGCGAACAAGTGGTCCAGATAAACTCGCTAGCCCTTCACTGAGTGGCAAATTCGCCGGTGGCGCCATCAATCGATCATTCAACCAGACGCCGATACCTTTCGCCCCGTGAAAAAGGCGGTCACCCATTACGTCGTACAGCCAAGCTGCTTGGCCGATACCATCGATATATAGTGACATCATAATGGCAAAATCATCCCGCTGTTTAATGAAATTCATGGTGCCATCCAACGGGTCCAAGATCCATAACCGGCCATCGGTCTCGGTGACATGATCCCCAAGACCTTCTTCCCCAAGAATCTGGGCGTCAGGGTCGGCTTGTCGAATATGGGCCACCAACCGTTGCTCATTTTCTTTGTCAACCTGCGTTACAAGATCGCGGCGCCCCGACTTTTCTTCTATCGATAATGGTTCATCGAAGTGGGCCAAAATATTCTCACGGGCTTCGTCAATCCATTGAGTGACCTGTGCGTCCCACTGTTGAAATGTTGACTGATCCATTTTGATCCTTCCTATAGTACCTTCATTTATCTAGCTTTCGTTTAGTCAGAAAACTTGAAATGTTTTCGTTGACTCGCCATGGCCGCTTGCATCGTACGATACAGACTGACCCCAGTCTGGCGCTGAAGTTGTCGGTCCAATTGCTTCTGTTGCCCTTTTGTCGGGACAATCATTTGAAAGACTTGATAAGCGCTCAGCAACCGTTGTCGATCGACGCCTTGCTCATTTGCGGTCAAGATTAAATCATAAAACATCGTCACATCAATAATTTCTTGACTGGTCCAAGTGTCATCTAAAGGTAACTCAATGTTCATCATTTTCATCCGTTTCTGGTTCGAAATCCCCATTTTCGATGGTTGTTATCTGCGCCGAAATTGTCGTGGTGATTTCATCTAATTGGCGTTGTTCAATTTCAGTATACGAAACATCCACAATTTTAGATGCACCCATGGCCGTCAACCGAATCGGCGTACTTAACGGTACGATACGATCAACAACGGTCGTTAATAGATTGGTCACCGAACCCACCATTGGTCGATCAAAGAATAACGCTCGTAGGATTCGAAGCACAGCTTGGGACCGCAAACCATCATTCGCCGAAATAATGGCTTGGTTCAGTCGCTGCTCAATCTCGCCTAGTTGGTTTGCATTGAATTCTACAGCATCGTTAGCCATCAGTGAAAGAATGGGAACTGGTCCAATCGTCGACCGACTCCAAGCCACCACATGTTCTTGACCCACGCCCACAACATAGGCATGGACGCTATCCGTTGGTACATTGAATGTCCGCGCTAACGTGTTGGCCAAGACGCAACTATGCGCCAATGTACCCACTCCCAAGCATTGATTGGCACCGACCCCAGAGAACTTCTGGGCAAAATAGGTCAACACACCATCATCTGGACTAGCAACAATGATCTTCCCCTTAAATCCTTCTGCCATGGCTGCCTGGATAAGTTCTCGTAACCGTGGCAGTGTCGCCGTTAAACGTTCTTCGGCACTAGCTGAGCGTGGTAAATCAACCAAGTCTCCAATAATTAAGGCGTCAGCGGTTACAAAATCCGTCATTATACCAAGATGCACCTGTGCGTTCGCACAACCGCTTGCAGCTGTTTGTACATCTTCATAGACTTGTTCAGGCTCTTGGGTCGAGGATAAGACACTTACTGTCATTGGCAAGTCAAGTGTTAACGCACTCGTTAAAAATGTTTGGTTAAACTGCCCTGTTCCATATAGAACCACACTTGGTTTCATTCAAAGCCCCCTTCTTCTAAACCGAATCCATCGCAGCTCACAATACCGCTATTAGGAAAATGGTTACACTAACTAATCAAGATCAATTCGTTTCAGTTTATTAGTTTCTATTTATGGTTAATTGTACCGAAGCTGGAATGAAGTGCAAGAAAAAAGAGCGCCCGGCTAAGCCAGTCACTCTTTTGCAAACACATGCACTTAATGTTAGATATGGGTTGGGAAACCGATCGCAATGTCTGCAGCTTCTTGAATTGGTTCACTCAACGTTGGATGTGGGTGAATCGTCAAGGCAACATCCTCGGCGTTCATGTGTGAGTTGACCGCCAAGCTAAGTTCAGCAACTAAGTCACTCGCATCTGGACCAACGACTTGTGCACCAACAATTGTGTTGTCGTCTTTGGTTGTCACTAAGCGAACAAAACCATCTGCTTCGTCCATCGAAACGGCCCGAGCGTTACCAGCGAATGGGAACTTCGCGGTAGATACTTCCAAGCCCGCTTCTTTAGCTTCTGCCTGCGTGTAACCAACCGTAGCTAACTCTGGATCAGCAAAACATACAGCAGGAACACTGACATAGTCGTTAGCTGTGTGATGACCAGCAATCGCACCAGCGGCAACTTTGCCATTGAAGAAAGCTTTGTGGGCCAATGCTGGACCATTGTTGACAATGTCGCCGACTGCATAGATATGCGGTGAAGCCGTTCGACCTTGGTCATCGACCTCAATGAAACCACGTTTATCTAACTTAATGTCAGTAAACTCTAGTCCCAAATTGTCTGTGTTCGGCTTTCTTCCAACCGTCACCATGCAGTAGTCGGCCTTCAATGTTTGCGGTTTGCCGTCAACTTCATAGGTAACAGTCACAGAAGTGTCATCTTGTTCAGACTTCTTCGCCATCGCACTGGTCACAACATCGACCTTGTGTGCCTTCAAATTCTTCAAGACAAGGGAAACCATGTCTTTTTCGAAGTTAGGCAAGATGGATGGGGTTCCTTCTAAGATAGTCACGTGAGCACCTAAGTTGGCATAAGCACCAGCCAATTCAGTTCCCACATAACCACCACCGATAACGACTAATTCTTTAGGAATTTCTGGTAAGTTCAAGCCACCAGTTGAGTCAACGACCCGGCCTTCGAATTTAAAGTTAGGAATTTCTACTGGTCGCGAACCAGAGGCAATGATGAGGTCTTTAAAGGCAATTGTCCGACCAGTATCACGGCTCATGAATTGCTTTGGACCCGGTGCAATGACCCGCAATTGTGTATCAGAATCCATCGTTGCTTCACCACGAATGACTTCAACCTTGTGTTTCTTAAGCAGCATGGCAACACCACTAGTCATCCGGTCAACGACCTTAGTTTGCTTCCAAGTTTGCGTCTTACTGAAGTCAATCTTAGCGTCAGCCGTCGTAATCCCGTAAGTTGAAGCATCTTTTGCTTCTTGCAAACGGTGACCGGCTTGAATCAAGGCTTTCGATGGCACACAGCCAACGTTTAAACACACCCCACCAAGGGTTTCAGATTGTTCAATGACCGTGACTTGTTGACCTAGTTCAGCGGCCCGAATTGCGGCAACGTACCCACCAGGGCCCGCACCAATGATTACTGTTTCCTTTTGTTCAACATCAGCCATTATTCAATCATCCCTCCATCAAAAGCATGTCTGGGTCGTGCAACAAGGCCTTCAATTCGTTCAAAGCCCGTTGTGCAGTTGCACCATCGATCAAACGGTGGTCGTAACTCAAGGACAGCTTCAACATATTACCAACGACGATTTCACCATCTTCGTTGACAATTGGTTCTTTTGCGATTTTACCAACACCCAAGATAGCAACTTCTGGGTAGTTAATAACTGGTGTGAACCAGCCGCCACCGATTGAACCAACGTTACTAATTGTAATGGAGCCACCGCTCATTTCAGCAGCAGACAACTTGTTATCTTGCGCTTTCTGAGTATTTTCAGTGATTTCCTTGGCAATGGCAAACATACCCTTAGCGTCAGCGTTCTTAACGTTTGGTACGTACAAGCCGTGGTCAGTATCGGTCGCAATTCCGATGTTGTAATAGTGCTTGTAAACGATTTCTTGCGTACTGTCATCAATTGATGCATTTAACGTTGGGAAATCTTTTAAGACCGCAACCAAAGCTTTAGCAATGTACGGCAAGAAAGTTAAGTGAATATCGCGATCAGCGGCAGCAGCTTTGTACTTCTTACGGTTAGCCATCAATGCAGTAACGTCAACGTCGTCAAATGACGTAACGTGTGGCGCAGTGTGCTTAGAAGTAACCATTGCTTTAGCAATTGCCTTACGCGTCATGGACATTGGTTCACGTGTTTCTAATTCGGGTGTCGCAGAAACGTATGGCTTGATTGGCGCAGCAGCAGTATCAGCAGTTGGTGCACCTGGGGCAGCTGGTGCAGGGGCAGCTGCTGGTGCAGCGCCGTTCTTAGCAGCATCAACGTCAGCTTTAGTCACTTGGCCATGCTTGCCTGATGGTGCCACAACCGTAATATCGACACCGTTATCACGAGCGTATTGGCGAACAGATGGCATCGCAAGTACGAGCTTATTAGGATCGCTTAACACAGGATTAGCACTAGCTGTCGCAGCGGGCGCTGGTGCATCGGCTGGCGCTGGTGCGGCTTCAGGAGCCGGCGCTGGTGCGGCCTCTGCTGCTGGTGCGGCCTCTGCTGCTGGCGCAGCAGCCTCATCATCACCGGTATCAGCAGAACCATCATCGATTTCAACTAACGTATCACCGATTTTGGCTGTTTCACCTGCTTGCATAAAAATCTTTTTAACCGTCCCAGACACTGGTGATGGTAATTCAGAGACAGACTTGTCATTTTGAATTTCAACTAAGGTGTCATCTTCAGCAATCTTGTCGCCTTCTTTAACATCCCAAGCGGCAATTTCGCCTTCTGCCATTCCTTCACCAAGTTCTGGCATTTTGAATTTGTAGGACATGGAGTATCTTCCTTTCATCGAATTTCCGGAGTGTTCCGGACAATCGTTGGCTATTTAGCGTAGCCGCGCGTTTAGTAAGTCAAAATTTCGCGAACCTTCGCCTCAATTTCAGCGGCATCAGGAATCCAGTCGTCTTCAGCTAAGGCAAATGGGTAAACACTGTCTGGCGCAGCTACGCGGCCAATTGGCGCATCCAATGAAAGAATGTCATCTTCAGCAATATCGGAAACAACTGTGGCGCCAACCCCAGCCATGCGTTGTGCTTCTTGAACAACGACAACATGGTGTGTCTTGTCGATTGACTTGAAGATAGTGGCTGTGTCGATTGGTGATAGGGAAACTAAGTCGATGACTTCAACAGAAATATTTTCATCAGCCAACTTGTCTGCTACTTTAAGCGCTTCGTTAACTTCAGAACTATAAGCAACAACTGTAATGTCTGTCCCTTCACGCACAACTTTAGCTGTATCCAATGGAACCGTGTACTTGTCATCTGGAACATCGGCCTTCATTGAACGATACAATTTCAGGTTTTCCATGAACAAGACAGGGTCATTGTTTTCAACAGCTGAGATCACAAGTCCCTTAGCATCATATGGGTTAGAAGGTGTAACTACCCGTAAACCTGGTACGCCAGTGAAGAAATTCTCCAAGTTGTCGGCATGCATTTCAGCCGTGTGAGTCCCACCACCAAATGGGGTCCGAATGGTGATTGGCATATTCTTCGTGTTACCAAAACGGAACCGTGTCCGTGCCATTTGTCCGGCAATCGAGTCGACTGCTTCAAATGTAAAGCCCATAAATTGGATTTCAGGTAATGGCCGCCAGCCAGTGGCCGCTAATCCCATTGCCAAGCCTAAAATACCTGATTCAGCTAATGGTGTGTCGAAGACCCGATCTTCACCATATTTGTCTTGTAACCCTTGAGTGGTACGGAAAACACCACCGTTTTTACCGACATCTTCACCGAAGATTAACGTCTTGTCATCGTCACTTAAGACCTGATCAAGTCCGTCAGTAATCGCTTGAATATAAGTTTTCGTAGCCATGATTACTTCGACTCCTTTGCTTCAAATTCGGCAATTTGTGCCGCAATGTTCGGAGTTGGTACTTCGAACGTGTTCTTCAATAATTCAACATTAGTTTGTTTTGGTTCACCATCAGCAGCCTTCAATGCTGCTTTGAAGTCAGCCTTGCATTGATCCGTGTAGTCACTTTCTTGCTGATCAGACCAAAGACCTTTATCAGCTAAAACTTTTCGTAAACGAATTAATGGGTCAATATCATGCCATGGCTTCTCTTCTTCTTTAGTCCGGTAACGCGAAGGATCGTCACCAGCAGAACTGTGAGCGCCATAACGATAAGTTAATGTTTCAATTAAGACAGGACCATTGCCAGCAGCAGCAAAGTCACGAGCAGCCTTGGAAACAGCGTAAACGGCAAGAATGTCCATCCCATCAACTTGAACAGATGGAATTCCGGCAGCGACCGCTTTTTGAGCGAGTGTCTTGGCAGCAGTCTGCTTCTCACGAGGAACAGAAATGGCGAATCCATTGTTTTGAACAAAGGCAACCAATGGTGCTTGGAAAGCACCAGCGAAGTTCAAACCTTCATAGGTGTCCCCTTGCGAAGTCCCACCGTCACCGGTATAAACGAACGCAACGTTCTTTTCACCGTTCTTCTTAATTCCTAAAGCGGCACCGGCGGCTTCAACGTATTGGGCGCCAATGATGATTTGTGGCATCCATGCACGATACTTTTCATCATAAATGTTGCCTAAAACGTGACCACGTGACCAAAGGTATCCTTTTTCAACCGAACTACCATGCTGAATTAACTGTGGTAAGTCTCGGTAAGCAGGGAATAGGAAATCTTGTGGTTCAAAGGCGGAAACACTCCCCATTTCACTGGCTTCTTCACCAGCAGTTGGCGCATAGAATCCTAACCGTCCTTGACGAGAGAAGTTCATCGTTTGTTCATGCAATGCACGTTCCCAAACCATCTTCTTCATAAAATCAACCAGTTGGTCATCACTAAAACTATTGAAGACCTCTTGATTTACAACTTTGGCAGAACCGTCTAAAACTTGCACCGGTTTGTAGTCACTGCCTAAGTTATTCTTGATCGCAGCGAAGTCTACAATTGGCTTAGATGAATCGTTGTTTGCCATAATGCACACATTCCTTTCTATTTCTTGATGACAGCTGACACTCGTTCACTGTCTAATAAATTCAGTCAACAAATGTATGCGCTTTCATCTTTCACGACTTATTGTAACGCGTTACAGAATCGCAATGCAAGGGTTTTCAAAATTGTTAAATAGGTCACAAGCCCTTTCTCTTGTCTTCAAAAACTTGTGAAGTTTTTGAACAGTATCCTTAACAACTGTATAGCAAGTCCCTTGCAACCGACCAGTCACGAGTTCCTCTATTGATCCCTTTGTCCAAAATTGCTATTTTCATCCCACTTTCAATATTCACAAGCTTCAATGCATGGTCGCTGAAAACGGCGTGACAATCATCGTGATTTCGACTTATTGTTTAAACATTCACTATATTTGTCGTCTAAAACTTGCTTGTTCTGCAGGTAGGCCTGGGTATTATACTAAGACTAAAAAATCGTCAAACCTCAACCGCCGCTAAGGCTACCCTTGGATGACCTGATTGCGTATGGTACACTAAAATCAATGAGTGAAACAAGTTTACGGTCAGTTAAAACCATTTGGAATGCTTTGACGATCAGTAATGAAAGTTCAACTTAATTCGTTTACGACCCAAAAAACATTTTGACCGAATTATAATTTAGGAGGCACTTGCGCGTGATTTTAATGGAAGATATTATTCGAGACGGTAATCCGACCTTACGGAAATACGCGGAAAAGGTGGCCTTCCCGCTTAATGATGAAAATCGTCAGCTAGCTGCTGACATGATGGAATATTTAGAGGTGAGCCAAGACCCGGAACAAGCTGAAAAATATCAACTACGTGCGGGTGTCGGGCTAGCTGCTCCTCAAGTTGATGTGTCTCTTCAAATGGCGGCCGTCTTGGTCCCATCTGCCGTCGAGCCCGAAGATCCTGATGATCAAGCGTCAATTGCCGAAGCTGCCAAGACTGCTCGCGATAATCCAATATTCAAAGAAGTCATCATTAACCCAGTTATCGTCAGTCAATCCGTTCAACAAGCGGCGTTGACAGAAGGTGAAGGCTGTTTATCCGTTGATGATGAGCATCCTGGCTATGTTCCCCACGCTGACCGCATTACGTTGCGTTACCAGGACCTCGATGGTAATGAACACAAAATTCGTTTAAAAGATTATCCTGCCATTGTGTGCCAGCATGAAATTGATCATCTCCATGGTGTTTTATTTTATGACCACATCAATCAAGCTGAACCCTTCGACGCTGAAGATGGCACTTTATTGATTGGCTAACTAGCTAAACTTTAATGAAACAATGTCGATTCTTGATCATTGGAAAATAACTTCATCTACTATAAAAGTAGCTTGGCAAACAAAAATTTGTTTGCCAAGCTACTTTTACGTTAAATCAATCAAATTTGCATCACGATACATTTGACGTTTATACAATCCACCAATTTTGCTAACAAACAAGGCCGTTTTTCCCAGTCCCCTTAGCTTCAGTTTGCCACCCAATTCAGATCGGACATTCCAACTTTTAATGTGTTCTCATTCGATTTAGGAATTGTAATTTTTGCTCGTCGCGTTAATCTAGCCACACTAATTAATGGCGCTTCATAATTCTACCAACACTTCTCTTCTGCCTTTGTCGATAGACTTGATCGCTTCACACCGAGAGCATCGGAAATCTCCTAATTATTCAGCTCGATTAGTGCTTTGCGATGAGTCTACTTGAGAGGCATTGAGTTTGCGTAAATCCTGGACGTATTCGATCGTCGCTTCATTAACTAAATAGGCAATATCAATATGCAAACGCTGTTCAAACAACCATAAATCAGTGACAACAAAAGTTGGTTGATCTGTTTTGACTCGTTTAATGTGGTTTGCTAAGGCATATTCGCCGAGTGCATTATTGACCGGCCGGCGCAAGTTAGGCAATTGTGCAGCGGTTAGCTCACCGTCTGGCAGTTCGTATTCAAAGTCCATCACGCCACGTCCCCAGACGTCAGCAACTGTCTCAGACTTTGTAAACGTCTGCTGATCACTAGCTAACCAGCCTTCACTAACAAGTTGCTTCAACACATTTCGCATGGCCTGATCAGTCACCTGTTGAGCGTCATTTCTGACAATCGCCGTTGCTCGACGAATAATCAATCGATGAATGTAGTGATATACCAAGTAAGCTAAGACCAATCCAATAATTATCGTCACCAATAATGTCAAAGTTGCCACCCACTTTCCTATTCATATTCTATCACAAACACTGGCCATTCCGTTGTTATCACCGGTCCAGTTAGTGTACATCAGTTACGGGCTATGTTAATATAGAACGCAAATGTTGTGATTTCACAACCATGTTCGGGAGAAAACCTTATATCAACATTGGACTAGTAACTCACGCTTGCTAGTCTGGTTCTTGATGCACCAAAAATAACCATTTATTTTTTTATTTATTTATAGAGGAGATTTTACGATGATTTTTAAAGTTTATTATCAAGATTCTAAAATTCGGAACCCTAAACGTGAGGACACCCACTCATTATATTTGGATGCTGAAAATGAGGCCGCTGCTATGAGTGCCGTGGAGGCCCACACAGACTACAACGTGGAATCCATCGAAGCGCTTGAAGGTAACGCCTTAGACTATGAACAACAAGGCGCCAACTACAAACTCACGGAGTTTTAGTCCATGGCGAAACTCAATTTAAAAAACAATGAAACTGCCGTTTACGCCGTCGGTGGTTTGGGTGAAATTGGTAAAAACACGTATGGCGTTCAGTTTCAAGACGAAATCATTGTAATTGATGCCGGCATTAAGTTCCCCGAAGACGAATTGCTGGGAATTGATTACGTCATTCCGGACTATTCGTACTTGAAACAAAATGAAAGCAAAATTAAGGCCCTCGTTATTACCCATGGTCACGAGGATCACATTGGTGGGATTCCTTTCCTATTACAGCAGATCCATGTGCCAATTTATGCTGGTCCACTACCAATGGCCTTAATCAAGAACAAATTAGAAGAACATGGCCTCTTACAAACGACTGAATTGCACGAAATCAATGAAGACACCGTGCTGAAATTTCGTAAAACAAGTGTGTCGTTCTTCCGAACCACCCATAGTATTCCAGATACGCTAGGAGTCGCGGTAAAGACACCTTCTGGAACCATTGTGCAAACGGGTGACTTTAAGTTCGATCTCACCCCGATTAACACGCCCTCACCTAACCTACAGCGGATGGCGAAACTCGGCGAAGAAGGCGTGCTTGCCTTATTATCAGATTCAACCAACGCTGAACGTCCTGAGTTCACTAAGTCTGAACGCTGGGTCAGTCAATCAATCCACAAATTATTTGATAAAATCGACGGTCGAATCATCTTTGCGACCTTTGCTTCAAATATTTCCCGAATTGAGCAAGCTGCTGAGGCGGCGATCCAACACCATCGTAAAATTGCTGTGTTTGGTCGTTCAATGGAAGCTGCCATTGTCAATGGTCGCGAGCTGGGTTATTTGAATATTCCTGATGATATTTTAGTTGACGCTTCAGAACTCCGAAACTTACCGGCCAATGAAACTTTGATTCTATGTACAGGCTCTCAGGGTGAACCGATGGCTGCCCTTTCACGGATTGCCAACGGTACTCACCGACAAATTTCCATCCAACCGAATGACACGGTCATCTTTTCCAGTAATCCAATCCCTGGGAATACGACGAGTGTGAACCGCGTCATTAACGAATTGGAAGAGGCCGGCGCTGAGGTCATTCATGGTGCCGTTAACAACATCCATACTTCTGGACATGGTGGCCAAGTTGATCAAGAGTTAATGTTACGGTTAATTAAGCCCAAGTATTTCATGCCAATTCATGGTGAGTATCGGATGCAGAAAATCCATACACAATTGGCTGAGCTTTGTGATGTCCCGGATGACCATTCGTTTATCATGGAAAATGGAGATGTGCTGGCCTTAACGGCTGATTCAGCTCGAATTGCCGGTCATTTCAATGCTGGTGACGTCTACGTTGATGGTAACGGTGTTGGGGATATTGGCAACGTCGTCTTACACGATCGGCAGATGCTGTCTGAAGAAGGTCTCGTTGTGGTCGTTGCCACGATTGATTTAAAGAATAAAGAGATTCAAGCCGGTCCAGACCTACTTAGTCGCGGTTTTGTCTACATGAGAGAATCCGGCGACATGATCAATGAGGGCCGGCGGCGCGTGTTCAGAACTATCCGTCGTGCGATGAAGGATGGTAATGCCACGGAAGCCTCAATTCGGACTGCGATTATTGATGATTTGCAAAGTTTTCTCTATGAGAAAACTGAACGACATCCATTGATTCTACCCGAATTAATCATGACCAGTACCAACGCTAAGCCTGCCGTTAAGAAGCGTCAGGCCACAAAAAAGGCGTCTACTGAAGCCTAATACTAGACCATTAAGCACTACCTTTTCACGATTTGAAGAGGTAGTGCTTTTTTTGGCCATTTTGCTAAAAGTTATCTTTACAATCTGACTTTTCATTTCGTTACTATTACTGTAAGCGTGGCCACCCTTACAAAACTAAAACAGTCCAAAGGAGACTAACTTCATGTCAGATAAATGGCTTACTAGTTCCGTTCAATTCGAATTCATTGGTGACGGTCACTTGCTTCCCGTTAAACGAACCTATCCCAACGTGGTGGAAAGCGCAACGACTGAACAACTAATGAAATTTGGCCAGGCAATCGCTAGTTTAACTACCGACACCTTAAGTGACACCACACTGATTAAGAAAGAAGCCGTTGCTGGATAACCGCTAATCCCTCTCATTCTCATAAAAAGGAGCGTAAGCTAGATGAAAAATCTTAGTTTAAAATTCACCACTGCCGCCGGTAAAAACGTGCATTTGACCATTCGCAATGTTAATCAAAATTTGAGCCAGGAAGTAGTTCGAGCAGCCATGCAAGACATGATTGACGCTCAATTAATCACTGATAAAAAAGGCATTCAACAATATACCAAGGCCCTTTCGGCCCAATACGTCGAGACAACTAATACACCAATTTTTGACGCAGAACCGGCACCAATCGTCGCAAATAACTAGTTACTTAATCGCTAACCAATTCACCCCGTGAGCAGGCCCGACCAAGTTTCCATCGGTCGGGCCTGCTTTGTCGCGCTATGATCAACAGCAATTGTTCAATTAGCGCGACCTTTTTTGGTTATTTAGGCAGAAAGGCAGCTTTTATGCGAAAACGACTGCGAAAATTGTTTGTCATTATAAGTCTGTTGATAACTGGTTGGTTAGGTGGACAACAATTCCTGACGCCTTCCACACCGATGAACCCCTGCCCCTATCGGCAATCACAAGATCAAAAAGTCGACAAATTAATAAAAATTGTGCACAATAAATACAGTCAATTACCGCTGATTATCCACTTTTTTAAAGACTTTGACCTGTTTTGACTTTAATGGTGTTCAGCGCTTGACCCACCCAATAAATAATGTTATTTATTAGGAGTTAATTTTTAATGGAGGTCGCGTCTTATGGAAACTGAAGCTCACCGCAACTTGATTACTGCCAAACTTCGGCAACTGTTTAAGAGTAAGCCCGTCGTTAAGGAAGATCGTACTGTGATTGTCCCTGCTCGCGTTCAGTCAGAAAACTCTCGCTTTGAACGCTCATTGGCTACGACGCTGCTCAGCTTGCAGTTTGCTCGCATTGGCGAATGATTTTAAATTGAAGTAAAAAATAGCGACCACCCAAAGTTAGTTGGGTGGTCGTTTTCTATTTCCTAGGTGAAGCCGCCTAATTGGCGATTTGGCCCGACCAAGCAGACGCTCGGTTCGTCAGTAGCCGATCCATCAATTGTGGCCACGTATTCGACTGTAAGCCAATACGTAAAATTTGTGATTGATTATCGATAATTTCAGCAAGCAAATCGGTCTTCGTGTTAAAGCCAATTTCCCGGACAAACTGGAAGTCTAAATGTTGCCGCCGCAATGGTTCCAGTAATTCAAAATAGTCCACTGGCAAGTTACAAAGTCGTCGATCCAACGCCTTTAGGTTCGCCGTCGATAGCACGACCTGTTCAATTTCACGCCTGTAATGACTGACAGCCCAGACGAAAGCTTTCACCCAGTTACTACGAATCACGTCAGCACCAAAATAGACGTGCGAAACTCCCGCGGTCGCTTCAACCATAAAAAATGGGTCATCAGGTTCGCCCACTAACACTTCAAAACGGTCCGTAAAGCCCGCTTTTAACGCATGTGGTCGATCGGTAGTCAACCGAATATCAGCTGACGGATGTGCATTTGCAAAAGCTTCAATGACAGTCGCGGTTAATGATTGTGCGGCGCCAACAAATAAAATTTTTGCCATGGTGTCCTTTCGCCTTCCAGTCCTGCATCATTCAATCGTAATTCTCTTAATGGCTTTATTATAACCATTTTTTCATGTTGTGAATATACCAAATAGAAAAAAAGACGATTTTTTTAATTTTAAGTTGTGAACAACTTTCGCGTTTGTCCTGTCATACACCAATCTAGTAGTTCGTAAAACATTTTACAAACTTTATCAATTAGCTATACCAATTTTAATAACAGCTTTGATTTTAACCGAAATAAGCATAACTTCATCACTGATCAAAGATGCATTTCACCGATTTAACGCGGTTTCAAAGTGAACCATATACCCCGTTAACAAAGCCGATTAATCGTTCCTGTGACAGACCACTCATCTTGTTCTAACATAGTGCCTACCAGGTTACGAGGTTTTTCAATGCTCAATCAAGACGAGTGGTCGCTAGTCTCCCCTAAATTATCGCTAAACTCATTAACCTTTTTGACCATGCCAGTTGGATAACGCTGTCGCAAATCACTGAAATATATTGTCAGTGCAAATATAATCTTCTTGTAGATCACTAAAAAAACACCTCAGATCTTGTCTGTGGTGTTTTTTCAATCAATTAGTTAAAACTCTTAAAGCGGATGCCATCATCAATGTAATCCTTGTCATCAGGTGTTGATTCAACAGAACCGAATGGCATCTCACCACGTAACCGCCAGTTATCCGGAATATCGAATTCAGCTTTCACAGCCTCGTCGATAAGCGGATTATAATGCTGCAACGAAGCGCCCAAACCATTTTCAGCTAAAGCCGTCCAAGCGGCAAACTGAGCGTTACCAATATGCTGTTCAGACCAGTCATAGAAATTCTCCGCATACAATGGAAAGCCTTCCTCTAATTCCTTGACCTTGTCCATGTCCGTATACCACAACATTGTGCCAAAACCAGCTTTAAAAGCACCGTTCACTTTAGCCTCAGTGTTACCAAATGCTTCTGCTGGTGTAACCTTCTTTAACTCAGCCAGAGTCATATCCCACACTTTTTCGTGAGCCTGACCATAAGTAAAGACCACTCGAGTTGTTTGACTGTTAAACGCTGAAGGCGCTTCTTTAACAACGTCAGTGATTAACTGATTCAATTCAGCTTCGGAAAAGTTGACGTCCTTTCCTAGCGTGTAAATTGTCCGACGTTGCTTCATTAAGTTGAGTAAATCTTCCTTCATCTCAAATGCCTCCAAGTGATTTCAATTAAGTAGTTGAGCAATAGCTCTGGTATTACTATATACAACTTACAAAAAGTAAGCAAGGCCTATTTAACTTTTTCTCGCAAAAAGACCGACCCTTGCCCAGTCGCACAAACTGAGTACCAGTTTCGTTTCGATCTTGTGCATCTATTCACTTTAGGTGACAACTGTGCGAGAATGAAAGGAGTTCATAAAGTAAATTCAAGGAGGCTATCATTATGGCAGGACGTTTAACTGACAAGGTCGCAATTATTACTGGTGGAACTAAGGGAATTGGATTAGCCACTGCGGCGGCTTTTCTTCGCGAAGGTGCCAAAGTTGTGATCACATCACGCAATGAAAACGATGGTGAACAAGCAATCGCACAATTAGCCGGTGGTGACAACGCGACTTACATGCAACAAGACGCTTCTAATGAAGATCGCTTTAAACAAGTTATCGATGACACCGTTGCTAAATACGGCAAACTGGACGTAATCGTGAACAACGCTGGGATTGCCATTGCCAAAGACGTTGAACACACAACTAGTGAAGAATGGCATCAACTGCTTGGCATTAATCTAGATGGCGTGTTCTATGGAACTAAATATGCGATGATCGCCATGAAAGATCACGGTGGGTCGATCATCAATATGTCTTCCATCGAAGGATTCATCGGCGATCCACTCTTAGCCGCTTATAATGCCTCCAAGGGTGGTGTACGTTTGTTCAGTAAATCAGCTGCCCTCTACGCAGCTAAACAAGGTTATGGCGTTCGCGTCAACACTGTGCACCCCGGCTATATCAAAACACCATTAGTCGAAGCACAGCCTGGAATGGAAGAAGCCCAAACTAAATTAACACCAGTTGGCCACATTGGTGAACCAGATGATATCGCAAATATTTGTGTCTATCTTGCCTCTGACGAATCTAAATTCGCGACTGGCTCCGAATTCGTCGTTGATGGCGGCTACACCGCTCAATAATCAAGCACTGCTCATCATTTAAACCCAACGATAGTCGCTAAATTTACAGTGTAGTCAGTAATTTTAGGGTAAGCGGATCTTATGCTGTATGGTCCCTTAGCACGTTAATCATTGACCTCAATATAAAATGTAAACCAGACCCAGCATCGTTAGATCATAATGACATGATGCATGTAAATGCAAAAACGTCGTACCCTCATCCATCGGATGAAGGTACGACGTTTTGCATTAATTATCAATCAATCCGGAAGTGTTGCGTAGGCCAAACGATCAATGACAGAGGTAACTTGGGGATAAACAGCGTTCAGTTCAGCTTTTGTAAAGAGTTTAAAATCCTGATAATCAAATCCTGGTGCAACCACACAGCTAACCAAACCAAATTCAGCGTGATCTGACACCTCTGAGCCGAAAATGACGCCAGCGCGAACGGTAGCTTGTAGGACTTGTCCAGCATCTAAATCAGATCCTAACACGATTTTTTGATATGAATGATCTGGCATTAAACAGTGAATCGTCACTGCCGCTCCATCGTGAAAGAACCATAACTCATCATGCTTAAGTTGATGAAAATGTGATGGCGAACTATGACTCAACAAAAAGTAAATACTAGTGTATTGATAGCGTTGTGCTTGGGCAATCTCGTCCAGTTGCTTAATTGAACTATGACCAACTTCTTTAAACCAGCCGCCCTCAGGATGCGGCGTCAACTTTAGCTGGTTAATAATCGTTTTCATATCCATTCTTTTTCTCCTCATATAGCAACAACCAAAGTTTCCATCCATATAAAAAGGTAGTTCTAAAATAACAACCTAATAGAGCGAAACGTACCAAGTTTAGACGATTTCATGCAGGCCATCATTTCCCATGTCCCACCAAAATACCGATTGCAACGCCAATTCCGGTCAATGCCCCAAAGCCGTCGCCAATTTCAAGCATATAATGATCCGCATTATCAGCTTGCTGGCGAATTATCAGCACAGTCTTGGCTCCATTTCGAAGTACATATTGAGCCCGTCCTAACCCTGTAGTTAACTGTAAATTCTCGTGGCGAACATTAATCTGGTCTGTGCTCCGATAACTGACTGTCCGTGTCGCGACCACCGCGACAGGTTGTTGATTGATTGATAAGCGATAGCGCGCCCCCATAAATCGCCTTTTTGACTCGATCAATAGCGTTTGACCATCAATAGTGAGCTCATAATGGGTCGGTGTTGTTATCAGCCACCCCAAGAAACCATTCCAAAGGCTAGACCAAAAATGGCTCCGACTTTGCCCTAAAATCAGACCTGTGTCTGACAACACACGAAAACGCTGCCCATGTTCATTAAATTGAAGTTGTATCGTTAAATTCGTTGCTCTCACCACCCGTAAACGCCTTTTCTTTAGGATACGTGGTTATTGCCGATTCAACAAGCGTTCGTTGTTCATCAGTCCGTAGCCATTGCCCCTGCTTTTGAACTGCATAAGTTCGTGAAGCTTCTTTAAATCCTGGAACATTTTTCCAAATCAAGGCTTCAAGCTTTTCGACCGACCGCGGTTCAGTGGGTGCCTGACCGTGAGCCATAAAGTGGCGGGCCTTGGGCATGATCCGCCGGCCATGGCCATAAATAAATGTTTTAATTTCGTCGGTTAGTTCAGCTGGTGTCAACTGCAATGCATCCGCATACCCCGTTAGCATATAATCTTCAACGGCGGCAACCATTAATGTTTCAATCGCCATATCATGAAAGTCTTTGGGATCGGTTACCACCAATTCTGGATGAAAGTTAATCACATTGGTCAACGAATTCTCCAATCGCGGCCGAGCAACTTCAAAGCCAGATTCGGCCATCATCGTACTTAGATAATCCTTTTGGATTTGGACAATTTGCATGGCATCTGCTAACCGACTACGAATAAAGTAAAGCGTTGTCGACAATAATAACTTCAAGCTGTTGTCAAACACTAAGGCGACGGCATTTCCTTGGTCCTCCAGCGCAATCAGATTGTAAAAGCTCACCCATCCAGTTCGCCAATCGCTTGGGCCGCCAAGCGGGACTAGACCAAAATGTCCATGGACAAACGGCAGATAAGCTTGATTGCCAGCATATAAATGGGCCAAACGCATATATAGACTCGTCATCGTGGGATGCTGTTCAGTCACCTGCTTCATCAGTCCCACCGCACTGGCCTGAGTTAAAAATGCGCCCTTGCACCAATCAATTACCAATGTGTACCGGTGCGTATCCAATTCGACCGGTTGCAACAAAATCGTTGTCGCTAAATCAAGCTTATATCCGGTAAAAACCTGATGCTGTGCCCATAATTCCTGGGCAAATTGATCGGTTCTCAAATTAAAAGTCTTACCATGTAGCATTGAGTTCATCCATAAAGTCATTGGTGGTGCTCCTCTCAGGTATGTCTGTTACTCGTTCAGTATAAATGATTGGGTGAGCCTCTAGTAACTATAATTCAATTAATGTTCGTATTTGATCGTTAAATGTTATTTGTTAACAAATTTGAATGATGGATGGAGGTAATTTTAATCATTTTCCGAAAATACCAAAGCCTGCGAAGCTAATAATCCGCAATAAACGAACTTTAACCTATAAAAGACCGAAAACTTAATAATTAAAGGTTTCCTTAAGATGTTTTTCAAATGACAGTTTGCATCACAGCCATAAGGATTTTTTTAATTAGCCCGTCAACTTGATTTAGATCGCAAGTCAAATTCCAACAACTAGTCCTCGTCTAAATGAATAAAGTTCCAAGAAAATTACCTTATTTTTCAATTCCGAAATGTCATAAGTGTGCTAGTATTACAAGGTTAGTTATATGTTAGGCTTTGAAGCTAGATCAATACGCATAAACTTGCAGATACTGTTATTTTAAAGAATTGGAGCTGACGAAACTTGGAGGAAGAGTTTCTTGAACAACGAAACATCAATTTAACTGGCTTAGTCTTAATGGTTTTTACCGCGATCTATGGTATCGGGAATACAACGGTTGCTTACGATCAAATGGGTTATGCCGCCATCATGTGGTATATACTAGCCGCTATTTTATTTTTCTTACCTAGTGTCTTGATGTTTGCTGAATATGGCGCGACTTTTAAGGCCGCTCATGGTGGAATTTATTCGTGGTTGGCCGAATCAATTGGGGAACGACTCGCTTTTACGGGTACGTTTATCTGGCTTTCCGGGTGGATCGTATGGTTAGTCTCTGAAGGATCAAAGATTTGGATCCCTTTCGCTACTGCAATTTCAGGCCATGACACCACCCAACAATGGCACCTCCTAGGGCTAAATTCCACCGAAACCATTGGGATATTAGCCGTTTTGTGGATGGTTGTGGTCACCTTTTTCTCCACCCATGGCATCAATCAGATTGCCAGGTTTGCGGCCTTCGGTGGTGCAATCTCCTTACTGATTACAGCATTTTTCATGCTAACCAGTTTGCTTCTCTTACTAATCAATGGCGGGCGCCTGGCCCAACCAGTTACCAGCATGAATTTAATTCACTCGCCGAACCCACAGTTCACTTCACCAATCGCATTAATGTCATTTGTTGTTTACGCGATTTTTGCCTATGGCGGTATGGAAACGATGGGCGGGGTTATCGATAATGTTAAAAACCCTGAAAAAACGTTCCCCAGAGCCATGCTGATTTCTACCTTCCTGATGTTGTTTATCTATTCAATCGGTATTTTCATGTGGGGCATTAGTGCCAATTGGCACAGTGTTTTAGGTAATAAGTCAACCGACTTGGGTAACGTGCTCTACGTTTTGATGAACAATTTAGGGGCCAGCTTAGGACATGCGCTACATTTATCGAGCGCGGGAGCAACCAGTTTAGGTAACTGGTTCGGTCGTTTGATCGGCATTGAAGAATTCTTATCAGATACCGGAGCCTTCTTTGTGTTGGTTTACTCCCCCTTAAAATCATTTATTATGGGCACGCCTGACAAATTTTGGCCAAAACGTGTCACCCGTCTTAATCGATTTCAAGTGCCGGCATTCGCAATGTGGATGCAAGCTCTGATTGTCTGTGTCGTTATTCTAGCGGTGGCCTTTGGCGGCAATAGTGCTCAATCTTTTTACACTGTGCTAACTGATATGGAGAATATTTCATCAGCCTTCCCTTACCTATTTTTAGTTGGCGCTTTCCCATTCTTCAAGCGCCGTCACGATTTACAACGACCGTTTGTTGTTTACAAAAAGCCAAGTATCACTTGGACGGTGTCTGCGATTACTTGGATCACAGTCTTAGCGGGCATCATCTTCACCGTTATCCAACCAATGTTAACTCATGATTATTACACAGCTTTTTGGACCATTATCGGACCGATCTTCTTTGCCGGCATTGCTTTGACGTTTTATCACCATGCAAATAGGAATACAAATTAATCGTTTAAAAGAAGTCCAATTAATAAACACCGATGAACCGGGATCGCCGATTCATCGGTGTTTATTGGTTTAATCAGCCACCTAATCTCTAATTATTGCTGATCTTCTAGCCACTGATACAATAGCAATTCCATAATTACAATGGCAGCGACACGTGAACCGATCTCTAATCCTTGAGGAGACTGCACTTCATCAACAAACGTATATAGATTGACATCACTAAGATTTTGAACTGGATTATTATCCGCCCGCGTAATTGACAAAATTAGGGCACGGCGGTCTGAATGCTCAAGCAACGTTGAAATAAGTTCAATAAACTCTGAATGTTCACCACTATAATCAATAACAAGCACTAAATCCGCGGCCGAAATATGGCTAATCGCCGCTCGCCGATATAATCGATCTTCAGGAAAATTAACATTAAAACCTGACATCCGATAAAGATTCGCAATATACTGGGCCGCACTCTTGCTCGTACCTGTCGCAAAAATAAATAGTGTATCAGCACGTGCTAATTTGGCCGTTAACTGATGGAGGACTTCCGGCCGGATAACGTGAACTGTCTCGACAATATTCTTTAGGTAAGCTTCCCGATAATCGCTTTGTTCAACCACAAATTGATCGGATTGTTCACTATCAGTGGAAGCGCCCTCTCGCGTTGTGTATTTCAAGACCGTGATAAGTTCACTGTAGCCAGAAAAACCAATTTTACGCACAAAGCGAAGAAACGTTGCTGTTGAGACAAAACACTTCGCTGACGTCTCCCGAATTGACATATTCTTAATGTCATTCATGTTTGTCACCAAGTAGTCAAATAGCTTGCGTTCATTACTGGTCAAATTTTGTATGTGTTCGTCGACAATTTCAAAAAAATTCATAAACGAGCCCCCAATCCATTCATATTAGGGCGGGTGTGAACAATCGTGTGAATGTTACCACCACCTAAAATCATTTCTCGAGCTGGGAAAGGTACAACCTCCTTGTCTGGACACAATTGCTTCATCTTTGTCAGTGCAACTGAATCTTGCGGGTCACCAAATTGAGGAACGATGATGGCGTGATTCAACGTGACAAAGTTCACATAGCTTGCCGTCAATCGTTGGCCATCTGTCCTTGGCAACAACCCATTGATCGGATCAATACCGCTAGCTTCCTGCTGTCGAATGCTTTGAATATTGGGCATCAACAAATAATGAATTTTCAAGGAACGTCCCTTTGCATCGGTGGTGTTTGCTAGAATCGCTTCGGCTTCTCGGACTGTTTCATACATCGGATCTGCAGAATTATTTGTCCATGTTAAAACAACTTCACTGGGACGAATAAAATTCACCATGTTATCGATCGCACCATTAGTTTCATCCAAAAAATAGCCATGTTTTAACCAAATGACTTTTTGAATGCCAAGGATCTGCTTAAATGCGCCCTCGATCTCCAATCGCGTCCGCCCCGGATTACGCCCTTCAGACAACAGCACATCCTCAGTGCTAATCAAGGTTCCCTCGCCATCAGTTAAAATGCTACAACCTTCAACCACTAAATCATGGTCGATCGTATAAGGAATTCGATTCAATTCGGCCATTTTTTGACCAATTAACCGGTCTTGATCCCAGGGAAAATACAGGCCATCCAGTAAACCACCCCAAGCATTAAAATCAAAATTGACGGCCTGCAGCTGGCCTGCAATTTCCGTATAAATCGGTCCAGTATCCTTAATAAATACATCATCGCTGCTTAATTCCAATACGCGAATTTGATGCGCCAATCGCTTGCGCGCGTTAAGATATTGTCGTGTCGATACAAACATCGTGACTGGTTCGAAGCCAACTAATAAGTTTGCTAATTCCGCAAACGCCGCTTGTGCCGGCTTGGCACCATCACGCCAGTTATCTGGTCGCTCTGGCCAGATCATATACAAATCTCGTTGTGGTTCAAATTCCGCCACCATTCTTGGCTTACTCAATTTTTGACTCATTAACAACTACCCCCACTTTCTATGTTTTTAACAATACTCGAACTCTCACTAAAAAAAGTCCCTAGTTTAAGTTCACACGATAATTTTATGTAACCAATAATTTACGTAAGACAAAGTCCCCTACCTCCCAATTGGGAAATAGGGGTCCTTGACTTATGGCTCAATCATCATCATTAGCTTTCCGGCTGCCCACAACATTACTGAACTTTTGCCTGGGTAATGATCGTACCAGCACCACTTTTTAAAAAATTAGGGATATTTTTTAATGAGGTAATGACTGCTCGGCCGTGACTATGATTTACAAAATCAATCGCAGCTTGAATCTTAGGTAGCATTGAACCCCGTGCAAATTGATTTTGAGCGATATAGCGCTGACACTGGGCTACCGTGACCTCCGTTAATTGTCGTTGATTAGGTTGATTAAAGTTCACATAGACGTTATCAACTGCCGTCAACACAATTAATAAGTCTGCATGAATTAGCTCAGCCAATTTTTCCGAAGCAAAATCTTTGTCAATCACGGCTTCTCGGCCGACATAACCCTGCTTTTCGCGCACAACGGGCACGCCACCGCCACCAACGGCAATCGGAATCACTTGATTGGTAACAAGTTGATCAATCACTGAAGCTTCCACCACATTTATCGGACGTGGTGAGGGCACGACTCGCCGAAATCCTCGGCCGGCGTCTTCCACAAATGTTTGTTCACGGTGTTTAGCGCGTTGACTAGCGACTTCATTGGCATCATAGAAAGGTCCGATTGGCTTAGAGGGATCCGTAAAGGCGGGGTCGTTTCTGTCAACTTCCACTTGCGTCACCACAGTTGCGACTGCTCTTTTTAGGCCAAGTTCGCTCAAAGCTTCATCCATTGCATTTTGCAACCAATAACCGATACTTCCTTGAGTCATGGCCACCGCTGTATCAATCGGCATTGCCGGATTTTGTAGCGTGGCACCGCTGGCCTGTTGAAGCAATAAATTACCAACTTGTGGACCATTTCCGTGGGAAATAACCAATTCATCGCCTTGCTGAACAAATTGCACCAGCGATTGAGCGGTTTGTCGAAGTGCTGCTTGTTGGGCCGCAGCACTCGCGTCTTTAGTTAAAATCGCATTTCCACCAAGCGCAACTACAATTCTTCGACCTGTCATTTACAATCACCTATGCTTTCGGAACTTGTTGGGTAACGCAGTGAATATTGCCACCACCTAATAGAATTTCACGAGCAGGCACCCCAACAACTTTTCGGTCTGGATACAAATCTGATAAGACTTTTTTGGCATTGGCATCAGCAGGATCATCGAATGTTGGATAAACAATGCCGTCATTAGCCGTATAGTAATTGACATAGCTAGCTGCTAACCGGTCACCGGCTTGACGTGGCAGTGTGCCATCCACCGCATCGACACCTTCGCTTTCTTCTTTGGTGATGAGAACTGGCTTAGGAACGTTTAATTTCACAACTTGAATTTGACGTCCCTTTGCATCCGTGGCTTGTTCAAGAATTGCCAAATTTTCTTGGGAAATCTTGTATTGTGGATCCGTCTCGTCGTCTGTCCAAGCCAAGGCGACCACCCCCGGACGGACAAAATTGGCAATATTATCCACATGACCATTTGTTTCATCATGATAGATCCCATTCTTTAGCCAAATGATTTTTTCTAGATTCAAATGTTCCTTTAGCACCGTTTCAATTTGCTCTTTTGATAATTGTGAATTACGTCCTGCTGAGAGGAGACATTCTTCTGTCGTGATCAAAGTTCCCTCGCCATCGACGTGAATCGAACCGCCCTCAAGGATAAAGTCGTCTAATCGGTAACGGTCAACCCGTTCTTGTTCCGCCATCTTCTGAGCGACCCGATCATCCTTGTCCCAAGGAAAATACAAGCCGTCAACTAAGCCACCCCAAGCGTTAAACGTCCAATCAATTGCGCGTAAGCCGCCCTGATCGTTTTTAACAAAGGTTGCGCCACAATCGCGGATCCACGAATCATCGTTTGAAATTTCAACCACTTCAACCTGATCAGGCAACATCGTGCGCGCATTTTCATATTGATCATCATTAACACCGACAGTCACATGTTCGAATTCTGAAATTGCGGTTGCGACATTAACAAACGTGTGTTGCGCTGGTTTGCCCCCATTACGCCAGTTATCAGGTCGTTGTGGCCATAAAATATACACACCTTGATGTGCTTCAAATTCAGCAGGCATCCGATAACCATCTTGTTTAGGGGTACTTGATAAAGTTCTCATATTAATTAGCTTCCTTTCTACTTAGCTTGGTTAGCTTGTTTTAAGTCAGAATGTTGTTCATGATGTTCAGCAACACGTACTACAATTTCACCAATAATCAGTGCCAAAATCGTGCCAATCAAGATTGGAATCTTATTGTTCATTTCTTCGCTGGACCCATTTAATGGCAAAATTGACAGTAAAATGGTAGCAATGAGCAAGACCTCCGGGATCCACGTCATCAAATTAATTAACCACGGTCCGCCTGGAACTTTAAACGGTCGATCATGTTGCGGATCACTGTGGCGCAATTTCCAAAATGCCGGAAACATCATCGTATAGGACAGTAACAATGCGACAACATTTAAGGCGAAGAATGCCCAAAAAATATTTTGATTAGGGATAAATGGTGAAGCGATGACCATCACAGATGCCACAATCCCATTTAAATAACCAGTGCCAACTGGCATTCCTTTGGCGTCTTCTTTACCAAAGACTGCCGGTAGCGCATGATCTTTGGCAGCATAGTCGGCTACGTAATTCACGCCTAACGCCCAAGAAACCATTTCTGAGGCCAAAATATACAGGAACATAATTCCAATAATAATGACAAACCAGTTCATCTTGCCGATCATCAAGATAAAGCTATCAATTAATCCAGAGGAAGCTGATAACTTATCTGTCGGAATTGCCGCGCCCATTCCAAAGGCGGCTAATAGGTAGAAGAATGCAATGAGCACCCCACCATAGATGATCGCCTGGGGGATTTGCTTCTTCGGTTGGTCCATATCGTCAGCCATCGTCGCCACAACTTCAAAGCCAAGGAAGTTAAAAATAATGACCGATAAATTACTTAAGCTAGATAGATTGAGCTTCGGCAATAAATTAGTACCAGTATAATCATTAGCTAAACCTCTGGTAGCCGCAAAATAAATACCTAGAATGCCTAAGGATAGAATGGTGAAAATCTTAGCAAACGCGGCTAGGTTCAAAATCCATTTGCTTTCACTGATTGGCTTATTTCCTAGCAAGACAACCGTCCAAACAAATAGGAGTTGAATTACCATCGTCCAGGCAACATTCATGTGAACTTTAAAAATTTGTGAGGCCACTTCGGAGAATAATACGGCTAAGCTTGCCATCCATAACGGATAGTTGATCCAGTAAAGCCAAGCCAGACGACCACCCCACCGTCGACCAAAGGCCTGCTTTACCCAATCGTATAAACCACCATCGCCAACATATGTTGTTCCTAATTCGGATGAAATAAGTCCATAAGGGATGAAGAACAAGATCAATAGAAAAATCCACCAAAAGAATTGCGAAGGTCCAATCGCCGCGGCTGGCGCAGCCGACTCAACCACTAATACCACTACTACCGCCATTAGGACGGCATCAAACAGTCGAAATTTTTTCTTATTTTTCTTCATTACGCACTTCCCCTTTGAAGAAGCTAAGCTCGATAACAAGCCTTGAGTCAGCTTCTAGCCAACTTGATGCGTTAATAAGGCATCAAGCTTTGACTGAAACTGTTCAACTTCCTGTGTCGTTGCGTGTTTCATCAATGGATTAAGTAAGTACGTAAAAATCGCGCGCATCGCTGTCTTTCGGTTGCCGGCTTCTTCCCAGACTAGTGAGTAATCGGAATCAATAACTTCGTCGGTCACCTCTTCACCGCGAGTAGCTGGTAGACAATGCAAGAATTTTACATGATCAGAGGCTTTCGCAACCAAGTCAGCGTTAACTTGATACTTTGGATAAAAAATATGCATCCGTTCATCCTTTGGTAACTCTGATTCATACAGGCCGTACCACACATCCGTATAAATGAAATCAGCGTCCGTTAAGGCTTCATCAGCATTATCCGTCACTAACACGGAACCACCTGAAACAGATGCGTTCTGTTGACCGATCGCCAATTCTTCAGGCTTAATCTGGAAGCCTTTTGGCCCGAATTGGACAAAGTCCATGCCCATCTTGGTCGCCATGAACATTGTCGAAACACAGACCTGCGTGGCATCCCCAACAAAGACGATCTTGCAGTCACTGAGTTGTTTACCAGCGGGCAAATGCTCACTCATTGTAATGATGTCACCAAGTTCTTGGGTGGGATGATTATAATCGCTCATAAAATTAACAACTGGAACCTTGGCAAACTTACCAACTTCAGTCACTGTCTCGTGTCGTTCCACCCGCGCACCAATGATGTCGACAATATTACCAAGCACATGAGATGTATCCTCGATTGTTTCGTGCCCACCAAGTTGAATTTGTCCAGGCGCCAGATACTGAGCATGTCCACCTAATTCAGTCATCGCGGCTTCGGCGGATGTCCGGGTACGGGTTGATGATTGCTCAAAGATCATCCCTAATGATCGATTTTTTAAAAGCTGAGGGTAATAACCCTCGTTAATGGAAGCCTTGATGGCAATCCCCAAATCAATCATGTATTGAATTTCTTCCTTGGTATAGGTATTCGTGTCAATAAAATCACGTTTTTGCATGATGTCTTACTCCTTTTCAATAAATTTTCTTTGATTACGTGAACAGCTTAACGAGACAATCAGAAAACAGGAAGCGCTTCCAGCATTTCCAAAACGGTCAGTAAAAAAGGTGTAACGTGTTTCTTTTGATGAAACACGTTACACCTTCTATCCATCCACTAACCACGCGCTTGCCAGGTCGTTAGTGATTTAAATTGTGGCGAAATTGTCTGATTGATGTGTAACAGCGATAATTGAACAACAACTTCAAACCGAGTATGAAAAAGGCTCTGCTATTTTCACAAATGTTCCTTTTCTTGATCAAACTCGGTATATATTTCAAAATACAATTTTATTTCTACCTTTCATCTCATATCAACTCGTATATTTTTAACGGTGACTTAAAGCCAAAAGATTCATTGTTTCATTGGGATAATTCCGGAGGGTAAATCTTGGGTTCGTTTGTGATAGATCGCCCGTTCCCCACCGATGTATTTAGGCTTACTTCGAATAAAGCTCACATGTGCGCGACCGATATTTTTAATCGACGTGCGGACGGAGATCTGAACAAAGCGCACGTGCATACCAATAAATGTGTCACCAATGTCCATGCCAGCATCCCCCACGACATGCTCAACTTCTACTGGATTTTTAAATAACTGAAAAGCAGCTACCTGCGCTGGACCGCCAGCACTAATTGACGGTACAACAGACACAATCTCTAAATTTCTTTTTTTCGCCAATTCACGTTCAACCAAAATGGCCCGATTGATATGTTCTGATCCTTGAACTGCTAATTCAATATCGCGCGGCTGCAAAACATCCAAGAGCGTCCTAATTACTAACACACCAAGTGATTCACTTGAACTACTGCCCATTCGATAGCCTTGAATTTCGCTGGTACTACAGCCTAGAACAAAAATATCGCCTTGCTCTAAATTTGCTTTGCCCAATAACTCCTTGACGCCAGTCTCAATTTCCAGTCGAATCCGTTCACTAAGGTCCAGACTGTCCATACCTGCCTCCTTAACTTCTTTGCCGTTTTTTACGGTACTTCCACGAGACCAACGAAAATCCCAAAATAATGGTCATAAGTGGGTTTAGGTAAGGGTAAAAAGCAAACGGAATATATTTTAAAGGATTGACATTGAGGGTGCCCGAAATAAACACACCGCTCACGCCCCAAGGAACAAGCGCGTTAATATCAGCACCAGCCGTTGCTAATGTTCGTGATAAGTATTTGGGGTCCAAACCCAATCGATGGTAAGCCCCTTTAAAGGTTGTTCCCGGTAAAATAATTGAAAGATACTGCTCACCAACAGCAAAGTTAATTCCAATACCACTCAACGCGGTCATTAGAATTAAACGTCCAGGCGTATTTACAAAACGTTGAATACTGTCAATTACGCCGTGTACCACACCAAATTTAATTAATAATCCGCCAAGAGAAAGTGCACAAATAATGAGTGAAATTGATCCCAACATGCTATCAATACCACCACCACTCATAATCTTATTAACCGTTGATACGCCCGTTGTTGCGTGGTATCCACTCATTAAAATCAACCCAATTTTATTAATCTTAATCCCAGGTGATTCAATTAAAACCATTGCGATGGCCGTCAGCGCGCCTACCAATAGGCTTGGCACAGCGGGCACTTTGCGCCAGGCCAGCAACAATAGCACAATAATCGGAATCAGTGACCATCCAGAAATCAAGAACGAATGTCCGAGTGTATTACTAATTTCGTGAATAGTTTTTAAATCAGCCACATGTGTCGTGGTGCCAATGAAAAAGTACATGGCCATAGCAATCACAGCAGCCGGTATGACGCTTTGACTCATGTTTTTTAAATGAACATACAAATCCACCTGTGCGATCCCAGTGGTTAAATTAGATGTATCAGATAATGGCGACATGTTATTCCCTAAAAAGGCACCAGAGACTATCGCCCCCGTAACTATTGGCGCAGGAAATCCCAACACATGGCCGATGCCCATAAAGGCAATTCCCATCGTTGAAATGGTAGTGAATGCGCTACCTACCGTGATCCCAATAAGTCCACAGATCAGAAAAATTGTGGGCAAAAAGAATTTGATAGAAAGCACTCTAAAACCAATGACCATAATTGTGGCGATGGTACCCGATGCCAACCAAGAAGCAACTAATAAACCGATCATTAAAAATATAATGATTGGAATGATTCCTGGCGTGATTCCTTCAACAATTCCATTAAAAATTTCATCCCAACTAAACCCACGCAGGTGACCATAAAACATAATTAGTGTGAATACCAACAAGATTGGAATTTGAGGTGCCATTTTGTAATGAATAATTAAAATGCCCAATAAAGAAAACATTACAATTAACGTTATTAAGCTCTCTGCTAATCCAAATTCCAGGTGCACTCGCTCATCTTTTTTCATGGTGTTACCTCTAAATGATAAAAGGGTCCCGCTTTAATTAAGTAGGCCCCTTTCAAACGTATTGTTACTACTTATTTTTTTGCAGATCGGCTTGAACTTGCGTCAACCACTTGTCACTCTTGTGGCTAAAAATTATAAGTGGTGCGACAAATAGAATAATCGTAATGAGTACTACGAAAATGGCTTGCGTTAAATCACTAGCGATCAACGTCGCAATAATAATGACAGCAATTCCAAAAATCAGTAACGTTGCCCACAAATAAGCGACGAAATTACCTTGATGTCCGAGTCGATAAGGTCGCGGTGCGTCTGGTTGCTTTTGTCGCAAACGAATAATTGAAATAGCAATCAATACATAAACTAACGCGTAAATGACCGTCGTTGCATTTGTTAGCGTTAAGAAGACTCCGTTGACATTTTTCATGACCCCATATAATAAGGCAAATAATGAAATCATGATGCTTTGCGTCAATACCACATTTTTCGAAACATCGTATTGGTTAACTTTATGATAGCCAAAGGATGCCGGTAATTGCCCTTCTCGGGCAACTTGTGTCATGGTTTTTGACGGCCCAGTCACCCAAGCTGATAGTTGAATCAAAACCCCAATTACCACCATAAAACTGAAGATGTTGGCAATAATGGTCGGCCAACCTAAAATTTTGCACCAAAGTAAAATAGGTTGAGTGATATTAGACAATTGAATTTTTCCGTTTGGCACTACATTAGCGACTAACATCCCATTTAGAATGTTCATCAAAACCAGTCCGATTAGAGCAATGAAAATTCCTCTAGTATAGGTCTTTTCTGCCTTATGAAGCCGGGGAATGAAGACCGAAGAAATTTCAATTCCAGTGTAGATGAACGAAATTGCGGCAAAATATTGAAGCGTCTGCATGTTTGAAAGACTTGGCATCAACTTCGACCAGCTGAATGTACCTAAATAACTTCCCGGATTAACACCCGTCTTAATCAGCGCAGCAATTCCCATCACCAGCATAATCACAATCGGAATATACACGCCAAGCCAGACTCCGATATTCCCACCTACCTTAGCCATATCGAACTTGAGGTTAAGAAAAGTAATAATCCAATAAAAGATCAAAATGTTGGCTAAAATAAACCAGTGATTATTTCCTAAAGCTACATTACCAATAGTATTTCCCCACAATGGACCAATAGTAGAAGCCACCATCACCATACCAGGGAACATTTGAACCCAGAGAAGCCAAGCAGTAGTAAAGCCCCATTTTTCGCCAAGTCCTGTTTTTACCCAGAGTTGCGGTCCACCTTCTTCTTGCATCATCGTTCCAAGTTCCCCTGAAATTAATGCAACCGGTAAGGCGAAGAATACGACTGCGAAAATCATGTATGTGATCTGTGTCCATCCAGTCGCTGCCACTGACGGGATGCTTCGTACCGTTGCACACAACGCCATAGTCATCCCAATGAATGTTGTGAGCCCAATTTTAGACGCCTGTTTTTCCATTTTTAAAAAATCCCCTTTTAAAAGTTTTTGAAACGACTAGCGTCTATTTTTCAAAAATGGCTGCCAGGTCTTGCTGAATTGCTGCTTTAATTTTTGGTGCGAAATAGGCAAAGTTTTCGGCACGATTCATATAAGGTGTCATGACGGAAGCTCGAATAATTGTTACTTTTTGTACCCTCTGCCATTCTGCTTCTGAGATACCGAGGCTTTGAACAAAATGTAGTGGACTATCACCATAGTCAGCTTGGGAAAAGTCAGTATGGGAAACAATGTATTCTTTTCCATAGAGACTTCCCTTGACATAAGAAGCCTGATCGTACAAATCGTGATTCAACTGATTAATCTCGTCTAAATTGGTGTTGCCCTTTTCTGTAATGACGTAATCCACCATGTTAAAATCAGGATCTGTCAATGGATGTACCTGAATTGTATGTTGCCCAACCTTAAATTCGAGTTGACCTAAAAAGTCATAATAACGTCGTGCTCCTTCCATCGACGCACCAATCAGCTTGCCATATCCAGAAACGTTCAGTGGGAGCACGTGATGGGCAGCCCACACCGCAGCTGCAGTTGCCCCAGCTTTAGAGCCTTCTAGAATATAGGCACCAAGTAATGCCGGAATATCTGCACCCTTTTCAAATACATAAGTAGCAAAATAAGAAATCGTATCTCGCATTCTGATATCTTTGATGGCAATCCCACCAGCGGCATAAGGAACATATCCCATTTTGTGAGGATCAATAGTAATCGATTCGGCTTCATCAAATGCTTTATAGGCGTCATAAACCTCTTTTTTGATGAATGACTTCTTTTCAGTGAAAACACCGTATTCTTGATGCTTTTGTTGTAGTTGATCAAAGGGAATGAAATGATTGTTTTCATCTAGGAAAATTGCGCGAGCATAACCGCCATATGCGGCATCAACATGTAGATAAAAATAAAGCCCTTTTTCCATTAACTCTTCTCGCAGCTTAACAATTTGGTCAATATTGTCGACGGCACCTTCTTCAGTGGATCCGGCAACACCTACCACCCCTAAAATTGGCGTTTTCTCTGCCGCCAATTTAGTAATAATTTGCTTTAACGCCGCAACATTCATCCGATAATGATCGTCAACAGGGACAGGGACGACTTGATCCAAGCCAATCCCAATAATGTCAGCAGCCTTTAGCCAAGAATAATGTTTCGTTTGAGGCACCAACCATTTACCTAACTCATGCAAATGTTCGCCACTTCTAGCCGATTTGTTTTTTATGGCATCCAGCTTATCGCCTGCTTTTTCTAGTAAATCCATAATTGTTTCAGTAGGTAAATTCAGTAATTCCCAATCTGATTTTCCAGCCACTAACTCCGGTGTGACCTCTTTCATGGCTAATGGCAGTGACTTAATATTTCGTGCATACCAAAGGCCTTCCAAATTTGCCAAAGATCCATCCGCTACAATGTGGCCCCAACCTTGTTGATAACCCATTAACGTGGCAAATTCGTGACCAACTTCCTCTTCCATTTGTGAAGTCGCTGGTGAGGACTCATACGCCACATTATTACCATTCCAGAGCATGGCGTAGTTATACGCTAAAATGGCTGGCATTAATGTTTCTGAATTCATATGTCCCCAATAACGTCCAGCAGAATGCCATGGTACTGACTCTGTCCGAATTCGTTGCGACAACTCATTTAAAACGTCTTTCATATGGTTAACTGTCGCGCCAAAGTTGTCACTAGATTGTTGTTCAGGCGTAATCATTGCTTTATCCTGTGGCAAGTAATTTTCACGCCACCCGAGATGCTCATCAACTAGTTCGTTCAATAAATCTTTATAGAGTTGACCATTTTCCGCCTTATCTCCAATAAACAAAGCATCAAGATCCAAATCTTTTGAAAAGGGTTTAAGATCATTCATTTTCAAAGCTTCTTTCAATTTATTTGAAGCACGCGTGTTCCTTCGCAAGTAATATATTCCCTCGAAAACGTCCCTGTAAAGGGTATTATGAACACGCTTTCACAAATTAAAAATGTATGAGCCTTGATTTAACAATGTTTTTGTTTCCTCAGGTGAGCAATCTCACCCGTTATCGGGTATAGCGGATTGATTAAGATCATAAGAAAAAGCCGCTAATTTAATTCAAAAATAATTAGCGGCTTTTGTATACGAACTCATGTTCGATTTTCTAATTCTGTTCTAATTTATGACTTTGGCTAAGAAGTAATTCCGTTTTCCTCGACGAATAATCATGAACTTCCCCGAAAAATTCTCTTGCGGATTAATAACTTCGTTAATATTGGTTAAGCGATCCCCATTAATTGTTATAGCTCCCGCCGCTACATCCTCGCGTGCCTGACGTTTTGACGGTTCAACAGCAGTCGACGCAAGCAAATCAACAATATTTTGATTTGTCCCGCTAACTTCAACATGTGGCACCTTTTCAAAGGCTTCCTGAACTTCTGCAACGCTAAGATCTTTAACATTACCTGTAAAAAGAATATCTGAAATCTTTTCTGCTTGATCTAGTGCCTCTTGACCATGAACGAATCGAGTGACCTCCTCTGCCAGCCGACGCTGTGCTTGCCGTAGCTCAGGATGCAGCTTAACTTGCTTATCAAGATTATCAATTTCATCTTTAGCTAAAAAGGTAAAGAACTTCAGATACTTAATGACATCACGATCGTCTTGATTTAACCAAAATTGGTAAAATTCGTAAGGTGACGTCTTTTTACTATCCAGCCAAATCGCCCCACCAGCTGTTTTACCAAATTTAGTTCCATCGGCTTTCAACATCAACGGGATCGTCAACCCGTATACTGGTTCATTAGCGTCCATAACCTTGTGAATCATATCAATACCAGCTGTGATATTCCCCCATTGATCTGCGCCACCAATTTGTAACTGAATACCATAGTCCCGATGAAGTGTTAAAAAGTCAATCGACTGCAAAATTTGGTAAGTAAATTCTGTAAATGAAATCCCTACCTCGAGTCGGCTTGCAACAATATCTTTTGCTAACATGGTGTTAACATTAACCACTTTACCGTAATCTCGTAAGAAGTCTAAGAGAGAAAGCTTAGATAACCAGCTATAGTTGTTAACCATCGTGACATTGGCATCGCCGCCAAACAAACGCTTCATCTGAGAACTCAACGCCTCAACATTATGGTTAACCTGTTCCATCGTTTGTAACTGCCGTTCTGAGTTACGACCACTGGGATCACCGATACTACCGGTACCTCCACCAATCAAAATATATGGATGATGGCCAGCTAATTCAAAGCGCTTCATCATCATAAAGGGAATCAAATGTCCAATGTGCATACTGTCGCCAGTTGGATCAACACCGCAGTACAAAGCGATTTTATGCTGATCAACGAGCTCACGTAAACCTTCAGCATCCGTCTGCTGATTAATTGCGTCCCGCCATGTTAATTCGTCAATAATATTCATTGTCGACCTTCCTTTCTTTCCGCACAAAAAAATCGTCCCTAAGAATTTCTTAGGGACGATTAACCGCGGTACCACCCGAATTACACATAATGTGTCACTTGATTAACTGATAACGCGGCTAAAGCGTGTTCTCTGACAGCGTTGAATGTAATTCGATTCACATCACTTTACCGCTTTCCACCAACCGCGGCTCTCTTAAAAAATGATGGCAAATCTACTTTGATCAACTAAAAACATTTTATATTAAATCTCTTTCGAAGCCTACAATACGGCATTAAAACTGATTTAGTCAACGTATTTACAGATTATATTTAAATTAGAAGTATGAATTGTTTTACGAACTTTTCCATGTACTCATATACATGTTGGTATGAATCGCTTTTAGACAAGGAGCAACTTTCAATTAGCGCGTGTAAAAGAACAGCAAGCTTGATTAATGTGATTTTATTTAATCTTTGAATTGGAAAACCGATAAACATTAAAATCAAATTAGATTATCGAACGAAATTAACATTAATTTTAAAAACTAGTTCTGTTAAATTAACAGAGAGAATAATATGAAAATCGAATTGTAAGGCCTCTTTTTTCATACTTTGGGAGAAATTAACATGAAATCGAATAATTCAAATCGAAACTTAGCTAAAATAAACTCTGATATAAATGGCCAGCATAAGTCAGAAGGTCAATTTCCCCATTCGAACTATCGCCATGTCCACTGGCAATTAATCCTTAGCCTCGTGTTCTTATCTCCATTGATTAGGCCACTGATCACTTTTCACTATTCAGCCATGCCTCTTTTGGCAGCCGCAATTATTTTCGCTGGATTAGTTAGTATCTGTGTCGGAATTTGGAAATTAGCTGGGGAATTAATCAATGCTTTCAACATGAGTTAGTCAACTTGACTAGCCTAGCTATTTTTTTATGTCTTCCCCTTTGCCCCTCTTTCAAACCGTAACTCACACTTGATCAAATTAATAAACAAACTAATTAGGAGTAAAACATGATTAACCTTAACGATCGCGACATTATGTCCTCTAGTGAAGCTGCCAGACGATGGCAAAAATCCGACGATTACGTACGCCAAGTGTTCAGAAAAAACCCGGAGCGGTTTCCAATCGGTACCATTCGAAAATTCGGCAAGCAGCTGGTTGTAACCAGACATGGCATAGAAATAGTCACAGGCGAGACGGAACCAGAGGCAAGAAAAAATGCTGCAAGCACATCTACAAATGCAATTGATAGATGAAAACAATTAACGAATCAATTCAACTTGTCTGAATTCGTTCGCCCAATCAATCATCGAAATTCAACGAAAAAGTTTTTATTTCAAAAAAACAACCGCTATTCTGACATTTATTAAATGCCAAAATAGCGGTTGTTTTAAATACCTCTTAACAAAGTACGCCGACTTAAAGTTTAAAATATAGCTCAATAGATCCCTCTATTTAGCCAAATACGGCTGAACCCTTGGAGTGACAAGCCAAGCCACAACACCGCCAACGACGGCTTGAATCGGATTAGTTGCTAGGCCGACGAGACCCACTGCAGGCCCATATAACAAGGAATCCGCTAAGAAATAACCTGCCACCATAACAACACCGCCAATTCCTAAGGCTAGCCACCGAGCCATCGTTCCAGACAAGCGTTGCGAAAGATAGCCAACTAAGAATCCTTCCAGCCCATGAATGATTAGCGAGAAGAACATGTACTGTGCATAACCTGAAAGTAAATCAAGTAAAAAACCACTAAGCGCACCAACGGTCCCCCCTACTTTGGGTCCAAGTGCTAAAGCAGCGATGAAGATTCCGGCATCACAAAGATTGATATTCCCGTGTGTCATCGGTACGGGAATGATGAAAAGTCGACTAATCACTACCGTAACTGCAACTAACATCGCTGTGAGCATTAATTTTTGTAGTTGCCCTCGATTAGGCGATTGATTTCCCATCACGATTCCTCACTAACGAATATCTTCTAAATTCTTATCCGTAAATTCATATTGAGCACGTTGACCACCAATCAACTTTGGTCGGGAACGTAGCGCAACAACGCGGGCCTCCCCAACATCGCGATGTTGTAATCGAACCGGAATTTGGACAAACTTCACATGCATCCCAATATCGGTACCACCGATGTCAATGCCGCCAGCCGCGGTAATATGTTCCACTTCAACCGGATCCTCAAATTGTTGATACCCGGCCACTTGTGTACCACCACCAGCATGAATTGCGGGAACAACTGACACAATTTCTAGATTATTTTGGTCGGCAACCTCACGTTCCAATAACAAAGCGCGGTTAATGTGTTCACAGCCTTGAATTGCCAAATGCAAATGACGCGGAATAAGAAATTCTTGCAAGGTTTGGACAATCACTTGGCCAATTTCTAAGCTAGAATTAGTTCCTTTCCATTCACCACGAATTTCACTCGTACTACAACCAACAACGAAGATACTCTCTGGTCGCAATGTGACATTTTCAAAATACTCGTTCAATGTTGCCCTCAAATCTTGTCGAACCTGTTCCAAATCCATTTTATTGCCTCCCGGCTGATCGCCGAATAATTTCGTCCAACGCTGTTGTGAACTTTAATCCAAATTTTCGCCATTCGCGAGGAAGTTGACTTGTCTCATTAATCGCCATCAATGTGATATCAACCGCCTGTTGGACCGCTTCAGTAAATTCAATAGATCGACTTAGTTCGCCACTTAATGTAGCAGCAAAAAAATCGCCTGCTCCGTAAAAATGACCAGCTATTTTGTGGTGACCGATAAAGCGGTACCCATCACTTGATACTGGATCCGTGAAAAAGACACCAATCTGGTCATCAAATTCAATACCAGTTACAACCACTTTAACGTCGTGTTGAAAACGAGTTTCCAGCATCTGAACAATTCGCGCTAATTCCTCAAAACTACTTTGAAAAGAAAGTTTCCGGTCAACTAGTTCCCCCAATTCAGTGACATTAGGAGTGATTACATCGGCTTTCTTCAATATAGGATCTAACAGCTTCGCATACCCTTTATCTAACCCAGGATATTGTTCGCCTTGATCAGCAAACACTGGATCAACAACGATCCGTGTTCCTTGAGCCAAATCAAGTATCTTGCTGGCAAACTCAATCGCAGCCTCGGAACCTAAGTAACCAATTTGGATCGTCTCAAAACTCATTAATTCCTCTTGAGACCAATGATTAACAACGTCATTCAACCAATTTGTCAGATCTAATTTTTTAGGTTTATCAAAGCCTTCGGTCTGAGTCGAAAGTAGCGTAACCGGCAATATGGCTGTCGTTAATCCGAAGGCAGCAGCAACGGGTAGCGCAGCGGCTGTAGAAATATTACCCAATAAGGAAAAGTCCTGAATGATGAGTGTTGTGGCTGGTAACGATTGTGGCATTTCCCCACCTCAATATTATTTTATGAAACCATTTTGTGAGTGCCGCTTTGTTCGAATTTCTATAAGAACAAATGCGGATACTAATATCACTTCGGCAAAAACAAATAAGTTCTTGTAACCACTTCGCTCAATGATCATGCCACCAATGGCCGGGCCACTTGCTTTACCAAGTGAAGAAAAAACATTTACTAATCCCTGATTACGGCCTTTATTTACCAATGCTGTGTATTCATCAACGACAACGGGGGCAGCTGGAACAAAAAGCGCCTCCCCAATTGTTAACAGAGTCATTGATATAATAATTAGTGACTCTGATTTACCTAGTAGCAATACCAAGAAAGATAAACAAAGAAAGGTTACTCCAAATTCAGCTTGGCTTAGCGTTTTTTTGAATACTTTTGGAAATTTTAGTAACAGAGTCTGCACTAGAATAATGCCAATACCATTTACAATCCACAATTGGCTGTAAAAACTTGTTGTTAGCCCGATTGTTAGAAAATATACAGAAAAGTTTGACATCCATTGGGAGTAGCTCAACCAAATTGCAAACAAACTGATCATCATCCTAATTACAATGTGACTATTGTGCTCCCGATGGAGGTCCTCAACTGGTGCAGTCACTATTGCCTCATGTTCCACATTCTCAAATCTTACGGGTAAAAATAATGATGCTACTAGAATTAGCGTCACTACAAACATCAAAATGACACTCATCAATAAGACCAGACCATGTCCATGATAAAGGGCGCCAAGAGCACCGGCTCCGACAACTAGACCAACGTTCACTCCTAAATACAGAAGATTGAAATCACGTTTTGAATTCTTATCATGGTCCATGTAACTTACTAAAGCATATTGTACCGTCAATACCCACCCAGTTGTAAAACCAAATGGCATTAAAAATACGATATAACCAATCGCGCCACGCCACATTAACCCAATAAATACGGATCCAGTCAGGCCCAGCAGACCAAGCATCAAAACAATGAATGGATTTTTACGATCAAATAATCGGCCAGCAATTGCAGACCCCAACGCATTCAAACACGAATAAACCAGCAACACTATGCCAACAACTGACAGCTTAAGCTTAAATTCACCGGTCAAGTACACAGTACTTAAAGGCCACACCATACAATAGATTGTATTAACAAGAAACGCCATTATTACAATTCGATTGATGCTCAATGTGCGGCCCATATAATTCCATCCCCTTTGAAATAAAGTAAAAAACTAGTAAAAAAAGCCACTTTTTCGCGTTCATTGTTTTACAATAAAGATACTAAATTAATGAAAGGGCTTTCTTAATCATGAATCTTTGGCAATCACTACGCGTCCAGTCACAACGATTGGATCAAAATCAAATAATCACAATTTCCGGAATACCAACCGGTTTGACGGCAAACTCACTTAAAGAAATTATTCCGTTTAATCAATTTCCTTCAGCAGAAGACTTAGCTTCAGCAAATGAAAATAGCTTTAACGAATTAATTACCAACTTTTTAGCAACATCGTTAGATTATCCCTTCTCCTTCGAACAAATATTGGCCGGAGTAAAACTCATCATATCATTAGGCGGAACTCAACTATTTGCCGTTGATAAACATGAGGATTACGTTATCTTTTGGCCATACCTTCTAGGCCACTTCACGGTAACGCATCATTTTGATGAAGGCTTTTACTTCGCCATGATTAAGCAAAATCGTCAAGTTCTTATTCCAATTTCTCCTATGGCTATCCGCCTAGAAAATGGGCTGTTGATTCGTGATCAAGATCAATTAGACAGAGAGGTTAAGGAAAGATATATGCTAGGTTTTAACTTATATGCTATCGGTCTAGTTCGTTTCGAGGAATTCCAAATCTTAAATCAATTAAGCTATGCCCCATAGAACAGTTAGCGAGCTTGTAAATTTTAGAGAAAGTGCCGCACAATCAATGTGCGGCACTTTCTAGTTCCAGAAGTTTAACGAAGAAACGTTTTCGGCTGGATGAATAGGATTCACCAGCAATTTTGAGGAAAACTCTTTCGCACTTCTTATAGCCATCTCTACTTTAACCTGTTGAGCCAATTTTGCTGTGATACAAGCAGATAAGGCATCAAATTGACTCAAAGACCGAGTATATTTTTGAGCTTTCCCTTCATCTGTCAGCCAAAAGTCGTCCCCGTTTGCGAGCAAAACATAATCCCTAGCCGGCTCGCCTTTTACTCCCGGAAGGTCTCCATGGATAAATACATTTTGAACCCCAATTCCACGAAGCTCATTAGCCGCATGAATCACATCGTCATCATTTAAAATTGTAAAATTAACTAAACTTTCGGCCTCAGTTACGTCTACGGTTATCACATCAGCCAGTGGAAGTAACGCTTTGATATACGTCGAAAAAGCAGCCTCCGATAAAAGTGGTTTTCCCGAATCAGAAAACAATACCGGATCCAACACAACCACTCCTAAACTCTGATTACGACAAGCTTGAACGACCGCCGTGATTAGTTCAATATTCGGTAAATAGCCAATTTTACAACTCGGTACATCAAACTCATTCAATATTGTACCAAACTGGCGATTGACAGGCGTCGAACTAATAGCCAATTCATGTTGGTTGATAGAAAAATCATTACCTAAAATTGCTGTCAAAACAGATATTCCATACACTTTAAGGACGTTAAACGTGTTTAGGTCCACTTGTGCGTATCGATTTCCTGTCGAATACAGCGCGGAAATTGTCAGTGCTGTGGGAAAACTACTGTCCATATTCTCACCTTCGTCTACAAAGACTGCCGCTTTTTAACATAGCATTGTAAAACGCAAAGAGAATGAGCCGGAAGTATGCTCCTTCCAACGACCCATTCTACATGCTGTTAATTTCAAACTAAGCTTTTTTTAGATCATATTTATTTGAGACAAATCCGTACAACGTCCATCCTGCAAACGTTACAAGTGCACCATATGCAAGTTCTGTAGCGCCGACCGCGTACAATGCATACAAACTGTAGATCGATGCAACTGTAGCAACGATGTTTGTTGTGCGCCGGGCAGACGCCGTAACTTTGGCGTCCAATTGCATTGTTTTAAGCGCTCCCATTGATAACAAGTATGGAATAACATTAGTCACCACCGCCAAATTAACTAAAACTGTAAATTGCTTTGACAAAGAAGGGCTAATTGTCATCAAAGCTAACAATGACTGAAGAATAGTAATAATAACCATTCCGGCTACAGGTGTGCCATTTGCAATAGTCTTCCCAAATACTTTCGGAAAGTAACCTTCATGTGCAGAACTGCGGAATACTTCAGCAATCGTGAACTGCCAACCAAGTAATGATCCAAAACAAGACAGAATCATTAGTCCCATAACGACGTTCCCGATAGCCGGGGTAAACATCTGACTGAAGGCAACACCAAATGGTGCATTCGAATGAGCCAAAGTTGAATTCGGTACAATTCCTTGCATAACGTTTGTCGAAACAATGTACATTATCGCCGCACCGATTGTGCCTCCGAGGACAGCGATTGGGACATTCTTCTTTGGATTTTCAACCGAATCCATATTGGCGGAAGCGGATTCCAACCCTAAAAAGGCCCATAAAGTAATGGAAATTGATTTGCTAATTCCATCAAAGAATCCAAGATTGTGTGGATTCCATGAAGTCGCATACATGTGACCACTAAAGAAGAACCATCCAGCTAATGAAATGACAACAACAGGAATAATGACGCCCCAAACCGTGAACGTACTGATTTGCCCAGTAATTCTTGCGCCACCAAAATTCATTACCGTTGCCAGCCAAAGGGTGAAGATTGTTGCCAAGGCCACTTCAACAGGCGTGAAATGCAAATGGAATAATACAACGAAATAGCCAACCGCCGAAATGGCAATGGCTGCGTTAGCAATAACTAACGACACACCATAGGTATAATTTGCCATGAAGGATCCTGCCTTACCATAAGAGTACTCGGCATATCCTCCCATCCCACCTGAATTTCTAGTATACATACCCGCTCGTGAGAAAGCATATGCCAAACACATAGCTCCACCAGCTGTAACTACCCAAGATAGAATCGACATTGTACCAACTTGTGCTAAGTTAGTCGGTAACATTATGATTCCTGATCCCATCATATTAATGGCCGTGATGATTGTAAGTTGAATCACGCTCATCTTTTTCTTTTCTTGTGCCATGTTTTTACCCCTATCCTAATTTAAAGAAAAAACGTGGTGGACAGTTGTTCACCACGTCAAATGCGACTAGTCCTCTTCTTTTGCGGCTTCTGCATCGTAAACGTAACCGTAAGCATTGACATGTCCATTTTCATTTTCGAAGTAAACACCTTGAATTTCTGGAGCAAATCCAGGGAATCTATTAATTCCTTCTTCCAAAATCAAGAAGTAGGTCTGGGCAACTTTACTCCATTTTTCCCCAGGGACAACACAGAAAACACCAGGTGGATATGGAAGTGCACCTTCAAGTGCAATTTCGCCCTCAATATCCTTAAGCGGAACAAGTTTGGCATTATTGTGTAGCAATTCAACGTTTGCATCATATGGCGTCATCGCTTGTTCAGGGAAGTAATCTGCTAAGAACATTTCTTTTTGATATTCTTTAGCATTATTACCTTTATAAAAGTCATGCAATTCTTGGCAAAGTTGACGAATTGTGTAACCCGCATAGCGTTCTTTATGCTGGGCATACAAGTTTGGCAGCACTTGTTCCAACGGTGCATCGGCTTTAATTTCGGCTTCAAACTTAACAATCTGTGAAACCAGGTTGTTCATCTTTGCGGGTGTTTCCGCAGGTGTCATTAAGAAGAGAATGGAATTTAAATCATTCTTTTCAGGAATAATCCCATGTTCCCGTAAGTAGTTAGCTAAAATAGTCGCTGGAACACCAAAGTCTTCGTATTCTCCAGTTTGGACATTAATACCTGGAGTAGTTAACAGGAACTTATTTGGATCAACAAAGTATTGGTTGTTTTCATAACCATCAAATGCATGCCACTTGGCCCCCTTTTCAAATCGCCAATAATCAATGTTGTTGACAATTTCTTCTGTATCAGCATCTTCCCAGTTTTTACCGTTTACTACTGGAGGAACAAACGGACGAATCATTGTTGCATTCTTCATTAAGTTCTTACGAGCATCAACTGAAGTTACTAGAGCATCATGCCAAAGTTTTTTACCTGCTTCGCCCTCTTGCATTCGAGCATTGACATCCAATGTGGCAAACAGTGGATAGAATGGTGACGTTGAAGCATATTGCATGTACGCATTATTAAATCGTTTATGATCGATGTAACGCTTTTGACCTTTAATATGTGCATCTTTTTTGTGAATTTGCGAGGCTTGTGAAAAGCCAGCCTGTTGCTTATGAGTCGATTGAGTAACCAAAATACCAGGGTCATCTGGTTTCAGATCAAGTAATAATGGAGAAGAATCTCTCATCATTGGAATAAATTGCTCGTAACCAACCCACGCGGAATCGAATAAGATGTAATCACACAGATGACCAATTCTTTCAACAACCTGCTTAGCATTGTAAATTGTTCCATCATATGTTCCCAATTGAATAATTGCTAAACGGAATGGGCGCTTTTGTTTAGCCTTTTCAGGATCCACTTTTGCGGCTTGCTTACGAATATAATCCTCATCGAAATCGCGAGCATAAATCCCACCGATGAATCCATAAGGGTCACGAGACGTTTCAAGATAAACGGGGCGACCACCATCTTTAACCAACGCAGCATTGTAGACTGATTTATGGTTATTCCGATCGAATAAAACAAGGTCTCCGGGGGCAATTGCCGCAGTAATTGCGATATTGTTTGAGGTAGTAGTACCATTCATAACAAAATAAGTCTTGTCGGCATTAAAGACCTGTGCAGCATGCTTTTCAGCATCCATTGCTGGGCCCTCATGAATTAACAAATCACCTAAATCAACATCGGCATTACAGATATCAGCGCGGAAGACATTTTCCCCAAAGAAATCATAAAACTGCCGTCCTGCTGGATGCTTACGGAAGTACTGCCCACCTTGATGTCCAGGACAATCAAATTGAATATTTCCACGTTCAACATAGGCTTTCAACGCCTTGAAGAATGGAGGTAATACACCATCTTCATATTTCGCGGCAGCAGCTTCAATTTCACGGTTATAAAGACGGTGATCATACTGATTATTAAGATCAATAATATGGTAAATCTCAGCCATCATTGAACCATCAATTTTTGAGCTATCCGCGGTGATAACAAAGACTGGAACCCCAAACTTTGTCTCATTCGCTGCCCGGACTATGTCATTGTCAGTATCCATGACAACAACAGCAGCTACATCCACGAAATCGGTATTTTTTGCTGAAACGACTTCTCTTTCAGTTTCAAAAAGCTGTGAAGCCTCTTCGGTGGACGCAATCTTTAATTCGTTCATGTCGTACCTCCTAGAAAGAAATAAGTTTGCTAGTAAACTACTAGTAAAAATTGCTACAACTCATTTTTACCACCTTGTATTTTTATTTACAAGCAAAAAATGAAACCGCTTTCCTTTACCTTTTTTTTACAAGAAAAATAATGGTGTAACTCGTTGATAACCAAGGAGTTACACCATTATTATAAAACGCTAAATATTCTCAAAAAATGCCTTTTACTTGAACTTTACCCGTGGCTTTAAAAAAGAATTATGCTCAAATGTTTCTACTTAAATATGTTTGATGCTCCCACGCTTCTTCAAGACAACTTCAAAAAGTTTCTTTGTCAGCTTTCCCGACGAGTCCTTCGTAAATAACCTATCAACTAAATGAGCTCCCATTTCTTGAATCGGTTGATGAACCGTCGAGAGCTCGGGCTGTACATAGCGAGTAATCTCAATATCATCAAAACCTAAAATTGAAATATCCTCTGGTACCCGCTTCCCATGAGCGAGCAACCCACGATTTAGACCAATCGCTAATTCATCTGAGAAAGCGAAGACGGCTGTGACGCCACTATCAATAACCTGTTTTGCTGCATTAAATCCATCAACTTTTGAATCGTCAGGTTGCTCAATAAACAAGCGTGGATCTAGGTCCAGATGATATTCCTTTAATCCATTTGAAAATCCTGTGATGCGATGAAGTTTGCTTTCAGAATTGCCAGCCTTCATTAGCAAAGCAATTTGCCGATGCCCATTATCTAAAAGATACTCAGCCGCTTTGCTACCTGCATCCAATTCATTCACAGCAACTGGCGATTCATTATCTTGCTGGCGATCCATAACAACATTCGCCAGGCCTGTGTTTGCCAAAAGCGTTTGAACGAATGCCAAATCGACATTGTCCCCTACCACGATAATCGCATCAACGGGGCGCTCAGTTAATTCATGAATGTGATAGGCAATTTTTTCTGACTCATTGGAAAACTCAACGGAAAGTTCAGCATAGCGTTTAGCTAATTCCGACTGAACACCATGAATTAACTCCCGATAATATGGGTTATCAATACTTGGCACAATCATTCCAACAGTCACTTTTGATTCAAATGACTTATCATTGCCGGTATTGTAATATCCCAACTCTTTCTGTAATGCAAAAACTTTCTGTCTTGTCGCAGCACTAAAACGTTCACCTTTGCCGTTAAGAATCTGTGAAACGGTTGTTGGTGAAATGTTAGCTGCCGTGGCAATATCTGTAATTGTTATTTTTTTTGCCATTAGTCCATTCCAACTTTTACTATTTTTTTACTTGACGTTCACATCATACAGCTTGAAAACCGAATTAACAACTAGTTTGAGAAAGGATTGTACGCTTTGTTCACGCTTTCAAAAAACAATACTGCCCTGAGCTGTTATATTACATATTGAAACCTAATAGATTTACCAATCATTATCAAATAATACTTCAAAGTTATGCTTAAAATGGCTTATTTTCAAATTATTTAAACAACCACCTTTGTCGCCACATTTAGAACACAATCTAAATTCAGACCATTTATGAAGCAAACCATTACTAATCTTTTTACTTAAACATAAACTCACCGAAATCGAAAATTTCACATTGATTACACTATAAAATCCTCATTTATCTTTTTCTCCCCCACAGCCGCATCACATTCTCAGCAGTTCTCGCCAAGTTCTCTCTTACTTGTTCAATCGCAACCGGTAACGCTTCAACACCGGGTAAAATACCAAAGACAGCGTCAATACCAAGATCATATAGTTGATCGATTCCTTCACCAACGTTTCCAGCTAACGCCACCACAGTAATATTTGAATCGATTTCTTTGACCGCCTGGGCCGTTCCCATCGGGGTTTTACCATATTGCGTTTGAAAATCAATGCCACCTTCTCCAGTAAAGACAATATCCGCACCAGTCACTCGTTGTTTGAGGTGAGTCATTTCAAGGACAATTTCAACACCTCGTTCAAGGTTGGCATTAGTGAACGCTAACAAGCCAGCTCCTAAACCACCGGCTGCACCGGATCCTGGTGTTTGGTCTATGTTACGCCCGACATCTCGCTGAATTACTTTAGCGTAATGTTTTAAATTCGCATCCAAGATCGAAATCATATCCGGTGTAGCACCCTTTTGCGGTCCAAAAATGGCTGCTGATCCTATTTTACCTGTCAAGGGGTTAGTTACATCAGAAGCAATCCTAATTTGTGCTTTCGCTACCAGCGGGTCAATTCCGGACAAATCAATATGATCTAATTCAGAAAGTCCGCCTCCACCTCGAGGAATTGGATGATTATTAATATCTAAAAATTTCACACCAAGTGCTTCAGCCATCCCTGCACCACCATCCGTGGTTGCGCTGCCACCAATTCCTAAGATCAACTGCTGGCTACCATGGTGCAATGCATCTAACATTAACTGCCCGGTGCCATAGGTTGTCGTAATCAATGGATTTTTTGTATGCTCATCGACAAACTGAATACCACTAGCCGCCGCCATTTCAATAACGGCCGTTTTACTGTCTCCTAGCAACCCGTATCGAGCCGTCGTCTCCTGGCCAAGCGGACCTAGCACAGTAACATCTCTAAATTTTCCGCCCGTCGCATCTACCAATGACTGAACAGTTCCTTCGCCGCCATCAGCCATTGGGACTTTCTCAATCTCCACTTCAGGAAAAACCCGTTTTACGCCAACTTCAATTGCATCTGCGGCTTGCTGAGCCGTCGCACTTCCTTTAAATGAATCAGGTGCAATGACAATTTTCATCATAAACTCCTCTCAAAACTAAATTATGAATCACCAGCGATTAACGTTTTAGAAAAAATCATTACAGTAAAAAACCATACATAATGGTACCAACAATTGTCATCGTTAATCCAACAGCCGATTCATATGGAACCGACTTCATTCGAGCCTTTAAATCCATATTCATGGCATTTCCCGTAACGTGGAAATAATTCCCCTGAGGTAGATGATCAATCACAGTTGCCCCCGTATGAACCATCACAGCCGCCGCTAATGGAGCTGTGCCAAACGACAAAATTGCCTTCCCAAAAGAACCCGTGGCCAAAATAACCCCTGTTGAAGTTGAAGCTGTGGCAGCTGCCATCAAAATCCCAGCAATCGGTGCTAAGAAGGTTCCTGAAATACCTGACATTTTAATCAGGCTAACAATCGCAGCTGGTAACGTCGAGGCGGTAATCAAGCCACCGATAGCTCCAGCTCCAATCAAGATCAGGACGACATCCGTCATTCGATCCATTCCTGACTTCGTGTAAGCCAAAATATGCCGACCTTGTCCCATCGCAAACATGCCTAATAACCCGGCCAGTGGCAAAATATACATTGCATCCACTTGGAACTTTTGCAAAATTGCAATATGTGCAATGCTGCCGATTGGATTAATTAGTAACAAGATAACGGCGACCAATGGCGCCACAATCGCAGAACGAAAAGATGGTAGCTTACCTTCGTCAGAAATACTTGCCGTTCCAGAAACTTGATTAGCTTCAACGTCCGCCATGGTCGCTACTTCACCATGATTTCGCAGAACGGTTGCTAATAAAATCGCCATCGCCAATCCAAATAAAGCTGGGACAAAATCGGCCACCATGACATCACTAAGTTGCAAATGAAATCCACGTGCTGCTGCAATCGTATTCGGATTCGGAGAAATAATATTTCCCGCTTTTCCACCACCGGATAGTGCAACTAATAACGCCAACTTCGAAATTTTGAGCTTACTCCCCACCTCTAAAGCAATCGGAGCGACAATCAATACTGCAACCGGAATGAACACCCCCACTGCCGTAATAATCATTGTCGACAAAGCTAGCGAAACAATCGCCAGGCTTTCCCCCAGCTTATCAACAATTGTCCGTGCAATGGTGTTAGCAGCCCCGGACTCCATCATGACCCCAGCCAAGACACCAGCCGCCAAAACACGGACCACTGTGCCCATGACACTTTGGGTTCCTGCCACAACGATGTTGACCGTTTGAACAAGATTGGCACCACCGATGACCGCCCCAACAATCGTGCCAACCAACAATGCATATACCGCATTTAATTTTCTCAAAATCAAAAAAATGGCTAATGCTAAACCAATTAATGCACCAATCCAGCTTACCGTGACTCCTGACATTTTAATTCCTCCTCATTTACTATCGATAAAGTCATCGATAGCCTTAAAGTAAGCGCTTTCTTAAATAAACTAATTCTAGCATATCATTTCCCAAAATCGCGGTTATGTTACATAATAAAAAAGAAACCAGCGTCAATATGACGTCAGTTTCCATTCAAATCACGTTAATTTCCTTGAATAATCGGCAGACCTTGCTTCATCACCTTTGTTACATCCATCGGTTCAATTCCATTTCGCAGAATTGTATGCCACTGATCCCCTTTGGTCCGAACAACGTCATCCAGATAAAGTTCCATGTGCCAGCTTTCTGCAGCAAGTGAACGATAGCCAGCTCCTTGAATAAAGGTTTGTAAGCGTGTATTGGCCGTACCTAGATGAGATAAAATTCCGACGTTACCAATTTGTGCCTCTAACCCTTCGGAAAAATGCAACATTCGAATATCCCAAAGATACGACTGGTCAACGTCAGTAATTGCAAATTCTGCCGTTTGCAGGATTTCTTTAGTAATGAATTCCGGTTGACGAATCATCAATTGATAGCGCCACTGCGCATCCCGGCCAGGTGTGACCCGCTCCCACATTGCTTGTAGCGGGTAACGAACAAACGGCTGAAAGCCTTCTACTTCTAAGTTATTTTGCGGTCCAGCGGCTAAGTAATCTGCAACCCGATATAAGGCATCTGCTCGTGCAGTGAAGTCTCGGTTATTGGGGTCGGCCTTGCCAATCCCACTCAACACGATGTACTGACGAGTCGGCAAATCTACAATTGAGCCTTTTTCGGTGTCACGAGTATATTCACCACCTCGATCTGTTCGCCAGTCTAACTGTTCTTCATTCATCTAAATCACACTCCTCAAATTCAGCCTAGCATACTCACGGAAGAATGAAAACGCTTTCTTTAGTAATTGTTTCACCCTGAGATCGCTGCAACCACAGTCACATGCCATCATAAATTTGAACGACGCGTGCACTTACTCAAAGGTCGACTGACGTGCACATAACGGACATTGGATCATCTGTGTCAAACTCATTAATGCAACTCGATTACGCTCAGGCCTGATGGTAAGTCGCCCTTCTAGGTTCAGAGCTGACTTGCAACATTCCAGATGAATGTGCTGCAGGTCTAAGCTTCTAAACAAAAAAAGGCCCTATATCAAAGCCTCTCAGTAATCCTACATTTCATGACAACTTTAAATGAATTACTCTATCTTTGCTGCTTCGATAGTCTTCATTTGAAGATCCGAAGCTTCTTTTGCAGATGCCGCATAAACAATTTTCAACTCAATTTCAGTAGTGTTAACGTACATGCGAGGAAAACTATTACCGTATTTTTCCCCAATAGCATTTGCTTTGACTGCTAGTTGGCTATCCATAAACGACCTCCGCCATTGTAATATCTCAACATTATATTGAACCTTGGATTACCTCCAAGCCTTCACAATATTCTCATGCACTTTCCCAAAAGATGCAATACAAGCATCTTCTTCATGTCAATCAGGATTTTGGTTCCGTTAGAGGGAAATTTACGGTACAGTTCTACATTGTATCTGTATTGTGTGGAAGAACTTGACTGTTTAACCACCAACGACATTGGGACTTGCAAACGAGCGTTGGATGAAGATTTCAATCATTACACCGACAACACATCTCACTATGCGGATCCTCATCTATCACGGGATCGATCAAAATTTCATCATTACCTGTGTCAAGGTCGTTGCCGATTATTTCAGAGGGAGATCACGTATAACTTTGAAAGATAAGCGGGTTAACCGAAAGTAGCCCAACCTGAACATAACGGATATCAGCTTAGAGCAGGCCCACGGCGTTCCAGCCGAATGTTCGTAAAATTCAGGTTGGTCGACAGTAAAACTCCGTTATGTTTCATACTTTTAACAAAAAAACGATGTCCCTTGAGAGACATCGTTTTTGAACTAATCAAGCAATTATCAGCTTATCGATACTGATCGACATTTTCCTTAGTCACAAGGTGAATTGGTGACGCAATATTCTTCGCCACTTTCTTACCCTCATAGTGCTTGTAAGCTGCCTTAATGGCTAATTCACCTTCAACTTTTGGCGATTGGGCAATATCACCGGAAATTTTACCCTGTTTAACAGCGGTCAATCCCTGTGGTTCCCCATCGATTGACACAACAACCATCGATGGATTATTGATTGCTTTAACAGCCCCTAAGGCCATTTCATCGTTTTGAGCGAAGACACCTTGAATGTCACTGTGGGCTTGCAGGACGTTTTCCATTGTAGATAGTCCCTTGGCCCGGTCAAAGTCGGCACTTTGTTTCGTAATCACCTTCAAGTAGTTCTTGGCGTGTTGATCGAATCCTTTACCACGTTGGATCGCGGCGTCGGCACCAGGTGTTCCTTCAAGAACAGCCACCGGCGCGTTCTTTGGCAGCTTACTCTTCATGTAATCAGCAGCCATCTGTCCCGCCTTGACATTATCAGAGGCTACGGTAGTTAATAACTTCCCACCATTGGAACCACGATCACACGCAATCACTGGAATACCGGCATTATTGGCATCCTTAACCGCCGGGACAATCGCGTCTGAGTCCACCGGATTAATGATAATGACGTCAACTTTCTTCTGAATCAAATCTTCAATATCACTCGACTGTTTAGAACTGTCATTTTGCGCGTCGAAGACTTCCGTCGTCGTACCATTCTTTTTGGCTACATCATTGATCCCATTACGTAACGATACGAAGAATGGGTTACTCAACGTGGATAATGATACACCAACTTTTAACTTATCCTTGGCTTTCTTAGTGACCTGCTTATTGCCAAATGATGGTGGCGTTAGCGAAACAGCTTTACATCCTGTCAAAATGACAGAACAAAGCGCAAACAAAGCAATCAGACTGAGTACATAGCGTTTATTGTGCTTCATGAGTATGTCTCCCCCTATTTTTTGGCTTGCTTTCGATCAAGTAAGACAGCGACCAAGATCACGATCCCCTTAACGATTTGTTGGTAGAAGCTAGAAATTCCTAATAGGTTCATCCCATTGTTCAATACCCCAATAATCAGAGCACCGATCAAGGTACCAAACATCTTCCCTTTACCACCAGCTAGGCTCGTACCACCTAATACAACGGCCGCAATGGCGTCCATTTCATAGGCAACCCCAGCATCTGGTTGCGCAGAGGCGAGCCGTGACGTTAAGATCATCCCGGCTGTCGCTGATAAGAACCCGGCCAACGTATAAACCCAAATGATCATCTTATTGTTCTTAACCCCAGCAACGAAGGCAGCCCGAGGGTTACCACCTAACGCGTAGGTCTTGCGACCAAACGTGGTCCGGTGTAAGAGCACATAAGCCAAGATGTAGAACAAAACCATGATGTAGACCGGAAATGGGATGCCGAAGAGATAACCTTGACCAAAAAATTGAAAGCCAAAGTTACTGCTCATCTTGGCCCCAGTAATTGGGTTCCCGTTGGTGAAAACATAGGTTGCACCACGGAAAATCGTTTGCGTGGCTAATGTGGCAATGAATGGCGCAGCTTTACCATAAGCAATTAGAATCCCATTCAACGCACCAAAGATCCCACCAGTAACCATCCCAATTAGGAAGGCGAAAAAGGCTGGCACACCCATCAATACTAATTGGGCCGTGAACGCGCCACTTAAGGCAAGAATTGATCCAACAGATAAATCAATTCCACCGGTTAAAATAACAAATTCCATCCCAAAGGCAATTAAGGCATTAATTGAAACTTGCCGTAATAAGTTCAATAAGTTCAATGGATCAAGAAATGAAAAATTCAGAATTGAGACCAGAATAATTAAAACGATCAGGGCAACCAACGGCCCCAGTTTGGCATAAAAATCACCGAAATTAAATTTTGTTTTGGCTTCGGTTTGCTTATCCATTAGCGTTCTCCTCCCGTTGCTAACGTCATGACACTTTCTTGACTGGCGGTGGCCGTTGGGACGATTCCCATTAGCTGACCTTCATAGACCACGGCGATATTGTCTGAAAATCCAAGAACTTCATCCAAATCGCTAGAAACCATGATGATCGCGGTGCCCCGATCCGTCAGTTCATTCATCAAATCGTAGATTTCCCGTTTGGCGCCCACGTCGACCCCACGCGTCGGTTCATCTAAGATCAACACTTGTGACCCTGAGCCAACCCACTTGGCGAGGACAACCTTTTGTTGATTTCCACCGGAGAGACTACCTGCTTCCTCATCAGCGCTCGTCGCTTTAACGGTCAGACGTTTCATCAATAATTCAACAAATTCTCGATCCGCTTTACGGTCAATTAAGCCATGTTTGGTAAAACCATCGATACTAGGAAGATCGATATTGTCAGCAATCGAATCATCGAGGATCAATCCCTCAGATTTCCGATCTTCGGTTAAAAACCCCACATTGTGTGCAATCGCTTCGTTAGGGTTGCTAATTTGAACCGTTTCGCCATTAATTTCAATAGTTCCCGCGTCGAGTTTGTCGATCCCAAAGATTGCCCTCATAATCTCTGTACGCCCAGCGCCCATCAAACCAGAGAAGGCCAGAATCTCACCAGAGCGAACCGCAAAGCTGATATCTTTAAAGACCCCCCTGCTAGTCAAGCCGTTCACTTTAATCATCGTATCGCCAAATTTAGGATTCCGATCAGGATAAAAATCACCTAAATCACGGCCAACCATATCGTGAACGATCTGTTGAACATTTGTTTCGGCAGTCTTATACGTATTAATGGTTAACCCATCACGCATGACAGTTACTCGATCAGAAATGGCAAATAATTCTTCCATACGATGAGAAATATAGATAATACCGACGCCTTGAGCCTTTAATGATTTGATCACGGTAAATAATTTCTGAATTTCGTTTTCCGTCAAGGCCGCCGTTGGTTCATCCATAATAATCACTTTGGCATCGGTCATTAAGGACTTGGCAATTTCAATCATTTGTTGCTGCCCAACCGATAGTTCGCCAATTGGTCGCTCTAGATTTACTTTCATCCCTAACCGATCTAAGGAGGCGTTAGCAAGCGCTTTCATTTTATCGTTATCAATAAACCCCCAGCGACTCTTAATTTCCTTGTTCAAAAACATGTTATCCAAAACCGGCATTTCAACAAAATTGTTCATTTCTTGATGAATAAATGCAATCCCATGTTGTTCTGCCTCCAAGGCGTTGGCAAAATGTGTCTCTTGCCCATCGACCTTGATCACACCACCGTTTGGCTCCAATAAACCGGTCAGAATGTTCATCATCGTCGATTTACCTGCACCATTTTCTCCCATCAAAGCATGGACTTCGCCACCTGTGACGGAAAAATTGACGTCTTTTAGCACCACATTGGGACCAAAAGACTTTGAAATGTGTTGCATGTCAATTTCCATTTGAGCAACCTCCCGTTAGAATGTCACGCCACTCTCTAAAATAATGTTGGAATAAGGCGTCATTTCCCCGGTTCGGACAAATGCATGTGCCTGGCTCAGATCAGCCTTCATTTGATCATGAGGAATAAAGACAATCTCAACATCTGGTAATAATGCTTTTACTGCCGTTAATTGGTGGGGATTTTGAACTTTCATTTCCTCCGCGAGATAAATTCGCTGAACGGCCAGTTCAGACAATACATTCGTCAAAACATCAATAAAACTCGGTAGTCCTTTGGTAACAGCCAAATCAATCTTTTCTGTTCCCTTTGGGACAGGCATCCCAGCATCCCCAATCGCTAGCGTGTCAAAGTGACCCATTTGGGAAATAACACGTGATAAATCAGAATTTATCACTGTCGTTTTCTTCATATTCCAGTTCACCGCCTTGTTTAATTTTTAAAAACCGCTTGTAAAACGATTTACAAACTTTTACTCGCTTAGTGTATCAATTTATGGAAGCGTTTGCAACTGTGAACTCTGCATATTGTTATCATTCATAACGTCATATTAGCATCATCATTGTCATACTAATTGAAATTAAAAAAACATCCAACCTAATCTTTGAATGCTTTCATTAGAGTAAATTTTTTAGTGGGTTAAAATCTTCGTTTAAACGGCTGATTAATTTAAGCTATTTCACGATAATTAGGACTAAAAAAGGTCTTTAAACAAAAAAACCTTCACGCTAAAAAATCGTGAAAGTTAGTCGTGCAACATTCTTTATCTTACTGATCGTATTCGGCTTGAATTTCTGCCAATGTCGGAATCGATGGTTGAGCACCCAATCGTTGCACGGTAATGGATGATGCGTGATTAGCAAAGACGATTGCTTCACGCATATTGCTAAAGTCAGTTTTCAGTTGTGAACTAAGTGCCCCTAAGAAGGTGTCACCAGCCGCTGTAGTGTCAACCGCCTTAACTTTAAATGCATCCACAAAGCCACTTTCCATTTGATTTGCATAGAAAGCCCCACGAGAACCAACGGTGATAATGAGTTCCTTAACGCCCATCTGGGCAAATTTAGCCGCGTTTAAAATCATGGAGGTTGCATCCGTCACTTCAATGCCCGTTAACGTAGCCGACTCTGTTTCGTTAGGACACAATAAATCGGTAACCTTCAATAAATCTGTTGGGATGGTTGGAATTGCCGGCGCTGGGTTCAAAATCGTGGTTACCCCAACGCTTTGAGCATATTCAAACGCATAAGTTGTCGTGTCAATTGGCGTTTCAAATTGAGAAATTAAGAAGTCGGCATCTTTAATCAAGTCTTTAGCGGCATCTACATCAGCTGGGCGCAATGCCTGGTTCGAACCACCATAGACCAAAATCGAGTTTTGCCCAGATTCTTGTAACAAAATAAACGCCTGTCCAGAACCACGATTTTCATCTGTCGTCACGTGTTCAGTACTGATGCCATCTGATTTTAGAGCATCGCGCAATACTTCAGCTGCATCGTCGGCCCCGACCTTACCGATAAAAGAAGTATCAGCACCGGCTCGAGCAGCAGCGACAGCTTGGTTCGCGCCCTTCCCACCTGGTGCAGAACTTTTATCATTCATTTCCATCGTTTCGCCAGGTAATGGTAAGCGAGCGATGCGTAGAATGGAATCAACATTTAAGCTTCCTAATACAACAACCTTGTTTGTCATCATGATCCCCTTTTTCAAACAATTTATTCGTGATTACATTAGTTCTAATCATCAATTTACCACATTTCTAGCGTAAAAACGGCGGTCAACTCCTAAACATCAACCGTCAATTACCGTGACAAATCAATTTGTAAAACGTTTTACTAAACCTGTATCAAAAAGATAGCATATTTTGCAAAGGCTTACAACCCTCGAACAGAATCTCGTTCAATCAAAGAAACATCGACGACCTTTAATTGAGCAGGCCCATTAGGCTCTCGCAGACGCTTCATAATCATCTGACTGGCCCACTCACCCATTTCATAGACTGGCTGATGGACAGTTGTCAATAGTGGCGTAATGTAGGCATCTAAATCAATGTCATCATAACCGACAATCGAGATGTCCTCCGGTACCCGCTTGCCCGCATCCCGCAAGCCACGAATCAATCCGATAGCAATTTCATCATTCGAACAAAAGACAGCCGTGGCCGAAGACTTAATCAAGGCCGCTGCTACCTGCCGACCACCGTGCTTTGACAAATCCGTTGTAAAGATTAAGGCATCCTCCACAGCATAACCGCGACGCACCATCGCGCTCCGATAACCGGCTAGTCGCATCCGAACATTTTGTGATGGTTGATCTGGTAGTACAACCGCAATTTTACGATGACCAGCTTCGATTAAATGATTCGTGGCCAATTCTCCGCCACGCTCGTCATCCACGATAATCCGATCCCCTTCGTTTTGTGGGTCGTTTTGATCGAATAACAGGTAAGGAATTTGATTGCGCTTCAATAAATCATTAATCTCGGCGTTACCAATTGCCGAACTAGCGATGATTACCCCATCGACATCTCGTTCCACCAAGGTTCGCAGATAATACTTTTCCAAGGTTTCGTTATGGTCAGCACTGAGAAAAATCGGCACACAATTTTGATCAAACATCGCATCCTGAATTCCCCGTAAAAACATGCTAAAAAATGGATTGACCAAATTAGGTACGATAATCCCCACGGTCTGCATGGAGTGACTGATGAGATTACGCGCGTTAAAGTTGGGCACGTAACCGAGCTCATCACGCAGATGTAAAACCTTCTCTTGTGTCGCTTCTGGGAAACGATCACCTTTACCATTTAAAATCTGTGAAACCGTTGTAATCGATAAGGACGCTGCTTTGGCAACATCTTTAATTGTGACCCGTTTTGCCATTGCTATCACCCAACCGTTCCTAATAATTGTAAACGCTTACTACATTGTTATAGACCACTTTATCATAGCATATCCAGCCATTATATTGGCATTAGATTAAGCCCGTTGACCATCACGGTAGAGGATCAGTAACTGGGAATTATGATTGGACGCATTTGAACCGAACATTGTTTTGGGTTAGGCACAGTCTTCAGTAATTGCGAAAGCGTTTATGTCAGAACGTGAGCAAGTCTGCTTTAATCCTGAACACCAATGGACAAGCACTTTGTACAGTCGACTTATTATCCGCATCCGCGAATTCCAGCAACTTTTAAAGCAAATCTTTTAAAGCAAGTCTTTCAACTACAAGCAGTTAAACGAAACAGCGTCTCCTGAGCACAGACATACGCCTGAACTCAAGAATCGCTGTTTCATCAATCATACATGACAACACCTGTGATACATATGAAATTTATGTATGATTCTTCAACTTAATGATGCGTTATTCTTTGTCTTTGCACATTTTATAGTTCAGTCTGAAATTCTTATATTATTCTAGCGGCGCTAGTGCCAGTTTACCTATTGAAGACAATCATCTTTTGAAAACTAGCTTAATCTACAAACCTATTCTTAGCTAATCAGATTAGCCCTAATGATGAAATCATGACTCACATCAACACAAATTCATTTTTTACGACCTGATTTATTGCTGAGGTCTCTAATTCTTCGAAAAAAATGTAACATTCCGGATATCGCTAAGGGTCATGTCTCAAAATTCATTTAATTAGCTCATACGAATTAAGGCTTGCTAGTTCGTCCTGACGTGCTTGCCATAATCCACTAAATCAGCGGCGGTTGCTTGATCAACAATTAACGTATTCGCATAATGCGCCGTTAATGCACCATGAATGGCTGGTACCTTTGCCGAATTTGCGGCTACTAAAATACTATGTTCCTTTTCTGGCAACTCATCCAAAGCAATCCCAATTGTTCGTTGGTTGATGTCCGCATCCACAATTTGTCCGTTAACGTCAATGAATCTAGAAAAGACATCCCCGACTGCCCGCTGTTGCAAGGCATATTGTTCAGTGGCTGTGAAGTAACCAAGTTTAAACAGTAAGGCCGAATCTCTCACCGTACCAACCGTAAAAACGGCAATATTTGCTTTACGACCAAGCTCGATAATATGGCGAATATGAGTATCTTGCTCGACCAATTCCTTAGTCTGCTGGTGGTCGAAGATCACTGGTAATGGCAAATACTGTGGCTGCGTTCTAAAAGCATTTGCAAACGTATTGACACTTTCAAACGCATAGTTGTTGCTATTTGAATTGGCCACACTACCCTTCATCTGAACCACGGTCACGCCGCCAACATCCTTAGGATCCAATTGGTTAGCAACCTGATGAATTGTTTTTCCCCAGCCGATCCCAATGATGTCATCACTTTTTACAATGGATTCAATGTAATTGGCCGCTCCGGCGCCGACCTGGGTGAGCAGCGTATTGCCCGCTTCTGGCGTCGTCGGGACAATGACCAAATCCTTTAATTGATAACGCGCTCTTAAAGCCGCAGTTAACGTGGTAATCGGTAGTTGCGGATCCATAATTTGAATCCGCACAACCCCCGTATCTCTTGCATACTGCAACAATCGAGACACGGTCGCCCGAGAAATTTGCAATTCAGTCGCAATATCGCTTTGACTCCAATCATTCTGATAGTATAAACGCGCTACTTTTAAGGCGTTATTTAACTTATCTGGATCATTCTCCACAGCGTGAATCTCCTTTTTCACCCACCAGGTCAGGGCAATGTTATTCAATAAACGGCGGTGAACCGAAGCTGACCTTCGATCCACCGCCGTTAACAATCTTTATTCGGCAATCGCGGTTGCCAATGAGATGTTAATCATATCATTAAATGTCTGTTCGCGCTCAGCGGCGGTCGTTTTTTCATCACCAAAGATGAGATCGCTGACAGTTAGCACAGATAATGCACGGAAATGTAATTTGGCTGCTAATAAGTACAAGCCAGCTGATTCCATTTCAGTACCAATCACACCATAATCCGCTAATTTCTTCATGTCTAACTCGTCGTTGTAAAAACGATCGGCGGCGAAAATGTCACCGACTTTGGGTGTGATTCCCATCTTTTGCGCTTCATGATAGGCTGTATCGAGCAAACCAAAATCAGCTAATGGTGCGTAGTGGACGCCTGGTCCAAACGTATTTGCAGTGACGGCCGAATCGGTACTCGATCCTGATGCCAATAACACATCACGTAAATGTACATCTGGCGCCATGCCGCCACAAGAACCGACGCGAATAATCGTTTTGACCCCATAAAACTGAACGAGTTCATTGATGTAAATGGACATTGACGGAATCCCCATTCCTGAACCCTGCACGGACACCCGATGGCCTTGATATTCCCCAGTATAGCCAAAGGCGTTACGGATCTCATTAACCTGTTTGACATTTGTTAGGAAATGCTCCGCAATATATTTTGCTCGTAAGGGATCGCCAGGTAATAGAACTGTGTCAGCGTAATCGCCCATTTGGGCACCAATATGTGTACTCATTTTGTCACCTCGTGTGTATTTGTGCTTAATTGTGCCAAGAAACTCGTCCCGTTAGCTGCACCATCCACGCTAAAGTTGTCTAAAATGGTGGCGCCTAAATCTGCAAACGTCGATCGAATCCCTAATGTCTGATTTGGCTTAGCCATCGCTGGTGAATAAGCCAATAGTGGCACGAATTCTCGCGTATGATCAGTCCCTCTGAAGCCAGGATCATTGCCGTGATCGGCCGTGATTAATAGTAAATCATCGTCCTTTAAGTTTGCTAAAACGCGACCCAAGCGCTGATCAAAGTCCATTAGGGCCTGACCGAAGCCTTTCGGATTACGACGATGACCATACATTGCGTCAAAATCAACTAAGTTCGTAAAGCAAAAGCCGTGAAAATCACTCGCCATGACTTCATCGACATGATCCATTCCGTCCATATTGCTTTCATTATGATAGCCACGAGTGATCCCATGTCCAGAAAAAATATCGTTGATTTTGCCAATACCAATCACATCCAGGCCCGCTTTGTTCAAGCGATCCAGATCAGTGGGCCCCGTTGGTTCCAGGCTGAAGTCGTGCCGATTAGCAGTACGAGTAAAATGATCTTTATCTGGGCCAACATATGGTCGGGCGATAATCCGGCCAATCGTCCATTCTGGTCCGTTAACCAGGGAACGCGCATATTCACAAATTCGATATAATTCAGCCACTGAAATAACATCTTCGTGAGCTGCAATTTGTAAGACGGAATCTCCGGACGTATAGACAATCAATGCTCCCGTTCGCATTTGTTCTTCACCATAATCGTGAATAACATCCGTGCCGGAATACGGCCGGTTAACGATCACGTCACGGCCAGAAAAAGCCGCGATTTTGTCAATCAAAGCTTTTGGGAACCCTTCAGGAAAAGTGGATAGCGGTTGTTTAACCGGTAATCCCATCATCTCCCAGTGTCCATCCATGCTATCTTTACCGGCGGAAACTTCTTGCATCTTGCCAAATGCACCCAGTGCGTTGACAGCTGGAGCAACCCCAGCAATCGGTCGATCAGCCCGAATGTTACCTAATCCTAGTTTAGCTAAATTAGGCAGCGCCAATTTTCCTTGGTAGAATTCGCCCACATGTCCAAGTGTGTCAGGGCCCACATCATCAAAGGCTGCAGCATCCGGTGCTTCACCGATTCCAACTGAATCTAATACAATCGCAAAAACTCGTTGATAAGCCATGTTAAACCCCTCCCTGTATCGTAAACGCTTACATTTTCAGTTAAATTTATCGCATTAAACTGATGGTGTAATTTCGTTCAAAATTGCCACCGAGGCTGAAACACCTAAACGATTAGCGCCAGCGGCAATCATCGCCTCTGCATCTGCTAAGGTATGAATCCCACCAGCCGCCTTAATCTTAAAATCAGGACCGACTGCCTCACGCATTAATTTAACATCGTCAACTTTGGCGCCAGAAGCGGCAAAACCAGTAGAAGTCTTAACAAAGTCCGCCCCACCGGCCACCGTTAGTTTAGATGCCCGACGTTTTTCTTCATCCGTGAGCAGTGCATTTTCAATGATCACTTTGAGTAATTTGCCTTGTTGGTGAGTCGCTTCTGCAACTGCTTTAATATCGGCCAAAACTGCCTCGTCGTGTTGCGCCTTTAACTCACCGATGTTAATCACCATGTCAATTTCATCAGCGCCATTGTCAATGGCTTCTTTTGTTTCAAACACCTTAACAGCAGTCGTATTGGCACCCAGAGGGAAACCGATAACCGTGCAGGTGGCAACGTCAGTGCCGGCTAATCCTTCGTGAACGCGAGTAACCCAGTATGGGTTGATACAAACAGACGCGGTTTGATATTGGCGGGCTTCTGCAACGGTCTGGTCGATCATATCAGCAGTGGCCTCAGGTTTTAACATTGTGTGATCCATGTATTTTGCTAGTTGTGCTCGTGTGAATGTCATATTATGTAACCCCTTTCATTCGCTTGGTTACAGTATAACAACCTGCATGAAATAATGTCCACTGTTTTTTTAGAACATATTTTCACAGCTAGCAAAAAGTTATCCGCCTACTCGCTGCGAGCCAGTAAAAAAGCGCATTGCTCCAATGAGCAAATGCGCCGAACTGTGTTTATTTACATTAAATCTGTGTTGTCGCTAACCGGCGGCAACCAAGTCCGCAATTTGCGTGCTGATCATTTGCAATTGTGTCGTTGTAAGTGCGGGATTTAACCGATGCAGGAATTGCAAAGCCATCTCCATCAACCATTGAGCATCCGCACTCATTCCAAGTAACGCATGAAATGCGAGCATTTGGTTGGTGGCCTTTCCGTCCGTGATTGAGGCCATCACGCCGTCCGGTTCCGCGGCGTAAAAATTAGCCCGCACTTGATCATGTAACAATTGCCCATCATTTAGAACCGCTTCATAATGCTGCATGATCTTATGAAGTCGTTCATGAATCTGTTGGCTAGCCGCTGAAAAGGCAATCAAAGCAGCCTCAGCATCGGTAGCTGTTTCTAATCGCTGGTAGCTTTGACTTAAATCGCTGACCGCTAGCTGACAAATGAAGGCATTCGCCATCAATTCATCTACGGCAATCGTCTGACCATCAATTAACCCATTCAGATGCAGGCCGGTTAAGCCATTGATCTTAGCCAGCGGTGCATCCACCCGCAATTCGCGTTCGTGGAGCCACTTCTTATCTGTCTGGCTTAAAGGTTCAATGTAATTCATGCTTTATCCTCCGGAGAATTATGACTGCCAAAATCAACGCGTCGTTCTTTAGGACCATGTTTGGGGGCTAACTGACTCTGAATTTCGGTCGCGATTGTTTCCATATTCACATCAGGATTTAACTGCGCCATAATCTCCATGATATTGAAGAATTCCCATTTTAAATCGACTTGAAACATCATGTAATCATAGGCAAAAAGATCTTGGGCGTGCCATTGTTCACGCGGCTTTTGGAGGATCTCTTTAGGAAATCCAGCCTGAGCTTGGGCCGCTAATCGTTGCCGCTCTTGTTCAAATGGTCCAAAGGCGGCCGCATGTTTTTGCACATTCGCTGACAGACGATCCCCTGTCAACTTATGCCACGTTTGCAACTGGCTCCACCATTCCTGATTAATAATATCAACCAGTCGATTAAAATCCAGTTGTGCCGCAACATAGTCACTCAGCAGGTCCGTCAAGTCAACAGCGTGCCCTTCAAATTCACCGGCCATCGTCGTCACCGCGGCCAAACTTTTAAAGGTGCTTAATGGCTCATGAACGGGAATTTCATAGTCATGGAATACTTGTTGTTCTGGCTTACTAATGGGGGTTGCCACACTCATGATTAAACCTCTTTGTCTTTAGAATTAAGTCCATCATACCGCGTTTCAGCTTAAATTCGGTACGAAAAACAATTAAGATTTAACGCGAAATCCGTAATTTGACCATTAATTAGCTGATAAAATCCCGGCTTGAGTCCATTTGCATTAGGAATCTTGACGTTCAAATGGATGTAACTCCGATAAATCAAACCCGCAGTCGCGCATTTGATTCGGAATTTAGTACAGTGATGGTGACCAAAGGCCTTTGGATCATCAACGGAATCGTTCCGTTAGAAAAAGGAAGTCGCCCATGTCACATTCTTTATCTGATGCCGCCTTTAATTTTGTCGCCGATCCCAATAATTTTCGAGTCGTTTACGGCGTCTTAAAACGCCTTCACATCAGTCCCAGGCATCAAGATTACGAAGATCTGTTATCAGAAGGTCGTCTGATTTATGTCGATGTCTTTATGGAGTATGTTTCACAAATTGATGACCACGATCCGGCGGCTTTACACCGGTATGCTTATCAACGACTCTATTGGCGTTTACTGGATTATCTACGAAAAAAGACGGTAACAACCCAGCACCAAACATCACTACCCGATCATTCAACCCAGCCGGATCCCCAAATCGACGTAGCTCACCAGTTGGAAACAAGTGACTTGTGCCAGCTCATTCAGACACGACTTGACCAAGACGAGCGTCAATTTCTGGGTGACTTACTCACAGAACCCTTAAACTTAACGGTCCTCGCAACTAAATATCAGATTTCGCGACCAACACTATATAAACGTCGTCGCCATTTGGCCAACAAACTGCGTCTCACGTTACCCGACTTTTTCAACCCCAACGGGTATAACATTAAAAATAAATGAACAAATTCACCATTGATTAATTATGAATTGGGAAAGGATTTTCGTTTATGAAACCACGTATCGCTATTCCCGCTGATACCTTAACAGAAGCAACTAATATCATTAATCAACGCAACGCCGCGTATGCACCACAACCCGTGATTCAAGCGATCACCAAGGCCGGTGGTATTCAAATCATTTTGCCGAGTATTGATCCAACCGATGCTAGCGCCTATCTCGACTGCGGGATTGAGAACCTCGTTAGTAAATGAGTCGCTGTTCTGTTATTAACGAGCACAAATTTATCAAACAAAACGACGATCACGCGCTTTCCCAGTTAGCGCATGATCGTCGTTTTACATTTATTCAGCTTATTTCGCAAATTTCGTCACGTCGGCGTTTCAGTGAGGTTACATCAACGCAAAGTGTAACTAACTTAATCTTTTGATTACTTTGCAAGAATTTCAAAACCCAGTGCTTGGCTGTCAGCTTTAAAACGTTTAACCGTGTCTAAAGAATATTCTGCTAGAGGCTTGCCAAGCAAAGCCAACTTTTTCAACGAACCAGGGGTACACGTGATAATGTCGGTATGTGTCTGAGCCGCTTGCATGATGTTGTATACTTCCCGCTGGCTGGCCCAGAGTAGCTTCAAACCTGGCTTAAAGTGCACAATATCGGCGTATTTAGACATTAGTGGTCGTGGATCTACGCCCGTGTCAGCAATCCGCCCCGCAAAGACGGACACAATACCGCCCGTCTCCTCGTCTAAAGCGTCACGGACTGCACGAACCTGCTCTTCTGTGAAGATGGCGGTCGCATTAACTTTAATGCCATCATGAGAGAGCCGGTGAATCAGTGGAATCGTGGATTCTCCCCGGGAGTTCATGACTGGAATCTTGACGAAGACATGCGTGCCAAAATGACTAATAATTTCAGCTTCGGCGGCCATATCCTCTGGATCGTCTGCAAAAACCTCAAAGGAAATCGGCAAATCTGGAATGGCAGCAACCGCCTGATGAGCAAATTCTACGTAGTCAGTTACGCCGGCTTCTTTCATTAAGGATGGATTCGTCGTAAATCCAGTCACCAAACCAGATTTATAAGCGTCCACCATGTCTTCGATATTAGCGCCATCGGCATATAATTCTACACCTAAGCGATTGATTCTTGATTCATCCATTGGTATCACCCTTTTTAGCTTATTGGATAGGCCTTTTAAACATAATTATTTAAATTGGTCTATGCATAACACCCTAATGGATGCCTCGCTAATCAGCAACCCCCTTTTTATTAAAAAATCATGAAATTAGCAAATTGGTCTCATATATCATAATTCACCGGGCTTTCTTAGGTCGCACAACCACGCGGATCAAAAACAATTGGTATAGTTTTCATCAAACGGTTGCACAATTCTTAGGAATTTGTACAAAGATCGGTCACTTTTTTAAATAGCCGACCCTTTTTATTGCCGAGTGAGACCAACCATTGATGTTTCAGATTGCCCCAAGCGTTTTGTTTCATTTTTGCTAGCCAAAGGTTACCCAGACTCAACATAAGTGCTATAAATAGACTAATGTCAATATACAAGGGGGAAATGTGATGGAAGCGGCCGAACAAATTAATTTATTAGCTGAACTTGTTAAAATTGATTCGCGCAATGGACATGAAGAAGCAGTTGCCGATAAAATCATTGAAGTTTTAGCAGCTCACGGGCTTAATGCCAAGAAGATTCCATATCAGGATGGCCGAGTAAACCTGTTTGTTTCATTAAAGGGTCCTCAACCTGGCAAAACCATCATGTTAACAGGCCATTTAGATACCGTGGCCGCCAATGCGTCTGACGGCTGGCAGGCTGATCCGCTTTCGGCCCAAATTACTGATGGAAAAATGTTTGGTCGAGGTACTGCTGATATGAAAAGCGGCCTCGCTGCCATGGTAACCACGTTGATCGAGCTTCACGATGCCGGGCTACCTAAACGAGGACAACTTCAATTCCTAGCGACCGTTGGCGAAGAATATGGCGCTCCTGGTTCACGGATGCTGACCGAAGCTGGCTATGTGGATCACGTTGATGCCATGATTGTTGGTGAACCCACGAGTGATCAAATTATTTTTGCCCATAACGGCTCAATTGATTATGCTGTGGACGCAGACGGTAAATCCGTGCATTCTTCAATGCCAGAAAAAGGCATTAACGCGATTTCGGCTCTCAATGCCTTCATCAACGCCGAAGCACATGCCTTTGATGATGTGCCAGTGAGTGATGTGCTCGGCCCAGTTGTGCACTCAGTGACGGTGATTAGCGGTGGCGATCAAGTGAACTCTATTCCGGGCCATGCTCACTTGGAAGGCAACATCCGGCCAATTCCAGATTTCGACAACCACAAAGTAATCACACGATTGCAAAGTGTCGTGGATCAGCTCAACCAAGACCCCCTGATCAACTTGCACCTAACCATCGATTTTAGTTTCTTCCCCGTCATTTCTGATCAACAGTCTTCGTTGGTTGAATTAGCCAAAACCGCGGTTACCGCAATCACAGGTCAACCCGCCAAACTAAATGTCATTCACGGTGCTACAGATGCCTCTGAATATACGAAAGCCGATCACCACTTCCCCATTATTGTGCTAGGCCCCGGACGTTGGGAGGCGGCTCATCAAGTCAATGAATCTGTTGACTTAAGTGACTACTTGCATTTAGGCTTGATTTATCAGAAAATCGTGACTGATTTCCTTGTTTAATCATCAATTTATTATTAAATTCACCATTAAAGGAGTTCCTCATGCCGATAAAACTCATTGCCGTAGACATGGACGGTACATTTTTAAACGATGACAACGACTATGATCGCGATCGGTTTGCCACGCAGTTTGTGGCTTTACGTCAGCGAGGTATTCATTTCGCTGCTGCCAGTGGGTCCCAGTATCAACGGTTAGTTGAACGATTTACGCCATTTAAAGATGAGATGGACTTTATCTCTGACAACGGCGCCATTGTTCACGCTCGCGATGAATTGTTGTTTGCAAGCAAAATCCCTGATCACCAAATTACGGATACATTGAGTGTGATCAAGCAATTATTTGGTACGCAAACGGCGTTGACGACCCTGTCAGGTGTTAACCGTGCCTACGTGGATGCTAGTGTTCCTCAACCAATCTTTGAACTTATCAAACGTTATTATAACGACCTGCAACGTATTGACCATCTTTATGAGTTAGATCCGCGCTCGCTCGATGATCAACTCGTCAAAGTCGCTGTCAGCTTTGATCAAGAGATCGATCCAAGTCAACAAATTTCTGCTTTGGTTGCCCACCTCGATGATAGCTTAGCAGCCATGAACTCCGGCTTCAATACTGAGGATATCGGGGTGGCCGGGATCACTAAAGCAACCGGTTTGGTACATTTACAAGAACGTTATGGCATTACTAATAATGAAATTGTCACTTTTGGTGATAATGAAAACGATTTGGATATGTTGCTCATGACCGAACACGGTTACGCAATGGCCAATGCACACGCGGATGTGTTAGCACAAGCACCGCGCCGAACTGACTCAAACAATGATGATGGCGTTTTAAATGTCATTGATCAAATTATCGCCGGAAAATTAGATTAGAATTATGCCACGACAAAATGCCCATCCTTGTGCGTAAAGGATGGGCATTTTGATGACTAATTTTATAAACGCTAATTAATGTTCAGCCTGGTTAATGGCGTCATTTAAACCGTTAAGTTCAATATCGGCGTTCATAAACGTCGCATTGTCAGTCGGCAAATGGAGCAATAGGTTTGGCAAAAGTTGCACGCCACCTTCGCCACCAATTAACTGGAAATCAAGTAAATGGCCGGCAAATTGACGATCATCGCTAATAAAGTGCAAGTGACACCCGGCAACTGTGGCACCCGCATACAAGTCTGGAGCAAAATAACCAACCACTGTGCCACTCACCTGTTCACGCGTGAATTCTGGCTGGTGCGCGGTTGCCGCCGTTAACGGTGGAAATGGCACGGTTTGTTTTGGCGCAACTCGCACGTGAACCATGGAAAATTGACCATGAAGCGTAATCGCTGCAAAAGCATTTTTCAAATGCCGATCCTCGATTAACCAATTCGAAAATTGGTCTTGATTTAACCCCTCAAGCGATATCTTAGGTTGGTTGATATCACTAAAGTGAACGGAAGCAAATGGCATCATTGCCGTATCCGGCACCGAATAAACGTGACCATCTTCAGCGGCCTGATACACTTGCCCATCGATGACAATCACCTCGCCGTTTAGCGCATCCAAAGTACCGATTCCAGTATCACCGTGCTTGACTAAGTCGCCAGCTGACAACGTACCGGCAAACAATCCCGGAATGAGTAGTGCTAACGTCCCATGTTGAAACAAGGTCGTCGTCTCTTTCATTTCATTTCCCCCTCGTGTGAATTTAAAGAAACCTTAGAATTGATCTGGTAACAGACTTTCGCCTAATGCCCGATTGTGTGAATAATCCACTGGAACATCGACGATCACTGGTCCTTTAGTCGCAAATGCCTGATCAAGCACGGCTTGTAAATCAGCTGGCTTGGTTACTCGTAGACCGGTTGCCCCAAAAGCTTCCGCATATTTGACATAGTCAACCGAGCCAAAGTCAACTCCCGCATCCACTTTATATTTCATCTCTTCTTGGAATTTAACCATGTCGTAATGACCGTCGTTCCAGATAATATGAACAATATTCAATCCCAAACGAACTGCGGTCTCCAATTCCTGACCAGAGAACAAGAAGCCGCCGTCTCCAGAAACTGAAACTGCCTGTGCGTCAGGTCGCGTCAATGCCGCCGCAATGGCCCATGGCAAGGCCACGCCAAGTGTTTGCATGCCATTACTAAAGAGTAGATGACGTGGTTGATAACTACGAAAGTGGCGTGCCATCCAAATATAGTGACTGCCAACATCCACGGAGACTGTCATTTCATCACTGACATGGTCCTGAAGCGCAGCCACCAGTGCCAGCGGCTCGACTTTAGTTGCATCTGGCGCCTGCACGTAATCTCGATCACGTTGCGTCAACTCATCGTGTAACTGAGCTAAGACTTTTTGACCAGCCTCGTTAGGTTGGTAGCCCTTGATGTTCGCCTGCAAAATTGCCAAACTTTGGGCAATATCACCGACCAGTTGAGTTTCAGGTTGATAATTTTGATCTAATTGCGCAGCCGTGGCATCGATAGTGACGATCCGTGCTTGCTTCTCTGCATTCCAATTTCGTGGTTCATACTCAACGGCATCATACCCAACCGCAATAACTAAATCTGCTTGTTTTAGCAACCGGTCACCAGGTTGGTTGCGGAATAAACCCACACGTCCAAAATAATGTTTTTCCTCTAACTCACGCGAAATGACACCAGCTGCCTGAAATGTTTCAACAACTGGTAAATTAGCAGCTTTTACCAATTTACGAATCGCGTTCGTAACCTGTGCGGAAGATGCCCGCATCCCGGCCAAAATTACTGGTAACTTGGCAGCACGAATTTCTTGCGCTAATAAGTTCACATCAGCAGGACTAGCAGGTCCCAACACGGGTGCTTGCATAGGTTCAAGTGCTGGAGTCATAACTGGTGCATCATCAACATCCTGGGGTAAAGAAACGAAGCTGGCACCTTGTTTGCCAGCCGTGGCAGCCTCAAACGCATTACCGATAACTTCTGAAATGTTCTCAGGGTCTTGAATTTCAGCTGAAAACTTCGTAATTGGTTTGAATAAAGCCGCATTAGCCATACTTTGATGCGTCAAGCGTAGCAAATCGCGTCGTGGCACCTGACCGCCAATGGCAACGACGGGATCTCCTTCAGCTGTTGCGGTTACAAGCCCTGTTGCCAAATTGCTAGCCCCGGGGCCGGACGTCGTGATTGCAACACCAGGTTCGCCTGTTAAACGACCAATGCCAGCCGCAATAAAGGCAGCATTTTGTTCATGGCGGGTCACGATCAATTTGGGCGCCTTCGCGTTATTAGGATGCGCTAAACGTTCAAATAATCGATCAATTTTGGCTCCAGGTACGCCAAAGACGTACTTGACGTTATGATTAATCAAACTTTCGACCACTGCATCCGCGCCAAATCGTTGTGCTTTCTCTTCTGTCATGTCTTAGCCTCTCTTAACCGTGTAATGCGCTTATTTTAGCACACTTTCACTTGTTGAATTAAAATTAGTGAAAAAAGCATCAGCAATTTAATCATTGCTGATGCCTGGTGTTGACATATTGACAAGCCTGTTTCATTTTTTAAAAAAATAATTTCACAAAGGTATCAAAGTGCTTGTGAAATTTTGACCACCGCGTCAACTGCGGCTAATTCGTTACTTTAAAAATTCAACTTTGTCACTTTAGGCGTCGTCTGCGCGATAATTCGCCCTTGTCGAACACTATATAAAACTTCTGCATGTTCATTTAGTGTGTTATAAAAATCAGCCTGATTATAAATGATGAAGTTGGCGGGCTTACCGATCTCAATCCCATAGTGGTCCAAGATATGGAGAGCTTTGGCCGCATGTGTGGTGACAAATTGATAACTGTTGTTAATCTCGTCATACCCCATCAGATGACCAACATGCAGCCCCATTGAAACCGGATCCAGCATATTCCCGTTACCCATTGGATACCAAGGATCACGAACATCGTCTTCACCAAAAGCAACATTGATCCCATCAGCATCCAGTTCTTTGACTCGCGTCATCCCGCGACGTTTGGGATAAGTGTCGAAACGACCACCCAAATTTGTGTTAACCAATGGATTTGCGATCATATTAATATCGGCCATTTTGAGGAGTCGAAACAATTTATATGCATAAGCATTATTGTAAGAACCAAGTGCCGTCGTGTGACTGGCCGTTACTCGATCACCTAGACCAGTCTCATAGGCAATTGTGGCAAGGGTTTCCAAATGACGGGATGCGGGATCATCAATTTCATCACAATGGACATCAATGAGGCGATCGTATTTCTGCGCTAAATCACCGATGAAATGTAGCGACTCAATCCCATATTCGCGCGTAAATTCAAAGTGAGGAATGCCGCCAATGACATCTGCGCCTAATTTGACAGCTTCTTCCATCAACGCTTTACCTTGAGGAAATGACAAAATTCCTTCTTGCGGAAAAGCCACCAACTGGAGTTCAATTTCATCAGCCAATTCAGCTTTGACTTCTAGCAAGGCTTTAAGTGCGGTTAAATTGGGGTCTGTTACATCCACATGTGAACGCACAACCTGAATACCATTCCCGATCTGCTTGCGCAGTGTGACCTTGGCGCGTTGCTTAACATCCTCAATGGATAACGTCTTTTTACGCTCAGACCAAATCCGAATACCATCAAACAAGGTTCCTGTCTGGTTCCATTCTGGATCACCCGCGGTTTGCGTGGCATCTAAATGAACGTGGGGATCGACTAACGGTGGTAAAAGTAATTTGCCAGTGGCATCAATCACCGTCTCATGATCTTTTGCTGACAAATGTGTTGCAATTTCCGTAAACACACCATCTTCAACCCGTAAATCCTGAGCAGACTTCGCATTATTGATGAATGCCTGTCTAATTAACATCATCCAGCCTCCAAATTTATCTAATCTCGTTTAAGATCATGCCGGCAGGTTCAAGAAAGCAAATTTATTCACGATTAATTGCTAAAGTAACAAACGCCATAACTGCAAAAAAATGGCAAACAACGGGTTTAAATAATCGAAGTAAAATAAACTGAGGGTTATAAGTATTAGTGGAAAACAAATTTATACAACAAAAAAAGCGGCCAGCCACGGTCGCCTTAGGAGTGAAACCAATTTTAGAATAGATCCCTTATTGTGGATCAGGACTAGGTTCTGGGATCGGCCGTTCCAACTTTAAGTTGGTTGCAAACCACATGCGCTTTGCTTCATTTAATTCCCGAATTCCCTCAGAAATGGTGTCAGCCGCAACACCAAGTCCAGTCAGATCGGGCACACTAAGCGCAAAATAATGTCTACCAGAACCCTCTTCCACGGAGTTAATGACAATCTGGTAGCTCAGTCCCATGTAATATTCAAGCGATCGCTCGCCGGCACTCTGCATCGAACCGCCTCCAAACTTTCTGTTCTCCCCCATGTATATATCGTTAGTCTACGCATGTGACAATCAAATGACAAGATGATTACAGCAAAGTCTAATCACCTTAAAGAACTCTCAAACTTTTATTCACAATCAATTAATTGGTCATAGCAATCAAAACATTTGGATCTGCCAATATGCTGTAATAAGGCGGCTTTAACTGATCCAACCAAGAAACTTGTGAAAAAATGTTTTTGAAATTGATTTTCAGAATTATTATTGATTTTTGCAAACTTTTTTCATATACTTAAGCTCGTAACGTTCATTCAGATAAGGAAGAGGGATTTCATTTATGAAATTAGGGTTAATCGGTTTAGGAAAAATGGGCTTAAACCTTGCGGAAAACATGATGGACCACGATAACGAAGTGGTTGGTTTTGATTTAAACAAGGAATTTGTTGATCAAGCTGTTTCGGCTGGCGCGCAAGGCGCTGACTCCTTGGCAGACATGGTTGCTAAATTACCGTCACCAAAGATTGTTTGGGTCATGGTACCTGCTGGCAAACCAACGGAAACAACGATTGATGGCTTACTCGATTTGTTAGATGCCGGTGACTTTATCATTGATGGTGGGAACTCCTTCTGGAAAGACTCCGTTGCTGATGCGCAAAAGGCTGAAGCTAAAGGAATCAATTTCTTTGATTGTGGTACTTCAGGTGGCCAGTCAGGCGCCCGCCATGATGGAAACTTTATGATTGGTGGTAACGACGCTGCTGCCTTCGAAACTTTACGGCCACTATATGAAGGAATCGCGCAAAAGAACGGCTATCTTTACACCGGTAAGGCCGGTTCTGGTCATTACTTGAAGATGGTCCACAACGGGATCGAATATGGGATGATGGAAGCGATCGGTGAAGGCTTTGAAGTCCTTGAACACAGTGACTTCGACTATGACAATGAAGCTGTTGCTCGGCTTTGGAACAGTGGTTCAGTGGTTCGTTCATGGCTCATGGAACTTGCAGAAGAAGCCTTTGCTAACGATGCTAAACTCGATAACATTAAAGGAACGATGCACTCTTCTGGCGAAGGTAAATGGACGCTAGAAGAAGCAATGAACCAGCAAGTTGCGACACCAGTTATTGCGATGTCCCTATTGATGCGTTATCGGTCATTAGAGAATGATACTTTTACTGGTAAGGTTGTTTCTTCTCTACGTAATGGTTTCGGCGGTCACGCTGTTGATAAAGCCTAAATAAATAATGGCGTTAAAAAAACGGAGCAAAATTGCTCCGCTTTTTTTATGTGAATTTTTTAAATTCAGTTCTAGCGAACCACCAATACAGAAACCGGTGAATATTTCGCAACATAGGCAGCCTGGCTACCAAAGTATTTTGCCACGCCTTGTCGCGATAAAGAACCGACAATGACTAAATCCGGATCAACTTGTGGGATCACTTGTTTAACAATCGTCTCACCAGGATCGCCCTCCGCAATAATGGTTTTAACGGATTTAACCCCTGAATTTTTTGCTGTCTTGCGATAAGACTCCAGCCGCTCTTGAATTCCGGAACGTTGCTGATCCAACATTTCTTTGCTCAGTGCTGTAAAGACATTGACGTCTTGTTCCTCCAAGATACTAACAATTACCAATTCAGACTTGTCCTCCTTGGCTTGTTTAACTGCGTACTGGTATGCAAGCTGCGCATCTGGTGAGTCATCGACCCCCACCAAAATCCGTTTGTAATCGTAAACCTTGCCCTCAATTTTTTTCGGGTGTTGCTGATCATGTTCTGCCATTCCTATCACAACTCCTTCAGTGATATTGTAACCGCTATCGGGGGCATAATACTAGTCTCAACACCTATTTTTGTAATTGATCAATCGCCGTTTTGGCAGACACAAGCTGATCATGAGCTACTTTCATCGCAATCATAGGCTTAACATCACTCCCTTTGATTGTTTTCACTTTACGATTAACTTGATAGCGTTGCGGCTGACCATCAGGAGCAAAAACGAGCTTGCTATTAAAGTCTTTCCCACTTTGGTGATAGTTTGCGGGTTTGTGGGCCGCTTGATCCGCTTTGGTTTTATAAACGATCGTGGCGGTGGTCAGTGGCGTTAATTCCAACTGATTCCCTTTCTTCAAGCTCACGGTCCCATCAGTCACTTGCTCTTGAATTCCAGAAATACCTAAAGGTGTCGTCACGCGCTGTACATAGCGACCATCTTTCGAGAAGGTAATGCTTAACCGGTTGGTCAAAACTTTATGTTTGCCTAGGGTACTCGTCCGTTTAAACGTACCTCGATAATTTTTATCCTGCCAAAATGATTTTGCTGAAGTTGCGTCAGCCTTTTTGTGGTGCTTTGCCTGTGCGTTAGTCGTCCCAACCACCATTAACATACCAATCATGGCGACTAGCACCAGAGATATGTAATGCTGCCAACCCCTTGCTTGTTGTTTAAACATCATAAATTCCCTCCAGAATCTAGTTGAGTGTTTAGCACTCTGTTGTTTATTATGCCAAAGAAGGACTCACTTTGCAGGTGACTGTCAGCATCAGAATAGTTTTTGTATGCCACAAGATGCCTAATTATATCGATTTACCAGCAAATATTTAACTATGTTTACAAATATATGACAAACATTAATTACGTCGACGATGTACAAAAAAACCTGACTTTAAAATAAGTCAGGCGCTCAACTAATTATTTTTCTAAAATGCCCGCATAATGTGATAGGCCCCATAGACCAACAGATATAGACTAACTAATGTGGCCAATGTTAAAGCGGAAACTACCGGTTTGAATAACAATAGAAAGCCCAAAATGATCCCAACTATGTCGAGGATCACGCTAATCCAAAAGTAATTCTTGTCAAAAGTTCGTAAGAGACTGGCCGTAATCAGTCCAGCTAACGAGTCGAAAATAAACCAAACGGCGAAAAAGTATGGCAATATGCGCATACCAATACCTAAGTGAAGGATTAAAAAAGCCCCAATCACAATATCAATAATGCCACTAACCAGCAGCCAGATGGGTGCGCGACCCAGTAATCGACGAACATCATCATGAAACCACACTTGATAAATACCCGCCACGAGTGCAACGATTCCAAACATGACAACGATGGCTAATAAGCTTGAAGCCGGATTAAAAAAGGTCATCAAGCCGGCAATGACGAACAAGATCCCTAAAGCAAAACTGTACCAGTCGAACATTCGACGCGTTGAATTCCAGTTCATTTAAAAGACTCCTTATTGTGGTGAGCTTCAATTGCCCGCGACCACTTCGTTTTTAAATGCCTCATCCCTTTGCGGGTTACTTATGGCCAGTCTACCATGATGGCCGAGTACAACCAACTGTTTGCGCACAATTTGGCAATTTCCTGTTGTCAACGTCACTCACTAAAAGATAATTTACAATCAAGTTCGAATAAATCCGTTCATCGAAGTTTCAGCGACTGGTCTTGTCGATTCACTCGGTTAAAGCATCAAGATTGATCCAAAGCAGACTAAAAATGGCTGAGTCTTGTAACTGAGCGAAGTTTAACGATGATCTGTCCGCCGGGCAAACCAGTCACCCACGATTTGAACTAAGAAAACGATGACCAAAATGATGATCATGGCCATAACGGTAATATCATTTTCAAATCGGTCATAACCAATGCTAATTGCCGTGTTCCCTAAACCACCGCCGCCGATGGCACCTGCCATGGCAGTCAGTCCAATCAGCGAAATAATTGTCACGACAGAAGTCCGAATGAGATCTGGCAATGCCTCGCGCAGATACACGCGAAAGATAATTTGCATGGGCGAAGCACCCACTGCTTCAGCCGCTTCAATAATCCCTCGATCAACATCAAATAAAGCATTTTGAACTTGCCGAGCATAAAATGGCGCACACCCAATCGTTAGTGGAACGAGCGCCGCAGTGGTTCCAATTGATGTCCCGACAATCAGTCGTGTAAACGGTGCAATCACTGCTAACAAAATAATGAATGGAATGGATCGAAAAATATTGACCAATTTATCGAGAATCCAGTAAATGCTGGGATTAGCAAGGATGCCTCCTGGAGCAGTCACAACTAGAATAATTCCCATCAATAATCCTAAAATGCCAGCAACTAGACCGGAAACCAACGTCATGTAAATAGTTTCCCAAGTCGATTGAATGAAAACGTCTTTATTTGCGATCACATTTGGCATCAATGACGTCCAGAACCCGCTTGCAATTAATGTATTCATGCGTCACCCTCCCCGCGATTTGCTTTGGCCGCTTTGTTAGCCAATTCCGCTCGATATTTCGGCACATCAATGACACGAACGTGAACGCCTTGCCCTTTAACATAAGCCAACGCATCGTCAACTGCAGTCCCGCTTAAGACTAAGCCTAACGTACCGACCGGCGTTTTCTGTAGAATCTCGACGTTTCCAAAAAGGATATTCGGGGTGACTTTAAATTGCTCGTACAACTGCGCAATTAAGGGATCATCAGTCGAAGCCCCAGCATATGAAAGGACAACTAATCGTTCATCAACGCCCAGTTGCTGAATCCGTGGTTGTGAGACGACATTTGCCAGTGCCGAATCAACCTGCGTTGATGTTTCGATAAATTCTTGCGTTAGCTGTTCTTTCGGATTTGAAAAAATCGTCAATAAATCGCCACGCTCAATAATTTCACCACTTTGCATCACCGCGACTCGATTACAGATAGCTTTCACTGCCTGCATTTCATGTGTAATTAGCACTACTGTTAAGCCTAAGGTTTCATTTAGCCGCTTTAATAAAGCTAAAATAGAACCGGTAGTTTTGGGATCCAACGCAGAAGTTGCCTCGTCAGAAATTAAAATTTCTGGATCATTTGCCAAAGCACGTGCAATGGCGACCCGTTGCTTTTGACCACCAGACAACTGTGCCGGATAGTCATTCTTCTTATCAGACAAACCTACTAACGCCAATAATTCATCAACTTTATCCAGTTGCTGCTGTTTGCTTAACGTCGTTCCCAACAATAGTGGAAAACGGACATTGTCGCCAATCGTTCTTTCATTCATCAAATTAAAATGTTGAAAGATCATGCCAATCTTCGTCCGCGCTTGACGTAAAGCCTTGCCATGCAACTGGTCAAGCCGCTGGCCATTAACAGTGACCGTGCCATTGGTCTGTAGTTGAAGTTGATTGATCACACGGACCAACGTACTTTTACCAGCGCCTGAATAGCCCACAATACCGTAAATATCGCCCTTATTAACGGTCAGGTCAACCTGCTTAACGGCTGAAACCGTTCGATCAGCCTCTTTAAATGTCACATCGATCCCGCTTAGTTCGATCATCGGGGTTGCTTCTGCCATAATTCATATCCTTTCTCGTTAAACAAACACTAATTTAAAAAGTTTTTCGCTTGTTCTATGTAGGCCAAACCGATATCGTAGGTCCGGCTTGGCGATTAATTAAAAATTATTTGGCAATCTTCAAATTCCATGCTGGCAACTCGGTGCCATGGAAGTCTTTTTGAATAAGCTTAGCATTCCGTTCGCTCTGGTAAGCCTTAACGATTTCTTTAATTGCTCGCTTATTTTTATCTGCTTTGCGCGCAGCAATGATATTGATGTAAGGCTTAACGTTCTGATCAATCTTTTCAGCGTAAACCGCATGCTTGATGTTCAATCCTGCATCAACCGCAAATGTATTGTTGACAACGGCGGCAGTGACGGAATCTAATGAACGCGGTGTTTGATCAGCAGCAACCGCCGTGATTTTTAATGACTTAGGATTACTAGTAATATCTTTAGTCGTTGGTAGTTTTGTGTGGTTTAACTTGATCAAGCCGGCATTCTTCAATAGGTTTAAGGCCCGGCCTTCATTCGTTGCGTCATTCGGGATCACAATTGAATCGCCTTTTTTAAACGCACTGATCTTCTTAATCTTTTTGCTAAACAAGCCTAAAGGTGCAACAACAGTCTTGCCCACTGAGGTAATGTCTGTCTTGTGCGCCTTGTTCCATTGATCCAAGAAATAGTAGTGCTGAAAGGCATTAATATCAATTTGCTTGTCATTTAGGGCTTGGTTGGGCTGGGTGTAATCTGTGAATGTCACAATTTTTAAATTAATCCCATCCTTTTTAACTTTGCTGGCAATCGGCTTCCAAATCTTTTCATCGTCAGTTCCGACGATGCCCACTTTAATGGTCGTCGTTTGCTTACTAGTTGATTTCCCACAACCAGCTAGAACCAAAATAAGTGCAAAAACCGCTGTTAAACTTAATAATACCCGTTTTGCCTTTTTATTCATCACACTGTTCCTCCTCAATTTTCACTTAAATTAAAATCAATCATGACGTTAATGACCACTTCATTAAGACAACCGATGATGACTTGCCGACTAAAAAAGCTCGCTTCTAATCAAATTGATTAGAAGCGAGCAGCCCGCGTTACCATTCTAAATTCAGACTAAATTCACATTTAGTCTCTCACCAACCGACGCCTCCTGGGGGTCTAGAACTCCCCAGTTGGTTAAGGTGTGCGCGATAATGGGCGCCAAGTCATTTTCATCTTACGCAACGCGCTCGATGAAACCAATCACAGGCCATGTTCGTCTTTGCGCCACTCGCCTGTTTTCAGCAACTCAGGCTTTCTGGATAGCTTTACAAAGGCTACTCTCCTGTTCGTATTGTTTCGGTTTCATGAAATTAACTAAGATAGTAGCGCATTGAAAATCACCTGTCAATGAGAAAGTTGAGAAAATCATGAGACTAATTTTTGGTTTCTCATTAAAATAATTATTTTTATCGGTCAAGAATTGTATTGATCTGGGCTAATTCATCATCTGTAAAGCTCATTTGATCGACTGCTTTCAGATTGTTCAATAAATGGTCGATGTGACTAGCCCCGATCACAACGCTGGCCACGACATCGTCATGCAATAACCAGGCCAACGCCATTTGCGCAAGGGTTTGCCCCCGGTCGCTAGCAACTTGATTCAAATCATTGAGCTTCTTTACTAACCTATCCGTGCCTTGATCCAAGGCCCATTGATTACTCCAATGAATCGGCATGTCATCAGGAATTCCTTGCAAGTATCGATCCGTGAGCAATCCTTCCGCAAGCGGACCATACGCAACCAAGCCCCGTTGATCATTTCGTAACACATCTAATAAGCCGTCTGTTTCAACAGTTCGGTTGATCATATTGTAACTGCTCTGATTCACCACAAATGGTGTGTGATGAGCCTTAAACAACTTCGTGATCGCCGCGGTTTGTTTTGCATCAAAATTAGAGATGCCGACATACAATGTTTTACCTTGCCGTACCATCAGATCCAATGTTTCAACCTGTTCCTCTAATGAAGTCTTGGGATCGAAACGATGCATATAAAAGACATCGACGTAGTCCAGATGCATGCGTTTCAATGAAAGATCCAACGCGTTCATCAGCGTTTTCCGTGATGAAAATTCACCATACGGTCCAGGCCACATGTGGAAACCAGCTTTGGTTGTAATGACCAACTCATTTCGATAAGGCTTCAAATCTTGCTCAAAAACTCGGCCAAACGTTTCTTCAGCTGATCCATTACTGGGTCCGTAGTTTGAGGCGTTATCAAAGCTAAAAATGCCTTGATCAAAAGCCGACAAAATCAATTCTCGACTATTGGCATATGGTTGTTGATCGCCTAAGTTACGCCAAAGTCCAAAACTGATGGCAGGCAACATAAACCCAGTATCTGCAACCCGTCGAACGGGCATTTTGTTATAACGTTGTTCATCTGCTTGATACATCTTATTACTCCCCCTTCGCCACTGTGCTGTCAATTGCTGACAAAATCTTAACTAATCAATTCAATTATTTATTTTAGCTCATTTTAAAGATGAAAACGAGTGGTTGATTTCCGCGCCGATGGGTTATCAGGCGCGTAGGGATTTATTTAGACAAGTTAAGGTAAAAAAATGTTTATAACGTTTTTTTGAAACTCCAATAAAAAAAACGCGCTAAATCCTGATTGGATTTGCGCGAATCTCTTCAATTACCGATGTAAATCACAACCCTCACCGTAATTTCACATCGGGATTTTGTTTACTGATAAAAAGTTCGTCAACGGGCTGATTATTATGGATCCGCATAATGGCTTCCCCCATCAGATCAGCGACTGAAATCACAACAAGCTTATCAAACGCCTTTTCAACTGGCACCCCAATTGAATCCGTCACAATCACTCGATCTAGCTGTGAATTAGCCAAAGTGGCCGCCGCATTGCCTGAAAAGATCGGGTGTGTGGCCACCGCATATGTGTGTTTAGCACCGCCGGATTTTAAAATATTGGCGGACAAAGCCATCCGATCCGCCGTATCGATCATGTCATCGATGATAATCGCATTTTTGTCTTGGACATCACCAATAATAGAGTCAGGTTCTGGATCAAATTTATCTTCAGAGCGATTATCAATGATCGCAATGGGAGCCTTTAACAATTCTGCAAAATTGCGAGCCCGTGACACGCCGGCATGATCAGGGGCGACAACCACCACATTATCTAATAAATCATGAGTATAGAAATATTTTGCCAATAATGGTGCTGCTAACAAATGGTCCACCGGAATGTTAAAGAAGCCTTGGACCTGTTCGGCATGTAGATCAAGGGTCAACACGCGATCTACGCCATCGATTTCCAAAAAATTAGCGACCAACTTAGCCGTAATTGGTTCTCGAGAGCGAGCCTTGCGATCGGCGCGTGCATAACCATAATAAGGCAAGACCACATTAATTTGTCCTGCACTAGCCCGACGTAATGCATCCACCATGATCATTACTTGCATAAAGGAACTGTTGACTGGATCACTAACGGATTGGATGACGTACGCTTCACAACCTCTAACACTTTCGTCAATACTGATCGCAATTTCACCATCGGCAAATGTGCTGATCGTCGCAGGGCTTAACGGAATATCGATTGAGGCTGCAATTTTTTCAGCCAACGCGCGGTTTGTGTTTAATGCAAATAGTTTAATATCACCATTGGTGTGTTGTTCGCTCATGATTGCCTCCACTGCTTTTGTTCAATATGCCTATTATCGCAAAAAAAACCGAGGGTGAACACCCCCCCAGAGCGTGAGTAAGACTGGTTTGAGTCCGAGCAACAACTGGAAATCATGGACGAGTGGGCTTCACCCGGTAGTGATTGCTAGTTGTGCACAGTCTTCAGTGATGGCGAACACGTTTACATTAGAGCGTGAGTCACGCCACCTGCGCCCGAGCTCACCGATTAATCCTCACGACCCGGTGCGCCAATTCGTTGGAGGACCCTGTTGAAGTACCAGGCGACGACGATTAAGACCAGTCCACTAGCCATGAAGATCCATTTGATCGCAACCACGTCCGCTAAGGGACCAAAGAATAACATGGCAATAGGATAAATGCCTGTCGAGACAATTTGAAAAATTGAGAAAACCCGGCCCATCATGTTGGGTGTGACCGCTTCTTGAATCAGGATATTGCTAGTGGCAGTGATAATCGGCATCGCAATGCCACTGATAAACATGAAGAACAGATACCAAGCGAATGGTCGTGCAATGCCCATTGCCGCAAAGGCTACGCCAGAAACGCCTAATGCGACGGCAATGATTCGAATTTTATGGGGTAATTGGTGGTGGCTACTGATCCAAATACCCCCAAGCGTGGCTCCTGCCGTCCATAACAATTCGTTTAACGTCAGCAACATGACCTTGCTGCCAAAGGTTTGCTTCACAAATAATGTCGATAACTGTGAACTTGGCGCAATCAACACAAAGGATAAGGCGATTAGGATCATAAACCAGCGCATGAAACCATGTGCAAACGTGAAGCGTAGGCCGCTGCCAATTTCAGCCAAGGTAGATGTTACCATCCCTGCGCTATTTTTCTGAAAGGCCACCACACTGGGCGCAATTCGAATTCCAGCTAGTAGCAGTAAACCAATCGAGGCCGTGACAACATCGACGACGAAAATGAAGATAATCCCCAAACGACTTAAAATAAGCCCCGACACAATTGGAGTAATGAGTAGTAAGCCGGCGTTGATTAACTGATTTAACCCATTCATCCGCGTCAGTTGAGCTCGCGGCGCTAACTGCGGTAATAAAGCGTTCCCAACCGGCATCTCAACCCCGGTGCCTAACGAACGAACGGCTGCAATTAGAAGCAACAACCACAAATCGCGCCACCCAAAATAAAACATCAAAGCGATGCCCAACGTCACCACCGTAACCATGCCAGTTGCCCACATTAATAAATTACGTCGATTACAACGATCAGCCCACACGCCGGCCCACAAAGAGACCAAAATTTGCGGTAAACTCTGGGCCAATGTAGCCAACATCATCCACGTTCCTGATGAAGCCTTCAAGGCAATGTACCACAGGATTGCAAAGAAAACTGAAGAGGAACCAAACAGAAAAAAGTTTTGCGCCGCTAAAAATAAACCGGTATTCACCCGCCAGTGCTCAGCAATGGCGGTATCTTGTTGTGCTGCGGTTGTTGCATTCTGTGCCATCTGCCTCTCCCCTCGGTTTTTAATTGTCCACTGACTGCGTATCAGTCCGTGACCCGGCAAATGAAGCTGGCGTAATCCCCGCCATGCCAATCATTGGATCCACTGTACCACTCAAGACTAATGCAGTTGTTAAAACTGTCCCCGCCCGCTCAGCTGGTTCGTCATGAATTATTGGAGCAGAATTAGCAAGTTGAACCCGCTTCGGCGTTTTCGATGTTGCCTGATTTTCTGTTGCAGTTTCCGTCGACTGACCAAATACTTGACGTAATCGTTCAGGTAATGTCGTATGGCGGTTGGCGGATTCGTTGTGGGCCGCTTCACTAAAGGAATGCTCGTCGCCAACCAAAATCAGCCATTGCTGGGCGCGTGTCACCGCTGTATATAACAAATTACGTTGTAACATTCGCCGAAATTGAGGCACCAGCGGCAAGATCACTAATTTGAATTGTGACCCTTGCGCCTTATGAATCGAGACACAATAAGCTAGTGTGATCCGATCAAATTGTTGGCGCGTGTACTCAACTTCCGTCTGTTCAAAAGCTAGGGTTAGCTTATCGACTTTGTCTTCATTAGTTTTATCACTTGCTAAGTCAATGCCCACGATTTCGCCCATGTCACCATTAAATACATTATGTTCGGGGCTATTAACCAAATGAAGAACTTTATCACCGATCCGAAATTGCTCACCGTGAGCCGTTAATTGTTTCGTTTTCGCCGATCGCGGCGGATTAAGGATCGTCTGTAAAGCGGCATTGAGCGCATTAATTCCGGCAGCGCCGCGATACATAGGAGCTAGTACCTGAATGTCACTTTTAGCAAATCCGCGTGCTTTCGCTCGTTCTACCACCTGACTAATCAGCGGCACAACCTGGTTGGGATCGGCCGCAAAAAAACTTCGGTCGGCTTGATTGACGGTAAAGTCAGCAGGTAAATGACCGGCCTTAATGGCGTGCGCCAGTGGAATGATTGATGAGGCATCCGCCTGTCGGTAGATCGTCGTTAGTTGTGTTGCCGGCAAGCAAGCGGAATTTAATAAATCGGCAAACACTTGCCCTGGCCCAACTGATGGCAATTGATCGCGATCTCCGACCAAAACAACTTGCATCCCGTCTGGAATGGCCGCCATCAGCGTCTTAAATAAGAAGGTATCGACCATCGACATCTCATCGACAATTAACAGCCCGCCACTTAATTCATGTCCACTCGTTTCCGCATCGCTGGTTTCGCGACCCGTCAAGCCTAACAATCGATGAATCGTGCTAGCTGGCAAATCAGTTACCTCGCTCATTCGTTTGGCCGCTCGACCGGTCGGGGCCGCCAATAAAATGGGAAAAGTGCCAGACTCATATTCATTCACATCCAAGGAAACATCATGTAAATGTGCAAAAAGCGCCACTAGTCCGTTGATAATGGTCGTTTTACCAGTCCCCGGACCACCGGTCAGTAGCGAAATAGGTGCGGTGATTGCCGTCTTCAAAGCGTCCACTTGATCTGCGTCGTAATCAATATCTAATTGCTTTTGGACCCAACGAATCTCGTGATTCCAATCCGTGTCGTCATCAACGACGGTTACTTGCTGCTGATGGAGCCGAACCAATTGCTCAGCGGCGCCCCATTCACTATCGTATAACGACTTTAAATAAACCTGTTGCTTGGTCCCAACAATTTTTTGATCTTTGGCTAAGGCTAAGAGTTGATCTGCCAAATCATTAGGTGAAATTTGCACGGGACGTGCCTGCTCTAGTAACGAAGTGGCCCCGTTTAATACCGGCGTTAATGCCGCGTAAGTATCACCAGCGGAAAAGCACAGGTTTGTAATGGTTTCCAGCAGGGCCGCTCGTAACCGTCCAGGGGCATCTGCATCAAAACCCAGTTGTTCGGCAATCTGATCCGCTCGTTTGAAGCTGACACCATTGATATCTTCAGCCAGTCGATACGGATTTTCTTGAATAACGCGCATCGTATCCTGTCGATACGCTTCAAAAATCGTCGCTGCTAACTGACTACCGAAACCTAAACCATTCAATCCGATAATGATCTGATCAGTCCCATGATTTTCCGTCAGCACCGAGACCAAATGTTCGCGTACCTCGGCCTTTAATCCCAGTGATGTTAAGACTGCTGGGTCCGCAATAATCTTGTCAATTAGGTCTGTTCCTAATGTATCTACTAACCGTTCTGCAGTCTTCTTGCCCAGTCCTGGAAATTGGTCCGAAGATAGATATTTGACGAGACCGGTTTTCGTCGTCGGCGTTTCATTTTCATAATTGCTGGCGGCAAATTGTTTACCATACTTAGGATGTTCAATCATTTTACCGATAAATCGATATGTCGTCTCTTCTGCTACATCCCCAAAAGAGCCGGTCACGACAACCTCGTCATCCGTCCAGTCCAGACTGCTGTGATCCACTCTCACCAATAAAACTTTATAAAAGGAGTCAGGACTGCTAAAAAAAATGGCGGCAACTTTGCCGACCACGTAATCTGGTTCAAAAGTTGAATTTTCCTCAAAAAGTGTCCCTTGTGTGGCCATATTGATCACCTACTGTTCTTCATCATGATCTGCAGGTTCATGCTTGTGGATGAGCGTCGCAATATCGTTAATGCGTTGGGCTGATTGGGCCACATACGCTGGATCTAACTTTTTAGCCTGCGCCATAAATGGTTGCTCATCTTGCCCTAACGCCATCGCAACTAAGCCACGATTAAAGTTCAACTGCCCATCAGATGCCTGCTTCGCCAGCGCTTGATCGTAAAAATCTGCCGCCTGATGAAAATTGCCCATTGCTAACAGAATGTCACCTAATAACGCATTTACCGCTGGATCCGTTGCCCGTTGGTCATGCACAGTCAAGGCAAAGGCAAAAGCTTTTTGGTAGTCTTTTTGTTGCATGTAGGTTTCGGCCAACATTAAATAGGCATCTAATTTACGTTGATCCGTCTGTACTTTCGCAAACATCTGTGCCGCTTGGTCATAAGCCGCAGCCTGATAATACACATTGCCTAACCCATACGTGAGCAAATCAGTGGCAGCTAGGTCACTGTGAAATTGCCCTAACATCTTCATTAACAGCTCTTCGGCCTGTTCGTAATCTTGCATTTCTGTTAATACAGTTGCTAGTTGGTAAATCAACTGGGCATCCTGGGGATTGGCATCAATGGCTTTGACTAGCTTCTTTACCGTGGCACTGGCGGCTGCTTGCGCCTGTTGCCCATCTTTCTCGCTCATCTCACCCATCCTTTCTTAAAAATGGCTTCATTACTTAAATGGTACTTGTCGCATCTGGTTGCTCTGCTAAATAAGCTGTCAGATTACGTGCTAATTGGGTGAAAGTTTGGCCACCATCAGTTGATTCTAAAATTGTCGTACTCGTGTTTGCCAAGCCACCAGCGGCTCGCATTTGTGACATTGGAATATTCAATAAACCATTGATTCCCGCATTCAAAGCCGCACCGTGAGAAACCACTAATAGATTGGCATCATCCTGAGGATGCGCGGCAACAGCCCGAGAAATCACTTGATCCATCCGCGCAATCACCTGCGCAAATGTTTCACCACCGATAACCGTTGGATCATAACGATCGGCATGATACCGAAACCCATCGTACTGCTTGGGATATTGTTCCTTCACGTCCTCAAAATACATGCCTTCTAACTTGCCCAACTCAAACTCGCGTAACCCAGAATCTAAAGTGGGCGACAATGGTTGAGCGAGCCCCTTGATTAAGTGGATGGCAGTGAGACGAGCTCGTTTAATTGGACTGGCATACACGTGAGCAAACTTTACATCCGCTAAATAATCAGCTAGTAACGCAATTTCTTCATAACTGCGCCGTAATAGCGGTGAATCACCATTAGCGCCCTGATAGCGCCCTTCTAAATTCCACTGCGTTTTACCGTGACGAATGAAAAAAATGCGTGTCATGTCAGCCCCGTCCCTTCGCGTTTGAATGCTTTTATTATGCCATTTTTAACGAGGAAATCAAACCCGTTGCGCTAGCACTACTGTGACCCTAAAGTCCATTGTCAATCCAAAAAAAGCAGCCACCACTTTCGATTTCCCGAAAGCTGGTGACTGTTGGCCTAACATGCCTTATACATATTGGAGTTGCTTAACCTGATTATAGGCTGCATCAATAATGCCACTACCTAAGCACTCGTCGCCATTGTAAAATACGACGGCTTGTCCTGGCGTAATCGCCCGAACTGGTTGATCAAATGTCACCGTAACAGTCGTTTGGTCCTCATTTAGATGAACTGTGACACCAGTATCTTTTTGCCGGTAACGGAATTTCGCGGTGACATGAAAATCGTTGTCGGTCACGTCATTGACCCAGTTCAGATCAGAGGCACTTAAGCTCGTGGCCAAGAGGTGGGGATTATTGAAACCTTGACCAACATACAGAATGTTTTGACTCAAGTCCTTACCAATCACAAACCAAGGCTCGTCGCCTTCCTTTTGGCCACCAATCCCCAGGCCCTTGCGTTGACCAATGGTGTAGTTCATCAGGCCATAATGAGTCCCCTTTACCTCGCCATCTAAGGTCATCATTTGACCTTCTTGGGCTGGTAAATACTGATTCAAAAAGCCTTTCCAGTTCTTCTCACCAATAAAGCAAATCCCCACAGAGTCCTTCTTTTCAGCCGTTGCCAAACCAGCTTCTTCGGCAATTTGACGCACCTGTGGCTTTTCATAATCACCCAATGGAAATAATACACGGTCCAACTGTTCAGAAGATAACTGGCTCAAAAAGTACGTTTGATCCTTGTTGCTATCTAAGCCACGCAATAAATGACTGTGACCATCCACATCATGCGTCACGCGTGCATAATGACCAGTCGCGATGTAATCAGCGCCTAACTCCAACGCATAATCTAAGAACGCTTTAAACTTGATTTCCTTGTTACAAACAACGTCTGGATTTGGTGTTCGGCCCTTTTTGTACTCATCTAAGAAATACGTAAAGACGCGGTCCCAGTATTCCTTTTCAAAGTTGACTGAGTAGTATGGAATGCCAATTTCATTAGCAACCCGCGCTACATCCTTATAATCTTCGGTCGCCGTACAAACGCCATTATCATCGGTATCGTCCCAATTTTTCATGAAAACACCGACAACATCGTAGCCCTGCTGCTTTAGCAGTAGTGCTGTCACTGACGAATCCACCCCACCACTCATGCCGACGACAACACGCGTGTGCGAATGATCAATAGTCTGATCAACCATGGTCTCACCATCATTTCAAATAGATTCTGAGAATCAACGATTTGAAGGTCGCAATTATCAGTTCCACCAGTATACCGCGGTGTACTTACTATTTTCAAGTCAGAGCGTGAACCAGGTCGGTTTGAGTCTGAGCAACAACGGACAATCGCAATTGGGCGGTGGTTGCCCGGTTGTGCTTGTTGGTTGTGCACAAGACTCAGGCCTGGTGAGCGCGTTTACGCAAGAGCGCGAACCAGGCCGTTTTGAGTCTGAGCAACAACGGACAATCACAATTGGGCGATGTTTGCCCGGTTGTGGTTGTTGGTTGTGCACAAGACTCAGGCCTAGTGAGCACGTTTACGCAAGAGCGCGAACCATGATGACGGCAACTTTTAGGGGTGTCATTGCACCAAAGTCAGATTGGACTTGTATAACGTGGTTCACCGCTGGCCAACTTGAACCCAAAAAACGTGCCAACCCACATCAGGTTACCACGTTTTAAACGACCCATTTAAGCATCGACTGCAACTTTTTGCAACACTTTTCGTTCAATTAGGTCATTAATTTGAAATTGATATTGTTCTGTCAACACAGCGGCGTTTGCATTCGTAAAAATGTTCACGTTGCCGGTTCCACTGGGATTTACCGTACTGAGTTTAAACCCAGAAAGATCCTTATTAACTAACATTCTAAGTTTGATCGCGCGTGCTAAAGCCACACTTGCGTCCAGCGGCCGTTCAAGCAAAAATCCACCAGCGTTGGTTTCGCGAAAGCCTAAATCGCGTAACGTATACCGCTTTAATTCAGTACTTAATGCATAAACTTGAGGATCACCAGCCACTTGTACTTCTTGTTGGAAAGCCATCGAGGTCTCATCTCCTAAAATTAATCATGAATCGTTACATTGTGCGCCTGCAAACGTTTAGTCATCATCACAATGGCTTGAACAAAGGCTTGTAAATCCTCATTGGTTGTATAGCGGCCAAAGCTCAAACGAATGGATTGCATGACCCGCGGCTGATCTTCGCCATACATCGCAACTAAAACATGACTGGGATCGATAGACCCCGCCGTACAAGCAGAACCCGCCGAGACAGCAATTCCCGCTAAATCAAGGTTAGTTAACGTCACGTCATTTTCGACACCTTTGATCCATAAATTCAAGACGTGTTGTAAATTCTCCGGTTGCAAACTACCGTTAACTTCAAAATCAACGCCGGCGTTTGTTAAACCGTCGATAACCGTCTGTTTAAAACCGGCATATTTAGCCTGACGCGCCGCCTTCTCTGTCGATGTAATCGCCTTGACTGCCGTGGCAAATCCAGCAATTGCTGGAATATTCTCTGTACCGGCTCGGCGCTTATCTTCTTGGTCGCCACCCTTCATAAAACTAGGAAAATTAAGGTCTTCACGACGATACAAGAAGCCCATCTGCTTGGGACCATTGATTTTATGCGCCGAAGTAGATAGCAAATCAATATGATCACGTTTCACATCAATATCCAGTAGGCCAAAGGTTTGAACTGCATCCGTATGAAACCAAGCCTGATGGTCCTTCAATAATTCACCAATTTCATGGATCGGCATGGTCGAGCCAACTTCATTATTTCCCATCATAATCGACACAAGGATCGTGTCTTCATTTAAGGCGGCCTTCAAATCGGCCATGTTAATTTCTCCTGCCGCATTCACAGGTAAATAGACAATATCGAATCCTTGAGTCGCTAGCCAAGCAGTGGTTTTCATCACTGACTCATGCTCAATGGCCGTCGTAATGATGCGTTTACCTAATTTCTGACGAGCCAGCGCCGTTTGGGTGATGGCGGTGTTGTTGCTTTCCGTACCACCCGCCGTAAACACAATTTCATTATCATCCGCATTAATACTTTGTGCCATGACGTGGCGAGCATCATCTAACACGGCCCGTGCTGCCCGACCGAAAGAATGCACGGAACTGGCGTTGCCAAAGTCATTCTTCATTTGGTCCATCATCGTTTCAATGACTTCATCGCTCATCGGGGTCGTCGCCGCATTATCTAAATAAATTTGCTTCACAACTAGTCCTCCTACATTTTTTGCATAACGTTACGCCTAGTTGGCCGAGACGTGCTCAAAAAAATTTAACAGCATCGCGGCGGATTTTTGACCAGCTTCAATAATAAACTCGTCAAACGAGACCCCTGCGTTGCCATCCGCAGTATCACTCATAGCGCGAATAACCAAGTAAGCCACATTAAATTGATGGGCGACCTGACCAACTGCGGCCCCCTCCATCTCACAGCTCAAAGCTTCTGGAAAATGCTGTTTGATTTGGCTGATCGTTTGTTCACTAGCCACAAAGGAGTCCCCTGTCACGATCAAGCCACGCTTGGTGGCCAAACCGGTTGCTTTGGCAGCCGCCTCAATCGCGGTACCCCACTTCGTTGACGCATCAAAACGAGCCGGTTGCTGGGGCAATTGCCCATAAACATAGTCAAACGCAGTCGCGTCAACATCCCAATAGGCAGTCTGATCAGCGATCACAACATCGCCAACGGCTAAATCACTTCCAATGCCCCCCGCTGAACCGCTATTAATCACGATATCAACCCCGAAGTTAGTGATCAACAAGGCGGTTGTCAAGCCGGCCGCTACTTTACCAATTCCAGAACGAACCAACACCACATCATGCCCACTGATCGTGCCAGTATAAAAGTCAACTTGACCAATAGCGGTCGTTTGTTGATCCGTTAGATGCGCGAGCAAACTCTTAATTTCTTCATCCATCGCACATAAAATCCCAAATTTCATGAATCGATTACTCCCTCTTAATTCTTGTTTCGTCTGCCAATTTCCGATAACTAACCGACAAATCGTAAAATGATGTAAACCAATAAAATCAAGCCAATTAATATCATAATCGTAACATTCAAACGATGGGCGAGCCGCTGACGCTTCTGTTCCCCAGTCAATGACTGAGTGGCGGCCCGCTGTGCCTCAGGCTCCCCCTCGCTAGCTACATGAGGGACAGCATTTTTTTGACCAAAGGGCCACCAACGTCGTTTCGCTCGCGTGACTCGTTTTTCCTGCCGCGACTCGCCACTTAGTGAGCTGGTTTCTGACGTAGGTTGCCTAGTCTCTTGCTGTCGATATTGCTCGCGAGTCAACGGCGCCTGTGAGTCTTGGGGTTGTTCACTCATCTATCTCTCCTCTTGCTTTTTGAACAGTTCACTTGCTTCGTAAAGACTTTGAGTCAAGCAATTTTCTAAATTAACGATTGTCCCGGTGTGACTAAACCAGCATCTAATAGTTGCCAATAGTAGATTGCTGTGACGGTCTTTTGATCCACGATCTTGCCATCGGTTAAAAGTTGTTTAGCTTCACTTAACGTATATTCGTGCAAGGTAATATTTTCATCCGCATCTTGTGGGAGGGCGGTCGTTACCGGTGTTAATTTAGTGGCGAGATACAATGTCATAAATTCGTCGCTAAACCCGACTGATGTGTAAAATTGACTGACCTGGGCAATCGCACCTGCTGCATAGCGAGTCTCTTCATTAAGCTCACGAATGGCCGCTGCTTCAGGATTATCTCGATCACGATCGTCAAGTTTCCCTGCCGGAATTTCAATGGTGACTTGTTCAATTGGTGCACGCCATTGTTCCTCAAACAGCCCCTTACCTGTTTCAGTTAGTGCTAACATAGCCACGGCCGCGGCATGGTGCACGACATCTCGGTGAGCCGTTTCACCGTTTGGCAGTTGTACGGTTTGATTCTCAACGTCAATGATCGCCCCATGATACTTAGGCGAGACACCAATGACTGTCTCTTCAAAATCCATTGCAATCCTCCTCATTTTTTACAGTAAGTAGCTGGGCTGCCCTACTGGTCGCCATTTTCGACTTTGGTCACCTTAGCAGCTTGCGGGCCACGGGTCCCTTCCACAACAACAAATTCTACTGTTTCACCCGGCGTTAATGTCTTAAAGCCTGGTGTTTCAATCGCTGAAAAATGGACAAATACATCTGGGTTGCCTGCTACTGCGATGAAGCCAAAGCCTTTCTCTTGATCAAATGTTTTGACGATGCCGTGTTCACGGCCATCCGTTAACTTTGCCATGTTGTTCTTCTTTCCACATGTGACTTGAGTTTTAGTATAGGCAAAACCCCAACTTTTTTCCAGTCGTAACCGTTTAATGATCATTCGCGTCGGCTTCAATTTGAGGATCTTTTGAAAAAATTTAAAAATAGCGCGTCTATTTTAAAAACAACCGGTTGTAACCGGATTGGGCCACACCTATTAGTTTTGTTCAGCCTAATAATAAGGCGGCGCTCGTTTTATGCACATAAATGAATAACAACTTGGTACTACTAGTATTCCAAGTGCATGGGCTGCTCGTAAAACTTATTCCAATAAAACCTTTTACTACACGCCCGTTTGCGTTTTTTAAAGGAGTCGGTATAATGCATATGTCGCTGGAAACATTACTCAGATAATCAATGAATTTTTGGAGGTGGCTGACTTGTTAAGCGACATGCTTCGAGAACAACGGCTTAAACAGCACCTGACATTACGCCAGTTAGCCGCGGCGTTAAACGACCGGTATCAATTAAATTTGTCAGCCGGTATGTTGTCGCGTTATGAAAACGGCACGAACGTTTCCATGGGTAACCTCTTCTTCATTGCCGATTTTTTTGACATTGACTTGACTGCCTATACTAAAACGTTTGTCGAACAACATCGCTCAGCCATGCGCATCAGTGAATCCTAATCGTGGTTGTACTCAAAAATCCCTCATTTGCCGAACAAACCGGCAAATGAGGGATTTTTTTTAACTTCGGTTTAACGCATCATCAGATTACTTTTCCAGTCCGTCATTAATGCTCTCTGGGAATTCGGTCCGCACAATGTGAGCACAACGCGCACACAACATTGGATAAGCGTCGTCGCTGCCAACATCTTTTTTAATCATCCGACACCGTTGACATACCTCACCATCAGCATGTTCCACAACCACAGCAACATCTTCGTACTGATCTGCTTGGCTCGTAGCTTCTTCCAACGGCTTGATATCTAATTGCGACACAATCAACAATTGAGCCACGTTACTATGCAAATTGGCCAGCATCTTTTCGTTATGCTCACTGACATATAACGTCAAGGCTGCTTCCATTGGTCGGCCAATCAGCTTTTGATCCCGCGCTGTCTCTAAGGATTTCAAGACATCGTTACGTAAGGCCATGAAATCTGCCCAACGACCAATTAGCGCCTCATCTTGCCATTCAGGTTCTACTGCTGGCATCTCAGCTAATTGCACAAAAGGCTCTGACTCATGCAAGAAGCCCCAGATTTCTTCACTAGTATGCGGCAAGATCGGCGTCATTAATTTGGTCAACCGCACTAGTACTTGATACAACACTGTTTGCATGCTGCGCCTTGTCCGAGAATCAGCCGCGTCAATATAAAGAATGTCTTTGGCAAAATCCAGATAAAAGGCCGATAGATCATTGGTTACAAAAGCCAATAAACCCTTGTAAACAGCAATGAAATCATAGCGATCGTAATCTGCTTTGATCGTTTCCACAAGTTCATTTAAACGGCTAAGCAAATAGCGATCGGCACCAGCTAATTCGGCATACGGCACCGCGTTATGATCTGGGTCAAAGTCCGTCACGTTCGCCAGCATGAAGCGCATGGTATTACGTAATTTTCGGTAGCTTTCGGAGATTTGACTAAAGCTATCCATTGACACGCGGACATCGGCAGAAGAATCGACAGATGCCACCCACAGACGTAAAATCTCGGCCCCCATCTTATCGACAACGTCTGCTGGGGCAATGGTATTACCGATGGACTTACTCATCTTTTTACCATCTTTGTCTAAAGTAAATCCTTGACTGACCACACCTCGATATGGGGCTTGTCCGGAAACAGCCACTGATGTGATCAGGCTGGAGTTAAACCAACCACGGAACTGGTCAGAACCCTCTAAATAAAGATCAGCAGGGTACGTTAATTCTGGTCGGGCAGCCAAAACGGCCTGATGGCTAGAGCCAGAATCAAACCAGACATCCATAATGTCAGTTTCTTTCGTGAATTCGCCATTAGGTGAATGTGGTGATGTGAATCCTGCCGGGAGCAACTCTTTAGCATCATGCTCAAACCAATAATTAGAACCGTGCTCGCCAAACAAATCCGCAACATGGTTAATCGTTTCTTCGGTCATAATCGGCGTACCATCTTCAGCATAAAAGATTGGCAATGGTACCCCCCAAGCTCGTTGACGGGAGATGACCCAGTCACCACGATCCTTAATCATGTTGTACAACCGCCGTTTGCCCCATTCTGGCTGGAATTTAACACCATCTAATGCATCTAGAATTTGATCTCTAAACGAAGAAACACTGGCAAACCACTGTGGTGTGGCCCGGAAAATAATTGGCTTTTTCGTTCGCCAGTCAAATGGATAACTATGGACGTATGGAATATGCTTCAGCAACAGGTTATTAGCCGCTAACTTATCCATGCTCAGCTGATTAGCATCCTCATAAAAGACCCCTTCAAAGCCAGGTGCTTCATCGGTCATCTTGCCTTGCGCATCGACGGGAGCAAAAACTGGTAAACCATACTTGGTTCCAATATTGAAATCATCTTCCCCAAAACCAGGTGCCGTGTGGACCAATCCAGAACCAGCATCTAAAGTAACGAAGCCACCGTTCATGACCATCAATTCACGATCGTAATATGGATGGTTAGCCGTCATCTGATCTAATTGGCTACCCTTGAGCGTCTGTAAAGTTTTCACGTTTTCCCAGCCAAGTGTTTCCGCCACATCATTGACTAATTGCGTCGCCACCACGAATTTGCGCGTTTCACCAGCTGGCTGAACGACTGAGTAGTCAAACGAAGCTGAGACTGTAATCCCTTCAGAGGCCGGAATCGTCCATGGGGTTGTCGTCCAGACCACAAAATACGTGTCATTATCTAGCAAGCCGTGACCATCTTTAACCTGTTCCGCAAAGAAGATCGATGGTGACTCCACATCATGATACTCGACTTCAGCCTCTGCTAATGCAGATTCTGAGGACCATGACCAATAGACGGGCTTTTGGCCGCGGAAAATGTAGCCCTTTTTAACAAATTCACCAAAGACGCGCACTTGCGCGGCCTCGTATTCGGGTTGCAACGTAATGTATGGATGATCCCAATCACCAGCGACCCCCAGACGTTTAAAACCAGTTCGCTGCTTATCAATTTCCTTTAAAACAAATTGTCGACATAATTCTCGAAATTGAGCCGTCGTCATCGACTTTCGGTCCACACCCTGGTTGGTCAAGGCTTGTTCCGTTGGTAATCCATGCGTGTCCCAACCAGGAACGTAAGGCGCCCGAAAACCATTCATTGACTTGAAACGAACGATAATATCTTTACTAATTTTGTTCAAAGCATGACCAATATGAATATCGCCATTCGCATATGGCGGACCATCATGCAGCACAAACGAGGGTTTCCCTTCATTTAACTTCTGACGTTGTTCATAAACTTTGTTTTCTGCCCAGACGTTTTGCCGTTCTTGCTCGGTAACGGGAAGATTTCCCCGCATCGGAAAACCGGTCTTATTTAAATTGAGCGTTTCCTTAATCCGCATGCACAAACTTCCTTTCCTCATGACATCATGACTGAAAATTCATCGCAACAACAAAAAACTCGTCCCTGTTCAGGACGAGTTAACGTGGTACCACCTAAATTTAAGCTTCGCTAACGCCTTGACAGTCGGCTAAATCCGGCCATTCAATGCAGCAAAACTCCTTAATCGTCCGGATAACGGTCGGAGCCGGGTTCACCTACTTTCCCATCTACTGAGAGTTCAGTCAACACTAACACTAAGAGGATCAATTATACGGATGGTGCCGGCTAACCTCTCACCAGATGGTTGCTCGCTGTACGGACACCCGCTAATCGCTGTTCTTAGTGGCTACAATGACATTATGCTTGGGGCGCATCTGAATCCGGCGCCGAATCATTGGCCGCCGAATTGTTGCTGTCTTGATCACTATCAGGGAAAATGACCACTGTCTGTGATTGAGCAGCAGGCGTCTCTGGTTCACTTGGTGTGCTTGGCGCCAAATGAGTCGGCTGACTATGGTTAATAGCCGCTTGCAATTCAGGATAACTTTGCAGACCAGTTGGTTCAAGTAATTGGTTCCAGTCATCAGAATTAACCAGATCTAATTGTGCTTGGACCATCGCCGCCAGTCGTTGCTGGAAGGTCTTGGTTTCAGCCCGAAGTGCATTGCTTTCATTATTCAACCGCGTCGCATTATTGGCGGCTTCAGCAGTAATCTGACCCGCTTTCGCCTGGGCTTCAGCGACCACCGCTTGCGCCTGTTGTTGGGCTTCACGAGATACATTTGTGGCCTGATTATTAGCTTCCTGCTTAACCTTATCCGCAGCTTCTTGCGCGACCAAAATTGATTGGTTCAACGAGTTCTTCATCTCGTCATACTGGCTCAAATTATGGTTCGCCTTATCCAGTTGATCCTGCAGATCTTTATTTTGATTCAAGACTTGTTGATAGCTGGCAATCACTTCGTCCAGAAAGTCATCAACCTCCTGAGCGGCATAGCCGTTGCGGCCCTTGCGTGTGAATTCCTTATTATGAATATCCATTGGGCTTAATGCCATAATGATTTCCTCCATCCGAAACGAAATCCGTAATTAACTTACGTTTTCATACACCTCTAAGCATAAGTTAACGACGCACGACTGACAAGTCGATTTTTAGTTTATCTTTACGAGTTTTACCATTTAATGTATCCAACCGAACCCGACCAAAGTGCCGAACCGAAATCATATCATCAGCCTCTAGTACAGTATCAGCATGCGTATTGGTCATCCAATTTAACCGCACATTTCCTGCTTCGACTAGTCCCTTGGCCCGATTACGTGAAAGATTAAAGGCCGCAGCGACGACTGTATCTAAACGTAATGACGTCACCAATTCCGGTAGCTGCTCCCAGTCAACTTGTGGCAATAAAGCATCTGTTAACGAACGTTCACTCAAATGAACCTTAATTTTGCCAATCCGTTCCACTTGAGTTTTAAAAAACGCGGTCATTGAGGCCGCCACTATGACCTGCCAAATGCCACCATCCGTGATAATATCACCGAAAATACTCGTGTCAATCCCAAGATTCGCTAGTGTACCCAAGATGTCAGAATGATGCAATTTAGCAAATTTGGTTGGATAGATGATTTCCAATAACTGTAACTCAAAATCATCAATTTGGGGTGTGTAATAATCCGGAAAAATGAGCGCTCGTTGTTGTTCTGCATTCGGATAGCCGCCGTTAGCATGAATTTTCAATCCGTCCTCAGCATTGACTAACGTTTGCAAAATGTATAGTTGACGCGGATTTAAGAAACCAGTGAGATACGGCCGATACTGACTACCTGCTGTCGCAATCCACGTTTGGGCCTCGCTAATAAAGCTGGCCTCTTCTGGGCGAAAATGTTGAATGACTTGTGTGTCTGCTACCATGGTCTATGCACCTAACCTCAACTATAAAACGGATAAAACTGATTGTAATAACCCAAATAGCCCATACTGAACTAAAATCAGGACCAAAATTGCAACTGTGGGCGCAAAACTAATCCCACCCAATGGTGGAATAAAATCAAACAGTTGCAGGTAGGGGCCGCAAATTCGACCCAAAAAACGACCAAAGCTGGTCCCATACGCACCTGGAAACCAAGACATTAAGACATACACAATTAAAGCAAATGTGTACAGCTCAAAGGCCCAATTAAGGACGGTAAATAATAAAGCAATCACGAATTCGACTCCATTTCAGTTAATTGTCCAATAGTGTTTTCAAAAATTATGCCCATTTTGATCAAATTGGGCTGTTAAATCACCAGAAACCTCAAAACTGTTCGGAGTACATAGGAAAATCGTGTCACCGACTCGCTTGATTTCCCCGCTGATAGCAAAAACTGCCCCCGTCAAAAAATCGACCATCCGCCGGCTGGATTGATCATCCAGTTTATCAAAATTAACGATCACGGCCTGACTTTCCAGTAGCTGTTGCGCGATTTCCTTAACATCCGAATAAATTCGAGGTTCAAATAAACTGATGTGGTTGGCGATTGCTGAACGGCCAGCCATGTCGACAACTTTGGCTGGTCGACGCGTACCACCAGTACTCGTTGGTCGTGGCGACTGTGAGGCCGTCGAATTATTGACAGTCGCATCTGTCTCTTCCATCCCAAAAAAGTTGCTAAAACTAAATGCCATGTGGGCTCCTTTCCAACTCGGATGATGGGTCTAACTACGGTCTACACACTGGTAACAACAAAGTCACTCAGATTGCTGAGTGACCGCGTTCATCCTAAAATTAATTTCCGTGACCGCTTACCGATCATTATTACGTCGGCGACGTCGGAGAAATGGTGGTAAGTCAATCCCACCAGCCTCTGATTCAGCAGATTCATTAGTTGCAGCAGCATCAGATGAATTGGCATTGAAGACATCGAAATCAGTTTTTTCCACCCCAGCAAATTCCTCACTGTCAGCCTCACTGGCAGGACGATTATTTGTCGTTGGCTGACGAGTAATGTCCCAATTGCCAAATGGATCGGTATTGCCTGCTGATTCTGCAGGCGCCGCTGAAGTGGCCGAGGTTGGTTGACCGCCTTGTGGTTCAAAAACATTCCGTCCATTGGCTTGTCCAGCTTGGCGCGCAGCTTTTTTATGATCGATTCCGGTGGCAATAACCGTTACCCGAACTTCATCACCTAAGTTTTCATCAATGGACGTCCCAAAGATAATGTTCACATCAGTTGTGGCTGCCTGTGCCACAATATCAGAAGCAGTTTGCGCTTCAAATAAGGACAAATCAGGCCCCCCGGTAATGTTCAACAGCACTTGTTCAGCTCCATCAATCGAAACTTCTAATAATGGCGAAGAAATAGCTGCCTTGGTCGCGTCGGCCGTGCGGTTTTCACCTGAAGCAGCCCCAATGCCCATGAGTGCCGTCCCTTGATCTTGCATCACAGTTTTAACATCGGCAAAATCAAGGTTCACGAATCCAGGGGATGTGATTAGGTCCGAGATACCTTGAACCCCTTGACGTAACACATTATCGGCTTCCTTAAAGGCATCCATCATTGGCGTCTTTTTATCAACCATTTCCAACAGTCGGTTATTGGCAATGATGATTAACGTATCAACATTTTCTTTTAGGTTTGCAATTCCTTCAGCGGCATAACGCCCCCGCCGTGGTCCTTCAAACGTAAATGGTCGGGTCACCACACCAACCGTGAGGGCACCTTGCTCCTTGGCAATCCGTGCTACCACTGGCGCAGCCCCGTTTCCAGTGCCACCACCCATGCCGGCGGTCACAAAGATCATATCTGCACCAGATAAAGCTTCTGCTAAGGCATCTTCACTTTCTTCAGCAGCCTTTTGACCAACTTCTGGATTAGAGCCAGCGCCCAAACCACGAGTTAATTTAGGTCCTAACTGGATTTTAGTCGTCGCGTTACTACCGTTTAAAGCCTGCACATCCGTGTTAGCCACGATAAAGTCCACTCCAGAAACTTTATCGTCGATCATTCGGTTCACGGCATTGCTACCACCGCCACCAACTCCGATTACCTTAATTTTTGCGCCAACTGGTTGGCCTTGTTCCACTGCATTTTCCATTTATGGTTCCTCCACTTGCTTAATCAAAGAAATTGCGAAAGAAGTCCCGTAGGCCACTTACACGATTTTTCTTGTCTTTCGATGATACGGTTGTTTGACTCGTCTGATCATTTGTAGGCGTTGCTTGAGCCACTTGTCGACGAGCCGTTTGCTCATCAATAACCGGCGTCACATCGGCTTGTGGGACAAATTCACCCATCAACGCATCCTTCACTAAGCGCTGGGTTTCATTTTGCAAACCACTATATTTAATCAAGGCCAACGCCGTTGCGTTTTGCGGATGCCGCAGTCCCATCTGCTCAGGGACATAGATTCGAGCCCGTACACCGAAAATATCTTCGGCCAACTCTACGATTCCTGGCAATGCTGCAACGCCACCAGTTAACACAATGCCCCCTGGTAATGAGAGGGCTCCCACTTGATCCAATGAGGCTCGCAATGTGTCAAAAATCTGTTGAACCCGCGCTTCAATAATTTCAGCCAAGTAATGTTCACTGACCGATACCGGTTCAGGCTGACCAACAACGGTCACTGGAAATTGATTTTCTTCATTAGCTTGGTCTGCATTGGCAAAACCAAAGTCGCGTTTAAGCCGCTCAGCATCACTCATTGAGGTGTTCAACACCACTGAGATGTCCTTAGTGATGAAATCGCCACCCTCTTGATCGACAGTCGCATATTTCAACTGGTGATCGTGAATGACAGCAGCCGTCGTTTGACCACCACCCAAATCAATAACCACCGTACCGAAGTCTTGTTCACCATCATTTAAAACGGTTCGCCCCAGTGCAAGTGGCGTAACTGTCACATCGGCGACGTGTAATCCAGCCTGCATCACCGCTTTTTTAGCATTATGCACAATGGTTTTCGGACCAGAGTAAAGCGTGCCATGCATTTCTAAACGAACCCCGACCATACCACGTGGATCCTGAATCTCATCAAAGCCATCGACAACAAATTCGTCCGCCGCGATCGAAATGATTTCCCGCTCTGGCGGTAAGCTCTGTAGCAAAGCCGCATTGGTAACATTTTGAACATCGCGATCCGTAATCTCACGCGCTTGATTGCCATCCGCAACAGCAACCATCCCAGATGCTGGCTCAATTTTCAGTTGATTAGCTGGAATTCCTAAAATAACAGAATCTATATGGACATTGGCCTTTTGCTCAGCTTGATTCACTGCTGCACGAATCGCACTGGCAGCCTGATCAATGTCGACAATTACACCACGACTGAGGCCCCGCGATGGCTGTGTCCCCGCCCCAATAACATTCATCTCACCGTTACTTTTTTCGGCAACGATCACTTTAATTGAGGTGGTTCCAATATCTAAGCCGACAAAAATTTCCGCGTTATCCATCAAACCGGAACCTCCCATAGTAGCTGATTTTACCTAATCAGTTCAAATTTTAATTTATTTCTTTTTAGTTGATATGACGAGACTAACACCCATCATCCAATTATCAAAAGTTTACCATACTTAACGCGGCTTTCGCACCTCGAAATAAAAAAACACCGCGTTGTGACGGTGTTTTAACAAATTTGGCAAAATTTTTACCTTATCGACTCGTTTGCACATGATCATTGGTCGTTCCATGCTTTGTTTTCGATTTTGATTTATGTTGCGGAAATGGATACGAATAAGCACCGACCTCAAGATTGACGATCCCCTTCCCATTCATCTGTGCAGCAATTTCTGGATAGTACTTCATCTTTGCTCTGAACGAAGCAGGCGAAGCGTAAACCTCATTGCCGTCATTCATAAATAAGTGTAAACGTTGTGGATTAGCCTTAGTTGGTGACAAATCAATTTCGGAAATTCCGCGCTTGATATCTTTCGACAAACCTGCGTACTGTTGGATGACTAAGGCAAATGTGGCATCGTGTTTAAAGCCACTATAGACCGGATAACCAGCTGTGGGGTGGGTCAAGGGCGTTTTTAAAATGCGGCCATTTTCAATTACTTGGTAATATTTCCCATTCCGTAACAAATTCCCTGCTTGCAAATATTCCTTAGCATCTAAGCGAACATCCCACCAGTGCGTGGTCACGGTAACCTGTTTAATCAGATCATTGTTGGTGTTGGCGACCTTCGACAATTGCTGATCGTGATGCCAAACCGTCCATAATGGCTGCCCCACTCGCAACCCACTCGCTTTTATAATCTGTTCACGCTTTAAATTCTGAGTTGGTTTGGCCTGTAGACTGTGAATCGCAAACAGCGGGGAGCTGAGGATACCTAATAATATGACTAAACTTGCTAAAACTCCCCCAACCAAGTGACGTCGATGTCGATTAGTTGCATCCGGTCGCGGCGGTTTTGGGGGCTGGGCCTGAATTGGCTTGATCGGGGCCTTTTTTTCATCATTGGTAGCTTGATGACGCCGAGAAAAAAAGCGTCGGCGTTTATTTGAATCGTTGGGATTAATGACACGATTAGCGATAACCGACGCCTCCTTTCACAACTAAATGAAATCATTTTGCCGAAACTAACCATTTTTTACCACATTAATTACGGTTGACGCGAGCGTGCCAAATCTGTCACGACGGCCAATAATTGATCAGCGGCATCAGGCACGCCCATTTTCTTTGCAGCCATCGCCATTTGGGCCTGACGTTTTGGATCATTCATCAATTGGTCGACAACTGCTATTAACCGTGGTGCCGTTAACTGGGCTTCACTAATCATCTCCGCAGCCCCTTGGTTAACCAAGCTCTGTGCATTTTTAGTCTGATGATCGTTGGTTACATATGGACTGGGAATCAGAATTGAGGGTCGGCCCAAGGCAGTGATTTCCGCTAGGCTAGTTGCCCCAGCTCGCCCAACGATCGCTGAAACTTGAGGTAACACCTCCGGCATGTTGCTGATATATGGGCGAATGACGACATTTTCACCTGGTACAATGTGATCTTGGGCAATTTGTTGTTTAACGTCTTCATAACGCTTTTGACCAGTAACAAAAACAACTTGATAATCACGTTGGTTAAATGTTGGAATTGCAGCAACACTAACCGCGTTAATTTTCAGAGCCCCTTGACTGCCCCCAAAAATCAATAAAGTTGGTTTGTTATCAACTAGACCATACTCAGACCAACTAAAGTGACTCTTAACTTCCGCAACTTGTTGTGCCCGTGGATTACCTGTAAAAATCACTTTTTGTTCTGGAAATTGAGACCGAGCGTCTTCAAACGCAATCGCAATCTGATCGACAAACCGAGACAGAAATTTATTAGTGACCCCCACGACAGAATTCTGTTCATGAATTAACGTGGGAATGTGCATTCGACTGGCCGCGTATAAAACCGCCGAACTGACGTAACCGCCCGTACCAACAACAACATCCGGTTGAAAATCTTTGATCAACCGGCGGGCATCTCGGACCCCCGCTAAAAACAGTTGAACTGTTTTAACATTAGTCTTCAATCCCGCCCAATTAAGTGAACGAGAAAACCCTTGTAATTTAATCGTCTCAAATTGGAGGCCACGGGCTGGGACGATTTTGCTTTCCAAGCCGCGCTGAGTGCCCACATAACAGATCGCTGCCTTAGGATCATGTTGCTTTAAGTCATCAATTAAGGCTAACGCCGGGTAAATATGCCCACCCGTGCCACCTCCGGATACCATAAGTCTCATACATGTTGCTCCTTTTGGTTGGTATAGGCTTCTACCGCATCAATAAACTGGTCACCACGGACCTCAAAACTAGGAAATTGATCCCAAGACGCATTGGCTGGCGATAAGAGAATCACATCTCCAGGTTCACTCAATTCAAAAGCCATAGGCACTGCGGCAGGCGCGTCCTTGGCGAAACGAATCGTTTGAATACCGGCCTGCTTGGCCACATCGGCGAGTAGTGCTTGAGTCTGTCCAAATAAAACGACAGCTTTCACATGTGCCTTAAAATCTGGTACGAGTCGATCAAATGTAAATCCACGATCTAGGCCACCGGCTAACAAAATGACTGGTTGTTGAAAGCCTCGAAGCGCCACCTGTGTTGCCTCAATATCGGTGGCTTTTGAATCATTGTAAACCTGTCGTTGTTGATAGGTCATCACATATTGTAGCCGATGTCGCACACCGGTAAAGGCTCGAAGTGCGTCCGCAATGGCTGCATTACTGGTACCGGCCATTTTAGCGGCTGCTAACGCAGCTAAGGCATTGGCCACGTTTTGTTCACCAGGCACGGCGAGTTGATCAATCGGCATGATAACCTCGCCTCGCCACATTAACTGATCATTGGCCACATAAGCGTCTGTCTGTGGTGCGCCTTTTTGTGAAAAAGTAATAACTGTTGCACGACTTTGCTGAGCTAATTGACGCTGCTCAGGTAAATCCCAATTCATAATCAAAAAATCATCTGGTGTTTGGTTCTTGGTAATATTCATTTTAGCGGCCACATAAGCCTCGCGACTGCCATGCCAATCCGTATGTGCCGTATACATGTTTGTAATTACCGCAATATGTGGATGCAAGGTCTTAATCCCGGCCAACATAAAACTCGATAATTCAGTGACCATCACATCATCTTTACCAAGTGTTTGCACAACCTCCGTCGCCGGCACACCAATATTCCCGGCAAACTTAGCTTGGCCGAGCGTGCGATGCTGATTCAGCATCTGCGTAATCATTGTCGTCACCGTAGTCTTGCCATTTGTCCCAGTCACGCCAATCAATAGCGCCTCATTGACCTGTGCGGCCAATTCAACCTCCGTAATGATCGGAATGTTGCTTGCTTGGGCAGCTTTAATTAAAGAATTATCGTAGGGAATTCCTGGATTTTTAACAATCAACGCGAAATCTTCATCAAGTAACGACAATGGGTTACTGCCCGCAATGACGCGAATACCTGCGTCAACTAACGATTTGGCCGCCGGATTATCGTCAAATGGCTTGGCGTCGTTAGCAGTAACCAAAGCGCCTAGCTTTTTAAGGAGTCGAGCGGCCTGTTCGCCACTTTTAGCCAAGCCCAACACCAACACCTTTTGATTCTGATACGTCGTGATTTGTTTCACTGAAATCGCTCTTTTCTATTTTCGAAATTATCGAATTATTTGTGATTAACGACCGATTCACCAAAAATGCAGGGTTACCACATGGCCCATACACCGGTCACAGCCAAGAAGGCACCCACAGCCCAAAAGGTTAAATCAATACGCCATTCTCCCCAGCCATCTAATTCAAATTGATGATGAATGGGTGTCATTTTAAAGAGGCGTTTGCCATGGGTTAAGCGAAAGTAGCTTACTTGAATGATGACAGTGGCCGTTTCAATTACAAACACGCCGCCAACCCAAAGCAAGGATAATTCGTGGTGCAATAAAATGGCAACTGCCGCTAATGACCCACCGAGTGCTAACGACCCCATATCGCCCATAAATATTTTTGCCGGCTTGTGATTCCAGAGCAAAAATGCCACCAGCGCACCAACTACCGCGAGGCAAAAAATTTGTACCCCGCTTTGATGTTGGTGCTGTGCAATCAACGCATAACCGAAGAAAGCAATAATTGACAAGCCGGTTGCTAGGCCATCTAACCCATCGGTTAAGTTAACCGCGTTTGAAAAGCCGATCAACCAAATAATGGCAAAGATAATATAGCCGACACCTAATGACAAATTGCCCAGTAAAGGTACGTGAAGACTCGTTGAAAAGCCTTCATGACCTAGGACTAACATAAAAATGATGGCCCCCACGATTTGGCCCAACATCTTTTGCCAAGCCTTTAGGCCGTCATTTTGGCGCTCAAAAACCTTAATTGAGTCGTCCCACATGCCCAATAAACCATAAAACACTAAGGTGAACAGCAAAATCCCAGCACTACCATTTAGCACACGTTGCCAAAGGCCAACACCTAGCACAGTAATCACGGTCGCCACGATAAACATCAAGCCGCCCATCGTCGGCGTTCCGTTCTTCTTTTCGTGCCAACTCAAGCCTTTTTCCCAAATTGTTTGGCCTTCTCCGTGTGCGCGAAAATACCGAATTAAGCCCGGTAAGCATAAAGCTGTGATGACAAATGCCATTCCCGATGAACCAATCCACAAACCTAGTTGCATACTTAATTACCCTACTTTCAAAACATTCTCTTTATTTGAACTTAACGGTGACTGGTTCATTTGCCTGCAAAGTTTTCCCGGCTGGCAAACTTTGTGCGCTGGCGAACCCGCTCCCTGACGTTCGAATTGAAATCCCAGTTAACTTGCCAAACTGTAAAACATCGCCCATCGACCAACCAGTCATATCCACCATCGTCATATTATCACCAGCTCGTAAGAAGACGCGTTGGTTGGTTAATGATTGGCTACCAGCAGTCGGCAACTGTGCCGTAATTTTCGCGCCATCACCAACCACAATCGGAGTCATCGATTCATCAGTGAGTGCTTGTTTTGCCTCATCAACAGATTTACCAGTCAATTTAGGAATGGTTGCTGTCGTCGCCTTGCTAGGTAGAGCTGTGTGTTTATTCATGGCCAAAGCAGCAGTCATGACTGGACTAAAGACATCATTTTCCCACTGGGTAATGGTCTTTTCAGGCACCTGCTTAGGTTGATTTACTGTGACATACATGAGATAGCGGGGGTTACTAGCAGGCACCATGCCAATGACAGAATTCAATGTCGAATCCATGCCATCCATATATTGTCCATTACTGCCAACCACTTGAGCCGTGCCTGTTTTGGCGGCCACTTTATAGCCAGAGATTTTGAAGTCTTTTCCCATTCCATATGATTTATAAACGTAGTCCGTCATATGCGAACGCACCTGTTTGGCGGTATCCGCGCTGATCGGATGCCCAACGACCGTCCGTTTACCTTGCTGGACAACTTTACCAGTATTAGGATCCACAATCTTGCGAATATAATATGGCTTAATCATCGTACCATCGCCAGTAATGGCAGTATAGGCTTGCATCAACTGCATCGGTGTTACTGTAATTCCTTGGCCAAAAGCCGTATTAGCTTGTTCAATCGGCTGAGCAAACTGCATGCTGCCGGCCGCTTCACCAGGCAGACCACTATTGGTGGACTTTAAAAATTTGAATCGCTTAATGTATTTTTGCCAAGTGCTAGCACCCATTTGTTGTTCCAAATGGGCCATCGCAACGTTACTAGAAAGATCAAATCCTTTCGAATAAGTGATTACGCCCCAACCAGCCGGATTCCAGTCTGGAACAATTGAATCCCCGATTTGATAGCGTCCTGATTGGTAGGTCGCATTACCGTTAAAATGACCTGAGTCAATGGACGCCGCCAATGAAATTCCCTTCATTGTCGATCCAGGTTCATACGGATCAGAAACCAGTAAATCATTCCATTCATCACTTAATCCTTGCATCGTTGACGCATTAAAAGTTGGCCGTTGCGTCGCCGCTAGAATGGCCCCCGTTTTGGTATCCATTAAGATGGCTACCATGTTCTTTGGCTGCAACTTACTGTATAAAATTTGCATTTGATTTTCCAACAAATTCTGCAAATCAGGGTTCAAAGTCGTATAAACATTATCCCCATTCTTGACTTTGCGAGGGTTCCGCTGAGAATTAGGCAATGTATTTCCTTGAGAGTCGTGTTTCAGCTGCTTAACCCCATTGGTACCGGTCAACAGACGGTTAAGTTGTTGCTCAATGCCCATTTTTCCAACCAATGAACTAGCTCCATTGGCAAGCGTTGTGGGTTGTGCATAGCCAATTAAGTGACTCGCAAATGTCCCATTTGGATAGAGCCGCGCACTTTGCGTCGTGAAATCAATCCCACTTAAATGAGCCTTTTCGATGGTTTGCTTGGTCGCAATTGATAGGTTCTTCCCAGCCGCACCAAATTCCACCTGAAAGGCACCCTTACTTTCCGGATTCAATGCCTTCATAATTTGCTGCTCATCCACATGCAGCGCTTTACTCAATACTTGAGCTACCTTAGCTTTATTTGTCACGTAAAGTGGCTTGCCTGACATTGAAACCTGGCTCTTATTCAAGACGGCATAGACCGTGTACGTGTTGGTATCCATTGCAATTGGATTCCCATCCGCGTCAAAAATTGTGCCTCGTTTCGCGTGCACTGTCTGCTGTTCCGTGTACAATGCCTGCGTTTGTTTGGATAAACTGACATGCTGCACTTGCTTTGCCACAGCAATGTAAACAAAACGAATGCCCAATAACAGAAACACCGCCATGGTGGCAATCAACAATGCATTACCAAAATGTTGCCGATTACGACGGGTGCTATCTGAACTGGACATTCGCTTAGGATCTTTATTCATTATTTGCTAACATTCCTTATGTTTTGGCTGTTTAAAGTCAGCCCATGCTTGGCCGCAACGGCATCAAGACGTGAGCGACTGGAGAGTTCGCTGATTTCTTGAGTGGCCGACGCATTGGCATTATTAACCTGCTTGAGTTGCGTCTGCGTCGTTTGTAAGCTGCTCTGCGCATTTGTAATCGCAATGCGCGAATGAATGATATTCACCGCAAAACATACAATTACAATACCACAAATTGCTGCTAATACGATTTCAAATCCTGAAATGGGTAGTCCGTGCGTTTTCGCCTTACTGGCAGGTTGTGCCCTGGGCTGAGTTTGTGGCCGAGCCGTCACGACATCCGGATTTAATCGTGGTTGAGTTTGTGCAAGATTTTGAGCCATATTCACATACATCCTTACCTATGTATTGACAGTGATCATAAATGTTAAAACAATCGTCAACCGATCAATCGCTTAGTTGTGCTCGATAATTCGCAACTTGGCACTATGTGCTCGATGATTGGTCGCTAATTCTGCAGCAGTTGCTTCGATTGGCTTCTTGGTCACAAGATGAAATTTCGGTTTGACCGCTTCCGGAATCACCGGTAATCCCGCAGGCAACTCCGGTAAAGACGTTTGCTCACGGAACATTGTCTTGACGAGACGGTCCTCCAGTGACTGAAATGTAATACAACTAATCCGGCCGCCTGGCTTGAGTAAGGCTAAGGCTTGCTCCAATGAAGCTTCTAATGCGCCTAATTCATCATTGACTGCAATCCGAATTGCTTGAAAGGTTTTCTTGGCGGGATGACCGCCATGACGCCGAGCAGCAGCCGGAATCGCCGTTTTAACAAGTTCTGCTAGTTGCAAAGTCGTGGTAATCGGTGCTTGGGCGCGCTGTTGCTCAATATGTCTGGCAATTGGCTTCGCAAATTTTTCTTCACCATATCGATATAGAATACGAACCAGATCCTGATAAGACCATTCATTGACCACGGTCATCGCGCTTAACGATTGTTCCTGATCCATGCGCATATCTAACGGTGCATCAAGACGATAACTGAAACCACGTTTGGCGTCGTCAAATTGCGGCGAACTGACTCCCAGATCATACAAGATACCATCAACTTGATGCACATCATGATCCGTCAATACTGCCGTTAAATCACGAAAATTCGCTTTGATTAGTGTGACACGATGTTGATCGATGGCGGTGGCTAAATGTTCGCGATTATATGCCAATGCAGTTTCATCCTGATCTAAAGCAAAGAGATGACCGGTGGTTAATTGTTCCAAAATTTTAGCTGAGTGCCCGCCACCACCCAAAGTGCAATCGACATACACGCCCGTTGGCTTGATGGCTAATCCAGCAACTGCTTCATTTAACAGCACTGTTACATGTTCAAATTCTGCCATGTGATTAACCACCTCTCTAACGATAAGCATCGTTTTAAAATAATTGCCTAGAAGTCGAAATCACCCATTGCTTCGGAAATTTCATCAATATTGGCACCTGTTTGTTCGTTATATTGAACCCATTGGGACGCCGACCAAATTTCAAACCGTTCTGAAACGCCGACAATGACACAGGCTTTATCCAGCTTTGCATGTTCGCGTAATGGTCCAGGAATATTAATACGGCCCTGTTTATCGAACTCACATTCAGTGGCACCAGCAAACAAAAAACGAGCAAAGGCCCGAGCATCACGCTTGGTTAAGGACAACGCTTGCGTCTTATCAACTAAGGCCTGCCACTGTGCCATGGGATAACCAAACAGGCACCCATCCAAACCACGTGTCACCATAAATTGATCACCAAGCTGATTACGAAATTTGGCTGGAATGATAAGCCGCCCTTTATCGTCCACGTTATGCTGAAATTCACCCATGAACATTGGTAGCTCACCTCCCTTGCGACTATTCCATACAAACCCGCTAAAAATCTAGGGTTAGCGTCCGCCTACTCTCGCTATAAAAAATATTACCACAATCCCCCACTTCCTACCACTTCATTCCAAAAATATCGACATTTTGTTACCGTTTCTAAATTTTTATACAAAAAAAGTCCGTGACAACGGGATTTATTGTCACGAACTGATCGGTGGTGAATGGTGGGACATTCGATTGCTATATTTAATTCAAATTAATAACCAAGCTGTACTCAAACCATAAATCACAATCCAAAAAAGGTCACTGACCCGCCAGTAAAGCAAGGCAAATTGCCCGTACGGAATCGGGTGACGTCCTTGAAATGTCCGCCAGCTAAGCAATAGGCCGATTACCAACCACAACATCACAATCCATAATAAAACAGGCATTACCGTTTGACGGTTAATTTGTAACGCACTTAAGATGATTAACGCGGGCAGTAAACCGTCCAGCGGATGGATAAAGGACGGCCAGAAGCGATGCGTGATCCGTCTAAGTGCCAATAATGCCACGTAAATCACGACTAACAATAGCACCGGGATAATGACTTGATTAACCAAGGGAGCACCTTCTTTTTTCAATTAACTGCCACTTAGTATACTTGAACCGAGTTTGAAATGCATTGGTAAAACGCCTAGAATGACGTGGTCAATGAGCATTTACTCCATCTTAACAATGAACCAGGGGCCCACCCTAAAAAGGACTCAATTATGATTGATTATTACGAGAACGACAACGCCGGTCGACTGGTATCCGTTAATGCACCCACCACCGATTGCTGGATTAACGTGGTGCAACCGACCCACGCAGAAATTAAATTTCTTGCCGACCGCTATGATTTTCCTGAAACCGATATTTCCGCGATTTTAGATAATCGTGAAAGCTCCCGTGTCGATGGCATTGATCCAGCTCGCCCCCAGCGTCCCCTCCATCTACTTTTACAATTTCCCAAGTATGCAACAAGTCCACTCGGTTATTTAAGCTTTGCGACGTGGCCATTCTCATTCATCCTAACTGACTCTGCAGTCATTACCATTGCAAATCAACCAGCCAGTTTTATTCATGACCTCATCATGAACACAGGGTCGAAGAATCTTGATCTTACCGATCGTCAAGATTTCGTGCTGCGCTTCGGTTGGTACATTGCGCACGCATTCGTTCATGCCCTGACTTTAAGTGAACAAGAAACAAAGCGCCTTGAACGCAGTCTCACGACTGCCACGGATAATGACCAAATTTATCAGATCATGGCGATGCAAAAGTCACTTGTTTTATTTAAAAGTGCCCTGTCCGATAATCGACCAGTCTTAAAAGCAATCGCTGCAGCGCCGGATTATTTTAATGGCCCTCATTTCCAAGAGCTACTGGCACAAATTTTAAATGAAACTGATCAGGCACAAAAAATGACCACCATTCAGAGCAGCATTTTAGCTCAGTATAGTGACATGGTTTCAGCCGTGGTATCTAACAATCTTAACGAAGTGATGAAACTACTTACTTCCGTGACGTTGATCATGACAATTCCTACCATTGTCGGCGGTATTTACGGTATGAATGTTGCCTTACCATTCGCCCATGCCGCACACGCTTTTGCTTTTGTGATGAGCATCATCATTGTGGCTTCTTTGATCACGGCGGCCATGTTGCGCCGCCGAAACTGGTTTTAATCTGGTAAACGGGCTTGTACTTTGAGCAGGAACACGTTACCATAAAAGATAAATTTTTTAAGGAGCGATTGATTGTTATGCGGGGAAAAAAGAAACGTAGTGGATTTGAAAAATTAACCATGATCGTGGTTTGGGTGATGATCGTCTTGACCCTCGGTGGTGTCGTTCTTGCAGCCCTGCAACCCCTCAATCTTTTTTAAATAACCCATGATTGATCACGGATTGAGCTTTTAAGCTAACTCGCTCCAGGGCCAGGCACTTTCCACCCAAGCGTAAAGGAAGCTGAGTGAAACGAACCTTGAAGTTTTATTACACCGCTAAAAAATATGTCCGTCTTCCGAAATTTCAGAAGACGGACATATTTTTTTGCTCACTTTCAACTCGAAGTCAGGTTCCACTTCAACCAGTTTATCGGCTGACAATTAATTAAGCTTGGTCGCTTGGCGGCTGTTGATAGACTTGCCGTGGCCTAGAGCCATCCGCAGGGCCGACAATGCCACGCGCCTGCATATCATCAATCATGCGTGCCGCTCGATTATAACCAATTCGAAAACGACGCTGTAATAATGAGGTCGAGGCTTTTTGCTGTTCTTGTACAAACGTCACTGCCTGATCATACAATTCATCGAGATCATCGCCTTGCGCACCATCGTCCGAGTCGTTTATCTCGGCATCGCTAACCACCATTTTGTCATCATACTCAGCAGTTTGCTGATCTTTAATGAAACTAACCACGGCCGCGACGTCCTTGTCCGAAATAAACTCGCCTTGAACACGAGTCGGTTTGTTTTGATCAATTGGCTGATACAACATGTCACCACGGCCCAATAACTTCTCAGCACCATTGCTGTCTAAAATCGTTCGGGAATCGATACCACTTGACACAGCAAATGCGATACGTGAAGGCACATTAGCTTTAATTAAGCCTGTAATAACATCAACCGACGGTCGTTGAGTGGCGAGAATCATATGAATACCGGCAGCCCGCCCCATTTGGGCAATTCGGATAATTGCATCTTCCACTTCAGAAGAAACAGTCATCATCAAGTCGGCCAATTCATCCACGATAGCGACAACATAGGGCAATTTCGGCTGGGCCACATCGCTCGTCGCATTATTTTGTTCAGCGAGTTTGTTATAGCCATCAATATTACGCACCCCAAAATTAGCAAACAACTCGTAGCGTCGCGTCATTTCGTCCACAACCTTATGCAAAGCTTTGGCAGCTCGCTTGGGTTCAGAGACTACTGGAGTCAGCAAGTGTGGAATATCATTATAAACGGACAATTCCACTCGTTTTGGATCAATCAGCATGAACTTAACTTGATCAGGTTTGGCCTGCATCAACAAACTCGTAATAATGCCGTTAATCGCCACAGATTTACCGGATCCGGTGGACCCAGCGATCAGCAAATGGGGCATTTTCGTGAGGTCACACATCACAATATTACCCGTCACGTCACGCCCTAACGGTACGGTTAGCACATGATTGGGATGGGCTGGTTCATGTTCGACCACATCACGAAAACTGACTGTTGAGATTTCGCGATTAGGCACCTCAATTCCAATCAACGATTTACCAGGTATTGGCGCCTCAATTCGAATGTCTTTCGCTGCTAATGCCAAAGCTAGATCATCGGCTAAATTAACGATCTTTGAAACCTTGACCCCGATCGCCGGATGTAATTCATATTTCGTCACAGAGGGACCCAAATTAACATTTTTGACTTCTGCTTCGACTCCAAAACTTGCTAACGTTTGTTGCAAGGTTTGGGAATTCAACTCAATCGCATTAAGCTCGTTCGTTTGGTCGGTGGGAGGGATTTTCGTCAGTAACGCAGCAGTTGGCAACTGATAATCACTTAAATCAGCCGTTGGATCGCCTAAGTCTAACGCTTCTTGAGCAACCGTCGGCTCAGATGCCGCTTGATCAGCGGCAACGGTGATTTTTGGTGGTTGTGGACTTATTACCGTCGTTGTTTTTGGTGACCCATCGACTGGCCTGGTTGGCTTTTCGACTGGTCTGACGGCCATAGATTCGCCAGCTACCGGCAAATCATGATCAGGTGATTGCGATGACGGCTTAGCAACCGGTTGGTCAGGCGTTGCCGTGGTAGACACCGCCTGATGAATAAAGTGACTCAACCAGCCTTGGCACCATTTTAACCCGCGAATTAGCCGGCGCCAGCCATTCTGTAAACCGTTGCCGACAGTCGCAAAGGGAATATTAAACAAAAGTAATCCACCGACAAAGATAAGGATTGCCGATAAAATCGCGGTGCCTAAATTGGCCGTTAAGCGCTCCGTTACTTCATATAAGTACGCCCCAATCATCCCACCACCGACATCAGTTGTCAGCGTGCCAGCCTTGAAATTATCACCAATCATGCCCCAAGTTAGTGCTGCAAAGTGCGCATGATAGTTTAAAGCAATAAATAAGCGCAGATGATCGAACAATAACAGACCTAAGTAAACTAGACTGCCGCCACTCCATTGCTTTTTCGGTATTCGTGGCAACTGACCAGTTACCATCAAGATCGCGCCGACGATCAAAACTAGGATTGCCGCAAACTGATTTGTATTCCCGACTAGGACGGCCAACACATTGGCAAAAAAGATCCCTGCTGCCCCTAATCGAAGCACAGCTAATAAAGCCAAAAACGCGATGGTGAAACCGAATATGTGCCATTTATATACCGAAACTGTTTTATGACTTGTTGGCTTTCTGGACGATGGTCGTTTTTTGGGTGATGAACGTGGCGATCGGCGAGCTGTTTTTTTTCGTGCCGTCAAAAGAGGCCTCCTCTCATTGCCTTTAATTCGACTTATTTCAATTTATCATTTGGATACCAGTGCGTTTGTTCCAAATGATTGAATTGCTGCTGACGCATCACTTCATAGATAACGATAGCGGCCGAGTTTGAAAGATTCAAGGCACGAATGTGCCGATCATCTTGGGGAATCCTAATCGCTTGGTCTGGATGTTGCCGCATGAACGGTTCCGGTAGACCAGTCGTTTCTTTACCAAATAAAAACCAATAATCATGATCAGCATTGGTATAATCCGGGTCAACATATGTTTTTTGAGCAAATTTAGAAACGAGAAAAAGTTCGTCGTTAGCTGGAATTGCTGCCATAAAGGCTGGCAGATTGTCATGATAAGTGATGTCAACTTTATCCCAATAGTCTAACCCAGCTCGTTTTAAATGGGCATCATCCGTTGAAAAGCCCAGCGGTTTAATCAAATGTAAGGCGGTATCCGTACCCGCACAAGTCCGCGCAATGTTGCCTGTATTGGCCGGCATTAATGGTTCAAATAAAGCAATGTGATTCGTCACAAGCAGTCTCCTTACTCTGTCAATTAATTTGAAAATAAAAACGCAGTCATCTCGGTATTAGCATACAGCGAGACGCTACGTTAATGAAGTCCGAATCTGACCGCCACTAACGCCGATAAGGACGATATCGACGATCAAATGATTCCATAAGCATCCTATCACTTCACCACTATTCAGGCAATACCGAAAATCCCAGTCTACCGCACTACATTCGCTTTGGTATCGACCAATAATAGGCAAAGTCGCCCCATTACACTCGAACAGTCAAGACACTCACATCCACGGTAACAGCTGTCACTGGGCGGGTTAATAAGGTCTGCCGATGCAAATCGTCGCTCCCCCAACTTAGTGGCGTCATCGCCATCATATCTGCGATTTTATCCGGCCCAATCGCAAATTGATAATGAATCGGTGTCACGGTCATCAATGGATAGTGTTCCTTAAATAAAGCCACTACTCGCTGATTATCGTATTGAAACTGCGGGGCTGCTGGTTCATAAAGTGCGTGCCGTAGTTCTACCAAATAGTCACGATTGGGCACGATCTTAACAATCCGCCCGCCTGGTTTTAAAATTCGCTCAAATTCACTATAAGCAGAGGGTGAAAAAAGCTCGATCACAGCGTCAAACTGCTGATTTGTAAAGGGTAACTTAGCCAAATCAGCGACACAAAAAAATGCCTTTGTTGTTAATTGAGTTGCTAAGTTGATGCCATCTTTTGACAGGTCAAAGCCGATCAATGTATCGTCGGTTTGCTGTCGAAGCTCATCCAGCTGTGCCAGCGGCGTCCCCTCACCAGTGCCCACGTCGAGGATTGTTTGAGAACCAGTAGGCAGCTGATCATTAATCGCTTTCACCAATGGCTGGAACAGCCCTGCCGTCAACATTTTGCGCCGAGCAGCCAGCATAGCTGAATCATATTCGGTTGTGACCGCATGCGGCAAAAAGTATAGACTCCCGCGCCGATTAAAATCTAGGGAATGACCGTTTGCACAGCTAACCGTATGATTTTCGACATGTTGATAAGGCTGATGACATACTGGACAGGCAAATAGTGACAAATGTTGTGCCACAAACTGGGCGCCCCAATCGATTTTCTTCATAATAATAATTAATCCAATCTTCATTTAAATGGTTATTTAATTCCCGTTGAGTTATCTGTGGTCTGCTTTGATGCCTGTGTAAACATTCCCTGATCATCTTTAAACCATTGTGCCTGAGCCCGCCAGTATTGATACAAGTGCGCGATAATGACCTTTAATACTGCATACCCCGGCACACCGAAGATCACGCCCAGAACTCCGAATATTTTACCTGAAGCCAATAGGACAATGATAATCGTCACCGGATGAATCTTAAGGCTTTGTCCCAAAACAAGGGGCGAAATCAAACGTCCTTCAATTGTCTGTTCAATCGCAAATACAATCAAGACTTGAACGAGCATCCATGGCGACACAAATGCCCCCACTACAACAGAGGGAATCATCGCCAAAAAAGAACCTAAATAGGGAATAAGGTTTAAAATTCCGGCCACGATTCCTAAGGTTAACGCAAATTTTAAACCAATGATTAAATAACCTACATAGAACATCAAAGCGACAAAAAAAGCCACGGTTAATTGCCCACGAATATAGTTTGCCACTTGGTCGTTAATTTCTTTCAGCACCGCTAGAAAGGACGGTTGTAAACGATTGGGGAGGAATTTAGCGATCGCTTTAGGTAATTGATGACCATCCAATAACATATACCATAAAATAAACGGAAAAGTCACGAGGGCAATTAAAATCGTGCTAACGCGACTAAACACGCCGCCTAGCCCACCAACAGTCGAAGTTGCGGTACTTTTAATCAAACCACTAAAACTCTTTTTCAGTTGATCATCGTATTGATTCAAAATGCCACGCAGCCACTTAAAACTCGGATCCTGCCACCAAGATGTGGTGGAGTTCACGACATTCTGCCAGTAACGAGGCCAGTTAATCAACAGGTCATTAAGTTGTCGTTGAATTACCGGGATCAGCGACAAGGCCCCCCACACGATCAACGCTAATAATAAGATAAATAACCCAATCGTGGTCCAAGCTCTGTGAACACGGTATCGACTGGACTCCAGTCGATCAACCAAAGGGTTCATTAAATAATAAAACACCCCTGCTAAGACAAGGGGACCACCGACAATACTTAAAAATTGTCTGATTGGTGTAAAGAGCCAATTCACTTGACTCAGCAACCACAAAATCAGCAGGCTCAATAAAATAATGGTTAAATTCAAAATGAGCCGTTTGGCCCCTGCTTCACTAAACAAGCGGGGACGTATCGGTGGCTTCTGATTGGTCATCACATTCACCTCAATAAAACTCTGCGACAGGCGCAAAGTAAGTTGTTGAATGAAGTATAGCATACCCATCACTTGCGTGTGACACGGTCGTTTTCACCTGCTCGAATTAACCCGAACTATGCTATACTGGGGCCGGTTGTTCATATCAACACAATCATCCGATTCAAAAAAGAGGAGCAAACTAATCATGCAAGAACATTTTTTTGTCGGTACATATACCAAGAAAAGTAGTCAAGGCGTTTACCAGATGAGCCTTGATCTCGACACTGGTCGGCTATCCGCGCCAATCTTGGTTGCTCACGCAGATAGCCCGACTTATTTGGCCCGTTCAGCGGCCAATCGTTTGTATACCGTTGACAAAGATGCCAACGCGCATACCGGTGGTACCTCGGCCTTTGATTTATCCACGACGCCCGCTACCTTGCTCAATCATGTCTTCAGTGACGGTTCAAGTGCAGCCTATGAAGCTGTGGATGAAAAACGCCAGCTCGTTTATGAGGGAAACTACCACATGGGTACCGTTAAAAGTTTGACCATTCAACCAGATGGCTCACTCAAGGTGGCTGATATCATTACCCACCATGGCACCGTTGGCCCGAAACCTGAACAAGCCGATGGCCCGCACGTTCACTTCACTAATTTGACTCCCGATCATCGATTAGTCGTTTGTGATCTCGGCCTAGATCAAGTCATGATTTACAACGTCAGTGACGCTGGCAAACTGACGTTAGTTTCCACTTTTGATACAACTGCCGGATTTGGTCCGCGCCACATTGTTTTTCATCCAACAAAACCATTAGCTTACTTAGCTGGTGAACTAAGTAGTGAAATCTCTGTACTGCACTACGATGCTGCAAATGGCACATTTACTCACTTACAAACTTTGTCGACCATTCCTAATGATTGGACCGCCCACAATGGCGCCGCTGCCATTCGGATTTCCGCTGACGGTCAATTTGTCTATGTCAGCAACCGGGGTTTTAATACCATCGCTGGTTTTGCTGTCGGTGAGGATGGCTTGTTATCTTTACGCCAACAAATTAGTACGGAGGGCGACTTTCCTCGTGACTTTGATTTAGACCCTTCACAACGTTTCATCGTTGCTGTCAATCAAAACACTGATAATGCAACGTTGTACCAACGTAACGCAACGACTGGGCAGCTCAGCTTGTTACAAAAAGACGTAGCAGTTCCAGAAGGCGTCTGCGTCTTATTTGACCCCATTGCTTAATCACGGAGGAAAATCAGCGTGACTCAACCACTTTTTAAAGAAATTGCGATCGAAAACTTTACCGACTTACCAGCAGTCGTCAACGCTGGTGCCAATCGGATTGAATTAAATGACAATCTAGCAGTTGGTGGTACGACGGTTAGCCGTGGCGTGATGAGTGAAGCCGCACGGTATACTGCTGAGCACCATCTGCCTTTGGTCACCATGATCCGACCACGTGGCGGTAATTTTGTTTACAATGATACTGAACTTAAAATTATGGAAGCCGACCTATTTTCCGCACAAGAATTAGGTGTCGATGGCGTGGCCTTGGGGGCTCTGACAGCCGATAACCGCCTCGACACTGAGGCACTGGAACAATTGCTAGCTGCCGCTGGGGGGATGAGTGTAACCTTCCATATGGCGTTCGATCAATTAAGTACGTCTGTCCAATTATCAGCACTCGATTGGCTCGTTGATCACGGTGTTGAACGTATTTTAACCCATGGTGGCCCCTTGAACACCCCCATCGAAGCACATGTCGATCACCTCACAGAATTGGTTAAGTACGCCGCCGGCCGAATCGAAATTTTACCTGGCGGTGGTCTCACGACCAATAATGCCGACCAACTAGCAAAGACCATTGGTGTCACAGCAGTTCATGGCACTCATGTGCTTGACTTCTAACTTTCATAGTTTCGGCCACACGGTTCAAAAAATAAAACAAATTTCTACAAAGCGAGTGGCTGTCATTTTGACAGCCACTCGCTTTGTATCATTATTGGTCATTTCATCACACATTAGTTTGGTGCAATAACTGCTTGATTTGGTCATCAGGATCTTGGTGTACTTGCCAGGTTTGCCTAGAAAACGGATCATAGAACTGTAAATCTGTGCAAGCCAACGCTTGATGATTCAGATTAGGTAAGACCATACCCCCATATAGTTCGTCCCCCACTAACGCATGACCTAAACTAGCAAAATGAACTCGAATCTGATGGGTTCGGCCTGTATGCAAGCGAACCTTAACCACTGACCACTCTGGACCTTCATTTATAGTCCAAAATTCCGTGTAGGCAGCCTGCCCATCAGAAGCCGTCGTTCGTTTAATAAATGAGTCAGGTGCTCGCTTGATGGGCGCCTTAATCTCTCCATGATCTGGCAACCCCCTACCAGAAACGACCGCCAGATAAGTCTTTTGCAGCGTATGGGCCTTTAACTGCTGATCTAAAATGGAATGAGCCATGTGGTGTTTTCCAAATAGTACTAAACCGCTAGTCCCCTTATCAAGCCGAGTTACAATATGTGGCACTTGCAAAGGCATCCCGTGCGTAATGAAGTAACCCTTAGCGCGGTTCACCAAAGTATCGTTGCCATAGTGATGAGCGGGTACTGAAGCAACCCCAGCTGGCTTGTTGACAATTAAAAAGTTAGCGTCCTCTTTAACAACATTTAAAGGTTGATCCGAAATCGTCACCGCCGCATTAGCCGGTTCCGGTGGTAAAACAATTGTCACTACATCCCCGATGGCGACTTCATCAACACTCCAAGCTGGCCGACCATTAATCGTCATTTGACCGCCATGAAATTTAATTTGTGTTAAAACCGCATGACTGACACCATGCTGTTGCAAAAAGTTGCGCAACTTAGTCGGCACTGTATCGTTTTTCCAGCCGAATTGTAGCGGATAAGCCATTATTCTACATCTCCAATAAATGACTCACGTACTCGTTGCCAGAAGGCAGTATGCCGATATTGGGCGAAGTAAATCCGCTGATCAGAAACCTTAAAGCGAATTTGTTTGACGAGCCGTTCAGGCGTTAAAAATTGGTCACAGGTAATCGCAAAATTATCCGCATCTTCTGATTTTAACGTGACCCACTCGTCTTTGCCGATGATAAACGGTGCCCCTAATGTTCGAAACACCCGATTATTGATCGAGGCAATTTCCGCCATCTGCACAGCCTCAATACCCGGATGTAAGACGGCCCCCCCTAAGGACTTATTGTACCCAGTCGAACCAGTTGGCGTTGAAAAGCATAACCCATCACCGCGAAAGCGTTCAAACAACTGATCTTTGATATAAACGTCACAGACCAGCGTCCTAACAGCCTTTTTGACGGTAGCTTCATTTAACGCTAAGAAATGGTGAGGCTCTTGTTCGCCTTTATATGTGATGTCAATATCTAACAGTGGATAGCTCACACTTTCCCCATTATCCCGTTGTAAGCTGGCCACTAATTGATCAATTTCAAAATCCCGCCAATCGGTATAAAAGCCCAAATGTCCGGTATGTAAACCCACGAACCGAATGGAGGCTAATTGGGCGCGGTAATGGTGAAAGGCAGACAACAGCGTACCATCACCACCGACCGATAATACAATCTCCGGATGACCCTCATCAATTTCAATTCCCACACGTGTCAATGCAGTTCGTAATTTTTCTATAACCGCTTTAGTCGTAGCTTGTGGATAATAACTATAAATTGCAACTTTCATGTTAACTTGCTCGATTCTACTGATTGTCTGTCTGAGGGCTGAGCAGCCGTCTCTCCATCTGACTTTGACTCCGGCTGAACTTCAGAGAGGTCGGCCCGAATTGCGGACATTTCTTGATCCAATCGAAATGCCGCCTCCCCCGCGCGCTCTAGTCGTCCCTGTAATGCCTGCGGAAATTCTCCTTGATATTTATAATTCAAAGAGTGCTCAATCGTGGCCCAAAAATTCATTGCCAGCGTGCGCACTTGAATTTCTGCCAAAATTTTTTTCTCGCCATCTTTCATCTGCACCGGGTAGCTCACGACGATATGATAGGAACGATAACCACTCGGTTTAACATTAGAAATATAGTCACGTTCTTCTAAAATCGTCAAATCCGTTCGTTTACGCAACAAATCGACCACTTGATAGATATCATCGACGAACTGGCACATGATTCGTAAGCCGGCGATATCTTGCATATCATCTTCTAGCCGTTCCTCGGCCACATGCCGGCGAACCATTTTCTCTTGAATGCTGGCAACTGGCTTGACTCGTCCAGTCACAAATTCGATTGGCGATTGTAGCCCTGCGTCTTTATATTGACGACGAATACCACGCAATTTAATTTTTAATTCATCCACTGCTTGCTCATAAGGGAGCAAAAAGTGATCCCAATCTTCAATCATTTCAAAACCTCCCGGAGGAAACGCGATCAATCGGCGCTTAAATCGCATCCGACTGGGATTAGTTTACCATACTTCACTGTTCGATTCTGTTTGAAGCCCTTGGACTTAATTGAAAATCAAACCGATTTTTTTACATTGATTAACCCGTTTATTTGTTGACACATCTCACACAAAGTCAATAATATCAAACAATAAAAGACTTTTCTCTTTACATTTATTTTTGAATCAGGCATGATAGTCCCAGTTGCAATTCAATTGTTGGTCGCAGACATGTGCAAACGTTTGTCTGCGACCTGAATGTGTCCTTTTAATCACTAATTCACTAATTGTTGAATGATCGCATAATTTTGATGGAGGTTTCGCTGTGCTAGAAGTTTATCTGTTTGTTAATCCTTTAGGTGATCAATGTTATACCTGCGAGCGTCAGATTAACCAGATCTCGGCACAAACGCACCGTAAGTTACAAATCCAATTTGTACCAATGGTCAACTTGCAAACGATCAGTGAAACGTTTCACCGGCTGAACCCACAGCATCCAGACCTTACGCGTAACGCCCTAGCTGAGCAACTTTACCATATCATCTTAGATTACAAAGCGGCCTCTTTTCAGGGCAAACGACTGGGTCGCCAATTTTTTCTGCGCTTGCAAGATCACATTTTGGTTCAAGAGGAAACTTACACACCAGCATTAGGGTTACAAGTCGCGCATGAATTAGCCTTAGACATGGAAATGTTCACCGAAGACCGCCGCAGTAAACTGGCTGAAGATGCCTTCAGTGCCGATCAACGGTTAGTCTCTGAAATGGGGATTGAACATCCTAGTGAAACCGTTATTTTCGATGTTGATGATTTTGATTGTGGCCTATTGATGGAAAATTTTGACTTTGATACCTTGTTAGAAATTAGCAATCATCCCGCTAACAGTCCATTAGCTAACTTTTCAAGCAATAAATCAACCCAACAAAAAGCAAATTTGCGCATTCTCTAAGCAAAATTAAAGTACAGACCTCAAAAAAGGTACCAACAACTAGCCAATAAAGCTGATTGTTGGCACCTTTTTTCATCGAAGTTTCCAAACCTGGTTCTTGCGTTCACTAGCTTGCGGATTAGTCAAAGTCACCAATTGCTGACAGCTGGGTTGTAATCAGAATCAACCCAGAATAGCTTCAAGCTCATTCAGCCGTTGTTCGAACACATTAAAGGCCGCGACTAAATAATCTGGTTTCGTCATATCAACCCCTGCGGTCTTCATGACTGACAAAGGATATTGGGAATTGCCGGCCTTTAAAAAGGTTAAATAACGCTCCAACGCCCCAGGCTGCTGGCTGGTAATACCCTGCGACAAGGTAGAAGCCGCTGCAAACCCAGTCGCATACTGGAATACATAATAGTTATAGTAAAAGTGCGGAATCCGAGCCCATTCATAGGCGATTTCTGGATCCGGCGTCAATTCTGGACCATAATAGCGTTGGTTCAGAGCACCGTAATACTCTGTCAATCGTTGCGCAGTTAATGGGTGTCCGGCAGCATCTTCTTGGTGAAGCCAATGTTCAAATTCCGCGAATTGCGTTTGCCGAAAGACAGTTCCCTTAAAACCGTCCAAATAATGATTTAAAACGAATGCACGAGTGGCAGGATCTTGATGATGGTCAAGTAAATATTGCGTTAATGTATTCTCATTGGTTGTCGAGGCAATTTCTGCCACAAAAATGGCATAATCTCCGTACTGATACGGTTGGTTATGGCGCGTATAGTAACTATGGATACTGTGACCCATTTCATGAACTAACGTGAAAAGTTCTTCTAAATTATCCTGCCAATTAAGCAAAATGTAAGGATTAGTGTCGTAAGCGCCCGACGAAAATGCGCCGCTGCGCTTCCCCTTCGTCTCGACAACATCAATCCATCGTTGATCAAAAGCGGCCTGAACGTGACTCACGTAGTCTGGCCCCATTACTGATAAGGCGGCGAGCGCTTCCTTTTGCGCGGTGGTGTACGTGTACGTTAATGGCGCAGTCCTTGTAATTGGTGTGTAAAGATCGTACGCATGTAAGTGATCAACGCCCAGGATCCGCTTTCGCAAACTTACGTAGCGATGAAGTAAACTCAAATGATCATTGACTTGATCCACCAATGTTTCATAAACAGTCTCAGGAATATTATTTTTAGCCAATGCTGCTGCCCGGGCACTGTCATAATGGTGCACCTTGGCCGTAAAGTTATGAGTTTTGATAGTACTAGACAAGGTCGAGGCAAACGTATTCTGAAATTGTTGATAAACACGAAACAGTTGCTTAAAGGCCGCTGCCCGAACTGACCGATCAGTTGACTGCAACAAGACACCATAGACTCCTTGGCTGAGCTGAACCTCATGGCCCTCCTCGTCTCTCACGACCGGAAAGGTCAAGTCGGCATTATCAAGTACGCCAAAAGTTTTAGCAGAAGCATTGAAAATATCACTTGCACCAGACAATAATGATTCTTGGTCCGCTGGCAATGTATGTTGACGAGCCCGATTGATGTCCGCAAAGAAATGTTGGTAGACAGCCAAGTCGGGCGCAGCTAACCAATCACGTAACTGATCTTCATTAATCGTCAAAACTTCCGGTTCAAACCAAGCTAATGCGCTACCAGCCCTGGCAACCAAATCATCAGCCCGTGCCGCCAAACCCTGGGCAGCCTGATTACTCGTATCCTGTTCCTGTAACAAAGATGCATAAACATCAATTCTTTCTAAATGCTGCCACACTGAAAGTAAAGCTTGAGTTGCAGCCAATAATTGTTCTGGTCCATCGCCCAAGTGCTGATGATATTGATCGAATTGAGTTAATTCTGTTTCAACGCGCACATACGCCTGCTCCCAAGCGGCTTCATCAAGAAAAATTGCTGTCAAATCCCAAGTTAAACTAACTGGAACTTCATCACGAGTGGGTAATTGTTTAACATCTGCCATTTAGTTACCTCCGTTATCTCCACACTTTTCTAATCATTTTTTTACATTATCACACTTTTGCCTTCGTTCGCGAACTTTACAGTTGCTTTTGATGATTCAAGCTAAAAAAATGTTGAAATCTCAGTTTAATTAACCGCTGTCGTTGCTGTTTTTCGGCCAATTGTCGATTAGGCAGCCAAGAAAGCTGTGGGGACACAATCCTTGTCCACGCAAACTGGCATTGTCGCTCACTAGCTGTTGGATGGGCCCGCCACCAAAGATATAGTGGGATCCGCCAACTAAGCTCATTTTGGATGAAAGCCGGTGGTTCGACCAGGTCTCCTAATACCCAATCTGGTAGTCGTTGTAACAATGTTTTAGCTTGATAGCATTGAGCCTGCCATCGCAATGTTTGTGCATCATAATGAATCAAGCCCCACTGTAATCGCTGACGCTGGTGGCGATGTGTTTTTGCTGAAACTTCACCCTGGTTAAAATGTTTCGACACCGTTGTCATCTGCCAAAACTGACGCCAGTCGTGCCAACGTTTAAACCGCTTACGTTGTGAGACTACTGGACATAGCGGAATAATGCCGATATTGAAACGCACTTCCAAACACTGATGAGCGACCGACCAAAACAATACACAGGCCCCGTAGCATGGATGGAAAACAATAAATTTAGCAATTTTAGTGAGGTGCAACTGGAACTTCTTTTGATACGGTGATCCTAAAAGCCATAACTGTTGATAATGACCACCATCATAGCCAATTTGACGCTCATTTAATCGCTGATTACTAATTGGGCTACATTGAAATTCAACTGCTAGACGATGATTAATAAGTAAATCAGGCCGTTGATGTAATTTTAGCAATGGTTCTTCAATTGATACTGTGGCTCCCTGTTGACTAAACCACTGGGCAAGTTGAATTTTGCCTGTTAAATGTTCACTGGTTTCCCCTTCAGCTAGGCTATCACAACTTTGATGTCGCAAGTGTGCAAAATAAGGCTGTCGAATTGAACCCGCCCGCCGAACAACTGGGCGAAGACATCCTGGACAAACGACTTTTTCGTTCGAATCTTGATTAGCTGAGATTAATTGTCCATTGATGCCTATTTGTGCCATTAACACGTCTGTCTGCCCCCTCTAATAGAGAATTCATCTTATACATACGACAGACAGACAAAATAACACGAAAAAAGCCGATCAAATTGGTCAAGTAAATTGACCGCCTCAATCGGTTGATAACACATTTGCTTATTTAAAATAGTGACGAGCAAGTTCCAATGCGGACGTATCCATGACTTTCTCACCATGTTCTGCAAGAACATCGCCGGTGATTGTCGTCTTGTTGGCATATTCCAGTGCAACCGCAACATCATCCTTAATTGTTTCTGGCGAAGTTTGATCCGTAAAGAAAACCAGTTCCAAATAAAATTGGTTACGGTACTTATACAGATTCGACAGACCACCTTCTAGGCGAAGCACTTTAGCGATCGCAACTAGATCCTCAAAATCTCCTAATCGTAAAACCACTTCCCGAGTAGGAACGTCGGGGTTATCAACCATACCCTTTAAATCATCAGGGTCGTCTGCTTGATCGTGGCTGTCTTCACTGAGTTCAGTGCGGCGCGAATCATCAATATCGTCACGACCTTGTAATTGCTGTCTAAGAAAATCTGACACCTGATCCGTACTAGCACTGTCAAAATCAACAGAACCATTTAGCTCTGGCCCTTGATCATCAAAATCATCATCAGCATCGTCACCAACATTCTTGCTGATGAATAATTCCAAGCCATTGCGGTTTGGTAAAACCTGAAAAGTAACCGCATCATTATCTTGGAATTGATGATCCTCATCCACTTCTTCAAGAATACTATAAAAGAATTTTTCAATTTGTTGATGATTACCCAACAAATCCAGCACGGTAATGCCGCGAGCTGACAAATCATCGTTACCGATTAGAACGCGAATTGTGTTTTCGTTAATCCGTTCCATTTCCATGCGAAACACCCCTTTCGCGACAGGAATTCCACCCTAATGTTTATCAACATTTTAGTCTTCTGTGTCGTAAAGTAAAGTTTAAGCAACCATAATTAAGACAATCGTTGCTCCGGCGTCAGGATAATAAAAAGACCCGATCTATAGATATTATCCCATAGATCGGGTCGCTTGCAAATCAATCATCAAACTTAGCTTAAAGATCAGCCAACCGCTGTGCCTCAGCTAATTCAAGCGCTCGTACGTCGCGAGGCAAGAAACGACGAATTTCGTCTTCATTATAACCGACTTGGAGTCGCTTATCGTCCATAATAATTGGTCGGCGTAACAGCGCAGGGTTCTCATGAACCAAATCAATCAACTGGTTCATTGGAAGATCATCGAGGTCAATGTGTAGATCCTGAAAAATCTTGGAACGCTTCGAAATAATCTCCTCAGTTCCATCTTCGGTCATTCGGAGAACCGTTTTAATTTCATCAGTTGAGAGTGGTTCGGCAAAAATATTCCGTTCAGTAAAAGGAATATTATTCTCAGTAAGCCATGCGCGAGCTTTACGGCAAGACGTGCAGCTTGGCGAGGTATAGAGCGTAACTAGGTTACTCATATTTGTCGTCCCCCTTAATTCACCTTTTGAATGACAAGTTTCATTCAATGTGTATATTGTACAGCGAAAGTCATCAAAAGAAAAGTCTTTTTCAAACAAATGTTCGCCTTAACCAGCGGATTGATAAAAGTCTTAAATTTAATAAGTGTTCATTTAAAGCAAAAATAAAATACATATTATCTAATATCGTATTTTATTTTTGTGGTACACATATCAAAAAAACGTATCATTATAATAAATAAAAAATGATGAAAAAGTTTTCAAATCCTTGTTATCATTGAACTTTGCTTTCTTTTTGTAAGTGAAATAGCACCACTTTTATCAAATTTCTATATTTTTTTCATCTGCCGCGACTAACACCTTAATGGCGGCTCCGGCCTTAGTTGATGCTTGCTGTTTTAACTCCTCAAATGAGGTGATCTGGGGTAAATGCGTTAATATCAATGTTTTCACCTGCGCCTGATGGGCAAGTTGTCCTGCTTGTGGAGCTGTCATATGCCATAATTGTCCAGTTCGATTAGCAAAAAAATTCGTGTCCACCATTAAGACATTTGCCTTGGCGGCAAAATCATTTAACGCTGGCATTGCGGCGCTATCAGCCGTGTAAACCAGTACAGATCCTGTTTTCTTTTCCACAATTCGAATTGCAAATGTTGGCACTGGATGAATGGTTCGCAAAAATGTGATGACGAAAGGACCAAGTTCTAGAGCGCTATTCGGATCATATTTTTTTCCAATGGTGGCCGCGGGCCAAGTTAAAGCGGCAAAGTTCAGCGGGTCTTCCATGTGTCCGTATATCGGCAAAACGTCCTGCTTACGGGGACCAGTTTGCAATTGCCACTCATACTGCAATACACCCACATCGGCAATATGATCTTGATGATAATGGCTAAGTAACAATGCATCCAATTGTAAGGGGTCCAAAACCTTCTGTAAGGCTAATAATGTACCACTACCGGCATCAAGCATTAGATTGAAGCCTTGGGATTGGATCAAATAACCTGAAGTGCCGCCGCCATTAAATGGATAACCGCCATAATAACCTAATATTGTTAATTTCACAGCTCTTCACCTTCACTTTCTTCACTTATTGTAAGCGTCTTATTTTGCAGAACAACCAGCAACTACCTATAATTAGGGTATCCAAAGATGGAGGTAGTCCCATGGCAAATGAAGTTACATTAGCATTTGGTACCAAACCAATTTTACAAAAGATTCAGGATTCCAATCCACAAAATCGCCTGATCTCACTATCGGAGACAAGTGGCGTTGCTCACCTTATGTTATTGGACTTGAGCGAACGACCAAATGTTTTTTCAAATCCGATTCGTTTTGAGATACTTGCCGATAAACAACCCGCAGCTGGTGACGCGAACGCCTTTTATTCATTCTTGAATTTGCAATTGGACGAAGATCACACAAAAATTTTACGCGCCAGCGTTGATCATTTTTTTGACCAACCCACCCCTCCTGGTTTACAACGCTTCCTGCTTTTACAAAATCGACGAGCCACCAGCGAATATGTCCTGTTATCGATTTGGGATCATGTCAACGCATACCATGAGTGGATCGCCAGCGACTCATTTAGTTCCTTTAAGCCATTCTATAAGCAGTCTCAGTATAATTTCCGTGAGACATCCTACAATACGATTAATTTAAATAAGTAACAAAAACGAGAGCGGGACATAAGTCGATAAGTGACGAGCTCTAAGGGCAAACTGCGAATGATGATGGTTTATTCATCATTTTAGGTTCGCTTTTAGGCGGAGTCGCTTGACTTATGTCCCGTATTTTGGCTAGTTATATTGGAAATGAAATTTAGATTTCAGTTTTGTTCTAGACTCTTTTTGACGTGTATCGCCAGCTTATTGAGTGAAGCTCACCAACAAGTCCACTGGCTTCACTGTGAATCTGTTTGATTAAGCTTCACGATTGCTGGATCAAGCCCAACAATTTCGACCTGATGCTGTTGGTTAACAAAAATTGCACCTAGGCAATCTGGATGCTCTTGCAACCAATTTTGTGGTGCTTTACCAGCAAAAAACAACCGGGTCGACTCAACCTCACCAATAATGGAATGACGACTGAAGACCGTCACCCCCGCCAAATCGGTTTCGAAAGGATAGCCTGTCTGAGAATCTAAAATATGATGGTAGTCATGTTGTCCAACTGTCAAATGGCGTTCGTAAATGCCAGAAGTCACCGCTGAACAAGCCGGTAAATTGACTGTAGCAAGTGGCTCTCCTCGACTGGCCCATGGGTTTTGAACCCCAATTCGCCAAGCACGATCAGTAGTATGGGGGGAAGCTCCCACAAACAATAAATTTCCACCTAAGTTAATCAATCCAGCTGAAATACCCACAGCCATCCACAAGTCTTTTATACGGTCCGCAATATAACCTTTAGCGATTGCTCCCAAATCAAGTTTCATGCCCACCTGTGACAAATAAACGGTCCGGTTGCCAGCATCTAAATGTATCTTCTGGGGATCAATTAGCGCCAAGGCGGCATCAATATCAGTTGGTGAAGGTCGATGGGCATCGGCAAAACCGATTTGCCATGATTTAACCAATGGGCCAATTGCGATATTAAAGCCACTCTTTTCTAAGCTCGCTTTTACGCCAAGCTCAATCAAGCGGTAAGTGCTGTCTGACACTTGGATAGGATACTTTCCAGCTGCCTGATTAATCGCCATAACCTCTGAGGTGTTTCGGTTCACGGTCAATTGGTCTTCGTAGTTAATGACTAATTCGTGGGCCTTCGTTAACCATTGACGTTGGTTGGCGCCAAAGATACTCAATTGAACATTCGTTCCCAGTGCATGAAACTGCTCATCTTGCCGATAGTCTGCCACCCCATCAATGGCTTGGGTTGGTCCCCAAGCTGACTGAATTCGTTTATCCATTAACGTTCGCCTCTCTCATAAACTGTTATTAGCAGTCATTAAAAGCACTAAAGACACAGAGCACAGCGAGCCGAATATGGCGAGCGTTAGCGGAGAACTTGAACGTTGGCAATTCGACCGAATGACAAGTCTCGACTAGGTCCCAGGCATCACATCACTAGCTGACGGAGCTCAACAAAAAAGCCTACCAAATAGGCAGGCTTTTATAATTGCGGGGGCTGGATTTGAACCAACGACCTTCGGGTTATGGGCCCGACGAGCTACCAGACTGCTCCACCCCGCGATAATATAAACTTAAAATGACCCCTACGGGATTCGAACCCATGTTACCGCCGTGAAAGGGCGGTGTCTTAAACCACTTGACCAAGGGGTCAACATTAATAAACTATCTAAAACTACCTACTACCAACGGAGAAGGAGAGATTCGAACTCTCGCGCCGCTTTCGCGACCTATACCCTTAGCAGGGGCACCTCTTCAGCCACTTGAGTACTTCCCCAAAACCAAGTGGGCACAAGTGGACTCGAACCACCGACCTCACGCTTATCAGGCGTGCGCTCTAACCAGCTGAGCTATGCGCCCATGGAGCGGGTGACGAGAATCGGACTCGCGACAGCAGCTTGGAAGGCTGCGGTTTTACCACTAAACTACACCCGCATAACATGGTTATAATGGCGCGGGACAGAATCGAACTGCCGACACATGGAGCTTCAATCCATTGCTCTACCGACTGAGCTACCGAGCCATAACGGTCCCAACGAGACTCGAACTCGTGATCTCCTGCGTGACAGGCAGGCGTCCTAACCAACTGGACCATGGGACCAAAATTGCGGGGGCTGGATTTGAACCAACGACCTTCGGGTTATGGGCCCGACGAGCTACCAGACTGCTCCACCCCGCGATAATAGTAAATGATGAAAGGAGGATAAGAGATTCGAACTCTTGCGTGGGCTTACACCCACCTGACGGTTTTCAAGACCGTTCCCTTCAGCCAGACTTGGGTAATCCTCCATATAATGTAATGATCATACGGCCACTTAATAGTGGACCTTGTAGGACTCGAACCTACGACCGGACGGTTATGAGCCGTCTGCTCTAACCAACTGAGCTAAAGGTCCAAGTTCACCATAAGTACCAATCGCGGCGGGGGGGATCGAACCCTCGACCTCCCGGGTATGAACCGGACGCTCTAGCCAGCTGAGCTACACCGCGATCATAAATAACTAACAAGCTATTTATAAATCGGGAAAACAGGATTCGAACCTGCGACCCCCTGGTCCCAAACCAGGTGCTCTACCAAGCTGAGCTATTTCCCGAAATACTACGCAGATTACTCTGCAATGCACCCAGTAGGAGTCGAACCTACAACCTTCTGATTCGTAGTCAGACACTCTATCCAGTTGCGCTATGGGTGCAAAAAGTGCCGAGGACCGGGATCGAACCGGTACGGTCATCACTGACCGCAGGATTTTAAGTCCTGTGCGTCTGCCAATTCCGCCACCCCGGCATTATAGAAATTGGCAAAGCGGAAGACGGGATTCGAACCCGCGACCCCCACCATGGCAAGGTGATGTTCTACCACTGAACTACTTCCGCATAAATATATAAATGGTACAATGCCGACTAGAGGATTCGAACCTCCGACCCCCTGTTTACAAGACAGATGCTCTGCCAACTGAGCTAAGTCGGCGTTAACCGAAAATTTCACTACCCTCTAAGGGCAATGAGCCGTGACAGTCTCGAACTGTCGACCCTCTGATTAAAAGTCAGATGCTCTACCAACTGAGCTAACGGCTCATCAAAAATGGAAGATACAGGGCTCGAACCTGTGACCCTCTGCTTGTAAGGCAGACGCTCTCCCAACTGAGCTAATCTTCCAAAATGCATGGCGACGACCTACCCTCGCAGGGAGCGATCCCCCAACTACTCTTGGCGCGACGAAGCTTAACTTCCGTGTTCGGCATGGGAACGGGTGTATCCTTCGTGCCATCATCACCACACTCTGAGGGTTACCCACTCAAAACTGAATCTGATTCTTTTTATCTTAACCGGACCACCACTTCGTGGTTAAGTCCTCGACCGATTAGTACTAGTCCGCTCCATGTGTCGCCACACTTCCACTTCTAGCCTATCTACCTCATCATCTCTGAGGGGTCTTACTTCCATATAGGAATGGGAAATCTCATCTCGAGGCGAGTTTCACACTTAGATGCTTTCAGCGTTTATCTCATCCATACATAGCTACCCAGCGATGCGCCTGGCGGCACAACTGGTACACCAGCGGTATGTCCATCCCGGTCCTCTCGTACTAAGGACAGCTCCTCTCAAATTTCCTGCGCCCGCGACGGATAGGGACCGAACTGTCTCACGACGTTCTGAACCCAGCTCGCGTACCGCTTTAATGGGCGAACAGCCCAACCCTTGGGACCGACTACAGCCCCAGGATGCGATGAGCCGACATCGAGGTGCCAAACCTCCCCGTCGATGTGGACTCTTGGGGGAGATGAGCCTGTTATCCCCAGGGTAGCTTTTATCCGTTGAGCGATGGCCCTTCCATACGGTACCACCGGATCACTAAGCCCGACTTTCGTCCCTGCTCGACCTGTCTGTCTCACAGTCAAGCTCCCTTGTGCCTTTACACTCTACAAATGATTTCCAACCATTTTGAGGGAACCTTTGGGCGCCTCCGTTACCTTTTAGGAGGCGACCGCCCCAGTCAAACTGCCTACCTGACACTGTCTCCCGCCACGCTAAGTGGCGCGGGTTAGAGTGGCCGTATAACAAGGGTAGTATCCCACCAACGCCTCCTTCGAGACTAGCGTCCCGAGCTCTACGGCTCCTACCTATCCTGTACAAGTTATACAGACACCCAATATCAAGCTACAGTAAAGCTCCATGGGGTCTTTCCGTCCTGTCGCGGGTAACCCGCATCTTCACGGGTAATATAATTTCACCGAGTCTCTCGTTGAGACAGTGCCCAGATCGTTACGCCTTTCATGCGGGTCGGAACTTACCCGACAAGGAATTTCGCTACCTTAGGACCGTTATAGTTACGGCCGCCGTTCACTGGGGCTTCAATTCTGAGCTTCGCTTACGCTAACCCATCCTTTTAACCTTCCAGCACTGGGCAGGCGTCAGCCCCTATACGTCATCTTACGATTTTGCAGAAACCTGTGTTTTTGATAAACAGTCGCCTGGGCCTTTTCACTGCGGCTGCACGTTAGTGCAGCACCCCTTATTCCGAAGTTACGGGGTCATTTTGCCGAGTTCCTTAACGAGAGTTCGCTCGCTCACCTGAGGATACTCTCCTCGACTACCTGTGTCGGTTTGCGGTACGGGTAATTAAACGCTCACTAGAAGCTTTTCTCGGCAGCGTGACATCAACGACTTCCCTACTAAATTCGGTCCTCATCACAGCTTGGTGTTAAGCTCATAAGCATTTAACTCATGAACCACCTTGCTGCTTGACCAGACATTTCCATCCGTCTGGATCGTTTAGCCTTCTGCGTCCCTCCATTGTTCAAACACGTTTAACTAGTACAGGAATCTCAACCTGTTAGCCATCGACTACGCCTCTCGGCCTCGCCTTAGGTCCCGACTAACCCTGGGTGGACGAGCCTTCCCCAGGAAACCTTAGTCATTCGGTGGATCAGATTCTCACTGATCTTTCGCTACTCATACCGGCATTCTCACTTCTATGCGCTCCACCAGTCCTCACGGTCTGACTTCTCCGCCCATAGAACGCTCTCCTATCGCGCCACTTACGTGGCACCCACAGTTTCGGTAATGTGCTTAGCCCCGGTACATTTTCGGCGCAGAATCACTCGACTAGTGAGCTATTACGCACTCTTTAAATGGTGGCTGCTTCTGAGCCAACATCCTAGTTGTCTGTGCAACTCCACATCCTTTTCCACTTAGCACATATTTTGGGACCTTAACTGGTGATCTGGGCTGTTCCCCTTTCGACGGTGGATCTTATCACTCATCGTCTGACTCCCGGATAACACATCAATGGCATTCGGAGTTTATCTGAATTCAGTAACCCATGACGGGCCCCTAGTTCAAACAGTGCTCTACCTCCATGATGCTCTAATCCGAGGCTAGCCCTAAAGCTATTTCGGAGAGAACCAGCTATCTCCAAGTTCGTTTGGAATTTCACCGCTACCCACACGTCATCCCAGCCTTTTTCAACAGACACGGGTTCGGTCCTCCGGTGCGTATTACCGCACTTTCAACCTGCACATGGGTAGGTCACCTGGTTTCGGGTCTACTTCAACATACTCAATCGCCCATTTCAGACTCGCTTTCGCTACGGCTCCGGTCTTTCCACCTTAACCTTGCATGCTAACGTAACTCGCCGGTTCATTCTACAAAAGGCACGCTATCACCCATTAACGGGCTCTAACTACTTGTAGGCACACGGTTTCAGGAACTATTTCACTCCCCTTCCGGGGTGCTTTTCACCTTTCCCTCACGGTACTGGTTCACTATCGGTCACTAGGGAGTATTTAGCCTTACGGGATGGTCCCCGCAAATTCCGACGGAATTTCACGTGCTCCGCCGTACTCAGGATCCTGAACTGAGGGACTTTGATTTCGTCTACGTGGCTCTCACACCCTATGGCGACGCTTCCCAACGTCTTCGACTATCAAGGTCCTTGGTAACTCAAATGTTCAGTCCTACAACCCCAAACTGCAAGCAGTCTGGTTTGGGCTCTTCCCCGTTCGCTCGCCGCTACTTAGGGAATCGATTTTTCTTTCTCTTCCTGTTGCTAATGAGATGTTTCAGTTCACAACGTCTACCTTCAACTAGAGTATGTATTCCCCTAGTGATAACCAGCGGTTAAACTGGCTGGGTTCCCCCATTCGGAAATCTCCGGATCAAAGCTTACTTACAGCTCCCCGAAGCATATCGGTGTTAGTCCCGTCCTTCATCGGCTCCTAGTGCCAAGGCATCCACCGTGCGCCCTTGTTAACTTAACCTAACAGTTCTAAAGAACTGCGGTTGTGAGTTTAGCGAATAACAATTACTTGTTAAAAAACTCAAAAAACGCGGTGTTCTCGGTTTTTAATAAAAAGAATCAAGATTCAGTTTTCAATGTGCAATCCTCGGTCACTGACGTGACCAATGGAGAATAACGGGATCGAACCGTTGACCCCCTGCTTGCAAAGCAGGTGCTCTCCCATCTGAGCTAATTCCCCATGTTGTCTTGTGATTTGTCGATGGGCACAAGTGGACTCGAACCACCGACCTCACGCTTATCAGGCGTGCGCTCTAACCAGCTGAGCTATGCGCCCAATCTCTTGAGAGTAAATCCCTCAAAACTGAACAACGTTTCCACTAATGTGTAAGGTTCCGATTTGTTTCCTTAGAAAGGAGGTGATCCAGCCGCAGGTTCTCCTACGGCTACCTTGTTACGACTTCACCCTAATCATCTGTCCCACCTTAGGCGGCTGGCTCCTAAAAGGTTACCCCACCGACTTTGGGTGTTACAAACTCTCATGGTGTGACGGGCGGTGTGTACAAGACCCGGGAACGTATTCACCGCGGCATGCTGATCCGCGATTACTAGCGATTCCGACTTCGTGTAGGCGAGTTGCAGCCTACAGTCCGAACTGAGAATGGCTTTAAGAGATTTGCTTGGCCTCGCGACTTCGCTGCTCGTTGTACCATCCATTGTAGCACGTGTGTAGCCCAGGACATAAGGGGCATGATGATTTGACGTCGTCCCCACCTTCCTCCGGTTTGTCACCGGCAGTCTCATTAGAGTGCCCAACTTAATGCTGGCAACTAATCATAAGGGTTGCGCTCGTTGCGGGACTTAACCCAACATCTCACGACACGAGCTGACGACAACCATGCACCACCTGTCTTTCCGTCCCCGAAGGGAACGTCTTATCTCTAAGATTAGCAGAAGATGTCAAGCCCTGGTAAGGTTCTTCGCGTAGCTTCGAATTAAACCACATGCTCCACCGCTTGTGCGGGTCCCCGTCAATTCCTTTGAGTTTCAACCTTGCGGTCGTACTCCCCAGGCGGAATGCTTATTGCGTTAGCTGCGGCACTAAGGGGCGGAAACCCCCTAACACCTAGCATTCATCGTTTACGGCATGGACTACCAGGGTATCTAATCCTGTTTGCTACCCATGCTTTCGAGCCTCAGCGTCAGTTACAGACCAGGTAGCCGCCTTCGCCACTGGTGTTCTTCCATATATCTACGCATTCCACCGCTACACATGGAGTTCCACTACCCTCTTCTGCACTCAAGTTGCCCAGTTTCCGATGCCCTTCTCCGGTTAAGCCGAAGGCTTTCACATCAGACTTAAGTAACCGCCTGCACTCCCTTTACGCCCAATAAATCCGGATAACGCTTGCCACCTACGTATTACCGCGGCTGCTGGCACGTAGTTAGCCGTGGCTTTCTGGTTAAATACCGTCACAATCTGAACAGTTACTCTCAGATTCGTTCTTCTTTAACAACAGAGTTTTACGAGCCGAAACCCTTCTTCACTCACGCGGCGTTGCTCCATCAGGCTTTCGCCCATTGTGGAAGATTCCCTACTGCTGCCTCCCGTAGGAGTCTGGGCCGTGTCTCAGTCCCAATGTGGCCGATCAGCCTCTCAGCTCGGCTATGCATCATCGCCTTGGTAAGCCGTTACCTTACCAACTAGCTAATGCACCGCGGGTCCATCCTGAAGTGATAGCCGAAACCATCTTTCAAGCGAAAACCATGTGGTTTTCGTTGTTATGCGGTATTAGCATCTGTTTCCAAATGTTATCCCCCACTTCAGGGCAGGTTACCCACGTGTTACTCACCCGTTCGCCACTCGCTTCATTGTTCTTTCAATCTAGTGCAAGCACCGTCAATCTAGAACCAAAGCGCGTTCGACTTGCATGTATTAGGCACGCCGCCAGCGTTCATCCTGAGCCAGGATCAAACTCTCAAATTAATGAGTTATTTGAAATAGCTCTTGTTTTTGTTACTTGGTTATAAAGTGAATTGACTTCACAATTTGTATTGCTTTGAACCGAAGTTCAAAGACCCTACACATTTGATTCGTCGAAACGTTGTTCAGTTTTCAAAGATCTACTTTGCTGTCGCAAGACAACTATTAGATAATATCATTTAAGCAATATCATGTCAATTAGAATTTGAGGAACTTTTTAATTGACTAAATCGTTCAAATGGCTGCTGCATCAACATTCGTAAAAGCAAGTAATACTATATCAATCTCCGTAAAAACGGTCAAGCCCCAAATTGAAAAAAGTTGCAAATTAGTCAAAAACTGGGGCCGCATCAATCTTAACATCATGAAATAAGTCATGCAGCTGACTACCATCAACAAATGATAAACCGGCTTTAGTCACTCGATCTTGCAATTCAGGCGAGATGACTAAGTGATCAAAAACAAACAGTGAAATATCTTCATGGTTAACTTCACAAGTCGTCAGCTCGCTTAGTCTTAAGTCATTCAACTCGATAGATAAGAGATCTCTCATTTGCTCTAGAATACTGGCTAATGCCGTTTTATCCGCCACCACTGGTGTTTTAAAAAATTGATACGTGCCAGTCTTATCATCCCTAGTAACTAAAAACTGTGTGTTTTCTCCATCAGTCATTAAAATTGTTCCTGCAACTTGTTTCATCATAATTCCTCGCTGGATTGGTGTACATTTAGTAGTTAATTTAAGAAGAAATTTCAAAAGCGTCGGTTAGCCTCATCCAACCACTCGCCCATTGCACTGGCAATCGGTGAAAAACCCGTTTGAACACTTCGATCTGTCCAATAATGCTTATGGATTGAACCACCGGATTGATGTGGTTCCCCAGTTTTCGCCAGACAGCGAAGCGACAAACTGATTTTATGAGAATATTCATCGATGTCAAGAATTTTAGTTCTAACAGTTTGACCAACTGTGAGGTAATCATGCAAATCCTTCACATAGCCAAAATGTGTCTCTGAAATATGAATCAAACCTTGGTGCTCATTATCAAGACTGACAAAAGCACCATAAGGCTGGATGCCAGTCACAACACCATCAACAATCTGGCCAATTCGATAATCCACATCATCCGCCCCCTCAACTCACTTGGTGACTGTGATGTGGTCGATCAGAATTGGCGTTTCTGGACGATCCTCATAGTTTGTTGGTACTGCTGCAATTTCATCCAATACATTCATGCCTGCTGTGATTTGCCCGAAAACAGTATGGTGTCCATCTAACCACGGCGTACCGCCTTGACGATATTTATCAATAACTGCTTGATCCACACCGGATTCACTCAAATCAGCCAACATATCTTCTGGAACCCTTGTCGCTTGGACAAAGAAGAATTGACTACCGTTCGTATTTGGCCCGGCGTTTGCCATCGACAGTGCACCACGAAAATTAAACAACCGATCCGAGAATTCATCTTCGAATGACTCACCGTAAATACTTTCACCGCCAGCCCCACTACCTGTCGGGTCGCCACCTTGAACCATGAAATCAGCGATTACGCGATGAAAACTGACGCCATCATAATAGCCAGATTCTGCCAAACCGATAAAATTCGCAACTGTCTTCGGAGCTAAGTCCTCAAACAGTTGTACACTAATTTCTCCCATTGTTGTTGTCAAATTCACCTGTGGACCACTTGCCAATCCAATTTCAATTTGTGGATACATCGCTTATGCCATCCTTTATTTATTCTAGTTTTAACGTTTATTATCAGCCAAAAATCGTTTAGCCACTTAGTTGATCAACTATGATTTATAAGTCTGTCTTATTGTAAACAACCCATCGCCATGATGCAATCAAACTCGTCAATCGCTGGGGCAACAACAAATTCTCAAGAAATTAATTAAATTTACCACTAAACCTGCACCCACTATTTTGTGACCTGCCGATCTCTGCTATAGTATCACCATCGCCTTGACTGATCAGGGCACCAAATTAATTAGACTACTTCATTTTGAAAGGAAACATTATGTCAACGCTCATTGACTTTGTCCTACATATCGATGCGCATTTAGTCAGCTTGGTCAACAACTTCGGTGACTGGACTTACCTCATTTTATTCGCCATCATCTTTGTTGAGACCGGTCCGGTCATCTTTCCATTCCTGCCAGGTGACTCATTACTTTTCGCTGCTAGCGCTTTAACTGCTAATCCCTTGTATCATCTGAACATCTGGACCTTTGTTATCTTGTTCTTAGTCGCCTGTATCGGTGGTGACTCACTCAATTTTTTAATTGGCCGCACTGTTGGTCAAGCCTTGACTAATCATTCACTATTCGGCAAATTAATTCAAAAGGACTCACTTGAACGATCCGAAGTTTTCTTTAATAAGCATGGTGCGATGGCCATCATTTTAGCCCGTTTTATGCCGATCATTCGTACCTTTGCGCCCTTTGTTGCAGCCGGTAGCCGCATGCCTTATCGCCGATTCATTCGTTATTCTCTAATTGGTTGTTTCGCGTGGGTCGCCTTATGCTGTGCTGGTGGCTACTTCTTTGGCAACATTCCGTTTGTCAAAGAACACTTTTCAATCGTCGTCCTTGGTATCATCGGCATTTCTTTAATTCCCGCAATTATCGGCTACTTGCATGGTAAATTTACCAAAGCATCGTAAGTAACATCATCACCAATTGAATCTTCAGTCATAAAAAACGTTTGCCCACAAAATGGACAAACGTTTTTTAAATAGCCTTTACTGCCTGACGTCCCACTAACCAGCCGAGGATTAACCAACCTTCAAAAATAATGAAAAAAAGAACAAAACAGTTAAGGAAAAAACTGCTCGGCAATGCATCAATAATTGGATCGCGGTTAGGGTCAAATAACCAATCATCATTACGAAATAGGACTTCATGAAACGTAATAAAAAATTGATTGAAATTCATACTCATGATTAATGCCAGAATTGGCGCAATTGGCAATGCAATTTGCATTGGTAATTGCAATTCCCACAATCGATGTTGCTTGAGCAAGCGCCACAATCCCCAGACAGTAATAAACAAAGTGATAATCAACACAACATTGTTCAACATCAATAAATGCTTTACATCAGCAAAGTGTTGAAGCCCTGCCTTAGAATCAGAAAAATTCGGCAATGCTAACTTGGTCACCCACGGAAAATCAAGGTAAGCCAATAAATATCGATAATTATGCATCATCGTTGCTCGACTTAAATTGACCTGTTGCAGCACATTTGTCGTTCTCAATGTCAACTGGTATAGCCACACGGCATGCACTGTCAGCCAAATAGCACTGGTTAGAATAAACAACCACCCGGCAAGGTAACGACCAAAATGCGTTAGCCTAGCCAAAATCACCCTTCGATCCGCCATTTAGTTAAGTCCTCCACAATATGCGTCGGCATAATACCACTTTCCTTGACATCTGAACGTTGTGATAGCCCCGTCAACGTTAAAATTGATGCCATATGAGCTTGTTGAGCAGCCAAAATATCTGTGTGCAGGTTGTCACCGACCATGACCACTTGGTCAGTGCCTAATTGCAGGCGCCGCAGAGCTGACAACATGATAATTTCAGCCGGTTTTCCAATGGAGATGGGGGTAATCCCCGTCGCATATCGCACAAAATCAACGACTGCTCCAGCTCCCGGTAACATCCCTCGTTGATTCGGAATATTTGTATCTAGATTAGTGGCGATGAAAGTGGCACCATTTTGAATGGCCAAAACTGCCTGTACAAATTTCTCATAAGTAACTTCCCGATCTAAGCCCACGACCACAAAATCTGGATGTGACGCAGCATCGGTCACGATCACGAAGCCAGCATCCCGCAATGCACTAGCTAATCCTGCCTCACCAATCATGTACACTGATCGTTTTTGACCGTTTGCTTGCTCATGAAGGTAATCAGCAGTTGCCAGTGCTGTTGTGTAAACATGGTCAGCCGTCGTTTTAATATGGTGATGTTGTCGCAAATTGCTAGCAACTGCTTCAGGACTACGCGTGGAATTATTCGTCACGAATAAGTATGGTCGCCCACTTTCAATTAACTGAGCCATAAATTTTTGCGCAGAAGGAATTTCACGCGAACCTTGATAAATTGTGCCATCTAAATCAATTAAATAGCCGTCATAAACGCTCATGAGGACGTACCTGATTCTGACGTACCCTTTTGACGGATAGTAAAGTGGCGCCGTGTTTTACGATGAGCGGTTCGCTGTGGCTGTTCTGATCCAGACCTAACCGACGACCGTTTATCCGCCGCTGTGGTTCGATCATTCCCCAACGTCGATTGAGGTCGGTTATTTTTTGAATGATGCGACACTGCTTGATTTCCCGATTGAGAATGCGTTGACCGGTGATTACCATTGTTAGTCTCCACCTGCTGGTTTGAACTAGCCTCGCGCCGTCGCTGACGAGAAGCGTGCCGAGAACGATGACGATCAACCTTTTGTGGTTGATCTTGTTGATCAATTTCAACATCTAAATTATGCAAAACAAAATATGCACAACCAAAATTGCAATATTCATATAAGTAATCATTCAATGCAGTGATGGTCTGACTGACAGGAACTTGCGGTGCATCAGCAGCGTAGAACCCTTTCAGTCGTAACTGTTCAAAACCAATATCGCCAACGATAAAATCATATTTGCTGAGCACAGTACTGTACCGATCAGCAAATTGATGAACATCGAACGCTTGGTGAAAATCGTAAACTAATTCGTATGGATGCCCATTAATGAAAAACTGCGCATCATTTTCTCGCACGACATTAAACATTGCCGCGCGTTTAACTGCGGCCTCTTGGGCTAATTGGGCAATGTGCTCGCGATCGATAATAAAACACCTTCTTTGTTAGTAATGCGCTTTGTCAGCGCCGTTTGTGATAGTCATCAGCCTTACCGTTGATCATCTGCTCAATTTCTGCAAAAGAAAAAGGACGTCCAAATGGAACTTCATGATCTAAATAGGCTGTTTCAGGAGTATCCACTCCAACATTAATATTCTCTTTGGCCGGCATCGCATAGTGGTGGATATGCCCATGCAGATTAATGATATTGCCAACAATTCCTAATGAAAATGGATAATGTGTCAAATAATACTGGCGATGATCGTATTTTAAATACACACCCACATCATGAAACTGAAATTTGGGCTCACCATCTTCTAACGGTTCATTATGGGCAGCCAAATACTTAAATAAATCTCGATTATCATGGTTGCCTTTAATCAAAACCAAATGACCATTTAGTCGGTGCAACACTTCATTTACGGCGTTCCAAGAGACACTGGCTGGTCGTGTAAAATACATCGCAATATCGCCAAGATGATAAACTGTATCTCGATCAGTGACCACCGAATTCCAATTTTCGATAATCGTTTCATTCATCTGCTCGACAGTCAAGAATGGCCGGGGTGCAAAATCATTTTGGCCCAATAACTGTTTATGAAAAAAATGCGTATCTGACGTAAAATAACGCACAGCTATGCCCCCTATCATTAATGGTAACAATTGTACCACATCCACCAAAAACCTTACTGTAAAAAACGTCTGCCCCCAGTTGGAGTCAGACGTTCACTCATGTGTTTCAAAATTTCATTACTCATTCTTTGACGAAATGACTGTCGTGGACTTTCTTGAAAGTCGGTGAAAAATGTACAAAGCGATCAACCACATACCGGCGCCAACTAAAGCGACCAGTGTCTCAAATTTAAAAAGCATCACAATGGCAACGAATACGAGAAAACCAATGACTAAGTAATCTGTGAACGGCGCACCAATTAAGTGAAATGCCGCAACTGATTGTTGGCGTTGCTTAAGTTCTTTACGATAACGCAAGTGAGCGACCATGATCATGCTCCAGATAAACAAAAAACAAGTCGTTGCAATACTTGAAATTAAGGTAAAGACGCCGGCAGGAAATAGTAAATTCAACACAACAGCTGCCGCGATAACTAACGTAGAGAAACGTAGTGCATTTGCCGGAACCTGGTGCTTTGATAAACGACTCATCCGCTTTGAGAAGCGACTGGTTCCGTCGAAGGTTAATGAGTAAAGCATTCGTCCAGTTGTAAACAACGAACTATTACAAGCAGACGCTGCCGCAGTGAGGACCACAAAATTGATAATCCCGGCAGCTGCTTTAATCCCCACATTTTGAAAAACCTGTACAAAGGGACTACTGTCAGGTGAAACAGCCGACCAAGGATAGATACTCATAATCACTAATAACGCGCCCACGTAAAAAATAATAATTCGCATTGGAATATCATTAATGGCCTTTGGAATCACTTCACGTGGGTTGGCCGTCTCTGAGGCCGTCAACCCAACCATTTCAATTCCCACGAACGCAAAAACCACCATTTGAAACGACAACATAAATCCCTTGGCTCCTTTGGCAAAGAAACCACCGTTACGAACCAAATTTGCAAATGAAGCGTGTCCAGCTGGCGTCTTAACCGATAAGAATACCATGACTAATCCAATACCGATTAATGCCACAATGGCCGCAATCTTGATGATTGCAAACCAAAATTCAGTCTCTCCAAAGGCCTCAACAGTAATTAAATTTAATCCCAGTAAAACGATCAGTATCACAAATCCCGGAACCCATTGAGGCACACTAGGAAACCAGAATTTAAAATATAAGCCAGCTGCGGTGATTTCAGCCATGGCAATCGTGATCCATGAAACCCAATACGTCCATCCCACTACAAATCCCATTCGTTCACCAATGTACCGATCAATAAAATCAATAAATGAATGTTGCGAAAGGTCCGACATGAGTAATTCACCCAATGCCCGCATCAAGAAAAAACACATTAGTCCGGTCAAAGTGTAAACCAGAAGGATGGCTGGCCCCGCGAGATGAATTGATTCGCCGGCCCCCAAGAAAAGTCCGGTTCCGATCGTCCCTCCAATTGCGATCAATTGTACGTGGCGACTCTTTAACGCTCGTGACAATTGTTGGGTTGTCTCCTGATTTTCTGCCATTCATGTACCTACTTTCTCCATTTAACTAATGAAATTAATTATAACGGTATCAGTTTAGATGAACAAACGAAAACATTTCACGACATCGATGAAATAAATTCACTCTAAGGCTCAAAAAAGGCTGATCACTTATGATCAGCCTTTTGCGTAGCCACTATTTGGACAATCGCTCTACATCACGCGCAATCATCAATTCTTCATCTGTTGGTACCAATACGACCTTGGCAGTTGAATCATCCGTTGAAATAACGGTTTCTTTGCCACGAACATTATTACGCTCAGCATCAATCTTAATGCCCATGAAGTTAAAGGCATCTGTGATAGCAGCCCGAATTTCTGGTGCGTTTTCACCAATTCCAGCGGTAAAGACTAAAGCGTCTACCCCGCCCATTTCTGCGATGTACGAGCCTACGTACTTAACGATACGGTTAATAAAGATTTCAATCGCCAACTTTGCTCGATGCTCATCACTATTTTCTAGATCCCGCATGTCACCTGAGATACCGGAAATCCCTAAGAGACCCGACTTCTTGTTTAACATATCTATCATTGCTTCTGGATTTGTTACACCAAGCTTTTGTTGGAGGAACGTGACAAGTGAGACATCGATGTCCCCAGAACGAGTTGCCATCGTGATCCCAGCCAATGGCGTAAAGCCCATTGACGTATCAATCGATTTACCGTTTTCAATAGCTGCAATTGAAGCCCCTGCTCCCAAATGTAACGTAATGATTTTCATTTGATCTAATGGTTGACCCAGAATTTCCGCAGCACGATGCGAAACATACCGGTGACTGGTTCCGTGAGCACCATAACGGCGAGCACCAAATTTTTCATAGTATTCATAAGGAATTGAATACAGATAGTTTTCTTCTGGCATGGTCGTATGGAAGGAAGTATCAAAGACTGCAACAGCCGTTGCGTCAGGTAGGACTTCTCTAAACGCCCGAATTCCCGTTGCATTGGCTGGGTTATGCAACGGGGCATATTCTGCTAATGAGTCGATTTTAGCTAAAACATCATCGTTGATAACGACAGAGTCCTTAAAGAACTCACCCCCAGCAACAACTCGGTGACCAACCCCCGTAATCTCATCAAAGCTATCAATAATCTTTAGATCGATGAGCTCCTTCAGCAGAATACTAATTGCTACCTTGTGATCCTTAAATGGCTGTTCTAGCTTAAAGTGTTCCCCATCTCCATACGAAATTGTGAAAGAACCTTCGGCTAAACCAATTCGATCTACTAACCCTTTAGCAATCACTTTCTCTGAAGGCATATCAAAGAGCTGAAACTTTAAGGTCGAACTTCCTGCGTTAACTGCGATTGTCTTTGCCATAAATACATTCTCCTTTAAATTCAAACATTCGTGTCGGCTACTGTGAAACGTTAGTGACGACCCACTCATCAATTTGATTAGTAAAATCTGCCACGGCTTGAGCATCTTTCAATGAAGGAAATTCACCAAGCAGCACCTGGCCCGCCTGTTTGGCCGAACCACCATGTTTTTGCAACAGCAAAATGGCCTTTTGCGCTTGTTTATTTTGAAAAAGTTCACTTGGTAAATTTAAAATTCCTTGCAAATGAGCCTGACTTTGTATCCAACTCACCAAACTAGGTGCTTCATTTGAAGTAAACAACTGACTCGGCACTAAGAAGATTCCCCATCCACCGGCAACTAATTGATTAATCGACTGTTCCAGCAATAAATGATGGACATATGAGTGTCCTTGTTGAGCTGCTGTCTTAAAATGAGTGGCCTGGTCATCACGTGGATAATAGCCAACTGGTAAATCACTGACGACTAAATCCATCTTTGGCATGACCAAGGGATCCAATGCATCTTGATGGAATAATTGGATATCACGATGTTGTAAAGTGCTCATGACGTTTGCCATAGCTAGCATCGAGTCATCATTGTCTACACCAAAACCCTGAATCTGAACGTCGTCCACTTGACTCAACTGGTTGATCACCGTTGTTAAAAGATTGCCAGTTCCAACCGCTGGGTCTAACACCGACATTTGCGTTTGTCGCATTAATTGGTTAGCTAGATAGGTCACTAAGAAACCAATACTATCAGGTGTGAGTTGATGATTCGCATCAATCGCGTCTGTTTCAATATCCTTCAGCAAAGCCAACTGCAAGCCACGTCGCGTCGTCTCAGCGTCTACCAACAGAGGTTGAATTCCCTGATAAAGCTTCGTCAATTCCGCCGTCGCAGTGACGTCAGGCCGGCCCTCTTCCACACGAACTTGGCCACCATCGATTAAATCGTCACCAACTTCAATCAATGCATCTAAATAACTGGTTGATAACTGTTGTTGAAGCAGCAACGTTGCTTGATCAAGCCGATGAAACAGCGTTTCTACATCTGTTTGTGCCAGTGCAACCACCTGCTTTCTATACCGCTCACTAATTATTCTTGTCCTTACTAAGGATACCGATTATTGAGCATTATTTCAAGGCTTGTTTGCGCTGCCAAACTTGGCGTGACGCGGTTTGACCCCCATTTAAAACGATGCTTATTTGTGAATTAGTTAACGTTGCTCGACCGTTTTTAAACACAAAAGTCTTTTGCTCTGGTCGATAGTAATGTACCTCGTTTACTTCATTTGTGATTGTCTGAATTTGCCAATAATAAATATTACTACGCAACGCTTGGGCTGAAGCCTCGTAGGCGTGAATATGTAGCAGTATCAATCCCACCGCTAGTACCATTAAAAAAATTGAAGAGGGCAAAATGAACCCGGATCGAGATTTATTTTCCATGCGTATCTTCCATCGGTAAAGAAATCACTCCGGTCACTTGCTGTCCTTGTGGGTGTTTTGGTCCTCTGGCAAATGTCACCAGAAGGGATAAACACTGACTGTTTTTTTCATAATTAAATTTCACTTGAGAAACCAGCTCTGCCAATGGCATATAACCACCATTCAATGTTGTCAGCAATAATTGGCCATGCTTTTCTGCCAATACATATTCATGACGGCGGCCAGAACGATCATTGCCGGCTAGTTCAACTGTGTGTTTGTCCCCGCTGAGATATTTAAATTGGCTAGTCGGACTGGTTAAATGGATCAAAGCGTTGTCCAATTGTTCACGAACTTGTAAGGGCCGCTCAAAATCACGTGTCAGCTGTTGGGCAGTGAGCGCGACGGTGAAGAAGACCAAAATTCCGATCGCCAGTGCCCACAGTGTTTCGATCAAAGTAAAGCCTTGCAGATGTCGTCTCATGACTCAAAATCATCCCCCATCGATGACTACTTTTTTCGTAATCTGATTTAGTTGTCTGCTCCTCACGCTCCAATTCGCGTAATCGTTGGCTCATCATATAATTTGTTTCAGCAACGAATAAGCAACACAAAGTTGCAATCGTTAGCGCACATAACGAATCCATCAGCATAAAACCAGTTCTATGAGACTGCCGTTTCTGTAACATGAATAACTCCCCACCCTAACTGTGGTTTTAATGTATACTCAATCCGGCGTGTTGACAGAAAAATTAACGACGTCGGTGTAACCATTCTTGATCCGGCCAAAACAATTCGCCGCCCCTGAATTAATTGTAATGTTTGCGGGATAACTAGCTTGGCTACAGGTGTTTTAGCACCTTCTCTGTACCAAACAAAGTGCTTATCAAAAGATATTATAACCGTGACTTCACGCCGAGTTGCTTGGGATTTTGCTCGCTCAACTAGTGCTAAAGTCGCACTAATAAACGTGCGTTCCGTTTGAATTTGTCGGCTTGTGTGAAACTTCAGCATGCCAAAGCCCACAATTAAAAGCGTCACTGATAAGACAACTAGCGTTTCAACCAAGGTAAAACCGCTTCTATTTTTGTCCCACGACATTATCTTTAATTTCAATTCCTTCAGCCTTCGCCTTATCAATTTGCCTTCCAGTTAAGTATTTACCGGTTTGTAGTTCATCAAAGGTCACTGTTTGATCTCCATGATCGTTTTGATAGAGATCAACTTGTGTTTGAACCACTTGAGTTAATGCCTGCCCATGAGTTTTTGTCGCGCTTCGTCGTGAATCAGTGATATTGGGCAAAATAATTAGAATTAACAGCGAGATAATAAATAAGACTACGGCCATTTCAATCAAGGTGAAGCCTGACCGTGCCCGATTAAAGTGCAAGTGACTCGGCGCTTTAAAAAAGAATTTCATTATGATAGTCCTCCAATTGTTTGATACATCGGCAAAAGCAAACTTAAATACAATCCGACAATGGCTAACCCAATAACGGCAAACAAAATGGGTTGAATTAATCCAATCATACTTTCAATTTTCCGAAATAAACGCTGATAGGTTAGCATAGCATCCGCTTGTAAATCCTTAGCTAACTGTGCGCTGGTCAACCCTTTACTGAAAAATATTTTGAAAGAATTAGGCAAGAAGTGGTGCTGATCCACAAATCGATTAAGTTCCGCCCCCGTGCGAAGGTGCTTATCTAGCTTCGCCGCCAATTGTTGTAAGACTGATTGTTGTTGGTAAGATAGCAGAAGCTGCAAAACATCCCGTGTTTGTAAACCGCTTCCCATTAACAGACCTAGATTCATTGAAAGATAATAATGCCAATACAACTGTAAGACAGGACCGATCACTGGCACATGTGCCCCTATCTCCAAACGTCGTAATCGGGGTTGGCGCAATACCCAAACACTAACTAAAATCAATCCAATAATTAAGGCAATCAGTAGCCATAACATTGGCATCATCCATGGTGAGCGGAGCACCAATTGTGGATTTAAAGCCTGTAGTTCCGGTAACAACGCTTCTTTAACGCCAATCAGCAAAATTCCTAATCCCAATAAAATAAATAGCGGATAACGAAGCGCTAACCGAATCTTTTGCTGTTGCTGAGATCGTAAAGCCAGGTAATTGCCTAGATTAGTCATTACTTCTGTTAACGCCCCATTTTCCTCCGCAATTTTAATTTGATAATAAACATCTACGTCAACCAATGGTTTGATGGCCGCCGCGAAGGCTTCCCCCGAACTAAGTCGCTTTTGTAACCACGTTAGTTGCTTACCTAATCTAGGGAGCATGATCCGTGCAAAGTTTAGCCCTTCTCGTAATGAGAATCCCACAGCTAACACGTCTGCCATCAAGCTAAAGAATTGAGCAGCCTGAGCAGTATGCAATCGGCTGATTTTTTTCTGATCAACCTGCTCGAAATGCTTCGGCCACGTTAGGTGCAACTTGACCATTAAAGACTGATTGATTGAGCGCATCATGCCACCTCCCGGTCATTTGTTGATGCCAGCGAATTTTAGATCGTTGTTCACCAAATAATTCATCATTACTTAACCAGTCATAAATTACCAATGGTTGTTGAATACCAGGTACTAATCGCTGATAGCACACCGCTGTTAGCGCCTGTTCTAGATCCTGATTGCTCACGCCCAACTGTTCTAAGCGACTTACAACACCCAAAACATTTTGCGCGTGAACCGTTGAGAGCACGAGATGCCCACTGAGCGCCGCCTGTAAAGCAACTTTGGCTGTTTGTTCATCGCGAATTTCGCCAATAAGTAGGACATCCGGTCGATGGCGAAGGGCTAATTTCAATAAAGCGTTGTAATCCATGCCAGCTAACTCATTAATCTGTAATTGTAAAAAGGATGATTCATGAATTTCCACCGGATCTTCAATGGATAAAATCACCGACTCTTCGCTGAACTGACGAGCTAACCGGTAAAGTGATGTTGTTTTACCCGAGCCGGTCGGTCCACTAAATACCATCAGACCACGCCGGGTTGCCAAATTAGTTAGGAATCGCCACTGATCGGTCGTTGTCACGTGCTTCTGGAAGCTTGCTAATGGGTAGATAATCCGGATAACCATTGACTCATGATCTTGAAAGTCACCAACTGTTGACAACCGCAAATGTAACTCCCGTTGTCCGACTCGATAAGTCAGGGCGCCTAACTGTGGGCGTCGATGATCGCTAATCACCATGTTTGCTTCATATTTAATGTAAGCAATCAATTGCTGGGCTCGTTCTGTAGACAAATCAGTTAACTTCACAATTCCTGAAGCTGTGTGAATAATTAATTCATATCCAACAACCTTGGGAAATAAATAGATATCACTTGCGGCTTTGGCAACTGCCTGCGCCACGACTTGGTTTAAATGATCTGCTGGTTGCATCTTCCTCACTCCCTTCAACCACTACATACGCAAATTGCTTGTTAATATTTTTTTGAAAAAAAAAAACACCAACTTTTTCAAGTTGGCGTCCTCAATTTATCAATGATGACGATTATTCAGCTGGTTCAGCGACTTCCGCTGCTTCGTAAACATCAGCAACATCATCGTTATCACTAAGTTCATCAATTAAGTTTTCATACTGTTTGGCTTTGTCCGCAGGAACTGTCGTGACGTTTTCCGGAATCATCGTGATTTCCGCTGTATCTAAATCAAAGTTCTGTTCCTGTAAAGCATCACGAACTGCAGCCAATTGACTTGGGTCTGTATAGATTTCAAAAGCTTCATCAGTGGTTGTCATATCATCAGCACCAGCATCTAACACACTCATTAACATAGTATCTTCATCGATATCTAATTCATCACGCAAAATGACAATGTATCCGCGACGATTGAACATGTATGCTACAGAGCCAGATGCCCCAAGCGCACCACCATGATGAGTGAAAGCCGACCGGATGGCGGAAGCAGTCCGGTTCTTGTTATCGGTCAAGGCTGAAACCATGATTGCTGTTCCACCAGGGCCATAACCTTCATAGGTAATCTCTTCAAACTTCTGACCACCAGCGCCTGTGGCTTTATCCAAAGCGCGTTTAACAACATCTTTTGGCATGTTGGCTGCTTTGGCTTTATCCATAACTAACCGTAACTGGGCGTTGCCGTCAGGGTCGGCACCACCAGCTTTTGCGGCTTGGTATAAGTCACGTGAGATTTTTTGGAAAATTTTTCCACGCTTAGCATCCTGGGCGTTTTTACGTCCTTGGATGTTATGCCACTTGGAATGTCCTGACATATTCAGCAACTCCTTTGAGGTAATTATTATTTTGGTCAAAATAACCTTTACAACTATACCACCAGCAGCCCCGTGCTTCAATTGTTTCACTTAGGTTTTAAAACACACTAAAACATGATTGATCGATTACTCGATTCATTTTGAACAGCTCGATTTGATCTCGAATAGCTTATTCAAAACCGGTAAACTAAAAACTGCCACCAACTTAATAGTGACAGTCTTCATTCCAGCGCTTAACGAAACATTTGATTACAAAGGTCAAGTTCCCCTTATGACGCCTTGTGTAAAACACCGTTCATCTTTTGACTCAGCTTTTGCATGTGCTCCTCTTCGTGAGATAGATAGTAACCTTGAGTCACCTGTACACTATGATGGCCAGCAATAACCGAAACCTCAAAAATAGATAACTCAGTTTCATTAGCCAACATTGTAATGGCAGTGGCTCTTAATTTATGAAATGTAAGAACACGATTTAGTAACCCCTTCTCAATCAATTTCCGATTAATGACTTGCCACCATTCATGTGCTGTCTTTCCGACATAGGGACGGCCGTCATGACACGTAATGAAATCATATTCTTCTCCCTTTATCGTCCACTTAGTATGATCAGCAGTCTTTTGATACTCCTCTAATATTTTCCCGACTTCTGCTAACAGAGGCACCGACCGTAAATCACCTGCCTTGGTAAATTTATTGATACTAACTCTAGCATCAATGGCGTTGGTCTTCATTTTCGAAATAGTCACCTCCCGTTTTACGGTCAGATAATAATCGTTTTCCGACTTATGAAAGTCATCCCAAGTTAACCCTAATAACTCACCTTGACGTAGCCCCGTCGCCAATGCAATTAAAATTAGTATCCGCTGAGCTGGCTTTACTTCATCCGACAAGAGGTAATTGACAATATTTTCGCGCTCTCCCTCAAAAAAGCAGTCCTTTGCCTGATCATTTTTCCTCGTTTGGGCTTGCTTTGCGGTTTCTAAGCGCACATGACTACTTGGAATATTTTCAACGAAGTCTTGCTCTTCAGCATATCTAAAAATTGAAGATAACGTTTGCCTAACAGCATGACATTGCCAATAAGTTTGCCCTGATTTTTTTAACGTGTTAATCACTTGTTGGCAATCGCCTCGCGAAATCTTGCTGATTTTTTTATTTACAAATCCTGCAAGGTCATCATTTTCCAACAACATTTTAGCTTTAGAACGGACGTGGCTAATGCTATCTTCGCTTCGTGAGACCTCCTCTAGCCAGCTCGTCCACCCTGCCTCATTTTTAACCACTTCGGCAAATGTTGGGGTTTCATCCATAAAGGGATTCTCTTGTGCCTTAGCCTTTTCTTGCATAGCCCAGTCATTCCACATTTTCTCAGCTGTTCGTTTATCCAACTTATTGTACACAGCCTCTTCAAATTGAGTGGCTTTACCGTTTACATTAAATTTCACACGGAACAACAAGCTTCCGTCTTCCCGCTTCAATACGCCCGAAGTTGTTTTACCAATCCAAACCTTGCCTTTTCCCTTTACTACCTTACCTGTCGCATTTTGCTTTGTCATAATTCCAATCTACCTTTCTAACGTTTGATATGTTTAGCGTACTTAGTTTTAAGTTCTTTGGCCGGTCATTCTTATCTATCAGCGCTTTTAGATAAGCAGACCTCTTATTTCAATAATTTCTCGTCATTTAAAAGCCTTAACCACACTACTTATTCGCCATGATTCTGCCCTTTCCTTAATCGATACATTAAGCCTACACACTTTTCTCTTCGTGCACAGGAAGTTCTTATCCATCAACACATTTTGATGTGTTGTAACTCTTTAAACGGTCAAATCCCAGTCATCTGATCAAATTTGAGCACAAAAAAACCGCTCAAAAAATGAGCAGTCATCGCTTTCTTCTATATTAATAGCGTTTGGTATTACTTAAAACCAACCGTCTCGTCAGCTAGCTTCCGTAATCTGCCGATCTCTTCTGTATACTGCTCGTACCACTTAACCATGCTGCTCGTCATCTTTTGAGGTTTAGCAAGGTTTCTGGCTGCCTTCAAAAAATCCTCTAACTGCCTTACCAATGGCGCCATTGGCCGATCGTCAGCCATAATCAAGCTACGGCCGTCAGCTGACTTAACCTGCACTAGGCCTGGGATCTTGCCATCCTTAACACGATGAATGATACCTAACAACAAGCCACCTCGTGGATCGCCCTCGGCGTTGTACATAACTTTGACAAAGTCCTTATCTTCGGCCAGTTTCTGCCACAATTCCTGACGAGTTAAGCCTTTCTGATTTTTAGGATCGTGTAGAATATTTTGAACTCTAGTTAACATTTCACTCGTGGTCGACATAACAATCACACTCCTTAATATTTATAGGTAATGTGATTGGAACTCTGTTGTAGATTTAAGTCAAATCTTGTAAAAAACCGCCCATTTTCAGTTCACAACTACAGACGAATTGAGTTCTTTTTGCCACTTAATTCATTTTTTCCGCCCAGAATTATACTCCCCACTATTATCGATCACTTTATCAAGTAAGGTCGGTTTGATCAGGCAAACCTCTTTAGCGATTTGTTCACGTAACGCCACCTCTGCGTCATCAGAAAATACCTGCTTACCCTGCTTAACCACTAACAAGTTCCCTGCTTCGTCATCATGTTGGCGAAGATACTTCAATCGGCTATTCTTAGCTTCCTTATATAGATAGAACCAGTACTGGTAGAGGCTCCGGTAGATGAAGTTTTTTGACCAGCCGTCCAGTTGACTTAGGTATTCGATCTTGTAACTCAGTCGATCACCTGATTCCATATAGTCCACAAACAATTGCTGAACTTTATAGGTACCACGCTGATACTCATTCATCGCGTCAAGGTATTCAAAGCTAGTGAGTGATTTTCTTACCGCAGTTAATTCTCTGGCCAATTTAGTCTTCCCCTCCTCGGGATGCAACATTAACCAGATGAGCTTGCCATTATGCAGATCACGCTTCTTAACCTGCGCTTGCTTAGTCTGCGTTAATTCACCGTTTTCATTCAGTAACCTTTTGATCGTGCTCTCACTTAACCCGAGGTTTTGAATGCCAGAGTGATAAAACAAAACTAGGTTGTACTTTCTCACGTCACCAGCGGTGATGCCTAGCTTCTCTGCCATCACGTCTGGTTGAAGAACCTCAGCAAATGGAAGATCGCTGACAGTTCGATCATCTCTAGTCTTCTCTCGCTTATTCAGATACTGTATTGCCTCCGTTGTAGCCTGGTTAATTGCTTGGAGTTGTAAATGCTGCTCATGATTTAACACCATTGAGTTAGTCGATACCAGATCCGTCAAACTAGTTGTGTACCAAAGCGATCTGTTATAAGCGTTCAGTCTTTCTTTATCATTGTCCAACACTTGTTGTGCTGACAACATAGCTATTGGAAGTTGTAAACGCTCGTCCTCAATTGAATTTTCAATTAAAAGCTGCTTAATTGAGCTTTCCGTTGTAATTGAATATTTAGCATAGGCTTCAATATCTGAGCAATTAAAGGAATCCCAAAATTTCTCATTACCGTTATCGAAAAACAAATGCTTAAGCAACGGTAAGATGGTTTCTCTACCATCCTCGTCGTCACTTAAAATAAGCGCGGAATAACTTAATTTGCAAAAATATTTGTAATGTTCTTCGTCCACTGAATTTCTGCTGCTTAAGGCCTCTCGATACTTAGGTTCTAATTTTGAAAGATCGGCCAGAAGTAAACGACCATATATGGGCCTATCAACAAGATTAGAAAACTTCCGAAAATATCGATTACTGCTGTAATTATTTGAAAGGTCCAATTTATTAGCTAGATTACGCTGATAAATCAAGTTTTGCTTTTGGCTAACAAAAATTGCTCGTCGTACGGCTACTTCACCAAATAGTTCAAATTGTTCATCTTTATCTGATAAATTCCATCCGAAGCTTTCTCGAGCAAATGTTCGCAATGGCTGATCACCTTGTGTTCCAGCATAGTCAGATATCATTATCGCAACGTCAATATTTCGTTCGGGATGTTCGAGCCATATTTTTGTTAATTCCATAGCTTCTTGCGCGTTCAAGCCGAGATATCGATGAACCGCACACTCAAACAGGTAGTCAAATCGCCGAGAATGAGCTTTCCAATCTGCCTCAATTTTTACCGAAATTTCGTGCGCTCGTTTTTTTAAATCTTCCGTCATCATCAAACTCCTGTTAAAATTATGCCTAATTAATATGTCCCTTAAGGAAGTAACCTAATGTCAGAAATGCCTCAACAAGTCGCCCTAAATCGAATTATCGAGGGTGATTCATTCAAACTCATTCAACAAGTTCCCGACAAGAGTGTAAATCTGCTGATAACAGATCCACCCTACTTTTTGAACACCGCCACTAAAAAAGATGTATCGGCTGGTATTAACGGTGAAACTTGGGATGACGCACGTATTTTGCTAGAAACAGATCCTGCCCTCAAAGCTGAATATGCTGACGAATCCACCACAACTGACCGGCGCTTAACCATTCTCTCAATCCTTAAGCAAAAGTTCTTCGAACACTTCTTGGAAGTAATCGAACCAAAGATGGCAGATGATAGCGCCATGATCGTCTTCAATCGGTATGCCAATGTCCAAATCATGCGCAACTGGCTCAAAAAATCGCCAAAAATTAAGGATAAATGGATCGTCGATAGCACTTTCGAGTGGGCAAAAACGAACCCACAACCAACTTTAGATCCAAAATATTGGTCAGAGTATGCGCTAATCGCCACGAACTCTTTTGCCACAACCCAACGAACGATTGCTAACCTTGCAGAAAACTATGTTGATAACACAACGATCGATAACACGTTCGTTACCACCAGACCGAAGAACAAATCATATGTTTATGGTGATAACGGTGCTAAACATGCCACACCTAAACCATTTGATTTGTGGTCTTACCTTATTCGTAGATTCTCGAACCCAGAAGATTTATTACTTGATCCATTCTCAGGTTCCGGTACTACGGCAATAACAGCAACCGATTTGGGACGAAATTTCTATGCGTTTGAATTGGATGAAAAACAATTTAAGGCTAGTTCAAAACGCTTGGACGAGTTCAAGAAAAATCGTGGTAAGTCCATCTTCTTAGGTCTTCACAGCTAATCAATCAGTAAAACCCTCAGGTCACGCTTGTGACTTGGGGGTTTCTTACTTACCAGCCAGAATATCAGCAATGTGTTCTTGAAGTTGTAAGAATTGTAGTTCGTCCATCTCGGCAACTTGTTGCCTGATCAAGCTAAGTCTCAAGTCCACAATCGTTGGTTTTTCGGGTACCGAGGCTGGTGCTGGCTCAGATGTTTTGCTTTCTGGCAGCTCTTCAACTGGGGCTGGATCGTCTTCTTGTCTAGACACACCTGATAAATCCCAGTCAAGTACTTCGGCGATCTTCAAAAAAGCAGGTCTCAATGGTCGTGATCTATTTTGCATCCACATAGCCACTGTTGGCCGGGTTGTTCCAATTTGATCGGCTAAATTGGCCTGCGTGACATGCTGATTCTTCATCGAAGGACGAAAATGCTCATCAAAAAATGCCGCTTCTTTTTCATTTAATCGGCTTCCTTTTTTTGCCATTGAATACATTCCTTTCTGTTACAAACATTGTACTATCAATCATATCGGCGTGTAAACATTCGACTTAACATTCTAAAATGATTTAACTTAGAATAAAAAATAAAACTTTTTATTCAAAAAGGCTTGAAATTAATAAAGCTAGATGTATTATATAGTCATCAGCAAGGATTTAACATCTAGCAAAACATTCATTATCCGTTTGTAAGGTTGCTTTGCCACGTACATTGACAACTAAATATTCTAGCTTTATTCGGTTCATAACTTTTATCACATTAATGCTGTACGCAGCTAAATTAAACAGAAATGGAGATACACTCATGACAACAAACGAAAATGCTACTACTTGGGACCTTAACTTCAGCTTCTACGATTACATTCACCTCAGTGACATGTTCTACACATTTTTCAAACTACCTGATAAAACCGCTGCCGGATTCAAATTGACTTCAGATATCTATAATCCAGTTGCACAGATTTTGCTGATATCAGAATATCTAGATATCTCAAGCATCGATAAATCTGGTGACTATGAAACTTTCAAGCATTTACGAGATTATTTCCAATATCTTTTCAACTACCCGAAAAAGCGAGAATTTCCTGCACAGGTTTTTTTTACATCACTCGCTCAGATACTACAAGACAATAACCTTCATCCAACAATTCAAAATATGCAAAAGGACTTTTTAAACGTCACTTATCGTCAAATGTCTTCCAGCTTTAAACCCTTCGCTAACGCAGTCGAAACTGCCATTCAACAGATTCAATAAAAATACCGTAGATAACAAATTATTAGTTTAGGAGATAAACAACTATGAATATTAAAAAAAATCAATTTAATTCAGTTAATTTCGCATCTGTAGAAAACGATTCAACCTGGTTAGCACCTTTCAAATTTAGTGATTATATTGCGCTTGTTGACGAGTTTTCTCTAACCATTAAAAGAATTGACCGCCTTGGAATATATCAATTCGACGATGATATTGATCAGTGTTTTAATCCAGCAATTCAACTAGACTACATTTGTCATTTATTAACCTCTCAAGACTATTTTAAGACCATTCAAGATGGTAGTCTAAATATGGATGTTTTAATCTTAGATCCAGTAGCTTCAGACTGGCTTCACAGTTACTTTAAGTTGTTAACTGGTATTACTGGCAATACTTTGATCCAACTGCTGATAGATATCATCCAAGCAACTAAGGATGACGGATACACAGGCGTAAAAGCCTCAGACTTTTTTGCCGTATCTATTAAGGAAATGTCCCCAACATGCGCTAAACGTGCCAAAAAGTATGCCTCAATCATTCATCAGTTTACTAAATAAATTCACCACTTCAGACAGTCAAAATTGGCTGTCTTTTTTATTTAAAAAATTCGAAAACTGGCCATACTCTCCTTAACCTGCTCTTCCTCAACCCCAATGTACCGGAGCGTGATGGCCTGACTAGAGTGGTTTAAGATCCGCATGAGGGTTGCAATATCCTTAGTGTCACGATAGAAGAAGTAGCCAAATGTCTTCCTCATGGTATGTGTAGCGATATTCTTTAAGCCTAAGTTATCGGCAGTTTTCGTGATAAAAACATAGACCTGATGGGTGCCTATGTGATTCGTGGGATTGACGCTGGATGGAAACAACCATTCTGACTTAACCGTAGGTAAATACTCAATTAAGTCACTCAGTACTTCTTTTAAGTCCACAACTCGTGATTTATGCGTTTTCTGTTCAACTAAAGTAAACGAGTTCTTTCCTACAACGTCGCTCACCTTAATTTTAATCAGGTCAGATACCCGTAACCCAGTAGTGATGCCTAACTTAAATAAAAGTGCATTTCTTTTCCCATTGCGTCCTTGCCTTAATTGGCCAATAAATTCTTGTAACAGTGCTTTATCTCTGATCGGTTCGATTTTATGATTTTTCATGCTCCCTTCCTTCCAAAATCAGGTAATGTTTCCCCATATTTTCGGAAAAACATTACCTGTTTTTGTGCTCTTATTTTTAAAGCCCATTATCCAGGCATTATGTATGTAACTAAATATACAAATTGTTACTCGTTCTGTTCCTTACCCCGATCCGTTGGCAACATATTGATTGGAAACGCCAGAAACCGTTTAATCAACTCATAATAGTGCTCCTTATTCCAAGGACGTTTAAACTCGTATGGTTCATTTAGGTTCACAAAATAGGTATGGCTATTCCAGTCTTTTACCAACTTTTGTAAACATTTAACCGTATCTCCGTCTTCATCTTCAAATCGGAGGTTTAGTGTTTCTAGATCTGTTTGATCAACGCCTAACTCTTCGATTGCATGAAGCAAAACGTGAAGATTAAATACGGCGTTTCCCTCGTGATAACCGCTTCCTGTGCCGTTTAAATTAACGTAAAATGGATCAGCAACGCTAATATTGTCATACCGCTGGTGATAAATTGGCAATGTGTCAATTTTGGCTGTCACATCAACAGAGATTGTTCCATTACCATGATCGTGATTATTGATTTCTACAGTTAGTTCATCAAATTTCATATTAGTACCTCAATACGGCAGATCTGAATCATCAAAGTTCAATTCCAAGTCATTGATTTCTTTTGGTCGAATTAGTTCCACACGATGCAAGTCATCAACCCCATCACGAATTTTATCGAAGGCACGCTGTGAAGTGATTGTTTCAAATTTGGTCTGCGGAACGTAGTTGGCCATTAACGTGTACCCCTTAATGTCATTGATCATCTGGTCTAAGGCGTCCATGGCACGTTCATTACCTGAGCCGAATTGCAGGTTCTCAACCTCAATGTCATAACCAGGGAAGTTCTCGATTGCTTTTAAAACTAAGCTCAGCTCAAGTAATGCAAGGTTTTGTGAGTATTCATCCTTGTTTTCCATAGCCGCTTCAATGATCGGGTTACAAAGCTTAACATTATCCAACTTGTCATAATAAGCCGTGATACCATTGATTTTTCCGTCTAACTGGATCACAAGATGATCCTGAATCTTAATACTGTTGACCTGTAGCCGTACTGTCCTTTCATTCATATTTTTTCTCCTCACTTAATATTATTTGCGATATCCATTTCTTGAATTTGTTTGGTTAAATCGGATAAGTGACCGCCGTATTGCATTCTCAAGATTCTAGCTTCGCTCGGCTTACCCCATAGCAGTTTGATCTCTTCTACCAAATCCTTTAAGTATTCCTGATAGGTCTCATTTTTTGGCCAAAGCGCTTGTTGGTGATAGTTAATCGGTTTGTCTTGTCGGACCTTTTCAAACAGCGAACCAGCATAGTCCGAAAGGCCATCCTTCCAACTAAAAACAGTTGGATAGATTTGTAGGTTTAATCGCTCGGCGAACGATAAAGCTTGGCCAATTATAATTAAGTTATAGTGTTTAACCTGCTCATCGGTTGCTTGTTCGGTGATTATACCGGCGTTGATCGAGTGGTGAACTTCCTTAGCGATAATGATGTCTGGCCGTGCATAGGCGGTCATCACTAAGGTCTCCTCAGAAAATCCCGGCTCTTCAATACATTCAACTTTTATTGTATTTTCTAACATGTCTTCTCTTACTCCTCTCTTTAAGTTAGATTTCTGTCCGAAACCATTCAGATGGTGATCCGTTAACCCCAGATTCAGCAATTTCACCTCGATTTTGACCATGCTTTTCGGTTTGTCAAAACCTACAAGGCGGTCTCCTGTCCAACTTGGGATAGGTCATCTTGGTCGGCTAACTTTGGTAACGTGGTTGCAACAAACCAGAGCAAATCACTTTGCGATTGCTTGTTCAACTTAGCAAATCGATCTGGTTTCAAATTGGGAGCCAAATCGATCAATATTTTTAGTTGCTTTTTCACCTCGTCATCACCTCCTGACGTGTAAGTATTGATTTGTTTCAATACGATATAAGTTTCGATAAATTCTCGTACCTGATCTGAAAGAATGCCTCAACCAAGGATTCGTTCGATAAATTAACAGGTCTTCAAAATGCGATGGTTGAGGAACATTTCTCTCGAGCACTGATCAAAGATTACCTCTTGTTAGTTTGCCCATGTGGCTCAGTTTATCTGGCGGTTTGAAATTACTAATTTTGACCAAAATAAAAACGCCTATTCGGCGTCTTCACTACATGTATTTATTGACCCAATTGCTTCCTTACGTCATCTTTGGAGAAATAGTAGCCATATCGACCATCAACATCCGTAAAATAATTATCTACTCCATTTTCGGTTTGACCACCTTCTACTTGAAAATAAATTTGTCCGTTTTTAGCAACTGCGTAGGTAACCGGCTTGGCATTTGTAGCCGTTTGATCTTTAATCACGCTTATGCTTAACAAATAATCGTCCATACCATTCTGCAATGGATCAGGATCGGGCGCATTAGATGATACCAATTTTGCATTAGGGTCTTCAGTTCCACGAATGTACTTAAATAATCGTTTAGCAGTTGGTTGTGCACCCTCGTCAAAAATAGATTGGCCGAGCGATGTTCTAATACCAGATCCAGAGGAATCGTTATTAGTTTCACCACTTGATGAATCTGCTGTTGAAGTTGACTCACTCTCAGAAGCGCTACTTGATGAGTCGGAGGCAAAAGTAGTGTTGACCTTTTTAATATTTAACCGAGCTTTCAGATTCTCAACTTGCAACCGCTGTTTCTCGGGTAAATAGTATTGACGATAAAGGCTCTTTAAGGAAACCGTTGAAAAAGCCGCACGATTAGGGTCGTTCCCAATCAAAGCGTAGTAATAGATATTATCCGCCTCACGAGTATAACCAACATATCCAATAATTGTTACGTCAGCTGGTGCTATTGCCATTAAATAGCCCGTTCCGGGGTTGGATACGAAGTCCTTACTGATTTTCATTGGCGTAACATTCAGCGCTGTATCCTTACTGCGATCAGATGCCATTATCGCATTCTTAAAAGTTTTTGTTTCGTCATCGGCCTTGATTTGGTCAACTGCTTTAACGCCGCCATAATAAATCAAAGCATAACGATCAGTGGCACTAAATTTATTCAATGCCTTAACGGAGGGCTTATTGCTCGACGCGTTATCTTTACTGCTTTGCTTGCTAGCAGTTCCAGATTGACAACCTGATAATGTGATTCCTAAAGTCATCAATGCCAACAAGCTGATGGTCGCTTTTATTATTCTTCTTGTCTTCATGTTTTAGTCACCACTTTGATCTTGAGTATACTGATCTTGTAACTGTTGCCCCAATTTAACCGGATCATTTGGCTCTGGGGCGCCTGATTGTGTTGCATATAGACCAACTTCATTAGTCAACAACTTGGAATAATCGTCACCTTTAAAACGTATCTGGTAACTATTATTAATTACCGTACCAGCCTGATTGGGGGTGTCTGATCCCTTCCCCGTCCAGCTTACTGACTTTGGTGGCAATTTTAGAATATCGCCTGGGGCGGCATATTCAGCATCAACCGCAGTTACTGGCTTAAGGAATCGTACTTGACCGTCATCATTAACGGCGTAAGTGATAGTTTCGATTTGAATGTTAGGAGAAGTCTGCGCACGATTGATCAATTGTTGGGTAGCCGTACCATCAGAACGTAAGATGATACTGTAATCAACGTCAACGGTTCCTGCAGAATTGGTCTTATGAAATGAATAAACCACATTTTGATAGGGCTTAACCTGTTTAGTCGAAGAAGTCTGTGATGATGTGGTGGAAGAACTCCTCTCACTGGACTTACTATTTTGCGAGGAGTTTGAAGAACTAGTACTTACACTTTCAACCTTTGTTACCGTTTTCGTTGCTGGCTTATGATCACCTAACAAGAATCCGATAAATACTGCCATAAGGATCATCACAACCGCAACAATGGTGTCGATTATGTGCCGTGGCTTCATAACTTAGATTTCCTTTCATGAAAAAGACCGCTGAGTTTACAACGGTCTTCTCTATCTTCAATTCGTCTTCCTCAAAGCCCCTCCCGTATGGGAAAGGCTCTTTCGTGGTGCTGAAGCTGGGTGGAGGAATTCACTTAACAGGGTTGAATATCTGGATGATTACTTCAACCACTGGACTTCCATAAATCCGAGCATGTTGCCGTTCTTGTCTGTGATGGCTACTTCACCTTGGCCATAGTCAGAACCACTTACACCAGCGTTGTAGTAATAGTTTACAAAGTCTGGATCAAAGTATGCTGAGTCGTTCGCTGCTTCCATGCCGTTCCAAATCTTTGGTTGAATTTTCACGGAACCCGGTTGGTAACTCCAGCCCATACCCTTTAACCGTGCTTCTACTTGGGCATCAATGTCGGCTTCGGTTAGGCCGTACTCAGAGTAATTCACTGAACCATCTGGGTTCTTGGTTACTTCCGGCTTAACGTAACCAAAATCTTGGATTGCATATGTGTATCCATTGTCGGGGTTCTCTACGATCGCAATGCCGATTTGGTTGGCCGAAGCATCTAACATGTTGGCCAAGTGGCCGGCGCTGTTCTTCCAGTCGTTGAAGATGATGCTTGCAGTCTCGGCTTCAGTGGCGCCGATCTTATCGATGTTCAAGTTCTCTGCAATGGCCGAACCTTGGTAACCGGCCTCAGTGTAAGCCGTGTACCATTGCGTGCCGTCCGGACGAGTGTGGCTCGCTGCGGAGATATCCTCTTTGCCTTCAGTGAAAGTCTCGTTAGCTCGAGTCTGGGCAATTGCCTGTAAGGTTGCATTGTCCATCGTTACTGCGGATAGGCCGTGTTGGGCACGGAGATCGTTCACCATTTGTAGGATATCGTTGGCTACAGTAGCCATATCTTGGTTGGCGTATACGTGTTTAGCGTACTTAACCGTGATGTCAGAACCTCCGGCAGTGTACATACCGTTGATTGATGAGTCACCTACCAAGTCATAACCATTGATTTCGGATGGAGCGGCAAAGCTGAAATTGTCACCTGTGGTGCCGGTCAGAGTCAGATCGTTGTCTAGTTTGTTACCATTCTCGTCAACAAAGTGGATCGTAACCGTGGATTGGGCAGGAGCATTCTTCGTGTAAACAAAGGTGATCGTTGCGCCAGAGTCGGTCACGTTCGCCGTCTTGGTAGCTTGATCAACCGTGTAACCATCGATGTTCTTGGCCGTTGCGCTGGCCATGGTGCCTACTACCTGATCGGAGAGCGTGTCACTTGGCGAAAGTTGGTTGCCTGCGGCGTCCACATAATTGATGGTCACGTTGGCGTGCTGTTCGGCACGGTCGTAGTAGAAATCAATGATGTTTCCTGCTGACTTGACCGTCCAGCTCTTGCTCTGATCACGTGGGGTGTAACCGTCGATAGTGATTGGACTTACCGTAAGTGTGGAACCTACCTGCTGGTGTGCCATCGTGGTTGGCTGGGTCAATAAATTACCATCGGCGTCCAGGTATTCCACAATAACATCGTCATATTGGGCTACGGGTGCTTGCTTCGAATAGTGGAACACGATGGAGTTGCCCGATTCCGCAACAGTTAGATATTTGGTTGAGCCGTAGTAATCATAACCATTAATCACTTGTGCAGATGCGCTAACTGTGGAACCGACTAATTGGTGTGCAAGTGTGGTACTTGGGGCAATCGTGTTGCCGTCCATATCGGTGTAACTTACCGTAACGTCTGCATACTGCTCAGCAGGGGCTTGGCTCGTGCTGGAACCGGCCTCGCTGCTAGTTGAACCTGCGTTCGATGGCGCGGTTGAAGCGTTGGATGGGGATTGGCTCGGCGTCTGACTTGCATCTGATGGTGCCTGAGATGGAGCTGTTGAGGCATCACTTGGAGCCTGACTTGGCGTTTGTGAAGCATCACTAGGCGCCTGACTTGGGGTCTGTGAAGCGCCACTTGGTGCCTGACTTGGCGTTTGTGAAGCATCACTAGGCGCCTGAGATGGAGCTGTCGAGGCATCACTAGGTGCTTGAGATGGCGTTTGGCTGGCATCGCTTGGTGCTTGTGATGGAGTCTGACTAGCATCGCTTGGTGCTTGCGATGGAGCTTGGCTGGCGTCAGATGGGGCTTGTGATGGCGTCTGACTAGTGTCACTTGGTGCCTGTGATGGCGTCTGACTAGTGTCACTTGGTGCCTGTGATGGCGTCTGACTGGCGTCACTTGCCGCTTGTGATGGCGTTTGGCTGGCGTCACTTGGCGCTTGTGATGGCGTTTGGCTGGCATCGCTTGGTGCTTGGCTTGTCACAGAACCAGCGTCACTCGGTGCTTGGCTTGTTACGCTGCCGGCGTCAGAAGCGGCTTGTGAATTGTCTGGAGTTCCTGGCTTGAAGTAAGATGCGCCCATCTCGCCGGAATGGTTGGCGTCCGTGATTGCTTCTGGTTGTTGAGTAGTACCAACACTTGGCTGAGTTGAGGCACTTGGCATAGTTGATGGTGTTTGAACGTTGGCAGCTGGCGCTTGAGTCGGTGTATTAAACCGACCGATCGTCGCACCGTTGGCGTCAGTTACCGTAACCTGCTTTGAGCCATCAACGTTTGTATGCACAAACAGGTGGTTGCCGACATAAATTAAATCAACATTAGCGATCTTGTTTTGGTTCGCCAAATCGTTAACGCTAACGCCGGTTGCTTGGCTGATTGCCCAAAGGGTATCACCATTTTGAATGGTATATGGATCGGTGCCTAACTTAGCTAATTCTGCCTTAACCGTAGCAACACTATTTGCATGCCATTGTGGTGCTACTGATGCATTCGCCGATGTGGCAACTCCGGTCAGCGCAAGCAAACTGATACCGGCTGCTAACCATAATTTGCCTGATTTATATAACTTAACGTGGCGTTTCTCGTCTGTATGTAATGATCTGTACTGAGCTCTGCTCATCATAAATAACCCCTACTTTCCTACGTAAATAGACTCAACAAAACGAACGTTTATTGAAGAACTAAAAAAAGCGCTGATATAACTGATCAATGTCAGTGATATCAACACTTCAAGATATGTAGTATTTGGAATTTTGGAAACTAAACTAAACGTTCGATTAATTAATAAGAGGGCTACTCTTATTAACAGGCTTATCGTACCAAAAGCGTTACGTATGTGCAACGTTCATTTTATTGCTAGACCTTGATAGACCGGCTTTTTTGGCTAGTTTGTAAACGTAAGTAGTACTAACGTGATAACGTTTGGCGAGTTCTTGAACAGTTAAATCATGCGATTGGTATGCAGTTAAAATTTTTTTCTTAGTTAATTCACTTACCGTTTTTGGCCGTCCTAACCTTTTATTAGTTGCCTTTAAGGCATCCTTGGTTCGTTCCGAGATCATATTAGCCTCCAGTTCTGCAACCGCTGATAAGATTGTGAACATGAACTTACCATTCGTCGTTGATGTGTCGATCTGATCATGAATGGATTTGAAATGAGCTCCCATCGCGTCGAGTTCAGCGATTATATTAACCAATTGTTTAACCGAACGCCCTAATCGATCTAGTTTGTAAACTAATAAAGTATCGCCAGCTTTCAAACTCTTAAGTGCTTTTGACAACTCCGGCCGATCTTCCTTTCTACCTGATATCTGTTCCTTATAGATTCTATCTGGTTCATATTTCCTAACTTCGCCAAGCTGGAACTCTAACCCTAAATCTTGTCGATTAGTACTAGTCCTTATATATGCCACCGTTTTTGTCATCTTCAATCACTCCTATGCTTGATGTATAAGAGTTTATGTAAGTTTCACGTACGGTTTTATTTCAGTGGTTACTTCTTGGTAGTAAATCAACATTCGTCCCATTTTCGAACCAAGATTAGGTCAGTCGTCTCAAATATCAACTCCAAGTTAATAAATTGGCTAGAAAACAGTCATAAGGTATTCTTGCCACGATCGTCTCAAAATATGAGATTGTCGTCTCTGTGCCATAGTCCTCTTTGCAAAATCGATAAAATTCACAGCAGTGGTATTCCTTAACCAATCGTCTCAGTGATGAAATAGCATTCGCTTGTTCGAAACTGCTGCCTTCATTGGCTGAAATACGGTCATGAAGTATTGTTGAGTTGATTGTCAGTAAATTAAAAAAGCTCAGAGTGATTAGCCAAAGAATGGTCATACTGTATTCTTGAGCCATTCGTCGCAAAGTTCTCTCGCACTTTCTCATGCTGATAATTGGTGCCTGATTACAAAACATAGAATTGAAGTATTGTTTCAGCAATCGGCTCACCGACCTGTGGTGGATCGTCTCTGAAGTGTGCTTAAATCTTAGTTTTGAGCTGGAACGCAGCAATGAAGTATTCTTGAACGGATCGTCTCTCAGCACAGGATTGGTCGTCTCTGGCAGGTTGCTAACTTAACCCAATGGATAAAATTCCGTCGTGAAATACTCTTTGGTAAATCGCCTCAAATTAAAGATTGCCATTTGGATCAAGTTTATAATTTGGGCAAAAGAAAAGACCGGCTGAGCCGATCATCAATACTTACACAATAATATGAAGAAACCCTTTTAAAAAAGATACCCATCGCACCGAATCAACTGATCTTATCGATTGAATCAAGTTAATCAAGTTAACCAACTTGCCATTTCGAATCAACTTAACCAGTTTTAGATCGTCATCAGGAGTCTTCATCTCCTATAATCAACCCTTGTGTGCCAACGTGTGAGCTTGTGTACCATCTTGATTGCTGTTTGGTATGAATATTGGTCTTCAACCTTGGATGGCTGTGTGGCGATTTGTGCGATAAGATTGCCTCGCTGGCGATTAAATACTTGGCTGTTAGATCAATTTGGCACCAAGGCTCATTCTTTGATTCATAGCTTTTAACTTGATCAGTGGCCATCAACTATTGAGGTCGTCTTGTTCTAATTTGCCTTAACAAAATGCTAATTCAATTTAGAATAATCACTTAATTCTGCTGATTTGAATCAACTTAACATGGTCTTCACTGTTGCTGTATTAATATCTTCTTCCATGGTTGATCACTTGATGAGTCATCTTCATGATTATGTTCATAGTTGGATTAAAAGAAAAAGTTCGGCGGCTGTTTTTGCTTTGCATGGTTAAGCATCTTTTCAACAAAATCATTGTAACTTTTGTAAAGTGATTAATCTGACCAACGTTATCTCTTCATTCAGATCGTTTTAAAATGCCGACCTAACAAGCAATATGGCCTATAGTGGTCTTCATGATCATGCCATAATCAGTATGCTTTAATCTACTTTGTGAAGCTTAATCCTCTTTGGCGATTCGCGCTTAACTTAATCAAATTAATGCAAGTTTTGGATCACTAATGCAGACGTTTCAGCAGTTTTGGCGATAGTGATTAAGGCAATTTCGCCGAAGCTTGGGATCGTTAATCAAAGTAATCCACTTACCCATTCTCCACTCTTCATCAGAGTAAATACATATAGATGATGTAAAAACCGGCTAGCCGCCGGTCTTTGTGTGATTAATCCTCGTCCAATTTGTACTCATTGGGTATTGGTTTCTTTTGGATCATGGTCTGGGCATAAGGCCAATGCTGACCAGTAAAGCCAGCGAAGTAAATTGTTAATTGAGTCTTCTGTCTGATTTGTTTAATCAGCTGTTCTAAATAAGCAATCTCATACCTTTCAACTGTATGTAGTGGCGTGGAATGCGGTCTCTTCCCCTTGGGGTGTTCCTCAAAAAAGAAATTATACGTTCGATCGAAACGGTCATTCACACATTCAATTTTGTAAATCGTCTTTGGCGCCCGTTTAAAAAGTTTCTCTATACGTTCGGTGATGATTGCAGCATCTGATTTCACGGCTAAACCTTTAAGTAATCACTAGCGCCACGGCTAACATACCGTTCATCAGTTGATTTAATCCAATCCTCGAATTCACGTTGAAATTCAACTAACTTTCGTGGGTCATCCTTAAACACCGGATAGATTGGTAAATCAGACAGATGAAACCTAGCGCCATGGGGAATATTCATTAATTGAACTTGCCATCTTTGATCTGTAATGCTCATAATATTGCCTCCCTAACAAGGTAGATTATAGAACATACGTTCGCATAATAACAAGTCCCTTTTTCAACTCTCCTTGTTAAAAATTGTAATCATGATTATTTCGATTCAATGCTTCCTGAGTATTAATATGCTTACTGTAAGTGATGAGTAGTTCACACTTGTTTTAATTGAATCAATACAGATTTTTTTGCTTTGGCTTTAAACAACAACATTAGTTTTAGCTTTCAAGCATTGCTTAACAGAAATTAGTGTACGATCTGTTCAAGCCAGTTGTTGGTGGAGGTTATCTCTTCGTGCAACTTTTTAAAAGTGCTGGCAGGTCAGGTATTCTGACCGCCTAGTAGAACCGTTAATCCACTCTATATTATGCTTCTCGTTGGCTAGTGGTTAATCAGTAATCCGTTCTAAAGTTTGACCATAATCCACATGAATTTTAGGTCAGCAATACAGACGTTTTTAAGAATTTAGCCGCAAAATTTCAGTTCAGGAATACAGACGTTTTTAAGATTTTTTCTCTAATTTATCTTCTCAGAAATCTAAAAATCACTTCTTTTCGATTAATCAACGCACCGAATAAGCCTCCTAATTTCCGATCTAGCTGTCAGATTACACCTCCTCCTCACCCCTATTTCGAGTTCCTTGGGAAACGTGAGGCCGTGTGTCCAATTTGATTCGACGATTGGTATAAATACATATTATTCATATAGACGCCCTGTGTGCGCCCGTGAAAACCCGATTTGGCGATGGCGCCTTAGTCCAACAGCCACAGGCACTTTGCTTCAAAACATGCCTACTTTTTTCTTCTTAATCCTTATGAAGTAGCTATACCACCGGTTAATCAGTGGCCTAAAAATGGCTTACCTTGGCATAGAATATCCAATTATCTTTCGGAACGTTCATAACCGGCTAGCTCAGGCTGTTGGTCTCGTTTTGGTCTCTGTTTTAACTCGTAACGATGTTTCACACAATCAACTGTCTTAGTGTCCCAAAAACCTTGCCCTACAAAACTGTGTGCTCATTTTGCTCTCTCTTTTGCCAAAAACAGGGAAAAGTCCTTACATTTCACTTTTTTGGGTAAAAATAAAAAAACTGCCACCAAGTCAATGGTAGCAGTACTTTTCGCGATTTTTAATGGAGCAAATTTGCCTCAGGAATCCATTTACTGTGTCCTGACATATTGGCATGCTCCTTTGATTAATTAGTTTTTTATTGGTCAAAATAACCTTACCAACTATACCACCAGCAGCCCCGTGCTTCAATTGTTTCACATAGTTTTTGAAACACACTAGAACACGCTTGGTCGATTACTTGGTTCATTTTGAATAGCTCGATTTGGTCTCGGATGACTTAACCTTATGAGATAGCTTAGCATTACTCAATTATCTTTAAAGCAATGGCTTATCTGTAAAGATTTCTAAGCCAGCACAGTTACTGGATTCTTAAGCACGTGGTCTCTTTTGGGTCTCTCACTTTTACCAGTTTGAAGTTTCGGTCAATCAACTCGCCTACTGTCTCAAAAAGTACCAAACTTTTCCTGTGTGCTCAATTTGGTCTCTCTTCGCTAACCACAGTACAAAAATCCCGAGAATTCTAATTTTTAGTCCAAAAACAAAAACTGCCACCAACTTAATGGTAGCAGCACTTTTCACGATTTTTAATGGAGTCAATTTACCCCGGAGCCACTCTTGGAATGTCCTGACATATTCAGCAACTCCTTTGAGGTAATTATTATTTTGGTCAAAATAACCTTTACAACTATACCACCAGCAGCCCCGTGCTTCAATTGTTTCACTTAGGTTTTAAAAACTAGCTGCATATCCGCTTGATTAAATATTTCGGTTAACACTGCCCATCCAAAATAGCCCCAGCAGTCCACAACTTAATTGTGTTCTTCGATAACTGTTAGCGTCAGTTTGTCAGAAAAATCATCAATTAGTTCCTCGTATACGTGCTTGTTTAACTTAATAGGCTTGTTTTGTTTGGTTTGGTTCATTTTGCTGACTACAATTGAGATCTGCCACAAATGTTATTCATAACTGGTGTCAAAAGAATTCTTGTGACTGGCGCCCATCTTCACTCAAAGAGCATTCGGGCTTCTTTCGCCATGTATTAACTGTTGGATAAATTGGGCCTTTTACTGGTGACATTCACGAGCACATTTATACTGTATCTACATTAGTTAAACTATTATATTCAAGCATTTAAAAAAGCTACTTTGATTCATAAAGCGACCTTTACTAAGTTAACCGTTCCTAGATCAGTCAATCCCACTTTGACACTCTCTAAAACCAATGTCATCACTGTAATTAACACAGTTATTTCACGCTTTTGTTAGATGGAGTGTATTCGACGTTAAACTTTAAGGAGCTTACATAAGCATGCACTTCATCAATGACATGTTGTTTGTGATCCCATAACTTCTGTGATAAATCCACTGGATAAATTTGCGGATTTAAAACTCGTTTATATTCGCTCCATAACGATGCTAATTGCTCAGCTGCAAATTTTTTTATTTCCATCAACGTAGGTATTTCATAAACCTGCTGTCCCTGATTAAATATATCAATCAAGACAGGGCGAGCATTAAAATCGGATACATTTTTATTAATGTAGGTATAGGTTGGATGAAACATGTGCAACTTATCGACTTGGTCAGGTCGTTCATCCGCTAAAGCCACGTAATCACCTTCCGATTTTCCATCAACCCGCTTAGTAATCCGCCAAATTTGCTTTTTCCCAGGGGTGGTTACTTTTTCGGCGTTGCTTGACAATTTAATGGTGTCTACCATCTTACCTTGTTCATCTTCGATCGAAACTAATTTGTATACAACACCTAAAGCGGGTTGATCATATGCCGTGATCAATTTTGTCCCCACGCCCCAGACATCGATTTTTGCGTGTTGCATCTTTAAGTTAGTAATTGTCTGTTCATCAAGGTCATTAGAGGCGTAAATCTTCGCATTTGAGAAACCAGCCTCATCTAATTGTTTCCGGACTTGCTTAGAGATATACGCCATATCTCCTGAATCAATCCGCACACCAAAAAAGTTAATTTGGTCGCCCATTTCACGAGCAACGCGAATTGCGCTTGGAACTCCAGATTGGAGCGTATCATACGTATCAACTAGAAAAATGCAATCTTTATGGGAACGCGCATAGGCCATAAAGGCATCGTAATCATTCCGATACGTTTGTACCAAACTATGAGCATGCGTGCCACTCACAGGAATACCGAAAATTTTTCCAGCTCGCATATTACTCGTTGAATCAAAACCACCGATGTATGCAGCGCGCGTTCCCCAAATAGCTGCGTCCATTTCTTGCGCACGTCTGCTACCGGATTCCATTATGCCATCACTACCAACGGCGGAACGAATGCGAGCCGCTTTCGTAGCAACCAGTGTTTGATAGTTAACGATGTTGAGCAACGCGGTTTCAACTAGTTGACAGTCCGCAAGCATACCTTCAACCTGAACAACAGGTTCATTATTAAAAACCAGGTCGCCTTCGCGGGCAGCACGTATGGTTCCAGTAAACCGGAAGTTACGTAAATATTCTAAAAACCCGACTGAATACTGATTTAAACTCGCTAGATACTCAAGATCTGCTTCACTAAAACGAAGTTGGTTAATGTAACCGATCAAACGTTCTACACCTGCAAACACCGCGTAGCCATTGTGAAAAGGTAAATCACGAAAGTACAGCTCAAAGACAGCGTGCCGATCAGCCACCCCTTCCTCAAAATAGGTCTGTAACATACTAATCTCATAAGTATCAGTGTGAAGCGTCAAACTATCATCAAGGTAACGTGTTGCCATCAGAATCACGATCCTTCCCGATTGAATTTTATTTGGCGCCAACATTCTATCATAGCCCCACTTATTTGAGTGATTTGTTCCAGAAATATTTATAATTTTTTTCGCATGATTATCATCATAAATTTATTAAATAAACAGATGAAATTCATATCACAAATAACGATGATGGGCTGTCAAAATCGCCTAACAAATCACTTTTTTCAACAATCTCAGAGTGTATACAAATACTATGGCAAGTAAAATCCAGGTTAATCTCCTAGGTCTTCCTAAATTATTGATTTTTAAACTAGCTCTATTTTCTAAATGCTTACTACAACAATACGCCACCTTATCATTAATTAACTCTGTATTCGAAATGGCTGCATTACTAAGGATTCTCATCTATTATCAATAGCTATTGTTTAATTTACCCAATCATCCAGATGGTAAGCATTGCTCTAATCTCAGAATACATTCAAAATCTTGTGCGTAATCGCTGCAGAGCGAATTATTATGTTGGATATCTATCTCCATTTAAAGAATAATTAAACTTTTTTCCACACATTATCTTTCTGATACATCTGACTTTTATTAGTTACTCTCCCGCCACGGGTACTTTTAATTTATCTTAGTTAAACTAACTATGTTCAAATCTAAAAATAAACATGCTAAATAGAATGCCAATGTTTATAAGAAGTCTAATCCCAGCCCTTTTATTTTTCGACATTCACAAATCTGAATTTATGGTCATTTATTTAAGTTTTAAAGTAAAAGAAGGCTGCCAACAACAATAAGCCCCTTTCTCATTACTTTGATTTAACCCAAAAACTTCCGGAAAAATTTTCTTCGTGCTATGCTGAAAAAGATGTAAAGGAGGGATCGACAAATGAAAGATTTATTTGCCCGGGGATCGATTGACGTGACCGACGCCACGCAAAATAATTTAAAGCACGTAAGTTTGAAGATTCCAAAATATCAAACCACCGTATTCGTCGGTTTATCTGGATCTGGTAAATCTTCGTTGGTTTTTGATACCATTGCAGCCGCCTCAAGACGAGAGCTCAATGAAACATTTCCAAGTTTTACACAACAATATTTACCCAAGTTCGGTCAACCTCACGTCGGTAGCATTGACCATCTACCGGTTGCCATTGTAATTGAACAACAACGAATTGGAAAAAATGCCCGATCGACACTGGCAACCTATACAGGCATTTATTCATTGCTCCGACTGCTTTTTTCACGAATTGGAAAACCCTTTGTTGGTTATTCGGACTCATTTTCATTCAACCTCCCCCAAGGGATGTGTCCACACTGTCAGGGATTAGGGTATGTGGACGATATCGACGAATCAAAGCTGATTGATCCAGAGAAATCATTGAATCAAGGTGCGCTGACATTTGTAAGCTTTGGCGTCAATACGTGGCGCTGGAAACGATATGTCAATACAGGATTATTCGACAACGACAAACCATTGAAAGACTACACACCTAAGGAATTCGAGCTACTCATGCACGCACCACAACAAAAATTACAGAACCCACCGGCTAATTGGTACAAATCTGCCCTTTATGAAGGTTTAGTTCCACGGATTCGCCGCTCAATCTTGGGTAAGGCTGAAGCCAAACATCATCAAGCCGCGATTGCTGCCATTGTCACCCGACAACCTTGCCCTGTTTGTCATGGCGCGCGGTTAAACCCAAAAGTCCTGACTAATCATATTAACGATATGAATATTGCAGAGGTCAGCGAACTTGATTTAATCCATGTGATCCGTTTTCTGAACGCAATCGAGGTGCCCCTTGCCACTGATGTCATTCGAGAATTAAAGACAAAGATCCAATCCTTGATCGATATCGGGTTAGGCTATCTCACCTTAAATCGGAGTACAAATACACTTTCAGGTGGTGAGGCCCAACGAATTAAGATCGCTAAATTCTTGACCAGCGCGTTATCCGATATGGTTTATATCCTGGATGAACCTAGCGTAGGTCTGCATCCCCATGATATTCAATTAATCAAACGGGCGCTGACAAAGCTTAAAGAAAAAGGCAATACCATTTTGATCGTGGAGCATAATCCTAGTATGATCGACTTCGCTGACTACGTAGTTGAAATTGGGCCGCAAGCGGGTCAAGCTGGTGGAAAAGTAACTTTTACCGGTAGCTACCCTGAACTTCTAAAATCAAAAGCGATGACCGCTGACTGGCTACGACGTCCTGTTTCGTTTGGCAAAAATCGGACAATGACGGGTTTCTTAGCGTTACGTGACATTTCGAGCCATAACTTAAAACAGGTTTCAGTCGACATCCCATTGGGCGTCCTCACGGTGATCTCCGGAGTTGCAGGATCTGGAAAGAGCTCCTTGGTATCAGCACTCAAACAACAACTGACAGATGACTATGTCGATTTAAGCCAAGACCCGGTTGGCATTACAATTCGGTCGACACCGATCACGTACTTAGAAATTCTGGATTCGGTCAGAAAATTATTTGGCAAAACAAATAACGTGTCAACACAACTATTCAGTTATAACGGTAAAGGCGGCTGCCCACGTTGTCATGGCAAAGGCGTGACGATCACCAACATGGCATTCATGGATCCGGTAATTCAAGTCTGTGAACTGTGTGGCGGCAAACGCTATAATAAAGAAGCATTAAACTACCAGTATCACAGGCAAACCATCGCTGATGTTCTAGCGATGACAGTGATAGATGCACTGGCTTTTTTTTCTGATCAACCCAAGATTGCAGAAAAGTTAGGCCATTTAGATCAAGTGGGTCTTGGTTACCTCACATTGGACCAGCCCCTCACCACCTTATCAGGCGGTGAACGACAAAGACTCAAATTGGCGTTAGAACTCAGTCACTCTGGTGAGATCTATTTACTAGATGAGCCCACGGCCGGTCTTCATTTGAAAGACACCGATCGGCTGATGATGTTGTTCAACAAATTAGTCGATCAAGGTAATTCATTAATTCTCATTGAACATAACCTGGCTGTTATCAGCCAGGCCGATTGGCTCATTGATATTGGCCCCGACGCTGGCCGCTATGGAGGCCGATTGATGTTTAGCGGTCGACCAAAAGATGCCGTAAGCCACAACGATTCAAGAACCGGCATGGCTCTAAGAGAATTATTGAATTCACGACAACATTGATGCATCAGCTGGACTTTTTAACCGGACAATCGGAAATGTGAGGCTTTTGACTTAGCCTCTATGGTAGTAATCGCTAGATAACAAATCGGGCCGAGGCAAAATTTTTATTTTTGTCTCGGCCCGATCATTTACTCATATAGTAATATCCATCAATACATATTGTTAGAGGCTATAAAATTCCAAAATCCACAATTAATTTATTTGGTATTTACCGATAAAGTTGACTAAAGTAAATCGCATAGGAGGATGTGAAGATGAGAAATAGTTTTTTTGAACGTCGCGATGATTCTCGCCCTTTACCAATAGTGGATGATCACATTAACAATGGTCGCCTCTGGCTGCTATTCATTTATCCAATCGTTCTAATAATAAGTGTGGTCCTCATTTCAGAACGATTATCAGCCGGACACGATTGGTTAATCTTTTTTATACTATCATTGATTCCTACCTGCTTGTTTCTTGGTGGGTATTGGCTAATCAGTGGCCAATCACCATGGAAACTTTTTCAGCATGTTTCATTGAAAGAGTGGGGATATACTGGCCTATTGTTCATTGCTCAAATCATTTATTCAATTATTACGCCAAAAATACTATTGGTGTTTGGGGATAAAACTGTAGGTAATCCAAATGCCACAGCACTTTTAGGCTCCCATAAGTGGCCAATTTTTTTTATCCAAGCTTTTAATAATCTTTTTCAATTAATGGATGAAGAGTTTCTGGGGATTTTTATCTTTTTAGCAATGACGGCAATTTTAATCCAACAATTCCATCTCTCTAGAAACACAGCAATTTGGGGGTCATTATTTATCTCAATGATCGCTTTTGGCTTGGCCCATTTTGCAGTTTATAATTGGAACCTACCACAAATGTTACTTGTGATCGGGGTTGCCCGAATCTTTATGACTGGCTCCTATTTACATTCAAAGAGTATTTGGACTGCTTTTGTTATGCACTATTTATTTGATACCTCTGGGTACCTAATAGTAACGATGTTTAGCTCGTTTATACCTCACTTACATTAGATTTCCATAATATGCTAAAAGACTAAAAGCGCATTTTCCAGCCTGGTTCGTCAGTCAGGATGACAAAACACATTTAACAAAGCAAACTATAAATTCAATCCCATAATATGATTTAGCTTGCCCCGTCGCGTAAATTCCCAACGTTTTTAAATACGCTAGACTCATTTTTTCAAATATAAGTGTGCAGGCCCCCCTTTATTGAACCAAAAACTGATCACTCTGCACTCATAAGAACACGCAAGGCCGCTATTAACGCGCATACAAAAACTTGAACATAAATATTTAATAAGCTCCAACCGCAGTGCTATGCCACGGTCGAATCCTCATCGAGAAGCCTGTCATTAAACATTACTTGATCACTTATTAGGGTAAAAGTTATCAATTGATTGTCATAAAAAACCGACGATTTCTCATTCGCTTTTTGAAGCGTTTTAGTTGGTTTAGCCTCCCCACTGGTCATAATAAGTTTGCTGTTCAATTCCAAATCTATCAGTTACAGTGAACATAAATCTCAACCCAGAATTGTGACACCAATAGTATCTTAACCTCGCCACTTTGTGTTCAACCATTATATAATTAGCGAATTTCTTCTTCAGGTTTATCTTAATTGACAAGCAAGATATGGTACCTATTAATTAAGTTGTTTGCCTAACACTGAGAACATACCAAAGTACCATTCAACTTCATTTTCGTAGACACAATTAAAGACTTGGCAGCCTCTAGTACTGGATACTTTGGAATTATCTGGTATATCGCTAAAACGAGTAACAATATTCAGCTTTGAAATAAAAATTCCACCATAAATACGGTATAGCTACCGCTTAATCTTCAAAGTTCAGATGACTTTAAAGATCAACACAAACCCCTTTGCTAAGGTTAGTCGCCCCTTTTAGATACATACCATGAGGAAATGATGGTAAATTTTTACGGGACGATCACTCATTAAAACTTTCCGATAAATTTGGTTACAAAAATATCGTGCCTCTAAAAGAGACACGATCTTTTTAAAACCTTCGTGCATACTTTGAAATGCTTCATCTACCTGAGCAAATGGTAATCATTTACTTTTGGAAGTTAATCATCACAGCTACATTGCTGGATTAAGCATGTTTGCGCTTAAGACCGAAGCTCAGTAAACCTGCACCCAAAGTAGCAATCAAAGTTAAACCAAGAACAGCACTAGCATTTTCATTAGCAGCAGTTGCTGGTAATGCAGCTTTGTTGTTAGTAGTAGCCGACTTAGTCGCAGCTTTGTGACCAGAAACAGCAGTTGGCATTACCTTGGCACCGTTTTGACCAGTGACTTCAGCCCCATTTGTGGTCTTGTTACCAGCTGTTTCACCACTCTTGGCATCAGTCGTCGAGCCGTTGTCTTCGCCCTTGCTTTCATTGTTGTCACTAGGCTTGTTGGTGTTGGTATCCCCGCCATTACCCTTAGCGGCAGCATCATCTTTAGCTTTTTGACGGTCAGCATCAAGTTGTGATTGATCAGGTTCAGTTGCCTTACCCTGACCAGCTTCAGCCAACTTTTCAGCAGTCAAATGACCGTATTGCTTGTTGTAAGCATCACGGAAGGCTGGGTCTTGAGCAGCTAATTCTTGTTCGCTCATTTGTTTACCAGCCGCGAAGTCTTTAGTAGCTTGATCGATACCTGCAGCAGTTGACTTCAAGATGTTTTGACTAGTCTTAGTGAAAGCATTCTTGTAAGCGGTGCGGTATGCAGGACTCTTACTTGCCAGCTCTTGTTCAGATAAAACTTGGTTCTTTTCAGCAGCAAGAATCCCATCAGTAGCGCCTTTATAAGCATCATTGTATGCATTGACGAACGCTTCACTCTTGCCTGAAAGAACATCACTGCCAAGATGTGTGTGGTTCAATGCATCAGACGTAGCTTCGTCAGTTGCTGCATCGCGATCAATCGTAGCTTGACTGTTTTGCGTTGCTTGGCCTTGGCCAGCATTTGCTAACTTTTCAGCAGTCAACTTACCATACTGCTTGTTGTAAGCAGCGCGATAAGCTGGGTCTTGAGTAGCTAACTCTTGTTCGCTTGCTTGTTTACCAGCAGCGAAATCTTTCGTAGCTTGATCAATACCCTTAGCACTAGATGCTAAGATATTTGAACTAGTTTTAGCAAAAGCAGTCTTGTAAGCTGTCCGGTATGCAGGCGTTTTAGCAGCTAATTCTGCTTCTGACAGAACTTTGTTTGCTTCAGCGGCAGCAATGCCATCTTGAGCACCTTTGTAAGCATCGTTGTAAGCACTAACAAAGGCTTCACTCTTACCTGAAAGGACATCTCCACCAAGATGAGTGTTATTTAACGCATCACTAGTAGCTTCATCAGTTGCTGCGTCGCGATCAATCGTAGCTTGACTACTTTGTGTTGCTTGGCCTTGGCCCTTTGATGCAAGTTGATCAGCCTGAGCTACTTCAGCCAAGTGTGGCTTCATGATCTTATTGTACCCATCACGGAAACCAGGTGTCTTAGCAGCTAACTGGGCATCGGTCATTGGTGCGATTCCAGCAGTGATATCGCTAGAGGCCTGTTGAATCCCTTCAGCAGTTTGCGCCAAAATGGCTGTACTCGTTTGACGGAAAGCATCTTGGTAAGCAGTCCGATAAGATGGTGCTTTAGTTGCCAACTCCTGAGTAGTTAATGGTGAAACGCCCTTTTCAGCGGCCAAAGTACCGTCAGCCTTACCCATATCAGCGTAAGTCTTTTCTAAGGCTGCTTGATAAGCAGGCTTGAATGCAGGACCGCCAGCCATAATTGTTGCATCTGAAGCAGCAGTATTTGTCTTAGCAGCCTGTACACCAGCATTGGCGCCAGCAACGGCTTCATTGTAAGCCAAGACAAACTTGTCTGATTTACCAGTCAATACGTTGCTGCCTAATTGGTTGCCGTTTAAAACAGCGTCAATTCCGGCCGCCTGACCATCTGCAGCACCTTGGACGTCGTTGGAAGCGTTCGTCAAGGTTGTTTGCGCATCAGCCACACCCTTATCAGCTGTGGCGTTATTACTGTTAAGTAATTTTTGGAAACTAGCTGATTGCGTGTTTGCAGTTTGAGTAGCTGTCGCAAGCGCTGCCTTATCCTTAGCAATAGTTTGCGCATCATTAGCTGGTGTGTCTGTCATCAATTGTTGCATGGCAGTGTTGACAGCTGCTAAGTATGGCGCCATAGATGCTTTATAGCTTGCCAAAGCGTTAGCTTTTAGAGTAGTGGCTCCCTGTTGAGCTTGTGCTAATGCGGCTTTAGCTGCAATTACAGCCTGATTAACAGTTTGGTTACTGTCGTTTTCAGCGACGTTACCTTGACCTGCAGACCCTTGGCCCTTAGCCATGTTCGTATTGCTTTGGTCCTTAGCTGATTGATCAGCAATCGTAGATGCTGAAGGTGTACCAGCATTACCTTGACCATTAGCAATGTTAGTCGCATTTTGATCCTGAGCGGATTGTCCGGCTTGAACGCCAGGTGCTGGCTGAGTCGCTGTACCAGGCTGGTTATTCTTCATCTGATTAACAACTTCAGTGCTTGTTTGACCAGCAGCGCCTTGTTCATTACTACTATCGGCATGAACACCACCGGCAAATGCACCTAACGACAAGAAAGTGATCGGCACGATCAACCATTGTTTACCGGCCTTGACCATCTTGAAACGTTTCTTTGTGTCTCGTGACATATTTTCCTACCTCCAAAAGTAAAAAAAGAAATTTAAGACAGACTCGCGATTATTGAATCGTAAGAATATCTTAATAACAACTACCGTAAGTTTACGATATTTCTATTTCATAACCAATGGTATTTGCAAAGGTTTCCATAATAATATAATACTGACGTTATAATTATATCAGCATGTACCCCTGCTGTTGTAGAAAGTCTAGGTCCCAATTTTTACGCATCGGAAAGTAATCTGTCAGAACATGTAGTTTAGAATGCGGTTCTTTTCGTTCAAGATTCCTTGAATATACCTTTAACATGCTTAAAAAACCATCTAGATCTTCATACACGTAAGACAAAACTGGCCGAATTGCAACATAACTTTGCATCAAAAGATAAGTCAACATCTCTTGATCCAGATCTTGATGTTTCTGGATATACTCAAAGCCTAAATCCAAGATCACGTAATGGTTCGGTATATAAAAAGCATGTTCCCCTCGTTCAAGTGCTTCTAAAACAACTCCACAGCTATCAATAAACTGAATCCTGGCCGCACACCCAATTGCTTGGTCAATTTGATGATGTTCATCAAAAATCGTTAATCCCATCACTAAATCAGCGCGAAAGGCTTTCAGCATTTTGGGCTCTTGCAGAACTTGCTGAAGATGGCGATCAAGCCGACTAGTAACGGCCTCCTCTAGGCTAGCACCATCGGCAAATAATCGTTTGTCAACCGGTGACATGGTCTTAAAAAAAGTCTCTTCTGCTTGTGACATATAGCTCCCCCACATGACAATATCAATAAATTTTTAATCATGATTTTGATTAGTTTACATCTTACAGCTTGCTTGTAGAATCAAACAATACTCCTTTTATAACTGTTTAGTTATACGAGAATAATTATTATAGCATAAGAGTTTTGTACTTTCTGCTTTGAGAGTGTTCTAAACTTATGGCATACAACTAACTCTTTCCAGCAAGGAGCAAGTGCCATGGATAATACTTTATTAACATTTCTTCAAGCAATTGAAGAAGCCGGCAGCATCTCAAGCGCGGCTAGAAAACTATTTGTTACACAGCCTTACGTGAGTCGCATTATCCGACAAGCCGAAGATCGCTTCCATGTTCAATTAATTAATCATAAAAATCGACCAATCACCCTTACTTTGGCAGGTACTCGCTTGTTAAACTACCTACAAAGATCACAACAATTGGCCCAAGAAATGGATTCTGAAATGAGCCATTTTGCTCACCAGCAGGCACAAGGCCAACAATTAAAGCTCGCAGTTGATCCGTCGATCGCACATCATTGGCTCAGCTTGATCGTTCAAGACTTAATTAGACAAAATCCAGACTTGCACATTAGTGTGACTGCTTTAGCCGGTAAGGCGGCAGAAAATAGTTTGCTCAACGGTAACATCGATGCCCTACTTGGTTCACCGTTGACGAATAGTGAAACACAATTTACCTTAATTACCAATCAACCAGCGACACTTATCATGCCTGAACCAATTCATGCTTCTGATCAACCATCAGACTTGTCCCAATTAGAGTTTGGTCACTTAGATGGACTGCGGCTCATTTCAACTGCAGACCAATCATTCAGCAATGGTTTAATTATGGCTTGGTTAACCAAACATGGCACCCACATGTCAGATGCAATTAAATTACCAACTTTTGAAAGCGCGATTAACTTAGCAGTTAACGGAGTTGGCGTAACGGTTGCGCCAGACATCCTCATCAAACGTCAGTTCAAGCATATCAATGCCATCACACTACCCATTCCTCTCAAAGAGCTTTCATTCCAAGTTGGGATTTCTTGCTTACCTAGGGCGATGGAGCGAACCAAACCACTCCTACCTGCCACCCAATCCTCAGCGAAGGAACTATTCGATATTTAATCTATTTTTATTAGAGCAAAAAACGATGTCCCCTAATCAACATTAAGGACATCGTTTCTTTACATGCTTATTTGCCGTGTCGTATCTATTTGGTCGATTGACGTTTTTTGAGCCCGTATGGTAAGACAACGGTCCGTTCACCAATCTCTTCATTGTTCATAAGTTTCGTCAGCAACCGCATGGATACAGCACCAATGTCATACAGTGGTTGAGTAATGGAGCTCATCCGCGGACGGGTAATTTCCGTAAACCGAGTGTCATTACTAGTGATGACCTCAAAATCAGCAGGTACATCAACCCCTGCATCGGTTAAACCATTCAATACGCCAGCAGCCAATTCGTCATCACCGACATAGGCTGCGGTCGCTTTCACATCCTGTAACGCTTGCGCGAGTGCATAACCGGCACGATACGAATAGTCGGTTTGGAAGACGAGTCCCGCATCATAATTTAATCGAGCGCTGCTCAAAGCCTGTTGATATCCCTTCAAGCGATAGTCATGGTTGATACTTTCATCCATTGATCCAGTCACAAACGCAATTCGTTTATTTCCTCGTTGAATTAAGCGATTCATCGCATCTGTCACCGCAGCAACGTAATCAATATTCACCGATGGTAATTGCCGTTGCTCATCGACAGATCCGGCTAATACAATCGGTGCATGAGCCCGATCCAAGCTTTCACGCAATTCATCACTAATCTGATTGCCCATAAAAATGATGCCGTCAACTTGCTTAGCGGTTAGGTTATCAACCACCTGCAATTCTTTGTCATGATTTTCATCTGAGGAGGCCAAAATAATGTTGTACTTGTACATCAACGCCACATCGTCAATGCCCCGCGCTAATTCAGAAAAATAGGAGTTGGTTAAATCTGGAATCACAACACCGATGGTTGTTGTTTTCTTTGAGGCTAATCCGCGAGCCACTGCATTTGGTCGGTAGTCCAGCTGGTCGATCACATCGAGCACCTTTTGCCGGGTAGCAGGTTTAACGTTTGGGTTTCCATTAACGACTCGTGAAACGGTCGCCATAGAAACTGCCGCTTCACGAGCGACATCATAAATTGTAACGGTTTGTTTATCCATATGTTATACCCTTTCATCATTGATTTTATTTGTTTTCATTCGTTTTCACAGCCACTCAAATATAACAAAATATACATATGAAAGCAATTCTGTAACCGCTTTCTTTAAATATAATGCAAACCTTGTTCTTCTGCAAGAAGCCACGCCTGTTGTGCTATACTAAATTTGTTTATCGTAAATTTTATTATTAAGGAGCGCATGATGGCAGATTATACACAGCTTAACCGCGTACGCCAATGGACCAATGATCAAGGCGTTAACGTCGCGTACTTTAGCAACTTTCAGACGATTCAGTACTTAACTGGTTTTGGGTCAGACCCCATTGAACGAGTATTGGCTTTAGTGGTCTTCCCTGACCAAGATCCTTTCTTATTTTGTCCGGCATTAGAAGTTGAAGCCGTGAAAGACACCGGTTGGCCATTTGGAGTGTACGGCTACTTGGATCACGAAAACGCTTATGCCATGATCGCTGACCAAATCAAACATCGAACCGATAAAACGACCAAATGGGCAATCGAAATGGGCAATTTGACCATTGAGCGCTTCAATCAATTACATGAACAATTTCCGACATCCATGTTTGATACAGATGCCACCGACTTTATCGCCTCGTTACGAGTCATCAAAACACCGCACGAAATTGAGTTACTTAACGCAGCCGGTGCAGAAGCGGACTATGCTTTCGAAATTGGCTTCAAAGCTGTCGCAGCCGGTGTTCCTGAACAACGAGTGGCCGCTGAATTGCAGTATGCACTGATGAAGCGTGGTGTCATGAACATGAGCTTTGAAACGCTGATTCAGGCTGGCGCCCATGCAGCAGAGCCACATGGTGCAACCAGCGACCACAAAATTGAAAATAACGAGCTCGTCTTATTCGACTTAGGTACCGTTCACGACGGCTACATTTCTGATGCCTCGCGGACGGTTGCACTGGGCACGTTAAATGAAAAGCAAGCTGACATTTATAAAGTTTGTTTAGAAGCTCAGTTAGCTGCGATGGACGCTGCTAAACCAGGCATCACCGCTGCTGAGCTCGACAAAGTCGCTCGCGATATTATTGATCACGCTGGTTATGGCGAGTACTTTATTCACCGTCTTGGACACGGGATGGGTCAGTCAGAACATGAATACCCAAGCATTATGGAAGGCAACGACCTTGTCTTAACTGAAGGAATGTGCTTCTCGATTGAACCTGGCATTTATATCCCTGACGTCGCTGGTGTTCGGATCGAAGATTGTGTTCACATCACGGCAGATGGTTGTGAGCCTTTTACCCATACCAGTAAAGAATTGACTTATGTCGGTTAATCTTCAGTAGTCGCCCCACGCAAAAAGGAACTCACCTTTCCAGTGAGTTCCTTTTTGCGTGGGGTCATTTTAGTAACAAGCCCCTATTCTTCTATCAATTAACCAGCTCACCAACGGCCTCATTAAGCCTGCGTATTTGAATTGCTTTCCGTTGTTGAAGAATCGTTATCGCCAGCGTCTGAAGTGGCACTATCATCATTCGCTGAGGCAGCTGCACTACTTGTGTCTTCATCAGCCATACTTCCCGCGGCTGAGTCAACTGAATCACTGGCTGTCAGTACGATATCATCCTCATCATCGTCATCAGCATTTAACTGTGCGCGCAAAGATTCAGTTTCCGCGTCAAAGTCATCATGATCCGCAGCAAATCGATCCCGCAATGAAGCCCGGTGATCACCAAGATTGTCCGCAAAATCACGGGCGGATGCCGTAGCCGAATCAGAATAATCTCGCAGCGAATCCTTCATGTCATCCACAGCATCGGCTGCGTAAAAGGCATAGTCAACTGCCCGATCCCGTAATGCTTGATAACGTTCTAACCCTTCTTCACGCAAATGTTCCCGCTGTTCACTCGTCAATGATCGATAACCGGCATATGCCGCAGCACCGCCTAATACTAAACCTAACCAAAATCCTTTTGCCATAAGATTTCCCCACTTTCATCGAATCAAACTGCCGACTTTACACCAAAACTAATTTTTAAAACTAACTTTCGTTGGTATCCGTCCGTTTAGCATTATGTTTAGAGACCATGTGGTAAACCGAGGTTGCTGTTCTTGCTAGCGAACCAAATCGTCCCGCCCGCTGACCAGAGTTAGTCACCCGTTGCGTTAAGTCACGTGTCGCTTGGTTTAAATCTGAAACACTCTCACCAAGATCACCTGCGGCCTTGAAAACCGGATCAATCGTGGCAACTTTATGATTCACATCGTCCAATAATTCATTGGCATTACCCATAATATCTTCAACTTGTTTCGATAAAACATCCACATCACTGGTAATCACAACCATACTTCGGTTAATTTCACCAAATGTTTTGGTCAATCGCATGAGAAAGATACCGATAAAACAAACCAACAGTAAAAAGGCGATCGCCGCAATTAAACCAGCTACTTGTCCACCTGTCATATTTTGCCTCCACCTACGTTTAATTTAATGAAGCCTGTCACTTGTTACTTTTCACCAGCATACCATAAAAGTGGCTGCCGGAAAAACCGTTTTCAATAAGTGATTACTCGTCAGAAAGGTCGGTCAATGCCGTCATTTCTGCCTCACTAAGCGTAATGTTAGCTGCGGCAGCGTTGCTAAAGAAATGAGCCGCATTTGCAGTACCAGGGATTGGCAAAATGACATCAGCACGTTGCAATAACCAAGCTAATGAAATCTGAGCTGGCGTTGCATGATGGATCGCTGCAATGTTGGCCAACACCCCACCAGCCTCAGCTAATTCACCAGTAGCTAATGGGAACCAAGGAATGAACGCTAAATGATTTTCTTGGGCATAAGCTAACACGTCCTCATCACTGCGGTCAATCAAATTATATCGATTCTGAACGGATACGATCGGGACAATCTGTCTGGCGGCCTCTAATTGAGCTACACTGACTTGACTGAGGCCAATATGCTTAATTTTCCCTTCATGTTGCAAATCTGCTAGAACACCTAATTGGTCAGCTAATGGATAATCAGGGTCAATGCGATGTAACTGCACCAGATCTAACTGTTCTAACCCAAGAGAAAACAGGTTCAATTCCACTTGTTGTCGAAGATAAGCCGGATTACCTAGAACTGTCCACTGATTGGGTCCTTGTCTAGTAAAACCAACTTTAGTGGCAATCATCTTGTGCGCACCTTGGTAATTCTGCAACGCTTGTTTTAAATACAAGTTAGCAAACCAAGGACCGTAAGCATCCGCTGTGTCGATGAAATTCACATCACTATTTAATACCGCATCCACGACAGCAACGGCATTTTTTGGATCTGAATTTGGACCCCAGACCCCCTTACCGGGAAGCTGCATCGTCCCATAACCCAATCGGTTAACCACTAAGTCATCATCAAATTCAAATACTTTCTTCGTCATTTTATGTCCCCCATTGTAAAGGTTGTTGTTAACTCAGATACAATTTGACCATCGCGCGTATGAAAGTCTACTTGACACTGTTGCCCACTGACGGAAACAATTGCGAATGTGCCACCTAGTTTAGCAAATTCACCACGTGGCTGACTGACACTTCCTGGGTTCAAAAAAAGCGTGCCATCATTTTGTGCTAATCCTAACTCATGCGAGTGACCGAAAAAGACCATGGTCGCCTTTTCTTGCTTGGCAGCTAGTGCTAAGGCTGTGAGATCTAATTTGATCTGATAGCGATGTCCGTGTGTCAAGAAGATCCGCTGATTTCCCATCGGTATCAACAATTTTTTAGGATACTGCGGATCAAAATCCATATTTCCACCAACCACATGAAAAGTTTGCCATAGTGGGTCATCGGCGGGCAACTCTGAATCGCCACAATGAAACCAGCCATCAATCTGACCGGAAAACTGAGCAACTAGTTGCTCAAGAATGGCTCGATCACCGTGGCTATCACTAACAATGAGTAGTTTCATTAATCTTCCGCCCACCATGTTGGAAATTGTTCTAAAAGAGCTGCCATTGCTTGACCACGATGACTAACCTCGTTTTTTTCGGCCGTCGACATTTCAGCGAATGTCTTCTTCATGGACGGTACGTAAAACAGTGGATCATAGCCAAAGCCATCACTGCCATGAGCTTCCCGCAGAATCTGACCGCGGACATCGCCACTGACAACCAAACGCTTTCCATTCGGTTTGACGGCCACAATCGTGGTGTGAAAATTGGCGGTCCGTTCATCATCAGGAACATTAGCTAACGCCTTTAGTAGCTTTTCATTATTAGCCGCATCATCATGGTTGCCCGCATAACGAGCGGAGTGAATCCCAGGCGCCCCATTTAAGGTGTCAACTTGTAAGCCAGAATCATCAGCAATAATAGCCATCTCCACGCTCTTAGATAAAGCATCTGCTTTAATTTGCGCGTTTTCGGCAAATGAACTCCCATCCTCAGGAGGTACAGTGACACCAGGAAAGTCGGCCAATGTTAAAACCTGAATCCCTAATGGTTCTAAACGAGCTTTATACTCTGCTGCCTTACCCGCATTTTCTGTCGCAATTACAATTGTGTCCGCCATGATTAACCTCCAAAATTGACCAGTGATAGTGATTTATAACATCTCTCAAGGTGATGTTCGTTACATTAATAATGACTATTTTACCCGTAAAATTCAATCAATCACGACTTTTGATACATCCATTCCAGCTAATTCCAGCCATGATTGCGCGATGGTCTTAAACATTACCGGTGACCCGGTCGTAAAATACCGATCTTCGCCCACTTTTTGTGGCGCGGCCATCTGATAAACATCGAGAAGTTGGGCCACCCCATTAATCGTCTCCGCACCAGAATTAATTAGCGTAACCTGATCTCCCATTACATTTTGAATAAATGGAGCCAACAAGGGGTAATGGGTACAACCCAAAACCAACGTGTCGATCCGCTGATTTAACAGTGGTTGGAGCGTTTCAGCAACGATCTTCTTAGCAATTGGAGCCTGATACTCATTACTTTCGACCAGTGGCACAAACTTAGGACAAGCCAGGCTGGTTACCTTGAGATGCTTATTTTGTGCGTGAATCGTCTTGGCATAACTATCTGCTCGAACGGTACCTTCTGTGGCAATCACGCCAATATGGCCGGTCTTGGTCGCCTGAATAGCTGCTTTAGCCCCTGGCTTAATCACCCCAATTACTGGAATCGTTAAGGCCGCCTGTAAATCTGGTAAGGCCGCGGCCGTCGCCGTATTACAGGCAATGACTAACAACTTGATTGGTTGAGCTTCCAAGAAATGGACCATCTGCCACGTAAAGGCTCGCACTTGACTGGCTGGTCGCGGTCCATAAGGGAGCCGCGCCTGATCACCGATAAAACGAATCGTCTCGTTGGGTAATTGTCTTAACGCTTGTTTAACGACTGTCAAGCCACCGACACCTGAATCCATCAACCCGATTGGCAACTGCGGGTCTAACCGTGAGCGATCAATTTCTACCATTGTGCTTACTCCTTCTTACGTTACACTAAAATTCTTGAAACTAAATCATGAGCCTTTTACGGATCAATTTCAAGTTTGAACCTCTTAACAAGCTTCCTGATTTTGTATGAAGACAAACAACTTTTAAATTAATTAATTTACCAAGCAAAGCAGATGAAAGTTCCAGATTAGAACGCTATACTGAGAGTAAGACATTCGCTGAGGTGAAGATTAAGATGGATCAATCAACCTATGAAAAATTGCGCCAGCAACCTGACGTTTCCGCGCTAGGGGCTGCTTTTATGCGAGATGAAGTGCTGCCAACCATTCTCGGCACCGACCAAATGAATATTCTCTACTGGATTGGGCGCCAAGTTGCCCGTCAAAATCCATTGGCCGACGAAGTAGCCATCATAAATTTTTTTGACCAGGTCGGCTTTGGTACTCTAACGCGTACCAAACAAAACCGGCGACAACAGCAGTTCACCTTAACCGGCGCTACTGTTACGGGCCGTTTAGCTGCCAATCCTGATGCTGATTTTGATTTAGAAGCCGGCTTTTTGGCGCAACAGTTTGAGCTCATCACTGGCGCAGCAACTGAAGGAACCGTCAACGAAATTCAACATGATGGGGTCTCATTGATGATTCAAACAGATCCGAAAGACTTAATTGGTGATAGGGCCGCCAATGTTCCGACCCTATCAATTAAACCCAAATCAACTCCCCCCACGGCCGAAAATAATATTTAAAAATATAAAAAAATCGTCGGAAAATCCGACGATTTTTTTCGTTATAAAGTATCCGCTTGCCATTATTTGAATTGTTCAATATTAGTGGTAGTCGGGTCTAACTGTTGCCAGTCCGTCGAATAATACCGTGAATTGATATGGTACTTTGTCGTGGCACGTTGATTTGCTAAGAATGGTCGAACACCCTGATCGACGGCCAACCAACCGCGCCAACCTAAGTGAATCGTATCCTCCATAAAGTATGGTTCGCCACCATCATGACTCAGATCCAACACATGATTAAAGCCTTGAGTCGCCAACTGATGTTTAATTTTTGCATTAGTTTGATCAATCATATTCATGTTAAGTCCTGTGTAGTCAGCCCACTTTTGATTAATAGGTGGTAAAACAAACAACACTTCAGTATGGGTTTTAGCAAATTGATTCAAGACCAACTCAAAGTCGCTATATTCTGGTGATTGTCGATAATTCAAGTGACGCTGGGCACCCTTTAATTGCTTGATGTGTCCTCGCAATCGCGTCGAATAAAAATGATTACTGATCCCCAAATCATTATTAGTTGTGCCAGCTTGGCCTAAGCGATCGGCTGTTTGTTCCAAGGCGCTAGTGCTTTGAGAATCGGGCAATTGCTTCATTCCCCGATCAATTTTAGCAATATTATTATCCAATCCAATGTCAGAGAACAACTGGTCTTCATGGGTCAACATGAGTGCTTGAATGGATAATTGCAGCCGGTCATAATTAGACAATGCATGCCCACTGCCGACCTTTTTCAACATGCGCGTGATTGCCCGATCGGAACGCCCAGAAGGCATCGCTAACAGTCGTTTAGCCGCATAACGATCCATCGAATTATTCTGCTCTTGTTGCAACCAATCGACGGTTTGCAATTTTGAGTAGTAAAAGGCAAACGCATCCGGACGAGCACCCTTTTTAACGAACCACTGTGGCGAGATAATAAAGACAGCTTTTTTATGCTGCATTTGGGTACTAATGGTTTGCATCATATAGTACTGCGTTAAGGATTGCGTCCCCGCCGCACCTAGTAAAAACGGACGATAATTCCGATGATACTTTTCCGCTAACACAGATGGATGTAATGGATCCATTCGTGCTAATTCACTTGAACCAAAAAACGGCACGTAATGACCAGACAAGGCAGTTTTTTTAATCTGTCGTCCCTTAAAAACCTGAGGGGACAGTGAAACTGCTGCCCGTCGCTGAATTGCTGACGAAGGCTTACTAGAGTTAAGTGGCGATAACAGTAGCGCCACGAGGATGACAAATGCAACAATCACCGGCCCAATAATCAGCCACAGTCGTTTAGACGAATTCATAATTATCCGACAAGTCCTTCCACCTTGGTCACAATTTTAGCTGGGGTATCCCATTCTGTCCGTTCAAATTCGGAGACCGGAACGTTGATCCCTAGTTGGTTTTGCAATTCTAGCAGTAATTGAACTGAACCCATTGAGTCTAAAAGCCCTTCATCGAATAAGTTGGTGTCCATTGCGTCAGACACATCACTCCCTGTTAAATCGTTTAAAATATCAATCACTGTTGCTTTTACATCCATGATAAAGCGCTCCTTTATTTGCTCTTATGCAATTTTATTTAAACCAAAGTTTGTTGAGAAAACCTGAGAATAATAAGAAACTGACACAAACTGTATTAAACGTTAGAAAAATTGCGAAGGCTTCCGTCAGTTTATTGTGTGGAATCGCCGCTTGATGTTTCTTCTTAAATCTTAACCACCAGTCATTGATCACTAAACCTGATCCTTGGTAGATCCCATAAGCAATATAATACCAAGTGACCCCATGCCAAAATCCCATGATCAACATGTTTAAAACATAGGCCACATTACTGGTTGTGACACGGCTCTTAAAGATTTTTTTCTTCATCATCATGAAGACTAGTCGCATAAAGATAAAATCTCGGAACCAAAAAGATAACGTCATATGCCAACGATTCCAGAAATCCTTCAAGTTCTTAGACCGGAACGGCTGGTTAAAGTTCATTGGCGTTTCAATCCCCATCAGGTAGGATATCCCAACGGCGAAGAGCGAATAACCGGCAAAGTCAAAGAACAGATCCATCGAGTACGTATACATATACCCGACCAGTGGCCAAGAGAAGCCATGACCCCCATAACGCATGGTCATTAAATCCATTCGCGGCAACAGAACACTGCCAAACAGATAGGCTAGTAAGAACTTGTATAAGAAACCTAAGAATAGGTAATGCACAGCTTTTTCGATCATGCCTAGATATTTCTGACGATCTGGGACAACCTGATAATCATCTAACCACCGCCGATAACGATCAATCGGCCCAGATGAAATTGTTGGCATAAAAAGCAGAAATTCAATAAATAGCAGTGGATGGAAATCCTTAATCAATCCATCGCGCATCTCCATAATCATGCCGACGGTTTTAAAGGTTAGATAGCTAATACCTAAAAACCCAAACAACGATGACTGACCAGCTGCTACGGCCGGCGTAATCTTGACAAAAGATAACGGGATGATGCTTAACACAACTGCCAAATAAAAGACCCAACCTTGGTTAAATCGTTTTCGATAGGCCATGTAACCGCCAACCATCAACCATTCCCAAAGCACGAAGCCAATCAGTGCGATACCTTGCTGCCATTTAGCCCCGTCAAACATCAAAAAGATGAAGACCAAGGACACGAGACTTTGATACCAACGCCAGCGATGCCCATGATACAAGCCGATCATGAGCGGGATTAATCCAATAATCAAGTAAACAAAGTATTGGGGATTCCCATATGGTTCTAAATTAATCATGCTGGGTTCACCTCAGCAATAATGGACTTAATATCAACTTTGCCGTTAGCTGTTAATGGCAAACTCTCCTGATAAATAAAGCGGTTTGGAATCATATATTCCATCATGACGTCCTTAAGTTCCCGTTTGATGGCAGTTGTTCGTTGCAAATCGCTAGCAAATTCGTCGGATGGTTCTGGAACCACGTAAGCCCACAGTTGATTAACCTTATGATTAGCATCGTACTTTGGCACTGCTACCGCTTGTTTAATCCAACGGTTCGCGTCCAAGTAATGGTTAACCTCTTCGAGTTCAATTCGATAACCGTGCAACTTAATTTGAAAATCGATACGGCCTAGATAATGCAACATCCCAGCTTCATCCAGAAAACCCAGATCACCAGAATGATAGGCTGGCCGCCCATCTTCTTTGAAGAACGCCCGTTGCGTTTTAGCTGGATTATTTAAATAACCTTTGGAGACACTCGGCCCGCTGATGACAATCTCACCTTGTTGCCCATCTGGAAGTTGTTGCCCATCTTCGTCAATAATGCGAATCTGAGTATCACCTTTAACCGTCCCAATTGGGAGCCGCCCTTTTTGAATCAAAGCATCGGTAATCTCTACACCGGTGACCGCAACCGTCGTTTCTGTCGGGCCATACGTGTTAAAAATATGCGCATGTGGGAACCGTTGCCGCAAATTTGTAGCTGTTGAAGTCGTTAATTCTTCACCACAAAACAGGAAGTGCGTTAAATCCGGTAGATGCGCCTCATCAAAGGTTGGTTCTAATAAACAAATATCAGCAAACGATGGGGTGGCAACAAATACATTCATCGCCAATTTAGGTAATGTCGCAAATAACTGACGAAAATCATCAGTAATTCGTTTTGGTAATGCAGCCAGTGTGCCACCTAATGCTAACGTGGGAGCCCAATCCATCACTGATAAATCAAACGAAAAAGGCGGTTGGGCCATTGTGACTGGGTTAACCGGCAGTCTGAAGTCATCGTCGATCATCCAATTGACAAAACTCAATAAATTATTATGGCTGACTTGAACCCCTTTTGGCATGCCTGTCGTGCCGGACGTAAAAATAATGTAATAGTTGTCGTCACCACTCACCGCATGCGTTAATTCATAGGCAACATCGGTCGTCGCCAACAGTTGATCTAAACGTGCTCCAGTTAAAATCGGCACATTATCTAATTCAACGGGTAAAGCATCAACGGCGATAACCGCTGCTGGCTTAGCAATCTCATTAATCATGGTCAGTCGATCATTAGGTGAATGCGTATCAACTGGAATATAAGCGTGTCCTGCCTTAACCGCGCCTAAGAAACTGGCGATCATGGCAAACTGTTGTCCACCAAAAACAATGATGGGCGCGCCATCAGGCAGTTGCATGTCATCCAATGTTTGGGCAATCGTGTCTGAAGCCTGTTTTAATTCCAAATAAGTATGAGTCGTCCCCAACTCGTTATAAACCACTGCATCTGGACTGGTGGCGGCCCAGTTGTCGATGGTGGTAATCATATTATCGATCATAAGAAATCCTCCGTTTATCAAACACTAAAATTCGTTGTAGATAAATTTACTTTGATTAACTCCCGAATAACTGTACAGATATAACAGCAGAAAAAAGACTACAAAGTAAAATGCGGTTCGTAAGATAAACGTCACCCATGGTTGTGCTAACCACAGTTTAATCTTTGCCATGCAATATACGCCTCCACTTATGCCAATACAGTCAGTATAGAAGCTTTTTCCGAAAGGATTGGTAAAAAAAACCTTAAGAGTTGATTGATATCAATCAAAGGCTCTCTAATAGCATACCAGAAAGTCCACAAAAAAACCCCTAACCCTTACTGAGAAGGATTAGGAGTACCCGGCCGCGGGGTAACAGCTGGCTAGGCCGTATACTGCGCCAAAGTTTTTTCAATTTGTTCTTTACTGTGATAACCCACTAAGGTATCTACCACAGCGCCGTCTTTTTTCACAATCAAGGTCGGAATGCCCATGATACCAAATTTAGCCGGAGTGTCTTGATTCTCATCCACATCCATCTTACTAAACGAGACCTTCTCACCCATTTCATCAGCTAATTGTTCAACAACTGGTGATTGCATCTTACATGGGCCACACCAAGTCGCCCAGAAATCAGTAACGCTAACCCCAGTGTTGGTGTCGGCTTCAAAAGTCTGATCTGTTGTTTCTTTAACTGTCATATCGACGGCCTCCATATTCACTAACTTTTTGTTCGTAATCAAAGTGTACGCTTTTTTATAAATGTTGCAACGAATTTGCCCGCCGCGTGTGCGTAAGATCAATTTGGATCTGCGGTACATAAGATCTGAGTTTCGCAAGCACGCTTACAAAAACGATTAACGCAGCTTAACCACTGTGGCTCCATCTCCACCCGCGTTAGCTGGCGCAAAGCCAAAGCTTGCCACTCGCGGATTACTCTGGAGATATTGGGTGACGCCCTGGCGTAAAGCTCCCGTCCCTTTGCCGTGAACAATCGTCACCTCACCAAGGTTGGCTAATAACGCCGAATCGATGAAGCGATCCACTTCAGCCATCGCAGCGTCATAACGTTTTCCACGCAAATCTAACTGAGCTTGTGCCCGCGCACCAATGTTGCTGTGAACTACAGTACGGGCGGTACGTTGTTGCCGCTCGTTAACAGTTGGGGCGCTAGACTTTTCTAAGTCGCGTTCATCAACCTTCATCTTCAGCGCCCCTAACTGAACTTCCCATTCATGAGTGTTGGTCTGTCGATTTAACACGCCATGTTGTCCATAGGATTTAACAACCACATTATCGCCGGGATGGAAATCATGCTTTTTCCGTTCTCGAGCTAACACTTTATTATTAGCCAAGGTAGGATCTTGCCTCAATGCATTAAGACGTCCCTGGGCATCAATCAATTCGTTTTCTTGGACGCCTGCTCCTTGCTTAACTTCCAACTGTCGCAAATGATGGATGATCTTATCGGACTGCTTTTTGGCATCCGCTACAATGTGATTTGCCTCTTGCTTCGCCACATCCAGTTGGTGCGTCTTTTGTTCTGTAAACCGGTCAAACTGCTGAACAAGTTCTTCATGCAAGGTCGTGGCAGACGACAATTGTTGATCGAGTTCTTCCGCAGTTTCGGTCACCCGCCGCCGTTGTTCCACCAAATCGCCAATCATTGCATTAAGGTCTTGACTATTTTGACTGGTCAATGAACGAGCTGCTGCAATGATATCTGATCGTAGGCCCAACCGTTGCGAAATCTCTAAAGCATTCGAACGCCCTGGAATCCCCAATAAAAGTCGATAAGTAGGTTGCAACGTCTCCGCATCAAACTCCATACTAGCATTCGTCGTTCTCGGGCGGTCATAACCATAAGCCTTTAGCTCTGGATAATGAGTCGTGGCCACGATGTCAGTTCCAATCGCACCGAAAGCGTCCAAGATGGCGATCGCCAAGGCGGCACCTTCTTTGGGATCCGTCCCAGCACCAATTTCATCAACCAAAACTAGGCTAGTCGCTGTTGCCTGATCTAAAATTGTGATCAGATTATCCATGTGAGAACTAAAGGTGCTTAACGACTGTTCAATCGATTGTTCATCCCCAATATCCGCAAAGACGTTATCAAACACGGCCACTGTACTATCCTCAAAGGCGGGAATGAACAGACCAGATTGAGCCATCAGTTGTGTTAAACCCAGTGTTTTTAAGGTGATCGTTTTCCCACCTGTGTTAGGCCCTGTGATAATGATCGCATCATAATCTGCACCTAGGCTGATATCATTGGCAACTGCCGTTTGGGGATCTAACAAAGGATGCCATGCTTGACGGAGATTAACTTGCCCTTCTTGACTCAATAACGGTTCACTGGCATTGAGTTGTTTAGCATAAGTGGCCTTGGCATTAACAAAATCGAGATGTCCCAGTACTTGCGCGTTTGCCATGATCTCTTCACGATGTGGCGCCAAAATAGCGGACAACTCTTGTAAAATACGCGCTTCTTCATTACGTTCTTGAACCTGACTTTGGCGTAATCGATTATTTAAATCAACGACATCTTCAGGTTCAACATAGAGGGTTTGTCCCGATTGACTCTCATCGTGAACAACGCCGCCAAAACGACTACGATACTCTGTTTTAACCGGGACAACATAGCGATCATTACGCATCGTAATAATCGGTTCACTCAAATATTTAGCTTGCTTACCGCGAACATAGTTTTGCATCCGGGAACGGATCAAATCTTCGGTACTTTTAATTCGTGACCGAATCGCGGCCAAGTCCTCACTAGCTGCGTCACTCACACGGCCATCCGGTTCGATTGCCGTATTCAGTCGCTTAGTTAAGTCAGGTAATGTCACGATCCGGTGAGCCACATAATCTAATCGTCGCAAAGTTAACTTATCCTCAGCCAATTGATTAAAAAAGTCTCGTGTTGCGGCGGCGGTTTGTAAAACCTTGCCCACAGCCGCTAATTCGGACCCATTTAACGCAGCATCAATGGCTAACCGTTTCATATGTGGCGTCAAATCAGCTAATTCAGGTAAAGGAATGCCTCCCTTTAATCGCAGTAAATCTGCGCCGTCTTTTGTCTCATCTAACCAGGTTTGAATGATTTGGGGATCAGTAGCTGGCTGTAGTGCTGCTAGCTCCTGCCGACCACCAGGTGACGTCAACATTCCTGTCAATTTTGCCTTCACTTTATCAAATTCGAGGGTTTTTAACCCACGTTTATTCATCAATTTTCTTCATTCCTTTAATTTATCGAGTTAACCACCACTGGTAAATCTGTTCCGACAACAGTGGGGTCTGGTGTAAAATCCACTGGCAAATGGGCGCTGTAGCGATCTGTTGATGTAGCCAAGCTGACGGCCATACAGACGCAACCGCAAGGCCAAAAAAAATCAACCCGTACATTAAACAACCGGCAATAATGGCCCCAGCGAACGCATTGATCCCGTGGATGACCGGCAAATGAGTAAACAGATTCAATGACCGCATCACAAAGTGTAACAACACAAACCCAACAATCAGCAGGCCCCAAAAGGCAATACCGCTGGCCCAAAAATGATTGACTTGGGTACTCAGAAGTTGATCGTTGACGCTGTGCTGATGGTTTGTTGGCAACCAAGTCTGAATCATGGCCGACACGCTTGGCGTTAGGATCTTAGCGACTATCAAAACGACCAGATAGCCAATGGTTGAAACTAGTTCGGCCACAAAACCGCGTCGATATCCGCGTCCCAATGCGCTTAATAATAGAAAAATAACAATCAGCGATAAAATCATAGTTTCATTCCCTACTTACAATAAATAGTATGCTTCACCCAAACGGCGCTGTACTCCAAAATGGAATACAGCGCCGTTGACGTCATTGTTAACCACTAGGATAGGTTAGAATCTTCATCCAAAAATGTATTTAACATTTCTTCAACCATATCCCATTCAGCGTCATCTTCAATCGGTGAAAGTTCACCTTCCGTTGAACCTTCTTCCTCTGGATCGAAGGCGTACGCCTGGATATCAACTTCTTCATCTTCAGCTGCATCAGCTGGATAGAGCAAGATATATGACTTACCGTAATCTTCCGAAGTAAAGGTAAACAAGACATTGTATAACGTTTCGTTGCCCTGGTTATCCACCAACGTAATTTGTTGTTCATCTTGGTTATTTGTGTCTGCCATGTTTTGCCTACTTTCTTAGTTACTCAAGTTATTATGCTAACTGGGTCAATTTACCATGGGCATCCAGATAATTTTGTAAAATCAGAGCCGCCGCAATTTTATCAATCACTTGCTTACGTTTACGTCGTGATGTGTCGGCCTGTTCGATCAACATTCGTTCTGCCTCAACCGTGGTTAAGCGCTCATCAATGAAATCAACAGGTAACTTAAAACGTTCGGTCAATAATTCACCATAGTGTTGAGCGGCCTCGGCACGAGGGCCTAACGAGTTGTTCATATTCTTAGGTAATCCGAGGACGAATCCACCGGCCTGTAAACTCGTGACTAACTCGCCAATTCGATCCAAGCCAAACTCTCCGGCGGCCTCATCAATCCTGACGATTTCAACGCCTTGAGCTGTCCACCCGAAGGCATCACTAATCGCCACACCAACCGTCTTTGAGCCTACATCAAGTCCCATTAATTTCATTTAGCCGCTGGCCCCGCATTCAAGTATGCTCGAACCAGTTCTTCAATGATCTCATCACGCTCATGTTTGCGAATTAAATTTCGCGCATCGTTTAGGCGTGGAATGTAGGCTGGATCCCCGGACAATAAATATCCAACAATTTGATTAATTGGATTATAGCCCTTTTCTTCTAGTGCTTGATAAACCGTTGTGAGGGTCTCACGCACATCTTTTTGTTGTTGATTGTCGAAATCAAAAAACATGGTCTTGTCTGTGGTCCCCATCTACATTCCCTCCATGATTGGTTTTTCCGGCTTGTTTTCGCTAATAAATCCTGATTGACTTTGGTCGATAACACACTCCGACTGATACCTATTCTACTGAATCAGACGTCAAATAACAATTATCTTGAGCGTTGTAACGATTTTGAAAGATTCAAGGCTCACGAATTAAACAACGCCATCACCTTCAATAAATTGAAGATAATGACGTCATTGAAACGCTGTAAACATTCAAACCTAATTACTTAATCGCGTCGACCAACCAATGCTTAGCTTGAGTTAAAGCCGTGTCGATCCCTTCCGGATTTTTACCGCCGGCTTGAGCCATATCCGGACGACCACCACCACCACCGTTGATGGCCGGTGCAATCGCTTTAATTAAATCGCCAGCTTTGATCCCAGTCTTCACTAAATTCGGTGCGACGGCTACTAACAAGTTAGCTTTACCGTCCGCAGCCGTCGCTAAGACTAACACATCAGAAGGCAAGGATTGCTTCCAATCATCTGCCAATTGACGTAATTGACCCATACCAGCGACCTGAACAGCTTGGGCAATGACTTTAGCGCCATTAATTTCCTCAATATTAGTAAAGGCATTGGCTGCTTGTTGGGACGCCATTTTCGCTTGTAACGCTGTTTGTTCATTCTCCAACTGCTTAATGTCAGTCTGCAACGCAGCCACTTTATGCGGCACCTCTTTGACTTGTTGTGACTTCACTAAATCAGCCGTCTGTTGCAAAAGTACTTCTTCATTATTCAAGAAATCGAAGGCTTCTGCTGCCGTTACTGCTTCAATACGGCGAACACCGGCACCAACCCCAGTTTCAGAAACAATCTTGAACAACCCGATTTCATTAGTGTTAGCGACATGATCGCCACCACAAAATTCAACGTTGAAATCACCCATTGACACAACGCGGACTGTTTTCCCGTATTTTTCCGAAAACATCGCGATCGCACCCATTTTTTTCGCGGTTGCTAAATCCGTCTCCACTGTCTTCACAGTCAATTCGGCAAAGATTTGGTCATTAACCATCTGTTCAACTTTGCGCAGATCTGCCTGAGTGACTTGACCAAAATGCGTGAAGTCAAAACGCAGATAGTTGGGTTCCACTAACGATCCGGCTTGACTCGTGTGATCACCTAATACATTGCGCAAAGATTGGTCCAGTAAATGCGTCGCCGAATGATTCTTCTCAATCTTGCGATGACGCATCTGATTCACAATCAACTTATAAGTGGCATTTTTCTTCAGTGTACCAGTCAATTTAACCGTATGCAGATTTTGACCATTCGGTGCATGCTGCACATCGGTCACTTCAGCAACTTCATTACCATCTTCATCAAGGACCGTGCCAGTATCAGCAACCTGACCACCCATTTCCGCATAGAATGGTGTTTGATCGAAAATCAATTCGGCCGTTTCATTCTTCTCTTTGGCCTCATCGACAAGTGCCTCATTAACGATGATATCCATTAATTTAGCGTGATCGACTGTCAATTGCGTGTAACCCACGTATTGGCTTGGTGTCTTGATATCGGTCAATAACGCACGCTGAACACCCATCGATTTCGCTGAAGACCGTGCATTACGAGCTCGCTGACGCTGTTCTTCCATAGCGGCCTTGAAGCCGGCTTGATCAACACCCAAGCCTTCGTCACTCGCATACTCAGTCGTCAACTCAATTGGAAAACCATACGTATCAAACAACTTGAACGCGTCTGTACCCGCTAATTGCGTGTTTCCTGCCGCCTTCGTTGCTGCGATTGTATCATTCAATAAGGACAGACCAGTGTCTAACGTCACGTTAAAGCGATCTTCTTCTGAATGAATAACACCGGCAATGTAATCAGCTTGTTCCAAAACCTCTGGATAATGGCTTTGCATAATTTTTCCGACCACCGGAACCAATTGATACAAAAAGGCTTCGTTAATCCCGAGCTTTTTACCATTTAAAATTGCCCGTCGAATCAAGCGCCGAATGACGTATCCGCGACCTTCGTTGGAAGGTAACGCACCGTCGCCAATCGCGAACGTCACCGCCCGTGCATGATCGGCAATGATTTTAAAGGACACATCATCGGCTGCATTATCGCCATAATGTTTCCCATCAGACAACTGTTCCGTGGCGCGAATAATTGGTAAAAATAGATCCGTTTCAAAATTAGTTTTGGCGTGTTGAAAGACGGAAACTAAGCGTTCCAATCCCATGCCAGTATCAATGTTTTTATGTGGTAGTGGTTCATAAGTGCCTTCAGGTGTGTGATTAAATTGTGAAAACACGATGTTCCATATTTCTAAGTAACGTTCGTTTTCACCACCAGGATAATTTTCAGGATCATCTTCGGCAACATTGTTCATTGCCTGACCGCGATCGTAAAAAATTTCTGAATCAGGACCAGAAGGGCCCTGACCGATATCCCAAAAGTTATCTTCGGCAGCCAAGATGTGATCAGGAGCCACACCTGCATCTAACCACTGTTCCTTGGCATCGTTGTCCTTAGGATAAACTGTGATATACAACTTATCAGGATCAAAGCCAAACCACTGATCACCGGTTAATAATTCCCACGCCCAGTGAATGGCTTCCGGTTTAAAGTAGTCCCCCACTGAGAAGTTACCTAACATTTCAAATAAGGTATGGTGCCGAGCTGTCCGTCCGACATTTTCAATATCATTAGTTCGAATACTCTTTTGTGAACTAGTCATCCGCGGATTATCTGGCACAACGGAGCCATCAAAATATTTCTTCATCGTGGCCACCCCAGAGTTGATCCACAGTAAGGTCGGGTCATCGACGGGAACTAATGAGGCACTAGGCATGATTTTGTGACCATGCTGTTCAAAAAAGTCCAGATACATTTGGCGAATCTGACTACTTGATAATTCTTTCATAGCATTCCTTTCATGAAGCTTGCCCCAACAAAAACAACACCGCTGCCTGCAAAGACGGCTCAATAGCCGCGGTTCCACTTTGCTTGCAACGATGTTGATCGTTAACCTCTCACTCATAACGCCGAGTCGCGTGTTGGTTAAACAAGATTTTGTGTAATTTTACTGTGAGGGAGCGCGCTGATGCTTCATTCGTCCTTCTCACCAACCAGGGCGTCGCTGAAAGTGTCACATCATTGCATATCCTCGACGTCCAACAGTATAGCATTGTCCGGGTCTGACAAGCAAGCCTGATCTAGGTCCGGATTGCATGCTTAAAATCTTCAATTAGTGCAGATCAAGCTTTTACAAGGTTATTCACTATCAACCAATTAACCTGTTTATTCTGCGAGGATCCTTGACAAAGCCGTTTTGAATTCAAGCGACAGCAAACAAGGACAGCTGGTGATCAGCGCCCAGCTACGACTCACCACGTTGCTGGCGATTTGCCTCGCCTTGGTGCCGGTGTTGACGCCGTTGCGAACGAGCTGATTCTCTTTGCTCAACCCGCTTATCTTGTTGCGCTTTTCGCTTAATTGCGTTTTTGATCTGGTGCTTATAACCAGGTTTAACCTTCTTCTTCTTTTTCTTGACCAAGCCAACAAGGGTTGGATCTAATTTAGCATGCGTGGCTGTTCGCTGCTGGCGTCGATTACGATCGTAAGAATCGACAATCTCACCATTTCGAATCGTCTTCGGCTTAAACGTCACCCCAAGTTGCTCAATTTCAGCGATTCGGTCTTCTTCGCCAGGTTGATACAGCGTGATTGCAATCCCAGGCATCCCATTACGGCCTGTCCGGCCGACACGATGAATGAAGAAATCCAAGTCCGCCGGAATGCCATCATTGATGACGTGTGAAACACCCTTGATATCGATTCCTCGGGCGGCCAAATCTGTCGCGACGACGTACTGATACTCTAAATTCTGAACCTGTTTCATGACCCGTTTACGTTCACGAGCTGGCACATCCCCAGAAATCATTGCAACTTTCAGCCCCTGACCCTTCAGATAGGCAGTCAATTCAGCTGTCCGCTGCTTAGTATTACAAAAAATCAGAACCAAGTATGGTTCACCCATCGTCAATAAGTTATAGATGAGCTCATTTTTTTGCTGACTCTTTGTCGAAATTAACCAGTTATCAATTGTCGGACTAATAATTGAAGTCACCGGAATTTCTTCAATGACCGGATTGGTCAGATACTTGCGCAAAAACGGCTGCAATTTCTGTGGGATTGTCGCAGAAAAGACCAACATTTGTAAATCTTTTGGTAAGGCCCCCGCAATGTGGTCAACATCATTTAAAAAGCCCATATCTAAAGTCATGTCAGCCTCATCGACCACAAATTGGTGCGCCGTATGCAAGTCGAGATCATGCTCATCCATGAAATCACGCAGACGTCCCGGCGTCCCAATCACAATTTGCGGTTGATGCTTCTCTAATTGCCGTTCTTGGCGAGCTCGATCCGTACCACCGACATATTTAGCAATCCGAATCGGTTGGTTGAAATGCTCAGCCAACTGTTTCGCGTCGGCATAAATCTGATTCGCGAGTTCTCGTGATGGCGTTGCAATAATGGTTTGAACTTCGTTAGCTTCTAAATCTAAGCGGTTGAAGATTGGTAACAGGAAAGCATGCGTCTTCCCACTTCCAGTCTGGGATTGACCGATCACTGACCGGCCTGCCAAAATCACCGGAATTAGCTTAGCCTGAACCGGTGTTGGCTGAACAAAATCGATGTCTTTTAAGGCCGCTAATAACTCCGGCCGCAGTTGTAAATCTGTAAAGGTTTCTGTCATATCGTCTCCTTAAAATCGGCGGTTAATTGCTCTAGCTGGGCGATCATTTGATTAGCCTCGTTGAGATCTTGAGCCTTGGCACCACTGGCCAGCGGATGCCCACCGCCGTGATGTTGCCGAGCCAATCCATTAATCTGAGGTCCCTTGGAACGCAAACGAACACGATAACTGTGATCATCTTGCTCCTCAAAAATTGCCCAAGTCTTGACAGTCGCAATCTTACCTAGCATCGGGACCAAACTAGCGGTCCCAGCGTCACCTAGTTCAAACGATTTAATCGTTGCGTCACTTAAAATCACATGGGCCGCTCCAACTTCTGACACGTGGACCTGTTCATATAAATAAGCGGTCAATCGCGCAACTGGTAAAGTCATTTCGTCCTCGTGTTGATTGATAGTTACCGCGTCAATCCCAGTGGCCATCAACTGCGCGGTAACCGTCATCGTATGGGGGGTTGTATCTGAATACAAGAAACGCCCTGTGTCCCCGACAATCCCAGCATATAAAGCCGCAGCAGCCACTTTGTCAATCGAAAGTTCAAAGCGATTAGCAAAGTCCGTCACCATTTCTGATGTTGAGGAAGCAGTCTCATTCACCCAGCTAAGATCACCAAAAGGTTCATCATCAGGATGGTGATCGATTTTGATCACTTCTTGCCCACGCCGCCATCGCTGATCGTCAACTCGCGGCTCGTTGGCAGTATCTAACACCAAGATAAGTGCTTCGTCAAACAATTCATCACTAACGGACTCCATTTCACCCAACCAAGCCAATCCTGGGACTTGTTTGCCAACGATGTAAATCTGCTTGGTTGGAAATGCCGCCTGTAAAATTGTCGCTAACCCCACTTGTGAACCAACCGCATCTGGGTCTGGTCGTTGATGACGATGAATCATGATAATTTGTTTACGTTTAATTTCCTCAAAAATTACTTTTTGAACATCCATGCATGAATCCCCTCTTGTCAATCTGGTATCTGCAAGTATAACGAAGTGCCGCGTCGATTACAAAGTGCATCCGGTGCCATGGACCTCAAAAAGCCTTGGACGAGGCCGGCGAGAACAACGGCAAACTTAAATTTTCAAATGTTAAAGGATCAAGATTGGTCATCGTAATTCCCAACAAACGGACCCCCTTAGTTAAATCAGCCGTGGCGTCAAACAAATCTTTAGCAACCTCATACAATTGAGTCGCCATATTTTCGTAGTACTCGGCCTGCGTTTGTCGTTTCGTCACCGTATTGAAGTCGGCATCTCTAACTTTGAGAACAATCGTTTTACCATGACGCTGCTGTGCATTTAGATGCGCCGTCAAGTCGTTCGCTAAATGTTGCAATTGATCGCTGACATCCGTTTCATTGGTCAAGGGTTGATCGAATGTCTCTTCACGGCCAATCGATTTACGCGTGCGTTGCCATTCAACTGGACGATCATCACTACCACGAACGTGCCGATATAATCCATAACCTAGTTTACCGAAATGCTGAATCAAATCAGTCTCAGACCAGGTCAACAAATCTGCGCCCGTTAAAATATCTAAATCATGCATCTTCGGAACTGTTTTTTTGCCTACGCCGCGAAATTTTTCAATCGGTAATGGTGCCAAAAACCGCTCCGCATCTCCAGGCAAAACGACGGTGACCCCCACGGGCTTCGCATAGTCAGAAGCAAGTTTAGCTAGAAATTTGTTATAAGAAACGCCAGTGGAGCAGGTTAAATGAACCTTATCCCAAATCTCTGTTTGTAATTTATGCGCCAATGCAACGGCCGATTTAAAGTTCTGCTTATTCCGAGTGACATCTAGATAGGCTTCATCAAAGGCAATCGGCTCAATATGATCGGTGTACTCATGAAAAATTTCGTGAATCTGAGCAGAAATTGCCCGATATTTTGGAAAATCTGGTCGTTTAAATACCGCTTGGGGCGCTAATTTTTGCGCTTCATTAGCCGCCATAGCTGAATGAACACCTAACGCTCGGGCCCGATAGTTAGCCGTCGTCACCACCCCATGTCCACCCGTTTGCCGCGGATCACGGGCAATAATCAATGGTTGCGTTTTTAATTGTGGCTCATCACGCTCTTCAATAGAAGCGTAGAAAGCATCCATATCCACATGAATGATTTTCCGGCTGGCATCGACCCGCACCGGAATTTGAATGAAGGCCGCCATTGTCAACTCTCCTCGCGCTAGCTTGATAAGCCTATTTTAGCAAACATATGTTCTCTTCACCAGCGATCCCTAGTTAAATCAAAAAAAGATCATCGCAGAATACGATGATCGCAGATAATTCACATAATTAAACTTACCTAACAGCTAGTTAGCCTGACTGTCACTAGCTTCACTTGCTGTGTCACTAGCACTGGTCACCGTCGTCGAGTCTGCAGCAGAATCAACAACGCTATCTACGGCGCTTGTGGCTTCGCTGGCTGGAGTTGCTGAAGCAGCGCTAGCCGTAGTAGTTGTCGCTGGTGCAACTGCTGTCGCTGGCGTTTCAACGTGGTGAATCGCTTGTTGATCAAATGGTAAGTAAATACCATCTACGTCAATTGTCACAATTTTTTTAGCAGCATCCATTGAATCGATAATTCCATGTAGGCCACCAATGGTGACCACATGATCGCCAATGTGCATGCCATTCATCATTTCTTTACGTTGTTCTTGTTGCTTGCGGTTAGGCCGCAAGATGAAAAAATAAAAGACCCCAACAAACAAAACAACCATCAAAACGGTGCTCCAAAGACTACCACCAGCGGCGCCACTTGCACCCATCAAATCGAAATTCACTAAACTTGTCAATTCATCCACCTCATTTAATTTACTCTGTAGAGTACTGTACCAAACTTACGAACCCTTGCCAAATGGATTCCGTTGATTAAGCCTCTGGTTTTGATAGGCCTAAGTGCTCATAAGCCGCCGTAGTCACCATTCGACCCCGAGGCGTCCGTTTAATCAGCCCCACCTGTAATAAATATGGTTCATACACTTCTGCAATTGTATCTGCCTCTTCACCAATATTGGCTGCCAAAGTCGTTAACCCTACTGGTCCACCATTGTAATACTTAATCATGGTTGCCAATAGCTTTAGGTCCACTTCATCTAGTCCCCAGTCATCTACGCCCAACACAGTTAAGGCATGATCGACCATCGGTGCATCAATTGCCGACTGGCCGGCGACTTCAGCAAAGTCGCGGACCCGTTTTAATAAGCGGTTAGCAATTCGCGGTGTGCCTCGTGAGCGACGTGCAATTTCATGAGCCCCCGCCTTCACGATCTGGGTAGCTAAAATATCCGCAGAACGTAGCGTAATCTCTTCTAAATCAGCCGTCGTGTAATAATCCATGTGTTCCACAATCCCGAAACGGTCCCGAAGTGGCGCCGATAATAATCCTGCTCTAGTTGTGGCCCCAATCAAGGTAAATGGCGGCAGTGGGAAATGAACGGGGTGAGCGGTTGGCCCCTGCCCCACGACAATATCAATAAAAAAGTCTTCCATCGCCGAATACAACATTTCTTCGACAATTTTAGGTAAGCGATGAATTTCATCAATGAATAAAATATCCCCAGGTTGTAGTTCATTTAGTAGGGCAATGACATCTCCAGGCCGTTCAATCGCCGGCCCGCTAGTCGTCTTGATTTGAACATGCATCTCATTAGCAATGACCATCGCTAAGGTGGTTTTACCTAAACCAGGCGGTCCATATAACAAGACATGGTCCAAAGATTCTTCCCGACTGGTCGCTGCGCTAATATACACGTTTAACTGTTGTTTAACCGCATCTTGCCCAATGTATTGAGCCAGCGTCGTCGGACGCAAGGACCGTTCCAATGAGGCCTCTTGGTCATCCATGGGTTGCGTTGACATTAATTCATCGTCCACGATCCAGCTCCTCTCTTACTCATGATATCCTCAGCTACGCATGGGTCAACTCTCGCAAGGCAGCACTCAGATACTGATCAGTCGTTAACTGATCTAAGTTCGCCAACTTGTTCGAGACGCGCTTAACCTCACGACTACTGTACCCTAAAGCTGTCAAGGCGGCCAGTGCGTCGTCTAAAGCGTCGTTATCTGAAACGTTAACTGATGACGCAGCTACTGGTGTTATTCCTAGATCAGCCAACTTACCGGCTAAGTCTAAGACGATTTGTTGCGCCGTTTTTTTGCCTATTCCGGGAAATTTGGTCAAAAAAGTAACATCATTCGTTTCAATCGCGTTCACGAGGCCATCATGGTCCTCATTAGCTAAGATGGCTAGCGCACTCTTAGGTCCGATTCCAGAAACGTTCAACAGTTTTAAGAAAAGACGTTTTTCTGCTTGATCAACAAACCCAAATAAACTCACTTCGGTTTCCCGAATCGCCTGATGAACGTAAATTCGGATTGACGTCTCCATATCGACTTGGAAGCGGTAAGGATTGGCGGTTTGAATCAAATATCCCGTCCCATTAACTTCCAAAACGACATGGGTGGGTGTAACTTCCGTAATTTGACCAACTAGATATTCATACATACTGTGACCCTTTCATGAGCTAATTAAAATTCATGTTCATCAAATTCAGCCCAAGACTCATGAGAATCTTGAATCCGCTTAAACATTTTTTCCATGTCGGCATTAGTAAAATGAACCAAAACTGGTCGCCCATGGGGACAATTAAATGGGTTCTCCGTTTGACTCAAGTCATGTAATAAAGCTTTGGCCTGGCGCTCATCTAAGTGATGATTGGCCTTGATTGATCGTTTACAGCTCATCATAATGGCCGTTTTTTCGCGAAATTTAGCAACGGTTAGCTGTCGATCACTGAGCACCCAGTCAACCATTTCACGAATCGTAGACGCTTCTTGCCCTTCAATAAACCACGTTGGATGCTGCCGGACAATAAAAGAATTATGTCCAAATGGCGACAAAAACAAACCCAATTGCTCTAATTGTGGTTTTGCTGCCGTGATCTTCAACACATCGCTGGTCGGATAATCTAACACAATGGGGACCAATAAATCTTGAAGATTGCGAGCAACTTCACCGATTTTAACACGATAGAACTCATATTTAATCCGCTCTTGGGCTGCATGCTGATCAATTAGGTACAAACCATCGGCTGCTTGGGCGAATAAAAATGTACCGTGCATTTGACCGATATAAGAAAGGGTTGGGAACCGTTGCCCAGTCTGCTCTTGATCCTCAGGTAACATTTCCATCGTTTTAGGTTGACTCGGTTTCAAAGAATCACTCATTGGCTCATCATCAAACGGTTCCACTGGTTCAGCTTGATAGCGTGCCTCAAAATCCACCACTGGTTGGCTGGCTATCTCCTCACGATGGTGTACCACAATTGGCGTTAATACTTGCTTTGGCAACGCGTCAGGTAGTGGCGGTGTGGAGGCAGCCGCCTCGGATTGAGCAAAAGTTGCACCACTTGAAACTGGTGACACTGGTCGGACTGCTACGCTTTCGTCATGAAGCGTTGACGCTTCGGTCAGTCGGCTGGCAACTTGATCGGCGTCAAATTGCACCGTTCCCGTCAGATTTTGATAGGCATCAGGAATTAGGTTTTCCTGTGCCAATCGTTGATATACAACCTGGTCAATCAACTTGACCAGTTGAGGTTCTTTACTCAAACGAACCTCTTGTTTAGTCGGATGCACATTCACATCAACTAAAAAAGGATCCATCTGTAAGTTGATTACCGCTAGTGGATACCGACCAACCATCAGCTTAGAACCATATCCTTTAATGAGTGCTTTAGTTATCTGGCTATTGCGAATCGCCCGTCCGTTAATCAATACCGTCAAATAATTTCTCGAAGCACGTGTTAATTCGGGGCGGGAAACAAAGCCAGCCAAGGTAAAGTCGGCGTCTTCCCCCTTAATTTCGACCATTTTACGCGCGGTTTGAACGCCGTAAATTCCCGCAATCACCTGTTGCAAATCACCGCGGCCCGCCGTTCTAAGTAATTCATGACCGTTGTGTTGTAAACTAATCGCGACTTCTGGATGGCCTAAGGCGATTCGATTAACAACATCCACGATGTTAGCTAATTCAGTTTGTGCGGATTTTAAATATTTCAACCGCGCCGGTGTATTAAAGAATAAGTCGCTGACCGTTACCTCAGTGCCAGGTCGAGCCTGTGCTGCCGTGTGACTAACTAATTGTCCACCCTTGAAATGTACTTGGCTACCTGCACCGACGCCAGTAGCCGTCTTTAACCATACATCCGCGACCGAGGCAATACTTGGTAACGCCTCGCCTCTAAAACCTAACGAGTGTACGCGAAACAAATCTGCCCGTGAACTAATTTTGCTGGTCGCATGTCGGGCAAAGGCTAGCTCAACTTCTTCATCATCGATACCACTACCATCATCAATCACTTGAATCGTTTTTAAACCGGATGCTTCGATCAACACATCCACAGTGGTCGCATGCGCATCAATCGAATTTTCCACGAGTTCTTTCACTACTGACGCAGGGCGTTCAACGACTTCACCGGCCGCAATTTGATCAGCCAAAACGCTTGCTAAAGCTTGAATTTTGCTCATTGCTTGACCTCTTACCTCTATTTCAATTGTTGCTGAATTTCATAAAACTTATTCATCACATCCATCGGTGTCATCGCCATCAAATTCATCGACTTTAAGTCAGCCAAAATCTTTGCTGTCGTTGGGTCCTGACTTGGTGTGTCAAATAAGGCTAATTGCGTCGACTGCGTTTCATCTAACGGCAGTACATCAGTAGCTGGCTCAGTCAATGGTTGATCAACATCTACTGGCATCGGGTTTTCTCCGGCGTTTGCTTCGAGCTGTTGCAATATTGTGCTGGCCCGCGCCAACAATTTTTCTGGCATCCCCGCTAGTTTAGCCACGTGAATCCCATACGACTTATCAGCCGGGCCTGGTTGGATCTGATGTAAGAATACTAGTTCACCATTTTCCTCGACCGCTCCGACATGAATATTTTTCAACCCCGTCAATTCATTCGATAACCCTGTCAATTCATGATAATGCGTTGAAAATAACGTTTTCGCATGGACATGATCGTGCACATATTCAATGATCGCTTGGGCTAAGGCCATCCCATCATAAGTTGCAGTACCCCGACCAATTTCATCAAACAACAGCAAACTATTTGCGGTGGCATGTGCCAAAGCATCATTAGCTTCCTGCATTTCAACCATAAACGTGGAATTTCCGGAGATTAGGTCATCAGCGGCCCCGATGCGGGTGAAAATTTGATCAAAAATTGGTATCATTGCCGATTTTGCTGGCACAAAACTTCCCATCTGAGCTAAAACGACGGTAAGTGCCAATTGGCGCATATAGGTACTCTTTCCTGACATGTTGGGACCAGTAATCAGTAGAATAGCTGTCTGTTCATCCATCCGTACGTCATTGGGGACGTAGGCTTGTTTGCCCAATGCTTTTTCCACTACAGGGTGCCGGCCCGATTCGATTTCTAAATCATGTCCATCCGTTAAAGTTGGCCGGCTGAACCGATAATTTTCGGCGACCACGGCAAAACTCTGCAGTACGTCTAAGCTGGCCAATGTTTTTGCCAGACGCTGCAAGCGAGCAATGGCAGCTTTCACCACCTCGCGAATTTTAGTGAACAGCTGATATTCTAGAGCAGTCGACTTCGTTTGGGCTTCCAAAATGAGTTGCTCTTTTTCTTTTAATTCTGGAGTCGCAAAACGCTCAGCATTCGTCAATGTTTGTTTGCGTTCATAGCGATCCTCGGGCAATTTACTCAAATTGGCTTTGGTGACTTCGATGTAATAGCCAAACACCCGATTGTAGCCAATCTTTAACGTGCTAATTCCAGTCGCTGCTCGTTCCTTAGCTTCCAGTTCGGCAATCCATTGTTTTCCATTGGCCATTGCATCTCGATAAGCGTCCAATTGTTTGTCGTAACCGTCTTTGATCACATCACCATCCGTCACAGAAATCGGTGGTTCATCATCAATGGCCCGTTCAATCAATTCAGCCACATCATCCACCGGATCTAAATGGGCCAACATCTCGCCAAAGACCTGATCGTCCAGTTCTTGCAAAACGTACTTAATTTTCGGGACCTGTTGAAGTGAGGTCTTCAACTGGATCAAGTCACGCCCATTCACACTGCCGAAAGCGACCCGACCGGCCAATCGTTCCAGATCATATACTTTAGTTAATTCATCTTGTAAGTTCGAGCGTTCAAAATAATGATCTAATAATGACTGTACTTTATCTTGACGGGCGATGATTTCACTTTGTGACAACAGTGGCCGGTCTAACCATTGCTTCAATAAACGTCCACCCATCGCGGTTTTCGTCTCGTCCATTAACCACAACAGTGTGCCCGAACGTTTGCCAGTTCGAATATTCACTGAAAGCTCTAGGTTGCGTTTTGCATAATGATCCATCTTCAAATAATAGGACGGTTCATAGGCAATTGCTCGCTGCAAGTGAGCTAGACTGCGCTTTTGGGTCGACTCCATGTAAGTCAATAATAGAGAAACAGCATTATTTTCTGCTTGATCGTCTAAATCTTGCGTTAGAAAACTTAATTCTGCATTCGCTGCTACAGCCGTATCTTGTTGTGAAACTAAGATTCCTAATGGTTTAAACCGCGCGCGAATCGACTCATCAATCGTGTCATTAACAACCACTTCTTTTGCTTCAACCGCCATGATCTCATTCATGACTGCTTCAATGGTGGTTAAATTAGCCGTCTTCAATTCACCAGTCGATACATCCGTATAAGCAAACCCAAACTGATGCTCGTGTTGAACCATCCCAGCAAGATAGTTATTGTCCTTCGCACCACTGATCCCCGTCTGCATCCGAGTCCCTGGGGTAACAAGTTGGATAACTTCTCGTTTAACCATCCCCTTAGCTAGGGTGGGATCTTCCATTTGTTCACAAATGGCCACCTTATAACCATGATCAACTAAGATATCAATATAATTTTGAACTGCATGATGTGGAACTCCACACATCGGAATTGGGTCCGCTGCATTATGGTTACGTGCCGTTAGGGTTAATTCTAGCAGCTGTGATCCTTTCACTGCATCGTCGTTAAACAATTCATAAAAATCACCGATCCGATAAAACAAAAAAGCATCCGGATATTGATCCTTAATCTCCTGATACTGCTTCATCATCGGGGTTTCCATACTCTCTTGCGCCGATTTTTTGGCCATTCAATAAACTCCTTTTGATCGATAATAACTACTTATGGAGAGGTTGTTATCGAATTTCGCACTGAAACAATGAGATAATTTTAACATTTTTTTGCTCAACTGTCTGAGTTGACCTCATAGGTCTCAGTCCGTCTGAGTGTAAATCAACAATAAAGTAGCCGACACTCCTAAAATGAGAATGTCGGCTACTTTATTGAACTAAAACAATATTTAGAAATTTTATTTCGCGTATTCAACGGCACGCGTTTCACGGATGACCGTCACCTTAATGTGGCCGGGATAGTCAAGATCACTTTCAATCTCATTCTTAACATCTCTGGCAATCACAGCTGCCTGCAAATCATCAACATTTTGTGGCTTTACAATGACGCGAACTTCTCTACCAGCCTGAATCGCATAGCTTTGAGCCACACCTTCGTGGCTGTTTGCAATTTCCTCTAATTGTTTCAATCGTTGGATATAATTTTCTAGTGATTCTGAACGAGCCCCCGGTCGCGCTGATGAAATTGCATCAGCGGCCCCCACTAACACGGCAATAATCGAAGTTGGTTCTACATCACCATGATGTGAAGCGATTGTATTAATCACAACTGGGTTTTCGTGATACTTCGTGGCCAATTCAACTCCCAGCTCCACATGGGAACCTTCGACCTCATGATCCACTGCCTTACCAATATCGTGTAATAATCCTGCGCGCTTCGCCAGCGCAACATCCTCACCAAGCTCGGCGGCCATTACAGCCGTCAATTTTGCAACTTCAATTGAGTGATTTAAAACATTCTGACCATAGCTAGTCCGATAGTTCATCCGACCGATGATCTTAATTAAATCAGGGTTCATCGCCCGAATCCCCAAGTCAAAGACGGTCTGTTCACCAATTTCACGGATCTTCTCATCCATTTCACGGCGGGCTTTCTCCACCATTTCTTCGATCCTAGCTGGATGAATCCGACCATCGGCAATTAGCTTCTCTAACGCCAATTTAGCAATTTCGCGCCGAACTGGATCAAATCCACTCAACACGACTGCTTCTGGAGTGTCATCGATAATCAAATCGATTCCGGTCAACGTTTCAAGCGTTCGAATATTTCGACCTTCACGACCGATAATTCGACCCTTCATATCATCATTTGGCAAAGTGACGACCGTAACCGTGTTGTCTGAGACCGTGTCCGCGACACTGCGCTGAATAGCCGCCACAATCAAATTCTTGGCTTCTTTGTCAGCACTGGCCTTAGCTTCCTCTTCACTTTCCTTAATGAGAACAGCCCGCTCATGAGCTAACTCACTCTTGGTTTCCTCAATAATCAAATCACGAGCTTCATCTTGTGAGAGATCAGCCACGCGCTGCACTTCTTGTTGTCGCTTATCGATGAGATCTGTTGCTGCTTGTTGTTGCTGTTGGACAACCTCGCGATCGCGACTCAACTGTTCCTCTTTGGCGGTTAGCTGAGTCTCACGTTTTTCAAACGTATTATCTTTTCGATCTAGAGCCTCTTCACGTTGCAATAACCGGTCTTCTTGCTTTTGAACCTCTGCGCGTCGTTCTTTCAATTCGGTCTCGACGTCGGTTCGATACTTATGACTCTCTTCACGAGCCTCAAGCAAAGCTTCTTTCTTGGCTGTCTTTGCGTCCTGATTGGCTTTTTCGAGAATTGCCCCCGCTGACTTTGTTGCATCTTCAATGTCACGAGCTTGACGTTGTTTAGCAATCGTTAAGCCAGCGTATAAACCAGCAATAACTGCGATGAGCACGAGGATGATGGTTACTATGACCATTAAAATTCCCGCCCTTCATCAAAAAATGGCTGACCGTTAAGCCAGCCGCAAACTAATTACAGATGTTTGTATTGGTTCATTACACATTGCTAGTTTACTGATCTTCAGGGCAACTGTCAACATAAGCAGTGCTTTCGTTTGAATCGCTATGCCCTCATTTAGCCCAACCTAACTGCGGCGAATCGCCAGTAATCGATTAAAGGCGTAACTAATCAGTAAGCAAATGAGCGTTAAAATCAAGCTTGTCACAATTGAATTTCCCGGCGCGTGATAACGAAAATGACCATCAAAGCCATACATCAAACGTAATAATGCTCCGGCCCAAGAGTTATAGAAGGCATTTGACGTATTGCCGACTGACGCCAATGTAATAGCGATTAGACCGGCACCCGCACAAGGAACTGCAATTAACGTGACCACTTTCCATCGCCAGTTCAACAACGCTAGAATTGCCCCCGCCATCATACCAGCCGCGATAAGCAGGACAAGGGTACTTAAATCACGCCCCCAAAACCACCAAATATCACTGACGCCATGTGCTGTAAATGAGCCAAATTCAAGGCGACCATAGGCTTGATACGTTTTAAGTCCGAGCGGTTGGGCAATCGTTAATCGATAAAGAACGTTTAAGACCGAAACCAGACCCGCATAGGTTAATAAACTGGCTAATTTTGCCCACCAATAAGTTCTTCGTGTGATGCCATTTTGAATTAAAACGGTGAAGCCACGATAAACCATGCCACTTGCAATGAAAAACAATATTTGCATGGCAAATTGAGGAAATAAACTAGCTAGATATTGGCTTGGCGCCAGCGCTGATTGACGACCAGTCAGTAACAGACTCAATAACGTCGGCAACCACCAGATACCAGCAAAGATGCCTAAATAAGCGTAACCCAACAGACTTGCATCGTGTCGTAAACGATACTGATAGACCGGTTTAAACTTCATGATGATCCTCCGTTAACGCAACAAACAGCTGTTGTAAATCCAGTGCTTCTTTTGTTACCCCAGCGGGTAAGTCCAGTGTCCCAGCCGTGGTTACGACCGCTTGCGTTTGCTTACCAAATTGATGGGTTCGTAATGTCGTTACAGTGGGCAAAAAAGCAGCCATCGTTTCTTTAGGACCACTTAACTGATATGAACGGGCCAATAAATCTTCCGCTGCTTCCGCAACTAAAATGCGCCCTTGATCCATCACAATAACTTGGTTTAACAGTCCAGAAATTTCTTCGATAAGATGCGTTGCAATGACAAATGTACGGGGATGCTGTGCGTAGGTCTCAATCAGTGATTGATAAAATAAATCCCGATGACTAGCGTCCAGTCCTAATACCGGTTCGTCCAGTAAGATATAGTCGGCTGGGACGCATAACGCAACGATGTCCTTAAAAATGGTGCGATAGCCGGTCGATAAACCACCAAATCGAGCGTTCACATCTAAATCAAAGGCTTTGGCTAATCGTTCCGCCAACTTGTCATCAAAAGAGCCATACAACGCGGTAGTTAGCTTAAATAAATCACTCACCCGCTCCCGACTCGGATATAAATTATCCTCACTCATCAGATAAAGATGCTGTAGGGTTCGATCCGACTGAGCCAATGCCTGCCCATCAATGGTCACCTTACCTTGGCTAGGGAGGACACGATTGGCCATAATATTCAATAAAGTACTTTTTCCAGCACCATTACGGCCGAGTAAACCATAGATCATGCCAGGCTGGATTGTTAAATTCAAGTCATGTAATCGGTCATGCCGACCAGCCGTTTTAGTCAGATTTGTAACATTGATTGTCATTTAATGCCGTACCCCCGTTCGATCAACGCGGCGAGTTCTGCCTCAGTCAAACCAATCTGTTTGGCAGCCTCTACAAGTGGCGACACTTGTTGTTCGAAAAAGTCAGTTCGTCGGTTAAAGGTCACCCGTTCTCTGGCTCCATCTAGCACAAACATTCCCATACCACGTCGCTTTTCTAAAACTTTTCGGTCAACGAGAATATTCATCCCCTTCAAAACCGTCGCGGGATTAATGTGAAATTCTCGCGAAATGGCAGTTGTAGATGGCACTTGTTCGCCAGCATCATAAGTCCCACTTAAAATGGCCTCTTCAATTTGTTCAGCCACCTGCAAATAAAGGGGCGTGGTGCCGTCAAAGTCAAAGTGCATGTTTTCATCTCCAACCACTAGACAATAAAAGTTCTGCTTTAGCAAAAAGAATAAGCGACGTCTTCGATCACGTCAATCTAAAATCAAGGTAACACCTGGACTAAAACCATACTCGAGCTAATGGACTTATGCCCTGAAATTAGTGCTTAAGCCTCCACCCGTTCTTTAGGAATAACTAAGCGAATGTATAGCGCAACGGTAATCCAGTAGTAAATTGCATACATGGCGCAGAATCCCAAAATAATCCAGCCAATTATCGCATATGGATCCAATAGGAGTCCCTTAAACATCCGTAAACCAAATAAGACATCAACAATTCCAAGTACACCTGGAATTGCAAACAAGGTCAGTACCTCACCACGCACAGCCGAGCGCATTAACTGCTGGCGTGCACCAATTCTATTTAACATCTTGTAGCGTACAACATCTTTTGTTGCTCCCGACAAAATCTTAAACATTAAGCAGCTAGCCATCATTGCTAAGAATGCAAAGCCGAGGAAAAAGCCCATAAATTCCATTCCACCAAACATGGAATTAAAGAATTGATACCACTCAAAAGTACCTACCATTTGACTGGCATCCTGAGCAAAACGTTGTTGCTGAGTCTTAACGAGCTGCGTTAACAATGGTTGATTGCGTTGACTCGTTAAATCATCAACTTTGACCAACGTAACATGGTGCGTTGGTGCTTCTAATCGATTAAATGCTGATTGACTCACGACTTCACTGATCTGTTGCCCTTTTTTCGGAACTAAGCTAGCGAATTCTGGTTGATTCACGCCATCCGCTTTCAATTGAGCAATCGAAAGTGTCTCAAGTTGTCGCTGACCGTTCGTCTCGCCTGTTGTTTTAGCGATCTTAAATGGCTGTTTTAAAAATTCTTGTTCGGAGTAATAAACTTTTTGACCAACAATCTTTTGCGTATAGGTTACCTGCTTAGCATCATCCAATTGATTCATTTGTCGCTGTTGTTTAGGACTAGCATCATTAATAGCGACCGCATAAGCGCCCACTGATCTAGCCATTTGGGGAACCTGTCGATGCAGTTGAGTTCCAACACTGATCGCCCCTAACGCCAATGCAAATAGTAAAGAGACGATGGTTAAAATACGAGTATAGCTTTGAATTCGGAACATAATTTGCCCCAAAGTGAAATTGTGTAAGGCATGGTTAGCAAAGTTAGACCGCTTTAATAGTTGAATTATACCAATGACTAAACCATTAAACAGAAAGTAAGTACCTGTTGTAATTGTCACCAAAGCAATTGGAATGGCCGAAAGTTGCAGTACATTAATTTTCGCCATCGCTAAATAACCACTACCAAGTAACAGGACGCCACCGATAATCTCTAAAGCCTGAACCATCGGCTGATTGCGTGGTACAAATGCTTGATCATCACTATGCAACAACGTTAAAACAGGCGTTTTGACCAGCTTAGCCAAGTTGAACAGCGCAGCGATTAAAAACAAGCCAACAAATAAGCAAAGTGTCGTAACGATGGCTGGTCCATAGATCACACTAAAGTGTTTGACCGTCAAATCCAGCTGCCTAAACAGTAATCCTGACAAGCCGGCACTTAAGCCAATACCTACGACAATTCCAATAATCGTGGCCACAATTCCTAGCAGAAGTGTTTCAAGCACGACAAGCTGGCCAATCCGATTTTTCTTAGCACCCAGCATCATGAACAGGCCATAATCATGTTGACGCATACTAAGTAGGAAGGAATTTGCATATCCCAAATAAACAACGGTAATGATCATCAATAAGACCATACCAAATTTAAATACTTGACCGGCCACATTAATGGTCGTGTTGGCATTGATAAAGGCTTGATTTGTTGCTAAGTTAGCGAACATATAAAAGATTGCCGAGGAGATCACTAGTCCCGTCAAGAGCACTAGATAATCTTTTAGTCGATGCTTAATGCCCGCGAGCGCGAGTTTTGTTAACATATTTGCGCCCTCCTATTTGTCAAATGTGCCAAGCTGATCAAGAATTTGTTGATAAAATATTTTCCGCGTCGCATCACCGCGAACGAGCTGGTCATTAATCTGTCCGTCTGCAATGAACATAATCCGATCACAGAAACTGGCCGAAAAAGGATCGTGGGTGACAAGTAAGACAGATACATGCTGCTTCTTGTTGATATCTGTCAACAAATCCAATAAATCGCGCGCCGATTTTGAATCAAGGGCTCCAGTTGGTTCGTCACCCATTACAATAGCCGGATGATGCACAATCGCACGGGCAGCGGCCACACGTTGTTTCTGTCCACCAGACAATTCAGCTGGATATTTATCTAACAGGTTGGCAATTGATAGGCTATATGCAACTTCTTCAACCGCCTTGCGGATTTCTTGTTTTGCTCGTCCCTGTAATGATAACGGTAACCCAATGTTTTCGCGGGCCGTTAAACTCTCCAGTAAATTGAAATCTTGAAAGATAAACCCGATTTCTTCGGAACGAAAATCTGATAATGACTTGCCCCGATACTGAGTGATTTCCTTGCCATTGACCTCAACGCTGCCACTAGTGGGTGTATCTAATGTTGACAACAAATTTAGCAATGTCGTCTTACCAGAACCTGAAGCGCCCATGATGCCGACAAACTCTCCCTCAGCAACCGTCAGATCGATTCCTTTTAAAGCCTCATATTGCGTTTCATTTTTGCGTCCATATGTCTTGTGTAGATCAGCAACTTTAACAACTGGTGTCATTTGCATAAATGATTCCTCCCTCGGTTACCTATATGGTTAATTACTTGTGTAACTAACCATATAGGTAACCCACCAAAAAGTCAACTCATTCATTCATAAATTCCCCTTAATCTATGCGTTGGCTCGCAGGTCCTCGCTACAGTCGATCGCCCCCTACATCTGTTAAAAAACTTAGTTAGCACCGATCGCAAAAAAAACGCTGCCGAATTTGGCAGCGAATTTTTTGATCGATCATTTAAACATCGAGAGATGTTTCACTCTCTTTTGACTTAGTTTTACTCTTATTAGCTTTACTATCGTCAGTCGTCGCCTTTTCATTATCAGACGTATCCGTCTCTTCAGCAACGCCATCCATGTGATAAGCCTGGCGGACTTTATCATAAATTTCTTGACGCATTTGTTCATGTTCGGCTGCTTCTAAATAAGCTTTAACGTTTTCGCGCCCTTGCCCGATTCGTTCGCCATTATAGGCGTACCAAGCACCAGATTTGTCAACAATATCCTTGTCAACTGCCATATCTAGCAATTCCCCAGATTGAGAAATCCCATGTCCATACATGATGTCAACTTCGGCCACTTTAAACGGTGAAGCCACCTTGTTTTTCACCACTTTAATCCGGGTTCGATTCCCCATCACTTCCGTGCCATCCTTTATTTGTTCAGCACGGCGAACTTCAAGACGAACAGTTGCATAAAACTTCAATGCTCGACCACCAGGTGTCGTTTCAGGGTTACCAAACATAACCCCAACTTTTTCCCGAATCTGGTTGATAAAGATCGCAATCGTCTTGGTTTTGTTAATTGTTCCTGATAATTTACGCAACGCTTGGGACATCAAACGAGCCTGTAGTCCAACGTGAGCGTCACCCATTTCGCCTTCAATTTCAGCCCGAGGCACCAGTGCCGCCACTGAGTCAATGACAACAATATCAATGGCACCGGATGAAACCAGTGCATCAGTAATCTCTAAACCTTGTTCACCCGTATCCGGTTGCGATAACAATAAGTCGTCAACATTGACGCCAAGTGCTTCAGCATACTGAGCATCAAGCGCGTTTTCAGCGTCAATGTACGCAGCCGTACCGCCCTGCTTCTGTACTTCGGCAACAGCATGTAGCGCAATTGTCGTCTTACCGGACGATTCAGGTCCGTACACTTCTACAATTCGGCCACGGGGAAAACCACCGACGCCAAGTGCATCATCTAACTTTAATGATCCCGAAGAAATCGTTGAAATTTGCGTGTTGGCATTTTCACCCAACCGCATGATAGATCCCTTACCAAAATTCTTTTCAATCTTCTTTAACGCAGCATCTAATGCTGTCTGACGTGCATCAGCCAAGGGCAGATCCTCCTTTAATCACGTAACCTAGTGACCCAATCATACCGATTCAATTCAACAAAATCAAGCAAAAAGCGAACAAAAGTTCGTATTATTTTTCAGTTGGCAATGATCGTAAAATTAAATTCAATCCATTCATTACTGCCCGCCGGCGATTCAATTGGCGATCATCACTAAAATGAAATTCACGTGCGATCACCGGCTGATTTAGCATTGAAAGTCCAATCCACACAGTGCCCGCCGGCTGACCTTCCAATGCCTCAGGACCAGCTACACCAGTAAACGAAATGCCAATATCTGTTTTTAACACGTGGCGCGCTTGTTGAGCCATCGCCTTGGCTGTCGCTTCACTTACCACCCCATGAGCCGCAATCGTCGCTTGGGGAACCCCAATTAGTTGTGTTTTTGCAGCGGCAGCATAAGTCACAAAGCCACCGGGAAAAATGGCCGAAACACCGGGAACTTCACCAATGGTGCTTTGAAATAACCCAGCGGTTAAACTCTCTGCCGCCGTCAAGGTCAAATTAGCCTTAATGAGCCGCTTTATCACGACTTCGACCAGACTATTATCATCTCCGTAACCATACAAAAAATCGCCAACTCGGGCCTTAACCTGTTGTTCAAGTTCATCTAAGCGCGCTTCATTGGTTTGGATAGAAGGGCCCGACGCCGTTAGCCGTAATGTCACCTCTGCGTCCTTAGCATAAGTGGCCAATGTTGGATTTGTTTGTTCACTGATCAAATCATCCAATTTTCGTGCCAATGCTGCTTCGCCGATGCCAAAAAAGCGTAACACACGAGAAGTTAAATGGTCTAATTGCAAATAAGTCTGTTTTAAAAGCGGCACTACTTCTGAGGAAAACATCGCCATCAATTCGCGTGGTGGCCCCGGCAACACCAAAAAATCGGCCCAATTTTCTTGGTGAATGAAATCGCCAACTGCCATTCCGGTAGGATTTGATAATGGGTGGCCCCCACTAATATACAGAGCTTGTAGACGATCGCTATCTCCCATCAATCGATCGGACTGTTGATAGTGCAATTTTATTTTTTTTATGGCAATCTCATCTTCGACTAGCGTTCTGTCAAGATGCCGTGCCACAATTTGCTTCGTTAGATCATCTTTCGTTGGTCCTAGGCCGCCCATCACCACAACTAGGTCACTGCGTTGTTCTGCCAGCGACACAGCATCATCCAATCGCGGGCCATTATCACCGACAACCTGCTGATGGAACACTGAGATACCAAGGTCAGCTAAACCACGCGCAACATAGCTCGCATTTGTGTTATCAATTTGTCCAAGTAAGATCTCCGTGCCCACTGCAATAATCTCTGCCTGCATGTTTCTCCCTCCGACTAAACCCATTGAACAAAGTTTACATACGTATAAACTACCGAAAAGACATTTATAGTCATTATAAAGCTTTTTCTCGTGTTTCTCGCAATTGTTCGCCTAAATCTATAAGTCTCAAAGACTCCTTTTCACGCCAACAAGCCCGCGAAAAAAGTAAAATCTAAATTTTGATCTCAGGCCGAATCAAATACGATCACAAGGCAGATTGATCTTGCTCTTATATTAAAAGTGTGGAAATTAGTCAAATAACGCATAGTCTTAAAAAACGAATTTCAAACGATGAATAAACCATCATCATTCGAAATTCGTCTTGAATACTCGTCACTGCCTAATTTTATGTGCGTTTCCGTTTTGCTTAGAAACTAGCTTTCTTTTGGTCTGTTAAGAGCTACTTAAAGCCATCACCGAAAACACTGCGATTCTGAACAAAATAATCAATCCCAGAGTAGATGGTGAAGAACAGACAAGTGTACAGCAAAATCCCAGCCATCGGCAGATGAATATTATTGAAGAAAACATTATTCAGCAATAATAAGATGATCGCTAACATCTGTGTCGTGGTCTTAATCTTGCCCGGATAGGCGGCTGCCATCACAGTACCGTTGTTTTCAACAATCAATAACCGTAGGCCAGTAATCGCCAGTTCACGACAAACAATAATTGCAATAACCCAGGCCGGTGCCTTTCCCATTTCAATGAGGACAACAAACGCAGTCATCACAAGCATTTTATCGGCCAATGGATCAGCAAATTTGCCAAAATTGGTAACTAAATGTTGCCCGCGGGCGATTTTGCCATCTAGCAGGTCGGTGAGTGAGGCCACGATAAAGATCACCGTGGCGATGACATTCACTAATGGAATGGTCGTCCCCAACCAAATAACACTACCCCAATGGAACGGGACAGCCAAAATGATTAAGAAAATGGGAATTAAAATAATCCGAAAAACAGTTAATTTATTTGGTAAATTCACGAGTTAACCTCCAAGCAAAAAGTGCACCGCTCTCACTTAAGAGTAGGTACACTGCTCATTTCTATTTGGCCGCACTGGTAGCCGATTGCAATTGTAACGTCAAGACTCCAGTTGTGCCGGTTCCTTTAGTCAGATCAACTGCCTTGCCATTAATCGTTACCTTTGTCGCTGTCCGATTCCCAAAGGAAACACTAACACCAGTTGTTCCTGCTGGTAATGTTAATTCTTTATTCGTTCCGGTTGTAACGGTACCGACGTATAGTGCCCGACCACCTGTTGGCGTAACTTGGATCCAAGAGTCAGCGCCCTTTGCTGTAATCGCAAGTTTGTTAGTCGCAGGTGCATTTTCAACTCGGTATGTGGCATTGGCACCAGTCGTTGTCACTGGAACCAAAGTTTGTTTTGTATTTGCTTTAGTCGTCTCACTACTGGAAGAGCTTGAGCTCGACCGATTTGTCGAAGATGATGATTTATGTGAACTAGCCGACTCAGTTTTGCTGGAACTAACGGCCACATGACTGCTCGAGACTGCACTATTATTGCTCGACTGACGACCACTACGAACAGCGAATGCCCAGATTGTCCCTAAGATAATCACCACGATCACACTCACAATAATAATTGGCAGTAAACTACGTAAGCGATCCAATCCGGAGCTTTCTTGGCCGATTTTAGCGGTCTTAGGTTCACGAGTAGCAGGCTGTTCTTCGGTAACCGGCATTACATTTGTCGCAGCAGCCTGCGGCAATTGATCATTGTAATCCCTTAATAATTCATCCCCATCCAAGCCCACTGTTTGCGCATACTGTTTAATAAACGCACGCACGTAAAAATCGCCTGGCAGTTCATCGAATTGGCCATCTTCAATCGCAATTAAATATCGTCGTTGAATTTTGGTCGCTTGTTGGACATCATCTATCGTTAAACCTTTTTCACTGCGCGCTTCTTGCAGTTTTTGACCAATCGTTGGTGTTTCATCACTCATAACGTTAAAACTCCATTTATTTTAAAATACGACGCAAGCCGCTATATTGAGTATAGCATACCGAAAAGCCGATGTTCTGTATCGTCAAAAACCGCAAGGATTTTTAAAGATTACTGTTGGTTTCATCGGTTGGTAAAATATCAAATACACTAATACCAGCCGACTGAATCAGTTGAATGCCAACAGATTGAACATCTGCCAATGTCATCGACTGAAGTATTGTCATTTCATCCATTAAATTGGCCTGGTCGAATAAGCGACCTTCGTAAGCATTGGCAATTGCTTCCACCGAATTCATCATCATAATATGATGACCAATTGCTTCCCGTTTAACCAGTTCAAACTGTCGACTAGCTTGCTGATCAGTCAAATAATCGTCTGTGTGTTCAAGAACTGAAATAATCGCTTCCGAAAAAGCATTTGGATTAGTGGTATCGCTACTGATGGTCAGGAAATGAAATCCCCGCTCTAATGAAAAATCATAGTCAAAGCTATCATCAATAATGCCTTGATCGTACAAACTTAAATATGTTGGGCTAGTATCCGCAAATAAAATATCTAATAACATCGTCGCCGCCATGCGATATTTCAAACCTGCCCGCCCTAATGGCACCTCGTCTAAACCACGCAAACCAACAATTGATTTTGGCATGGTCACATCTAGATGACGGCTTCGATATGGCAAAATTTCCGTCGCATCGGCATTTTCAATCACGGTTCGATTGATCGGCTCTGATGCTGGAAATTCCTTAGTCGCTTGGTTTTCACGAATCCAGCTCATCATCTCATTTGGTTCAAAGCCACCTACGATAAATAAATTCATATTGGATGGATGATAGAACGTTCGGTACGTTGTCATGAGTTGATCAGCAGTGATGTGACTAATCGAATCAACTGTTCCCGCAATGTCGATATGTACGGGTTCAGTTGGATATAAATTGCCAACGATGCCCATAAATAATTGCCAATTAGGATCATCGTCATACATTTGAATTTCTTGTCCAATAATGCCTTTTTCCTTATCCACAGTTGCCGAAGTGAAATAAGGTGTTTGAACAAAGTCCAATAAGACATTTAGATTTTCGTGCAGATGCCGACTGGCAGAAAACAGATAACTCGTTCGAGTAAAACTGGTGAATGCGTTAGCATCTGCACCAAACTCACCGAATAAATCAAACGCATCATGATCAGCCTTCTCAAACATTTTGTGCTCCAAGAAATGGGCGACGCCATCTGGGATCGTCATCACTTGATCACTGCCTCGTGGCACAAACATACGATCTGTTGATCCAAAGTCAGTCGTCAAGACAGCATAAGTTTTATGAAAACCAGTCTTTGGTAATAGTTGAACTAATAACCCATTTGCCAGTGTTTCCTCAAACAACGTTTCTCCTAGTTGTTGATACTCGAGTCTCTCCAAGGCTAGCCTCCCTAATTCGTCAATAAATACACGGTTGCTAGCGTGGCCAAACGCGCAACCATCGTGACATCGGCGGGTGTCACTGCGTTAATGCCATTCACCCAATCCGCAACTGAAACCGTTTGTCCGGACAAATCATCAAGTAACTGACTACCAATCACCACCCGTGGGCTGTCTTGGGCCGCCTCTCGCGCATTAATGAGCGTTTCTTGAACTTGATGGAACCGCTGATCGCTGAACCGTCCCTCTGTCAGGTCAGCAAGTTGTTGAGCTATAATCGATTGAACCTGCTCAGCCTGTCGTCCGTCAATGCCAGTTTGAACCGTTAACGTTTGATTGAAAAAGTTGACACTAGAATTAGCATAATAAGCTAAACTATGTTTTTCTCGCACATTAGTGAATAGCAATGATAATGGCGTTCCCCCAAATAAACCATTGAAAACTTGCGCTGGATAATACAGAGCTTGACCATAATCTACAGGAAAATGATAAATCAAATCTAACTTTGCTTGCGTTAAACTTTCATGTTTGACGGCAGATTTTACCGATACCGCTGGTTTATTATGATAAAAAAGACCGCTAATAGCTGGGGTCCGATCCGGTAATTGGAGTTTTGTGGCCGCTGTCCTAGCGCTAGCTTCCTCAACATCTCCGAGTACATAAATATGAACCTCATCGTCCGTTACCATCTGCTGATACACATTGAACACTTCACTAGCAGTCAAACTAGCCACATCACTCAATCGCCCAGCACTCGGATAACCGGCAACAACCTCACCAAAGTGGAGTCGTTGAGCGGCTAATCGTGCGGCCAAGGCTTTATCTTCATCAACCGCCCGCAAAGCGACGGCTAAATTGTGTTGCTGCCGGGCAAACGTAACCGAATCAAAGGCTGGTAAACCGTTCTGTAACAAAGGGCGATTAATAACCTCATTCAAAAAATCAAAACCTGCTGTTAATAAATCCGGTTGGTCCGCCAAGTAACGTCCATTAGGCACTGTTAAGGCAAATTGAAATTGGGCTTGCTCACCGTTTTTAGTCACATTCGTACTGTAATTAGCGCCGTACATATCACTCAAAACACTAGCTAAGTCCGTTTGTGTGGGATACGCTGCCGTACTCGTCTCTAGCAGATCAGCCAGCAATGAACGCGCGGTTAACGTGGACAGCGATGCCGGTGAACTAAAGGTAACTAACGTGCTAATCGTTTTAAATTGGGTTGTTGGCAGAACGGTCAAATGAACGCCCGCTGCTAAATCAATGGTCATCAATCCCGCCTACCTTTCATCTTCATTGTCATTGATTCATCTTAGCTGAAAATGCGTGGGAACACAATGCTGGACATGTCCGTCAGCTGATGAATTAGGGATCACCAAAGATCTGTTCATATCTTGATCAATCAAGGCCGAGAGCGAAAGTAAAAACTAAATCTGATTTTCAAAAACCAAATTGTCAAAATACGGGACATAAGTCACCACTGACTTATGTCCCGTTCTATTAGTTCGTATTCATCTTTAACGTTTACTTAACTAAACTATCGGCATCACGGCCAAACCATTTATGGTTAATCCGTTGCAACTGTCCATCCTTAGCCACCGCATCTAAACCTTGGTTTATTTTATTTCGCAGGGTAACATCTCCTTTACGCAGGCCGACTGCATAATCTTCCCCTGCAAATTGACCCACAATGGTTCGATAAGCCGCCGGATTGTTTTCATGTTTGATGTAATAGTCCGCATAAACTTGATCAATTAAAAGTCCTTGAATCCGATCGGCATTTAAGTCAATGAACGCGTCATTAAATGTGTCATATTGAACTGGCGCACCTTTAATGTATTGTTTCAATAGCTTAGGTTGCGCGTTGACCAGCGACTGACCAGAGGACCCAGTTTGCACGCCTAAAATTTTGCCACGCATTTGCGAAAATTGCGTGATGTTTTGTGAACGTCTGGTGACTAGTACTTGGTGATTACGTAAGTAAGGCTCGGAAAACGCAACTTTTTTTGCTCGTTGCGGGGTCACCGTATAACCATTCCAAATTGCGTCGATCGTACCATTACGCAACTCAGTTTCTTTCATCGACCAATCAATCGTTTGAAAATCAACCTTAATGCCATAGCGAGCAAATACTGCCCGAGCTAAGTCCACGTCATAGCCCACCAACTGTCCGTCCTTTTGACGAAATCCCATTGGGACAAAACTATCATCTAGTCCAATCACAATCTTATGACGTCGTTCAATTCGCGACCATGTGTCCTCATGATCAGCTCGCCAGGTGACACTCTGGCAGCCTGTTAACGACAGCAAACTACCTAATAATGCGATCAGGATCAGCCATCGCCACCAAATCCGACGCAATCTTCTTTGCATATTTAATCCTCCACAGGCGCCTTAACTGGGCTAACCGTGACCACTTGATCAGCGATCTGTTGTGCAAATGTTTGATCGTGAGTCACCACAATTTGCGTGATTCCTTGCCGTTTCAAGTCTAAAATCAACTCACCAACCGTGTCACGCAACGTCGGATCTAGTGCAGAGGTCGGCTCGTCATAGCAAAGCACTTCGGGCTGCATCGCCAGTGCACGGGCAATCGCAACTCGCTGCTTTTGGCCTCCAGAAAGTTGAAAGGGGTACTGTTCAGCTAAGGCCGCGATTCCTAGAGAGACCATTAATCCATGAACTTGAGCGACTGCCTGGTTCTTTTTTAAATCACTCACTAGTTCCGGCGCCAACGTGACGTTATCCAATACACTTAAATTAGGAAATAAATTAAAATCTTGAAAGACCACTCCGATTTTGCGTTCTCGACCCCGATCAACAACCGGGTCAAATGGCTGCCCGTCTAACACAAATCGTCCATTGTCAGGCTTTTCTAATCCCGCAATACAACGTAAAAGGGTTGTTTTCCCAGCGCCAGAGGGACCAACGACACTCACAATTTGGCCATCCGGAACAATCATTGAGAAATTTTTTAAAATGGTTCGACCGTCAAACGCCTTATTAATTGCTTTAATTTCGAGCATGATAAAATTCCTTTCTCTCTTCGTTCACCGTTAACGATAATAGCTATAATGACGCTCTAAAGAACGAAGCCCCCAAGTGCAGACTAAGGTTAATAACAAGTAGATAATCCCCACTAAAATCAGGGGCACTAATGTCACGTCTCGAGCAGATGCTACGTTACCGGCGCGAAGCAAGTCGCCTAATCCAATGACATAAACTAATGAGGAGTCTTTGACCAGGTTAATCACTTCATTTCCCACAGCTGGGATCACTGATTTCACGACTTGCGGCAGCACAATTCGACGTAACGTTTGTGCGTAGGTCAAGCCAAGAACACGGGCACCTTCATACTGTCCCGCATTGATACTGGCAAAGCCGCCCCGAAAAATTTCAGCAAAGTAGGCGGCGTAATTTAAAATAAAGGCCAAAAGGGCCGCCGGGTAGCGAGCGAACACGATGTTGACATCTGGCAAGCCATAGAAGATAAACATCAACTGCAATAACAATGGCGTCCCACGCATAAGCCACACATAAAAATTCAATCCCCAACGAAGTCCTACAAAGCGAGACCTTAGGCCCATGCTAACCAGAATTCCCAGTGGTAAAGCTCCCACCAATGTCCAAAAAAATATCTTGATCGTCATAACGGCGCCACTCAATAAGGACGGCAAAATTTCACTGATATAGGTTAATGACATCTTCAATCCTCCGTTTATTCCAATAAAAAATCCCCTAGCTAACAATATATGTTAACTAGAGGACGTTGGTTAACGCGGTGCCACCTCATTTTATTGTCGCCTCACAACGACAAACTCGGGGAGTTTTTTAACTTGCCAACCGAAATGGATGCTAAAGTAAGACGCCCTCACTGATCTAATCAATTAGATCAGTGAGGGCGTCTTACCGCGGTGCCACCTCATCGTTTCCAAACATCTCACAATGCTTGGCTCAGCGAGTTAAAAAACTCCTTGGGGTAACGGACCGCCCGACTGTCCCTACAACTTCAACTCAAAGCCTTCAGGTCAGCAACTCACAGATGTGTTTCAATGGTCAACTTCGCAACCTTCACAGCATCGGTTACTTTCTGTAGAAATCTGTCCATCTACTCTTCTGTTCATCGTCATTCATCAATTAAAAGTTGAGACTAATATAATCGTCGTCACTACCCTTGTCAAGAGGCTTTTAATGGTTTAAGTAAATTTGACGCACAGGCCAATATAAAATTACCAATAAAACTTCGTTAAGAGCTAAGGTCGGCGCTAACGCGGTCACTAGAAAATCCGTTAATGTTGCACTAGTCAGTCCAACAACTTGAAGTGCCAGCCAACTCAATAATGGTTGCAAACCGAAGCTAAGGAATCCGACCAGGAGCGTCGCAAAAAGGTTCACTGGCAAGTACTGGCGCAAGATACGCGCCAGCCAAACGATGACTGGAAAAATAAATAGATAAACGCCCCAATAACCCATGTAAAAGAGATCGAAGACAACGCCGGCTCCCACTGCAAACCAATAAGTCGGCAAATGTGTGTCATCTTCAAAAAAGGCCGCACACGTTAACCACAGTGTCGTCAATTCTGGCACGGCACTGACTGTGGGTCTAAATAACAATCCCGAAAACAATTGGCTTAAAACGCCATCCAAAAAAATACACAGGACTAAACCTAAAACAAAAATCCAGCGCCGTCTGGATTGGCTCATGTTGGTGACCTCCTCGTAAAATGGGTTTTATTTTTCTGCAGCGACGGTCACAACATTAGCCGTATCTAAATTTCCAGCCGGCTTAATATAGATCTTGTTAGCCAAACCATAATCGTCAGCTTGAACATGATCAACTTGGCCGACTAGAAGCCCTTTTGGCGTGATACCGCCTAAACCACTGGTAATCACTTTATCGCCTTTCTTAACGGCTACTTTTGTCGTCACTTGTCCCATTTCAATTAGGTTCTTGGTACTGTCGTAGCCAGTCACAATGCCATTAACCGTTTTACCATTGTCAGCCGTCACTTGGATTGCGAATCGATTAGCAGCATCATTATCATCAGAAATCAGTTCAACCTTACTGTTGGTCTGGTTAACCTCTGTGACCCGACCGACCAGTCCCTTGCCAGATAAAACTGGCATATTCTTCTTAATCCCGCTCACTTGCCCTTTACCAATAACTAGTTGATTTTGCCAAGAAGACGGTGTTCGTGCGATAACGTTAGCCGTGATACTCGTATAATCCAACAAACTTGCATCCAACTTAGACTCCTGGCGCAGCTCATGGTTCTCCTTTGTCATTTCTTGGAGGCGAACTTTATCTTGAGCTAATTGATCAACCTGTTGTTTTAATTGTTGGTTCTCATCATATGTGCTCAATAGTTGAGAAATACTGTTCACACCAGAGCCAATCCCCCCGGCTGGAATACTAATGACTCGATCAGCAAAGCCAGCCACGTCATTGCCGAATTGTTGAATCAGCGGTGGTGTATTGCGACGATTGCGTAACGCAACCGAAGCCGTCATTAATCCCAGACAGGTAATAACGGCCAATGCAATGATCACTAATCGTCGGTTTGAAAAGAATCTGTGCATGTGTTCCCTCCACGTTAGGCTGCCATCAAAAAAGTGGAACAAAATAGCCGTGAACCTTAATTTGTTCACTATGATGGCCTTTCTAAAAAGCCACCACTGCCTTTGTTCCACCCCTATTAATGCCTATCGATTACGCCGTTTCATAACTTCAATACTCTTGAGTGATTCCCCGGTTCCGATTGCGACACAATCAAGCGGTTCATTAGCCACAAATACTGGAACTTTTGTCGCGGCAGAAATGACATCGGGCAAGTTTTTCAACAATGCGCCACCACCCGTGAGCACGATGCCATGATCGATTACATCGGCGGCAATTTCGGGTGAAGTTTCTTCCAATGTTTCTTTAATGGCTTCGATAATTTCTTCGATCGTATCATGAATCGCGGTCGCCACATCCTCAGCCGTGACTTCAATGGTTTTTGGTAAACCAGAGATTAAATCGCGCCCGCGGACGGATTCACTATCCATGCCAGCAGTTTCTTCAATGGACGCAGAACCAATCTTAATCTTAAGATTTTCCGCCGTCGTTTCACCGATCAGTAGATTATACTTCTGTCGGACAAACGCCACAATCGTCTCATCTAGCTTATCGCCAGCCATTCGAATAGAGCGACTAGACACGATACCGCCCAAGGAAATAGTGGCAACATCAGTCGTTCCACCACCAATATCGACAACCATACTCCCCGTTGGATCCATTACTGGTAAACCAGCGCCAATTGCGGCGGCAAATGGTTCCTCAATCACGTATGCATCACGTGCACCGGCGACCCGCGTCGCATCAATTACCGCCCGTTTTTCAACTTCGGTAATACCACTTGGCACACAAACCATAATGTATGGTTTCTCGGTCGTACGGCCGAGGGAATTTTCAATATAATATTTCATCATTGCGACAGTCGTATCATAATCCGCAATGACCCCATTCTTCATGGGACGAATTGCTGAAATGCTTCCTGGTGTTCGACCAAGCATTTTCCGTGCTTCTTGACCAACAGCGACGACATCCCCAGTATTCGTATTACGTGCAACCACTGATGGTTCACGCAGCACGATCCCTTTACCCTCGATATAAACGAGTGTGTTCGCCGTGCCTAAATCAATGCCGATGTTTTTTTGTCCTAATCCAAACACAGTATTTCTTCCCTTCACAAAAGACCCTTGGCCCAAATCATATCGGAAAAAGTATACCATACAAAAAACAGCGAAAACAGATGGTTTCCGCTGTCGGTTACAATTTTAACGTTCCTTAAGACTGATTAAGATCTTACGTCAGTTGCTCACATCGGTAGTGTCGGCATCGTCAATTTGCTAAATAAATCATGTTCACTAAAGCTGAAGTACCCGTGAACACCAACGACAAAGCAATCCAGCAAATCAATCCCCATCAATTGACCAGCTAACCATAGTCGTTGCCCAAAAGCCTCATCGCTAGGTGATGGCGTGGCCACGCCACTAGGGTGGTTATGAGCAATGATAATCCGCGCTGCGTTCGCGGTCACTGCTTCGTAAAAAATATCCCGTGGATGAGCAATGCAAGCGTCCACCGTTCCACGAAAAATTTCATGTCGAGTCGTAACTTGATTTTTAACATTTAACGTCAGCAACAATAATGTTTCTTGCCTTAAACCGCTTAATTCCTCACTCAGTGCAACCCCGACGCTTCGACTGGAACCGGCCATCTGTCCAACTTTTAGACCAATTTGGCGCGTTAATTTTTCCACCATTTGATTAAAATCCTCCCTTTATGACGTTAATCATACATACGGGAATTCATCAATTAACCACGAAAAAATCAACCATTCACTAATTCATTTAAACAAACGGCGCACATCACTGATGAAGTATAACGAACCAGTGATAATCAAAACATCATCGGCTGAAAGTTGCTCAGCGGTATCCGCGATCGCTTGCTGCCAATGTTCAAAAGTCGGCACCTCAACAGGCAAGCCGGACGTTAATTCATGTAAATTGGCAGCTTGCCGATTGGCAGGTCCGGTAAACTGAGTTAACACCAACCTGACATTAGGTAAGCCAATTAACGTATGCGTCATCGCTTGATAAGCCTTGTCTGCTAAGGCGGCAAAAATAACCGTGACTTGTTGCGTGGCAAAATGTGATGTGATCAGTTGGGCTAATTCCTCAATGGCCGGTTCATTGTGTGCCCCGTCAATCACCACTAATGGTTGGTCATTGACTTTTTCAAATCGCCCCGCCCAAATCGCCTGTTTTAGTCCGCTCCGAATTGTTTTAACATCTACGGGTAAATTCAGCCGCTGATGGTAAGTCAAATAGGTAGCAATGGCTGTTGCGGCGTTATCAATTTGATAACGTCCCAACATCTTGATTGTTAAGCCTTTTAAATGAACGCCGAACCCATCAAATGTAAAGCGCTCTTGCCAACCAGTCGCATTCTGATCAACAGTGGCAAAATCACGATTCATTGCTAACCAGGGAGTTCGTGTTTCCTGAAGAACCTGCTTAATTTGTGCTAGTGCAGCTTCGTTCGTGATGTTCCCTGTGATGAGGGGAACACCTGGCTTCGCGATACCGGCCTTATGCCACGCAATTTGTGCCAGCGTGTCACCGAGCATTTTCATATGATCTAACCCGATCGTCGTAATCACACTAACTAGTGGTGTGATCACATTAGTCGAGTCAAACCGGCCACCTAATCCTGCCTCCACTAACACAATATCTGCATGTCCTTCAGCAAAATAGAGCAACATCATCGCCGTTAATGTTTCAAATTCGGTTGGCCCACCATCGGGTAAGGTCGCATCTAACTTCGCTTCAATCGGCGCAATTTTTTGAACAAGCCTTAAAATGTCGGCGTCACTAATCGGTTGACCGTCAACACTAATGCGTTCGTTAAATTCAATTAAAAATGGCGACGTAAAGGTGCCTACCGTTAATCCATCAGCCGCCAATAGTCCACGTAAAAACGTCAAAGTCGAGCCTTTGCCATTTGTACCAGCGATATGGATCATTTTGACGTCTGTTTCCGGATGATCCAGGGCCGCTAACAGGGCTCGCATTCGCGTAAGCTCAGGTGATTTTTTGAATCGCGACCGGCCATGAATGTAGGCCACGGCTTCATCGTATGTTTCAATCATTAATATCCTCCTGGCAATCGATTACTTAAGATCCAGCGTGCCTACCAAATGTAACTATAAGTTATTTTGCTGACTTTTAAAACGAAAGACCCCTGGTCCCGAATTTTGGGAGATAGGGGTCCGTTACATTCGCATAACTCAGATAACCGTTAACATTTATTTAGCCTCTCGACTAGCCTTCACAGCGGAAAGTCGGCTGCTAGCCGCTGCCAATTTTTGTTGCCAATCCACTTGTTTGGCACGTTCTTGTTCAACCACTTCAACAGGCGCATTTTTGACAAAGCGCTCATTGCCTAGCTTCTTTTCAGAACGGTTCACCTCCTGCTGCAGACTCCCGACTTCTTTTTCCAGGCGAGCAATTTCGTCATCTAAGTTAATCAGTTCAGCAAGTGGCATATAAACTTCTGCATCTGTAATAATCGCTGACATGGCCAATTTTGGCGCGACGACATCTGCGCCAATTTTTAATTCTTGTGGGTGACAGAATCGGGCAACAAACTCTTCATTGTTAATCAACAAATCTTTCAAATCAGCACTGTTCGTTTTGATGAGCAAATCAACGGCACTACTCATTGGGGCATTAGCCTCCGCACGAATATTTCTAACCGCGCTAATCAGCTCAATTAATTTGCTCATATCTGTTTGAGCCTGATTATCTGCCAATTCATCATGCACGATTGGGTAATCGGCGATCATAATTGATTTGCCTTGGTGTGGCATCTCTTGCCACAAAGCCTCAGTAACAAATGGCATGATCGGATGCATTAATTTCAAGGTCTGATCCAACACATACCCCAGAACATTTTGCGTTGCTTGCTTAGCCGCCTCATCATTCCCGGATAGAACTTCTTTAGTCATTTCGATGTACCAATCACAAAAGTCGTTCCAAATGAAGTTATACAACGCGCGGCCCACTTCACCAAATTCATATTTATCAAATAATCGGTGGACATCGGCCGTCGTCTGATTGAGGCGATTTAAAATCCAGCGATCAGCCAAGTTCCACTCCGATTTTGGCGGCAGTTTAGGTGCTTCCATGTCCCCTAAATTCATAATGACATATCGGCTGGCGTTCCAAATCTTGTTGATAAAATTCCAAGCCGAATCAAGCTTCGTTGAATCGTACCGAACATCTTGTCCTGGCGTTGATCCCGTCGCTAAGAACCACCGCATTGCATCGACACCGTATTGATCAATGACATCCATTGGGTCAATCCCGTTACCAAGCGACTTACTCATCTTACGACCTTGTGAATCACGCATGAGCCCATGCATCAATACATCCTTAAACGGCCGATGACCCGTGAATTCAACTGACTGGAACATCATTCGTGAGACCCAGAAAAAGATGATATCATAACCAGTCACTAACGCATCCGTTGGGAAATAACGCTGAAAGTCAGGAGCTGATTCGTCAGGCCAACCCATTGTTGAAAAAGGCCACAGTGCTGAACTAAACCAGGTATCTAACACGTCCGGATCTTGTTCCCAATTTTCTGCATCCGTTGGTGCTTCCATCCCGACGTAAGTTTCGCCCGTTTGTTTATTATACCAAGCAGGAATCCGATGTCCCCACCATAGCTGTCGAGAAATGACCCAATCATGTACGTTTTCCATCCACTGTTCGTAGGTATCTTCAAAGCGTGCTGGCCAAAACGAAACCTTATCATCCGTCTTCTGATGTGCCAACGCCTGATCGGCCAGTGGTTTCATTTTGACAAACCATTGGGTTGATAAACGAGCCTCAACCTGTACACCAGTCCGCTCTGAATGTCCCACCGAGTGAGTAATGGGTTCGATGTTCAACATCCAATCACCGGCCTGCAGATCTTTGACAATTGCAATCCGCGCGTCGAATCGATCCATACCGTTGTATTTGCCGGCGTTTTCATTCATCGTTGCATCTTCGTTCATCGTATTGATTCGTTTTAGATCATGCCGATTCCCCACGAGAAAATCGTTAGGATCGTGAGCGGGCGTGATTTTAACCATCCCTGTACCAAATTCTGGATCAACGTACTCATCTGCAATAATCGGTATTTCTCGATCGACCAATGGCACCTTGACGTGTTTGCCGACTAAATTTTTGTACCGCTCATCGCTCGGGTGAACGGCCACAGCTACGTCACCAAACATGGTTTCCGGTCGGGTTGTGGCAATTTCAATATAATCTTTACCATCAAACGTGGCGCCATCCGTAAAGGGATATTTCACATGGTAAAAGGCCCCTTTATCATCCTCGTGAATAACTTCAATATCAGATAATGCCGTTCGCGCCTGCGGGTCCCAGTTGATAATATACTCACCACGATAAATCAGACCCTTTTCATACAGAGTAACAAAGACCTTTTTAACGGCTTCTGACAACCCATCGTCGAGGGTAAAACGTTCGCGGCTGTAGTCCATTGAAAGTCCCAGCTTAGCCCATTGCTTATGGATGGTCTTACCATATTCATCCTTCCAATCCCATACCTGTTGAATGAATTTATCGCGGCCTAGATCATACCGGGTTAGTCCCTGTTCACGTAATCGAGCCTCCACCTTAGCTTGGGTCGCAATGCCCGCATGGTCCATCCCTGGAACCCACAACGTGTCATAGCCTTCCATCCGCTTATATCGCACTAACATGTCCTGTAACGCTGTGTCCCATGCGTGGCCTAAGTGAAGCTTTCCCGTAACATTAGGCGGTGGTAGCACAATTGAATAGGGTTTTGCGGTCTGATCACCTGAGGGTTTAAACAGCCCTTCGTCCAGCCACTTTTGGTAGCGTCCCTCTTCTACCTGATTCGGATCATATTTAGTCGGTAAATCCTTTGCCATTTCATCATTCCCTTTCAATTCAGTCATTTTTAAAACCAAAATAAAAATCGCCCTAACACAACATTAGGACGATTAACTCGCGGTACCACCTAAATTGGGCCATAAATACCCCACTTAGCACGTGTAACGAACGTGAATCGACACCGCCTATCATCTTTTCACAGATATTGAGCAGCATTGCTTCCAAGTTACCTTCGTCATAACCAGGCTACCGACTTTCATCACCGTCGGCTTGCTGAAAGTCTGAATTATCCTACTCTCTCGGGCACCGCATTTACTGGTTTTTAATTTGTTTAATCATAAGCTGTTCATGACGATGCGTCAAGACCAACCTCACTGTGAAACAGGTGTCTGCCGATCGTCAGCGATAATGTCTTAAGTAAGCGGTAAGCCGTAATGGCGCGTATGGATGAAAAAAATCATCCGATAACAAGTGCAGACTATGCCATAAATTAGTTCTAACAACCCGCGTCCCTACCAAAAGGAGTCGTCATAACAAATTGAAGGCGGGACACTTACTGTTGGAACTGCGCTAACGCAGCAATGGCTCCTGCATAGTCTGGTTCATCACCAATATTGGCCACAATTTGCCGATAAACGACAGTTCCTTGTGCGTCCATAATGTAAACAGCCCGGGCCAAAACATCCAGATCAGGAATGAGTAACTTAGTCGCATAACCAAATGATTCTTCTTCATCAGAAAGGACTGTCAGGTTTTTAACCCCTTCAGCGGCACACCAGTCAGCTTGTTCAGCTGGGGTATTCTTAGAAATCGTTATGAACCGAATATCTGAATGTTGGTCAGCCTCAAGGTTAAACTTACGGGTTTGCGCGGAACATACAGGTGTATTTAAGTCAGGTACCACGCTAATCACCAGCGGTCGGCCAGTCAATTCGGCCATTTTAACCTTACTGTTATCGGCGTTAAACACTTTAAAGTGCGGTAATGGATCACCTACCGCTAATGGTTCGCCGATAAGTTGAACATTTACGTCATTTGCAACGATTTCCACAGAGACCACTCCATTTCTTTGTCATTATCAGTCATTAACAAATCTCACGAATCAAACGCCAATATTGAGTCGCTTTGCGCTTTATTCTAACCTATTTGACTGCTAAGTAAAGGAAATCGCCTAATTTCCCATCAAGAAGCACTTGGCGGAAGTTTGGCCCCGAATCATTCGCCAAGTAACACAAAAACATCGTCTCTCAGTTAGAAGACGATGCTTTGTCACTAAATTTCATAGCTCGCTATTTTAAGCAAGTTCAACTGGTCGATCGTGCACCATGATCGTTAATGGGTCACCGGTGATCAATTTAACCCGCGTATCGTTCTGATCTACGTGAACTTCGATTAACCGCCCACGGAACAATTGCCGGAAGGTATAACTAGTCCATTTCTTTGGCAAAAATGGTGCAAAGGATAATTGGTCGTGTTGAACCCGCATCCCCGCAAAGCCTTGGACAATAGCTAACCAGCTCCCAGTCATCGATGTAATGTGCAATCCATCCGCGGTATCATTATTGTAGTTATCTAAGTCTAACCGTGAGGTCCGTTCATACATTTCTACTGCCTTGTCTTCTTCGTGAAGGTCGGCTGCCAGAATGGAATGAATTGCCGCAGACAAGCTCGATTCATGAACCGTTAATGGTTCGTAGAAGTCAAAATTAGCTTTCTTTTGTTCTGGCGTAAAGTCTTCAATAAAGTCCCAAATCCCCTGCAAGACATCTCCCTGCTTGATGTAAGGAGACCGCAAGATTTTGTCCCAGGACCAGTGTTGGTTAATTGGCAGTTGATCTGCAGGAATAGCACTCACAGGTTCGATATCTTTATCCAAAAAGCCGTCGTGTTGCACGAAAATCCCTAACTCATCATCATGCGGCAGATACATCCGATCAACAATATCTTGCCAGTGCACCTTTTCGTCGCTGCCAACGTTAAGTTTAGCGGCCTGATCAGCGTCAACTTGCTCTAAAATCGCTAATGTATACCGCAAAGTCCACTGGGCCAAATAGTTGGTATACCAATTGTTATCCACGTTGTTTTCATACTCGTCTGGTCCAGTAACACCATGAATCATATATTGCTGGTTGCGTTTGGAAAAGTGTACCCGGTCGGCCCAAAAACGACTAATTGCAGTCAAAACTTCACTACCTTCGTGTTCAACGTAACTGGTATCACCGGTATAGCGTGTATAGTTGTAAATCGCAAAGGCGATGTCACCATTACGATGAATTTCTTCAAACGTAATCTCCCATTCATTATGCGATTCAATTCCATCAAACGTCACCATTGGATACAATGCGCCAGCAAGACCTTGCATCTTAGCATTATGAAAGGCACCATCCAGTTGCTGATAACGATACATCAGTAAGTTGCGGCTGACTGTGGCATCCGTAACCCCCAAGTAGACAGGGATCGCAAAAGCTTCGGTATCCCAATAGGTTGCGCCACCATATTTTTCACCAGTAAAGCCTTTTGGTCCGATATTTAACCGAGAATCTTCACCATAATAGGTCGAAAAAAGTTGGAATAGATTAAACCGAATGCCTTGTTGCGCAGCGACGTCCCCTTCGATAGTCACATCACTCTTTGACCAACGTTGCGCCCAAACAGCGACGTGAGCCTGCAATAGGTCGTCAAAACTAGTTTGACTAACTTGATCGCGTAACCGATGCATACCGGCAGTTAATGCAACTTGATCGTCATAGTCTCGTGATGAAACCACAATCACCCGTTTTTCTAACGTACCATTCTGCCCGGGTTCGAGTTGACCAGCAAAACCATTGACGACCTCATTTTCGGCAGCATCGATTGATGCTGCTGGCAAGGTTGCAGTATTGCTCATGGTCATGCCAACAGTAAATTGTGGGGTACCAAAGTCATTTGGCTTCGTCCGCGAAATGATTTCACCAGTTGTCGTGTCACCCGTCGTTGCCAAAACGTCCCAGAACCGCTCGTCATAATTGGCATCCTCGTTTTGAACATTAGCATCTAAAGCTGATGCAAAGGTAATATTAGTCGCAGTATGACCAACGTTTTTAGCGTTAACTCTGAGCACCACCAGTTCCTTTTGAGCCGCACTTACAAACCGTTCAAACGTTAAAGCAACTTTTGCATCACCTTTCGTCACAACGAACGAACGCGTCAATGTCGATCGTTGCATATCAAGGTCTAAGTCAAAATCACTAATCGTATCAGTGACCAAGTCCAATTTTTCCCCATTGATCAGCACATTGACTTTGATGAAATTAACCGCGTTGATCACTTTACCAAAGTAAGCTGGGTAGCCATTTTTCCACCAACCTACTCGAGTCTTATCCGGATACCAGACACCGCCAATATAAATACCTGGTAAGGTATCACCAGAATAATCTTCTTCAAAAAAGCCACGCAACCCCATATTGCCGTTGCCTAAACTGGTCATGGACTCCTGTAACCGTTTGTCCTCTGGGGCAAATTGATGTGTTACCACATGCCAAGGCTCAACTGCAAATGTTTGTTTCATAACACTAATCATCCTTTCAAAATCCAACTGACCAATGATCAGTTTTTATTCTGCATACGTTTCATGAACGATTCCAACCGATAGCGCACCGACAGCCATTAGAATACCTGAGACTAAGATCATGGTTGGCATTGAAGACCCTAGTAGTGGGAAGATACCAAAGCTAGCAACACTGGCCACGATTTGTGGCAAACAAATCGAGCCATTGAAGAGACCTAAATAAGTTCCCATGTTGGCTCCTGATAATGCATTGGTTAAAATCGTGAATGGGAATGCCATCATTGAAGCCCAAGCGATGCCAATTAAGATAAAGGATACGAACAGCATTCCTTGACTATGGATAAAGAAAACAGAGACAAAGCCAATCGCACCTAAACCCAGTCCTAATGAGTAAGCCTGCTTGTGTAAGTTATTTGGTACCCGAGAAATAACCAGTGACCAAATAACTGCAGCGATAGACTGTACCGCTGACATCACCCCAAACCAATTCCCAGCGGCCTGATAGCCAGCACTGGCTGGATTGATGGCTTGCCACACATTTTTAGCAATCGCGCCAGTCCCATAAGTCCACAAATATTGAAAGGCCATCCAGCAGAAGAATTGAACAACCGTGACCGTCCAGAAGACCCGCGGTGCTTTAGCCAGCAAATGAAACATGCCGCCGCCTTCTTTGTTCGCATTCACATCAATATTATGATAGCGAGCATACGTGGTTGGGTCATACTCTTTGACACGAAAAACAGTGAATAAACTACAAATGATTAAAATAATTGCGCCAACATAAAATGATACCACCACGGATTGAGGAACCACCCCTTTTTTAGCAGTGTTGGCGACCCCAATTGCCGTGAGTAAGAATGGAAAAATCGAAGCTAATACGGCGCCCGTATTGGATAAGAAACTTTGAACCCCGTAGGCAAACCCCTTTTGTTGATCATTGACCATATCTCCGACCATCATCTTAAAGGGTTGCATCGCCACATTACTGGACAAATCCATGAATAAAATCGTAATCGCCCCGAACCATAATGCTGCAGCAGATGCATAACCAAAGCCAAGACTCCCTGCATTAGGCAATAGACACATCACAATCACAGCGACGACCGCCCCAATTAGTAAATAAGGAATGCGTCGCCCAAGCTTTGGCATCCAGGTACGATCCGAGTAATAGCCAACTAAAGGTTGAACCACTAACCCAGCCAATGGTGGCAAAATGAAGAACGCACCTAAGCGAGTTGGGTCAGCGCCAATCGTCTGAAAAATCCGGCCCATGTTAGAACTTTGCAATGAAAAGGCCATTTGAACCCCAAGAAAACCAAAACTAATCATCCAAATGGTGCTAGCAGGCAGCGCCGGCAGTTTATGCTGCTTCGGCGTTGTCTCAGTTGATTTATCTTCTGACATGCTTGCTTCCCTCCGTAAATAAATAAGCAGCCACTTACACACTGTTTATCAAAATAAGTACCAATCAATAGCTTCTATTATGAAACCGCTTCCACTTAAATGCAACCGTTTGCACAAACTTTTTATATTTTTCTTTCGTTTAACCGCCAAAGTCAATAATGAGCGCATCATTTAGTTAAATTGAACCAACTAAAATACTGACATGCCTAAACAAAAAAGCATCAACATCCCTTGAAAGGGATATTGATGCTTGGTTATTTGAAAGCAAGTCAAACTATTGTAAAGGTTCAAATGGTAGAATAATGCAGTTTTCTTGCCCAGCTTCAGTCGAGTGAGCGCGGAAAACGAGTTCTGCTGCTGCTGCACCTAATTTTTCTGGATACAAGTCAATCGAGTGAAAATTTTCATTAGGCAACGGAATCGCTGATGATCGGTTGTAGCCAACAATTGGAATCGTTCGATCAGGATAAACCTGTTGCCACTGCTGATAAAAGGCTGTTCCTAATAGATCATCAGTCGCCAGTACACCATCGATTTGGGGATTGTCTTTAAGCCAACTTTGAATCCGCTCAGGTTCAGAAATTTGATTCAGGATTACATAAGGTGCTGGTACACCTCGTTTCTGCGCAATACTTTGAAAACCGGTGAATCGATTCTGCTCATAGGTCCAATTCGTACTCGAACGCACAAAGACTGGGCGATTGGCATGCAATCGATCAATTAAATACGCGGCCCCCGCGGCCCCTGCCGCCACGTTGTCATTATCGACAAAATCATCATCATGTTCCCGATTGGGCCGACCAATAATCACAAAGCGCAGTCCAGCGACTCGTAAATAATCAGCGACCGGATCATCCGCATGCGTATAAAGCAAAATAAAACGTTTGACCTTGGCTTGATCTACCATGGCAACCACATTAGCAAGCACGTCTTCAGGCTGTTGCCCAATGGCAATTGACAACACATATTGGCGGGCCGTCAAAACCGTATTTATGCCTCGCAGAGCGTCAATAAAGAATGGATTATCCTGATCGCTGGCTTGGTTTGGCGGAAAAATAACCCCCACCACGTTAGCTTCGCCCAAGGTTAAACTCTTAGCATTATAGTTAGGTACATAACCCAATCGACTTGCTAATGATTGTATTTTACGACGGGTCGCCATCGATATCCGCGGATTATTGTTCAGAGCGCGGGAAGCCGTTGAGACTGAAACCCCAGCCTCACGGGCAATGTCGCGAATTGTAATCATGAAATCAGCCTACTTCATCAAAGTTATGAATCATTGAACTCAAATAGTTTACAAGAGCTCTGCAAACACATCAGCTTGTTGATTCAAGAATGTTTCACCAGATTTAATGTCAGTCATTTTGACACCGGCCAAAGCCTCTGCCATCAAACCTTCTACGTCGATGCGTTTTTCAAATTCACGCGTTCGTTCAAGGTTAGGCTTGGTTTTAGGCGAAGGTGGTGCAAAAATTGTACAGCAATCTTCAAATGGTAAAACAGATAAGTCAAATGTATCAATTTGTTTGGCAATGTCAATAATCTCATTTTTATCCATCGAGACTAACGGCCGTAAAATTGGCATCGTTGTCACGTCATTAATGGCCAACATGCTTTCCATCGTTTGAGAAGCAACTTGACCGAGTGATTCGCCATTAAAAATGGCCAAGCCATGACGCTGGATTGCTAAAGCCACCGCCAACCGAAGCATCATCCGTCGTTGAACGGTCATCAAGTACCCTTCTGGAACTTTGTCCTTAACTTCTTCTTGAATCTTGGTAAATGGTACTTGAATAAATCGAATCTTACCGGTATATGCGGTCAATTTAGTTGTCAGCTCCATCGCTTTGTCCAATGCTTGCTGACTAGTGTATGGCGGGCTGAAAAAGTGAACCATTTCCACTTGAACCCCCCGCTTCATTGCTAGGTAAGCGGCAACTGGTGAATCAATCCCACCGGACAACATCATCATCCCTTTACCAGCTGTTCCAACTGGCATCCCCATTGCGCCTTCAAAGGTTTGGCTAGACAAGAAGATCCCATTGTTACGGACTTCTACACGGATGGTAATGTCCGGCTGCTTCATTTTAACCTGTAGCCCAGCAAAAGCATTTAACAAAACGCCGCCAAGATGATCATTCATTTCATAGGTGCTTAAGGCAAATTGATGGTTAGATCGTCGAGTATCAATTTTAAATGTCATGCCCGGTTCATATTGTTCTGCCATCATCGCAATGGCCTGTTCATCCACTGCTGTTTGATCCAAAGGTACCTTAACGGATGGTGAATAGTTTTCAATCCCAAACACGTGGCTAAGCCGTTCCATCACGCCGCTGGCATCTGCGCCATTAAGAGTCAAGTGCATCCGATCATGGTCTGGGTGCACCTTTACTTCTGAGTAATCATGCAAGACATTGCGAACATTGCTACCTAGTCGATCAATAAATGACTTACGATTCTTGCCTTTAGTAGATAATTCACCATAACGGACCATAATTTCATCGTAATTCATAGGGTCGCCTCCTTCAATTATGAATTGATTTTTTTGAATTGTTCATACAGTTCATCAAAGACCTTGTTAAACTGATCTGCCTCAGCCAAGGTGTTGTGTTCGTCTAAACTCACACGCACAGCACTAGTAGATAGATCGTCTGGCACATTCATGGCGCTTAACGTGCTGGATGCCAAATGCTTCTTTGAAGAGCAGGCACTGGTCGTCGAAATATAAATATCTCGATCTTCAAACGCATGCACGATTGTTTCACCACGCACGCCAGCAATGGCAAAACACAAAATGTGGGGCGCAAAATGATCATTGTCTTTGGAGAAGACAGTTACTTTAGAAAATGTTTGAATATGGTGCAAAATTTGCTCACGAACAGCTCGTTCACTGGCCACATTAGTTGACTCATTTTCCAACAACAAGCGTAGTGCCCGTGCCATCCCGGCAATGGCAGGTAGATTTTCTGTCCCACTGCGCAGATTACGTTCTTGACCACCACCTGTCATCAGCGGGGCTAACCGTTTACCAGCACGTGCGTAAATGAACCCAATCCCACGAGGTGCATGAAATTTATGCCCCGAAAAGGTGATAAAGTCAACGCGGTCATTGAAAATCAAGTCAGCAATGCCCTTACCGATTCCTTGGACAGCATCCACGTGATAGTGAATGGTTGGGTAATCCTTCAGTACATTTGCAATTTCTTGCAGCGGCTGAATGCTTCCGACTTCATTATTGACAGCCATAACCGACACTAAAATCGTATCCGGTCGAATCGCTGCTTTTAAATCAGCTGCGCTAACTCGCCCCTCATCATCTACCGGTAGATAAGTAATCTCATACCCAAGTTGAGTTAACTGTTCCATCGAATTATGCACGGCTGGATGTTCTACAGAAGATGTAATAATATGCCGACCAAAGGCTCGCTTTTCCATAGCGGTTCCTTTGACCACCCAATTATCCCCCTCCGTACCACCACTAGTGAACAGAATCTCACTGAGATTAACACCTAATAGGTCCGCAATTTGTTGGCGTGATTGTTCAAGTAGTTGATACGCTTGCTCACCAAAATTATGCAGTGAGGACGGATTTCCCCATATCGATTGGCTCACTTTCGTATATGTCGCTAAAACAGACGCATCAACTTGAGTTGTCGCGCTATTATCAAAATAAATCATGTTGTCCCTTCTTCGTTTAAAATTCGGTTCGACTCGGATTGAAAACTTGCAATAGTATAGCACGTTTTGTCAGAGTCACCTACTCAAACCCTGAATCCATCCATGAAGGATTACCGCAAAAAATCCCTCGGTACCCGTTAAGCAGTCGTCAAACCATTCAATGGGTATCGAGGGATCGCGTTTTAAATTCTACATCAATTGTCAACCGTTATTTGTCTGTGCTATCAGTCGTCGTTGAGTTGCCATAATAGTTGTTCTCAATTCGTTGGTAAGCACCTGGCTCAACAGTATCTAATGCAGAAGCCATTATTTCTAACGCATCGGCATACTTAAAGTCGTGATCAAACAATCGTTGTGCGCGTTGGCTGGCAGTTGCCATCTGTTCATTAGCGTTACGGTAGCGATTAGCATATTGCAAAAGTTGCTCAGCCAATAATGCACTATCACGCAAGTCGTGACTTTTTTCATTTAACGTACCCAAATCAGCCTGGATCATAATCAATTGCTTGGAAATTTCCTCCATATTAATTTGCGTTTGGCTCAAATCCCGCCCTAACTTATCAACTTCATCACTGACCACATAAAAGTAATCCAAATAATCGTGGGGAAGACCCGGCAAGTTCAAGGCCTCAATTTGCCGTTTTAATGTATGCATCTGATTATCAAACTGTTGGAAACGTTTCCGAGCGTTCTTTTCATCCTGCCCTAAATTCTTAACACCATCATTAATCGTTCGCTGTTGCGCTTCAATATCCGTCAATATTTGCAAGTATTCTCGTTGCCGACTGACAATATTAGAATAACTGTCAGTATGTGACGTTAAAGCGTTATCCTCGTGCCGAATTTGCTCAGTCACTTGGCGCAAGCGACCTCCTAACCCTTGGGCTTCCTCGATTTCGCCCTGACTAAGAACATAACTTTGACTCAAGCGATCAAGTTCAACCTGCAGCGCATGATTTTGTCGCTCTGCATGAGTTAAAAAGTCGTGCAGTTCATTTTGCTGCGATTCAGCCGCTGGTCGAGCAGTGACTTCAGTCTCCAACACGCTATACAAATCATCAATTTGCACTTCTATATTATGATTAGCCGCGCTAACTGCTGCTAAATCAAGATTAGTTAATTGCTTAGTTGCCATTTGAATTTCGCTGCGAACACGATTGATTTGTCCTGGTAGGTCTAAATTACCAAATACATAGTTATCGGCAGTCATTTGCTGGTAACCATCACTAATATCCATCAGTTGTTCATTGAAACCTGTTTTTAAATCCGCATATAGTGGCGGAATTGTTTCAATCAAATTCTCCAAGGCTGTGGTGCCAGAAGTTAAGGTATCTAGAACTTTTTGCGCCGCCACATGATCTCCTTGCTGGGACAAGGTGGTGAATTCATCAAATTGTGCTTCTAAGTCGGCTAAGTTCTGTTCGAGTCGATCGATACTTGGTTCAAAGCTTAAATTCTGTGATAGCAATACCTTACGTAAGTCCTGATATTTTTTTTCTAACCGAGCCACTGCCGCCCGATGTTCCCCATCAACTTTCTTTAACTCGGCTAGCCCACTACGAACGTGATCAAAATGATCACTCGCCTCGGTTAACAATGCCTCGGCTTGGTGACGCTCCCGATTCGTCTTAACAAAATTAATTCCTCGAACATCAAATAAAACCTGATCAATCAAATGATCTAGATCGTCGAAAGTCTTTTCATTAACCTGTTGATACTCATCAACTAAGGCATTAAATGCGGTCAATGACTGTCCCGTCAGGCTCATTTGGTGACCTGCTTCAATATCTTGACCCAACGGTAACTGCTTCAGCACGTTAACCTGTTCGCGTACATTACGAATTTTACGTGTTGTAAACCGCTGAAAGATAAAGACTGATCCGTATAGAATAACTGCTAATATGATAATACCGATTAAAACTTGAACCATTATGTATGTCCGCCCCGTTTGTCCAATACGATCTCATGACTTGATTTTAATAGAAAAGTCCGTAAACTCTACTACTAACGAAAAGTATAGCATAGCGCGTTTTTTGCTTTAGATTACGTTTCGATGACTTTACCAATCCTTTATTAAATTTCTCGGAGGTTCTTATGCCAGTAACCACTTTACTTGCCCAACAACTTGATGCCCTGCTAACCGACGAACACGATAATATTGCTAACTTGGCCAATGCCTCTGCACTACTTAAGCAGATTCTCCCTGATCTAAATTGGGCCGGTTTTTACTTATATCACGCTGATGCCGATGAATTACGCCTAGGTCCGTTTCAGGGCAACGTTGCCTGTGTGCATATAAAAAATGGCCGCGGCGTGTGCGGAACTGCATTAGCGACGAAGCAATCACAACGCATAGACAATGTTCATGAATTTGCCGACCATATCGCCTGTGATTCACAAAGTAATTCAGAACTCGTCGTGCCACTCATTAAAAATAATCAAGTGGTCGGTGTCATCGACTTAGACTCGCCAACACTGGCTCGTTTTACTGAACAAGATCAACGAGACTTAGAGGCAGTTGCTGAAGTGATGGTGGCCCACCTTGACACAACCGTTTAAACCACGGTATACTATTTTAGTTGTAAAATTTGCAGCAGTAGGTGGTAAGCTCGTCAACAGCTTGGTACTGATGCGTTAAGCATGAGTTCAACTAGTACCCGGGGCTGCTCCGGTGAACCTGGTAAAAACAAGCTGCACGAATACCGAGCCTATAATTCGCATTTTTTACTCCAAACAAAATCTTTGGAGGACATTATTTATGTCACGTTATACAGGACCTTCCTGGAAGATTTCACGTCGTTTGGGCGTTTCTCTTTCAGGTACTGGTAAAGAACTTTCTCGTCGTCCTTATGCACCCGGTGATCACGGTCAAGGCCGTCGTGGTAAAATCTCTGAATATGGGACGCAACTACGTGAAAAGCAAAAGCTTCGCTTCACTTACGGAATGAGTGAACGTCAATTCGCTAATCTTTTCGTTAAAGCTGGCAAAATTCGTAAAGGGACTCATGGGACGAACTTCCTGATTTTATTGGAACGTCGTCTTGATAACATGGTTTACCGTCTTGGCTTGGCCACGACTCGTCGTCAGGCTCGTCAACTTGTTAATCATGGTCATATCACTGTCGATGGTAAGCGTGTTGACATTCCTTCTTATGAAGTCAAAGTTGGCCAAGAAATCGCTGTTCGCGACAAATCCAAGAAGTTGGTTGTTATCCAAGCTGCTGTTGAAGCAGTTGTTGGTCGCCCAGCTTATGTTGAATTTGATGCCGACAACTTAAAGGGTTCCTTGATTCGTTTACCAGAACGAGAAGATCTCGATGCTGATATCGATGAATCACTGATCGTTGAATACTACAACAAGTTGTAATTTAAATACACTATTTTGCAGCAACCTCAATCCGTTGAGGTTGCTTTTTTGTTGGATGGTGTCAGTATTGGTTCCTCGTAAGCCACCTACCCCACTATCATCAATTCACTACGTTGCCGGTTAAGATCGGTTCGCTGATATTCAAGCGCAACTAGCTGGCTTTTCGGTGAAGACGATTAGATCTGAATCTACCAACTGTAGCTCATTTCATCCGATTTGGCCCCTCACCACCCCTAGACAAATCTTAAACAACGCTGATCATTCACCAAATCACAAGCCTTTTGCTAGTATTCTGTCAGAGCTGTCATTACAATATCCATTATGTAAGCGATTTCAATCACAGGCAACCACCAGGAGGCAGATCATGGCTTATCAAACCATTAATCCTTATACAAACAAAACAATTCACACCTATGAAAATGCAACTAACGCCGATATTGAACAAGCGTTGGCAAATGCGCAAGCTCGTTACAAGCAGTGGCGTAATGATCCAGTCAGCAGTCGGACTGCGGCCCTACAAAAATTGGCCGATCTCTTTCGTGACCAAGTCGACGAACTAGCGACGGTATTAACAACCGACATGGGTAAGCTATTCACCGAAGCTAAAGGCGAAGTACTGCTTTGTGCAGACATCGCCGAATATTACGCTAAAAACGCCGAACGGCTGCTAGCCCCTCGTCAGATCAAATCGATTGCTGGCGAAGCGCAATTAGAAAATCATCCCCTAGGGGTTTTATTGGCCGTTGAACCATGGAATTTTCCTTATTATCAAATGATGCGAATTTTCGCTCCAAACTATGCGGTTGGCGATCCGATCGTTTATAAACATGCGGCGAACACTCCGGGTGCCGCACTAGCCTTTGAAAAAGCTGTCATTGAAGCTGGTGCGCCAGTCGATGCGCTCGCAAATTTATTTCTATCTTACGATCAGGTTGCTGATGTGATCGCCGACAAACGCATTGTTGGCGTCGCACTCACCGGATCCGAACGGGGTGGCCGTTCCGTAGCGGAAGCAGCTGGAAAAAATCTGAAGAAAAACACGATGGAATTGGGCGGCGCGGATGCGTTCGTTGTCGCTAGTGATGCTGACATGACTCAAGTTAATGCCATCGCACCTCGCGCGCGGTTATACAATTGTGGTCAAGTCTGTACTTCTTCAAAACGCTTCATTGTGACTGAAAATCACTATGATGAATTTTTAACGTCTTTGAAGCAGGCTTTTGGCAATGCCAAGCTGGGCGATCCAATGGATCCTCAGACCACATTAGCACCAATGTCCTCTGCTCGGGCTAAAGAAAAGCTCCAGCAACAAGTCGATGCTGCCATCGATGCTGGCGCCACTCTTTACTTCCGCCATGATCCTGTTGACTCAACCGGCCAATTCTTCCTGCCAACGATTTTAACCGATATCACCAAGGATAATCCGGCCTACTATCAAGAATTCTTCGGCCCAGTGGCAATGGTTTATAAAGTTAAAGATGACCAAGAGGCCATTGAATTAGCTAACGACTCTGAACTTGGTCTTGGGGGGATCGTCTTTGCCGGTAATAAAGAACGTGGTGCTAAAATCGCTTCGCAGATTGAAACTGGCATGGTCTTTGTAAACACCTTCTTCTCTACTCTGCCTGAGTTGGAATTTGGCGGTGTTAAGTTATCTGGATATGGCCGTGAAATGGGCGAAAGTGGCATTCTTAGCTTTGCAAATCAGGAGTTAGTTGTTAAACGTGATGCCCCAAATGACAATGAATTCGGTGGCCTTGTTGCCCCAGCAAAATATCTGTAGCTAATAAGATAACAATTTAGGTGAAACTCAAGTCTAAACAAAACAGCAAAATCTCAGCTGGTAACTGGGGTTTTGTTGTTTTGCTTTATGGTCAAGTTCACGAGTTAGATTTGCCTGAATCGCTTGAATTTATGGTATACTCACCGATGAACAACTATTTGAGGGAGGTTCGCCATATGTCTGATCAATCTGATCAAAACGTTGATCCTAATCAACGTTTGTCCAATGCCATCTACGGCGCACCAAAAGTAAATCCTGATGAACAGCGCCACTATCTGGGGACATTTCGTGAGCGCGTGACACTTTCCATGTCTGTTGCCGAATTAAAAAGTGGCCAGTACCTAGATGCCTTTACGACAGAGTTAGAACAACAAGATGAGCAAAACAATACGATTCTTTTAAATGGTAATCTTGGTCAGGATACACTGGGCCCCTATATTCGCGCTGCAACGATGCATGCTGTTGCTTTTACGATTAAAAATGACCCTCAATATGGCACCGATGATGCCGATTTAGCCCTTGTCATCACCGCAAAAGCGGCCGTCGATGTTAGTCCGATTGACGTCGCTGCTAAACACCCACAATCGCCTACCAATACAAAATCAAGTAAAAAGCCTAGCTTTTGGCAACGGTTATTTAATCAATAAATTATCCCCCCAACTTAACCAGACCGGTTAAAAGGGGTTCTTTTTAACTAGGAGGTTAAATTTGCTATGCAACCCCTCGCATATCGCATGCGTCCACAAAAGATTGAGGAAATTGTGGGCCAACAACACTTGGTCGGCCCTGGCAAGATTATCAATCGAATGGTCACTGCAAAAATGCTATCTTCAATGATCCTATATGGTCCTCCCGGTACTGGCAAGACGAGTATTGCCAGCGCAATCGCTGGCTCAACTAAGTATGCATTTAGAATGTTAAACGCCGCAACCGACGGTAAGAAGGAACTTCAAATTGTTGCTGAAGAAGCTAAAATGAGTGGCACCGTCGTTTTACTGCTGGATGAAATCCATCGTCTTGACAAAACAAAGCAGGACTTCCTGCTACCTTTGCTGGAAAGTGGCGCCATTATTTTGATCGGGGCAACTACTGAAAATCCCTACATCAACATCAATCCAGCGATTCGTTCACGCACACAAATTTTTGAAGTATATCCCCTGACACCGACTGATATTAGTACAGCAATTGATCGAGCCTTGTCAGATAAAACAAATGGTTTGGGTCAAACAAAAATCCATTTAGATGACAATGCACGCTATCATTTAGTGACTGCAACCAACGGTGATTTACGAAGCGCTTTAAATGCCTTGGAACTCGCGGTTCGCTCAACGCCGGCAGATAAGCAAGGCACGACCACAATTTCTCTAGCCGTTATTGAAGAGTGCCTCCAGAAAAAGGCGCTTTCGGCTGATAAGGATGGTGATGCCCACTATGACGTCATCTCAGCCTTTCAAAAATCAATTCGAGGCTCAGATGTCAACGCAGCGTTGCATTACATGAGTCGTTTATTGGTGGCTGGAGATCTAATCAGTATCTGTCGACGTTTGCTAGTCATCGCCTATGAAGATATCGGATTAGCAAATCCCGCGGCTGCCGCCCGAACGGTTAGTGCAGTCACGGCTGCTCAACAACTCGGCCTACCAGAAGCCCAAATTCCATTAGCAGATGCCGTTATTGAATTGGCACTTTCGCCTAAATCTAACTCTGGCAATTTAGCGATCACGGCTGCAATCGCAGATATAACTGCTGGCCATAGCGGAGAAATTCCTGCGCACTTAAAAGATGCTCACTACCAAGGAGCCAAAGCATTAGGCCATGGGACTAATTACCAATTTCCTCATGATTTCCCTGGGGATTGGGTCAAACAAAGTTACTTACCGGCCAACTTAGCCACAGCACAATATTATCACCCGAAAACAAACGGACGCTTTGAAAATGCCCTTGATGAACAATATCGCCGACTAATGGCCGCTTCCGGCCACCCGTTAGCCGATGATCACTCAGATGCTAAAAAAAATTAAAGTCACCAAATTCGCCAGGGTTTTAAATTGCGTCGCTATCGCTTTCATGCTATGCTGATCTTGAAATCTAAGGTGTACGCAAGGCTCAACTTACAGTGTTGCCTTACAGTCTTACTACTTTGGGCACGACGCTAGTAACGTTGATGATAAGCCTTTTCTCTTGGTAATCAAACGCGTTAATCGATGTGCCCACCTGCGTTGTCGCGGGCCAACTCTGAAGAGCCGATTGTCGGCACCACCAGTTTTCAACAAAGTGCATACTTTGTGGCGTCATTCTCCTAGAGAATGACGCTTTTCTATTGTTATAATGATATTAAATCTTTTTAGGAGTCAGTTTATGGCCATTAAAATTCTTATGCTAGTCTTCGCCGCTGTCCTTTTTTTCATTAGCACTTATTTATGGCACCATCGGCAACGTCCATTTTTAGTTTTTGATCCGGTCAGCCAACCGGCAATAGCACGCCTAGTCAGTTTTTGGGCAATTGAATTGGCGATTGTCGGGTTTCTGTCAATTGCAGGCATCTTCAACTTCATCATCATGATTATTGCCTTAATCTTGGGTAGTCTATCAACCATGGCTTTAGGACTAATGTTAGTTCAGCTCATGAATCGATCATAAGAGATAAAACTAACTTTTGCAGCGCTTTCACTTTCGTTTCCTTCAAGGTTAAAGTAGAATGAAGGTGTAAGAAAAGAGTATGCCGCAAAGCGATTGAATCACCCATGCGGTTATTTTCAACCTACTTTGAGACATAAAAAGGAGTGAAGCTTATGGCACAACAATACAAACGGATCTTGGTTCCCATCGACGGGTCTCGTGAAGCAGAATTAGCTTTTAAAAAGGCCGTCGCTGTCACGCAACGTAACGGTGATGATGCCCAGTTGCATTTACTCCACGTTGTTGATACCCGCGCCTTCCAAAACATTTCTAGTTTTGACACCACGATGGTTGAACAAGTCACGGAGACCGCCAAGAAGACGCTTGATAAATATGCAGCAGAAGCAAAAGCTGCCGATATTCAATGTGAATATTCCATTGAATATGGCGCCCCGAAATCAATTATCGCCCAAGACGTCCCCAAGGAATTAGGGACGGATTTAATCATGATTGGCGCAACTGGGCTTAATGCAGTTGAACGTTTATTAATTGGGTCCGTGACTGAATATGTGACCCGAGCCGCCATTTGTGATGTGCTCGTTGTTCGTACTGATCTGAGTAACCAGGCCATTTCTGTGAAGGATGGCGCGGCGGCTTCCAAATAACGACTACTTTCTACCGAACACGACTCTACTACCCAGTGAGCAAGCAAAAAAGCTGTCAAAATTGACAGCTTTTTTGCTTGAACTTTTTCACTTAATCCTGCTGTCACCGCTATACCAGCGATAACGGTGGGATTTGATATTTTTGAGCGTTATCTGCAATACTAGCAATTCGTCGAGGATTTTTAGTGACCATTGCTAAGCTGTATGCAATATAAAGACTTCGTTGCGCATTCTCACGATCAGCCAACTCTACCTGGCTAACTGCCTTAGATTCATACAAATCCTCTAATAAGAAGATGCAATGGTGCATTTCGTTTAATTTGATCGCTTGCTTGAGTAGTTTTAACGCACGTTCATGTTTATTCGCTCGTTGGAAAAATCGAGCCGCTCGCAAAAACGTATACACTTGATCGACGACCTGGTCATGGCTATTCACTTCAAATCCATCCAAAGCTTCCAAGGCTTGTTCAACCAGCATAATTGCCTTATCAGGCGCACCTTTCTTGTCATAGGCGAGCCCTAGTCCCAGTTTTCCCATCACCTTATACATATCTTTGACCTGAGTGCCAAACGCATCAAGGAGCATACTAAAACTGAAAATTGCCTCATCTGGACTTGCATGGTTAATGAGCTGCAATTCGCCATGATAGTAATAATAAGCTTTCTTCTCATCAACCTCGTTCAAACTCTTAAATTTAACGGTGTTGAGCTTTTTTTCGGCATTACGATAGTGACCAGCGTGCAGATCACTGCCAATTTTTCGAAATACTTGGGCAATTTGACCATCTTCCTCAACAATAATGTCATCAATTGTAATGCCCAGCCGTGCCGTAATTTTCAGCAGAATTGGCATACTCGGAATTTTATTCCGCTTTTCAATTAAACTAATTGTCGCCTGCGTACAAATATTCTTTGCCAAATCATTTTGCGACATGCCCTTAGCTTTACGATAGGCGCGAACACGCATCCCTAAAATTTTCATTCTCTCTTGCCCCATTCCGGAGTGAACTAGGCACAGCAAGTAAATTAACTGATTACAAGATCAATTCATAAGCGCATCGAGGTGCAACACCATCAATATAAATCCTGCCGCAATTGATAAAGCCAACTTTGGTAATCAAATGCTGCATACTTTGGTTAGCTTCGTGCGTATCAACGCGCAAGCTGGCAACCTGATGTGTTTGTCGCAATTGCATAACTAAGGCGGAAAACAGCTGCTCACCCACATGTTGACCGCGAAAGGCCGCTCCAACAGCTACACGATGAATCGCTGCATATGGCCGTCCGTAGCTTAACCAACTGCCGGTTTCAATCAACCGATAGTTTGGATCAACCCCCACAAGGACAGCAGCCACGGCTGCGATATGAATTTGATCGGTCAGCACATATAATCGCTGTGCCATAATGTCTGCCAACATATCTGTTTGCGCTGGATAGCCATCTTGCCATTGATTAAATCCCTGCTGCGCGATGAAACGTTGTGCCGCTTCGATGATGTTCATCACTTCTTCTAAATCAGTCGGGGTTGCTAATCTTAATGTCAATGCTGCCAAACGTAAACGCCTTCTTCCAAATAATATTCGCCAGTTATTTTCCTACAACACGGCCGAAACTTTGTGATTTAAAATCCGTACACCAATCACAATTTTATCCAATCATCAATAATCATAAATCCGTGTGTCAGAACGAATTAAGCTAATATGAGTCTGATGATTTTTGCCTATATCATTTTCGCATGTTTTGTGAAATTCGTCTAGTGGTATGGACCGATCATCTGGTTTTCAAATCGATCGCAATTTGCTTCATGACCATTAACAAACCCAGCCGCACGAAGAAACCACTGGACAGTCGCCGGTCCAACCCTGACTAATCCCCAAGAATCAAATAATTGCCACGTTTGTTCAGTGAACAAATCTTCGGTGCTGACGGATAATCGATCAACATACGCGTGGCACTGCTGTTGCAAAAACCACAACTGATCGGCCGGCGAGAATCCATGCAACTGCTGAGCTTGCCACCGACGAGCATTATGGATAACGGCTTCCAATTTCTGCTGATTTCGAATAACGGCCGGATTGGTCAAAAAATTGCGCTGCTGTTGTTCACTAAACCCCGCCAATTGATCAATTTCAAAATTGACTAATGCCTTTTGTAGGGTTAAGCGTCGCTGGAGCACCAAGTCTAACGAGAGACCAGCCTGAAAAATTTCAAATCCCAAAATTTCAAACAATCCTTGATCTGTATACTGTGGCACGCCCCACTCATCATCGTGATATTGTTGTAGACGTGGCGTTTTCATCGCCCAAGCACATCGCTTCATCGCTTGCCAACTCCCTCTTTATCTCATACCTCTATATACGCGATTGATCGACAAATGAACGTGGACCATTCGGACAATGCGTAATCAAAAATTGCAACGGGAATGTGAAAATCCACTAATCAGCGATATCAAGAAGCAATCTTGACCAAAAAAATCCCTATTTCCAAAAGTTTGGAAATAGAGATCCTTGTTGTAACTACCCGACAAATTAGCCGAAGTTACGCCCGTCGACAAGATCGCCAACAGTTAATTATAGCGTTTTTCACCAATATGTTCGGAGCCTAACTCAGTAAAGGCAAAACTGATCGTCTCATTTCGTTTGAATTCTGCCAACCCATAATCAATAATTTCGTCAATCAAGCTAGCATAATCGATCCCCGAAACTTCCCACAATTGCGGATATAAAGAGATGTTGGTAAAGCCAGGCAATGTGTTTGGCTCACTCAAATATGGCACGCCATCGCGTGAAACTAAGAAATCAATGCGAGCTAAACCTTTAAGGCCAAGAGCAACGTAGGCATCCAATCCCATTTGCGTAATTTCGTTAGCCAAACTGTCCGGTAAAATGACCGGTAATTCGAAAACCACGCCGCTCGCATCAACAAATTTATTATTATAATCGTAGAATGTATCGCTTTGCGGAACACGAACTGCTCCCAGCTTTGAAGCGCGCGGCTTTTCATTTCCTAAAATAGAAATTTCTATTTCCTGTGGTGAATCAATCGCTTCCTCAGCTAAGACTTTAAAATCGTACTGCAATGCATCGGCTAATCCGGCATCAAATTCAGCGGCATTACTAACTTTGTGAATACCAACAGATGAGCCTTGATTAGCCGGTTTAAGAAACATAACCCGACCAATTTTAGCGGCAACCGACTCGTAATCCATCGCGTCCTTATTTTCTGGTGTAATCACCACATACTCCGTGTTACGGACATGCGCTTGTGTTAAAATTCGCTTCGTCATGTCCTTATCAAAAGACACCGCTGAAGCTAGTACGTTGCTACCAATGTAAGGCTTCCTCAGGAGTTTAAACAGCCCTTGAATGGTTCCATCTTCACCAAGATTTCCATGAATAACCGGATAAAACAGATCAATATCCTTAACCTCGCTTAACGCCTGCAATGGCGCTAATGGATTATGTTGGTCAATCTTCGGCAGTGCTTCAGCAACAACCTGCTCTTCAGGTTCACCATTGAAAATTCGATGAGAAGCTTCATTGCCCAACAAGACGCCATCCTTAGTAAACATGAACAAACTAACTTCGTATTTGTCCTTGTCCATCGCATCATAAATATTATGGGCCGATCGTTTAGAAACATCATGTTCTGAGGAGTTTCCACCAAATAGTAAGGCAACGTGCAATTTCTTGTTCGTCATTGTTCTACCATCCTCGATTCATTTTTTCCGTCCGTCTTAATAGAAACTTGAGTATACCAGACGGCAACAATGGCTGTCAAAATGAAGCTTTTTGATGAATTTTGATGATTGTTGCTATATACAACAAGTATTAAGTTCATCTGTTCTTTACACAGCCTGCATCGACTTAGACCAAAATTAAAACTGATGTACTACATCCATCACGTCAAAAAATTAATCTCTGCGGTAATCATTTCTGCAACTGCTTCTGGTAAGTCATCTTGCACCGCCATTGCTAAAACTAAACGTGAACGGTTGAAGAGTCCGTGCCATTGTTTTTCCTCTGTTGGCGCACTTGCCATGCCAATCTGTGCTCGCCAAAATCGCCACTCATGTAAGAAAGTCTGCACGTATAGTTCGTTCTTATTTAAAATGGTATTAAAATACATTGCCAATCGTCGATCCTCACCAAAAATAAGCGGCATCTTTAGGCGCGCATATTTTTGAATCAATTCGACCATTAGTAATACTTTATCCGCTCGTGAAAGAATTGGGCTTTCGGCTAATTCATCTAACAAATTGCCAATGTGGGTATAAGCATGCGCCCAGCCCTGAGTTCCTACAAAACCACGCGCATCGTTTTCCAAAGCCAAGTAGGTCATTGTTTGAATAACCAGCCGATCAATCATTGCCGGTGTCAAGAACTGTTCGTCGACCCTATCTGCATATAACAAAATGGATAATATTAGGATCGCAAACGATCTGCCAAAGATCCCATCATTCGTTGGTTCAGTAATATGACTGAACAGAATGCGGTCCTGCAGCAAGGCATTGAAAACTAATTTTAATTGTGACTCACTCAACACATGACGCTGTAGCGCGTCATTAAAAAAATAATAAATGCCTTGATCGCGAATGTCACGATCAGGAGATCCCAAATGGTTCACAAGCGCTAATAATTGCTCATCAGAGACTGAAAATTGATCGGGCTTACGTACCGACTGGTTCAGCGTCTCAATTAGCGCTTTGATACCGTCTTGATCATCGGGCAAATTGACCAACGTTGCCTCATTAACTGGCAATTGATCCAAGATTTGTCCGAGGCGATTACCTAATGATTGCAGCACACTTCCAGCCTGTACCTGCTGCCTTAAATCGATTAAATGTTCACGTACTTCATTAACTTCTTTTAATTCATCAGTCATCAGTTTCTCCTTTGTCACAAGCTTACAGTCACGCTCATCTTACCGACCATTCGGCTAAGAAGCAACTTTTATCCATACTGCTTAATAAATCAATGACAAACTGACAATCCATTTTCGCAATCGTCACAAATCAGAATTTGTTAACTGAGGGCTGGTAATTAATCGAATATCAGCTTTTTAACAACAAAATAAACGTGAAACAAAGTCAAGATAAATGTTGCGAGCATTTTTGACATTTCGTTTCAGTTAACGGGTTATACTGGAATCATCCTCTTTTAAGAAAGTGAGTTTAGTTATGCAACCTATTATTGGCATTGGCTCAAACCATCTAATCCGTATCAGCCAACATTTTGAAAACAACTACGTGGATTATACTCAAAAAAACTACGTCGCCTCTTTATCCAACGCTGGCGCGCTCCCATTAATTTTGCCAATCGGTGCACCGAATCTCGCAAAAAACTACCTAAGTAGAATTGATGCACTAGTCTTAACCGGCGGCCAAGACGTCTCCCCACAGCTTTACAATGAGGATCCAATTCCCCAAAATGGGCTCAACGATTGGGATCGGGATGTTTTTGAACAAGCACTCATTTTGGCAGCGATCGATGCTCATAAGCCCATCTTAGGGATTTGCCGTGGTATTCAAATCATCAACGCAACATTGGGTGGCACTAACTATCAAGATTTAACGACTCAACTGCCCAATGCGCTAGGCCATAACCAGTATCCCACTGCTTGGCAAACACCTACTCAACAAATTTCAACCGCAACAGGCAGCTTTATTGAGGGCATCTGGGGAACGACCGGTCTTGTCAATTCTTTCCACCATCAAGCGGTTAAAATTGCCGCTTCCGGCCTTAAAATCACCGCTACTGCGGCTGATGGCGTCATCGAAGCGGTCGAGGATCAAAATAGACAAATTATTGGTGTTCAATTCCATCCTGAAATGATGGCCACCTCAAACCCACAAGCGGCCCATTTGTTTGAAAAATTTGTTGCTCAGATCTAACCTTGCCAGACGCCTAATTGCCACGTCATTAAAGGTTCTGACGCAAAAACAAACGACCTTGTTACCGAGTCACGGTAAGCAAGGTCGTTTGTTTTTGTTATTTAAATAAAGTTCACGACCGCTAGTCCTGATCAATTAGGAAACCAATCACCGTTATTTTTGGCTCAAAGTTAACAGCCAAGCGTCATCCCAATCACCATTTAAGGCATCCGGACCATCTTTTAACGCCGGATTGACTGTGACCACTTTGCCACTTACTGGGCTCGGCATATCAGAAACCGCTTTTTCAGCTTCCATACTAGCAAACGTCTCACCCGCTTGCACTTGGCTACCTGGTTTAGGCAAATCGATATAGGTAATGTTGCCTAACTCATCTTGAGCGTCTTTCGTAAGTCCCAGACGAACGACATCACCATCGGGTTTAGTCCAAAAGTACTTTTCTGCTTCGTTCATTGATAGATCCTCCCTAACCCTTACTTGAAACTGGCATTGTTACTAAACATATAGCTGGTGTAGTGGTATCGCATTGACATAATCAAGCCAACGCCGATCAAATTACCAATCAGTGCAGAGCCCCCCTGGCTAACAAAGGGCAACGGAATCCCCGTTAATGGCAACAAACCAATGTTCATACCGATGTTTTCGAAGACATGAAACAAAATCATCATCACAACACCAGTTGCGATATAAGCATAAAACTCATTCTTAGTGTCAAATGTGACGCGAACCATCTGCCAAATTAGATAAAAATACAACATTATTAACAATAAGCCACCAATAAAGCCAAAGTTTTCACCGATAACGGAAAAAATCATATCTGATTCACGAACTGGAACATAGACATGTGACACATTAAATCCTGTGCCGAACAATCCGCCAGAGCCGATCGCTTTCATACTTTGCCATAATTGATAACCTTGATTTGATGTGTCGGCTGATGGATGCAACCACGTATCAACCCGCGCAAATTGATAGGCCTGAAACCCAAGGTGGCCTAAAAGCGTCCGTCCCCACGTCGTAACCACAAGCGTCAACGCAGAACCACCAATCACGGTGACAGTTGCAAATGCTGGCACCAAAATGCGCCATGTCACACCTGAAACTAAGACTAGTCCAGCTAAAATGGCAGCAAAAACTAAGTTGGTCCCAAAGTCATTCTGTAACTTCATCAGCACAAAAATGGGTAACGTCCAAGCAAACAATTTACCGATCAATAACCAATCGCCCCGAATAGTGTGAGTAGGACGATCATTATTATGTGTCGTAATGACCCGGGCCATCATTAAAATATAAGCTGGCTTCATAACTTCCGAAGGTTGGAATGTTAATGGGCCTATGGCAAACCAACTGCGAGCACCGGTCTGGACATAATAAGCTCGACTGTAAAAAACGAGGACTGCCACTAACAGGAAAATTCCCACACCATAGGCCAATGGCGCCAATTTCCACAATTGTTCAGAATCAAATTGCATTAAAATGACAACAGCAACCGTTCCAATGACATACCAGACAACTTGAGTGGCCACTTGCTTGACCACGCTCACCGTTTTGGCATCATGCGTCGCCGCCACATAGATTGAAGCAATCCCGATCAATGCCAACATGAGGACACAAAAAATAATGCCCCAATCAATACGTGAATCTAAATTTTTATTACTCCGACTGACGGAAGCACGTTCTTGTTGCACTTGGATCCTCCCTAAAGCTGATTCGTATTCTCACAAAAAGTGCTCAACCATGTAAGTTGTATTCAGCAAGAATCTCTTGAAGCGCGCTTTCTTGCGTTTTTGCGTTAAATCGCTGACCACCATTCATGGTTGCAACAAATTTTTTACCGTCTGGCTTAATTTGACCAATAATTTGTTTATTTACGGTTACTTGAGCAATGGTTTCGCCAGCAATCGTCGTTTCGTCAATTGAAACGGGTATCGTCTTATCCTTTTTTGTCATGATGTTCTCCATAAAAGACAGCTGCCACAATCGGATCCATATCACTGGGATGAGGATTGCGACGAACAGTAAAATAATCAGGAACCGGATCGTAGCCCCCCCGCACAAAGGGATTACATCTCAGTATCCGTGCCATTCCCATAATGAATCCAGCCACTCCACCGTGTTTCTTAACTGCGATCAACATATAGTTAGAACACGTCGGATAGTAGCGACAACTCGGCGGAAACAGTGGTGAAATAAACCGCTGATAGCCGATAATTAATTTAGTTAGTAACCAGTTCATCAGCCATTCACCTTCTTATCGGGTCAGTTAAGCTTTCTTCCCACTCATGCGTTCTAATAATTGTCCGGCGCCCTTGGCCACATTGTCCAAGGGCTGCTCTGAAATCATCACTGGCACTTGCAATTCTCGAGAAATCAATTGATCAATCCCATGTAATAGCGAACCACCACCGGTTAAAATAATTCCTCGGTCAATGATGTCAGCCGCCAATTCTGGTTGAATCCGTTCCAAGACGCCATGCGCAGCGTCAATAATCTGCTGCAACGTATCGTGCAAAGCGGCTTCAACCTCATTTGCATTAATTTCCACAGAATGTGGCATCCCGTTGACTGAATCACGGCCACGAACGTCCATGGTCTCTGGATGATCCATCTGAACAGCGGTCCCAATTTTAATTTTAATATTTTCCGCCGAATGCTCACCAATCATTAGACCATGTTCTCGCTTCACATAAGCAGCTATGTCGGCGTTCATGCGATCACCAGCCATACGCAATGATGTGCTGGCAACGATGTCTCCTAGAGATAAGACAGCGATGTCTGATGTGCCGCCGCCAATATCAATCACCATGTTCCCAGTCGCTTGATACACATCTAACCCGGCACCAATTGCCGCTACCTTGGGCTCGTATTCCAGATAAACCTTTGCCCCACCAGATTTTTCGGCAGCTTGAATGATCGCTTTGCGTTCGATTTCTGTAATATTCGTTGGTGCACAAATCATAATATTTGGGCGCGACATAAACCCTTTAACATTTAGTTTATTAATGAAGTAAGACAGCATCTCTTCAGTCACATCAAAATCTGAGATGACGCCATCTTTCAAGGGGCGAATTGCACGAATATTGCTCGGGGTTCGCCCTACCATTCGGTATGCCTCGGAACCAACGGCGAGTACGCGTTCTGTTTTGGTATCGATGGCAACGACGGATGGCTCGTCTAGCACGATTCCCTTTCCAACGACATAGATCAACACGTTGGCTGTGCCTAAATCGATTCCAATATCTTTGGCCATGTTGAGCTCCTTTCAATTACACAATTTCAATGCACAATTATAGCATATCCCTTTATCGACCGTCAGCCTTTGCTGAACCTTTAACAATGACTTAGACTTCTAAAATATGGATGGCCATCAAACAAAAAAGCTCCCTCAATTGCGCCAACGTCAAGTCGGACAATTAAAGAGCCTTTGCTTTGGAATCAGTTCAATATCAATTTAAGTTCGAAGAAACACTTTTTTGCCGCTTGGCAATGATTTGGCGGACATCCGCATCAATATCCACTCGCTCAATCTCTGCACCCAAAGCAGCTAGTTTGTCATGGAAATCACAGTAGCCTCGGTCTAGGTACTGTAAATTAGTCACCGTTGTATAACCATTGGCTACTAGCCCAGCTAAAACGAGAGCGGCAGCCGCTCTTAGGTCCGTTGCAGCCACTTCAGCGCCGTTAAATGCCGTTGGCCCCTGCAATGCGACGCTTCTACCTTCGATCGTGAAACGAGCGTTCATACGGCGTAACTCGTCAAGATGGTTAAAACGGTTTTCAAAAACTGTTTCTGTTAATGTGCTTGTTCCATTTGCCATCAGCTGTAGCACCGACATCTGGGGTTGCATATCGGTTGGAAAACCTGGATGTGGTGAAGTCTTAACTGTCACCGGCTTTAATTGACTTGTCCCGATCACGCGTACGCCATCGACCTCGTCACGGACTTGAACGCCCATTTCTAACAGCTTCGAAATCAACGGTTTATTATGCTCGCTAATGGCATCTTTAATCAGAACATTGCCACCGGTGATCGCAGCCGCAACCATAAATGTACCAGCCTCAATGCGGTCTTGGACGACGCTGTGTTCACACCCATGCAACGTCGCGACTCCTTCAACTCGAATCGTCTCAGTCCCAGCGCCAAAGACGCGAGCTCCCATTTTGTTCAACACATTCGCCAAATCAACAATTTCAGGCTCACGTGCAACATTTTCAATTAATGTCGTCCCTTTAGCTAATGTAGCCGCCATCATAATATTTTCTGTCGCACCCACACTCGGAAAATCCAAGTAAATATTAGCACCAGTCAATTGATCGGCACTCGCTTCAATATAACCATCATGTTGTTCAATTGTGGCTCCTAATGCTTCAAAGCCCTTGAGATGTAGGTCAATTGGTCGACTACCAATTGCACAACCTCCCGGCATCGCGACTCGGGCCCGTCCAACTCTGGCCAATAACGGCCCCATCACGACCATCGAAGCACGCATCTTCGATACATATTCAAACGGCGCTTCAGAACTCAGGTGCCGTGATGCATCAAATGTGACACTCTTCTTATCACGATCGAAAGCCACATCCACATTCAAGAAACTGAGAACCTTGTTCATTAAGAAGACATCTGATAACGCTGGGACATTTGTTAAAGCCAATTTCCCGGATGAAGCTAAAATTGATGCTGCCTGGATCGGCAAAACGGCATTTTTAGCGCCCTCAATTTCAACCGTTCCTTTCAGAGCCGGGCCGCCATGAACAATAATCTTTTCCATAATTTTTCGAGCCTCCAAAATTTGGCACTCACTACTTGTCGATAACAACTAAATTGTTTCAGGGTCTAAATCCAATAATTGACTGAAATAAGTCAATGAAAAAAGAGCTACAACCATACCCAATGATGATTGCCAGCAACACAAGTAACATTTGTGCCTGGCGAGGATATTGCGGCATAATCTTGACAAGTGGTAGCGGTCGAAGTGCCCACAAGGCAAACCAAATGAAGGCCAATTGAAACACTATTTTTATCACTACTGAAACGCCATAAATCGCCATTTTGCACCTCTTTGCTTTATTCAATTAGTCTATCATAGAATAGTTGATTACGTTATAAATATCATGTCAAAAAAGAAACTGTAATATACAGTTTTGACAGACTAATAACGGCAATTCAATAGCTATCTGCGCACTAGCTACGTTTAAAGTCGATTAATTAACGGCGTTCACTTTAATTTTTGCGCTTTGTCGCCACCAAATTAAACCACAACTGTCCACTAAGGCCACGGACCAAGGAGATTACATATTCTAAACGGGCGTCCCGCAGATAGCATACCAGCACTATGACTACAGATGTCAAAATGCTACAGCCAAAATTCATTGCTAATTGATTCAAAGTAGATAGCTTCCAATAGTTTTCACCAGCCATTAAGATCATCACATTAACTGCAACAATCAGGCTTACGACGAGCACATCTTTTATCTCATCGCCGATAAATAATCGAAATGGCTTTTGAAAACCATGTTTAAATAATAGAAACGGCTTTTGCCAGCCCACAGTGATGGTGGTTGATAAAATAGTCGCAATTAAGACACCATTAAGTCCGAGGTGAAAAACGGCCAAAAAGACTAATCCCAACCCAATGTTTGCTAAAGATTCTAAAATTGGGACTAACTTCATCTTGTGGGATAAACCGTAGGCAGAGATAAAGTTTAACGTCACTACTAAATAATTAATAAAGAAAAGAGCGGCGGCAATTAACACAACATTCGTGACAGTGAGCACATAATGTTCCCCCAACCAAAGTTCGATTAAAGGGTTTGCACAGCTGACTAAACCGCCGGTAATGACAGCCGAAATAGCAAAATTGATAAAATTCAAACGCTTGAATAAAGCGTACCCTTCATGTTTTGTTCGAGTAGTACCAAAATTTCCAATGCTGGCTTGAACTGAACTGAATAATTGGTACAAAAACCTTTGCATTGCGTTGGTGATCAACAGATAGTTGGAATAACGTCCCAATGCTGGCAATCCTACAAACATTGATATTAATATGCCATCTGTCCCACTAACCACTACACTGCTAAAGCGGGTTAAACCATTACCAACTGTATTCCCAATCAATTTGACCATCACAGCCTTCGGGACTTTTTCAGTCGTCACTTGTAGATGATAAGCGCGTTTAACAAAGCGTGACAGTAGTATGTTATAGATGATAGTAATGGCCATGGCAATAACAATGTATCCGTAAATATTTTTAGTTATGACAATCAGGGCAATTTGCAGAAGCAAGGTTATCAACCCAGACACCAACCCTGTCCAAGAAATCAAGCGATTACGTTGATCAGCAATGAGCAAGGCTTGACTGTAGGCCAAAAAATAAGTTGATGCCATATTGAAGACCATGATAAGAAAAATCAAGCTAACATTAGCGGCTTGAAATTGGTGTTTAGTAAAGAGCTGTAGGAACGGCAATAAACATACACCAAGCAAGATGACACCAATCGTGCAGCAATGATAAATACGCCGATATAAGCGCATTAGAGCGTTAATCATTGTTGTATCATGGTCGGCTAACGGTCGGTACAAGGCATATGTAATGGACGCGCTAACCCCCATATCAACCAGCGAGAGCACACTTAAAATGCTGTTAAACAGGCCATTTAAGCCTAGATATTCGATCCCAAAATATTTGGCCAAAAAATATCGTAGAATAAATTGAGTAGGCAATAACAGAACAAAATTGGCCGTAGAAGCAATTGTATTTTTCACTGATTGTTGCGTTCTTGCTTGGTACGTGGCAGCCATCGACTCACCTCCCATGTTATTGACTAGTGTAACTTTATCGTTCTAAGCTTCGCCGGTCATTAAGGGAACTACTTGCTCTGACAGCATCTTAATGTCAAATCCTTGTTCAACAAGGTCCAGCGCGTATGAATGCCTGGGCATAGACCGTTGACTCGTTAACACTGCTTCTACCCACCCCGACAAATCTGCTAATGATCGTTTTTCCACTAACGGGGTTTGCATCACGTCTTGGTGAAATGCAGGTGACACAACACAAGGGAGACCGGCACATTGGGCTTCTAACACCGAGATCCCAAATCCCTCAAAAATTGACGGAGCTGCTAACACATCCATTGCCTGCATAAAATCAGCTGTATGATTTTGCATGCCCATTAACTTTACTTTATCTGCCACGTTTAATTGCCGTGCATAATTTAGTAATTCTTCACGCATTTGTCCATCACCGATGATAAGCAATACTGCCCGCGGGGTTGTCTTTACAACAGTCGCCAATAGTTCAACTAAAAATAATGGATTTTTTTGCGACGATAAGCGAGCCACACTGCCAATTACCAATTTTCCTTCAAGACCTAGTTGCCGACGTAATCGTTGCCGAACATCTTGTCGATAAGCATAGTGAGATGTTTCAATCGCATTATTAACCACTCGAAAGTCTTGGCCGTTAAACATCCATTGTCCAGCAGCTTGACTACAGGCCACTTTAATAATTCCTCGACGATTAATCCGGTGTCGATTGATTTGATCTAACAACTGACTCAGTTTATGATCCCTTTCAATACCGTCATTGTGTGCGTGCGCAATAACCCGTGCTTTGGCGCACTTCAACCCAGCCAAAACACCAGTTAAATAGCTCCGGGAATTCAAATTATTATAAATGACTTGGTACTTATCGGACGTTACCAATTGACGAATCATCTGCCAATTTTTCAAAGGATGCGTTCGACGATTCACAACCTTAATAATCTGTCCACCTAATTGAACAATTTCATCTGCATAAGCAATCGATCGATCGGTGGACCAGTCGACAAAATCAAATTGGAATTGTTGATGATCTAACTGTCGATATAAATTCATTACATAAGCTTCAATGCCACCATAATTAGAAGTCATTCCTAGCTGTAAAACACGAATTGGACGCATGTTTTGTCCTCCATTGAACTAGTTGAAAAAATTGGTACGAAAAACTCACTCGCGGTATTAGCCAGCTAACGATTAAGGCCATTAACCACCCGTTAGGATTAAGTTAACTATTCCTGATTGGAACACGTGAATCATGAAATTAAAGAGATTCGTATTCAAAGACAGATAGGTTATTTGAATCATTACCCCACCTATGCAGAGTCCAGTCAAAAATAAGTCGCCAATTAACTGTCGCCGAGACTGATTTGCTGAACGACCTACATAAAGATAGGCCATTAAAGTGGGAAGGATAAATGTCAGACGAAGATAAACTGAATCCTTTGATATAAATGAGATTAATGCAACGACGCTTAGCAATAGCGCATAAGTATAGCCATCTTTATTTGTTAAGCCAGTTGTATGTCTGCGCAGCCATAAGATTAGGCTCATATAGCCAAAAACCATCAAATAGAACAGGCGAATCAGACGCATATATATACTGTTACTTAAATATTCTACATAGCTAACATCTCCTCCTTCGCCAAAATATGAACTACTTTTAGTGAGGAATAAATCGAACACTCCTAGTTGAGTCAATCCCACCAAGCCAATTGCGATGATCACAATCATGGCACTCAATTTAAATATGGCTCGAATAGGATTGGGACGCCAGTGAACCTTTAAAAGAAGCACCAAGCGCATCAAAACTATGATTAACCCAGCAACATGAACGGAGATCGCTAGCAAGTAAATCAACCAAGTTAAGAGTCCTCGGCGATGCGCCTCAAGGTCACGATAAATAGCTAGACTGGCTAGTGAAAATGACAGCACTGTCCGCACACCTAAATCCGCAATTGGAAATGGCATCAAGCATAAATAGATCAGGATACATTTCGTCATATTAATTTGATATTTATCACATAAGCGCGTAATAACGGTTAAATTGCAAAGAGAAGCAATCAACATGACGCCAAATGGCAATAATTGATTGTTCTGTGTCAATCCCACTAAGAAATAGATCAAGGGTTGAACAACAAATAATCCTTGCGATCCGTAGTTTTGCCAAATGTGTTCAAATGAATGTCCACGAAAATAATGATCGATCCAATAAAAGTAACGAGCCAAATCGGCCGTTTCACGACTAGGAACTAAGTTGTAAGCCATAATCCCAATTAATACGGCAATCACAACAACGTATAATTGTCGAAAACGGCGATCGTTTTGAACGGCCAGCGCGGCAAAAATCCCGCCAAATAATGGGTTTAAAAGCGTGATAATCATCGTTAATCCAGCTGTCATCTGCTCACCTATCTTATCTATTGATCATTTGTTCATACATCTGCTGCCATTGATGGGTGCCGTTTACGACATCAAAGCCAGCATTTTTAACCATCGCTTGAGCTTGAGCTCGATTAATATTCTGCGATTTTAGCCAATCAATTTGCTTCAACCAACTGTTTAAATCAGACAATGGTAAAAAGGACGCATTGATAAGCCCAGCCTCGGTCGTCACATGATCACTAAAAATCACTGGTAGTCCTGAGGTCTGTGCTTCGACACCGACCATTGGTAAACCTTCATATAATGAAGGCATTAATAACATATCTAATGCACTATAAAAGGCGTGAACATCTGTTCTTAATCCAGCAAAAACGACCGATTGAAGCAAATTATTTTCAGCGACCAATTGTCGTAAGGCTGCCTCGTCAGGCCCCTCACCTAGTAAAACAAGTTTCGCATTAATTCCAGATTGAATTAATCGTTGCAGAAGCTTTAATGAAAAGCTCTGGTTCTTAGTAGTTGTCAACCGACCAATATGACCCAAAACGACGGTTGTCTGATCAAAATGGTACTGAGAGCGAATACGTTGACGAGCCATTGCATCATATTTGTATTTGTTCGTATCAATTGCATTTGTTAATACGCGAAACTTCGCTGTTCCAAATAGCGTTTCACCTGCTAACTTTGAACAAGCAACATACTCGGTCGCATATTGCCGAGTGAAATGACTGAAAAGCCGATTTCGAAAGCTTTTTAACCTTGTTTGACTAAAAACAGAGTTGTGTGAATGGATAATTCGATGCTTAACCCCTTTAGTAACTCCCGCTGGTAAGCTAGCGCCCCAAATGGATGTCGCGTGATAATGTATGACCTGATAAGCATATTTTGATAACAAATCTCGAATGAATTTCTTTACTTGTCGATAATTTCGCAGGGAACCCGAATAGTAATGAACGCGCCCACCTAAGGCAACAATCTCCTCTTCATAGTCAGACTTAACGCTACGGGGAACGGCAAAATCAAATTGAATTTTTTGTCGATCTAATTGACGGAAGACATTCATAACAATACTCATTCGGCCGTTGCTACGATGCAAGGAGTCGGGGAAATGAAGAATTCGTACAGGTTGTGACTTATCCATAATCAGCCTCCTTTTATTCGCGCCAATAGGCAAGATAATGATGGCACGGCCGTTGGCGACGACGCGGATAATCTGCCATATAATCGCCAAAAACGCGAGTTAACACCTTCTTGTAATCTTGAATAACATTCAGCTGCGTCCCTTCGAAAGACAACGTGGTATAGTTTTTGAAGATCCCCGTCGGCAAAATTTCCGCCCCAGCTTCATCCAGCCTAATACCTGACCATTGCGAATTTTCAAATTCGTAATTTGCCATTGACGCTAATAATAGCCGCTTCCATTTATTGGTGGATTGACGCTTAGCTATCAAGTGAACAGGCATTAACTTAATTGATTTGACTAATGTCGTGTACCACTTGGTACCCGAATAATAAAAAGGTGTCGAGCATAAGAACCGTTCTTTCAACCAATGATTTTTTTTGAGAAAAAACATCTGCTGCTTTTTGCCGCTAGGAATACCATCAATCGGAAAAATATCAACGAACACGCCTAATTCGTGATAGCGATCAAAATGATAGCTAGTCTTCATAATTGTCCTTGGGTCAATCAATTTCGCATACGGGTAGAAATAATTTGGCAATTGCGGATCGAGGACTTGGTATTTATGCTGACGTTTTAAAATCTCCATTAATTTGATGAAGTCTGGCCGTGGCATCACAATATCCGCGTCATCATCCCAAGGAATGAAGCCATGATATTTAGCCGCGCCTAATAACGTTCCTCCTCCCAACGAATATCGTAAATTGTGTTGTTCACAAAGCTGGTGTAAGTACTGTAGCAATCCAAATAGAATTTTCTGTTGTTCTTTAAGTTCAATTGGCACCATATTAACGTCTCCCTCAGTTTTACCTTTGGCTACGAACTGTTTTATACGCCAGCGCTAAAATTAATTTGGGCATTAAACGAACTGCGCACCGGGTAACAATATTACCGAGGTAATCACTTAAGCTTAAATAATGTTGCCGATAAGCTGCACTTTGAAAATGCAATTCACGTCGCAAATAATACCAACCGCTACGGCGCTCCCAAAAGTGACTACCTGCACGCGCCCAAACTAGTGTTTCTTGCAAATTAGCAAATTTCATTTGTTGGCTAAGCATTCCTAACCACAAGTAATAGTCTTCGAAGGATGGCATTTCCGTGTAGCCGCCCAAGCTCATCACTGCTTCACGGCGAAAAGTCACAGCCATATGATTCATCGGGTTACGCCGCCGTGCCAATCGTTGGATAGCGGCTTGATCCATGGGTACTTTACGAATCCCTGTCACATCCTCAATGGCCGTCGCGAATTCACCAATCCAACTGCCAACAACACTCAGTTCGGGGTCCTCGGCAAATTTTTGGAGCGTTTTTTCCATACGCTCTGGAACATTGACGTCATCGCTATCAAAACGAGCAACTAACGATTCCCGACACATGGTCAACCCTTGATTCAATGACGCTGTCAAGCCCATTACCTGAGGGTTTTCTAAGTATACCCAATCAATGTGTCTATACTGACAAATACATTTATATTGATCAATCACGTCATCTAATTCAGAGATTCGACGGCCGTCTTTAACAATAATCATCTGCGCTGGCAATACTGTCTGATCAAAAATGCTCGCCAGTGCAGACTGAAAATGTTCCGGACGCTCGTTTTGATGAACAGCTATTAAGGCGCTATATTTGCGGTTTATTAATCCAATCATCAACGGGGCTCCTCCTCTAATTAACTGATCGATAACTTTTAATGTAGTGTGCGACACCTTGCCTTGGTGCAAATTGAACCTGATACCCAAGCGCGCAAATTTTCTCAATACTTGCACCAGAATCATAAATGTCACCGGCTCGCGGCTGACGGTAAGTTAGCCTAAGTGCCTGTTGACATATCGCTTCAAAATGTTTAATCATCGTTTTTAAACTAACTTGTTGTCCAGAGCCAACGTTATAGACATCATGAAGTGCTTGCTCATGAAGGATCAATAACTGTAAGGCCTTAATCACATCACTCACATAAACAAAATCACGCGTTTGTTCACCATCGCCAAAAATAGTAAACACTTTGCCTTGACGGATTGCAGCATGAATCAGTGACAAGACACCAGAATAAGGCGATTGCGGGTTCTGCTTAGGACCATAAACATTGAAAAATCTGGTCACAACTGTAGGAATGCCATAAAGCTTGCCATAACTGATAAGAAAGCGTTCTGTTGCATATTTATCGATGGCATACGGAGAAAGTGGTCTAATCGGCGAAGTTTCCTTCTTGGGTAGCGTTGGGTGATCTCCATAAACTGCTGCTGACGAAGCAAACAAGACCTTTTTCACTGGTAATTGATGGACGCGAATCACTTCCATAACGTGTAAATTAGCATTTTGATTAATTTCATGCGTTTCGTATGGTCGCTCAATAGCGTCCGCAACACTTGCCACTGCTGCGAGTAAAAAAATATAATCAAACTGCCAATCAATTAGTAATTTTTCCATAAACTCTTTGTTATTAATCGACTGATGAAAAAAATGTAGATGTCTAGAGACGGGTAAATTCTCCAACCTTCCCATCGATAAATCATCGACAACAACCACTTCATTATCTTCAATAAGCTCGTCAACTAGGTTCGAGCCAATAAAACCCGCCCCACCAGTTACCAAAATTTTAGCCGTTTTGATTTGCTGACTCATCGCGATCCCTCCCCTGTGATCACTGTTTTTAAGGTGGCCAAGAAAATATGTCCATCCATTCGAAGACTAAGATGATCAATATAGTACTTATCTAAAGCAGCTTTTTCCGCAGGATTAAGATCATAGCCACCATGAACTTGGGCATAACCACTCAAACCAGGTTTAACGCGTAACCGCTGCTCAAAGCCGGGATAGGTTTGGGCAAATTCTCGGGTAAATTCCGGTCGCTCAGGTCGTGGACCGATTAAACTCATCTGACCGCTCAGCACGCTCAATAATTGCGGTAATTCATCAATTCTAGTTTTCCGTAAGAAGCGCCCGACGTTTGTTACCCGTGAATCCTTCTTTTCAGCCCACTGAGCACCATTTTTTTCAGCATCTTGACACATGGTTCGTAATTTCAGAATGGTTAAGGGTCGGCCTTGTAAACCCAGGCGTTCTTGTTTGAAAAAGGCTGGCCCCGCAGAATCTAGCTTAACTGCCAGCGCAGCAATTAAAACAATTGGCAATCCAAGAATAAAAAGTGGCAAAACAAACATTAAATCCAATAGCCGCTTAATCGGCAAATACCAGGACCAAGCAGCCGGCATAAGGTCGAATTCAACTACTTGAGAAAGGTTTTGTTTTTCCATGATGCTCCTCCTTAATTTTGTCTGCGTATTATGTTATTCGCTACCAGCAGAATTCATAGCATAGCCTAACAAGTTAGCATCAGCCATCTGCAGCAACTCGATAGAGCGGTCCACGGACATTTTGGTCGTATGTCCTTGTCGGATAACCAGTACCACTCCATCAACTTGGCTTGCTAAAACTTGAGTATCTGAAACATCCATTAACGATGGCACATCAATGACAACCAGATCATAAACTTGCTTGAATTGCATAAGAAGATGGGGTATTCTTTCCGTTTTAATTAAACTGACATCATTTTTGATGCCTGTCCCACTGGTCATAATTGATAGATTTTCAATGTCACTATCCTGAATATCCCGTTGATAATTTACTTGCCTAGTTAACAGAGCATCTCTCAAGCCTCGATAATCTTGTTTTTGAAAAATTTTATGCATGCTAGGATGCCTGAAATCCGCATCAATTAGCAGAACTCGTTGCCCCTGACTAGCCCAAGCAATCGCCATATTAGCCGCAATAATTGAACGTCCATCACCACTTTCAGGCGATGTAAACATAATCGAATTAGCAGCCTGATTCATCATCGAAAAAGTAATGTTGGTGCGTAACGTTTGGAGTTGTTCTGCCACCGGCGAACGGGAGCTGACCGTAATTAACCTGTTTGACAAATCTAGCGACTTCCTTTTTGACTTACTAAATAATTTCATACGTATTCTCCAAAAAGTTAATAAAGATAACTTATTTATTTTGCAATCTAATGTCTGTGTTCAATCAACCCGATATGGCCTAAATTTTTCAAGCGCCAGTGATCAATGAGATAATTATCCGTTTTAATCGTTTGATCCATCAATTCGCGGGCTAATATCAGCCCCATACTAATTAAACAACCAGCCACTAAACCAGCGATCATGAATAATTGCTGACTCGGTGATGTGCGAACACTGTGCACATCGTCAACAATCACAGCAACATTGTCCATCCCCATCATTTTCTTTGTGTCAGCTTTGTAAACGCTTCCAAGACGTTTGGCAACCATTTGTGCTTGGGCTGCCTTATCAGCAGCAACGTTAATCGTTAATACGCGAGAACTTTCTTCACCGTCAACCGTAATAGCTCGCTTAAGCTGATTTACAGATAAGCTTTTTGCCCATTTTGCTTGGCTTTTCTTAAGCGTGTCACTTACGTCTTGCAAAACAACTTGATTGGTAACTAAATCTTTATAAGTACTAACTAACTGTGATGCTGTCTGTTGGTCAATTGCTGTGCCATTTTGATTTTCGCCGACCGGACCTTGCTTACGGATCAAAATCTGCGTCGTTGCTGTATATTCGGAGTTAATTAAAAATTTTGCGGCGGCGAAGCCCGCTCCTCCACAAAGTACACTGCTCACAATAATCAGCCAGAATTTTTTTCTTAATAGCTGTACAAGCCATTTTAGCTCCATCAGGTTATCCACCAATAACACCTCCATAATCGTCGATTTTTATGACATTTATCACAAACACAATGATCATCGTACATTCCAAGAGTTTGATTTCAGTTAACGGGGCGCATAATCCGTAAAATCATAAATTAAAGCATCAACCTCAACGCGTAAGGAATGTGCGAAAACAATCGTTTATTTTCAAATCCTTATCGTTATTTTAATGATATATTAACGGATCTTGAATAGTCTGTAAATTTTTAGCTATGGTAATCATTAGATATGTCGAAAATAGATTCATAGGAGTGCGCTGAGAAAGGCTTTTTAGCGAACTTTTTTTTAATATATTCATTTACTTTTCTTTTGTCATTTTTTTAAAAATTGATCTTATCATTACAATTATTTAAATAACAAAAATAAACTCGGCTACTTTAATCTCCATCTTTCAATCATGAATAATGAATAATAATTAATTATCTATCCACATCATGACGATCAATTTGGAGGAAGACAGCTAACAGGCTACGCCAATTTTTTCAAATTTATCAGTAAATAATTGTGACTGCTGGTACATATTGGCTCTTGTTTGCAAAATATTTATCCGTGTTTATCAAACAAAAAAAGAACCAACAACAAACAATCTGTTGTTGGTTCTTTTTTTAGCTTCTAATGCAGCTCTTTGTACAACTTTAAGTAATGTGTAAATCAACGATTTTGCGTATGCGAGGCAACATTGATCCGATTAATTGCTCGACGCAAGGCAACCTCTGCCCGGCGTAGTTCGTCAGCATCATGTGCCTGTTGAGCATGTTCAATTGCTTGTTGTGCACGAGTTCGCGCACTTTGCGCACGGTCAACATCAATATTACCCTGCGTTTCCGCAGAATCTGCCACAATTGTCGCGACGTTATCAGAGAATTCAACAAAACCACCATTAACAGCAATTTCATCTTCCGCGTTTTGATCATGTTTGACACGAACTTCATCAATTTCCAACGCCGCAATTAGCGGAACGTGGTTTGGCATAATTCCGATTTCACCGTTGGTTGTTTTCGCCACAAACATGGTAGCCTCATGATTATCGTAACTCGTTCCATCCGGGGTCACAATCGTAACCGTCAGTTGAGGTTCAGCCATTGGTTACGCCCCCTTAGTTACTACCTTGTAGTTGTTTGGCCTTTGCAACAGCTTGATCAATCGTACCGACCAATCGGAAGGCCTCTTCAGGTAGGTCATCATACTTCCCGTCCAAGATGGCCTTAAAGTCTTTAACCGTATCTTCAACAGGAACATATTGTCCATCAATTCCTGTAAATTGAGAAGCAACGGAAAATGGCTGACTCAAGAAATTCTGAATTCGACGAGCACGTGCCACAACCGTCTGCTCTTCATCCGACAATTCGTCCATCCCCAAAATAGAGATGATATCTTGTAGCTCGTGATATCGTTGCAGAATCTGTTGGACTTGTGTGGCAACTTCGTAATGATCTTGTCCCACAATTTCGGGAGTCAACGCCGACGAAGTTGATTCCAACGGATCCACGGCCGGATAAATTCCTTGTTGCGTCAAGTAACGTTCCAAGTTAGTTGTCGCATCCAAATGAGCAAAAGTGGTTGCCGGCGCCGGGTCAGTATAGTCATCGGCAGGCACATAAACCGCCTGAATGGATGTAATTGAACCCTTTTGTGTAGAAGTAATTCGTTCTTGTAGTTGACCCATTTCTGTCGCTAAGGTTGGTTGATAACCAACGGCTGACGGGATTCGTCCAAGTAACGCAGAGACTTCTGAACCAGCTTGAGTAAACCGGAAAATGTTGTCGATAAACAGCAACACATCCTGTCCCTTGACATCACGGAAATATTCCGCAATCGTCAACCCAGTCAACGCCACTCGCATCCGGGCACCAGGTGGCTCATTCATTTGTCCATACACCATGGCGGTCTGCTTCAAAACGCCAGACCCTTTCATTTCAAAGTACATGTCATTGCCTTCACGAGTACGTTCACCAACACCGGTGAATACTGAAATCCCGTTATGGCCTTGGGCAATATTGTGAATTAGTTCTTGAATCAGAACTGTCTTACCAACACCAGCCCCTCCAAAGAGGCCAACCTTACCACCACGTACATATGGAGCAAGTAAATCAATCACTTTAATTCCCGTTTCGAGAATTTCAGTACTTGTTGCGAGTTGGTCATACTCTGGCGCTTCCCGATGAATCGGATTGCGTTTTGCATCTGGACCAAACTCTGCTCCGCCGTCGATCGGTTCTCCGAGGACGTTAAATACCCGACCCAATGTATCTTCACCAACGGGCACTGAAATTGAGCCACCTGAGTCCTCAACTTCCATGCCACGTTGTAAGCCATCCGTTCCATCCATCGCAATTGTCCGCACGACACCGTCCCCTAGTTCCAAGGTGACTTCAACCGTGAGATCCTTTTGATTGGGACGTTTAACCAGTAATGCATTGTTAATTGCAGGTAACGAACCATCTAGTGGAAATTCAACGTCAACAACGGGGCCGATAACTTGAACAACTTTACCAGAACTCATTCGCGTATCTTCCTTCCGTCTTAATAATTACCGTTGACAAGCCTTTACTTGTCAATCGGGATTAACTTCCTATTCCAATGCTGCCTGCCCACCAGTGATTTCAGTGATCTCAGTAGTAATTGCACTTTGACGTGCACGGTTATATTGAAGACTAAGATTACCGATTAGGTCATGAGCATTATCCGAGGCAGTTTGCATCGCAGTCGCACTTGACGCATGCTCCGAAGTTTTACCGTCCAGAATAGCTCCATAGACGAGGCTTTCGGCATACTGTGGTAAGACCACCTGCAAAATTTCTTCAGCGGATGGTTCTAACTCATATTCCGGAGTAATGTTAATTCCTGCTGCCGCGGCTTTTGCAGAACCACTCTCATCGCCGTCTGGTTTTGTATCTATAACCGTGTCACTAGTGATTGGTAACATTCGTGTGGAACGAAAACGTGATGTCAGTCGGTTAACAAAATGACTATAACAAACATATAACTCATCAAAGACGCCATTGTTATACATTGCCACCACAGTTTTCACGATTTCTCTAATTTCAACAAATGTTGGGACATCACTGACACCACGATATTCATAAGCCACGTTTAAACCACGCTTTTTATAAAAGTCAGCGCCAGTGCCACCAATAGCTAAGACAACATAATCGTTCTGACTACCACCATGTTGGTGCATAAAGTCATTCGTAGATTTAATGATATTACTATTATAACTGCCAACTAGGCCGCGATCTGAAGTAACGACTAACAAGCCAGTTTTTTTAACTGGGCGTTGTGTCATTAAACCACTAGCAGGTACATCATCATTGGAACTAGTACTGGGCGTCGAAACGGACCCACTATCTAGTAAATGAGAAGCAGCAAGGTGAGTCACAACGCTTTCAACCTTTGCTGCATAAATTTGATACCCACTCGTATGGTGTTGGATCTGACTAAGCTTAGAGGTTGAGACCATCTGCATCGCTGTTGTGATTTGAGCCGTTTTTTGCGTCGAACTAATCCGGCGTTTCACTTCGTTTAGTGCTGCAGGCATTTGCTCACCTTCCTTTCAACCTATTTAGTGGCTTCCGTAGCTGCTTTAGTTGGTTGAAAAGAATCAACAAATGCGGACATTGCAGCCTTCATATCGTCATCATCTGGTAAATTCCCAGTTGACCGAATGGTATCCAATAAATCAGCATGTTTCGCATCAAAATTATCAAACAGCTCGCTTTGGAAGCGCGCGATATCCTCAATGGCAATTTTATCAATGTACCCATGCGTCAAGGCATATAAAATGATAACCTGCTTTTCAACAGCTAATGGTGCATGCAATGGTTGCTTTAGCACCTCAATCGTTCGTTGTCCACGATTCAAACGGTCCTGAGTTGCTTGATCCAAGTCAGAACCAAACTGCGCAAATGAAGCGAGTTCGGCATAAGAAGATAAATCAAGCCGTAGTGTCCCAGAAACCTTTTTCATAGCTTTAACTTGAGCATCACCACCAACCCGGGAAACAGAAGTACCCGCGTCAATGGCTGGTCGAATACCAGAATAAAATGAATCAGAATTCAAGAAAATTTGACCGTCAGTGATAGAAATCACGTTGGTTGGGATATAGGCTGACACATCACCGGCCTGAGTTTCAATGATTGGCAAAGCTGTCATCGAACCGCCGCCCATTTCATCACTCAATTTGGCTGCTCGTTCGAGCAAACGTGAATGTGTGTAGAAGATATCTCCAGGATAGGCCTCACGACCAGGTGGCCGACGAAGAATTAAGGAAAGCTCACGATAAGCGACAGCCTGTTTTGATAGGTCATCATAGATGATTAAGACATGTTTACCATTGTACATGAATTCTTCACCCATCGCGGCTCCCGCGTAAGGGGCTAAATAGAGCATTGGTGCAGGTTCTGAAGGCCCTGCAGAAACAACAATTGTGTAATCCATCGCCCCAAGTTGCCGAAGCGTCTCTACTTGAGCACGAACGGTTGATTCCTTTTGTCCAATCGCCACATAAACACAAATCATGTTTTGATCTTTTTGATTAACAATTGTATCAATCGCCAGTGATGTCTTCCCTGTCTTCCGATCGCCAATGATCAATTCACGTTGACCACGACCAATCGGAACCAAGGCATCAATGGCTTTTATACCAGTCTGTAATGGTTCACTGACAGATTTACGTTGCATAACTCCAGGCGCCTTAAACTCAACAGGACGGGTGTGATCAGTCTTAATCTCACCTTTTCCGTCAATTGGTTGACCCAAAGAATTTACAACCCGCCCGATTAACGCGTCGCCGACAGGAACTTCCATAATCCGACCAGTCCGTTTAACGGACGATCCCTCTTGAATCCCGTCATAAGCTCCTAAAATCACGATTCCGACATCGTCAGATTCGAGGTTTTGAACCATTCCGTACACGCCATTTTCAAATTCGAGCAGTTCACCAGCTAATGCATTATCCAGACCATGAGCACGAGCAACCCCGTCACCGACGTAGGTTACTGTTCCCGTCTCTTCAACGGTCAGCTCCTCTTGATAGTTCTCAAGCTGTTGTTTAATGAGAGCGCTGATTTCTTCAGCTTTGATGCTCATGCGGATCTCACCTCTTTACAAAGATTTTTAACGCGTCAACGTTTGTCGCAGACGGTTTAGTTGGTTACGAATTGAGCCATCAATTACCGTATCGTTAGTATTGATAATCACACCACCAATAATGGCAGGATCGATAACGACATTCAATCGGACTGTTTTCGCACCAACACGTTTAGCCACGCTGGCCATCAAACGTTGTTGCTGGTTCATATCTAAAGCAACAGCAGTTGTGACGTCGGCCGAGACCACTTGATTTTGTTCATCGTAGAGCCGTTTGAACTCATCAATGATTGCGACCGTATCATTCAAGCGGCCGTAGTCAAAAAGCATTTGCAAAAAATTATGAACAAGGGGACTTGCCCCATCTAGCAAAGGCTTTAAAAGGGCTTCTTTTTCAGGATTCTTCAACCCAGCACCAGTTAAAATCGTGCCAAGGTTCGGGATGGCTTGAAAAACGCCTTGAATTTGAACGAGCTCGTTATTAATCGACTCTACTTGATGCTGCTCATTAGCCGTATCAAACATTGCTCGGCCATAACGACGAGCAACTTGCGATTTAGCGAGTTTGGTCATCTTTTCCCAACCCTTCAATGTAAGAATCAATTAATGCTTTTTGATCATTAGCATCTAACTGCTTATGAATGATCTTGGAAGCAATCTCAATAGATAAGTCCGCAACATCATTGCGGGCACTTGCTAACGCGTCTTGACGCTGCTGCTCAATATCAGCAGTTGCCGATTCACGTAGCTGTTGCGCGTCACTTTGAGCTTTAGTAATGATTTGATCACGCTGCTTGCTTCCTGCATCTTTGGCATCAGCCAAAATAGTTGTCGCCTCTTGATGAGAATTGGCCAACGCATCTTGGCGTTGTGTAGCAAGACTTTCAGCATCTGATCGTGACTTTTCCGCAGCGTCAATATCATTAGCAATTTTTGTGGCTCGGTCAGACATCATTTTGTTAACCGGTTTCCATGCAAAAATTTTAACTAACCACATTAATAGGACAAAAGCCACCATGTAAAACAGCATGTCACCATAATCAAATCCGCTCGCTGACGCCAGTATTAATGGTGAAAACATCTATTGACACCTCCTCTAGTTAGAATTTGTATGTCTTCACAATTCAAACTACTTGTTCATAACTAAGAAGGCAATAACGATCGCAATGATTGGCATGGCTTCAATCAAACCAACCCCAATGAACATTGTTCCCCGCAGTTGACCGGACATTTCAGGCTGACGAGCCATCCCATCCAAAGTCTTTGAAATAACCAGGCCGTCACCGACACCGGCACCAATGGCAGCCGCACCAGCGGCAATTCCAGCAGCAATTGCACCCATAATATTGAATCCTCCTAAGATTTTTATTCCTCTACTGTCACTTTTCGAGAAATGTATACCGTGCTTAAGGTTACAAAAACATAGGCTTGGATCGCTCCGATAAAGACTGAGAACCCTTGCCAAGCAATCTCGAGTGGTAACGCCACAATCATAGTTGGCAACCCATGTGAGAAAGCCATACTACCGAGTAACTTCAGTAGCGTTTCACCAGCGAAGATGTTCCCGTAAAGCCGCAAAGCTAACGTTAACAGGTTCGTGAATTCTTCGATAAGGTTAATCGGCAATAAAGCAGCAAATGGCTTTAAATACGCATTTGACAGATAACCGCCGAAACCAAACTTCACCACACCCAGAAAGTGCGCTAACGCTAGTGTAACCATTGCCATCGTTAACGTAATAACTGGATCTGCAGTTGGGCTACGTACATAATCGACCCCATTAACTCCAACCTGCAAGAATAGACCAAATTCATTGGCAAAAAATACAAATAGGAACAGCGTAAATGCAAATAACCCTAACTGACCACCGTCACGTCCAGGTAGTTGACCACGAACGATTCCGTTCGTGAAATCAATCACCCATTCCAAGATATTTTGTCCACCTGTTGGTTTCAATGTTAATCGTCTAGATAAAAAGAAAACGAAACCAAACACCAATGCGAACGCAATTGTCACTGAAATAATGTTAGCAGTGTGAAAAGTCAGCCCCAAAAATTGGAAGGAATCCACTAAATATCACCTCTTTTCGTAACCTTAATATCTAACAATATCGTGAACCAGTCCAACTCTGACCGAATAGTCCAAAAATTGAGCGTTTGCTGTTCAAAATACAGAGTTATGATACCACCATTGAAAATCAATCGCAAAAGAATTTACACTTCATCAAAGTCCTGTCATCCTTAGAGCCACAAGTTTCCCATCAATTAGAAAGCGGTTCCATCTGCTTACTGAAAATAATTTACATTTTTCTCTCACGTTCCATTTTTGTTTCAAAGCGTTGCTCCACTCTAATTCTGCTCTCGTGATTGCATTTTTTAAAACCAATTTAATTGTCCGCTAAAAATATTTTAGCTGATTAAATAACAAGTTAACCAGCCAATTTTTGATTAATTATTGCATTCTTATTCTGGACCAGCTGAGATCATTCGACAGCCTTAAAATGGCCAATCAGCTGGGTTTAGTGTGTACTGGTAGCCGCCAAAACTAGTTCAAATTTTCAAAGTCAAACACCACTGGATGAAAAATTAAAAAATCCTTATCTCCGCCTACATTTTGGAGTAAGGATTTTATACAAGATCAACGACTAGTTATGCTATATTTACACATCTTTTATATTCCAGTCACGATTTACTCAAGGATAGCTTAAAGTTATTTAGTCCCAAATAAACGATCACCTGCGTCACCTAAGCCTGGCACAATATAACCATCTTCATTGAGGCTTTCATCCAAGGCAGCAGTGTAAATATCTACATCCGGGTGTGCTGCTTGTAAAGCTTTTACACCTTCAGGTGCTGCCACCAAACACATAAATTTAAAATTATTAGCACCACGTTGTTTGAGCGCATCAATTGCCATGATCGCTGAACCACCAGTAGCCAGCATTGGATCAACGACAAAGATTTGCCGTTGATCAATATCTGCGGGCATTTTTACAAAATATTCCACGGGTTGAAGCGTTTCCTCATCCCGATACATCCCGATATGACCAACTTTGGCTGCCGGAATCAAGTTTAAAAAACCGTCAACCATCCCTAATCCAGCCCGTAAAATTGGCACAATCGCTAATTTTTTACCAGCTAATTGCTTTTTAATCGTCGGACCGATCGGCGTCGTCACTTCAACATCTTCCAATGGCATGTCCCGCGACACCTCGTAGGCCATCAACGTTGAGATTTCATTGACAACTTCTCGAAAAACCTTCGTGCCTGTCTCTCGATTACGAATAATCGTTAATTTATGCTGAATTAGTGGATGATCAAGAACCTGAAATGTTCCCATGCGGTGCCACGCTCCTTTTATTTTCTGCTCTCAATTTTAGTCGATTTTTGTGGCAAACGCGAGCACAAACGGTAATTAATTCACATTAATTGGATGAGCTGCTGTTAAAGCCTGAACCCGCTGCGATACAAATTTCGCAACCACCTCATCTGCAGGATGTTGAATCATTTGCAAAATAAGGGCCGCAACTTCTTCACATTCATTTTCATTAAAGCCCCGGGTTGTGATGGCTGGCGTTCCAATCCGTAAACCAGAAGTGACTTGAGGTCCCTCGGGATCATTTGGAATTGCCTCTTTATTTGTCGTGATTGACACAGCGTCTAGCAGGTCCTGTAAGGCCGCCCCAGTCAATGCTGTGTCCGTCAAATCTAGCGTCATTAAATGGTTGTCAGTCCCGCCAGTTAGTAGCCGGACATGTTCATCAGCGTTAAAGACCGCCGCCATTGCTTGTGCGTTACGAATGACTTGTTCACCGTAAGTCTTAAATTCTGGCTGTAATGCTTCACCCAAAGCAGCTGCTTTACCGGCAATCACATGTTCCAGTGGACCACCTTGTGTTCCCGGAAAAACGGCCGAATTGAGCTTTTTGGCATATTGAGCTTTGGCAAGAATCATACCGCCCCGCGGGCCACGCAATGTTTTGTGGGTCGTGGTAGTCACAACATCAGCATATGGAACTGGGCTTGGATGCAGGCCAACGGCGACAAGACCGGCAATATGGGCCATATCAACCATCAACTTGGCCCCCACCGAATCGGCAATTTCACGAAAGGCTTTAAAATCAATTGTGCGACTGTACGCGGAGGCGCCTGCCACGATCAATTGTGGCTGTACCTCTTGAGCTTGCTCACGGATTGCCTCATAATTCAGTCGCTGTGTCTTGGGATCAACATGATAGGGATAAAAGGTGTAAGTTTTTCCGCTAAAGTTAACCTTCGAACCATGGGTCAAGTGACCACCATCATCCAGCGCCATCCCCATGACGACATCTCCAGGTTTTATCAAAGCGCTATAAGCTGCCATGTTAGCTTGAGAACCGGAATGTGGTTGCACATTGGCATATTCAGCACCAAACAGTGTTTTCGCTCGATCAATCGCGAGTTGCTCGACCACATCAATATATTCACAGCCACCGTAATAACGGCGTCCTGGGTAACCTTCGGCATATTTATTGGTTAATACTGAACCTTGAGCTGCACGAACCGCATCTGAAGCAATATTCTCTGAAGCAATTAGTTCAATCGTTCCTTGTTGCCGCTGGCCCTCATGTTCAATGGCTTGCCACAGTTCTGGATCTGTTGTTTGATAACTCATGGTCAGTTCCTCCTCAAAACAATCATCGAAATCTATTGCCTCATTTTACCGCACTGAACTTTGAAGAGGCAATTTTATCTCAATAATCAGCAGCACCTTGAACGTATGAACGCCCTGTTTAGAGACAAAAAAAGAACCTAGCCACATGTGTTGCTGGGTTCGAGTAAATATGAATTGAATTTATTCATCACCAGCGATATTTTGCGCTAACGTTTGAATCGACTAAGGTTCAAAGAAGACATTTCCCGCTGACTTTTTTAATCGGTTCATGTACGCGAGGCCAAGATTTTTTGGCGTAAAGCCTTCAGCCAAAATGTAATGAATTGTTGGCTCATCATCAAAATGTCTCAAACCGGCAAATAATAAATGGCTAGCCGACGTTACATCCTTACCTAGTGAAAAAACTTCTACATTGCTCGGCAAGGTCAGATCGGTCAGTCGCCCCGTCGTTGCCATCACCCCAACTTTGCTCGATTGTTTTTTTGCCCACTTTAGGGCCGCCGACCAATCCTCATCATTCACGATTTCCACCTGAGCAGCTGGGGCATAATGCTTATACTTCATCCCCGGTGCCTTAGGCGTTTCCTTAATCCCAACCTGATGAACCTCCGTTGCCACCGGTGTATGAATCACCGCTTCGATCTGTGCGGCGGTCACTGCCCCAGGTCGTAAAATAGCTGGTTGTGACGTTGACATATCAAGTACCGTCGACTCCACACCAACTTTAGTCGCACCATCGTCAAGAATCCCCGCAATCTTACCATGGAGATCATGATAAACATGTTGGGCAGTAGTCGGACTAGGTTTCCCGGAGGTGTTCGCCGATGGACCAACAATTGGATGCCCGAACGTCTTAATCAAAGCTAATGTAGTTTCATTTGCCGGAAAACGAAATGCCGCCGTTGTTAAACCACCAGTAACCGTTTTTGAAAGAACATTAGGTTTTAGGTTAAAAATCATGGTCAAGGAACCCGGCCAAAAAGTTGCCATTAATTGCTGAGCCCCTTCAGATAATGGTTCAACTAGCCGTTTGACGGTTTCGATATCTGCCACATGTACAATTAGGGGATTGTCACTTGGTCGCCCCTTCGCCGCGTACACCTTTTTAACTGCTGCTTCATTCAATGCATCGGCCCCTAAACCATAAACGGTCTCTGTTGGAAAAGCCACCAACTCGCCCTTAGCCAAGGCTGAAGCAGCTTGATCAATTTCGGCCGTCGAAAAAATTTGTGTTTTCATGCTAGTTATCCCCTTTTACTCAAATTAACTCGATTCTTCAAAGTCGAACCCGAATCATCCGATCATGTCCCGTCACATCTTGTTTCAAGGATACGTCCGCTTGTGGGATGGCATTTTTCATTAACGCCACTACCGCCGGACCCTGCGCAAAACCAATTTCAAAATAGGCTGCGCCATTGGGAGACAAGTGATCAACCAATTGAGCAGCGATCCGTTCATAAATGGCTAAACCATCATGAGCAGCGAACAATGCCTCATGCGGTTCATAATTTAGGACACTCTCATCCATCAATGATTGTTCACGCTGACTGATATATGGCGGATTACTAATGACTAGGTCAAAGGATTGCTCGTTCACTGGAGTGAAGAGATCGCCCACCCCCCAGTTGAGCTTCGTATTTAACGCCAACGCGTTGTGTTGTGCAACGGCAACAGCGGCTGCACTGATATCGGTAGCAGTTAACTGCCACTGCGGCCGTTCCAGTGCTAACGTAATCGCTAACGCGCCGCTACCAGTCCCAATATCAAGCACCCGTTTTAGGGAAACTTTTCCCCAATCGCTGAGCACCCAGTCAATTAACTCTTCTGTTTCAGGACGAGGAATTAGTACGGCTGGAGTAACCTGAAATGGTCGTCCATAAAAAGTAGCCTTACCTACCACATATTGTTCAGGCTCACCTGCTACGATCCGGTTAACCGCTTGTTGATAAGCTGTCCACTGTGTCGTTGTTAAAGTATCACGCAACGATAGGAGCAGTTTGGTGCGTGACCACCCAAAAAGATCTGACATAATCACTTCGGGCAACTGTCCCACATCCTCAATTGACTTATTCGTGACAGCTTTAAAACACGAAAAAGCCCACTGCTGGGCTTCGATCACAGTTGGATTAGCCATGATTCAATTCTTCCATCTTTTTGGCTTGTTCATTCAACAATAATGCTTCAATAATTTCATCGAGTTCGCCGTTCATCACCCGATCTAATTTATTCAGTGTCAAATTAATTCGATGATCTGTCACACGGTTTTGTGGAAAATTATAGGTCCGAATTCGTTCAGAACGATCGCCGGTCCCCACAGCTGTTTTACGTTGTTCATCGTATTCATTTTGTTCCCGCGAAGCATAGTAGTCGTAAACCCGTTGTTTAAGGATCTCCATCGCTTTTGCACGGTTTTGTTGCTGAGATCGCTGGTCCTGCATAGAAACAACTACCCCGGTCGGCAAGTGGGTCATTCGCACTGCTGAACTGGTTTTGTTAATATGTTGACCGCCAGCACCAGAAGAGCGAAACACATCTGTCCGAATATCTTTTGGATCCAAATCAATATCAACATCTTCATATTCGGGCATCACACCAACTGTCGCCGTGCTCGTGTGTACACGCCCGGCCGATTCGGTGACTGGGACTCGCTGCACACGATGAGCACCATTTTCAAACTTCAACTTGGAATAGACTTTCTCACCCGTAATCATGAGGACAATTTCTTTAAAACCGCCCACTTCGGTCGCATTCTCATCAATGACTTCGACATTCCAGCCTTGTCGCTCAGCATAACGGGTATACATGTTAAAAAGATCGGCGGCAAATAAGCTTGCTTCATCACCGCCAGCAGCGCCATGAATTTCCATAATAATGTTTTTATCATCATTCGGATCTGACGGTAACATCAAGACGGTAATCTCTTGTTCCAATTGTGTCTTTTCTTCGTCAAGGTCTTTCAATTCATCTTTGGTCATGGCCTCCATTTCTGGATCCAACTTTTCTCGTAGCAAGTCATTATCGTCATTAATTTCCGTCATAACCTGTCGGTAACGCCGATATTTCGTTACTGTTTCCCGAATGCTACCTTCCTCTTTTGACAATGCCATAAAACGATCTGAATCAGCAATAACTTCAGGATCACTCATTAATTCATTCAATTCTTCATAACGGTCAGCCACCGCCTGTAATTTATCAAACATTTCATCCATAATTATTTGGTCTCCTCAACATGAAACTGGGCTTGACTCATCGGGGGGTTGAAATAATGCTCTCGACAAACCGGGTAATAACTTTCATTACCGCCGATTTGGACCTGCTCACCTTCATACACCGGCTGGCCATCATGCACCCGTAAGTTCATGATGGCCTTTTTTCGGCAGAACCAGCAAATTGTCTTCATTTCCTCAATCTTGTCAGCGTAAAGCAGTAAGTACTTTGAGCCTTCAAACAGTTCATTTCTAAAATCATTTTTTAAACCAAAAGTCATCACTGGAATACGCAATTGGTCAACGACTTTGGTTAACTCTAATATATGATGCTTTTCTAAAAACTGTGCTTCATCAACCAAGACACAGGCCGCAGATGGATCAATTCTAGTGACAGCCTCATAGATATCTGTCGTCGATTGAATCGCGTGAGCAGGTCGTTTAAGACCAATCCGACTGGAAACAAAGCCAGCTCCATCTCGTGTATCCACGGCACTGGTCATAATAATGACTGACTTTCCTTGTTCTTCATAGTTATGGGCGACTTTTAAAATCTCAATCGTTTTGCCCGAATTCATCGCGCCAAAACGAAAAAATAACTGTGCCATGTCGATTTACTCCTGCTCAAAATTTTGTCGCCTTTCATTATAGCGAATCATTGCCCCAATGAACAGGCTTCTCGACCCCTGGCGAAGCAAGCCGGGTAATACTGAACACTAACAAATCAGCAATAGCATTTCTTAATCAGCGCTTAAACCTGAGCTTCCTCAGCCAGTTTATTTGACGAATGTGCTAAACTACAAAGGTTAATTACAGTGTTGAAGGAGTTCTTTTATGTCATTAAAAAGCGGCGTGGCCACGGCGGTCGGCAAATCATCTTATTGGTTCTTACACACATTTTTACACGGTGGTTCTTCCCTGCCAGGCAAACTGGCGACGCGTATTGATCCTGAATTGTTGAAGACCCTCGGACAAAATTATGACGTCATTGTGGTCACAGGTACAAATGGTAAGACCTTGACGACAGCACTGACAGTTCGCGTTTTACGCGAAAAATATACGGATGTTTTAACCAATCCGACGGGATCCAATATGGAACAAGGTATCGTTGGCACTTTTCTTCATGCAAAACGTCCACGTGGTCAACGCCCCTTAGCAATTTTAGAAGTTGATGAAGCTAACGTCATCAAGGTTACTCAATATATCAAACCGATCGCCTTTGTGCTAACTAACATCTTCCGCGATCAAATGGATCGATATGGCGAAATCTATACAACGTATAAAAAAATTCTCGATGGAATTAAACTAGCACCAGATGCAACGATTATTGCTAACGGCGACGCTCAGTTATTTAATTCTGTTTCACTGCCTAACCCCAAAATTTTCTACGGCTTTAATCATCTGCCTAAAGCTGACATAACTGCCCCGGTGAATACCGATGGCATTTTGTGTCCCATCTGTCAGCACATTTTGCATTATCACTTCATGACTTATGGCAATTTAGGCGATTATTTCTGTCCCCATTGCGGTTTTCATCGGCCAGAATTGACCGATGCTGTTACCAAACTTGGCGCGATGACTCCGACTAGCTCAGTGTTTGAAATTAATAATCAACCTTATGAAATTGGTATTGGCGGTTTGTACAACATTTATAATGCACTCGCTGCCTTTGCAGTCGGTCACTTTATGGGTGTGAGTGATGATCAGATACGGCTGGCTTTTACGAGCGATGAACGTGTCTTCGGTCGTCAAGAAGAAATTCATGTTGGCGACAAAGATGTGACGTTGATTTTGATTAAAAATCCAGTCGGTGTTAACCAAGTCATTGATATGATCTTAACGGAACCAGATCCTTTCTCATTCGTTGGCCTGCTGAATGCAAATTATGCGGATGGGATTGATACAAGCTGGATTTGGGACGGTGAATTTGAAAAACTAGGCGCCGCGGGTAGCGGTCAACAGCCAAAGATCAAAGCTTTCATGACCGGCGGCGAACGTTATAAAGATATCACCTTTCGTCTGAAAGTGGCCGGTGTTGATCATCCGATTATTGAGCCTGATCTCAGCGAAGTGGTAGGCAAAATCAAGACATTACCAACTAAGAAAGTTTATGTGCTGGCAACCTATACCGCTGTTTTGCAACTACGAAAACAATTTGCCAGTAAAGGTTTAATTAAGGAAGGAATGGGTGCTTAATGGCAAAATACAGTTTAACCATCGCTCACTTATATGGCGATCTCATGAACACCTATGGCGACGTTGGCAATATTCTGGCCATGAACTATTACGCTGGTCAGATGGATACCGAAATTCAGACCACGCTGATCAGTCTTGGTGATGATTTCCGGGAAACTGACTATGATATCGTCTTCTTTGGTGGTGGTCAGGACTTCGAACAAACGATTGTGGCCAAGGATCTTCCCAGTAAGGCTACGGCCATCACAAATTTCATCGAGTCTGGTGGGCCAACCTTGGCAATCTGTGGTGGTTTCCAATTACTCGGCCAGTACTACATTGGTGCGGACGGTGAAAAAATCACTGGAACTAAATCGATGTCACACTATACAAAAAATCAACATGATCATCGATTCATTGGTGACACGATTATTCAGGATGAACAAACTGGTGAAGTCTACCATGGTTTTGAAAATCATCAAGGCATGACTTTTTTAGGTGAAGATGAAGCGCCCCTAGGCGTTGTTTCAGAAGGCGCTGGTAATAATGGTATGGATGGTACAGAGGGGGTCCACTATAAGAACGTCTACGGTACTTATTTCCACGGACCGATTTTGACTCGCAATGGCGATATTGCCAAACATCTGCTCGTAGAAGCACTAAAACGAAAGTATCCCGCACAAGATTTTTCAGCATTTGAGGCCATGGAAATCCCAGCAACATTCTAGCCGCAATGACACAATAAGTTGCGATAAATGCACGATTACGAAAAACAAATGGCACGATCCACTCGAAATGAAATCGAATGGATCGTGCCATTTTATTTAACAAAACAGCGTTAACGATCTTTAATTCATGGTCAGCGACCGCTTCAGCCACGCCTCATCATTGGGATCTTCTGAACCACGTTGGTGCTTGTCAATGCCGGCAATAGCCGTCATTTGCGCATCAGTGAGTTCAAAATCGAAGACATCAATATTCTCAGCGACGCGGGCTTGGTGAATTGATTTTGGAATGACGATAATTCCGCGTTGGATATGCCAGCGGAGAATCACTTGCGCCACACTCTTATTGTGTGCAGTAGCAATTTCATTTAAAACAGGATCTTTCAAAACGCCACCTTTGCCTTGTCCCAAGGGCCCCCAAGCTTCATGGGCGATGCCCAAGTTGGCCAAATACTCATGCAATTGAGTTTGTTGGAAATAAGGATGGGTTTCAATCTGATCGACGGCTGGCGTGATCTTGGCCGTCGTCAATAATTGATCCATTTGCGGTTGTTCAAAATTAGACACCCCAATAGCCTTAATCAGACCATCATTGTATAGATCTTCCATCGCTCGCCATTTTTCATTATAGCCAGCACTCGGCCAATGAATTAGATACAAGTCTAAATAATCCGTTTGCAACCGTTGTAGGCTTGCCTTAAACGCAGTAATCGTGTCATCGTAAGTTTGAACACTATCCCATAATTTAGAGGTAATAAACAAATCTGATCGTTTAACATCACTAGCCGCTAACGCCTCACCCACCCCAGCTTCGTTATGATAAATGGCAGCTGTATCGAAATGGCGATAACCATCAGCCAGTGCATACTCAATCGAGTGACGTAAATCATTTTTATCTTCAACCAAGAAAACACCCAAACCTAATTGGGGAATTTTGGTCCCATTGTTCAAGGTCACATTTTCCATTATTTGTTCCTCCTTTTCGATTCCACCACCTAGTCTAAATCATTTGGAACAAATAGTCAGGCCATAATGTGTTCCCAACTAATAATACCTTTTCTGAACATCCGGCCTGACAAATTCACTTAGTTTTTTTGTTCAAAAACTCGCTGAGCAAGGGCAAAATTTCCAATGGTCGCTGACCCATTTTCCTCAACTAACGGCATCACAATATATTGATCTAGATCGCCTAGATCAATATATCCATTAACCAATTCAGTGAATTCATGACGAACCTTCGTTAATAAGGTTGGGTTCATCACGCCACCACCAAAAATCACTTTATCTGGTCGTAGTACCATTGTTGCCTGCTCAGCTGCTTGAGCAATATAAAAAGCAATAATATCCCAAACATGATTTGTCAATGGCACTTTAGCTCCTGGAATTCCCAGTCGAGCCTCAAAGGTTGGGCCAGATGCCACTCCTTCTAAACAATCACCGTGATAAGGACAAACGCCTTCAAAATCAAGGTCATCTGGATGTCGCTTCACGTGCGTATGTCCCATCTCAGGATTACCAGCATGCCCAATAAACCGGCCATTTTCAATTGCCCCAGCACCAATACCTGTCCCCACCGTAAAGTAAACTAACGAAGTGACCTCATCATGGTGCTGTTGATAAGTAATATACTCACCAAAAGCTGATCCATTTACATCTGTAGTCCAGTACATCGGTACAGTTAAGTTCTTTTTTAAATAACCAAGGACATCGGTGTCGGACCAATTCGGCTTAGGTGTTGTTGTAATATAACCATATTTGTCAGCAGTCGGTCTCATTTCAATTGGGCCAAAGGAAGCGACTGACAACGCGGCTAAATCATCAAAACGTTTAAAAAAATCAACTGTCGTGGATAATGTTTCCTGCGGTGTTGTCGTCGGAAATACAACCCTCGCCACAACCTGGCGCCGTTCATCCCCAACAGCACAAACAAACTTGGTCCCACCAGCTTCAATACTTCCAAACAACATGTCACTTTCGCCTCATCCTATTTTTTTGTCATCCATCATTAATTTCAATGATGTTATAAGCTCGCGTATCATATAAATTACGGCTCTTCGAATATTCAATATTTTTGCCTAAACTAGTCCATACAACTTGCTCAATTTCTAAAATCGGAGTGTTTATTTTTGCACCCAAATATTTAACGTCTAAATCCATCGCTTCTGCAGCCTGGATTCGTCGCCGCGCGCCACCAAAATCAATTTTTAAATCTTCGTGCAGATACCGGTAAATAGAACCCTTAACTACCGATTCTGACAATGATGGCATCATTTCAACAGGCATATAAGTATGTTCCAAAATAAACGGTTGCCCATCTAATAAACGCAAACGAATAATATCATATAGTGGGGTCGTTGTTGCCAAGCTTAAACGCTGATAAACAATCTCTGGAACATTACTCGTGCTCGTGAAACGAATGATCTTACTCGTTACATGAGCACTGCCTTGCTGCATTGTTAAACCGTCAAACGCATTGGCTGGCGCATCACGCGATTCCAGTAAATCTGTGCCACCCAATACAATGGTGCCCAGACCGGACTTTTTAAAAATTTGCCCATCATGGGTCAAGACATCTAGAGCACGTTTAATTGTCATTTTACTAACAGAAAATTCAGAGGCTAATTCTTCTTGTTTCGGGAGTAATGATTGTGGTGGATATAAACCGTTTTCAATGCGTTTTTGAATTTGTGACACAACATATTGGTATTTTTTCATCAGTAATTTATAGCCCTTTACCTTAATAATTATCAGTCTGCCAACAAGGTGGCCAATACGATGATTATACCAATAATTGCATCCAATCGAGAACAATGATGCTGTAATCAACAATTAAACAAGGCGTCCACCGGAATGAATAACCGTTTGATACCAATAAAAGGAATCCTTTTTTAAGCGCTGCTTACTACCACGGCCTAAATTGTCTTGATCAACATAGATAAAACCATAACGTTTGCTCATTTCACCTGTACTTGCTGAAACTAAATCAATTACACTCCATGGACAATAGCCTAATAGTGGAACACCGTCTAATGTAACGGCTTGCTCCATTGCTAATATATGCCGTCTTAGATAATTAATGCGTCCTCGATCATGAATTTTCCCTTGATAATCAACTTGGTCAATGGCCCCAAAACCATTTTCAACGATAAATTGTGGCAAATGCCAGCGATCAAACATCCAGTTCATGGCGTAACGCAACCCCAGCGGATCGATTTGCCATCCCCAATCAGATTTTTCTAAATTAGGATTATCAACTAAATTATTTTGCTCGTTATAGGTGAATAAGGGATCAGTTAAGGAATGTGTTGCAAAACTCATATAATAACTAAATCCCAAATAATCAACCCGACCGGCCTGCAGTTGCCGATAGTCATCTTCTGTGATGTCCATTTGGTAATTGGCATGTTGCCAATCCAGCAATAACCAATGGGGGTAAATGCCTAAACATTGGACATCGCCATAATAAAACCGCGTTTGCATGGCCCGCTGAGCAGCCATAACTGTGGCGGGATCATCCGAATCAGGATAAATTGGAGACATATTTAACATGGCACCAACTTGCACTTGTTGGTCAATTGCATGGGCAAGTTGAACCACTTTCGCTGAAGCGACCATTTCATAGTGTGCCGCTTGAAACATTTGTTGCCGACTATTTTCATCAACAGTAAGTTGTAAACCTGAATTTTGAAATAACGGATGTGGATCTTGATAATTCGTTTGGTTGTTGATTTCGTTAAACGTCAACCAATACTTCACTTGATGATGAAAACGTTGAATAACGGTAGCCGCAAAATGAGTAAAAAAATCAATTAATTTACGGTTACGCCACCCGCCATAGACTTGGACAAGATGAAGCGGCATTTCAAAATGTGACAGGGTCACGATTGGTTCAATACCATTTTCTCGTAATCTCGTGAACAAACGATCATAAAAAGCTAATCCTGCTTCATTTGGTTCTGCTTCATCACCATTAGGAAAAATTCTAGTCCAAGCAATTGAAGTTCGAAAACAAGTTAATCCCAACTGATGAAACAATGTAATGTCTTCAGCAAACGTATGATAAAAATCAATTCCCCAGTGATTGGGATAAATTTGTCCCTTCTCAACCTTGGAGTCTATAACTCGTGGATGATTTTTGTCACCCAATCGCATGACATCAGCGATACTAACCCCTTTGCCATCGAAATTCCATGCACCCTCTAGTTGATGGGCAGCAGCTGCTGCGCCCCATAGAAAATCCTTTGGTAATTGATATCCGATTGCCTGTTGTCTCATCCTGCCAACCATTCTCTCTTTATTTCAATAAGATCTAATTATTGGATTTATTACCGGCCATCGTCTGATACAAGGCAACGATTTCTGTCGTAAGATCTTTAAAGGTAATCCCGTTCATTAACCAATCTTGGGCATGTACCATATACAGGTTCACCTCTGTGTGATGACCCTGAGCCTCCTGGGTTAATAATTTCGTTTGGACATCGTGGGCCTTCATTAAGGCCTGGTCAGCATCCTTTAATGACTGCTGGGCAGTCGTGAAATTGCCTTCTTTAGCGGCTTTAATTGCTGTCATGCAGTCATTCTTAGCATCACCGCCTTGCATAATAATGCTCATAACAATCTGCGAATATTCGTCATTCATTCCTCAAACTCCTTAATTAGTAGCTGACGCAATTAGCGCCTCTGCGGATTGCAAAACTTTGGCACCATTCATCATGCCATAGTCTTGCATATCAATAACCATCATTGGAATCCCGGCTGCATCAGTCTTTTGTTTAACATCAGCGGCCATGTAACGGACCTGCGGGCCAAGTAACAAAACATCAGGAGAAGCTGCTTCTAATTGATGATCGATATCCGATGTTGAAGTAGCAAATACCTTGTAATCTTTACCGGCCGCTGTGGCCGCATCCTGCATTTTAGAAGCTAATAGGGATGTTGACATGCCTGCCGAGCAAGCAAGTAGAATTGTTTTTTGAGCCATGATGTGTTTCCTCCTAGTCTTTTGCTGTAGTTTCACTATCATCTGTTGCTGCTTTTTGCTGTTCTTTTTGTAACAAGTAATTATCATATCGACGAGCAAATGGGAAATACATTATTACTGATACTGCTAATGTAATTGCCTGCCAAATGGCCATTTTCCAACCGCCAATCAGAAAGCCAGAAATAACAGCTGGAGTAGTCCATGGCGCGGCAACACCATTCAGTGGCGGTACAACCCCAAAATAAATCATACAATAAGTTGAAATGGCAACGAATAACGGTGTTAAGAAAAATGGAATGGCCAAAAATGGGTTCATAACCAATGGTAATCCAAATAAAAATGGTTCATTGATGTTAAAAATCGCCGGAACTAATTCAATCTTGCCAATTGATTTAAATTGTTCTGATTTAGCCATGAATACTGCGAAAATGACTAACCCAAAAGTAATTCCAGATCCAGTTAAGTTAATAAAGTTATTGTAGAATTCATTCGTAATGATATGAGCACCATTTGCTAAGGTTAGCTTCCCGGCATGATACAACACCGCATTAGCCGCAGTGTTAGGAATTAAGAACGCGCTCGCAATTGCGGCGACAATCAGACCACCATGAACTCCGAAAAACCAAAAGAACGAGACCGCAAATCCAATAACAATTGCGCCTAACAATGAATCCGAGATTCCTTGCATTGGCAATTCAAGAATTTTATAAATCAAGCTAAGTAAATCCGTATGCATCAATGTTTTTAGCCCGGCGTAAATAAACATAGATACCATTAGAATAACTCCGGCGGGAATCATTGCAGTAAATTGATCTGCCACACTAGCTGGCACTTGTTCAGGCAACGTGAATTTCCAACCAAGTTTCAACATCTTAGAATAAGATGCACCAACTAAAATACCAATGATGATGGCTGCAACCATTCCTTGACCACCGAGCCAAGTAATGTTGATTACATTGGTAATTGGTGATTTTACGAAGGTTTGTAAAACATGTGGCAGTTGGCTAACATGACTAGCTACATTATGAGCTGACATAACTGTCGAACCAGCTGTATTAAGAATCCCTGTACCACCTTTACCAATGGCGGTCGTCAATGGGCTAGTGGTTTGTAAAAGCTGCAACATTAAGAATGCTGACAACGCAGTTAGTCCTGCTGGTAAAGCCTCATAACCCTCATTTTTAACATAAACATATGCGATACCAACTACTGCCCAAATTGATAAAACGCCAAATGTCGTTGTATAAGCTTGGGTGAAAAATGCTGTCCAACCAGAAGCCTTTAGGGCATCTGCAACAGACTTGATGGGCACATTGGATAAAATCAAGAAAATTGATCCAATAATGATGAATGGTAGTGCGTAAACCATCCCATTTTGCAGCGCTTTGATGGGGCGTGTGTTCACAAACTTCATCACAGGCGGCAAAATTTTTTGATTAATGAAGCTACCAATACCCTTTTTACTTGATTCTTCTTGCATCACAGTTCATCCCCGTTCTTTTCCAATACCGATTGAAACCAGTAATACGAGGCTTTCGGTACCCGCTTTAAATCTTTTAATTCATGATTTGTGCGATTGACATAAATCATACCGTAACGTTTTTCACAATCCGCATGAGAGCTCGGAATATCAATTAGCCCCCATCCCAGATACCCCATCACATTTGCACCATCTTTAAACATGGCATCTTTCATTGCTTGAATATGTGTTCGATGATAATCAATGCGTTGTTCATCTTCAATTTGATGTTGCCCATCCCAGTGTTCTTTTAAACCAATGCCATTTTCAATTGGAAAAACAGGCACCTTGAAACGATTTGACAGATGTGTGATGATGTTGCGAAAACCTAGTGGATCAATTTCCCATTTCCAAGGGCTCTTGTTCACATATGGATTAGGTTCTGCTGCTTGATTTAAGTATCGGTTAGGTGCCGTTCCATTCGGAATTTTGTCGGCATTTAGGACCGTTGATTTATAATAACTAAATGAGAGAAAATCAGCATGCATTTTGCGCATGATTTCCTGATCCTCCACCTGAAAGTCAGCATCTATTTTTTGATTCTTAATGTAAGTTAGCACCTCTTTTGAGTAACCTTCACCGAGAAAAGCCTGACTTAAATTGTCGTTTAAAAATTCATTTAGTCGACGGGTGTAAAAGACATCCGTTGGCTTGCTACTAGCCGGATAAGCAGGTGTATATGCGATCATGCCACCTATTTTAAGTAATGGAAATTTCTGATGAAGATAAGCATCTACACGTGCATGGGCAAGCATCGTATGATGAAAAATCTGATACATATCTGTAAGCGAACGATCTCCACTTAAGTAACCGGAAATATTAAATACTTCATCAGTAAAATATAAATTATGTTCATTAAAGGTGATCCAATAAGGAACTCGATCAGCAAAATGATCAATCATTGCCTTAGCAAAACGAACGAATGCATCAATCACATGGCGTGAACTAAATCCATTGTACTTTTGCGCTAACGCTAAGGGCATATCAAAATGATAAAGACAAATCATCGGCGTAATACCACGTTTCAGCATGGCGTTCACCATTCGATCATAAAAATCAATTCCACGTTGATTAAATTTGCCATCACCATCTGGGATCACTCGCGACCAAGAAATTTGAATTCGATACATATTCAAATGCATAGACGCCATCAGGTCTAAATCTTCTTCATACAAGTGATATTCATCAATTCCATCCCGCCAATCGGTTGTATTCGCTGTCGCAGTGACAGTGTCATAGACTGATGGTCCTTTACCATCTAAATTCCAAGCACCTTCCGTTTGCATACTTGAAACTGAATTTCCCCAAAAAAAGTTTTTTGGCATTTTTCGTTCAGTCACTCAGCTCATCCCTAACTGTCTTTTGTCTGTGTCGTGATTCAGTAAGCGCTTACAGGATGTATTATACTTCTTCTTTTACACAAAGAACATGCTTTTTTAGAAAAAAGCATGTTCTTTGTGTAAAAGCCTGTCAGAATCAGTGATTCTGACAGGCTTTGTATTAACAATTTAAAATCGAATTTTTAAATTTGTGTTCCAGGCTCACTAGCAATAATTTGAACATCCCCACTAATTGCCCAATCCTTAACATCAAAAGGAATGATAAAATGCATCCCCTTTGCTAGAGCATACGGCTCTTGCCCCGGCACAATCAACTGACCATGGCCTTTTAGTACAGAAGCTAATGTGTAAGGAGCCTGCCCGCGACTAATGTGTAACTCATCGCCATTAGGTCGCCATTCATAAACGGCAAAGAATTCAGAAGCAACAAACTTCTTAATTGTCCCCTTGCCTACGTGTTTAGTGGTAATCGTTAACTGCGGATCAACATGTGGCACCGTTGTCACATCAATACTTTGTTGCTTGTGCAATGGTCGTTTTCGACCATGGGAATCCGTTCTGTCCCAATCATAAACACGGTATGTGGTATCAGAACTTTGCTGAGTCTCTAATACCATAATGCCCGCACCTAATGCATGAATCGTGCCACTAGGAACATAAAAGAAGTCTCCAGGTTTAACTGGAACTGTTCGAAACAGTTGATCCCAATGATCGTGATTAATCCAATCAGCCAATTGTTCACGCGTTTGGGCGTGATGCCCATAATAAAGTTTGGCCCCAGGTTCAGCGGCAATTACATACCAACATTCTGTTTTTCCTAATTCATGCTCATGTTCTTGTGCATAAGCATCATCAGGATGAACCTGCACGGATAAATCCTCATGAGCATCTAATATTTTCGTTAACAGTGGGAACACATCACCCTTAGCATCACCAAAAACTTCCCGATGAGTTTTCCAAATGTTGTCTAGCGTTTGTCCCTTGAACTCACCATTAACAATAGTGGCTGGGCCATGCGGATGAGCCGATATCGCCCAAGCCTCCCCAGTATGATCACTTGGTATTTCATAATTAAATCGGTCACGAAGACCAGTGCCACCCCAAATTTTTTCATGAAATACTGGAATCATAAACATCGGTTCACTCATTACGCCCACTCCTTCTCAACATTGCTAAAAATTTCACATCGGCCATAGTGTACCACAATTTAAAAAAGCCAATTACTTTTTTACGTAGTCTCATTTAAAAAAGTTCTATATAAATGAGGACGCAAATTAATAAATCGCCGGTTATTTTGCGTTGGATGAACGCGGTTCGTCAACAACACAAATCCTTGTTTTGTGACACGATCAAGAATCAAAATAGTTCCCGTATAGCCTGTATGAAATGCAACTAAATGATCTGGTGTACTGGCAGCAATTAAATTCCAACCTAATGACCGGCCAAGATTTCGCCTCGGCGTTTGGTCTGTTTGCAATAAATCACGAGTTTTAGTTGACAATACATCATCACGATCACTTAAGAACCACTGGGCAAAGGTCGTCACATCATCCAGTGAAGCAAATAAACCTGCCGAGCCACAATGTTCTTTTAAAATCGCTGCTTTAGGATCATGAACCTGTCCGCGAAGCAGTCCGTTTGGCGTCAATTCAGTGGGCACACTATCTTTAGGTTCCGGATTAAACGTTGCAGTCGTCATTTGTAATGGTAACAAGACTTGTTGGCGAATCACGGTCTGCACTGGTTGTTGATAAATCGCTTCCAAGACTAGTCCAATAAAAATTAGCCCAATATCAGTATAATGGTCACGCTGTTCAAAGGTTGGTCCTACCGATAGTTTCAATAACGCCGCTAATAGCTGATCAGCTGGCAACTGATTACGGTGGGGAATATAGCCACTGATGGCTGCCGTATGTGTTAATAAATCGCGGAGCGTCACTCGTTCATCCGACCACGCTGGCACAAAATGACGCAGTGAATCATCCACACTGATCACACCCTGCTCAACTAATTGCATGACGGCCGTTGTCGTGCCGATCACCTTCGTAAGTGAGGCTAAATCATATAACATCCCTGCGTGCAAGGGTTCAGGTTCCGGCCACCAAGCAGCCTGACCAATCACTTTTTTCTTTACACATTCATGATCGATCAATGCGTACGACGCTCCGGGAACAATATGTTCGCTCACCAACTGCTCAATCATTTTTTCCGTATGCATCCCGCTAATCACGCCACTACCCTTTCAACTAAACACATCAAGTAAACCCGCTTCTTAACTAGCCTCAAGCTTAACACATGTCGCTCGAACATCACTGCGTCCTAAATCGTTTGCCCCAAAAATTGACTGTTGTACAGCTGCGCATAAAAGCCCTTAGCTGCTAGCAGACTTTGATGTGTTCCTGTTTCCACCACGGCACCATGATTCATCACCACAATTTGATCGGCATTTTGGATCGTAGACAGCCGATGAGCCACCACAAAACTCGTTCGATGTTGCAATAAAGTGGCCATTGCTGTTTGAATTTGCATTTCAGTACGACTATCAACAGAACTGGTTGCCTCATCTAAAATTAAAATCTCTGGATCGGCCAAAAAGGCACGTGCGATGGTTAATAATTGCTGCTGGCCTTGCGAGATATTGCTAGCGTCTTGATTTAGAACCGTTTGATAGCCATCTGGTAATTGTTCAATAAATTGATCAGCTTGTGCCGCTACCGCCGCAGTTTTAACTTCCTTATCAGAGGCATTCTCACGACCATATCGGATGTTATCAGCAATCGTACCAGCAAATAACCATGTTTCTTGCAATACCATGCCGAAATGTTGCCGAATTTGGTCGCGTGTATGGTTCCGAACATCAGTGCCGTCCAAACGGATACTACCACCATCGACCTCATAAAATCGTTCCAATAAATTAATAATCGTCGTTTTGCCAGCGCCGGTTGGTCCCACGATTGCGATCATTTTATTGCGTTTCACTGCCAGATCAAATTGCTGAATCAACGGTTGATCAGCCCGATAGGAAAAATCTACCGCCGCTAGTGTCAATTTATTCGTGTCCTCAGCGACGGACGGATAATTTGCTGTTGTCTCATCCATTTCAGGTTCATCCAATACCTGAAAGATACGCTCTGCTGATGCAATGGTAGCTTGAATAGTGTTTGTCATATTGGCAATTTGGGTAATCGGTTGGCTAAATTGATTCGTGTATTGCAAAAACGCCTGCACGTTGCCTAGTGTAATACCACCTTCTGCAACTTGAATGCCACCAATGACCGCTACCATCACGTAATCAAAATTTGAAATGAAGTTCATTAAAGGAAAAATCAAACTAGAAATAAACTGGGCCTTCCAAGCTGCTTTATAATAGTGATCATTCTGTTGAGCAAAAGTTTTGATAGCTTCTGGTTCGTGATTGTAGGTTCGAACCACTGTATGCGCCGCAAAAGTCTCTTCAACTTGATCGTTCATCGTCCCTAAGGCTGTCTGTTGTGTCATGAAGAATTTTTGCGAGCGTGGTGCAACCACACGCACCACAATGAGACTCATTGGAACTGTAATTAATGCCACCAGCGTCAATGCCCAACTGATTGACAACATCAGTAACAATACACCGATAAAAGTTACAGCTGATGTAACGATCTGAATAAAGCTCATTTGGAGCGTCCCGGCAATATTATCCATGTCATTAACCGCACGTGACATGATGTCCCCATTATTATGGGTATCATAATATTTGATCGGAACACGTGACAATTTGGCTTTGAATTCTCGCCGCAATTGATAAACCACCCGCTGAGAAATCCGCGTCATGACGATCTGCTGAACGATCGAGAAGATTCCGGAGACCGCGTATAAAATGCCCGTCTCTGCTAAAATTTTAGCAATTGCGGACATATTAATTGCAATTCCAGTCCCCGGATGCTGACTTGCCTGCGTCACGCCAGCATAAATTAAGGTCGTGGCATTTCCTAGCAATTTAGGGCCAAAAATAGATGTAATAACAGAGATGAGCGCCAGGACAACCGAAACAATCAGGCCAATTCGCCATGGTTTTAGATAGCTGAATAACCGTCTAGTCGTCGGCCAAAATTGCGTTGGATGTTCTGTCGGTCGAGCAAATTGATTACCATGTCCCGATCCTGGATTACGCATTAGGCTCACCTCCTTCTCGAATTTGTGAATCAATAATCTCGCGGTATGTCTGATTTCGTTGCTTCAGTTGTTCATGGGTCCCAGCATCAAGCAGTCGACCATGATCGAGTAATAGAATCAAGTCTGCATTAACTACCGTGGAGATACGTTGAGCAACAATCACAGTAACCGCTTGTTGCACCTGGTGATCTGCTCTTAATGCCTGTCGCAACTTTGCGTCCGTTTCAAAATCCAAAGCGCTAAAGGAATCGTCAAAAATATACACACTAGCTGGTTTTAAAATGGTGCGGGCAATGGCCAGTCGTTGTCGCTGCCCACCTGAATAATTACCACCGTCTTGCTCAACTGGGGCATCAAGCCCACCCTGGGCTTTAATAAAATCATCCGCTTGAGCAGTCGCTAGGGCCGCCCACAACTGTTCATCTGTTGCGTTCGAGGCTCCGTAGATCAGATTACTACGAACAGTTCCACTAAATAACACAGCCGTCTGTTGATTTAATGCGACCTGGTTGTGCAGCGCCGTCAACGTCAATTGACGAACATCAACCCCATCAACTGACACAGCGCCATCACTGACTTCGTATAACCGAGGAATTAAATTAATTAGTGAACTTTTCCCAGCGCCAGTGCCGCCGAGAATTGCAATCGTCTGCCCCGCGTGGGCAGTAAAAGAAATATCCGTTAAAGCTGGCCGGCCAGCATCAGGATAACTAAATGAAACGTGATCAAACGTAAGGCTTGCTGCGGCCTTATCCGTGTTAGCCTTACTACCGTCTTTAATATCTTGGACGGTTCCCAATACAGCCTGAATTCGAGTTGCCGAAGCTGAAGCCCGCGGAATAAAAACAAACATTCGTGACAACATCATAAAGGCCATCAGAATTTGCGTCGCATAGGTCATAAAGGCAACCAAGCTCCCAATTTGCATCTGGTTAGCACCAATAATTTGAGCGCCAAACCAGATGATCGCAATTTGTGAAGCACTTAAAATCAGTGTCATGATTGGAAACATCAGGCTAACCAATTCAAAGGCACGCGTACTTGTGTTCGTTAAATCCTGGTTGGCGTCATTAAATCGTGTCCCTTCGTACCCATCGCGATTAAAAGCCCTAATGACACGTACGCCAGTTAAACCTTCTCGTAAAATCAAATTAATCCGATCAGTTTTACCTTGAATACTACGAAATAGGCGAACAGAGGCATGTTGAATCAAATACACGACTAACGCGAGGATCGGCAAAACCACCAAAAATATTAACGTTAGCTGCTTGTTCTTTAAGTAAGCCATGATTCCGGCCCCGACGAGATTAATTGGCGCCATAATCATCATTCTCAGCATCGTCACGGTTACATTTTGAACTTGGGTAACATCGTTAGTGGTTCGCGTAATCAGTGACGCATCACCATAATGGTCAAAATTTGCATTGCTCATATAGGTCACGCGATTGAACAAATCTCGACGCAAGTCACGGCCCATCCGCATCGATTGGGTGGCCGCAAAGTAAACATTTCCAGCAGCAGCTGCGACACCCACCAATGAAACGATTAACATGATGATCCCAGTTTGCCAGATATAAGCCAAGTTATGCTTGGCAACCCCGAAATCGATTATATTGGCCGTAATTGTTGGTAAAAATAAATTACAGGCTGCCTGAACAATTAAAAATAGCAAAGCCCCGATAAATCCCCACCAGGCAACATATCGGCTAGCTAGTTTAAACATTAGCTGCCACGCTCCTTTCGATAAACGTCTGCTAACAGTATCTTGCTGACCGTTAATAGATTCAAGCAATTCGCCACGCAACTTTTAACGACCACTTAAATAAAACTCAACACTCCGCCGCTGAACATTAACCGCACCCTGTGGATTGGCGTATTTTGGTAATTAGTCAGACTGCGTTAGGCACAAAAGTCAGACTTATGGAACTCGACAAAAAGAGTTCGCACCAAAAATCAAGGCGAACTCTTTTAAAAAAATTGTTGTAATTAATCGTTGGAATAATTTTGCTTAACGATTGGCAGCATGCTGACTGGCAGAATCGAAGCGTTTTTGAAACCAGCCAAGCACCCCGTCAGAAATAATGGCCATTAGCGCGGTTGGCAAAGCACCAGCTAAAATGATTGCACCGCCATTCGTCGCATTGGTTCCGCGAATAATAATGTCGCCAAGTCCACCTGCCCCAACGAACGATCCAATCGCAGTAATTCCAATCGCTAAGACCAGCGCGTTACGAATTCCAGCCATAATAACCGATAAGGATAATGGAACTTCGATGTAGCGCAAGGTTTGTAGCCGCGTCATCCCCATCCCCTTACCAGCGTCAAGCACATCTGGATTTACGTTTAGCATACCTGTGTAGGTATTCTTAATAATCGGCAACAAAGCGTATAAAAAGACCGTCACGATAACTGTATTGACGCCCAATCCAAGGCCTAACATCAGCACTGACAACATTGCCAGTGAAGGAATCGTTTGAATGACATTGGCTACGCCGATCACCCAATCACTTAGACGCCGGTAGCGCGCAATAAAAATCCCAATCGGGATGCCCACTATCGCTGCAAACAACACCCCGTAAATTGAAATCAAAAAGTGACGGTTAAATTGGCTAAGCACATAGAGACCATTGTGTTGAAAATAGTAAATTAATTGTTCCCATAAATTCAAATGGTTCATCGCCTTACCTCCCGTCAAAATAGTGATTTTGTTTTAAAAAGCGTTGAGCAACTGTCGCTGGCTCTTCCAAGTTGTTATCAACTTCATAATTCAGCCGTTGCATGGTTTTCAAATCAATTTTCCCATTCAATTTAGCCACCACTTGCTTTAGCTTAGGATATTTCTTTAAGGCCGCATCATTGACAACGGCGCTACAGTCATATGGTGGAAAGAAATTCCGATCATCCTTTAGTACTCGTAACCCATAACTATTGATCCGTCCGTCTGTAGAATACCCCAGCACTGCATCCATACGACCATTAGACAATGCACTGTAGACTAACCCGATTTGCATATTATAGACATCACCAAATTTATACCCGTAAACACGTTGAAAGTCTGCATAACCATCCCCGTGTCGATTCTCCCAAATCGGATCAATACCGACCTTCATTTTGCTGGCTATCGGTTGTAATTGACTCACATTACTAACATGATGCTCCTTTGCAAACTTCTCCGTGACCATCCACGCATACGTATCAGCGAATCCATAACTTGGGAAGTATGTCATATGATAATGGGTTTTAAAATAACGATGTACGTATGCATCAGTTTGTGCAGGTGTCATTTTTCGATTGATCTTTTTACCCATGATGGATTCAAGATCCGTCCCCGTGTATCGCGTCGAAGTTAAATCGGCATCGTTACGCTTCTGAGCGTTAAACGTCACGTTACCGGAACCTAGATTTGCAATAATCGTTGATTTATATGACGTATCGTGTTCAATCAACGCCTTTAACATCTCAGCCATAATTTGCGATTCCGTCGTCGACATGGCCGCAATTCGTACCGTCCCCGTTGACGAACTATTTAGTCCAGGAAAACCACAGCCACTTAACAATAGCAGGCCACTTAAACCCAGCAACACCAGTGAAAACAGTTTCCTTCGCAATCGTTTCATGCTTGGTCACCTCCGTCCTTAGTTAAGACGGTTGGCGTTACCCAAGCTTCAACACGACCCAACAGAAAATCAACAATTAACGCCAACAAAATAACGGGAATTGAACCACCCAAAATTAAATCTGGACGATACAAATTCAATCCATTAAAAATGAAATCACCTAAACCGCCGGCCCCAATATATGAAGCCAATGTGGCCCAAGCAATTACATAAGTCCCTGACAATCGAATCCCAGCCATGATAACGGGAGCCGCCAACGGGAGTTCCACTAAACGAATGGATTCAAGCTGGCTCATGCCCATGCCCTTAGCGGCATCTAACACACTAGGATCCAAGCCCTCTAAACCTAAGTAAGTGTTACGCAAAATTGGCAAGAGTGAATAAATGAATAGCGCCACGATAGCTGGTTTGGACCCAATCCCAAAGATAGGAATCATCAGGGCCAACAACGCCATTGCTGGTACCGTTTGTAACACACTAGCTAAACCAATAATCCCACCGGCTATTTTTTTGAACCGTGTTAAGAGGACACCCAATGGCACCGCAACTAACACACCCAAGCCCAAGGAAATGCCAGAGATGTAAAGGTGCTGCCAAATTTTGACCAACAATTGTCCGCCAAAATTTTGAAAGAATGTCATCACTGTTGATCACCTGCCTTTTGCTCATCGGTGTGATCGTTATCCAGAGCTTCATCCGTAAACAGTGCATCATAGACGATGTCCACGAGTGCAGCCCGCGTCACAATTCCGACTAAGCGTTGGTCATTATCGACAACCGGCACGTTCTTATAGCCATATTTCAGGATTCGTGAGACGGTATCTCGAATAACTGCATTTTCGTTCACATAAAAAATTTTGGTGTTTGCTACAGATTTTATTGGCGCTTTAGGGTTATAACGTTCACTAAAGGATTCGATGTCAACAAACCCCGTCAAACGATGATCTTTATCTGTTACCAATAGTGTATCAACGCGGCGATCATGCATCAATTTTAGGGCTTTTGACATTGGTTCAGCACCAGTCACTGCCACGGGGGTCTTCAACATAACTTGACCAACTGTCGTAATGCTAGGCTTAGCTTGAATCAAACGTTCGCGCCCAATTAGCTCTTCCACAAAATCATTTGCGGGATGTTTGAGAATTTCTTCTGGGGTCGCAACTTGAATCGTCTCACCATGAGACATCACCACAATCCGGGTCGCTAATTTCAACGCTTCATCCATATCATGGGTCACAAAGACAAACGTCTTGCCTGATTCTTGTTGCAAATTCTTAACTAAGTCTTGTAATAATTCTCGTGTCACCGGATCAAGCGCACTGAATGCTTCATCCATCAAAATGATATCTTGATCAGCAGCCAGTGCTCGGGCAACACCAATTCGTTGTTGCTGTCCGCCGGATAGTTCCGCTGGATAACGATCCAAGAAACTTTCAGGCAACTCAACCAAATTGATCATTTCTTTAGCTCGTTGATTACGTTTATCTTCCGGCCATTTTAATAGACGAGGCACTAAAGTGATGTTGTCACGGATCGTCATATGCGGCAATAAACCAATATTCTGAATCACATATCCGATTCGTCGCCGCAATTGAACTGGGTTCATCTGGGCAATGTCTTTACCGTCAATCGTAATCTCACCAGATGTTTGGGTTAACATGCGATTAATCATCCGCATGGTGGTCGTTTTTCCTGATCCAGATGTACCAATAAAACAAATAAATTCACCACGTTCTACTTCTAAATTAAAATCCGCCACTGCGACCTTGTTACCAGGATATGTCTTATTCAGATGGCTCATTTTTAAAAACATGTTTATTTCCCAACTCCTTGTCTAAATCACCCTAATAATGCTATTTATAATAGTGACCGGCTAATTGCCAGCCTGATCCCGCTTTGCTTTACTCAATACCGTAACGTTTTTTCGCTAATTATTGCAAATCAGCTGTTTTCAATCAAACAATTAATAATTTCAACACTTAAATTCGCTTGAAGGGGTTTTTATGACACAAAAAGAACGGCAACAACACTTGGCTGAATTAACCAGCCGCATAATGATCAGCTTCGTCCTCGCATTGGGATTACTTGTAATGCGACAATTCACCAATTCTTTAATTATCATCATCGCCTTTTGGGGGTGCACTCTTTATGCCATCATCCTATTCGTCCTTTGGGGATGGCTGAAATGGCAACAATTAATATCACAAAAATAATCAAGTACATTGTTGATCTGGCCGATAACAGATCAATATGTTACCACACCTATTTCATTGCCACGATTAGTGAATAACCACCTTCATTCCCGTTGGCGCTGATTCATTCAGCCATTTTGCGTCTGCAACGGTCAGCCTCACACAACCATGAGAGGCCGGTCGTCCTAGTCGCTTTGCTTCTGATACATTGTACCTTCCATCAGCTTTGGTCGGTACTGTATGAAAGAGATATACCCCATGATCAAGGAACGAGGTCCAATAATTTGCTCCTTCTTGTAGCCGTTCATTGTAAAAACTTGCACCTCGTTCAGCCTGAATTGCAAATGTCCCTCGCGGTGTAGTAGCTTTTTCCCCGCTTGAAATAATCATCGTATATAACGTATGATGACCGTTTTTCACGAATAACCGTTGGCGCTTTAACGAAACATCAAACCAGGCGTGTGGATAGCGCTGCAAATCTGGATATGGTTTTACTTGTGAAGGTGCCTGCCAATCAAACTTGGCTCGTCCCTTAGCCATTGCTGATTGCAAGTTTACTCCTAATACGATCAACATGATGAGCCAAAGCAAACCACTATATTTTAATTTATGTCGCACCTCTTATCCCCCTCTATCCTATCTATCCAGACTATCGAAAGCCTGTCAACAATGCAACCAGACTGTAATTCCTCTGCCAGTAAATCTTTCATAAGCATTTTTTATGATTTTTATTTATTAAAATGTTATAAACAGAGCATAGAAGTATCGCCATTTTGCTAATGATAATGAATAGGAGGTTACGATAATGCCCTTCAAGCCAAAGCACATCTTAGTGCCGACTGACGAATCCAGTAATGCAGAGGCTGCCTTAAATACTGCTGTGACAATTGCACAACAAACTGATGCTGACATCAGCTTACTCGAGGTTGTTGCACCGATGTATTCAGCACCTGAATATCCGCTAGAGGATGTCTCTGCTCAATTACAGCAACGCGCCGATGGTTATTTAAAGCGCTTGACTAAATCTGTCGCTGACCAGACTGGTTTTACTAACATCAAGACCACTGTCATTCACGATGCGCCTAAACCAACCATTGCAAAATATTTTCCCGAACAGCATGACATTGATCTCATCGTAATCGGTGCAACTGGTACGAATGCTTTCGAACGTGCCATCCTAGGTTCTACCACGGGCTATGTTGTTCGCGAAGCTGTTGTCGATGTTCTAGTGGTTAAAGATGAGGCTAATTAAAACGTTACTTAAAAAAGTCCCCGAACGGGACTTTTTTAATGACCAAAACCCATACACAAGCGACATCCAGTTATCCGATTAAACCAAATCTAGACTTTTTCTAGGAATTCCCGTTGACATCGTTGGTCAGTACCGTATAATAAGTAGAGTAAATTTGCCCCATGGTCAAATTGGTTAAGACGTCGCCCTCTCAAGGCGGAGTTCCGGGTTCGATCCCCGGTGGGGTGATTTAAAGTCACCCGGGCGCTTGCTTGGCAGATTTACGACTTTAAAATTTCATTGGGTATTAGCCAAATTGGTAAGGCAGCGGACTCTGAATCCGTAATGTACTGGTTCGAGTCCAGTATACCCAACTTTGAAGGTTTATAGTGTTTCATCTGATTGTCTCAAGGCTGTTATATCAGCATTTGAGGCATTTTTTTATTTCTTTTAGTTTGATTCAGTTAAAACCAAATGGCACCACAATAGCACCACGAAACAACTAAAAACATCATTTTTTGTAGACCAAAGTCGTATTTGAATACTTTTGGATGATTTTAATCATCAATAAACGCCTTTATGCCAGTGTATACAGCTTTTCACTGGCACCACAGACCAATTTTTGAGTGACTTTTGAAATTGGTCTACCTCATATAATGGCACCACATAATAAAAATACACCGGCGGGCGGCTGGGGTTAAGGTTTTAGTACGCAGGCTGTCCGTATGGGCGGCTTTTTTTATTTTTGGTTCCCATTTCTACGGAACCGCAAACGGGCTTTTTATAGGGTCTGAAAAGACCAAAGAAAAAAGGATGCACCACTCGGTACATCCCCAGCAATATCGTTTGTCTTTAATGGCAAACCTGATATAATAATGTCATTGGAAAGACAGGGAAACCCCTTAACTTCTTCCCTGTCCGCCGGTCAAGTATTGATTGGTCAGCTAGTCGCTATTTGCGATTAGCTTTTTTTATTCTCTCGTATGCTTGAGCAAGCAACTTCACTGCTCTTGCGGAGATATAGAACGATACAGCAAGCGGCACTATTCCCCAACCATCCTTGAATAGGATTCCATGCTCTCACCCCTTGCGGTCATGGATTGGTGAGAATGAGAGCACTTAATACTTTTCCAGCTAGGCCGCCAGCAAGTAGCGAACTGGCTGGCGACTGTATTACTAGCATACCGAACCAATAACCTAATGAAAACAGCAAATCATTGTACAAACCGCTACATTTTTAGACATCTAAAAACGTTAGCAAAGGTTAGCATTTTGAATTGATCAAAGCTTGATGCAACCTTACCAATTCATAACATCTAAAAACCCGTAAACATCGACGTGCTGCTAGTCACATCCTTAATTAAGTCCAACAATTTCCAATCAGGAAAAATGATACTTCTTTTATCTTCGACATAAGAATCAGTATAATAATCAACATAACATTCGATTGTAACTAATCAGAAAGGAGTTTGAACATGGTAAATTCTCAGAAAAAAATGCCCTACCTCAATGAATTTGACGCGACCATGCAACTCATTCAAGGCAAATGGAAAATTATGATTTTATTCGAACTGGCTGACCGTAAGCATTGCCGATTTGCAAAACTACAACGCCATATCGACAATGTGTCCCACAAAACATTGACCGTTCAACTTAAAGAGTTAGCAGAAGACGGCCTGATCAGTCGTCACGACTTTCAAACCGCCCAACCTCACGTAGAGTATCAGCTCACCAGCACCGGACAAACTTTAATTCCAGTCCTCAATGCCATTTGTGATTGGGGCGATCAACACGTCGCACCTAGTCTGCGCCAACGCTCACTATGTGACGAATCAGTCTAAATTAAAAGCGCCATCAACATGGCGTCTACACCATTAATAAGGCGACAGTCAACGTGAACGTGGCCGTCGTAATTCATTGCGGTGATGATTATAAATTTGACGAGCGTTATCCGGTCGCCCATCTGGTGCTTCCATAAACGTGGCCGAAATTTTTTGTTCATCGATAATCTTGGTCACTCGATTCATATCACCGGTGAACCACTCAATATTATCAGCGTCATAAGGATCAGTACCCAAGCCATATTCATACATGCGATGTGGATTAACTACAACCAAAAGCTGCCTAGTACCAGCGACAGTAATTCGTTTAATGTGCCGTAGTAAGCGTTGCGGTGTCATTTGATCACCCTCTTCGATTTAAGCGTACCACACTCCGAATTTAAATGCCGCTTGCGTTATCCCACAGTCCATGTTAAGCCCACCACGGGAGGAACAACCGATGACTTTTTATAGTTATCAATTTATTGTATCTAATCAAAATCAAGGTCAGTATTTAAGGATCGCGGTCATTTGTGTGCTAGTGGTCGTGACGCTGTTATTAATGACCCAATACTTGCGCCATCGTTGGGATGTTAAGTTTAAAGATTTAGCTGTGATTGCAGGGACATTCTTAATGTTAACGCTTGCTTATCAATATAATGACTTCACCAATCTTCAGGCTTCCTCAAAACAAAATGGACAAATCATTGCGACCGTTAAACAAATCGCGCATCAACTCGATGTGAAACCGCAAACGCTAGCTGTAAATAACCCATCGCAAGCGAACACTGGTTTACTCGTTAAATCGGCAAATCACTACTATAATGTTGTTTATAATGCAGATGGTTCACAATTTGTTTTGCAAAGGGTGAACCTAGTTAAAACACGAATTACTGTGAAGGGAGCGTAACTGACGCATGGCAAGTTATCCCGACATCGTTTTAAAACTAATCATCGGTTTTTTATTTATCACTTTACTAATTAATTTTACTGGTAAAGGTAACTTAGCCCCAACCTCAGCGATGGACCAACTGCAAAATTACGTCCTTGGTGGCATCATTGGTGGCGTTATTTACAGTTCAACGATCACGTTAGCCCAATTTATTGTCGTATTGCTGATTTGGGCCTTACTCATCTTGATCACCCGGTATTTAAAAACTCATGTTCATAGCATTGGTAAGTTTATCGACGGTCAACCCATCACGATCGTTCGGAATGGCCATTTACTCGTTGAAAATTGTCTACGAGCTAACTTGTCGGCTAAAGACGTCGACTTCAAGCTCCGAACGGTTGGTGCTTATGACTTAAACCAAGTCAAACGTGCTATTCTCGAACAGAATGGCAGCATCACCGTACTTACGCTCGGTGACGAAGATGTTCGGTACCCGGTCATTGTTGATGGACAAGTCGATCCGGATGTTTTAGAACTAATGGGTAAAGATAACGCTTGGTTACAAAACGAATTAAATCAACAAGCTGTTAGCAATGTTCGGCAAGTCTATATGGCCAAGTATCAACATGGGCAACTAAGTTTAATGCTTTATGATAATCAAGGCCGCTAAATTACCCTGTCGTTATTTCCATTCTTAAATTATCGTCGAAACGAGAGGCAACAAATGACCACTACATTTTTCTTTCTGATTATTCTAATTGGCGTTATCGCCGCGGTCATCGTTAACCGACACTTCCCGATTATTCCGTTACCATTGTGGTTCATTTTGATGGGTCTCATTGTGTCAATTTTACCGATGTACCACAACTACATTTTTGATCCAAATCTATTTCTCTTTTTTATCGTGACACCATTGTTATACAATGAATCCCAATCTGCATCACGTTATTGGATCGGTCGTGGTGCAATTAATATTGCTTCTTTGTCTGTGGCTTTAGTCCTAGTGACGGTTGTTTTGGTTGGTGCGGCACTTCATCTGCTTTTTCCATTTTTGCCATTCGCACTGGCACTAGCGTTATGTGCTGTGGTTACACCAACGGATGCCTCTGCCGTCAGTGCCTTCGCTCAACCTAACCCTGATTTCCAGATTCCTTTTACAATCTTGCAAAACGAATCTCTTTTTAACGATGCCTCTGGTTTCGTTGCCTTTGACCTTTCGCTACTGGCATTTACGACCGGCACATTTTCAGCAAACGCAGCCGTTGGCAAGTTTATCTTCGAGTTCATTGGTGGGTTGCTTGTCGGCGTCCTAATCGGTTTCTTGTTCCATTATCTTCGCCGTCTCTTAATTCTCGGCGATGATGACAGTCCTTTTGTCATGCTATCACTGGAGCTAATCGTGCCATTTCTGGTCTACTTTATCGCAGAACAATACGAATTATCCGGTATTCTCGCAGTAGTAGCCGCTGGTCTCGTTCAAGGTCGAGAAAATGACAGCTTACAACTGATCTCGAGCCGGATGCAGTTAGTCCGTTCAAATGTATGGGAAATTGTCGAGGAAGCATTAACTGGTTTAGTCTTTGTCCTTCTTGGCATCTCATTACCAACCATTGTCATTCAAATTGTAACCAAACACCCCGGACTATTAGGTCTACTCCTATTAATCAGCGTCGTTTTATATGGCTTGAAGTTCGGCCTACGCCTCCTTTGGTCGCGCTATCTCGTCTGGATGCACGTATCCAGTAATCATCGTTGGCAGGACAGTTGGTTAATGGCTGTTAGTGGCGCTAGTGGGACGATTTCCTTATCGCTGGCCTTCCTACTGCCAGCCTTAGGTAATAAACAACTACCGATTGATCGAAACGCTCTCATCTTTATCGTAGCCGTTGTTATCATGATTAGTTTGACCGTTGCTGCGATAATTGTCCCGAAAATGACAAAAGTGACAAAGTCATCCGTGGAAAAACCGATTTCACAATGGACCAGAGAAATGATTATGACCGCCATGAATACCGTCCGCGGCGATAAGGATCACCCCGCCGAAGCTCAAATTGTTGTAGACGCATTGAGCCAACAATTACATCAAAATAAAATTTCTCATCGTCGTGAGCGACGGCGTATTTTTGACTTAGCTGATGCCACAGAGCGAACAGCAATCGCCGGTATGCACGACCGTGGTGAAATCACCGATGATGAATTCAACTACTATACTGAATTTCTCGACTTATGCATCTCTACCGTTGACACCAATCCGTGGCACAACCTTATGTTAAGAATTCGGTTTAGTATTCATACTGGTCGTTTGTACCAAGATGTTCAATCGGGACAAGATATGTTTTTTACGACGCCATTAATTGCCGAACAATTCTATTGGCAACGTCAATTTCAAGCACACGGTGAAGACATTCGACCAATTGAAGAAGTCGGTTTCAATGCCGTGATTGACGCCTTAAAAGATTATCGTCACGCTCACGGTGGCAAAACAACCATTGAACTACATGCCGTTCAACGAACCTATCGCGAACGCCACCGACGCATGAATATGCCCGTTCCTGATCCTAAAGTTGTTTATCAACTCTTTTTAACCGCCTTCCATGCCGAATATGAATTCTTTCAAACAGCAATTAGTGCGGGAAAAATGAGCGTAGGTCTCGCCGAAGAACTGCAACAACACATCATTTTTGATGAAATGGCCTACCTACAAAATAACAATTCATTTATCAGTTGATTTCATTTTAAATTGTCCAGTTCCATCTTTGCTTTTCCATGTCACTTTTCTGGCCTCGACCAAAAACAGCGTTCCCAATTTTAGGGAACGCTGTTTTTTAAATTGGAGAGGCTCGGTATTACATGCTTCCTAGTTAGGTCAAACTCACTGGAATAAGCGAACAAAATAAGGAATCAACCAACTCAAATAGCCGCCAATTTCAAAAATCAACCATCAGTAGCGGCTTAGAAACGTCCGCTCATTCATAATAGATCACAAAGGGTGAAGGCCTGCTCCACAACTAACTGTTGTCGCAAACGTTCATCTTCATCGACTAATTCATCTAAAGAAATTTGTGCCAAGTCACGTAACTTTAGCAATTGAGAAAAATTTGGCAATTGGTCACCTTCCTCCCGGCAGCGAATATTTTCAGGACAAGCATCCAACTTCGCCGCTGGCGGTGCTCGATCCCATTATCCAGCCGTAAGTGTTTCACTACCTGACTAATTGTCATTTAAAACACTTGCTCTCTTGCCACTAATCACAGCCTAGGTATGAGACAGATAAGTATAAGTCCGGTCAGAGTTACATTGGAACGTAAATTCATGGTCACAAGCATCATTGGACCGCCAACGTGAAACGACATAATGAGACGACTGGGTGTGACGTAATTTATGACTCACAGTTTTGACCGTCTTTGTAATATCAGTATCTGCTTGAGTAGCAGCGCCTCGTAGAATTTGGTGTAGATCGTGAATAAAAGTTGCCGCATTTGTAATCATCAGACTAGCCTCGCTTTCAATTTGACTACTAACTTTGATAAGTTATTATTAATCGCTATCTTGATTAGATTAAATAATACTTGCTGTTAACACGCAAAAAAAATGCCTAGCTTATCGCTGACATTTTTCATCAATTTTACCTTAAATTTTAAAGTGCTGACGACTAATGCATGTATAAATACGTCACCTGTTGGTCGTGGCAAGCAAACATAAACTCATGATTTAGTCCATCTTTAGCTCGCCATTTTGAAATTTCATAACGCCCACTTTGACTCCCTTTTAATCTAACCGTCACAGCCTTCAATGTTGCTTGATCATTCTCAACGTGACCGCGCAAAGTTGTTTTTAAATCATGCAAAAATTGTTCGCTATTGTTCATTAGTAAATCCTTTCTGTTAGCGACACTTCGTTCACATCTCTCTGTTACTTTACCACTTTGGCATCCATTACCTCAACTTAGCGTCAGAAACAGGCGACGTCTGGTTAGCGTATCTTAGACTAGATAGACGATCACAGCATTATTCACTGTCAACCAACGTGAACTTTGCACCTAAACAAAAAGCCATTCAAAAATTGAATGACTTTTACGAAAAAACGATAATAATTCGCCGTAAAGTAGCATTGATGGTAGCCCTCAAAGCAAAAAGTAATCATCAACACATACAAATTCTAAAGAATCTAACAGCCCTAGTCCTTAGTCCTGTACACGTTTCTGGATTTCTTTAGTCTGTTCTTCAAACCCAGGTTTGCCAAGTAAGGCAAACATGTTGACCTTATACGCTTCTACCCCTGGTTGGTTGAATGGGTTGATCCCATTCAAGTAGCCAGAAATACCCACGGCAATTTCAAAGAAGTAGATCAAGTAACCTAACGAGTATTCAGTCTGATTGGGGATGTGAACAGCCATAACCGGCACATCACCATCGGTATGCGCCAAGGTAACTGCACGGAAAGCTTGGGTGTTGACGTAATCCATCGTCTGCCCTTCAAGGTAGCCAAGTTGATCGAGATCATCAGCTTCCTTTGGAATATCAATGTCGTACTTTGGTTTGTCCACTTTAACGACAGTTTCCATTAGGTTGCGACGGCCTTCTTGAATGTATTGACCAAGAGAATGTAGATCTGTGGAGAAGTTTGCACTAGAAGGATAAATTCCCTTTTGATCCTTCCCTTCAGACTCGCCCATCAATTGTTTCCACCATTCAGAAAATGAAGCCATGGTTGGTTCATAGTTTTCTAATAATTCAGTTGTTTTACCCTTGCGGTATAAAATGTTCCGCAATGCGGCGTACTGATAGGCATCGTTCTTCGTCAAGTCAGTATCAGTATATTCGGCAGCAGCATCAGCAGCACCCTTCATCAATTGATCAATGTCAGCGCCAGATGCGGCAATTGGTAATAAGCCAACCGCGCTTAAGACGGAGAAGCGCCCGCCAATACCATCAGGGACAACGAACTCTTCATAACCAGCAGCATCTGCTTCTGTCTTCAGCGCTCCTTTAGCACGATCAGTCGTTGCATAAATACGTTTCTTAGCACCATCTTCGCCATATTTCGCAACTAAACGTTCTTTGAAAATTCGAAAGGCGATTGAAGGTTCCGTCGTTGTTCCAGACTTAGAAATAACGTTAACGGAAAAGTCGCGATCTCCGATGACATGAATCAAGTCGTGCACGTATGAAGAAGAAATCGAGTTTCCGGCAAATAACACCAGCGTTCCTTTGCGTTCACTAGCTGGTAGTGCTGTATAAAAGGCTTCATTCAAAAAGTCAATTGCAGCACGGGCACCAAGGTACGAACCACCAATTCCGATGACGACCAGCACTTCTGAATCACTTTGGATCTGTTTAGCAGCTGCCTTAATCCGGCTAAATTCTTCTTTATCATAAGCCGTTGGCAAATCTAACCAATCACGGAAATCTGCGCCAGCCCCTGTTCCATTCCGTAACTGTTCATCCGCCGCATTTACCATTGCTTGCATTTCACCCAGTTCATTCTCATGAACAAACTTCGTCAGATTAGAACTATCAAAGGAAATATATGCCATGCTTTGCCTACCTCTTTCTTAATTGTGTTTCCATTACTCAGTATACACTAAAACATTGATCCATGAGCAATGAAAGCCCACCCACACGATTGGTATGTACCAATACTCATTTACCGCTTCGGCCCCATTCAACTACTAAAAAAAGTGGTCTATTTTTCGTTTAGTTAGTGATTGGCCTTCGCCGCTGAGACCAAATTAAAAATCGCCTCCACCAAAGCAGGAGACGATTTTTAATAAACTCATCACGTTCATGTGTTTTTAAAGCTGAGTCGTTGACCAGCTACATAATTCCGATCATAATGCCTCCGCCAATTATTAATGCAGAACCAATAATGATGTTCACCATTTCCCAGTGTGTCTTGCGCTCACCAAGCAACCAAATTGAACCAAATGTGGAAATAATGATCCCCATTTGAGCCAATGAAAAGGCCACGGCCAAGCCCACTTTAACGGTAGCTAAGAACATGAATAGATTCCCAGTCCCCCAGAACAATCCTGTAATAATATTCTTCCATGTTGGCGCTTGCCACATCTGACGACGCGCTCCGATCATTAAAACAAAGACAACAGCTCCCAGCAGCATGCCAATGGATTGAGGAAAAACAACGGCGTGAGTGAAGTCGGTAGCATTGCCCACACCACCCCATTTTTCAAACGCTTTAATCACAATCGTGTAGGCCACATAACCAATGGTCGAAATTGTCATCGCACGTGCACCCGCTGCTGCACTACGCCCCTGACTCGTGTCACCAGGTTTGTGTGGATCACGCCGTGAGGTCAACGTTGCCCCAACAATCAGTGCAATGACGGCAATTGTCCCCATTGTGTATTGTTTGCCAGTGACCCACTCTTGAAAAAGTAAAACCCCAGCCAAGGCATTGCCCGCCAACTGTAGTCCCGTGGAAAGTGGAATCGCCTTGGACACGCCCATCGCTTTCATAGAAGTGAATTGTCCTGCTTGCCCCACGACCCATAACAATCCGGAGAGCAACCCAGCAATCCACACCTTTGCATCTAAGATTGGCTGAAAAATCAGCAGTGATAAAATACCAAATAATACGGCCCCCATGGTCATCCCTAAGGTCTGCTGTGCCGCCGACCCGCCCAGTTTACCAGAAACTAGTCCAATCGAGCCCCAAGCAATCACTGGAACTAACGCGATTAAAATGCCCATTTGAAACTCCTTTAATTAATTCAACATGTCATTATTATTCGACAATCGTCGCTGCAACATTGGCCACCCGGGCCGATTCACTCAAGTCAATGTCATCCGCGAATCGCAACGCCAAAGAAGAAGCACCGATTACACCGGCATCATTGCCTAATTGAGCTAATTTTAATTGTGTCGATTGACGTACCGTAGTGAACGCCTCTTGTTGAAACGTCTTATTTACTAAATCTAATAGGAATTGACCAGCAGCAGAAACACCACCACCGATAATCACAGCGCTGGGGTTAAGCACATTGGCCAAGTTTGCCACAGCCAAGCCAAGATATTGGCCCACCTTATTGGTGACTTCATTGGCCAGAAAGTCGCCTTGTTTAGCGAGATCAAAAACAATTTTAGAAGTAATTTCGTCCCCGTTATCCACCATTTTTTTGAGCGTTGAGTTGCCAGAATATTCTTCTGCAAAATCATGGGCCAAATGAACCACCCCAGTAGCGGAAGCATATGTCTCCAAGCAACCATGCTTCCCACAAGTACATAAGTACCCACCGGGTTGCACGGTTACATGACCAATTTCACCACCGGCGCCGTTAACCCCGTGCTGTAACCGTCCACCAGCAATGATACCGCCACCAACACCAGTTCCTAATGTGATGAAATCAACGTCTGGTTCGTTATCTCCAGCGCCTTTCCACCGTTCGCCGAGTGCGGCAACGTTGGCATCGTTGTCCAGTGCAAATGCCATATGAGTGCCGGATTCAATGTCTCTTTTCGCATACTGAAGCGTCTTCCAATTCAGGTTATAGGCAGCCGTTACAGTGCCCGCGTCCAAATCGACTGTCCCCGGCGTGCCCATGCCAATTCCGACAAAGTTATCCGGGTTCATTTGATATAGGTCTAAATGGTGATTGATCGATTGAATAATATCAGGAATGATATGACTTCCCTCGTCCAAAATATTAGTTGGTATACTCCATTTTTGTTGCACAATGCCGTCTAAGGTTAAAATTGCGAATTTGATCGTTGTCCCGCCCAAATCAACACCGATTAACTTTTTTGCTGCCATTTTAATTTTCCTCCTCTTAACAACCGTTTGTTTCACGATAGTTAACTCCCTTTGCCAGGTGAAGCCAAATGACCCAACCGTCATATATTGGCTCCAACGTAAAAAACTTTACGTTATATTCTCTAATAATGTAAGCGGTTTTACAACCCTTTTTTAGACTTTCATTGAACTTTCATCTATGTCAAGTTGCGAATCCATCAAGGATTCAACGCCCTGGTATAGTCCAATTATGTGTGAATTGCCTATGAAAATTTTTTTCATAAAAAAACGCCGCAAGCACACTTAAGCAGTGTACCTACGACGCCCAGCATTTAATTCAGGGAGGTCAAAACTCCGGCAAAGCCATCAACTCATCTTGATGGTGGTTTTCTTCATCCTTAGTCCACACAGCCACGTGGCCTTGCTCATTTGCTGACGCAATAATCCGCTCCTGACCGTGTTGATCAATGTAGTAGAAGTCATTTACCGTCATTTCCTCAAACAATGCGGGCAGTTGGTACTCCTTCTCATCAACCAGTTTAACGCGTACCACCTCACGAACACCCGAAATCCGACTCGGATTGCTTGTTAATCGAACAGCAGCAATTTCTTTTTTCATCCCCGCACCTCACCCAAAATTATTTTAAAAAAAGACGATGTAAAACTGTCTGGCAATCTTACATCATCGTGAGTCAATTTATTCCAATGGTTAAATTGCTAAATCTCTTTGAAATTTCAGTTTAACATAAACCAACATCGAATGCCCGCACCAAACGCGGAAATTCAAGCGATGTAGATTGATCTTAAATTTTATGGGTGTTGTAGTTTAGAGTGTTTAAAGCCGTAGCCTAAATAAATGAGCAATCCAATTGCAAACCAACCAACCATTAACAACTTGGCCGCCTGATTTAGGCCCATAAAAATAACTGCAGAAAAGCCCGCCGAAATTGCCGGTAAAATCGGATAACCGGGCATTTTAAACTGGGCAGTCATTAAATCTCTGCCTTCACGCGGCCGCAATGCATAGATGCCAAACGACACCATCATAAATGCGACCAACGTTCCAGCCGACACTAGATTCGCTAAAAATGTAAATGGGAAAATAGAACCTAACACAGCCGCTGCAATCGTTACCAACGTTAACGCCCGACCAGGTAACTGCTTATGATTAAGGTGGCCTAGGTACTTTGGTAACAGACCATCTCGGCCAAATGCATAGACCAAGCGTGAACTCGCCAGATGAATGCCGATTAATGACGCAAACATTCCCAAAATCGCTACCAATGATAAGAGCCCGGCTACAAGGTTATGCCCAGAACGCCGTAGCGCCCAAGCGGCGGGTTCTGCATTACCTGCATAGCTAGTATATCGGTACATTCCCACTAAAACTAAAGAAACGAACATAAAAAGCACTGTACCAATCACTAACGTGCCAATGATCCCCCGAGGCATTGTCGTTTGTGGGTTCTTTGTTTCTGCGGTGTTAGCTGCGATCGCATCGAATCCTACATATGCTAAAAAAATTTGCGCCGTGCCGGCTACAATGCCAGTTAAGCCACCAAAACTCGTTCCTGGACGATGCTTCGGAATAAACGGTACATAGTTGGTACTGTGGATCGCTGTTGCGCCCACAATAATAAAAATGACAACAACCACCAATTTAAAAATAACCAAACCATTTTCAAGTCGTGAGATTTGATCAATCCCATGTGATAAAAGCCAGCCGACAAACAAGATTGCCCCCAAAGCTAACACGTCGATCATGGTCCCATGATGTAAGTTAAAGCCCGCTGTCATCATTTCAGGTAAATGAACTCCCAGACTACCTAAAAAGCCTTGGACATAGGCCGACCATCCAGACGCGACAAACGCAATCGCGATGAAATATTCAGCTAGTAAAGCCCAACCAGTCAACCATCCCCAAATCTCGCCAAACAAAACGGTAATCCAACTGTAGGCGGAACCTGCAAATGGCAGTACGGAAGCGGTCTCAGCGTATGCTAATGCAGCCAATCCAGCCCCAACTGCGCCAAGCAAAAAAGAAAATACAACGGCCGGGCCGGCATGATCGGCGGCAACAATTCCCGGCAACGTAAAGATTGCCGTTCCCACCACCATGCCTAGACCTAGTCCCAATAGATCCTTAGTCGTCAGTGATGGCACCAAACGGGCATCTTGATCAAAATAAAATTTAGGATCTTGCTTTCGAAATAGCCGGTGAAAAGCAGATTTTTTTCGCACAACGCGCCTCCCTGTTAATAATGTGTTTAACTTTATCATGAAAAGATGTCTTGAAACAAACCCATGTAGGTTGAATGTGTATTAGTCCAATCGACTTCATCAAAAAAATCCTCTCAGACTTGGAGAGGACTTCATACAATCATTGATGATTTAAATAAGAGTGGTAACTGTCTAGAAGTGGATATAACCAGCCGCTTCACTAGCAGAGATTGTGCGTGCGTGATAAGCCAGCCCATTAAAGTTTCCTTCAATGATGTTAACTGTCCCGTCGCCATTAACGCCAGTCACGTAAGCTACATGGTTGTAAGCAAAGTAAGCTACTGAACCAGCTGTGGCTTGGTTATTAACTGCAATACCTTTAGCACGAGCGGAATTACCCCAATTTGCACCGTCGCCTAGATAGCTAAATTGCCATGCTGGAATACCTTCGGCCTGCAAAATTCCGGCAACAAATGAGGTACATTGACCAGCTGGATATCCATTGATTCCTTGCCGAAAACCGGCAATTCCGGCAGATGAAGCATCAGTAGCGACTGGCGCTGATGCAGCCGGTGTTACAGGCGCAGGCGTCGTTGGTGCCGCTTGGCTAGCAGGTGTTTGTTGCGCTTGAGTTAGCTGTGGTGCAGCAGAAGGCGCGGTTGACGCTGGTGTAATCGTCGTTGACTGTGTTGACTGTGGTGTCTGCACTTGTGCACTCGTAGCAGCCGATGTCGTTTGGGCAACAGTTGAATCAGTTACTTGGCCTTGGCTATTCTGTGAAGCAGGGGCTTCGCTTGAAATAGTAGCAGGTGCCTGACTCGCCAGTGTTGCAGAGGGCGCGGCTGACGCTTGACTGACAGCTGGTGCTTGGCTAGCAGCTGGCGCTTGACTAACAGGAACTTGCGTATGCAGCACTTGGCCGACAGACAAGAAGTTAGCATTAACTAGGCCGTTTGCGGCTACCAATTGTTCCATGGACAAGCCTAGCTTTTCACTGACGGTCGATAACGTATCGCCGGTAACGACCACATAGTCTCCATTGGCATCCAAGACAGGGGCAGCTTGTGATGTTGCTTGACTAGCCGGTGCCGCAGACTGTGGCTGTGGCTGAGGTGCAGTTGAGCCTTGGGCGTCCGGAATCGTAATCGTTTGTCCAATTTGGATCAAAGCTGGATTGGCCAAATGTGAAGCTTTAGCGATTGCATCAACTGACGTATGGTGTTTTTGGGCAAAAGCCCAAACAGTATCGCCTTTGACAGCTGTGACCGTTGAGGCATTAGCGAGTGTTGTACCAGCTAACAAACTAACGGCAAGGGTTGAAGTTAATAACGTTGCTTTTAAAGTCTTGTTCATTTTGAATGTTCCACTCCTACTTTTAGCGTTCTGAGTAATAACTACCATGGCTGGTGGTAGTCGAACCTGTACAATACAATTTAACTCTGACAAGTGGTGAATTACCATTACAACACAATTACATTCTCAAAAACCGGTAATTTTTTTGAGAAACATGTTCCATGTGTCTGCCTAATCTCTTGAGATCTCAGCCGTGACCTTAGCCACATTTCATGGTAAACTAAACAGGTTCACGGGGATGTTCCGGATTCGACAGGTATAGGTCGAACTTGAACTGCGCTTCGTGGGTTGCGTCCACGTAAAAACGCTACCTAATTTTTATCTGCAAAAGATAATAATTCTTACGCTTTAGCTGCTTAATTGTAGCTTGACGTAGATCCGTCCGTTACGGCCCAGGTGGCGGGTTACGGGTCTCAAAAATTTGGGCTACGCTGCGAGCTCCCGTCTGAAGTCAGCAGAAGAGATTAATCAGACTTAGCTAATCACGGTTGCCCGGCCAAACGGCGTTTTGATTAGTGAAGCTTAAATGGTTTGGCTATGAGCGTAGAGGTTCAAGTGGCGATATGCTTGGACGCGGGTTCGATTCCCGCCATCTCCATAATTTCAAGCACTCCGTTACGTTTCGTATCGGGGTGCTTTTATTTAAAAATTTATCGCTCATGTGAACAGTTGGAGGAGCGAATGGAGCACAAGATTGCGGTTATTTCAGATAGTCATGGTAATGCCACGGCCTTAGCAGCAGTGCTAGACGATGCTCGCCAACATCAAGCCACCGACATTTGGTCCTTGGGTGACATCGGTTTTGGCGGGCCTGGCACGGCACAATGCTATCAATTGCTAGCTGACGCCAATACGAGTCAATATCTCATGGGTAATTGGGAAACTGACTTCAATCTGGTTCTTCAAAAAAAGGCAATCAATTTGAATGATCCAAGCGATGTTTATTTTGTCATGCTGGTTCGTTATGATTACGCTCGTTTATCTAAACAACAACGAGAAAAGATACAAACGCTGCCGATGGCGAGTACTAAAACAATTAACGGTTTCAAAATCAGCCTTTCTCACAATTTACCTAGGGAAAACAGCGGTCATTCATTATTTCCTACCCAACCACAGGGTAATTTCGACCAACTAATTTCCGATCCAAACACTGACGTTGCGATCTACGCTCATATCCATATGCCACTATTTCGCTATACCGCTTCTGGTCAATTAATCCTTAACCCTGGATCAGTTGGTCAACCTTGGTCTACCCAACAACATTTACTGGCAAATCGAGCTGCCAGCTACGTCCTCTTGACCATTAGTGAAAGCGGCATTGAAGGAATTGATTTTCGGCGAATTCATTATGACCAACAGATTGAGCTAAATTTAGCTCAATCTTCTGGCTTTCCTTATCCTGAATTATATAAAAAATTGCTAGAAACTGGGATTGCATCCACCCATGATCTCCCTTTGCTGACAAAAATTAATTCCGCCCATCATTATCGTGACCTAGCGGAACAATTTTTGAGTCAACTCCCTGATCAACATTTTTAAATAAAAACCGCTCAAACTAAATTTGCAAAACAAAATCCAACAAAAAAAGAGTTGTCCATTTGACAGCTCTTTTTTGTTGGATTAGCCAGTAAAGACACCGACGATTAACCAGAGATTCAACACGATTAAGATTGCTGTAACAATCCAGGCGGTCCAATTTACCCATGGTCGATTTTTAAACTCTCCCATCAGTTCACGATTACTCGTGAATAGAACCAAGGGAACCATGGCAAATGGCAGCGCGACACTCAAGAACACCTGAGAAAAGGTTAGCAAATTTTCGATTTTAGCTTCATTACCCTTGTAAATAATCGCAAATACTAAAACTGGTGTGATCGACATTAAACGCGTTAACAACCGTTGCGCCCATAATGGGATTCGCAAGTGAATGAATCCTTCCATGATAATCTGCCCTGCTAAGGTCCCAGTAATCGTTGAGCTTTGCCCAGAAGCAAGCAGTGCAATGGCAAATAACATACTGAGCAGTGGACTGGCAATTGCGCCAACGATTTTGGAGTTGCTTAAGGCATTGTAGAGGTCAACAAAGCGTCCTAATTCGCTGTGAGTTCCGAAGAATAGGGCCGCTCCTAAAATCAGCAATAAACAGTTGACCACAAAGGCAATTGTTAACTGGATGTTTGAATCCGCTACCGTGAAACGAATCGCTTTTTTAACGCTGTCACGATCATTACGGTCCAAAGCGCGGGTTTGTGAAATCGATGACCCTAGATACAAGTCGTGAGGCATTACTGTCGCCCCCACAATTCCTAGTGCCAAATATAACATTGGCTTGTGCGTTAGTAGCTGCCCTGGGTGGGGTACAAACCCGGCAAAGATCTCAGGCACATCTGGCCGAGCCAAGATGACTTCATATAAGAAAACAAATAAAATAACTGCCACTAATGTAGCAACAATGGCTTCGATTTTTCGGAAGCCCATTTTCATCAAAACTAACAGTAACAACACATCAAAGGCCGTGATAATCAACCCGACGATCAGCGGAAAACCAAATAACAGTTCCAATGCAATCCCTGACCCAATGATTTCCGCCACGTCTGTTGCCATGATTGCTAGTTCTGTAATGACCCATAAAAAGATCCCCATCCCTTTAGAAGTCCGCTCACGGGTCATTTGAGCCAGATCTTTACCAGTCACAATTCCCAACCGTGCCGACATTGCTTGCAGAAGCATTGCAATCAAACTTGATAATAAAATAACGCTAATTAGCGCGTACTTATATTGCGCACCACCGGCGATTGATGTGATCCAGTTCCCCGGATCCATGTAACCAACAGCGATCAACGCACCCGGCCCAGTGTACGCCATTAGCGTTCTAAAGTAACCAGCATGTTGGGGCACCAAAATGGACCCATTAACTTCATCTAGACTCTTGGCGTGATCACCAGTTGTGTTAACGAAATGCTTCCTGTCGTGGTTGCTCACTTCACTAGTTGTTTCGCCTGTGTCAAATGCTAAATCACGCTTCTTATCCCTCTTTTTATCGTGCTTTTTGCTCATCCCGATATCCTCTTTTCCGTTTTGATTCCTGATTACTCAGGTCTAATCCTTCAAAGATGGTCGCTAGCGTCGCGTCATCAAAAAACAGATCAATCCAATGATATTCAATTTATCGGCTTTGGTTAGCTTTTTGTTAATTCGACGTAACATCGGATTGTCAGATGACAATCACTCCGTCTTTGGATATTTTTTGGCAGGTTTTTGAGCCATGTATACTATGTGCCGAAGTCCCACAAATTACAAGCACATCATGCGCTTTGAAAGTGTTTACAACCAATTTTTTGTTTTTTATTTCAAAGAATCAATTTAGCAGTGGCTAATTTTTTTCAAATTAACGACTTAACACAAAAAACGTCCATAAAACTAATGGGCGTCTTCACTACATTATTTCACATTTGTCAGGATAATTGACGAACCTCGTGATCTGGATCGCGCCACCAAACATGGACGATATCTTGATTAGTCGCATCTGTTAGTGCGACCGCAAACTCTGAACGTTTCTGACTCATCAACGCCTGTAAATGGGCAGCGTCGATATTTGCCTGGGTTAACTCAAGTAACACGCCAGACTCCAAATCAGTGATATTGAAACTAGCACTTATGCTTACACCGTCAACTAAATCCACCGTTCCTTCGTTGACCACAATGGTTACCATCAGCAATGACCTCCTAAATATTTAGTCTGCATTGGCAAACTTGATGCCAAATTCACGAATAAAGTCGATGACCTGTTTAGCCTGTTCTTCACCAAACTCACCGATCCAGGAACTAAACCGCTTGGTCACGCGCGCTGTAATTTGTTGCTCAGCTTGTTGACCTTTCTGTGTTAAACTCAGGTTCATTTTGCGACGATCGTGCGGATCTGGCGATTGAAGAATCAGATCCTTATTCAGTAGCGATCGAATTTGTCGAGAAATTGCACTCCTAGTAACTTTACGATCTTCGGCAATTGTCATTAAAGTCAAATCTTGCTGGCGAGAAACGTCATGCAAAATTAAATACTGTTCAAATGAAATCTGAAATTCTGCCGCTGGTCGCGACACGAATTCATCAAGATATTTCAAAAAATGAATATAAACATCAATGGATTCTGCCAACAATTCTTCATTAGCCATGATTGTTCCCTCCCTGCTAGTTACGCAGTCCCGCATCCGCGAAGTATGATCACCTCCGATGCCACTCGCCCATTTTGAGACATCCTTAAATTGAATAAGTAGCGCCCCGCAGCGTGCTTACGGTTCCCGCCATTGATTTGGGCTCCACAAACGTCCTTCCATAGCGCCACGAAGGCTCTCAATTTCCGTTTGTTGATCTTGAATCAGTGCTACAGCGGCATCAATGACGATTTGATTGTCCGACGTTTTTAACTGTTGCAGTTGATTCAAAACCCATGCTTGTTGATCTGCCATATAAACATTTCTCCTTGGTTAACGGTAAAGCCAGTATATCATAGCCACGACGATGAGGGGCACTTGAGTCCTCACGCCTTGTCGCTAAAACATTGGATGCCCATTGGCACTGTGATTAGGAAATGGTTGTTTGACCATCCAGTGTTCAACTATCTGGCCTTCGCGCACCCGAAAGACATCAACTTCAGCCATTTCAATGGCCTCTGGTTGATCCCGTCGAATCACATGCAAGTAAACTAAATCATCATTATCCGCCACGCTAACAATCGTCCGGTAAGCCTGTCGCAGACTGCCTTGGGGACCAAACAGCGGTCGATAATAATGCACCATTGCTTCTGCACCATCAGCAATACTAGGATTATGTTGAACAAGATCGGCAGCGACATACTGTTGAACCGCAGTAATATCATGACGGTTAAAAAAGGCATTCCAAAAAGCGATCACAATCTGGCGGTTTGTAAACGGCTGCAGGTTAGGTGTGCCGTTGTCATTTAATAATTGAACTGTCCCTGTGACATAATCGAGTGTTGCATCTCCCCGCTCACCACCACTAACTTGACTCATCGTCCCAGCATTAAAGTTGAGCATCAAGGTCGTCCAATGATCGGCGTCAAACCACGTTAAATAATAAACGCCATTTGCAATAATTTGTAATTGAACAACTGCATCATGTTCCTTTTGATCAGACTCACCAAGCATTGAACAGCTTAAATGTCGATCATCAATCAGTTGTCCAAGCCACTGTCGTCGGTTCGCTTGTTTGATGAGCCATCGCCGCCCAATTAATTCATTAGTCATTAGCTAGTCTCCCATCTATCAAAGGCCTACGAGTGAATACGACGACCGCCTCGAATGCCAGCAATGCCTAAAGCAATCATAATGACAATGACAGTTATGGCAATAATCGCGAGTTCTGGTTGAAATCCCATGAGATTCCCTCCTCACATTTGATTGGTTAATTTAAAATCTTTTACTCCACCTCCATTTTAACCGTTTGTCTTAGCTTTGTAATCGTTTACACTTGTGAAGTCGCACATTTCAATTGTCTCCTACCTCATCATTCCCCAAGTAAAAATTAACGAGCCAACTAAACCTTCATCCGATTAACTCGAACCCAATAAATAAGCATTGACAGCGCTTACATTTTTCGTTACACTGCTTGTGTAAGGTATTTAGTAATTACCTTCTAATCAATTCTCTTTCTCTCTTATGCCGGCCACCATCGTCAGATGGTGGTTTTTGTTTTGTCATCAAATCCATTGCCATTTACTTTGCCAAATTAAAATAAGCCGTGTATCTTTGCTAATTCATGGCATAATGTTGATAGGTAAAAATTGGAGGTTTCAAAATGGCAAATGCACCAATACAGCTGGCAGATCCCGGACACGAATCGCTCGATATGATTGAAGAAATCACCCGTACGGATGGTTCCAAATATATGGAAATTGGTAACATGGTTCATAATGGCCGGGCAGAGTTTGCAGCAGAGCATCATTTCATCAAAGAAGTTCGCATTCTCAAACTAAATATCCCTGAATCAGCCAACGTCATTAAATATGAGGACTACATTAACCATCACTTTTTAATGCAAGGATGGGATATGGATCACTGGGAAGAATGGATTAAAACTGACACTGCACAGGCGCTTGTGGATGCGATTCTAAAAGAGAACCAAGTCAGTTAATTATTTATCCCACCAAAAAGGGAACCGACGGGCATCGGTTCCCTTTAAGGGCCATTTAGATTAGGAACATCATTGATGATGTTTCATTTCAAAACGTCATTGGGGTGAACGCTTTGGAAGAGGAAGTAATAAATGGTAGTTTTAAAATATCATGAATTCTAAAAAAAGTCTATTCATTTTTTAATCGTTTTTTCATATTAAACCAACTATTCGAAATCCCTACGGGTGTCAAATCAAACGATAAATGTCGTTTTCAATTTGAATAGCCAAAAAGCGGGACATAAGTCAAGTGACTCCGCCTAAAAGCAAACTGCCGCCAATGAATAAATCATCATCATTCGCAGTTAGCCCTTAGCGCTCGTCACTTACCAACTTATGCCCCGCTCTTTTTATTATCTATTACTTGCTTAATTTGGATGCTGCCGCTTCATCAATAATGACAATGACATCATCATGATTCTGCAAAGCACTAGCTGGCAAATCCGTTGTCACTGGACCTTCAATCATGCCTTTAACCGCATCAGCTTTTTCTGCGCCATAAGCTTCTAACAAAATTTGTTTGTCTTTCAAGATGGAGCCAATGCCCATCGAGTAAGCATACTTTGGCACTTCTTCTTCATTGTCAAAGAAGCGAGCATTAGCCTCAATGGTTGATTCCGTCAATTTGACTTCGTGCGTTGTTGAATCAAACGGCGTGCCTGGTTCATTAAACCCGATATGTCCATTGCGGCCTAATCCTAAGATACCTAAATCAATCGGATTGTCAGCGATAACTTGGTCATAACGTTTTGTTTCAGCAGCGGCATCTTTGTTCAGGCCATCTGGCAGATAAGACTGTGCAAATGGTTTCTTGTTAAAGAAATGCTCATGCATGAAATAGTTGTAGCTTTGTGGATGATCTGGTCCTAAGCCAACATATTCATCAAGATTAACTGAAGTCAACTGACTAAAATCTAAGTCTGAACTCGTAATTTCATCATATGTTGACACCGGCGTGCTACCCGTTGCCAAACCAAATACCTTAGCACCACTATCAAGAGCATCTTTAAACACTTGGAACCCTTGCTTGCCGCCCTCAACTGCATCCTTCACCACAATTACTTTCATGTTGAATCTCCTTATCGTTATCGTTTATTGGTATAGTCCAATTATAACAGGATTCTTAACTTTTACAAGGATGAAAAACGTCGTGGAATAAGCCGTCGTTTCCTCGCGCACTAATTACAAGGAGTCAATTTCGGTTCATCGCCAATGTGTTCAATAAAAAACGTTCCTTTACCAGGAACGTTTTTTATTCGATTTATTGAACAGTCACGCTTTTTGCTAGGTTACGTGGTTTATCGACGTCCAAACCCTTCAGTAAACTGGTGTAATACGAAATCAGTTGTGCCGGAATAATGGTCAACAGCGGCGCCAGTGTTTCATCCACATCTTCCAAGATAATATCGTCATGAACATTGGCTAAGGACTTAGAAACAATCGTCATAATATGACTACCACGAGCGGCGGTTTCTGCCAAATTACTACGAGTGAGGCTAGCCGTCTTGGACTGAGTAATCAAGCCAATCACAGGCGTGCCAGCTTCGATTAGGGCAATTGGACCGTGTTTTAATTCACCAGCAGCCACGCCTTCTGAATGAATATAGGTAATTTCTTTCAACTTCAATGAGGCTTCAAGCGAAACAGCGTAGTCAATGCCACGACCGATATAAAACGCATCATGTTGATCGACAAAATTGTCTTGCGCAATTTTCTCAAAAACCTCTTTTTGGTCAACCAATGCTTGAATGCCATTAGCCACTAATCCAAGTTGATTAGCTAACTCGAATTGACTAGCAGCGTCGGTCCCGTTTGCTTCTCCTAACGCTTTAGCAACAATCGCCTCGACTGCGATCTGCGCCGTATAAGCCTTTGTCGAGGCAACGGCAATTTCAGGACCGGCTTCCAGTAACATCGTGTATGTCGCTTCTCGCGATAATGTTGAATTTTGAACATTCGTGATGGTTAAACTGTGATAACCAGCTTCACCAATGTTTGTCAAAACTTCCCGCGAGTCTGCGGTCTCACCACTTTGACTGAGAAAAATAAAAAATGGTTTGGCCGATAAAATTGGCGTGTTGTAGGCAAACTCAGATGCCACATGGGCCTCCGTTGGAATTTTAGCCAATCGTTCAAAGAGTCGTTCACCCACTAATCCGGCATGATAACTGGTTCCAGCCGCGATAATATACAAACGATCAGCTGCTTTTAGATCAGCTAGTAAATCTGAATCAAGGTCAATCTCACCCGCATCATTGAAATAAGTCTGAACTAACTTGCGCATCACTGCTGGTTGATCATCGATTTCTTTCAACATGTAATGGGGATAAGTGCCTTTGTCTGCTTCACTAGCATCCATATTCACGTGGAAAGGCAACCGCGTGATATGGTGTCCTTCTTCGTCCTCAATGTCTACTTTGTCTGGCGTCAAAATCATAATCTCGCCATCTTGCATTTCGATAAAATCATGGGTGTAATTCAGCATAGCAATTGCATCAGAGCAGACGACGTTAAAGCCATTACCAACACCAACTAACAACGGGCTCTTGTTCTTAGCCACAAATAACGTATTCGGTTGCTCACGATCCATTAAAAGAAAGCCATATGCGGAGTCCCCCACAAGGTACAAAACCTTACGAAATGCTTCTAAGGTGGTCAAGTTATCATGTAAAACGAAGTAATCGATCAACTGTACAACAACCTCAGTGTCGGTTTCGCTCTTAAATTCGACATCAGCTAAATATTTATTTTTCAATTCCAGATAATTTTCAATGACCCCGTTATGAACGAGATAAAAGCGGTCATCAGCCGAAATTTGTGGATGTGCATTCTCAATACTCGGCTGCCCATGGGTTGCCCAGCGGGTGTGTGCAATGCCAGTTGTTCCTTGAACTTCAGGCGTTAAAGCGTTGGCCAGATCTGCAACGCGTCCTTTCTCCTTGACCAAAAAGTCGTGTCCATTCTGATCGTTCACATATATACCGGCTGAATCATAGCCGCGATACTCCAAGCGACGCAAACCTTCCATCAACATTGCGACCGCATTTTCGTTTCCGGTAACTCCAACAATTCCACACATAGCGTTCTCCTACTCTCGTTAATTGGTATAGACATAAAAATAATTCTTTTTGTTTTTGAAAACAAATCAATACTACTGTTTTAGCACTCTATCGTCAACAGTTATTATCATTGGTCTATACGAATGCAAGGCCATCTATGCGACTTACTTACCCATAAAAACGGTCCGCCCAGTTTCTGAGCAGACCGTTTTTATGATTTAACGCTTAATTTCTATGACAAGGAGGTTGGCGTCACTAGCTTTGGTAAAGCATCCTGACGATATTATTCGATACCTTCCTGCTCGCGGACAACCTCAGCAATTTCGTCAACATAGCCATCGACAGCTATTTGCGTCGGTGCCTCAGCCATGACCCGCAACAATGGTTCTGTCCCACTTGGGCGTACCAGCACCCGCCCATCGCCAGCCATCTTAGCTTCGACTTTATCGATAGCGGCCTGAATTTCAGGATTATCCAATGCCGCCTTTTTATCTCGAACTTTCACGTTAACCAATTTTTGCGGATATTTAGTCACTTCACTCGCCAATTCGGAAAGCTTCTTGCCGGTGACCTTGACGATATACATCAACTGTAAAGCCGTTAGCATACCATCACCAGTGGTGTTGAAATCTAAGAAGACAACATGTCCAGACTGCTCGCCACCAACGTTGTAGCCATCTTTAAGCATTTCTTCAACGACATAGCGATCGCCCACTTGCGTCTGAACACTGTGCATCCCATTGGCCTCTAGCGCTTTGTATAAGCCGATGTTACTCATCACGGTAGTAACAACCGTATCTTTTTTCAAACGTCCATGCTCACTCATGTACTTACCACAGATATACATGATTTTATCGCCATCAACGACTTGACCATTTTCATCAACCGCGATACAACGATCGCCATCACCGTCAAAGGCTACCCCAAGCTCAGCGCCCTGTTCAACGACAAACTTTTGCAACGCCTCTGGATGGGTTGAACCAACGCCATCGTTAATGTTTAAGCCGTTAGGTGAAGTGGCCATCGTCTCAAAATCAGCATCTACATCCGCGAATAAGCGCGACACTAATTTACTGGTTGCTCCATTAGCGGCATCGATCGCAATGTGCAAGCCAGACAACTCGTCAGGAATCGTCTGTCCAAGAAACTGTGTGTATTTAGCCACACCTTCTTGATAATCCTCTACGGTCCCTAATCCAGCTGCAGAAGGACGTGGTAATTCATCCACTGTTGCGTCCAACAAAGCCTCAATCTCTTCTTCCATGGCATCCGACAATTTGAAACCATCATTACCAAAGAACTTAATCCCATTATCAGCCACCGGATTATGGGAAGCAGTGATCATAACCCCTGCATCGGCCTGTTGAACACGCACGAGGTAAGCTACCCCAGGGGTCGTAATAACGCCTAGTTTCAAGACCTCAATCCCGACGGACAATAAACCGGCAACCAAAGCCTCTTCTAACATCTGCCCAGAAATCCGTGTGTCGTGAGCCACCAATACTTGGGGCTGGCGATCACCTTCGGCATGTTGTGTCAAGACATACCCGCCGGCCCGACCCAAACGGAACGCTAATTCAGGGCTCAAATCTTGATTGGCAATCCCACGTACACCATCTGTTCCAAAATACTTCATCTTAAAAATTCCTCATTTCAATATTGACTTATGACCCACTTGACGCACTGCTAGATCCATCGGTTGTGGCATCGCTAGCAGTTGAAGGTGTCGCGCTCGATTCGCTACTCGACGTTGCGCTAGATGTGCCACCCTGAGCGCCCGCATCCGTGCTAACGGCCGTCACCTTAATCGTGACCGCCGCGCTGGTGATTGAATAACTGCGAAGTCCAGAGGCGTTCGGGGTTAAATTAATTTGTTGCTTCGATGTGCCAAGGGGCAACCCAGACACGTCAACAGGAACAGTAATCGTATCCTTAAGCTTATCGATAGCAGACTTGGTCCCATATACAACCAGACTATCCACGTCTCCTGACAAGTCATAGTTTCGATCACCAGCACCATTAACTGCACTGTACTTAACCGTTACCTTTTTCGAACTCTCGTCAGAAGTAATCGGAATCTTCACGGTGGTCGTCGCTGGCGTAATGACCACGTTAACTGTCCGTCCGTTGCTATCTTGTGCTTCTAACTGAGCCGTCACACTCAAAGTAGACGTACTGTTTTTAGTCAGGTTAACCGGAGCAACAATCTGAGCAACCTGCTCAACTTGATCACTCGCGCCGGTAACAGTTACCTTAGCCACAGAACTGGAAGGTGTACCGATTTGGTAACCGCTCGCTAAGTTGCTGGCATCATATTTGACATGAACTGGCAACGTTACCGTGGCACGACGAGCAATGGTAACATTAATATTTTGCGGTTGAATTTGATAAGTTAATTCCTTGTTCAAACCGGTCGCGACCAATTTCACTTTATGTTTACCCATTGATAAGCCACGTAAATTTGCACTAATCGTAAAATTCTGAGTATTAGTGGTTGCTGTCACTAAGGCTGCTGGACCGGTCACCTTAACTTTAACGCGTTCCGGGTACCCCGTAACGAAATACTTATTGGAATTAACATTGAGCTGAAGTGGAACCGAAATCGTTGCTGTTTTAGTCGAGGTTAGCGAAGATATGCGGCTATCATTGGTCGGACGCGCTAAACGCGTGTCATTGGCAGCAGTATTCGTGACATAAATTACCATTAAAATCGCGAGTACCAGTGCCATCAGCCGATAAAACCAGGCGCTGTTTAAAAACCGATTAAAAGGTTTCATTGACGGCCACCCCCTCGAAATAATTGATTCACCGCATCTAGGAACCAATTATGGCGTTCCGGCTCAGCAGGAATCAGTTGTTTGCGCAGGTAATTCAAATAGTCCTTTTGCGACAGGTTGCGCATCATTTCGTTGTTTCGGGTAAACATCACTTCACCGGTCTCTTCGGAAACCACGATGGTCAACGCATCGGTCACCTCACTAATCCCGACAGCCGCACGGTGACGTGTCCCCAATTCTTTAGGAATTAAGTTGCTGTCAGACAATGGCAAGTAAGCGGTAGCAGAAGCAATTCGATTATTCTTAATAATCACCGCCCCGTCGTGTAATGGCGTGTTCGGAATAAAAATATTAATGAGCAATTCACCTGTCACATCCGCGTCCAAGTCAATGCCAGTCTCGATGTACTCCTCCAGACCAGTTTCCATTTGAATCGCAATCAGTGCGCCAATTCGCCGTTTACTCATGTATTGAATTGCTTTGTCCAATGATTCAATTAAATTCTCTTCATCATCGTAAACAGTCCGACCGCGTTGAATAAATGATCCGCGACCCAGACGTTCAAGTCCTTGCCGAATTTCAGGTTGGAAAACGATGACTAAGGCAATGACACCCCAATTAATCACTTGATCCATTACCCAAGAAACTGTCTCCAAGCCTAAATACCAACTCGCAATTTTAATGACAATAATCACTAAAATGCCACGAAAAAGCATCACAGCGCGAGTCCCTCGTAGTAACATAATTAGTTCATAAATCACAAACCAAATCACCAATACATCAAGCAACCGGGCTGCATTGCCCCAAGTGATCCAACCGATGGGATCGAATACCATAGCGATCCTCCTATACTTAACAAATCTCAGTTATATTGCCATGAATTTCGCGATACAACTTATCCAGGCTACATTATAGCAGATTTAACGATTCCACACGACTAGTCTACCGGGCGATTGGCTTCCGTTTGCATGTCTTCACCCAGCATTAAAACATTCTCCGAATAGTTGACATACTGGCGCAAATTTGCCGCCATAACCGCATTGACACGGCCGGCCTCCAAAAGCTCTGAAACGGCAGAACGTTCTGCTGCCAAGGCCTTAATCCGTAAGGCCTGACGAGCCAAATCATATTGTTCCTGTTGTGCAATTTTAGTGGCAGTACTGGATTTACGTCGTTCAATTCGATAACGATAATGAACAATCAAATGATAGACGCTTTGCCGTTGTTGCACATTTTTCTTGTGGTGATCTTGCTTAAAAAAACGCGATAACTGACGAATGGCTGCCTTAGCCGTTTCCGTTTCAATCAAGACTTGTTGGGCACGAAAACCGGCCATATCATTACCAGTCAACAGAATTGTCAGGCGGCGAATCCCATGCCGAATTAATTGACGGGCAGTTCGCCACGCTGGTAGTGGTTCATGGCGTTGGCGCGCGTCAGCGTTCAATAGTCGCCGATTAATTTGCTGTTGATAATATCGATAGATCCACCCACCAGTACGACCAGCCTCACGTAACTCATTCAATTGAGCCAATTCACCACGCAAAGCCACGCGTCGAATTTCCACCTCAAATTCAACCATTTTTGCCACTTCAGTGGAAGGCTTAGTCCGTAATTCAAAGCGGCGAATGATAAACTGGTAATCCAGCATCAGGTCATAAGCAGCTCGTTGATTTTCTGGTCGCCGTTGAACTTCAATCGCTGCGACGGCGGTCTTAGCAAGGTATGTTTTTGCTTCATCCAAACTCAGCAAGGTCCGCTCTGTCGGGTTATGATCGTCGGTGCCAACCATTTCCTCTAGCAAATCCACCTGGCTGCCTCGGGTAACCAATAAAGCGCCATGCCGACTCAGCAACGGCAATGTCACCGCTGCTACCACTAAACTCACCACAATAACGCCGGCAGCAACGAATAAAATAAGTGAACGTTCAGGAAACGGCGCACCGCCAGCAATGGTTGTGGGAATGGTTAATACACCAGCTAAGGTGATCGCGCCACGCACACCAGTTAAGCCAGAAATAACAGCCGTTTTCAACGTCACCGGTGGCGCATTGCGTTCTCGCTGACTAATTCGCCGTACGCCTGCGTACAGATAAATCCAAATCACCCGCGTTAAAAATAAGATGGCCCAAGCTAACACCACATACCCGATCGCGCCAAGGGTTCCTGTCGCTGGATCAGCAATTGTCGCCTTAGTGGCGCTTGGTAACTCGTCCCCCAGAATAATAAACACAATCCCATTTAAAACATACACGATAATATCCCAGGTTCGTTCCACCAGTAAACGCTGCTCAGGAACATCTTCAACCAACCGGCTTTCATTCAAGTGAGCTAAAACGCCGGCTGTAACCACTGCAATCACACCAGATGCATGGATCATCTCTGCACCAATGTAGACAACAAACGGACTCACAAGTTGTAGGACCGTATTAAAGACTGGATCATTGATTCCCGACCTTCGCAACGTTTCTCGTAACATCTGCAAAAGCGTCATACCAGCAAAACCAATTAAGAACCCGGCCAAACTAGTGTACAGAAAGTCACCGGTGGCGGTCCAAATTGAAAATGTGCCCGTCACTGCCGCCGCTAAAGCATACTTGAAGCCAATCAGACCGCTGGCATCGTTAATCAAACTTTCACCACTCACTAGGTGAATAATTGCTGGTGGCAAACTGACTTGTTCAGCAATCGAGGTCACCGCTACTGGGTCTGTCGGCGATAAAATCGCTGCTAAAGCAAATCCCACCGCTAGCGGTAAGCCCGGAATTAGCAAGTGAAATAACCAGCCTCCAAAAATAGTGGTTAAAAAGACGAGTAACACAGCATTCGCTAAAATCGGTCCGCGTAATGTCCATAACTCACTTTTAGGAAACCGCCGCCCATCATTAAAAAGCAATGGCGCAATAAAAAGTAGTAAGAACCAATCCGTCTCCAATGGGATGGTAATATGAAAAATGACCGACCATAGGAGACCCAACACCACTTGAATTAAGCTAACGGGGATGTTTTCTAAAAAATGATCTAAGACATTCGATAATAGAACAAGTAAGACTAAAACGATGACGGCTTCAATAATATTCATGTTATCATCCCCCCTTTTTGGTGAGCTTGTCGTTTTTTATGTTAAAGAAAATGGCGTGGCTCCGGTTAATTTCCCGTCATCCACGCCAGTTCCAGGCTCTACTTATGTCTGACCACATCTTCACCAATGATCCGAACTTCTGTATCTAAATGTACGCCAAACTTGGCAGCCACCGTCTCTTGAACATGTTTAATCACCGCCAAATAATCGCTAGCAGTTGCGTGACCAATATTAATGATAAACCCGGCATGTTTTTTGGAGACTTGTGCGCCCCCGGAGGTATATCCTCGTAAGTCCGCATCAGTGATCAATTTCCCAGCAAAATAACCCGTTGGTCGTTTAAAAACAGACCCACAAGACGGATATTCTAGCGGTTGCTTGGCTGCTCGCCGTGCATTAAGGTCATCCATCAGCGCACGAATTTGAGGACCATTACCTGGCGCGAGCGTAAATGTCGCACTGATGACAATATCACCAGTCTCTTGAACCAAACTATGCCGATAACCAAAGGCCATCTGCTCGTTTGAATAAGTTTTGAAGTTCCCATCACGCGTAATTACTTCGACCTCGCTAACGACATCCTTAACTTCGCCACCATAGGCACCGGCATTCATAAAGACCCCGCCGCCCACACTGCCCGGGATGCCAGCAGCAAATTCTAGTCCCGTTAAACTAGCTGCGTAAGCAGCCTCTGTAGCAGCAATGAGCGGTGCACCAGCATCTGCTTTAACTTGTTGTCCCACAACACTAATCGTTTTCATGGCCGTTAAAATAACAACCAAGCCACGAATACCGCCATCCTTAACAATCAAATTACTAGCATTTCCAATAATCGTCAGCGGTAATGCCATGGTCCGAGCAAATGTAACTAAAGCTGCCACCTGTTCACGAGTTTGTGGAAAGGCCAGCCAATCCGCTGGTCCACCTGTTTTTGTATTCGTAAAATGACTCAATGACTCATTTTCCATGATGTCAAAATCTGTAAAAATTGATTGCAAATCCACTTTTTGCATGTTCTCACCCATTTAATTAACTCCTACATAAATGCCGTTCTTTTATTTTACCACGAAATTCATCAGCACCGGGAACTGGGTGATGAAAGACTTTTCCAAACCGCTTATGTTAAAATCAAGGCAATTAAACTCAAAGGACGACCATTAAGATGAAATTTATTTCGTGGAATATAAACGGTCTGCGAGCCATTTTAAAACGTGGCTTAGAACAAACCTTGCTCGATTTTGAGGCGGATGCAATTTGTTTACAAGAGACCAAATTACAAGCAGGCCAAGCAACGGTCTCACTGCCAGGCTATCATCAGTTCTGGAATTATTCTGAACGCCCGGGGTACGCTGGTACCGCCATTTTTACTAAACACGAACCGATACAGGTGACCTATGGCCTAAACGAACCCGAATTCGATCATGAAGGCCGAGTAATTACACTCGAATACCAAAATTACTATTTAATCACTAGCTATACGCCAAACTCTGGGCAAGAGCTAAAACGTTTAGCCTTCCGGAATGATTGGGATCAAGTCTTCCGAGAATATGTAAAACAACTCGCCACTAATAAACCGGTGATCTTCTGTGGTGATTTAAATGTTGCCCATGAAGAAATCGATTTGAAGAATCCGAAGACGAATCATCAGCGCGCCGGCTTCACAGATACGGAACGAGCGAACTTCACAACGTTACTGAAGTCAGGCTTTACTGACAGCTTTCGTCATTTCTACCCAGACGCAACCGGACAATATTCCTGGTGGAGTTATCGTTTCAATGCACGTCAAAATAACGCAGGTTGGCGAATTGATTATTTCGTTGTCTCTAATCCGCTAATGTCACAAATTCAGGGCGCTAAAATTCTAAGTAACGTCATGGGGTCCGATCATTGTCCGGTTGAACTGGATACTGATGAACTTGTCTAAATAAGCTTGCCCCGATTCATTCAAATAATTAGCTGCAACCCGTTTTCACTTTACTTTTTAAACAGCTCGATCTAAACTATTTGCATTCGATTTTTAGAACACTCAGCTATATTATGGAGGTTGCAGCCGTGAACTTTGTCGCAATGGATTTTGAAACAGCTAGCTCTCAGCGACATAGTGCCTGTTCATTGGCGCTAACTGTCGTTCGCCACAACCAAGTGGTGGATGAGTTTTATACCTTAATTAAACCCGACACTGAATTTTCGTGGCGTAATGTCCAGATTCATGGCATTCACGAGCGCGACGTTGCCGACGCACCAACTTTTCCTGAGGTTTGGCCACATATCAACCAATTTTACACGAATAATCAGCTTGTCGTGGCACACAATGCCCCCTTTGATAATGGTGTTTTGAAAAGTACACTGGCTCATTATGAACTCGCGCCGACCCACTATTTAACATTAGATACCGTTAAAACAAGTCGCCGCTTTTTCCCAGATTTTCCCAATCACCGGCTCAACACTGTTAGTGAGCGACTCAACATTGAACTTGACCATCACCATAATGCATTAGATGATAGCTTAGCTTGCGCTAATATCCTCATTTACCAAGATCAACATTTTGGTGCATCGGCCATCAAACCATTTATGAAATTACTTTAAACCACTTAATAAAACCACCCGCAAATGAAAAAATTGTCGGGTGGTTTTATTGGTTTAACAGCTTCATATTCCCTTAAACTGCTGGATGACGCACTGTTAAGACCATTGTCTGTGCCGGAACAGCTTCACCAATCGCATTTTGTACGCTAACTGATTTGCTTACTTGAAAACCCAGATTGCGATAAAGTCGTTTGGCATAAGTATTTTCAAGCTGAACAGTAAGCACAATTTCAGTCAATTGACTAGCTGTTTTTGCCCAATACAGCATTTCCTCCATCAAGGCAGAGCCAAGGCCTTCATTCCAAAAGGCCTTTGATATGGCAACCCCAATTTCTCCCCGTGCATCGTCAATAGCAACGATGCTGCCGATCCCAATCAGTTGACCAGCATAATCAGCAACCATGAGATGGTTTTTGGGCGAGGCCATCATGAGCGAAATTTGTTGTGCTTCTTCCGTTACATTCAAATGGCCTAACTGGGGATCAGCGGTAAACGTCGTTGATTCACGCTGTAACGTGGTCAATAAAGCTAAAAGCGCAGCAGCGTCACTTTCAGTTGCTGGGCGAATATCAACGGTTGCTTCACTCATGATTTAAATCCTCCAACTGTTCGATGATTTTCTGGTAATGTTCACCATGAGCAACGAAACTCAACTGGCGAACATTTTCATTTGTTGCCATCCGACGTAACTGAATCATTAGATAATCAGCTGGGAGTTCATCTTCCACAAATTGAGACCATTCAATGACGCTCACTCCGTCACCGGTGAAATACTCTTCTAGACCTAATTCATCACCACCACCGGCTTCAAGTCGATAAACATCCATATGATAAAGCGGCAATCGTCCCTCCTGATACTCACGAATAATGGTAAATGTTGGACTTTTGATTGGTCGCTTGATCCCTAACCCTAAAGCTAATCCCTTAGTGAAGGTGGTCTTTCCTGCGCCAAGATCACCATCTAGCAAGATTACATCCCCACTAGTCACCAAGGAACCAACTTGGCGACCGAGGCCCTGGGTTTGTTCTGCTGTTGTCGTCGTTAATGAAAACATCCTACTTTCTCCTACCGCTAAATATTAAGCCGTTTAAAAGCAAACAGACAACCCTCCGCCGCTGGGTGGATCAAAGTTGTCTGCCTCCATTTACCTAGATTTATTTAACCGATTGAGCCGCTGTAATAATGGCAACTTTGTAAACATCTTCTTCGTTTGCACCTCGAGATAGGTCAGATACTGGCTTATTCAAACCTTGCAGAATTGGTCCAATTGCCTCAAATCCACCAAAGCGTTGCGCAATCTTGTAGCCGATATTCCCCGATTGCAGCTCAGGGAAGACGAACACCGTTGCATGACCAGCTACCTTGGAACCAGGCGCCTTAGCTGCACCGACGCTTGGGACAAAGGCCGCGTCAAATTGCAACTCGCCATCAAGCGCTAAGTCCGGTTGTTGTTCATTGGCTAACTTCGTGGCTTCTTGGACCTTAGTCACCATCTCCCCTTTCGCTGAACCCTTAGTGGAGAAACTCAACATGGCAACTTTAGGATCAATGTCAAACACTTGTGCTGTTTGAGCAGATTCTAACGCAACTTCGGCCATTCCGGCAGCATCTAATTCAATATTGATGGCACAGTCTGCGAACAAGTAGCGTTCATCGCCCTTTTGCATCACAAAAGCACCGGAAATTCGTTTGACTCCTGGTTTAGTTTTGATGATTTGTAAAGCTGGACGAACCGTATCTCCAGTTGGATGAACTGCACCAGAAACCATCCCGTCGGCCTGATCCATGTAAACGAGCATCGTGCCAAAGTAGTTGACGTCTTTTAACCATTCAGCTAATTGCTCACGGGTATTCTTGCCAGCCCGGCGCTCTTCCAATGCATCCAGCATTAAGCTTAACTTATCACTTGGATACGTCTCTGGATCAATGATTAAAACATCATCCGTGCTTAAGCCTGCCGTTGCGGCTGCTTGTTCAATTGCATCAACGTGCCCCAACAGAATTGGTTTTAAAAGACCCTCTTTAGCTAAACGGACTGCAGCACCTAAGATGCGAGGATCTTCCCCTTCAGGAAAAACAATCGTCTTATCTTGGCCACTAATTTTATTCTTCAAACTATCAAATAAATCCATCGTGCGTTCCTCCAATATAATGAGTATGAATTTTCTCTAGCTTATGCTTCGTTGAGATCCGCCATTGAAACCGAAGTTGGTAATTGCCAATCAATGGGTTGTTCACCCATCGCAATTAAAGCTTCATTGGTTTTCGAAAATGGCTTTGAACCGAAAAAACCGCGGTGCGCTGACAACGGACTGGGATGTGGTGATTGCAAAACAACGTTACGACTTGTATCAATCAACTTAATCTTATCCCGCGCTGCCCGTCCCCAAAGAATGAAGACCACTGGACGCTCACGCTCTGACAATTTTTTGATTGCCGCATCCGTCAATTGCTCCCACCCTTTGCCAGCATGAGAGAAGGCAACGCCGTCACGAACCGTTAAAACAGAGTTCAGTAACAAAACGCCCTGTTGAGCCCAAGCTTTCAGGAACCCGTGATTCACCGGTTTGATGCCCAAATCACTGTCGAGTTCCTTATAAATATTCTGCAGCGATGGTGGTACTTGCACGCCTGGCATCACAGCAAAACTCAAACCAAACGCCTGACTTGGTCCATGATATGGATCCTGCCCTAAAATAACGACTTTAACTTCATTAAAAGGGGTCCACTCAAAAGCAGTAAAGATATGATTCATATCAGGGTAGATCGTTTGCGTCTGATATTCATGTTTCAAAAAACGATGTAGCTCTTGATAGTAGGCTTGCTCAAATTCTGGCTGCAGTACCTGCCACCAATCGTTATGAATAAACGGTTTCATACTTGGCACCTCGAATTTCATTGTAGCAGACTCATTCAACAAAATAAATTGGATCGCGCTCTTTTTGAAAGCGAATTCATTGAATCACGTGGTACAATACAGCTATGCTCACGTGAGTGGCCAAAGGAGGCTATGATGCGCCAATTATTTATTCGTCAAACGCCGGGCTTACTTAACGGCGTAAGACCAGTCTTAGATCATCACCACCAGTCTGTTTACCTCTTGTCAGGTCAATTTGGCTGGTCGCGAGCTCAAATGATCGCCTCGACACCAGCAGGAAAAATCTTGGCCGAAGCAAAGCAGCTTTCATTAGGTATTATGCCCAAATTTGCGTTACTTTATAACAATAAGGAAGTTGGGGCAGTCAGTCGCTCACTTGGTTTTTGGCGAGAAGTCGTCTATATTCGCGGCCTCAACTGGTTGATAATGGGCAATTTGGTGGCAGGTAAGTATAAGATTTATCACGGCACCCATGTCGTCGCGGCCATGAGCACCGTTGCAGGTACTGACGGTGACTATCAACAAGTCAGTGTTACCAATCATTCTGCGGAACCAGTCTGTTTATTGATTGCAGCCATTATGGATCGCTGGGCTAAACAAAAATCACGTCGTCTTAACCATCAACGCGCGAGTCGTTTGGCTAGAGAGCCCAAATTACTAGGACCCGAATACCATAAATTACCGACTTCGTTAAGAAAAAATTAATCATTATAATTCGATCATTCAGCGGTTTAACCTGATCTTCACCCCTGTTTGGTCGTTTTTTTTGTGCTGAAATGCCTTCATGGTAGGCTTTAATCCACTTCGCTCTTTTTTGAAAGCCCCTCCATTGCTGTCAGAATAGAATTAATTGGATGTCAAAACTATTTTCGTCGCTACAATGTTACAGAATGTTGCAAAAACCGAATTTTATGACAAACCAACCTGTTTTTGTAATGCCCACGGTATTGGTATGTTATTTACACCCTGTATAGTAAGCATCGTTGTTTAGAGGAAAACAACAGCTTGACTCATTAACTTGATGTTGAGTTCCCTTAGCCCGTTGTTTAAAACAACGGTGCCACACAGAAAATAGGAGTGAAAATTTCTACATGACATTCAAACAAATCTTAGCTTCAACTTTAAGTGCTGGTGCTTTATTGACTGCCGGTACAATTGCTGCCAACGCCGACACTAATGTAACGGTTCAAACCGGCGATACAGTTTCTGAATTAGCAACAGCCAATGGCTCAACGATCGATGCGATCGTGAATGCTAACCAATTGACTAACGACGGTAATTTAATCTATGTTGGTCAAACATTGGTTATCCCTGATGGCAACACAACGGCTGCGCCAGCAGCAACCAGCGCAACCACTACGGCTGCACCTGTTGCTCAAGTTACAACCCCGGTTGCGCCTGCTACTACCAATCAGGCCCAAACTCAAACAACAACAACTACGGTAACCCCAGCACCAGCGGCTACCACTACCGCTGCGACTACGACTCCTGCTGCTAGTTCTTCTGATGAAGCAGCCAAAGCCTACATTGCAGCCGGTGAATCAGGCGGTTCCTATACAGCAACAAACGGCCAGTACATTGGTAAATACCAATTGACTTCTAGTTACTTGCATGGTGACTACTCTGCTGCCAACCAAGAAGCAGTTGCAACCCAATATGCAGTATCACGTTACGGCTCTTGGACTGCCGCAGCTGCCTACTGGTCAGCTCACCATTCATGGTAAGCTAAACTTTAATCAGTGACGATTATTTTTAAATAAGTAACACAAAAAAAGCTTCAGCCCGACGAACGGGCTGAAGCTTTTTTTGTGTTACTGTCGACGGGCCAACTCACGATCAATTTCTCGTTGCTGATCCCGTTGCTTCAAGGTTTGACGCTTATCATACTCCCGTTTTCCCTGAGCAACACCAATCAGTACCTTAGCATATCCATGTTTAATATACACACGTAAAGGCACAATTGTCCGCCCCTTTTGAGCCACTGCCGCTTGTAACTTTTTAATCTCTTGTTTATGCAACAATAGACGTCGCGTACGCAGCGGATCATGGTTGAACCGATTACCTTGAGTAAACTCGGCAATATTAACATTCATTAAATAGGCTTGTCCGTTTTTGATGGAGATAAAACCATCGCCAATCGTAATCCGCGCTGCACGCACCGATTTAATTTCCGTACCAGTTAGTTCGATTCCCGCCTCGTAGGTTTCCAAAATGGTGTAGTCATGACGGGCTTTTCGATTATTTGCCAGTGCATCATTTCCAGCAGACTTTCTTTTAGCCATTTTTACACCTACCTTTCAGGTTCAAGGGCGTTACTTTTTATGATCACCGTGAAAATTTGTCTTGCCACTGCGACCCGCTCGATTGCGGTTACTTTGATAATGATTCACTTTTTTCACGCCATTTTTTTCGTCCCGTGACGAATTGTTGTGGAAATTACGATTACCACGGTTGTTACCACCATTTCGACGGCCCCCGTTACCTCGATTATCATGAGGAACCCGAATATCCGTGGTCGGCGCTGTTTGTGGCTCGACAATCGTGAAGTCGACGGCCGCCGCATCTTTGTCCACCTTTTCCAAATGAACTTTAATTGGTTGACCAATTTGAAAAATGTGGTGGTGGCGTTCACCAATTAATGCAAGGTGGCTTTCATCAAATCCATAGAAATCATCCTTCATATTGGAAATATGCACAAGTCCCTCAACCGTATTGGGCAATTCCACAAACATCCCAAATTTCAGCACGGAACTAACCACCGCATCGAAATCTTCACCCACATGATCAGCCATATATTCGGCTTTCTTCATATCATCCGTTGCTCGTTCCGTGTCAATAGAGCGACGTTCACGTTCAGAGGTATCTTTGGCGATCTGTGGTAATTCGTCCGCATACCGAGCCTTTGCCTCATCAGTAGTCCCCGAAGCTGCGTACCAGCGAATCATTCGGTGAACCATGTCATCAGGGTACCGACGAATTGGTGACGTGAAGTGAGTGTAGTATTCCGCACCCAAGCCAAAGTGACCCAGCGGTTCATCCGAATACTTGGCCTGCTTCATTGAGCGTAACATCATTGTTTGCACCATCTGCTCTTCAGGTGTCCCAGCAACCTCTTTCAAGACACTTTGAAGCATTTTAGGCTTCAGATTGTTAGGATCCCCTTTGACGTTAATGCCAAAAACATTTAGTAAGTCAAAGAAACTCTTTACTCGATCGCCATCCGGCGTTTCGTGAACACGATACAAAAATGGCACGTGTAATCGATCATAGTGTTCAGCAACCGTCTCATTAGCAGCTAACATAAACGATTCGATCATTCGTTCTGCCAGTCCACGATCACGCAATTCAATGTCCGTTGGATGACCGTTTTCATCAACGATGATTTTTGCTTCCGGTGCATCAAAATCAATGGCTCCCCGTTGATGGCGTTTCTTCACCAAGACCTTGTGCAACTCAGCCATGTCTTCAAACATGCCGACTAACTCGTCATACCGGGCCATCGTTTTTGCATCGTGAGCCTCTAAAATTTTGTTAACCGCTTTATAGGTCATCCGCGCATGACTACGCATCAAACTAGGATAAATTTTATGATTAACGATCTTCCCGGTTGAGTCTATTTCCATATCACAGGTCATTGAAAGTCGTTCAACACCTTCATTTAACGAGCAGATTCCGTTAGATAGGCGTTTCGGCAACATTGGAATTACCCGATCTGTTAGATAGACCGATGTTCCTCGCTTATAAGCCTCTTGATCTAAAACCGAGCCTTCTTTGACATAGTAACTCACATCGGCAATCGATACACCCAGATGATAGTTGCCATTGTCCAGCTTCCAAACAACCACGGCATCATCCAGGTCCTTACTTTCAATACTATCAATTGTCACTAAGGGCTGGTCGGTAATATCTACGCGACCAATCTTGTCTGCCTCTTGAACAGTATCCGGAATTGCATTAGCTTCATCTAGGACTTCTTGGGGAAATTCTGACGGAACATCATGCGCATAAACAATTTGTAAAATATCGATACCAGGCTCATCAGCATTCCCAATGACCTTGGTCGCCACACCAGTGAGTAATTGTGGATTCAGATCGCTCGGATAGGCTGTAACATCAGCCGTCACAACTTCACCGTCGACGGGATGAATCCCACCATCAGTCACATCAAATGAAAACGACCCCAGTTTTTTATCTTTTAAAAGCACTTCACCAATGACACTTGGTAGTTTAGGATCTCGTTTTGATCGAAATTCCCCCACAATTTGTGTGTAGTGATGCTCCGTAATCTTTGTGACTTCCCCTTCTGGGCCGCGGTCAGAACCCTTGTCAGCCGGACGCAAAATTTTAATTTCAACCGTATCACCAGTCATCGCGTGCTTGGTATGGTCTGGATTAATGTAGGCATCAGGTAATTCTTCGCCATAACTGACAAAGCCAAAGCCCTTATCGTTGCCATGAAAGGTACCAACTAATTGAGCTTCTGGTTTCACCAAGGCCCATTTGCCATCGTCGGTCACCCGTACTCGACCCGCTCGTTCAAGACTTGCGAGAGCCTGCACAGAGAGTGTGAATTCTTTTTCTGGCTGTTTTAAAGCGGTGCCAATTTCCGCCGCAGTAAACGTCCGGTCCTGATGTCGGTCCAAAAACGTTAAAATCTGCTCCTGTAAATTATGATCTGCCATAGTTACCTCATTTTTCTTATGCATCAAGCATGTAATTTGTTCTAATTAAATAAATTTGCTAAAAATGTTTCAACATCGTCTTGTAATTGGTGATGCGCTTGATTAACCGTTAAGACGTGACCAGCCCCTGGATAAACATGAAAGGATACTTGTTTACCCAGTTTAATCATGATGTCGTAAAAGGCCGCTCCACTGCGCGCATCAATCATCTCATCAGCATCCCCTTGTCCAATAAAAAATGGTTGCTTGATTTGATCAAGACGCGGATCTATTTCATCTCGAACGAAAGCTTCGATCTCAGCCAGCTGTTGCGGATTATGTTGGGCTAACCAATCTAAATTCGCTTGTTTTTTTGCCTCGTCTAACGGTTCACGATCATAAATTTTCCGGCTCAATTGAATAAAACTCTGAGGCACATTCGTTTCACCAACACGAATCACTGGCGAGGCAAACGTGCCACCACCGACTAATTGATCATCCATTTCCAACAGTCGCGTAGCAAACAAACCACCCATAGATAAGCCAAATACCGCAATCTGTTGGTATCCCATTGTCTGCAATCGCTGTACTGCTGCTTTAGCATCAGCCAACCATTGCGACACACCGCCTTGCGTTAAAATATCTTTCGGCTCTAATGTACCATGTCCAGAGAAGATCGGCGCGTAAACTGTATAACCAGCTCGTGCTAGGCCACGTCCCAGTAACCCCATGTCATTGCTGCTTCCCGAATAAGCATGCAGCAATAATACTGCATGAGGTCCTGCTTCAATCAAAAGCGGCTCTGGCCGCCGAAAACGAACTGTCATGGTGAACACTCCTTATCCATTTACAAACTGCGAAAAGGCATCAAAAAAGGCTGGGGCGCGCCCAGCCTGGAGTCACATTCATTACCGTGACGAAACGTCACCCTGAATTGCGAGATTTTCCTTGTGGTCGCTAGCTAGATTAAGCTAGTGCGAAGACAAATACACTAACGCCAGTGCGATCCCAAAGAAAAGAATCCCAAGAACAACAGTAACGCGTTGCATAAATCCTTCAAAGCCACGTGACTTTTGTTGAGCAAAAAGATCATTGGCTCCGCCACCACCAGATAGGGCGCCCAACGCATCGTCCGTTTTCGTCGGCTGCAACATGACTGCAATAACGATAACGATGGCGATAACAATCAGTGCAGTTAATAAGAAATTATACAAAGCGATTTCCTCCCGTGTGGCTCATGCCAGATGTCCCAACTAATTTACCATAATTTAACTATAATTGCTAGTACTCAGAGCGCAACAAGCTGGGCGATCCTGAGCACTAGCAAGGCGGCAGCGATTAGCGTTCTTGGCCAATTGATGACGACAGGCTAGGCACAAGGATTAGGCTTGCGCAGCTCGACAATGACTCAGAGCGCAACAAGCTGGGTGATCCTGAGCACTAGCAAGGCGGCAGCAATCGTCTTTGATTAAGCAGCCTTAGTCCTCAGTTCGAGCACTGGTAGTCTCAGCCATCTCGGCAATTTTGCGACGAATGTAAGCTCGATTATTATGTTGCGTTTCGATAAGCAGGGTATCCCCTGCGCGAAGGATCGTATCACCGTGTGGAATAATCGCTCGTTCGCCACGTGTAACCCCAATCAGAAGTGCATTAGTCGGCCAACGGAATTCCCGGACTTGATGCCCGGAAAGTGCTGACCCAGCAAAAATGGGGACTTCAATCCGATCAGGATATCCGGCAGCCTGTTCCATACGCCATGTTTGTAATGGTAAAACCATTCGATTCAATAACGACTCATAAATAGGTGCACCGCCTAAGACATCCACGGTCAAGTACGCGACTAAACAGACGACTGCCAATGGCATTAAGTGTTTCAGCGAACCGACCATTTCAGTGATTAATAAAATTGCGGTAAAAGGGGCTTTCCCAATGCCGGCAAAATAACCGGCCATTGCAAAAATAACCAAGTTAACGACATAGACGCTTGGTAACCAACCAATCATCACCATAAAACGCCCATAAACACCACCAATTACTGCGCCAATCGTTAAAATTGGTAAAAAGATCCCACCGGGTAAACCTGAACCATATGCAATCATTGACCAGACAAAGCGGACAACCAGTAAAAGTAATAATCCTGTTAATCCTGGCTGACCACTCGCTAGTTTTAAAATAACACTATTGCCACCGCCTAAAGCATCTAGCCACCACCAACCAATTGGGATCGTCGCGATCAGGGCCACAATGCCATCCAGATGACGTGGCATTTTAAGCTTTGCATACCACTGTGGCAATCTAAGCAATACGGCTTGATAAAATCGGCCTAACAGTCCCAATACCAACCCTAAACCGAGCAATTGACCATAGTAGCTCAATGGCAATGACGTCGAATAAGGAATATGTAACACCGGTGTCTGACCAAAAAAAGCCATCGAAACAAAATTGGCTACGACGGCGCTTGTCAGCGATGTCAGCCAAACTAATGGTGAAAAGTTATGATAGACCTCTTCCAAAACAAATAACGTACTGGCAATCGGCGCATTAAATGCTGCTGACAGGCCCGCAGCTGCACCACTCGCAATTGCGACTCGCCGTTTGGTCCCCTGCTGATGGTTTAACTGTGCATATCCTTGCCCAACTGCAGCTCCTAATTGAATCGAAGGCCCCTCACGGCCGAGCATTAATCCAGAACCAATTGCGATGACTCCACCGAGCCATTTTTTCCACAGGGTTGGCCACCAGGGTTCGTCAAACTCTCCAGCCAGCTGTCCTTCAACCTGAGGAATCCCAGAACCACTAATTTGCGGGCTTGTTTTGACCAATTGGCCGACCAACCAGCCAATTGCGCCCATGACAGGAATCCATATGAATAGCCACCAAGGATTAGTATGTAGGGATCCATAAACGACCTTAACAATGTTCAATAATTGTTCAATCGTTAGCCTAAATAAGCTAACGATTAGTCCAGCGAGTATGCCGACCCCAATGCCAGTAATAACTGTACCGACGCGGGTGAAGTCTACATTAAGCCACTGCTGATCCTTTTTAATCAAACTCATCACCCCTGTTTTATGTTATAAGAAGGTTCGCTGATATTCATTGACAAAATATTCGATAATAAGCCGAACCGGTTGATCATTCAGCAAGGTTACCTTGTCTGGCAATAACAGCTGTTGCTTTTTAAGACGATAATAATCCGTTAACACTACGGTTAAATCGACGCTGTGGCGCACTAAGAAATCGTGATTAATCAAGCCACGAATCATCAACTGATCTTGTAATAATAAAATTTGCCAATCATAGCGTTGAAACAATCCGCGATTAACCCCCGCTTCAAAGTAATCAATCGCTTGTCGCTGTTGTTGGTTTAATGCATCTTGCAAATTGCGATAATCTGCATCATCGCTAATCCGCAAATCTTCTAGAAAAACATCTGAAATCGTTCGCGCCAGTGTTAACGATTGGTCAAAAAGCCTTTGCCATTCTTTGAGAAAACTGCGATCGTCACCGCTTAATTGTGGCCGTGGCAACGACTCGACGTAATCCAAATAATCGCGCACAATCGCATGAAAGACTGCCCCTTTAGAATCAAAATACTTATACGCAGTCCGTCGAGAAACACCCATAATCTTAATCAAATCATTCATCGTCAATCGTTGAAACCCATTTCGAGTCACAACCGCCATGATACGATTCAATAATTCTTGCCGTTTGGCGGCCTCATGTTCGCCAGTCATTTTTGCCCTCCCCCCAAGATACAACAACGCTTAAGTATACGATACCAAAGTAAACGATTTTACGTGCTAATGTTTAACTTTACTTTTTCTTTGATAGCTTTATCATTTCGTAAACCTAGCACGAAGCCCATGTTGGCCTATCTACTAACCTAAAATAATGACATGACACAAAAAACGTGACCTCCAATTGGAAGTCACGCCCAATCCCGAATATAAATTACTTGTTTAAAATCGTGTTACGGGCTTGTTCACTTAAGTTGTAGAAAGAGTGAACACCCTTGTATTCTGCGGTCGTACCTAATTGATCTTCAATTCGCATCAATTGGTTGTACTTAGCGATCCGTTCAGTCCGGCTCATTGAACCTGTCTTAATTTGACCAGCGTTGGTAGCCACAACCAAGTCAGCAATCGTTGTGTCTTCAGTTTCACCAGAACGGTGAGACACAATTGCTGTATAGCCAGCTTCCTTAGCCATTTCGATCGCTGCAACTGTTTCAGTCAAAGTCCCAATTTGGTTAAGTTTGATCAAAATGGAGTTAGCAACGCCCATCTTAATCCCCTTAGCTAAGTAGTCAGTATTCGTCACGAATAAGTCGTCACCAACGAGTTGAACTTTTTTACCTAGCTTAGCCGTTAAAGTTGCCCAGTCGTCCCATTCATTTTCATCTAACGGATCTTCGATGGAAACGATTGGATACTTGTCAACAATGCCTTCTAGTAAATCAGTAAATTCATCAGCTGTGTAGCTCTTACCGTCACCGACTAAGTCATACTTCTTCGTATCTGTATTGTAGAATTCAGAAGCTGCACAGTCAAAAGCAATCGCAATATCCTTACCAGGAACATAGCCGGCTTTGGTGATCGCTTCCACCAGAATTTCGAATGGTTCTTCGTTATTTTTCAAATCCGGAGCAAAGCCACCTTCGTCACCAACCGCAGTCGAGTAACCACGATCGTTTAAGATGCCCTTTAAAGTGTGGAACGTCTCTGAACCATAACGAATGGCTTCCTTAACCGTTGGGGCACCAACAGGCATAATCATAAATTCTTGGAAGTCAACTTTGTTGTTGGCGTGCTTCCCACCGTTGATGACATTCATCATTGGTGTTGGCAATAAGTGGGCATTGAAACCACCGAGGTAGTTGTAAAGCGGTACTTCTAACTCATCAGCAGCAGCTCGAGCAGCAGCCAAGGAAACACCTAAAATTGCATTTGCGCCTAATTTACCTTTGTTTGGGGTACCGTCTAACTTGATCATTGCTTGGTCAATCGCGATTTGGTCTGTGACATCATAACCAACGATTTCCTTTGCAATAATGTTGTTAACATTGTCAACAGCCTTCGTTACGCCCTTACCTTGGAACCGGCTCTTGTCACCGTCACGCAACTCAACGGCTTCATGTTCACCGGTTGAGGCACCTGAAGGAACAATTCCACGGCCCATTGCGCCACTTTCCGTGTACAATTCAACTTCAACAGTTGGGTTACCGCGTGAATCTAAAACTTCACGTGCATAAATATCTGTAATAATAGACATCTTATTCTCTCCTTATATAGGCAAATGTAGTCGTAACGACTCCAACACCATTATATGTGTTGGTCGCTTCACTATCAAGAAACAACGGCATTATTTTCCTGGATCGTTGCTGATTAATTCAAGAAATGATTGCGCCTCTAAACTTGCATTACCGACTAAGACTCCATCTACATCAACTTTTTGCATAATTTCGTTAATGTTAGCCGGTTTGACGGAACCACCATATAGCACTCGGACTTCATCAGCAATCGTATCGTCGTACACGTCAGCAACTGTTTGTCGAATTAAATAACAGCCTTCTTCAATCTGATCAGGTGTTGCCGGGGTTCCTACACCAATCGCCCAACTTGGCTCATAGGCGATAATCGCTGTTCTGGCATCTTCTTCACTAACCCCTTTTAACGCCTCGATGACTTGTGCTACCACCCAGTGCACCGTATCATTATTCTCACGTTGTCCCATCGTCTCATCGCAACAGATAATTGGGCGCATGTGATTACGAAACACCGCCTGAACTTTTAAATTCACCATTTCATCTGTTTCTCTAAAAATTTTACGCCGTTCTGAATGACCTAAAATAACAAAATCAACGCCTGCCTGACTCAATGCCATAGGACTTGTTTCACCAGTAAACGCACCACTATCCTCGAAGTAACAATTTTCAGCACCAATCTCCAACGGCATATCAGCAGTGTGTGCCACCATGCGTTCTAAAAACAACGCAGGTGCACAGATTGCAGTTTCAATCATACGACTATCGGGTAGGTTGTCCCGTATACCATCCATAAATTTGGCGACTGTCGCTGCCGTTTTATTCATTTTCCAATTCCCAACGATCATTGGAATTCGCATGAGCATCCTCCTATAAAATCATGGTCATCTAGCAAATAAACAATTAACCAGCCTAACTGACAGTGTTCTATATGTCCTTCATTGATTTACAGCTTCCGCGAGATTACGGGCGGCTAGTTTCCGCGCGCCACCTTGCTTGGCACGCGCCGTACTCACTGTCAAAAACATTGTAGTGAACTTACTGATTCGACGCAACTACCAACGAGCCCATAAAAAAAGCTCGCTAGTCATTAGACCAACGAGCTTCACTGAAACTATTTATCACTAATTGCCGCAATTCCAGGTAATGTCTTACCTTCAAGGTATTCCAAGGAAGCACCACCACCAGTGGAAATGTGGGTAAGCTTGTCAGCAACGCCGAGTTGTTGAACGGCAGCAGTTGAATCCCCGCCGCCAACAATTGTTGTGGCATCTAAATCACCAAGGAATTTACCAATCGCCAATGTACCCTTAGCAAAGTTAGGCATTTCAAACACGCCCATTGGTCCGTTCCAAACCACCGTCTTAGCATCGCGCAATGTGTTTTCAAACAATTCAATTGATTTTGGACCGATATCTAGGCCCATGTAACCATCGGGGATGGCTCCATCAACAATTTCAGATGGTGAATCATTCTTGAACTCTTTGGCAATCACGGTGTCAATCGGCAAGACTAGCTTATCGCCAGCCTTTTCAATAATTGCCTTAGCAGTGTCAATCTTGTCAGCTTCTAATAATGAATTACCGACCGTTAAACCTTGTGCAGCAAAGAAGGTGTAAGCCATTCCACCACCGACAATCACTTTATCGGCCTTACTTAGCAAGTTATCGATAACCCCAATCTTGTCAGAAACTTTCGCGCCACCAAGAATCGCAACAAATGGGTGAACTGGGTTGTCCACGGCCTCGCCTAAGAACTTGATTTCTTTTTCCATCAAGAAACCTGCAGCCACTGGTTTACCAGCGGCCTTCATTGCCGTTGCGATACCCACATTAGACGCATGAGACCGATGTGCCGTCCCAAAAGCGTCATTGATGAATACATCACCCAATGAAGCCCAGTATTGGCCTAATTCAGGGTCATTACCAGATTCTTTTTTGCCATCTAAATCTTCAAAACGAGTGTTTTCAAATAACAAAACTTCGCCGTCTTTTAAGTTATTCACAGCCGTTTCCAGTTGTGGGCCACGGGTTGCTGGCACAAAAGTAACCGGTTTGCCCAATAAGTTACTCAATCGTTCTGCCACAGGACGCATGGATAGTTCCTGCTTGTCCGCTTCTGTTTTAATCCGGCCCAAATGGCTGAATAAAATCGCTCGACCGCCATGATCAATCACATAGTTAATCGTTGGTAATGCGGCGACAATCCGATTGTCATTGCCAATCACGCCATCTTTAATGGGTACATTAAAGTCGACCCGCATCAGTACTTTTTTACCACTCAGTTCTACATCTGATACTGTTAATTTTGCCAAAGTTTCTTCCTCCCAACGAGTTAGGTGTACATCAGTAGTTTACCGATTTTACATCGCAAAAACCACCTGTAAGTCCATTTTCAGAAAATTCATTAACTCATTTGTGAATAAAATTACTATTCGATTAAAAAAAGGCGCGCGGGAAAATTCCCGCCCGCCTTTTTTGAGTTTATCCAAACTCATCACACTTAAATTAAGCTTCCAATGTCGCGAACTTTAATAATGTCCGGATCATGTTGCAAGTGAAGCCCCATTCGTTATCGTACCAAGCAACCGTCTTAACCAATTGCGTGTCGCCAGCAGTGGTTACTTCCGTTTGGGTTGGATCGAAAACAGAACCATGTGAATCGTCAATAATGTCACTTGAAACGATTTCATCGTCATTGTAACCAAAGGCTTCGTTACCTTCAGTGTGCTTCTTGATGGCTGCATTAACTTCATCAGCCGTTACCTTCTTGTCCAGAACAGTAACTAATTCCGTCAAAGAACCATCAACAACGGCAACCCGTTGTGCATGACCTTGTAACTTACCATTCAATTCGGGGATAACCAAGCCAATCGCCTTGGCAGCACCAGTTGAATGTGGAATCGTGTTAACAGAAGCTGTCCGGTTACTACGTGGCTTTGAACCACGAGGGCCATCAAGGATAGATTGTGTTGAAGTGAAGGCATGAACCGTCGTCATTGTCCCAACTTTAACGCCAAATTCTTGGTTCATGAAGTAAGCCAATGGTGCAAGACAGTTGGTCGTGCATGAACCTGCAGAAACGATCTTGTCATCATTGCTCAAAACATCCAAGTTAACACCAGGCACAACCGTGGTGATGCTACCAGCAGGTGCGGAGATCAAGACACGCTTTGCACCGGCATCCAAGTGCGCTTGTGATTTGTCAGCTGACGTATAAAAACCAGTACATTCAAGTACGTAGTCAACGCCGTCGTTAGCAACCCAAGGAATGTTCTTTGCATCGCGTTCTGCGTATACAGGAATTTCCTTACCATCAACGACAATGCCCTTGTCCGTTGAGCTAACTTCACCATTGAACTTGCCATGTGTGGAGTCGTACTTAAGTAAGTAAGCCAACATTGATGGTGTAGTCAAATCATTGATCGCAACCACTTCAATGTCACTAGTGTTCAATTCATGGATCCGCTTCAAAGCCAAACGGCCAATTCGGCCAAATCCGTTGATACCAATTTTAACAGTCATTGGTGAACTTCCTCCCTTAAGGAAAATATATAATTAACAACAGGAAGAATTATATGCCAATCAACTAAATCCTGCAAATCATTAAACTGAACTTCACAAACTCAAAAGTTAGCTTTCAAGCAATTTTCATAACCAAAAGCTGCGCCATTAGCCAAAGATAGTTTAGGCATAATGATGGGCCACTTTTGCCGCGACAGCAGCGGCTAATGCACCGACGATATCATCAATAAAGGTGTTCACTTCGCCACCCTTTTCTTCATCCAATTGCTGGATCACGCCTTCTTTAACCTTATCCACGTATCCATAGTTGGTCACGCCAATCGTGCCATAAATATTAGCAATGTTTAATGCTAAACCTTCATCCACGCCAAAAACGCCGGCATCATTTCTGATAATACTTTGTAACGGTTCCCTCAACAGATCAGCCGTGGCAAAACGATCAAGTTCCAAGGCAACCATCACATTATTCATCACTTCTCGTTTGTGTAAGACGTCAACGGTTTCAGTTTCAAACTCTGTCAGTGGGACTTGTGGCAGATAAGGCTGTTGCAATTTTTTAGCAATCGCCGCTATTTCATGATAAGTAATTCCCTTTTCGGCCAACTGCTCAGTCACTAATTGATAAGCTTCTTTATCCGGATATTTAAACGTTGGTTGATTCATAGTCGGACCCTCCCTCGTAATTGACTACTTACAGACTACGCTACTTACGCCAAAAATGCTGATTTGACCCCATCAAGATTGATTAGTAACTGCGTTTTAATCACCACAACAGCAAAAAGCGATCAACCGGAGAACCACTTTTGGTGTGGCCGATCGATCGCCTACTAAATTTTAATGGGCCATTAACTACTCCAGCGAACCTAGCTTAAAACAGGGTACTTTCTCGTGAAACTAAACGGGTCCCCAAAACGACCTTTTTCGCAACTTGGCGATTTTCTTTAATCGCTTCCATGGCTAAATCAACTGCCGCCATCCCCATATGGTTCATGGCCACATGAATCGCAGTCAACCCCGGAATGGCGTAGCTAGCAATTGAAGTGTCATCAAACGTCACCAGTTGAACCCGGTCTGGCACATCAATATTAGCCTCCAATAAGGCTTTTAAAGCACCGATCGCCATTGCGTCATTACTAATCATAAATGCGTCTGGTAGTTCATCGCCTAACTGACGAATCAGACGTGCCATTTGGTTATACCCGGATTGTCGCGAATAATCCCCTTCAGCCATTAATTTATGATTATATTGAGATCCTAATTTTCGCCGAAATGGCTCAACTCTAGGATCTTCAATGACTAACTGGTGATCAGCAGTCACCTCACGACCAGAAAGTTGACCAATTAACTTAGCTCCATGTTGTTGTAGTAGCGAAATGGCGTGTTCGATCGCATGTTCAAAATCCGTCACAACACAATCATAACCCGCCGCCAGCGTATCAAAATCGACAAACACTAGATGCTGACTCACATCGACCAATGTGCGAATCTGCGCCGGTGAATATTTTCCCAACGCAATTGTGACATCGGGGTGGTTGTCAAAGCCGGCCACTTCGCCGCCATAAACAGTTGTCACTTGAAATCCCGCCCGTCGTGCCGCCCGCTCCACACTAATTCGAATGGACATGTAGTAAAGGTCTTCCATTTCTTGGGTTTGTGAGTACCATTCGACAATTGTAAGTTGTTTGGTCGGATGGCTGCCATCTTCGCGGCCACGTTTAGTGTAGTTAAGTGCTTCTGCCGCTTCAAAAATCCGTTGGCGCGTGGCGTCACTGACCGCCATTGTGGCATCATAGTTAAGCACCCGCGATACCGTTGCCAGAGAAACGTTAGCACGTTCTGCGATATCTTTTAAAGTCGCCATCTTACTGTTCCATCAGCCGGTCAATAAAGCGTTGTTGCGCAGCACGACCAGCTGCATCCCACTTAAAGACACCAGCATCTTCAAGGACTCGACCAAACACTTGTCCAACGGCTTGATCGAGCGTTTCCGCAACGTTCGTTGAGGTAAAAGTCCTCGTTTGCTTGAGATTTTCAGCCCACACTCGATGATACTCGGCCATGTCGTTAGGTTCATCTAATAGGAATTGTTCAACCTCTTGCATTTCCGTCTTCAAACGCGCGGGTAAAATGGCCCGTCCCATCACTTCAATTAGTCCAATGTTCTCTTTTTTGATATGTTGCACATCTTGATGCGGATGAAAAATGCCATCAGGATAAGTCGCTGATGTTTGATTATCGCGTAAGACTAAATCCAAAATATAGTTATCACCATGACGATAGGCAATCGGGGTCACCGTATGATGGCGTAGTTCACCGTCGTAGGCTTTAATTGACACAGCCGGATCATCATAAGCTTGCCACTTCACACGAATTTGTTCAGCAGCATCTGCTAGTGTCTGTGGATCATTGCCGATCAGCCGAATTGTTGACATGGCCCACTTCACAACGCCTGCTTTCACAGACGGAAAATCAGGTAACGTAAACGCCGTGGCAATTGGCGCTTTCATCATCGGAAAGGTATGACGACCACCCTGATAGTGTTCGTGGCTTAACATCGAACCACCCACAATTGGCAAGTCGGCATTACTACCAACAAAATATTGTGGAAGTTGCGTAATGATCTCAAATAAATTCGTAAACGTCTGCCGGTTAATATGCATCGGTGTGTGCGCTTGATCCAAAAAGATCGCGTGTTCGCCAAAATAAGCATACGGTGAATACTGGAAGCCCCAAGGACGGCCGCCAATCGTCATTCGAATCACGCGATGATTGCTCCGCGCCGGATAGCCAAGCCGTCCAAGATAGCCTTCGTTTTCCAAACACAACTGACACAAAGGGTAACCATCGGCCTTAGTTGTGGCCGCCGCTGCAATTGCTTTGGGATCTTTCTCAGGCTTCGACAAGTTAATTGTGATTTCAAGATCGCCAAATGTCGTCTCAGTATTAAAAACAATATTTTTGGCAATTGCGCTGGTTTTAATATAATTATTGGCCTGACTCAATTGATAAAAATACTTCGTCGCTGCCTCAGGTCCATTTTGATAAGCCTGCCAAAAGCGTTCGTTAACTTGGCTGGGTCTCGGCGTGATGAGGTCCATCAATTGTCCATCCAGTAATTCACGCGCAGTCTGTGAATCTTCAATTTTATGATGATCAACTGCCGTTTGCACCAAAGCGGCACTGATGGCTTCCACCCCAGTGCCGCTTTGGTCGACATGCAGTTGATCTCCAACCAGACTGTACACACGATTTCGTAAGTACACCCGGTCAAGCGGTTCAATAGCCCCTGTTGCAACGGCCATTGAAACCAAGTTCTCTACTGCATCTTCTGCCATTTGTATTGTTCTCCTAAACCCTTATTCTATTACTTCATGAGCGCCATCGGCAATTTCGGCAATGTAAAAGTCTGCCGCATAACCAAACTTCTCCTGATATGCTTTGCCGACAACTTCTTGGACATGTGCTGCTTGTTCACGATTAACAATCGCAATCGCACAGCCACCAAAACCACCACCGATAATTCGAGCACCCAAGACACCTGCCTGATCCCATGCTGTGTCAACCAGCGTATCAAGTTCTGGAACACTGACTTCATAATCATACTGAAGCGAAATATGGGATGCACTAATTAAGTGACCAAATTTAACGAGATCATGGTCATCGAGTGCTTGTTTGGCATCAATTGTCCGTTGGTTTTCAAATACTGCATGCCGTGCGCGACGAATCAACGTGTCATCATTGATTAGATACGTCACTAAATCAAATGCAGATTTCGACAATGCGCCCAAGCTAGCTACATCGACTTGCGTCTGAATTCGTCGCAAAGCTTCTTCACATTGGGCGCGGCGTTCGTTATATTTTGAACTCGCTAGGTCATGTGGTTTGTTACTGTTCATAATCAAAACAACATTATCGCCCAGTTCAACTGGATAGTATTCATATTTCATCGTATTGGTATCCAAGAACATGGCTTGATCCTTTTGACCCATGCCGATGGCAAATTGATCCATAATCCCAGAGTTTAAACCAATATAATCATTTTCCACTTGTTGCCCAGCATAAACTAAATCTAACTGGGTGACATCCAATTCAAAGAACTTTTTCAGCATAACGCCAGCTAATAGTTCAAGTGAAGCAGACGAAGACATCCCCGCACCATCAGGCAAATTACCATGCACATACATATCAAAGCCATGAGCAAAGCTGGCGCCCTTTTTGCCAAGCTCATACATCATACCTTTTACATAGTTGCCCCAGCCAAAAGTCTTATCAAAAGACAAATCGTCACTTACGTCGAATGTTAGCACACCGGCATCGGCTAAGTTAGTTGAGTAAAGGCGAACCGTATTGTCGGTTCTTGGCGTAGCTGCCCCGTAAGTGCCTAAACTAATTGCCGCGGGAAACACATGCCCGCCATTGTAGTCCGTATGCTCACCAATTAAGTTAATTCGACCTGGTGAGAAAAACACGGCAGCTGGCTCATTCCCAAATTGCGTTTTATATTCTTGTTTAATGCTTGCAGTATCCATTGCTTTAACCACCTCAGCTTAATTAATGTTGTCGATATCTTCTTTGCTGGCGCCTAATTTTCTTTCCAGTTCCTTAACGACTTCCGCGTGCTTAGCTTCGGTTAACGTAACTTTAGCAAAGTACACGATGGCGGCTAGGGCCATCAGGACCATTGGTGCGTAGAAAATATACGTCTTGAAATTCAATAATTGACTAGCGGAAATCTCACTTGGCTTCGTATTCCCTATCATCCCTGCATGAATCGCGGCTAAACCAACGATCCCATTAGCAAAGGCTCCGGCCAACTTATCTAGTAATGGCCGAACGGCTAATGTAACCGATTCGTTCCGACTGCCTAACCGTAATTGACCATATTCCACGCTATCTGTAATCGTCATTAAGGCAGCCAAGAAAATCATTGGGTATGGGAAGAAGATCAAGGAAATGGCCAATAAGACAGCAAACAAGTTAGTGCCAGCAAAGTTAAAGACCACGTATCCAATCAACATCAAGCAAATACCACCAACGTAAATTGCCTTCCGCTTAATCAAGTTTTCTAAGAATGGGAATAAGACAACCGAGATAATCCCTAAAATAGCTGTTACCGCACCCACCAGACTAAATTCGCCGGGTTTACCCATGATGTACTTAAAGTAGTACAAGAATAAGGAACTAGTAATCACATAGCCAAAAGCAAACATGAAGTATGAGAGCGCCAACCACATCAATTGGTCGTTCTTAAATAGGACTTTGAAAATACCAACAATCCCAACCTTTTCAGTATTTTCACGAATGATATTGTCTTCTTCTTTGGTACCAAAGGCCGTTGATAAAGCACCTAAGAACGAAACTGCCCCAATTAAAATGGCAAACCCGAGCCAACCAACCTGAGTTTGTTGACCCTTAGCACCACCAAACCAGCCTGAGACTAGCGTGATCGTTGGCATAATAATTAACGCAACCCCTTGAGCGCCCAAAGTGGAACCAAACCGAGCAATCGTTCCAAAGCGTGCCCGCTTGTCAGAGTCAACCGTTAAAGCAGGAAGCATGGACCAAAAAGCAATATCTTTGAATGAATAGAAGATATCCAAAATAACAAACGCAATCCCAAATAAAATCAAATATAAGGTTGGCTTGTTAATGTTCATGCCACCAAAGCTGGTAAAAATTAAGATCAGCATGATTGAACTGATCGTCGCCCCAACCATCAACCAAGGTTTGAATTTGCCCCACTTACTACGGGTATTATCCACCGCCCCACCGATTAACGGATCAAAAGCAATTTCTATGATTCGGATAACCATCATCATTACTGTGACAATACTGATCATCTTGGCATCTGCGGCATGGTTACCAGAATCAAATAACTGACTCGTTACGAAAATAACGAAATAAGTGCTTAATGTTGCATAAAACGCATCATGTCCAAACGCCCCAAAAGCGTAAGACATGTACTGCTTAACCTGATTCATAAGTGCAATCTCCTTAGCTAGCGGCCCATCGAGCGATTGCCGCGTGACTTGAATTAATGTTGAACGACGCTAATTAGTGGTAACGCCGCTCAATAACCTTCTCTAAAATCTCATTACGTTGTTGCGCTTTTGCCATGTCAAATGAGGTTTCTTCCAAATCATTGAAATCCTGAACTAGCAAAACAGTTTCAAGGTATAATGTTAGCTGACGCTTGATGTATAACTTGTTTTCTTCACCCTCATGCTGTGCATTACCACCTAAAACCGCCATTGCAAATTTTTCCGGATTAATTTGGATCTTCTGATCCTTCTTTGCCATTTTGCTACCTCCTCGTAGGATTAGTGTAAGCGCTTCCGGAATCTACTATACGAAGTTTTACTAAAATTATCAAATAAAACTTCCTTTAAAAAAATCGTGCAACCGGTTGTATTTACGCATTCAAGGCAATAACAGCGTCTAAATATTTTTTACTAAAATAAGCAGGCTGCCATTAACTGACTTAAAAACATCCACGGGGAACAAAACCAGTCACTAAATTTCAATGCTGCCCTAAATAACAAAAAATGTGGGATATAAGTCGCAATTGACTTATATCCCACACTTTTTCCGCTATTTGATTAATATCATGAGACTAATTAGTTGATCCTAATTTCCGATATTGATAACTAATTTGATACGTCTGATCAGCTTGGGCAGGCAAAACAATATCACCAAATCCATCATGGTGAATTGCATCAGGTAGCCACTGTGCTTCCATCGCTAATGCCGTAAACGGATGGCTTGCCTGGTAGGCTTCGTCTTGGTCATAACCAAGTGGATCTGCAGTAAAAATGACCAGGCCATTACGGTTCGAAAATACATCCAATGCTCGGCCACTAGCAGGATCGCTGACCGTGGCAATTGCCTGCTTTTGATCACCATTAACCCGGTAGGCATCATCGAATTCGCGGCCACCATTTTCAGTAGCTAATTTGGCTAATTGATCTGTGATCGTTGCAGTCTCAGTGAAGTCATAAGGGGTATCAGCAACTTCTGCCAGGGCCCCGGTTGGCACTTTATCACTACCTAGACGAACTCGCTGATGACCGTTAATCCACAACTGCTGCGTGCTAAGCGCATCCTGATCTGTCACATTGAAATAGGTATGGAGGGTCGGATTAAACAAAGTGGTAGCTGTACTATTACCAGTAATCGACCAAGTAACCTTATCCTCGTTGGTCAACGTATAAGTGACCTTAACCTGCATGTCGCCAGGAAAGTGGTCGACATCCTCATCCACTATTAATGACAAGGTGACCGAAATTTCATCCTCATTTGTTTGATGGTCAACAACGTCCCAGACTCGGTCAGAAAAACCGTGATACCCGCCGTGGAGCGTGTTTTTATTTTCATTTTGATCGCTGCGATAGGTTGTTCCATCAATGTCGTAGGTCGCCCCACCAATACGACCAGCGACGCGCCCTACTGTCTTACAAACATAAAATGGTGTCGCTTCATAGTCGCTTAATTGATCATAGCCGACCAATAAATTGGCCTGTCCACCGTGACCATTGGGGACGTCAAAGCCCTGCCATGTAGCCCCAAAAGTTAAAACGCGAATTGAAACGCCATGATCATTAGTTAACGTCAACTGGTCAACCGTTTCACCATTCTTCAATGTTCCCATCGTCTTCTGTTCGAAATTCATCTGTCTTCGGCCTCCACTTTTTTAGTAAAGTTTACCAAAGTCAGTATAAAGGTTTATGAAAACGTTTACAACAGTCTGCATACATCCCTCCAAATTGTTGAGCAAAGTTTTGCCAAAATGAAACACGCAGAGCGAATGCCAGCTGGGTTAAACACATAGATTTGGTTGGCGGAACTCGACAAAATAACTTTCTACTATGGCTATAGTCCGTTGGCCTCTTTCAATGTCATCACTTGCTGGTAATGAGTTCAGCCGTGGCAAAAATGGTCTAGCAAAAAGGCCAATTCCTACTACCATGAGGAATTAGCCAAATAAACTAGCTGTAAAAAGAAGTGTTAATAATGCGCCTGGAGGGAATCGAACCCCCATTTCAAGAACCGGAATCTTACGTGCGATCCATTACACTACAGGCGCAAATCAAACTAACTCAAAGAGTACCTTACTATATTAGCGAACTACTTTTGAAAACACAACCCGTTATAACGACTTTTCTCAATTAAAATCAGTCATTTAGAAGCAAATAATTATCATTTTCATTTATTTATTGTTATGGTAAATCACATAGTAAGGAGGATAAATTTATGATTACAATTTTTCATAACGAACTAGGTCATCATCGCGTCCATTTCCCTAAAGGGAAGTACATTACGTTTAACTTAGTCCATCCCAATCCCGCCTCCGCTTACCAGATTGAAATTCTGGACACTAATCTGACTGGCCTAAAAAAGCTCCAAGTTCGCTTCAGCCATTTGGGCCAAATTTTACAACTACGCGAACCACAACTCAGTTTCCAGCTGATCTAGTTCTAATTAAGCTTGGTTTCTCCCCCCTCAATTGACCCCCCACTCAATTGAGGGGGTTTTCACGTGCAATAAAAGAGGTTATCAATTCGTTTTGACCACAAGATATAGATTTTTAAAATTTATTTTCACAATATCTTGTGTTCAACCGATAATGTGGTCAGCTCTTGTCAGGACGTCCTTTAACGCGTTATTTAGTTAAGAAAATGCTATATGCAATAAGCAGTTTAATCACATTTTTATTTTAGAATCAGGGATGCTAAGATACTTCTCGTGCGTTTTTAATTTCATGATTTTCATGTAATCGCCACAATATAAAACAAGGGGAGATCTTTTCATGCAACAGGTTACAAATTATTTCAAGTTTCTCGCACATCAATTAACGGGCTGGCACACAGCTTCATATTGGCTATTTGGCTTTTCGCTAGGTGCTCAAGTTATGACCCTTGTTTCTAACCCATTTAGTTGGGTTAGCTTAGTTACCTTTGTTGGGACAACGCTTGGTGTACTATGCATCTTAGCAATCAATCAGGCTAAAAGCGTCAATGGGTTGTTGGGTATCTTGTCCGCCCTATGTTTTATCTACGTCGGTTTTGCGGCCAAGAATTATTTATCTATTGGTGAACAGTTGGTTTACATGCTAACTTTAGATCTACCCGTCTTAATGAGCCCGTCTTGGAATCAAAATATGGTTAGCAAGATTCGCTCGTTCACTTGGCAAACAACCTTTATTGCCATCCTAGCGACCTTGCTAACGTACGGTTTATCTGGCTTTCTCATCGGTACCTTTACTAATGACCCGCGGCCATGGATTGATGCAATCTCTTTTAGCATTTCAGCTTGCGCTGGTGTGATTTGCTTTTTGCGTTTTAAGCAACAATACCTGTGGTGGGTGGCATCAGGTCTGGCACAAATGGTTCTGTGGGCCGTTTCATTCCGTCAAGGGGATGCAACATTAGCTATGTTTGTAAATAGTTCAGTTTATCTAATCAATGACTTTCTTGCTTTTACGATTTCCCCATGGTACAACAAGAAAAATCAAGTTACTCAAGCCAAGCTTGAAACTGCCTACTTTGCTGAACATAAGGCATTGCATAATAATTAGCTTGCTAGGCTTAAATCATAAATTTTGATCAATAAAAATGATCCAATCAGAGCGTTGTGCGCACCTTCGCCGCGTACCCTGAACGGATCATTTTTTTAATTTATCGTTCTTCTACATTACTTATCTACTAAGTCCACAACAACGGTTGGTGTCGATTCATTTAACGTCACCTTCTGATCGTCACACGTTAAGGTCAAACCATTGCCATGCACTAACGTAAACTGAGTCTGACTGCGGGTAACGTGAACTTCAACCTGTTCGTCACGATACTTAATTTTAAAGCCCAGGCCCATCCATTGCGTCGGTAAATGCGGACTGAAAACCAGTCCGCTCTTAGTTCGCTGCATTCCAGCAACACCAAAGACCATTTCCATCCAACTAGCTCCCATATTACCTACGTGAATGCCATCTTGGGAATTACCTTGACTGTTATTTAGATCCGTCAGCATCGATTCAGCAATATACCGATAGGCTTTATGATGGGCGCGGATTCGGTTAGCTAGAACACTGAAAATAGCGCGGGATAGCGATGAATCATGGGTAGTAATTGGTTCATAATAATCAAAATCTCGTTTGAGTTGTTCAATGTCTTGGTCCTCAGGAAAAAGAAAATCACTCATCAGAGTATCTGCTTGTTTATTAACTTGATGACTGTACAAGCGCAATGGATGATAGTGCAAGAGCAGTGGATAATCATCCCGTGGTGTTTGGTCAAATGGCCAAATCGGCATGTTAAATGCGCCATCATCTTGCATTTTCACACCGAGCTCCTTGTCAAATGGCAAGTACATTTCATCAGCACTATGGGAAAAGTCAGCTAACTCTTTATCTGTGACGCCTAGTGCTTCCAATTTATCTGATCCAACCGCCTGTAATTGTTTGGCAAAAATCACTGCCAGTCTCAGATTATGTTGTGCAAGTCGATTAGTATAGTAGTTATTATTCACCAATGCCGTATATTCGTCAGGACCAGTGACTTTATTCAAAACAAAATGACCACCTTGAGGACCATCAACACCGAAACTTCCCATACGCTGCCAAAAGCGAGCCGTTTCTAAAATTATTTCAAATCCTGCTTCCGCCAAGAAAGTTTGATCATCAGTTACGGCAACGTATTCTGCCACCGCGTAAGCAATGTCTGCATTAATATGCATCTGGGCTAAACCGGCCGGAAAGTACGGTGAAGCCTCTGATCCATTAATGGTTCGCCACGGAAATAAAGCGCCACTATCCAACCCATAATCACGCGCTTGTTGACGAGCAGAATCCAGTGTCTGAAACCGATACATTAGAATCTGTTTGGCACGATCGGGATCTGTATAGATAAATGCCGGCAACATAAACATCTCAGTATCCCAAAAGTAATGTCCCTCATATCCAGCGCCAGTGAGTCCTTTAGCTGGAATGCTTGTATGCCCATCGTGGCCGGCAGATTGATGCAAATGGAATAGATTAAAGCGAATCCCCTTTTGTGATTCTGGGTCCCCTTCAATTTGAATATCCGCATCACGCCAAAAGGCTTGCATCTGTCGCGCTGATTCCGTGAACAACGAGGAAAATGAATGATGTTCTAGATGATTATTAGCCTCTTTTAAGTAAGTCGCATGATTCATCGCAACGTCCATTAAGCTGTGAATATCACCAACAGAATAGCCAAAATCAAACGACTCAGCCAATCCCTGTTCTAAATCGAGGTCCATCACGTAACGTGGCATCCCATCATTCTGATCAAAATGAACTAGCGAATCCTCACCTAAATAGCGCCACATCAAAACTAATCCCAGTTGCGAACGTTGTGTGGTAATTTGCATCGCTGGAAAATCTGCACTTAAATACTGCCGATCTAACCCATTTTTACGCACCACCGCTCGTGGATCGCTTTCTCGATCAAAGACTTGATCAATATACGGGTGTTGTTTATAAAGCTTCACTGAACCGCTAAAATTCAGTGGTCGAACCGTGTAGCTTTCACCAAAAATTGCATCATCCGCCTGCGAGGCAAAGGTGGACAATGAAAGTTGCAACATTTTGCCCCCAGGCGTAGTGATCTCAAATAATTCATTTAATAACCCCGTTTCTAAATCGAGGTTTTTATCTACTAGTCGCGTGGTAAAGGTAGCTTCATCAGAACGTTGCCCATCGATTTCAATCACCAGATATCGTGGATCAGGTAACTGAGCGATCGTCTGATTATTTTCGGGATAGCCAGCGTACTTTTCGCCATAGGAAATTTGACTAAGATCATAAAACCCATTAACAAATAGACCTGGCATGCCCGTAACTGCATGCGAGTTTCCTTGCAGCGGGTCACTTGCCCTGACCCCCAAGTGTCCATTAGCTAATGCGTAAATTGTTTCCAAAAAGGCTGGATTATGATCGCTTAAATCCTGCAAATGTAATTGAAACGTCCGTTTTTGTTCACTAATTGCCATGATTATGTCTCCCGAACCATTTTAATGACCCCATCATAAAGCAAATTTTCTAAAGTGCAAAACTTAATGTGACATGAACTGACTTAATGTTCGACATGACCAAGCTAGCTTGCCAGTTTTACACCAACTTATTGTGACTTAACTAAATGGCCGAGACCAAATTAGCACAATTAATTCTTATTTCCTCATCAACGGGCCGTTTTCCCCCAATGCTACCTGTTTTATCAGCGATTTATTGGCTTTTTCCTCTTAAAGTGGTTTAATATAAGTTTAGAAATAATCTAAGAAAGGAAATCGCCATGGCAGAAATTATTGATGAAGCTGCTGTTCAGATGCTCAAACAAAACAAGTTGCGCGTGACGCCACAGCGGCAACTTGTCCTTCACTATTTAATGACCCACCACAATCATCCAGATGTCGGCACACTTTTTAATGATCTCAAGGCTGCTCATCAAGATCTTAGTCTCGCCACCATCTACAATACCCTCAATACACTTGTCGAGACTGGCCTGGTGATTGAACTGGAAAATGGGGATGCTGGTACTCATTATGACTATTTTGGCCGGCCACATTTTCATGCCGTCTGTCAAAATTGCGGCAAAATTACGGATATTTTCTACGATGATTTCAGTAATTTAGAACAAGCCGCCGTCAAACAGTCTGGCTACCTGATCACAGAAGATCATATTGAACTGTATGGATACTGTCCAGACTGCCAGAAGAAGTTAGGCTTAACTGCTCAAACACCAATTAATTGATATTTTATAATCTTTTTGGCCGCAAACTTGGCCGTCATGGTCTGCATAATTAGTCGAACGCGGCAGTATGAGATAAAATCTGTCTCGTTAAAACCGGACTTGGACAAAATGAACGACAAAATTTTAGTTCCAATCTAAATAGCAGAAAGCACGGGACATAAGTCGCAATTGACTTGTGTCCCGCGCTTTTTTAGCTATCACTACCAGCATTAGTTCACAATTAAGCCTTTGTTTGCCGCCCGTGCGGTAAGGTAAGTGCAAGCAATAACCCGATCCCACCAATGAATAGAAAAGTCGCAAAGGTTGCCTGATAACCAGCAAGACTTGCTTGGTGAAACCCCAGCCTGTTCTGGTTGCCTACAGTTACCCGACTCAAAATTAGCGTAGCCCCTGCGACACCGGCTGAACCAAGTAGTTGGCGCGCCGTTGTTGTCACTGCTGTTCCATGAGAAATCAATGTGTCCGGTAATGAATTGGCTCCCAGGGTTACCGCTGGCATCATCACAAATGCATTTCCTCCTTCAGTCACCAGTGACGCCAAAATCACAGTTATTAACGTTAAATGGTGCGCCGCTAATGTTAGATAACCAAAACCAAGCATAATTAAGCACATTCCGGTTAAAATGACCAACCGCGGACCGAGCTGATCCATTAATTTACCAGCCCAAGGATTCAATAAGCTTAACCCTACCGCTGCTGGCACTAAAGCCAATCCAGAGGCAAATGCGGAGAGGCCTAAAATATTTTGGTAAAACAATGGCAACACAACCGTTGTCACGATCAATGCAACATATGAGATCCCGGTCAGCAAAACTCCGACCGTAAACAAACGACTTTTAAATACGCGTAATTCTAATAAAGGCTGCGCATGTGTAAATTGACGATAACAAAATCCAATAATCGCCAACCCGCTAATAACCAATAAACCCAACTCGAAATTAGAAACACCATTTATACCTAACTGATTTAATCCAAATAACAGACCAATAAAACCTAGCGATAATCCGATCGACCAGCCATCAATACTAGTGGCGTGCTTTGGCATCACATCTTTAATAAACCATAAAGACGCCACAAAAACACCGCCGACTAAAATTAAGAATAACGCGAAGAGCCCCCGCCAACTGGTCAACTGCAACATAATCCCGGAGACAATCGGTCCAGTCGCCAAGGCAGATCCCATAATCAAACCTGCCGTTCCCATGGTTGAACCTCGCTGAGCTTCGGGTGTAATGGTAAGTAAAACTGTTTGAAATGATGGAAAAATAATGCCCACGCCTAACGCTTCAATTAGTCGGCCAGCGACCAGTAGCGGATACGTTGGGGCGACCAGACACAATAACGTTCCTAGAGCAAACAGCCCGGTAACTGCTCTGAATAACGTGCTGAAACGAACGTTATTTAACAACCATGGACTAACTGGAATCATAATGCTCATGACGAGCATAAAGCCGGTCGTCATCCACTGAACTGCCGACGCACTAATGCCAAAGGTTCGCATCAAGGTTGGATAAGCCGTAGATAATGAGGATTGGCTAATCGACATACTAAAAGTACCCATCAATAAAGTGATCATAAAAGCCGTTCTGTGGTAAGGATGTCCCTGATTATCCATGGACATAACTGCATTTACTGTCAATTTTCATTCACTTCCGCTCTCGTTCAATTCTAAATTTGCGCCAAGTAAAAACGCGGTGCCGAGCACGATGCTCTGAGCGCCGCGTTTTCGTTGGCCATCATTAACGTTTAAGCTTGATGCGGATGATTCATCTCATCCATACTTAATAAATGATAAGTCTGTGGATGATCCGGATCGTAGGCTTCAATTTGGGCCATCATCCCTGTGTCTTCATGTTCCAAAATATGGCAGTGATACATAAAGACACCCGGTACATCGAAGAGGACGCGGATTTTCACTGTTTCACCCGCATTAACTCCAACCACGTCCTTAAACCCATGCTCATTGGGATACGGAGCTTGCCCATTACGTGATAAGACTAAGAAATGACAACCATGCATATGGAATGGATGAATCATTCCACCATCCATTTCATTGGTATTCGTTACTTCCCAGTCGACCACATCACCGAGCTTTTGTTTGCGATCAATTCGTTGCATATCAAACAACTTGCCATCTAGACGAACTTCATCATCCATCCCAGACATAACCGTCTTTTCGATCGCTAATCCAGATGTCGGTTGCCAATCGGCAATATCAACTAAGTGTTCTGGCAATACCGTATCATCTGGCGCAAAGGTCCCGATTTCAAACGTCATCAATGGCACATCATCAGAGAATAATTGGACACGGTCGCCAGGTTTATACTCACCAAAGTCAACGATGACTTCGGCCCGCTCTGCGGCAGTTAACATCAATTTAGTTAAGTGCACTGGGGCTGGTAAAATACCACCATCAGAGCCAATCTGAGTAAATTGATGCTGGTCGCCAAAGTGGAGCCGAAATTCGCGCCGATCTGCACCGTTTAAAATGCGTAAGCGAACGCGCTGTGTCGTAACTTGGAAAACCCCATTGATCGTGCCATTAACCAGTGGATATTTTCCTAAGGTTCCATCAACATCGTAATCAGCCTCGTAATCGAGTTGATTCTCGTGATAAGTACGATCTTGGAGGATCACTGGAATATCATCCACCCCATAGTTTCGTGGAAATGGCAATTGACTTTCAATCTCATCTTGGACGACCACCGCAGCGGCCAACCCATTCCACACTTGGCGCGCCGTATTTGGACAAGGATGAGGATGAATCCAGTCAGTTTGCGCTGGTTGATCCAGCGTAAAGTCAATGTCACGACTTTTACCTGGATAAACCGGTGCATGGGGACCACCATCCGTGATTGGTCCAGGAACGTTTAACCCGTGCCAGTGTAATGTGGTGACTTCTGGCAGTTGGTTTTCAATATGCACGTGATAATGTACACCGTCTTTTAAAACGATGGTTGTTCCCAATAAATCAGCATTGTAACCCCAGGTCTTGGTCTTAACGCCGGGCAAGATCTGGGTTTCACCGGCGCGAGCGGTCACGGTATACCAGACGTCATTGCCTTCAACACGATCTGGTTGCAAGACCGCTGGAATCGTTAACGGCTTTTCCGGGACATCTGGAAGTGATAGCGGTACATACCCACCATCATGTAAATCAAAAACGGGCTCATCAAAAAAATAATCGGAGTAAACTTTTTGTTCAGCCATTATGACTCCTCCTCAATATGTACTTTTGGTTTTCTAAACGCACACCAACAATCAATCAATGCTTGTAAAAACATGCCAGCAGCCATAACTTCCATAGCTAACATATTTTGCATGGTAAAGACCAAATAAATCAAAAAACCATATACGACTAAAAAGAATAATGAAATTGACTTTGACCCAGTTCCCATCTCTTCACCCCCTTGCTACATTGTATTCATTCTAAGTTAAAAAGTCACGGCGATTCTCAGAAAATTTAGCCATGTTTTATGGTCCGCTGGTTAAAACGGCCTAACATCATAAAACGGCTCTATGCACTCGTAACCATCCCAAATCCGCCATAATTTGAACAAAATTCACTTAGTACGGGCCAATTTTAAGCATGCTCAGGGTCGATCCGTTCAGGTTCCCCTGGTAAATACAGCAAGATCAAAAGTAAAATTCCTATTGAAACTAGGCCAATCACCAACAATTGTCGATCAAAGTCTAGCACAGGACCGGCTTGAAATAAGACATGCCTCGTCGCTTTGACCGCAGGATACAACGGCGTGATGGCATGAAACCAGCTCAATCCGGTTGGTAACATTGGCAGTGGTAACGTCCCTGTTCCAGTGATTGCCCCTGCCATCAATAACGGGATGTTGATCCACAAGCCGGCCGGCTGAAACAACATACTAGGAATGAGTGCAAAATTGGTTGCGACCAACTGTAAGAGAATCATTTGCAGATATAATTGAGCAAAAATTGGCAATGAAAACTTGAGCAACCACATTAATAATCCCACGCCAGCAATTGTCGAGGTCACAGCCATCACAACTTGGCACCCCACAACAGCTGCGAAAGTTTGCCATTTCGAATAATGCACCCGAAATCCATTGAAAACATTGACAAAAGTCATCGTCGCAATCATGCCGCCAAGATAAACCGCCATTGTCAAAAACATCGGCGCCATTTGCCAACTAGCTTGATTCCGGCCACGATCAAGGCGGTGAGTCTTCACCTGGACTTGTGCATTTATCTGTTTAAAAATATGGTGCACCTGTTTTTTAACAATGGGTTGAGCCATTGTGACTTGTGCTGATGCGGGCAGCCCTTGATCAGCTAATCGTTTCCGGACAATAGGCGTTACCAATTGGGTTAAACTTCGCTGCGTCCTTTGTTCAGTTAACGTCGTGGCTAAGATTTCTGGCAACGTATCCGTAATTCCACGCACCGTCCCAGCGACAATCATTTGCGTCCCTTGATTCTTGAGTTCGGTTAATTCAATAACTTTTCCCCGAGTAATCTGATTAGAAAAATGTTTCGGGATAATAATGGCCAAATCTACTTGATTATCCCGCATTTGTTGCCGAATTTTTGTCAAGCTATCCCGCGTTAACTGTGCCGATAGACGCTTAACTAGTTCATGGCCAACTCGCTGACCCAACGGCCCAGCGTCTTGATTCACAATTTGTGTGTTAATTTGCGCTGACTTTTTTGAGACTTGGCTAAATCCCCACACATAACAACCGACCATTGCCAACTGGTAAATGATCGCCATAATCACGGCGACCCAAACAAACCGATTTTGCAGCATCTTCTTTAGTAGCATTTGCCTAGTCTCCTTTTTCCAAAACAAAATGAACTACTACTATTTCATCAGCCTGTCCAATTGTAAACGTGGTTGAAACAGATCAGCACCTTTTGTACCAAATTTCTTAAATTAGCTCAAAAATACATCAACGCTTACGAAGCCTCACTCAGCTCAGTCAAGAACGCCAGCACAAAAAAAGCAACGCCATAACGACGTTGCGAAACTAACTGCTTCTTGATGTAAAAATGAGAGCCAATCAGAAAAGCGTTCATAACTGAACTTACTTTGCTTTTGGCGCTGCTTCGATCGTGTCCGTCTTGCCAGCAGCCCAACGTTGGATTGCGGCAATTTCTTTTTCGCGACGAATCCGCCGCTGACGCTTAGCAACGGGACGGGTACCGGCGAATGAATTTAATGGTTTCTTTTCTGCCATGGTCCTTCTCCTCTCAATACTGTGTTCATAACACGTAACACTATACCAGCTTTATCAGACGTGAGCAAGGTAAAAATCAGTGCAGCACAAGAATCACTCGCCAATAAATCAGTGTGCGAACAAGCCCAGGTAAGCCTGGTCAGCAATAATGACTGATTAATTCACACAAATCGTGACTTTCGCGGATGTTTCCCACAAATCATCCCACCTTTGAAATGGCCACACCAAGTTTCAGAATCACGCCAAAGTCAGGCATCCTTAATTCGTGCTACACTAATGGTATTAAAGGAAAAGGAGTGATCAGCGTGGATTATATTAACTTAGGCCGCAGTGATTTGCACGCATCGAACATCGGTCTTGGCATTATGCGTATGAATCAATTGTCCGTTTCACAAGCCGCCAAAGTGTTATCAACGGCTATTGAATTAGGCATTAATTTCTTCGATGGTGCCGATATTTACGGAGAAGGCAAGTCCGACACAATTTTTGGGCAGGCCTTAAAAGAGGTCGGCATTAACCGGGCTGATATTTATGTTCAAGGCAAAGTCGGCATTGTAGTTGATCCACAGCGCTCTCACGATGGCCTCGTATTTGGGGCCCGTTATGACTTTAGTCGGGATCATTTAGTCGACGCGGCTCATCAAGAACTAAATCGAATGGGGCTTGACTATTTTGATAGTTTATTACTCCATCGACCTGACCCGCTGATGGAACCAGACCAGGTTGCTTCTGCTTTAGATACCTTACAAACAGATGGAACTGCCCGTCATTTCGGTGTTTCTAATGAAAATTCGGCACAAATCGAACTACTTCAGCATACCGTTCATCAAAGGCTATTGGTTAACCAGCTACAATTTTCTTTGATGCACACAGGCATGATTGATGCTGGCATGCATGTTAATATGGCTGATGACCGGAGTATCAATCACGACAATGGCATTTTAGAATATACGCGACTCCACAACATAACAATTCAGGCTTGGTCACCTTATCAGTATGGTATGTTTGCTGGGGTATTTATTGATAACCCGAAATTTCCTGAATTAAATGCGATGATGCAAAAAGTTGCGGACCGATACCAAGTGACCAAAAACGCTATCGCAACCGCTTGGATTTTGCGGCACCCGGCCAATATCCAAGTCATCGTGGGTTCTATGAATCCCGATCGGCTCAAGGAAATTGTCGCTGCTGAGCAAGTTAAGCTCACGGCTCAAGAATGGTATGATCTTTATTTAGCTGCTGGTAACGATTTACCATAATGTTTCATTAAATCTACCAACTAATTATTTAACGCCCCAGCAAACGTTCAACTCTAAGTTTGCTGAGGCGTTGATTATTGATTTGGAAAGAAAAATTAGTTGGCTGCCGAGGTTGCTTCTGTCGAGGACTTTGTCGGTGAAGGTTCGATAACTTGATGCTTTAGTCCAATTCCGGTTATGCCGCTTAAGATTGAAAAGACCGGCGATAGCAAACTAAACAAGGTAAAAGGCAGAAAAGCCATCGTCGCTACCCCTAGGGTATTGGCCGCGAATACTCCGGCAACCCCCCACGGAATTAAGTAATTAATCACGGTACCCCCATCTTCAAGTGCTCGGCCTAGGGCCACCGGAGCTAAACCTGCATCCTCAAATGTCTTTTTAAAGGCTCTACCAGGTAAAATAACAGATAAAAATTGTTCCCCGATGAACAGGTTAACGCCAATCCCAGATAAGACAACTGCTGTAATTCGCTTACCATCCGTATTTAGATGCTTAGAAAATGGAATCATTACTGCATCAATCAAGCCAAACTCCATGAGCATCCCCCCTAACGACAAGGTCAGGACAATTAATGAGACAGTCCCCATCATGCTGGCGATCCCACCACGAGATAACAGTAAATCGACTTCCTTATTGCCAGTGTGCGACACGAAACCGGTCTCAATAATAGCTGCGATCTGTGTGAGTTTCGTCCCTGGATGTTCAATGAGCAACATTACTAGTGAAACGCCAATGTTTAAGAATAACGTTGGAATTGCTGGTACCCGACGCCAAGCACAGATAAACATACAAGCAATCGGGACAATGGCCCATGCAGAGATGGTAAAATGCGCACCTAAAACATTAATGACCCGATTGATACTGGCCAAACTCGTCCCTTTTTCACCACTGCCCATAATGCCAAAAACAATCAGTGAAATCACAAATGCTGGAATCGTGGACCACATTAAATTCATAATGTGTTTGAACAGATCCGCGTCCACCACCGCAGCGGTTAGATTAGTAGATTCAGATAATGGTGATGATTTATCACCAAAAACCGCTCCAGAAATGATGGCACCAGCGACCAAAGCCGGATTAACGTGCATCGTGACCCCCATACCGAAGAAAGCAATTCCCACTGTAGAAATGACAGTAAAGGCGCTCCCAACCGCACTCCCAACTAACGCACATACCACAAAAACCGAGGGTACAAACCATTGCACGCTGATCAGATGAAAGCCAAACACCATCAATGATGGAATGATTCCTGCTGCGATCCAGGTACTAATTAAGGCACCGACAAGAATAAAAATAAAAATCGGCACGATTCCAGTTTGAATACCATCTTTAATACCATCGTTAATATGTGACCAAGGCAGGCGATGGATTACCCCCCAAGCCATTAATAATCCCATCACCAGCATCACCGGAACTTGTGGTGATAAACCAAAGGCAATGACCCCAGTTCCCATAATAATTAACATGATGATTAAAACAATGAGTGCTTCGTTGCGACCTACTTTAAAGGCTGTTTGTTCTTTCATTTGATTAACCCCGCTTTTGACTAACTAGCTTCCAACCATTAATTTTGATTGTAAAGCGCTAATATCGCGGATTACCCCCACAATGCCCAACATTCATTTTGGCAGCCCCCTTTTCACAAAAAAATCGTCCCTGTTATGCAATTGCATAACAGGGACGATTTTTTAACCGTGGTACCACCCAGCTTAGGTTCTTTGATGGCGCCACCAAAAAGCCTCACTCTCACTGGGATAACGGTCCAGAGTTGCCCGTTCATTGTGGTTTTCAAGTATTTCGTAAACTAGCCCTGATCGGTTCGCAGCAACCACCGACTTCCTGACGCCCAGACGAGTCCCTACTTGGAATGAAAACAAATGATTAAATGTTGATTAGAAAGATACCAGCTTTTTAATTCCTTGTCAATGTTTTTTTATTAATCAGAGTGTGAGCCCGAGCAACAACGGACAAGCGCAATTGGGCGTATTTTGCCCGGTTGTGGTTGTTGGTTGGGCGCAGGACTCAGGTCTGGCGAGCACGTTTAAGAAAGAGTGTGAACCAGACCGTTTTGAGGCCGAGCAACAACGGACAAGGCTAATTGGGCGGGTTCCTGCAAAATTTATAACCAGACTCCGGCAGCAAACAACAACGTATAACCTAAAAAGAACAATGAAGTACTCTTGATGACACTCATATAGGTCTTGCGTTTATCTTGTACCGCAAAAAACGGTTGCATTCCCCGCCACATGACTGGTAATAAAAGCAAACTCAATAATGTTTCCCATGGTGCCAAGTGTCCGAAAAAGTTAACAAGTGGCCAAATGGACCCAAGGACCAACAACACTCGCATCAGACTAACCGCGTTACCACGACCAATAAAATAAGCTAGTGTGTGTCGATGATTTTTAATATCTTCATCTAAATCAGCGGTGTTATTGGCGAGCTGCACCAAAAAGAAAATTAGAGTCAGTGGTAGACATAAAGTAAATGTCGTCGCGATCACGCTGAAATTAAATGGACGCTGCCCGAAGATACTAACGTAGACACAGGTTAGTTGAATCAAATAAGAAATCGACAACGCCACTACCGCTTCACAGATTGGCATAGCATTTAAAGGCCACGGTCCGGCTGTATAAAAAATACCAATGGTGTAACCAATGAGCCCAAAAATCAGGACCGGCCAGCCAGTGCGCGTGACCAGAACTAATCCTGGAATCGCTGAGATTAAGTACAGGATGGTTCCTAACCACCAGACACCTTTCAATGGCAATTTAAGCCGGCCTAGCGGATTCGTATGTAACGCATATCCTTCTCGATCTGTAGCATGGACATAATCATAATAGTTATCCGAAACATTCACTGCCAAGTCAAAGATAAAGACATCAATCAGACACAACAAAACATTAATCCAATTGACGACCCCATAATGATATTGTGCAATCGCTGCTCCTAAGACAAACCAGACAATATTCAACGGCGCGGTATAAATTTCCGTCAATTCGACAAATACCGACCAAGTTAACCATTTTTTATTCATCAATTTACTCCTCAACCCTTGATGTATTAAGGCTACCACAACTAATCAAAAAAAATTAGTTAGTTTGTTCGCATTTTGTTTGACCTTTTTTGACCAAAGGTTTAAACTACAGTTACGTTGATTAGCAGAGCAAGCATTCAAGTGCTAACGCTGACTAACTCACAACGCAAATTACAAGGAGGCCTCAATCATGGCTTTAATTCCAACTGTTATTGAACAGTCCAGCCGCGGTGAACGCGCCTATGACATTTACTCCCGGTTGTTAAAGGACCGGATCATCATGGTTTCTGGGCCAATTGAAGACGACATGGCCAATGCCATTATCGCTCAGTTGTTGTTCCTAGATGCCCAAGACTCAGATAAAGATATTTACATGTACATTAACTCTCCTGGTGGTGTCATTACTTCTGGGATGGCGATCTATGACACAATGAACTTCGTTAAATCCGACGTTCAAACAATTGTCATGGGAATGGCCGCTTCAATGGCTTCCATTCTGGCCACCTCTGGGACTAAGGGCAAGCGATTCGCTCTGCCACACTCAGAGATCCTAATTCACCAACCTTCTGGTGGTGCACAAGGTCAACAGACTGAAATTGAAATCGTCGCAGAAGAAATTCTGAAGACGCGGAAGATGATTAACGAATTACTGGCTGAAAAGACGGGTCAGAACATCGAAACCATTAACCGTGATACAGAACGCGACAATTACATGACGGCTCAACAGGCTTTAGACTACGGCTTGATTGATCACATCATGACGAACTCCAGTGAAATGAAGTAATTCATTTAATAATTCAGAGCGAAACCTGCCGGGTGTTATCGAGCACTAGCTAAGCCTGAGCAGTTGGCGATCTTTGCCAATTGATCGGGCTAGGCTAGGCACAGGTAACGGGCTGGTGTAGCTCGCCACACGCACAAAACCCGTGTTTCCATTTTCAGGAAACACGGGTTTTGTGCTTTAGTCAGTGCTGTCAATCAGCGTTCCACAGCTAACTTCATTTCATTAAGGCTGCGATTAATAACTCGCACACTTCACTAAACGGTCGCTCGTTTTGGGTGTACACTCCGTTTAAAATATTATCGGCATGTATCTTGATCGTCGAAAACAACAAATTGCGCACCAATGAAATATCAACCGATCTAAAAGTCCCATTATGTAAATTAGCTGCGAGTAGCTGCTGAATTGGCGTTTGGCTCACCCACTCTTCAACTTGTGCAACTGTCTTTACATCAATCCACATTTCAGACTTTAGCTTTTCAATCACGGTCATGCTATCTGGGTGTTCTAACGCGAATTTAAATAAGTTCGTCAAATAATGCTGCAATAACGAAGCGATTGGTTGATTCAAAGCAACGTCATAATCAGCTTGATATAATGCTTTTATTTCTCGAAGAAATAATGCGGCTAATAATGCAGCTCGGTTATCAAAGTAGGTATAAATACTAGATTGAGGAATTCCCACGGCCTGCGCAATTGCGGTTGTGGAAACATCGCCAACATCTTTACTGAGGATTAATTGAGCCGTCGCATCCAAAATCGCCTCATACTTTTTCTGACTTTTCTTTTTCATGTTTTGAATATAATTAGGATTTATTTGAAAGTCAATGCTTGATTATGATAGATCTATCGTTTATAATCATTGCCGATAAACTTATCATTTAAAATTAAATCAAAGAAGGTACATGAAAATGAAATTATTTGTGACTGGTGGTACAGGCTTTATCGGATCGGCTGTTGTAAAAAAGCTCATTGCACACGGACATGAGGTTACTGGTTTATCTCGATCAACACACGGTGATCAAGTATTAGCTGGCTTAGGCGCTACCTCATTACGCGGAACTTTGGATGATTTAACAACCCTAGCTGAAGCCGCGCAACAGGCTGATGGCGTTCTCCACCTAGGCTATAATAATGACTTCAACCACTACGACGAAGCAGTGGCACAAGATCTTGCTGCAGTTAAAGCCATGCTTGCTGCATTAGCTGGCAGTAATAAACCATTTGTGAACACGTCAGGAACTTTAATGGTTACTGATTTAGGACGCAGTGCAACAGAACAGGACACTGCTCCGTTAACTGGTCGGGCCGTGTCAGAGAGTTTGGCACGCCAATCAGCTCAGGAAGGTGTCCGAGGCATGGCTGTTCGTTTGTCGCCAACGGTTCACGATGAGCATCGGCAGGGCTTTGGCACATTACTTGCTGGGTTAGCCGTCCAACACGGTCAAGCAGCTTACGTCGGCGAAGGAACGACGCGATGGCCATCGGTTCATCGATTGGATGCTGCTGATTTATTTGTTGCTGCGTTAGAACATGGCGAAGCTGGCGCCGTTTACAACGCAGCCGCTGAAACTGGGATTACGGTTAAAGCGATCGCAACCACGATTGGTCAATCCTTGAAACTTCCGATTACCGCTTTAACACCAGCCGATGCTGAGGCTTACTTTGGCTGGTTTACTAATGGAATTCAGCAAGATAATCCAACTAGTAGTGACTGGACTCAAAACGCGCTCAATTGGCATCCGACTCATCCTGGTCTCTTAGCTGATCTCGCAACATTCTTAAATAATCCTGAAAACGTCGCCCATCTGACTGCGCACTAAATAAAAACACATGAATGACTTGTCCAGATTGATTAAAAGGCACCATTTCCAATTTTGTGGAAATGGTGCCTTTTCTGATTGGTAGCAACTAGTATTGCCTTAGTAAATCTAGGCTGAGAGGTCATTGTTGTCACGTAGTTTTTGAGCATACTCATTTATTTTACGTAGTCGGTGATTAACGCCTGACTTGGAAATCGGGCCTCCCGGAATTAAATCGCCTAATTCCTTTAAACTCACTTCTCGATTGGCAAGCCGTGTTTCGGCCATCACTTGCAGTTTATCAGGAAGTTGCCCTAATCCTACCCGAGCTTGAATGTACTCAATATTCTCGATTTGCTTTGAACTAGCCGTTGCCACCTTTTCCATGTTGGCCGTTTCACAGTTCACTAATCGATTAACCGAATTGCGCATATCTCGCATGATCCGCACATCTTCAAACTTCAACATCGCGTTGGTGGCCCCAATTAAAGTCAAGAAATCGGAAATTTTCTCGCCTTCTTTAAGGTATGTGATAAAGCCACTGCGCCGATTTGTCATCCGGGCATTGAGTTCATAGCGATTCATAAAATCACATATTTGTTCATTTTGCTCTTCATATAAAGAGTAAATCTCTAGATGATAGCGACTTGTGTCAGGATTGTTGACAGACCCACCGGCCAAAAAGGCGCCACGTAAATATGAACGAAATTCGCTATCATCATTTAGTGTCCCCTCAGGCACCACTTCTTCAATACCCGCGGTTCCCATCACATGTAAATCATGTAACACTTGCTGAGTTCCCGTTCGTAACCGAACAACGTACATATTATTCTTCTTCAACTTGACATTTTTCCGCACAATCAATTCTGCTTCTAATCGATAAAATTGTTTTAAAAGCGAATAAATTCGCCGTGCGATTGCCGGATTTTCTGTCTGTACATTTAAGATAAACGCATGATTCACTAGGTTAACGGCTCCGTTCATGCGAATTAATGCCATCAATTCCGCCTTGCCATTGGCAGCATGCACCGTTAACCCGGTCAGTTCCTTTTTGACATCACTTGCGTATGACATTTGGCTACCACCGCTCCTAAATTTCACTCAGATCTTTTTGCTTTAATAACTTCATTAACTCAGCCACAACTTTGGCACCGTCGTGAAAGGCTCCCGCATCACGCAGCTTCAACAAATTGGCACGTATTGCCTTTGTCCCCATCTTTTCCAGCGCCTCCGGGTCAGACGTCACTTGCGTGGAAACCTCGTTCCACCGTTTCCAATCCATATAATCTTCTGGTACCTTAGCCGTGTTCACTAATACTGTATCCACAAAATTGGCACCGACATGTTCATTTAACACCCGCACATGATCAGCGTCGGTAAAGTGATCCGTCTCACCCTTTTGGGTCATGATATTACAAATATAGACGACTTCAGCCGTCGTGGTCTTAATGGCTTGGCCGACGTTACTGACCATCAGATTCGGTAAGATACTCGTAAATAAACTACCCGGACCTAGGACAATTAAATCCGCAGCCAAAATGGCGTCAACAACCGCTGGCATTGCTGTTGCAACAGTGGTACCAGCGTCAGGCTGTGGGGTCACCCAGACGCGTTTAATTTGGCGATGAGCCGCCGTAATCTCCGCTTCCCCAGCAACCGTTGCCCCGTCGGCAAATTCCGCATGCAGCACTAACGGCTCATTGGCGACTGGATAAACGTGACCATCCACGGCCATCATCTGTGACAACTCTTGAACCGCCCCAAATACTCCGTGCTCCATTTCTGTCAGCGCGGCAATAATTAAGTTACCAATCGCGTGACCAGAGAAAAAGTTGTCATTAGCTTCAAAACGATATTGAAAAACCCGCAAGGCTAACGGAGATAAGCTCGATAAGGACACCATCACATTACGAATATCACCAGGTGGCACGACGTTAATATAATTGCGAATAATTCCTGAAGAACCACCATCATCAGCAACTGTCACCACCGCTGTTACATCAACATCTTGCTTGTGTAAGGAATCCAATACCACTGGTAGACCTGTGCCGCCACCAATGACAACGACGCGGGGCCGGCGTTGATTAGCTTGCGTCATGATCGATTCACCGTTTCCTTTCGTTTATTGATATCTCGGTGACTGACGTGAACGCGATGATCCGCGGCCAAATCCTTGCCAAGCCGAGCAGCGATCGCCACTGAACGATGTTGACCTCCCGTACACCCGATCGCAATGGTTAAACTCGTCTTGCCTTCCCGTTGATAGTCTGGCATAACAAGTTGTAATAAGCTTAACCATTGCTGGTAAAAAGGCGTGGTCGCCGGTTGAGCCATCACGTAGTCATAAACTGGCTGATCTAGGCCAGTTAGTGGTTTCAGCGCAGCCACGTAATACGGATTAGGCAAAAAACGTACATCCATTACAATATCCGCGTCGATTGGTAACCCATACTTATAACCAAAAGACAGAATTTCGATATGAAATTCATTGGCTGGTCCCTGTTCATCTGCATATTGGCTAAAAATCTCTTCTCGTAATTGCCGCGGTGTCAGAGCATCAGTATTAATCACCAGATCGGCGCGTTCTTTTAATTCTGATAATAATGCCCGTTCTTGACGAATGCCATCAAGCACGCGACCTTCCATTGCCAGTGGATGCGCGCGCCGAGTTTCTTTATAACGGGCCACTAATTCACCATCAGACGCGTCCAAAAACAGAACCGAAGTGCGCACCGATCCTGTGCTGGCCGAAATCGCCAGCATTTCTTGTAAGTCATCAAAAAACTCGCGAGAACGTAAATCAACAACTAACGCGACCTTGTTAACCTTACCGGATTGTCTCACTAATTCCCAAAATTTTGGCAACAATTTCGGTGGCATATTATCCATCACAAAATAATCTAAGTCTTCAAAGCTTTGCATGGCAACCGTTTTACCAGCACCACTCATTCCTGTAATAATCACTAAGTCTAGCTGTTGGGCCATGCGTTATCCTTCCCTTTCACTGTTTCTAACATTATAACATACCGGGTGTGTCATTTTTCCTTTTCCTGATTGGGCTGTACGCTTAAAGTTCGCTTTACTTCCACTGAGCGATGATCCCATCGCCAGCCTGCAACAGCTGCAGTAATGGGAACAGTCGCTAACACACCAACAAATGATAATAAGACCGTCGTCAATTGGGCGACGAACACTTTATCATTAAGCATCATGCCCCATGAATAGTGCAGACCCGCAAACCAGATGAACAGTGCTAGAAAGCCACCAAAAAAACCAAAGAATAACGTGTTGAAAGTTGTGCCGATGATCTGTTTACCCACGTTAATCCCATCGTTAAACAGGCGTTTGCCCGTAATTGAGGGTTGTTGCTCTTCAATTTCTGATAGACCAGACGAAATCGCCATCGCGGCTTCAGCAATGGCTCCTAGTGTGCTGAGAATCACAGTGGCAATACTGACTTTTACAAACGAAATACCAATCAGCAAGGACATCCCCTCTAAATCATCGCTGTCTTCCTCACCAAAACCAGCAACACTAGCCCAGTGCTCGACTGGAATAATTAGTAACATCAACAATACCATGACCACCACGGCAGCATAAAAGGCGGTTGTCGTACTATAATCATCTTCATTACCAAAGAAAATCGTGACCGCTAAAATAATCACCCCCATCACGAGAGTAACTGGCAACGGCGGCAGATGAAATTGAATGAGGACAATGGTCATAAACAGCAAAGCAAAGTTGAAACCTAAACTGATAAATGCTAAAAATCCTTGTTTGCCACCCACCAGCCACATCGCTAAGAGTAAGATCAAGGCTAATCCACTAAATGTTGTCATCATGCCCCCCCTTGTCTTTGGCCGGAATTATTCGAGACATTAATCGACTGGCCACAAAGCTCGCCACCGGAATCGCTAAGACGATCCCTAAACCACTGATTAAGGTTTGAATAACACCTAATGACATATTCATCATGTACGTATAGCCCCAATTATTACCATTCTTTAAAAACAATAAGGTCATAGGAAATGTTTCTGCGACAAAAATCAGTAACAAGACATTAATCAGCGGACCCATGATTGATCGACCAACATTACGGCCTGAAATAAATAGTTGTCGTGCGGAAATGCTGGGGCGCTCACGGCGTAATTCAAAGAGGGTCGCGACAATATCGGTTGACTCATCCATTACCGCGCCTAAAGAGCCTAGCAAGGTTTCCGCTAAGAATAGGGGCCTTGGTAGGGTCGTCACATACTGTAACCCTTCGTAATGCATACCACGCTCATGAGTCAAAGCAAAGACACTCAGACTAATAAGCATGGCTAAGGCGGTGCCTGAACAGGTTGCAACAAATGTAATCAACATTTGTCTGCGCCAACCCAAGACTAACCACAACGTCAAAAAAGCAAAAATGATGGCAACAAAACTGAAAATCACAAAGACATTAGCATTTTTTAAAGTTAAATCCAGTTCAATTGCCCCAAAAAATAATCCCGCATTCAATAAGACAGACAACACTGCCAACCCGCCGGCGCGAGGCATAAAGATCAACAAAAAGCTGAAAATGATCCAGACTAAGAATGCCACAGTCGTGTCGCGTTTAATTCCCTTAATCACACTCGGATTATGATGAGTGGGTAAGGTTACAAAAACTTGATTACCAACATGATAGGCTTGATCCATCGCCGCTGATCGACTGAATGTATTAGTTATGTGTAATTTTTGACCACGATGTTGTGTATTAATCAACACCGCAGTTAATTGCTGATTAGTTTGACTATCCTGATTTTCAAATTCATCGGTTTGTTTAACCGGCCGATGATTCGTCACCCGTGTAATTCGTGCCAAGGGTTGCTGATATAGCCGCGCATCAAAATGCACCGCAATCACGCCAATGCCACCAATTAAAATCACAAGGCCGACTAGCCACCAACGCCGCCAATTAAAATGAGCCTGCTCTTCTTTCATTATTCCGGCCTCACCTCGCTTAAGATGGCTCCCATTCTACCACCAAGCTAAACGACGATTATCCATACGACCGCTTTTGTTACCAAAATTAAAGTCCTTCAACCAAGCAACCAACTGGTCAAAAGCAAAAAGTAAATTTTATTTTCAAATCTATATAACTAAAATGCAGGCCATAAGCCCCGTAATGCCGCGTTTTATTGCGCATCACTTACCGACGACTTATGCCCCACTCCAAATTGTCAATCATAAAGTTGAATCAAACGTTTTTCCCTGATAGTGACGTTTAAGCCAATAATACAGTGGCACCCCCAAAGCGATAAACCCCATCGAGGTAACGGTGCCAACAATGTCAAAAACCAGCTCGCTAATTACGACAAAACCAGTACCAATAATGGCCAGAATTGGCACCAACGGGTACCAAGGTACACTGAATCCGCTTGGCCGGCCACCTTGCCGATGCCGCAAAACAAAAACGCCGACAAAGGCCGCAATATAGAAACTGTACATCACAAAAATACAAAGTTCTGATAATCGATCCGTATCAACCAACAAAATCATTGCGCTAGTCATCACCCACAACGTTGCCGTCGCAAACACAGGTGTCTGTGTGGCCCGGTTCAAATGGCTAAATCGTTTAGCAAAAGGTAACTGCCGTTTAACTGCCATTGCGTAGTAAATTCGGGGAAAGGACATCATTTTACCATTCAAGGCACCAATGATAGAAATCATAATGCCAATATTGACCAGTCGTCCGCCAATTGAGCCAAACGCATTTAAAGCAAAATAAGCGGTCGCATTCTGTCCCAACGCATTAATCTTATTGGCCGCCAATGAGGAAAAAATTCCCCAAGTAACGCCTAAGTACAGCGCAATAATAATCAGAATTCCCAAAATAATGGCCAATGGTAACAGCTTTTCTGGTCGTTTAATCTCGCCACCCAAATTGGTGATCAAGATCCACCCGTCATAAGCGAAAATTGTTCCTAAAACGGCTACACCAAAATTACCAACACTATGATGGATTCCAGACACTGTTGCCCCAAAAGCTTGCTCATGACCAAAAAATAACCCAAAAAAGATAATCGCAATGATTGGTAACAACTTACAGATGGTAGTCACGATGGCAAAAGTAGCCCCGTAACGATTAGCTAACATATTTAAGGCCGCAATCAAGGCAATCGTCCCAATCGCGATCGGGGCTTTCCAACTGGCGGATAATCCAAAAAAGTTTACGGCCAACAGTCCTAGATAGCCAGCAATCGAGCCAACGATGGCCGGTGCATAAACAATTACCTGCATCCATCCGGATAAGAATCCCCAAAACTCACCATAAATATGGGCCATATATTGATATAACCCACCAGTCGTTGGAATTTGTGAACCGATTTCAGATAACGTCAATCCATCTGCTAGTGTAATTAATCCGCCCAACAGCCAGGCTAACATGGCCAAATCGGTTGAACCCGTCAGTTGCAATACCGAGGCCTGCTTGAAAAAAATTCCAGATCCAATGACGGTACCGATGACCAACGCTAGGGCCGACCAAAGCCCCAAAGAACGTCGTAGTTGCGTAGATGATGGCATTTTATTAGTATTCTCTCCCTAAATGCTTATATAAACTTAATCAAAATAAGTTTATCAGAGACTAAACGCCCGATGCAAGCATATGTGCGAACTGGGTAAAGATAAAAACCATCAATCGAATCAATAAAAGTGGGACCACACATGCGGATCGCACAACGTAATAGAGCGAACTTCAAGCAGTGATGGATCATCACTATTCGAAGTTCGCTCTTATTAGCTTGTCATTCATCGCCTGATCTTACCATACTCGAAAAACAGTCTTAAAATAACTTAATTCAGCTGCACCCTTAATTTTTAGTTTTGGCCATAGCTTCACGAGTACGCTCTAAATCACGCCTCAAAACAGGTTTCAAATACTGTCCTGTATAACTATTTGAAACCTCAGCCAATTCTTCTGGCGTTCCCGTTGCAATCACTGATCCACCACCGGCACCACCTTCTGGGCCTAAATCAATCAAGTGATCTGCTGTTTTAATCACATCTAAATTATGCTCAATGATTAAAACCGTGTTGCCATTATCAACTAATCGATGAAGCACACCTAATAGGCGTTTGATGTCGTCGGTGTGTAAACCAGTCGTCGGTTCGTCTAGAATATAGAAATTGCGTCCGTTCGCCTTCTTGTGTAACTCTGACGCCAACTTCATCCGCTGCGCTTCTCCACCAGACAAGGTGGTTGCTGATTGACCAAGGTGAACGTAACCTAGTCCAACATCAACAATCGTTTGTAGCTTCCGTGTGATCTTAGGAATGGCGCCAAAGAAGGCCAACGCTTCGGACACTGTCATGTTCAACACATCCGCAATATTTTTACCTTTATAAGTCACTTCAAGGGTTTCCGAATTGTAACGTGATCCATGACAAACTTCACATGGCACATAAACGTCAGGTAGGAAATTCATTTCAATCTTCAAAATGCCATCCCCGTGACACGCCTCACACCGGCCGCCTTTTGTGTTAAACGAAAAACGCCCTTTTTGATATCCGCGGAGTTTGGCCTCATTTGTTTGAGCAAACAAATCGCGAATATCGTCGAAGACCCCAGTATACGTGGCTGGATTAGAGCGCGGCGTCCGTCCGATTGGCGACTGATCAATGTCGACAATTTTTTCAATGTTATTCACGCCAGCAATACTCTTGTACTTACCAGGCTTAGCAGAATTATGATTCAATTTCTGAGCCAATACTTTTTCTAAAATAGAATTAACCAATGTCGATTTGCCAGAACCAGAGACCCCGGTCACGACGGTTAATTCACCCAACGGAAAGCGCACGTCAATATCTTGTAAATTGTTCTCAGCAGCTCCTTTTAGGACTATCGCCTTACCATTGCCAGCTCGACGTTTTAATGGAACGGGAATGAAGTCTTTGCCGGATAAGTATTTCCCGGTTAAGGACTTGCGACTGCGTTCAACTTGCTTGGGGGTCCCTGCAGCCATCACCTGGCCGCCATTTTCGCCGGCACCAGGGCCAATATCGATCAAATAATCGGCGGCGCGCATCGTATCTTCATCATGTTCAACGACGATTAACGTATTACCCAAATCACGCATCTTCTTTAACGAGCTGATCAATCGATCATTATCGCGTTGATGTAAGCCAATTGATGGCTCATCAAGGATATACAATACACCCGATAAATTAGATCCAATCTGGGTCGCCAAACGAATCCGTTGCGCTTCGCCCCCAGATAAGGTACGCGCTGAGCGACTCATTGTTAGATAATCTAAACCGACATTTTCCAGAAACGATAAACGATCACTGATCTCTTTGACAATCGGTTCAGCGATCACGCGATTTTGTTCACTTAACTCAAGCTGTTTAAAAAATGGCACTTCGTCACCAATTGCCATGGCGGATACTTCACCAATGTGTCGGCCATTTACCTTAACCGATAAGGCTTGTCGGTTGAGCCGATAGCCGTGACACGTCTGACAAGTCAATTCTGTCATATACTGGCGCATTTGGTCACGAGTAAAATCAGAATTTGTTTCACGGTAACGCCGCGAAATATTGTTGATTACGCCTTCAAATTCTGCGTCTACATCGCGGACGCCACCGAAATCGTTCTCATAGTGAAAATGAAAAGACTTCTTAGAGCCATAGAGGACTAAATCACGCTGTTTTTTGGGTAAATCAGCAAAAGGCGTGTCCATATCAATCTGGTTTTGTTCAGCAAATTGAGCCAACATACTAGGATAATACATGGAACTGATTGGATTCCACGGTTCAATTGCCCCTTCTGCTAAGGTCTTTGTCTTATCTGGGACAACTAAGTCTTCGTCCACCTCAAGTTTCACACCTAGTCCTTCGCAATCAGGGCAAGCGCCTACTGGGGCATTAAATGAGAAGAGTCGCGGTTCTAGTTCACCAACCGTGAAACCACAGACTGGACAAGAATAATGTTCGGAAAATTGGAGTGGTTGTCCATCAATTATGTCGGCGGTCGCATAGCCGTCGCTTAGCCGCAACGCAGCTTCAAACGAATCAAATAACCGACTGCGACTGTCACTATCAGGACGAACAATCACCCGATCGATCACAATATTGATATTGTGATATTTGTTTTTATCTAACTCTGGCACCTCGTCAACATCGTACGTTGCATCGTCCACTTGAACGCGAACAAAACCCTCACGTTTAATCTTTTCAAAGATCTTAGCGTGTTGTCCCTTTTTACGGCGCACGACTGGCGACAAAATTTGAAGCCGGGTTCGTTCAGGCAAAGCCAGCACTTGATCAACCATCTGTTCAACCGATTGACTGGTAATGATCGTACCATCATTTGGACAAACCGGCGTCCCAACTCGGGCCCATAACAAACGCAGATAGTCGTTGATCTCAGTGACCGTACCAACTGTTGATCGCGGATTTTTACTCGTTGTTTTTTGGTCAATCGAAATAGCCGGACTCAACCCGTCAATTGAATCAACATCAGGCTTATCCATTTGGCCTAAAAATTGGCGCGCATACGCGGATAAACTTTCAACGTACCGCCGTTGCCCTTCCGCATATAACGTATCAAACGCTAACGAGCTCTTTCCTGATCCGGATAACCCGGTGATTACCACTAATTTGTCTCGGGGAATGGTCACGTCAATATTTTTTAAGTTATGAGCTCGTGCTCCATGAATCACAATTTTGTCATTTGCCATGTATACGTGTCCCGCCTCGTTAAAAATTCACTGTTGGTTGCTTACCACACTATTGTTTAGCTTTCAATTCCATGATGGTGTCACGCAATGTCGCTGCCTCTTCAAAATCAAGTTTCTTGGCGGCTTCTTGCATCTGCTTATTTAAGCCTGCCAGCATCGCATTTTGATCGGTCTTACTCATGTTGTCAAAATCATCTTCGCTAAGTGAGCTTTCCTTTTGCCCTTTTCCACTTGGCGTAACGACCGTAATGTTATCGCGGATGGCCTTCACAATTGTCGTTGGTGTGATGTGATGTTCTTCATTATATCGTTCTTGAATTGTTCGCCGCCGTTTGGTCTCATCGATAGCCGCTTGCATCGACCCGGTAATCGAATCAGCATACATAATGACGCTACCGTGAGCATTCCGGGCCGCTCGACCGATTGTTTGGATCAACGATCGTTCATTACGAAGAAAACCTTCCTTATCTGCATCTAAGATCGCAACTAGTGAGACTTCAGGTACATCGATTCCTTCTCGTAACAAATTAATCCCAACAAGCACGTCAAATTTACCTAGTCGTAAATCACGAATAATCTGTGTCCGCTCCAGGGTTTTCACATCACTGTGAAGATATCGCACACGAATGCCGAGGTCTTTTAGATAATCAGTCAAGTCTTCGGCCATTTTCTTGGTCATCGTGGTCACAAATGTTCGCTCATGTTGTTCGATTCTTTTGTTAATTTCTCCGACCAAATCGTCAATTTGGCCCATAATCGGACGAACTTCAATCGTCGGATCCAGCAATCCAGTTGGTCGGATAATTTGTTGGACAACCGTATCCGTTTGTTCATGTTCGTAATCTCCTGGTGTGGCGGACATGTATACGACTTGATTCACATGTTGCTCAAATTCATCAATCTTAAGCGGCCGGTTATCTAAAGCACTGGGCAGACGAAAACCATAATCGACTAGCATTTGCTTCCGAGAGCGATCCCCCTTATACATACCGCGAACTTGAGGCATGGTTACGTGGCTTTCATCCACAACCAGCAAAAAGTCTTTCGGAAAGAAATCCAACAGCGTAAATGGCGGTTCACCTGGTTGCCGACCGTCCATATGCCGTGAATAGTTTTCGATTCCGCTGGTGTAACCCATTTCACGCATCATTTCCATATCATAGGTGGTGCGTTGTTCGAGACGCTGGGCTTCCAGTAGTTTGCCTTGGTCTTTTAGGACCTTTAACCGATCATCCAATTCATTACCAATTGTTTCAATTGCATGATCCATAATGGCATCATTAGTCATAAAGTGGGTTGCCGGAAAAATCGTGACGTGATCCCGATCGCCCACCACTTCACCGGTCAAGGCATCAACTTCACGCATTCGATCAATTTCATCACCAAAGAATTCAATCCGCAAAGCGCGTTGATCTTCTGACGCAGGGAATACTTCGACTACATCTCCGTGCACTCGAAACCGACCACGTTGAAAGTCAATATCGTTACGTTCAAACTGAATATCCACCAATTTACGCATGAAGTCGTTACGTTCAATGGTCTGACCCACACGTAACGAAATGACGTGATCCTTATACTGATGAGGATCGCCTAAACCAAAGATCGAGGACACAGAGGCAACGACAATCGTGTCGTTTCTTTCTAAGAGTGAACTAGTTGCCGCATTACGTAGTTTATCAATTTCATCATTAATGGACGAATCTTTCTCAATGTACGTATCAGAGGATGGCACGTAAGCCTCAGGCTGATAATAATCATAATAGGAAACAAAATATTCCACTGCGTTGTTGGGGAAAAACTCCTTAAATTCACCATAGAGTTGACCAGCCAGCGTTTTATTATGCGACAAAACTAAGGTAGGCTTGTTCACATTAGCAATCACGTTGCTAATCGTAAATGTTTTCCCGGTCCCCGTGGCCCCCAGTAAAATCTGCGCTTTTTTCCCAGATTCAATCCCATCAGTCAATTGTTCAATCGCTTGTGGTTGATCACCTGTTGGTTGATATTTTGAAACAAGATCAAACTTCCGATCGGCTTGTCGTTCAATCATGGCTGTCCATCCCCCTTGCGTGAGTGGTTGTATTTCTTCTACTTTATTGATAATTCACAATTAAGTTGTTCATGGTAACATAGCGAAACTATTCTAGCATACCGAACATACTTTCGCACGCGATCCGGATCTCAAAACAGTGAAATTTTCACTTCACTGCTAAAAATAGCTTTGCGACAGTCGTTTGACCTCGCAAAGCTATTTTAACTGATCGACTCAATCAGCGACAAATGCATTGATTGCATCGACAAAATTTTGCAGCTTCTGATTAGCTGCTGATAACGTCGCACCATTCGTGCCGATATAGAACTTAATTTTAGGTTCCGTACCAGATGGGCGGACCGCAATCCAAGTGCCATCAACTAACCAATATTTCAAAACTTCAGCTTTAGGTAACGCCAGTGCTTCGGTATGGCCATCTGCGTAAGTCTTGATTCCACTAGCAATATCGTCTGTTGCAGCAACGTCAATCCCGGCAAAGTGCTTGGGAGCTTGCGTACGGAATTTATTGATAATTGCTTCGATCTTTTGTGGACCAGTAATACCTTCAAATGTTTGCTGCAATGTCTGTTCCCGGAAATAACCGTATTCGGCATAGAGCGCCTCTAAACCATCATAGAGGGTCTGTCCTTGTTGACGATAATAGGCCGCAATTTCGGCGAGTAGCGTTAAGGCCTGAATGGCATCCTTATCACGAACAAATGGCTTAATTAAGTAGCCATAGCTCTCTTCGAAACCAAACATAAAGGTATGATCGCCGGTATCTTCAAAATGTTGAATTTGTTCGGCAATAAATTTAAAGCCAGTCAATACATTGATGGTATCGATATTATAGCTGGCGGCAATTTTCGTGGCAAATTCCGTTGAAACAATCGATTTTACCGCCACCCCATTGGATGGTAGCGTACCAGCCTGTTGATTGGCCGCTAAAATGTAATGCAACATCAACGCGGCAATCTGATTACCGGTTAGCAGTTGGTAATCTCCGTTAGGTTGACGAACGGCTGTCCCCAGCCGGTCAGCATCAGGATCGGTCGCAATTAGAATATCTGCTTGATGTGCTTTACCTAATTTAATGGCCTCATCAAAGGCTTCAGGAAATTCAGGATTAGGAAAATCAACCGTCGGAAAATCGCCATCTGGCTCTGCTTGACTCGGGACCGTGATAAAGTTTTGGAATCCAGCGTTACGCAAAGCACGCTCCCCAGGCATTCGACCGGTTCCATGGAGCGGCGTAAAGACAAATGTCATATCCTTACCCTCTTCACTGGCCAAATCGTGATTAATGGTCACTGTGGCAACGTTATCCAAATAGGCCTGATCAACGTCTTCACCAATAACGGTTTCCAAGCCAGTAGTCATTAAGTTGGTCTCATCAGCGGTCGCAATTTCAAACAAATCGGTCACCTGACGAATGTACTGGGTAATTAAATCGGAATCCTTGGGTGGCATTTGGGCGCCATCTTCACCATAAATCTTGTAACCGTTAAATTGCTTGGGATTGTGACTAGCTGTGATCATAATTCCCGCAAACGTGTGTAGATGCCGAACTGTAAAAGATAATTCGGGTGTCGGGCGTAAGCCTTCAAAGATGTAGGTTTTGATGCCATGTTGGCCTAAAACACGTGCCGCTTCATGAGCAAATTCCGTGGAGTGATGCCGTGAATCGAAACTAATGGCCACACCACGCTTCTTAACATCTTCACCCAAAGTATCCATATAAGTTGCTAAGCCTTCTGTTGCTTGCCGTACCGTGTAGATGTTCATCCGATTAATACCAGGACCCATCACGCCACGCATGCCAGCCGTCCCAAAACTCATTGGTTGGTAAAAGGCATCTTCTAATTCTTCATCTTTGCCTGCCAAGGCAGTTAATTCCGCTTTTAAATGAGCTTCCAGATCGGTCTGAGCCGTCCAAGTCTGATAAGTTTCTTTCCAGTCCACAATCGCATCTCCATTCATGATGTTGTTTTCGTATGCGTTTTCAGTATACCGCATTAAGTCCCTCGCGCGAAACAAGCCAGACAATTCTATTACGATCTGGGCTTAAGCTACAAACGTCGGCCAATCAATCATTTGGGACAGCTGTAAAAGCTAATTACTTTTCGGATCAAACACATTAAATATATTCGTAATATCAAGGAATAAACCGGGAGACTAACGCTGGCTGGTTAGGTTCAAGAATCAGAGTCATGGAGATCGACAAATAAATTTTGCCCGAAAAAAAGAACACCGTGGTAAACACACGATGTTCCCCGCTAAATTAAATTGATAATCATTTTAAATGCAGCCAGTTATTAAACAACGGCGTGTTTGGCTTTCAAGTCTTCCAAATATTTGAAGACTTGTTGACCAGCCACCCCACCATCCCCAACTGCTGTGGTAATCTGGCGCAAATCTTTTTGGCGAACATCACCAATCGCAAAGATTCCCGGTACTTTTGTATGCATTTCGCCGTCCGTTGGAATCCAACCAATTTCATCAGTGATACTTAATCCATTAAATGGTGCTGTCATCGGTAAATTACCGACGTAGATAAAGACACCATCTGCGGACATTGTGGTGGTTTCACCCGTTTGATTGTTACTGAGTTCCACACCAGTTACCTTCATATCGTCACCGACAATTTTGGTCACTTCGGTGTTCCAGACAAACTCCATCTTTTCATTCGCAAACGCTCGATCCTGTGCAACCTGTTGAGCACGTAAGTGATCCCGTCGATGTACCACCGTCACTTTATCAGCTAATTGCGTCAGATAGATGCCTTCTTCGATGGCACTATCACCACCACCTACGACCACCACATGCTTATTGCGGAAAAATGCGCCATCACATACCGCACAGTAGGAAACACCGCGTCCCGAAAATTCAGTTTCACCTGGAATGCCAAGTTTGCGATACTGCGAACCTGTTCCAATGACAATCGCCTTAGCAGTGTACTCATCTGTGTCCGTTTTGACGGTCTTGGTATCACCATGGTCTGTGATCGATTCAACCGCACCATAACCGTACTCAGCTCCGAATTGAGTGGCACCTTCATACATTGCACTCGCCAAATCTGGTCCTTGAATGGATTTAAAGCCCGGATAATTTTCAATCGCGGCCGTATTATTCATTTGACCACCATAAATGCCTCGATCAAGCAGTAAAACGGATAAATTTGCTCTTGAGGCATACAACGCTGCCGTCATGCCGCCAGGGCCAGCGCCAATCACAATGACATCATAATTATTTGCCATACTGTGCTTCCTTTCCGCAGCTACCTGCTCATCAGTGCATCCATCTTACTATCTTTTTGTAAGTAACACAATCATTTTGTTTAGCACGTGAGCCAGTCCGCTTTGATCCTGAGCATCAACGGACAGGCATGAATGGGTGATTTTGGCCCAATCGTGCTTGTTGGTTGGGCACAGGAAGCAGGTCTGGCGTGCATGTTTACATCATTTTATGAAAAATACGTCTCTTCCTTTTTCGTAGAAGGGGCGTATTAATTAAATTAAATCTCGCTTGAATTAACGCTTGTTCGCTTTAATGTCCTCAGCTAACTGTAAGACATAATCCCGCAGTTCATCCTTCACATCTGGATGACGTAAACCAAATTCAATGTTGGTCCGAATCAAACCAAATTTATAACCGACATCAAAGCGATCACCCTTGAATTCATGCGCATACACGTGTTGCGTTTTATTCAACAAATCAATGGCATCCGTTAACTGTAGCTCATTGCCTTTGCCATAAGGTGTTTGTTCCAATGCATCAAAAATTTGTGGTGTTAACAAGTAACGACCAATGATTGCTAAGTTAGATGGCGCATCCTCAGGCTTAGGCTTTTCAACGAAGTTCTTTACCTCAAACAGACCGTCGCTAACTTCTTGAGCTGGGTTAATTACCCCATACTTGTTAGTCTCTTCATGGGGAACCCGCATGACAGCTAAGGTTGATTCACCTGTTTCGTTATACCGATCAATCAATTGTTTAGTCAATGGCACTTGGTCTTCCATTAAATCATCACCAAGTAACACAACAAAGGGTTCGTCACCAATAAAGTCTTTGGCAGTCAGGACCGCGTCCCCTAAACCGCGCATATGGTTTTGCCGAATGAAATAAAGATTGCTGTCATTGCTCGATTGAACTGCCTCCAACATGGCATCTTTACCTTTATTCGCCAAATCTGCTTCCAATTCAGGTGCAGAATCGAAGTGATCTTCGATCGAGCGTTTGCCCCGCCCAGTCACGACACAGATTTCCTCAATGCCAGCTTTGTGGGCTTCTTCAACGATAAATTGAATCGTTGGCTTATCAACAATTGGCAGCATTTCCTTAGCGATTGCCTTCGTCTCTGGTAAAAACCGCGTACCGTAACCCGCTGCAGGGATGATGGCTTTCCTAACTTTTTGCATAACAACAAATTCCTTTCGTGTTTTGGTCGATGATCGACCGGTTTTGACTGGCGATATTAACCGAGTTCAGCACGCCCGTCGCGTTGCATGAGACCCGTAATCACAGAACGAACCTCCGCACCATTATACAAAACATCGTAAATGGCATCGGTAATTGGCATTTCAACATGTCGCTTAATCGCCAATTCGTGAGCGGCTTTCGTCGTTGCCACACCTTCAATAACCATGCCCATGGTCTCAATGACCTCGTCCAGCGTCTGCCCCTGACCTAGCTCATTACCAGCTCGCCAATTGCGTGAATTAACACTTGTCGCTGTAACAATCAGATCGCCAACTCCTGACAAGCCAATGAAGGTCAATGGATTAGCACCAAATGTCTGTCCGAGCCGACTAATCTCTGCCAGTCCTCGAGTAATTAAGGCAGCTTTCGCATTATCGCCGTAGCCAAGACCATGTAAGGCCCCTGCACCAATCGCGATAATGTTCTTCAACGCTGCACCAAATTCAGCACCAATTACATCAGTATTAGTATAAACCCTGAAATATGCATTCATAAAGAGTTTTTGAATTTTTCTTGCCGCATCCTCATTTTCACAAGCCGCGGTAATCAACGTGATATCCTTTTTAGCCACATCTTCTGCATGACTTGGCCCCGACAATACCACGATTGCATTACGTTGAGCCGCCGGAATTTCTTCAGCTAACATCTCTGAAACACGCTTATACGTGTTCTGTTCGAGGCCCTTTGTCGCATGAACGACAGTGACTGCTTGCTCATTGCTAACTAAAATTTTGGCAGCTTGGACGCTAACCTCACGAATAGCCTTAGTTGGGACTGCGAACAAAACAACCTCTGCACCAGTTATCGCAGTTTTCATGTCAGTTGTTGCTTTTAATTGATGTTGATACTCAAAGTTTGGCATGTAAGCGGCGTTTGTATGACGCTCATTTAATTCTTGAACTTGAGCAGGTTTATGTGACCAAAGCGTGACATTTTGCCCATTCTCGGTCAATAAATTGGCCAGCACGCTACCCCAAGAGCCGGCGCCTAACACTGCGATTCGTGATGCCATAACTTCCTCCTTTTAATGTGATCACTTGCCACACGGTTCCTAAAAAAGTTACTTTACAGTTGATTTGATGCCTGCTAAATACAGTGGGACTTGGCGGCGTCGGCGAATAATCAGCCAGCACCATGCGCCAACAAACAGCACCACAGATAGCCATTGGGACACACGAGCTGGCCCTAGCATTAGGCTATCTGTCCGCATCCCTTCAACGAAGAAGCGACCAAACGAATACCAAATAACGTACATGAAGAAGACCTCACCTTGACGATATAAGCCTTCTCGATGTCGGGTGGCCATCAACAAAACAAAACCAATTAAATCCCATAGCGATTCATACAAAAAAGTAGGAGTTCGATAAGCACCCTCAATATTCATCTGGGTAATAATAAAATCTGGTAAATGGAGTGCTTGTAAATGGGCCAAGGTGGTTATTTTGCCAAATGCCTCTTGGTTCATAAAATTGCCCCAGCGGCCAATTCCTTGGGCCATAATGACGGTCGGGGCCAACACATCTAAAAATAGAAATGTCGGGATTCCACGAGAATGGGTAAACCAAACCACCACGATGGCGGCCCCAATCAGCGCGCCGTAGATCGCAATACCGCCATCCCAAATGGCGATGACTTCGTTTAAATGATCTTTGTAGTAAGACCACTGAAACACCACATAGTAAGTCCTCGCCGCGATCAGCGCAGCTGGCAAGGCCCATAACAAAAAATCATACAGATCATCAGGATCAATGCCTCGCCGTTTAGACTCACGAACGGAAAGCCACAAGGCAATAAATACGCCAGTTGTGATAATGACGCCATACCAATGAATCTGTAAAGGCCCTAATTGTAACGCAATTGGGTTCAATGCTCCCATTATTAATTGCTGCATCTTTAGTGACCTTGGGCTTTCTGATCATCTTGGGGCTGAGCGGATGTTGGTAGATCCCCGGCAGCAGCTTCATCTCGTTTAGAATTTTCCTGAATCAACTGATTTAAATTGTGGTCAAACGTCTTGGTCGCATCATAGCCCATCGAACGAGCACGGAAATTCATCGCTGCCGATTCAATAATAATTGCCAAATTACGTCCTGTTTTAACGGGGATTGAAATCATTGGCACTTGCACATCAAAAATTTGTCGTTCATCTTCGGCGTTCCCAAGTCGATCAAATTGTGCATCTGTGGTCCAATTTTGTAAGTGCACAATGAGTTGGATTTTTGCCGAACTTCTTACAGCACCAGCACCATAAAGATTCATGACATCAATAATCCCAATCCCGCGAATTTCCATCAAGTGGTTTAAAATCTTTGGTGCTTCCCCGACGAGAGTTTGTTCATCTTGTTGGAAAACGTCTACCCGATCATCGGCAATTAATCGATGACCACGACGAATCAATTCCAATGCTGTTTCTGATTTACCAACGCCTGAGTCACCGGTAATCAAGACCCCTAAACCATAGATATCGATCAATACACCGTGAATTGATTGTCGTTTTGCTAAAACACCACTAAGGTAAATCGACATATTCGACAAAATTCGCGATGAAGTTTGTTTGCTACCAAGAACAGGAATATGTGCTTCATCCGCCGCTTGGATAAGTTCTGCCGGCGGTTCAATATTCGTTGATACAACAAAACATGGCGTTTTTGGATCTGCCATTTTTCGCATAATCATGAGCAATTCATCGTGACTCATTTTTTTAGAAAATGAGGTTTCCGTGATGCCTAACAACTGAATTCTTTCCGGAGGATAATAATTAAAATATCCGGTCATCTCCAAACCCGGCCGCGAAATATCCGGGGTTGTAATCCGCCGTTCATCAAGGTAATCAGCCCCGTCATAAACGGTGAGGCGGGCATTTTCGACCAATTCACGAACCGTTACACTATCTGCCATAACAAACCGCCTCCTTATTCTGCATTAAAATAACTAGAAATGATTGCGTTACAGATCGACATAATCACTGCCGCTAACATTGCCATGCCAAAATTCGCAATTTGAAAATTCTGTGCGCCAACAAAAAAGCTGGTTAGTTCCAACATGGCGGCGTTAATCACAATTGAAAACAAGCCCAATGTTAGAAACGTAATCGGTAGGGACAGGATCACTAAAAATGGTTTGATGGCGGCATTTAAAATTGCTAAAACAAGACTGGCCACTAAAGCGTACCAAACACTTGAAACTTGAAAACTGTTTCTAAAAAAGCCGGCAATTGCCAAGAATAACAAGGCATCAATCAAAATTCGTTGCCAAAATTTCATGCCATTCCTACCTTTCTCGGTGGTCGTGGACGTCGTGTTCTTCAGCATGAATCTCTTTACGACCCCGAGGCCGTGGAGAGTCCTTAGGTCGATTTTGCCCACTAAATAAATCGCCAAATAAGTTAAAGACGCTAGCATCACTCGTACGTTGATCACTTGGCATCCACCAAAGTAAAACGCCGTAAAGAACAACCGCTAGCAAGGTTATTAGTCCATGTGGAGGTAAAAATAAAGCTAGCAGCAAGTAGCCAATCCGTAAAATGGTTGGATTGATATGAAGAAAGCGACCCAAACCGCCGAAGACACCACCGATCCACCGATCAGTTGCTGACTTTGTTAATTTTTCTCGCGCCACGTTAATCACCTCAATGTTTCCTCATAAATTTGAATGTCCTAATTTTATCGCATTAAAAGTCATCTGACCAATTTTTCAAAACTAGAGCGTGAGCCATCACGGGTGAAGACAAGCACCAACGGGAAATCATGAGCGGGCGTTCTTGGCCCGAGCAGGGTTTCTGGTTGGGCCCAGGTTTCCGTGATGACAAGCGCGTTTTGACCAGAATGTGAACCAGACCCGCGTGATCCCGAACGCCAACGGACAAGATCACTCGGGTGGTTTTCACCCAGTTATGGTTGTTGGTTGGGCACTAGGATCAGGTCTGGCGAACGTGTTTTAACAAGGTATGCGTCCTACATAAAGTCCACGACTCACCCATCTAAATCGTCTCACATCGGCATCAAACTTAATATGGGCTCCTGATCAAATTATCAAATATTTTAATTGAACGAAAAGAAGCCTACAAGCCTGGCGATATTTAATAAAAAGCCACCGCCAAAATTAATGGTCGGTAGCTTGTTAGTTTACAGATTGTTAAATTTGATCAAAATCGATTACTCGTCGGTTGGTGTGTCAGTTGTATTACGCGGATTTAATTCTACGATCTTTCCGGTTTGTAAATAGACAATCCATTCACAAATATTGGTCACGTAATCACCAATCCGTTTCAAAAATTGAGCGACAGCCATGTAATCTGTACTACCCACAACTACTTCAGGATCCTGTCGCATTTGATCGATACTCTCTCGATAAATCAATTGGTAATAATCGCCAGCTCTAGCATCCACTAAGGCAATTTGTCGAGCCCGCTGATCGTCATCTTTCACATAAGCATCTAAAACATCAGCGACCATTTGCTGAACAATCCGGCCCATTTCAGAAATATGTTGTTCAATGACAGCCACGCGTTTATTGCCTTTCACTCGAATCGTTGATTGAGCAACACTACGCGCATAATCACCCATTCGTTCTAAATCTGATACAGCTTTCAAAATGGTGACAATCTCCCGTAGATCTGTTGTCACAGGTTGATATAACGCAATCATTTCAAACGATTTTTTTTCTAAGCTAACCTCTCGATCATTAATCTGATGATCATTATCGATGACAGCTTGAGCAACGGTGCGATCGTGGTTAACAAACGCCGTTACTGCCTTTCCAATCGCTTCTGAAACTAACATCCCTAACTCTGTAAACCCAGTGTCTAGATCATTTAGTTCATCATCAAATAGTCGTCTCATCGTTTTTGCACCTCTATCCCCTTATTTAGGGGGTTCCGCCTTAACCAAACCGCCCTGAAATATAATCTTGAGTCTCCTGTCGCGCTGGTTCCATAAACATCGTTTTTGTGTCGTTAACCTCAATGAGTTCACCTTGTAAAAAGAAGGCGGTGCGGTCTGCAATCCGTGACGCTTGCTGCAGGTTATGCGTCACCATGATGATTGTGTAGTCATACCTTAACTTTAATAAAGTTTCTTCGATCACGTGGCTTGAAACCGGATCTAACGCACTGGTCGGTTCGTCCAGTAGAAGGACATCCGGAGAAACGGCTAAGACCCGCGCAATACAAATTCGCTGTTGTTGCCCACCGGAAAGTGCCAACGCGTTCTTGTGGAGATCATCTTTAACTTCATCCCAGATGGCCGCTTGTTTAAGACTATTTTCCACGGCTTCATCCAAAACCTGTTTGTCACGCACGCCCGCTAAGCGTAACCCATAAACCACATTTTCATAAATCGAAAAGGGAAACGGATTGGGTTGTTGAAAGACCATACCAACTTGTTTTCGGAGCGCCACAATATCTTCCCCGGGCGCATAAATATTTTGATCTTTAAAAAGGACATTGCCGGTAATCGTCACCCCATCGATGAGGTCATTCATTCGATTCAAACTACGTAAAAAAGTCGACTTACCACAACCTGACGGACCAATTAGAGCCGAAATGCCCTTTTCTTGAAAAGACAAATTAATTCCCTTTAGTGCCTCTTTTTGCCCATAAAATAAATGTAAATTATCAGTCTCAATGATGGGTGTTGCCATGTCATTCTCCTCTCATGACCACCTGCAATTTCAATCAAGTCAGTTACAACTTAGCCAAAGTTACCGGAAATATAGTCGTTAGTGATGGCAACCTTAGGGCGGGTGAAGATTTTACGCGCTTCATCATATTCCAATACCTTGCCTAGATGAAAGAAAGCAGTGAAGTCGCTAATTCTGGCGGCTTGTTGCATGTTATGCGTGACGATAATAATCGTATAGTGTTCTTTTAATTTCAGTAACGTATCTTCAATCTGTGAGGTCGCCACGGGATCTAACGCACTTGCCGGTTCGTCTAGCAATAAAATGTCCGGTTTCATCGCAACTGCGCGAGCAATACACAAACGCTGTTGTTGCCCGCCCGATAAAGCAAGGGCGCTCTTATGCAACTCATCTTTGACTTGATCCCACATCGCGGCTTGCCGTAAGGACGTTTCGACAATTTCATCAAGTTGATGACGATCTCGTAAGCCACGTTGCTTTAATGCAAACGTGATGTTGTCGTAGATCGACTTAGCAAATGGATTTGGTCGTTGAAACACCATCCCAATGTGCCGCCGCATCTCGTACACATCAATTTGATTACTATTAATGTCTAAGCCACGATACATAATTTGTCCGTCAACCCGGGCAACACCATCGTTCATCCGGTTAAGCGATCGCAAAAAAGTTGATTTCCCTGAACCTGACGCGCCAATTAAGGCTGTGATTTTGTAGCGTTCAAACTGTAGATCGCCCTCGCTGAGTGCTTCATTGTCACCATAATAAACATGTAAATTGTGTGTTGAGAGTGCGATTTCATGTTGTTGCTCATCAAATTGAAAAATGTTTCGCTCAGGTGCTTGCGTTGTAGATGCTGATGGTTCGGTCATCATAACCATTTCCTCCTCGTATCAATCCGCCGCCGTTAAGTGTCGATAGACGCGTTGGCCCACCCAACGAGCTAAAACATTGAATAGTAGCACTGCCAACACTAGAACCGCTGAAGAGCCGGCTGAAACAGCGCTGGCATCTGGCATGATGCCTTCTGAGTTAATTTTCCAGATATGAACGGCTAACGTTTCGGCAGGACGCATTGGGTTCAATGGACTGGCGATGTTAAATGGATTCCAATCCGCAAAATTTAAAGCTGGCGCTGATTGGCCAGATGTATAAATCAAAGCGGCAGCTTCACCAAAAACGCGACCTGCGCTCAAGATAACACCAGTTAAAATACTGGGTACCGCTACGGGCAAAATGATGTGAGTTACCGTTTCCCATCGCGATAGCCCTAATGCTAATCCCGCCTCTCGCTGCAAGTTGGGAATTGCTGCCAAGGAGCCTTCGATACTGCGAGTCAGCAGTGGTAAGTTGAAGAATGTTAGCGCTAAAGCACCAGAAAGAATTGAAAAGCCCATTTTGAACCGAACGACGAAGAGTAAGAAGCCAAATAAACCAACGACCACGGATGGCAGCGAACTCAAAATTTCGATTGCGGAGCGAATCAATGTCGTCACCCAATTTTTCTGCGCATATTCATTCAAATAAATGCCTGCGCCTAATGCGATTGGAAATGAGATGAGCATCGCTAAGATGAGTAAATAAAATGAGTTAAAGAGCTGAATGCCAATGCCCCCGCCAGCACTAAAAGCTTTGGCCGGTGTCGTGAGAAATTGCCAAGTGAGTTTGGGAAAACCGGCTAATAGAATATAGCCCAGTAAGAAAATCAAGATAAGGATCACAGTTCCCGCAATACCATAAAAAATGCCAGTGGCCACTTTATCTGCTGTCTTTGCATTCATTAGCGAAGTGCCCCTTTCCGACCAATCAAACGGATAACAACGTTAAAGACCAGTGACATAACGAGTAAGACCAAAGCCAGTGACCACAAGGCGTTGTTTTGCAAACTACCCATTACTGTATTACCAATTCCTTCCGTCAGCACAGACGTTAATGTCGATGACGGTGAAACAAGGTTATGTGGCAATAACGTTGCATTCCCAACAACCATTTGAACTGCCAGCGCCTCACCGAAAGCTCTCGCCATGCCAAAGACAATTGCCGTTAAGATCCCCGGCGTGGCTGCCCGTAAAACGACCTTGTAAATCGTTTGCCAACGGGTCGCACCTAGCGCCAATGACGCTTCACGATAGTAACGAGGGACTGATTTTAACGTATCTGCAGTCATTGAGGTTACTGTTGGGAGAATCATGACAAATAAGACAAATGTTCCCGATAGAATACCAAAACCACTGCCACCAAATGTGTGACGGACAAACGGAACAACCACACTTAAGCCGATAAATCCATAAACCACTGATGGAATGCCAACCAACAATTCAGTGACTGGTTGGAGAATCTTGGCGCCATTTTTCGGTGCAATCTCATTCATGAATACAGCCGTTCCGATTGCAAATGGGGTGGCAACGACGGCTGATAATAGCGTGATTAAAAATGAGCCAACAATCATCGGTAACGCACCAACTTGGGGTTTTCCGTGAACCGAGACCGATGGATCCCATGTTTTTCCAGTTAAAAAGTCCCATGGGTTAACATGATTTTCAAAAAAAGTTGCTAACCCCTTGGCCGCCACGAACCAGAAAATGGCAACCACCACCACCAGAATTAACAATAAAGCTAAAAAGCTAATCACTCGCCCGCGGCGTTCGGTTCGTGTCGCTTGAGAAGTCTGTTGTAAGGCTGTTTTGATTTTATCCATTTCACTCTTACCCCTTATTTGTCAGCGAACCGGTGTCACTTCACCACTAACACTGCGTTTGATTTGCATCTGAGACATACTAATGTACCCTAGTTGCTGAACCAGCGTGGTTTGAATCCGCGGTGATTGGATATAGTTGAGGAAGGATTTAGTCACACCGGTGGGTTGCCCTTTTGTGTACATATGTTCATAAGACCACACTGGCCATTTACCAGTGGTGACATTGCGATTGGTTGGGCTAACACCATTTAAAGCGACCTTCTTCACTGATTTATCTGCGTAGGAAAAAGCAACATAACTAATGGCGCCTGGCGTAGAACTGACAATCGAGCGAACCATTCCCGACGAATCTTGGGCCTGCGCCGTTTTAACCTGATGCCCAGCCAAGGCCCAACGTTCAAACGTCGCCCGTGTTCCAGAACCTTGCGCTCGGTTAATGATGGTAATAGGAACGTTGGTACCACCAAGTTGGCGCCAATTCGTATAGGTACCATCAAAAATTCGTTGCAGTTGCGTCGTTGTCAAATTAGTCACACCAACCTTAGGATTAATAATTGGCACGATCCCCACCACCGCGACACGGTGATCGACGAGTTGTTTTGACTGAATCCCGCTTTGTTCTTCCGCAAAGACATCAGAATTCCCAATGGCTACTGCACCGGACTGAATCTGACTCAGTCCTGTTCCCGAGCCACCACCTTGGACATTGATAAATACGCCTAAGTGATCGCCTGCATATTGTTCACCGGCGGCTTCGACTAATGGTTGTAACGCGGTCGAACCAACGACGGTAATTGAACCGTCGCGCATGGCGCGCTGGCGTGTCTGGTAGCCGGCGGTTAAAAGTCCTGCAATGCCAACGACTAACACAACCAGCCAAAACTGTCGTTTATTCATAGTACCCTCCTGAAATCAATGCGGAAATGAACACGTTTGGCGCCAACGTATTGCTCCCCATCAACTCTAACTAAGTCTAGCGGGCCAATGTAAAGAAGCTAAGGACGTTATGTAAAGGTTTTGTAAATATGAAAAAGCGTCTGGGCTAGCTTTGTCATTTCTGACTAAATGCTAGCGCAAACGCTAAAATCACTGGGAAATTATTACTTAATTTTTTCTGGAAATTGAACCGTCATGGTTGTCCCCGCCTCAGGTCGGCTACTAACGACGATGTGCCCACCTAATAACTCTGTCAACTCTTTGACAATTGCTAGCCCCAGCCCTGTACCAGGAATTCGTTGTTTATTGCGTGAAGGATCTCCTCGATAAAAACGTTCAAAAATTCGCTCTTGTTGCTCAACAGTCATTCCTTGACCGGTGTCAGTAACGGTCAGCTGCCAGCCAGTTGGCGTTGCCGTGGCATTAATGGTAATCTGGCCAGCATCATGATTATACTTAATCGCGTTTGACAGCAAGTTGTTTGCAATCTGATCAAATTTAGCCGCATCAGTTTGAACTTTGAACTGTGGCGAAATGGCATTCACCACAGTTAATGAACGGCGGCGAATCGATTGACTTTGTAACTGGATCTGTTGATCAATCAACGTCTTAATGTCAACTTTTGTCATGACCAATGCTCGTTTGGTTGGGTTCTGCAATCGTGAAACAGACAAAACATCCTCGATCAATAGCATCAGCTGATGTGCTTGATCATTAATGATTGTCAAAAACTCGCGACGTTTTTGTGGATCCATATCCGCCCCAGCTAATAAAGTCTCTGAAAAGCCCGTGATTGCAGTTAACGGGGTTTTTAATTCATGAGAAGCATTCGCCACAAAATCAACCTGCATCTGCTCAATCCGTGCAACCTCGGTTAAATCATAAAGCAGAACCAACACTTGTGGATGATAGGGTCGCGGTTCTGTAAAAATCGTTGAAACCTCTAACGTTCGTTTGGTGGCCGGTAATGTGAGGGTTAAAGTCTGGCGACGATTAGCTTGCTCTCGTAACGCCGCCTCAATTTGGGCAGTTAAATCAAATTGTTTAATATCTTGCGTATACAAATGTGGTAATGGCAATTGCTCGGTTTCAAGTAATTGGACGGCCATTGGATTCATTAACTGAGTTTGCCGACGTCGATCAATGACCATTACCCCCACCGGTAGATATTTCAATAAATTATCTAGTTCATTTTCTTGACGCTGAAAGACATGACTTTGATGACGCAACGCTTCCGCAGCCATATTGATTGCTTGGCCCAAATCTGCATAGGCATGATCGGCGGGCAGTAGGATACGATGCGTTTGGTCCGGCGCGGTTAGTTTCATAACTTGGGTTGTTAGGTCATGTACGACGTGTTCTTGGGCAGCCACTAATCGCCAAATAATCCCCAATTCAATTAACATGGCTCCGATAACCAGGCCGGCGATCACCCAGCCACGTTGACTGGACTGCCCATCATTAATGGTGGCCAATAAACTTGCCAGCAAGATAAAGTTCATCAGTCCGGCAATTACCAATAATCGTAATTTAAACGTTCGCATGATTTAATCTCCAAATTGATACCCAAAGCCCCGCACCGTTTTTAAATATCGCGGGTGCTTAGGATCGGCTTCAATTTTCTCACGCAGATGACTGATATGCATGTCTACCATCCGCGTGTCGCCAGCGTAGTCAAATCCCCACACGCCGTTTAACAAAGTTTCCCGATCTAAGACACGGCCTTGCCGATGGATTAAATAATCTAATAATTCAAATTCTTTTGGCGTTAAAACAATTGATTCACCAGATCGTGTAACCCGCAAGCGATCTTCATCAACCGACAAATCTCCGATTGTGATTTTCCGAACGAGTTGCTGTTCTGTTGGTGTAACACGTTCACTGCGTCGCGTAACGGCCTTAATCCGCGCCAAGATCTCTCGCGGCGAAAATGGTTTGGTGACATAATCATCGGCTCCAATTTCCAGTCCAAAAACGCGATCAAATTCTTCTCCTTTGGCTGTGACAATAATAATAGGTGTGTCATTACCCGCCTGTCGCGCGCGCTTGGTGACTTCCATACCATCTAACTCAGGGAGCATTAAATCGAGCAACACACAAAAATATGCGTTGGCGGTGATTTTAGTTAAGGCATCCGCTCCTGTGGCGGCAGTATCAACTGCATAACCTGCCTGTTCCAAGTTATATTGCAGCAACGTCACAATACTTGGTTCATCATCAACCACTAAAATTCGTTTCATGCTTTGATCCTCTCTTATTGGTGCCATGCGTGCTTCTGCAGAGAGTATAGCAATAAACTCAGAGTGGAACCAGCCTGGGATGATCCTGAGCATTAACGGGTCAACAAAAAGCGTTTAGGACAAAGCTAAAATCTAAATATCACTTCCAACCTAAATCGTCAAAAATACGGGATCACAAGTCAAGTGACTCGTGTCCCGCTCTCTCAATCAAGCTATTCAGGATTCTTTTGCTTTAAATTCCACTGCAAGTAGGCATCAATAAATGGATCAAGGTCACCATCAAGCACTGCCTGCGCATTACCCGTTTCATAATTAGTACGGTGGTCTTTCACCATGGTGTAGGGTTGGAAAACATACGAACGAATTTGCGACCCCCAGCCAATTTCCATCTGAGTTCCCTCAAGTTTGGCCTTTTCTTCGGCCTTCTTTTGCTCCTCACGTTCGTAGAGTTTCGCTTTCAACATCGCCATCGCCGTCGCTTTGTTTTGAAATTGTGACCGCTGTGCTTGTGACGAAACCACGATACCAGTCGGCTCATGGATCAGTCGCACGGCCGATGATGTCTTGTTAATGTGCTGCCCACCAGCTCCGCTGGAACGAAAGACCTCCATCCGAATATCATCCGGATTTAAATCAACTTCCACTGAATCATCTAGCTCTGGCATCACATCCACACTCACAAATGAGGTGTGGCGACGCCCAGCCGAATCAAAGGGCGAGATGCGGACAAATCGATGAACGCCTTTTTCACTACGTAGATAGCCATAGGCATTCGTACCTGAAATCAACACCGTCGCACTATCCAAACCGGCAACATCGCCAGCCTGATAATCTTCAATATCGACGCTAAACCCATGCTGTTCAGCCCACCGCGTATACATACGTAGCAAGTTTTGACCCCAATCTTGGGATTCAGTTCCCCCCGCACCAGGGTGAATTTCTAAAATTGCATTGTTTGCGTCGTAAGGTTCATCAAGCAGTTGAGTTAACCGGTACGCCTGCAGCCGTCTGGCAGTATCCGCCACGTCAGTATCTAGTTGAGCAGCCATTTCAGGGTCGTCATCTTCCTCTAATAACTCGATGGTAACCGCCAAATTTTCAACTGCTTCTTGTAACTCCATAAATGTGTCATGTTTCGCTTTTAACGCGTTATTCGCATCGATCAATTTTTGAGCAGCGACGTTGTCGTTCCAAAAATCTGGTTCAGCCATTTTAGCTTCGTTTTCTGAAATGCTTTCATTCAAGGCTTCGAGGTCAAAGTGACCCCCTAAAGTTCGTGATTTGTTGTTGCATGTCAGCTAATTTTTGCCGAGCTTCGGCTAATTCCATTCCAACCACTCCTTATTTCTATGAATTTTTGACCCTTAATTGCACAACAACCGGAGCCTCAAGTAATCTAGTCTCCGGTTGCCTCATATGCTTAAATTAACGTTCCATATTCTGGCGAATTTCACTCTTCATGAACAGACGCGTCGCATCATATTCAATATCAAAGATCATTTCCCCAAACATCGTAAACGCATTACTTTGATACTCAATTAACGGGTTCAATTGACCGTAACCACGTAACTGAATCGACTGACGCAATTGATCCAATGTGTCGATATGATCGGTCCAATGTGAGTCCACACAACGTAGAATGACCACTTTTTCAAATTCAAGCATCTGATTAGGATCGTAGAGTTGTTGTTGCTTTTCTTCAAAGACCCGGTTGGCCTGTTCCATCAAGAGGGCCTTAATCTCGTCGGCAGTCTTTCCCGCTAACATTTCTGTCGTAATAACATCTTCGTTAACCATCGCCGCTGTGGCAAAATCGACGATATTGTCCAGTTCCCAATTCTTTTGGTCCCCGTTGGTATGCATATCGACGATCCGGTTAACGGTCCGCTCGATCATCGGCATCATGACCCACTTCAAGTCATCCGCTTCGGTAATGATTAATTGACGCTGCTTATAGATGACTTCCCGTTGTTCACGCATCACATCGTCATATTGAAGCACGTTTTTCCGCGAATCGTAGTTATTCCCTTCAACTCGTTTTTGCGCTGACTCAACTTGGCGGGTGATCAAACGGCTCTTAATCACCGCATCGTCATCTTCCACATTCATCCGCTGCAAAATGGCTTTGACCCGTTCAGAACCAAATCGCAACATCAAGTCGTCTTCTAAGGACAAATAAAATTGTGAAAAGCCCGGATCACCTTGACGACCAGAACGGCCCCGCAATTGATTATCAATCCGTCGCGACTCATGCCGTTCAGTCCCAATGACCGCTAAACCACCTAGTTCTTTGACTTCAGGTCCTAATTTGATATCAGTCCCACGTCCGGCCATGTTCGTCGCAATGGTAACCGCGCCCTTTTGTCCCGCGTTCATAATAATTTCGGCTTCACGAGCATGGTTCTTCGCGTTTAATACATTGTGGGGAATCTTTAACCCGTCCAATTGATGAGATAGGTATTCAGATGTTTCCACAGCCACCGTCCCAATTAGCATGGGTTGACCTTTTTCATGCAAGCGCTGAATTTCTTCAACAACCGCTTTGAACTTACTCTTCAAACTTGGATAAAGTAAATCAGGCTCATCTTTACGTGCGACTGGGCGGTTCGTCGGAATCGTCACAACTTCCATATTGTAAATTTCACGAAATTCTTCCTGTTCGGTTTTCGCCGTCCCAGTCATCCCTGAAAGTTTGCTATACATCCGGAATAAGTTTTGGTACGTAATGTTAGCCATCGTCTTCGACTCTTCTTGAATCTCAACGTGTTCTTTCGCTTCCAAGGCCTGGTGTAGGCCATCAGAGAAGCGACGGCCTTCCATGATCCGTCCAGTAAATGAATCCACGATCATGACTTCGCCTTCCTGCACCACATAATCAATATTATTGAACATGATGTAGTTAGCCCGTAAAGCTTGGTCAATATGATGCGTTAACGCAGTGTTTTCCGTATCATATAGGTTATCTAAATCAAAGTATTCTTCAGCTTTTCGATTCCCTTCATCCGTCAAAGACACTGTCTTGGATTCCAAATCGACCTTAAAATCGCTCTTTTCTCGCAGTGTTTTGGCAAAGCGATCCGCTCGTTCATACAAGCTAGAGCTGGTCGTGGCACCACCAGAGATAATCAATGGGGTCCGCGACTCATCAATTAAAATTGAGTCAACTTCATCGATGATGGCAAAGTTAAGGCCGCGCTGAACTTGATCCTCTTTGTACACAACCATGTTGTCACGCAGATAATCAAAACCAATTTCCCCATTGGTGGAATAGGTAATATCAGCATTGTAAGCCGCCCGTTTTTCTTCAGACGATTTCTCTGATGAATTGATCCCCACTGTCAGGCCAAGCCAATTATAGAGCTCACCCATTTCTGTGGCATCACGAGCTGACAAATATTCATTAACTGTCACCACGTGAACACCCTTGCCACCCAATGCATTGAGGTATACGGGCATCGTCGCCGTTAATGTTTTTCCTTCACCAGTCTTCATTTCGGCAATATCACCACGATGGAGAACAATCCCCCCCATGATTTGAACCCGGAATGGAAATAAGCCTAAGACCCGCTTGGCCCCTTCACGGGCAACAGCAAAGGCTTCTGGCAATAAATCATCTAAAGATTCACCATTTTTAATACGTTCTTGAAACGCTGGTGTTTTAGCTTGTAATTCTTCATCACTTAATTTTGCGTACTCATCCTCATAGGCCATCACTTGATCAGCCACATGGCCGAGCCGCCGGATTTTACGGGTGTCAGATTCAACCCATCTCTGTAAGACATTTGGCATGTTGTAACTTTTCCTTCCCTCATTAAACGTTACAAATAATGCAGTATATCAAATTCTAAGTTTATCATTTTCGTCGGCGAATGAAAAGTGACACAATTTAAAATCAGAGGTAAATGCGTTGAGCGACGCAAGCAATTCTTTCTTATTCATTAACATAAAAAAAGCCACGGCAATCAACCGCAGCTCCTAATTTATTTGAATTATTCATTAGCGCCTGCTTGCAGCAGACCATACCGACCATCATTGCGCCGATAAACGACATTGACATCATTCGTCTCTGCATCTTCGTAAATAAAGAAGTCATGACCTAACAGGTCCATTTGTAAAATAGCTTCTTCATTATCCATTGGCTTTAGTTGCAAGCTCTTGGTTCGAACTACGTCAAATCTAGTCTCTGGTTGCGCCGTCATCGCAGCTTCTTCTTCTGGACGGAAGTCTAAGCCTTTGTAACCTTTCTCACGGGACTTACGGTTTACCTTAGTCTTGTACTTTCTAATCTGTCGTTCAAGCCGATCGGACATCGTATCAATACTCTTGTATAGATCATCCGATGTTTCTTCAGCGCGTAACGTCAAATATGGAAGTGGGATGGTAACTTCAGCTTTCGCTGTTTTATTTGGGTACACCCGTAAATTTGCATGGGCAACCGCATTTACGTTAGGATCCAGGTACCGTTCCAACTTGGTGACCTTTTTTTCAACATAGTCTCTGAGTGCATCGGTTACTGAGATGTTTTCTCCACGAGTCTGTACATCTAACATAAAACTTCGCTCCCTTCCGAACTAAGTTCCCGCTTTCGCGGAGGCTTAAACGCGAATGTCGCGTCGCCAATTCAATTGTCTTTTTTTGTGGCAATTGATCCGATAACGTTAGGACCACTCTATCGCTATCTGTAACCCCATTATACCCAACCAAAGATGAACACTCAATTAATATCGTTCTCATAACGTGAGCCAGACCGAGTGAGCCCGCGTAACAACGGACAATCGCAGTTAGGCAGGTTTTGCATGGTTGCAATTGTCCGTTGTGCACAGGGCTCAGGTCTGGCGAGCGCGTTTACAAAAGCGTATGAGACCGAGTCCATCTCATCTTCAAAGAGCAAGTTCATCGTGCCAGCGTCAGAGCTGTGATTGATAGGGGTTGAGCGGGTCTGATTGCTTGGACAGCAAATTGCATGGTGCGACCGGTTGTGTATACATCATCAAAGATTAGCACGCGCTTATTGCGTAATTTTGAACGGAGATCAGCCACTAACCCGAATGGTTGCTGCACGCTCATTCGATTTTGCCGGTTGCGCCTAACCTGATGGCCTTTTGCCTGGTCGATCACGGCTAAAGCTGAAACAACGTTAGGGCATTGGGCTAGCAGTGCTATCGTCTGGTTGAACCCCCGTTGCGTAAAAGTTGTTTCTGCAACCGGCATGGGAACCACTAAGTCCACCGCTTGTTGCGCAATCGTTTGGGCAATTTTTTCGGTAAAAACGGCAGCTAAATGTAATGCACTACGAAACTTATACTGCACCATAAAATCATGCATCGCTGTATCATAAATAAATAATCCCCGATTTTTGATCATCGGCTCCGCTAACACTTGTTGCCAGCGCCGACAATCATAACAAATCACTGGCGAATCTTGCACACGGCCACATTGCGGACAAAGTGGTTGGTGATTAATTTGAGTGAATTGCTGCCAACAGGTATCACAGATAGTCGGCTGAACCAATTTTTGCCAGTGCAGCAACATCTGCAAGGAAACTAGTGTTTGAATTGGCCGCTGACACATCAAGCAGACTGACATTCTGGTAATCGCCGCCCCTTTCGGTTCACGAGCCGAATCTGTTGACGCGCTCGTTTGAGTGCGAGCGTTTGCTCGGCAATCCAGAAAATAACGCGCCCGGTCGGATCTTTTGCACTGCGACCAGCGCGTCCGGCCATTTGGACCAGTGCTGCGCTTGAAAACACATCATCATCGGCACCTAAGACAAAAACGTCAATTTCTGGTAGAGTTACCCCGCGCTCTAAAATCGTGGTGGTAATCAAAAAATCAAGCTTTTGCTCGCGCATTTGCACTACTTTGACCGCTCGTTGCTCATCACTAGCATGAACGGTCGCAAACTCGGCCATTGGCAATTTTTGCCGAATAACCGCTGCTATCGGTGCCAATTGGCTCACGTGGGGAACAAATAGTAAAAAACGGCGGTGCTGTTCACAACATTGCTTAATCGCCATCAACAGCTGCCTAGGTAATTTTCCTCGTTTTAAATTAGCTCGCCAACGTAAAGCCAATCGCAAACGAATTTCTGGTAACAGATGACCATGAAATCGCAGCGGCAAATAGCTAATCGACAATTTCCCCCGGTGAACTTCCCACAAAAGTTGGCGACTGGGCGTGGCTGTTAGATAGAGTAAAGCTGATTGTGGCTTTACGGCTTGTTGAACTGCAAAACCCAAACGGGGATTTTGTGCAAACGGAAAAGCATCCACCTCATCAACAATCAGTACGTCAAAGGCGTGGTAAAATCGCAATAGCTGATGGGTCGTGCAGATGGTGACCTGTCGATATTGATACGGTTCCGTCTGATGGCCGTACAATAATGCAATGGGCACCTCAGTGAAGGCTGCCTGCAGGCGCGGATACAGTTCTAAACAAACATCCACTCGTGGTGAAGCAATCGCAACTCGCTTACCCATACGAATCGCATCAGCTAGTCCTAAAAAAAGCATTTCTGTCTTACCTGCTCCTGTTACCGCCCATAATAGATGCTGCTGATTTTGCCGAAACACATCGTTAATTTGAGTCGCACATTGTTTTTGTAACCGGGTCAATGTTCCGCGCCACGATAGCGGTTGAGCTACCGGTGTGAAATAATTAGGCTCCGGTAACGAAAACAACGGTTGCTGACTATGAACAGCGCCTAATAAGAAACAAGCGGGACAATAATAGCCGCCTGCCGGTAAACGAACTTGTTGTTTCAATGAGCGTTCATGGCAACGTTGACAAATAATCCAGCGACCATGTTCGATCATACTTGGACGGTGGTTAAATCTTGTCACATCAGCATCTTGGGGCAAATCAATGGCGGTCAACTGGCGCCCGTATAATAATCCAGCTTGCATATCAAGTTTTCCTCCCAATTTCAGACTATTGGCTACCTAATGACATACGGAAAACAAACTTAATTTGATGGAGAAAATCTCAATGGATCAACCCACTTTAATCACCGTTGCTCAACAAACAACCATCGAACAAACGATTAAGAAATCACGTTTCATAGCTACCATTGCACCAATTTCCTCTGAAGTTGCCGCCAATCAAGTCATTAACGAGGTTAAGTCATCACTGCCTAAAGCAACCCATCACGTGTACGCTTATGTCTTAGGCGACCACAATGAAATTACCCGGCAAAGCGATGATGGTGAGCCAAGTGGCACAGCTGCTTCCCCAGTGTTAAATGTTATAACGAATGACAATTTGCACAACGTCATTATCATTGTCACGCGCTTTTTTGGCGGCATCAAACTAGGCGCTGGTGGCCTGATTCGTGCATACGGTAGCTCAGCTAGTCTCGTAGTCAATCAAGCCCCGCGTTTGCAACGACAATCATTAACTGCGTATCAAATCTCCCTCAACTATGATCAAGCTGAGCCGCTGATGAATTGGCTCACTGAGCGGGTCGTCAACATTGATCATGTCGATTATGGCGCAGCCGTTACCTTAACACTTCTACTCGAATCGTCCGACGACACTTTTGAAACTGATTTAATGAATCAAACCAACGGTCGCGCACAAATTCTCGAGACAATGCCAACCACCGCGTGGATCCCTTATCAATCAAAAAACTGATCATGTGATTTCTTCACCGAAGTCACATGATCAGTTTTTTGGTTTAAATTAAAGCGATTTATTTACGATCTTGCACCGCGCCGTCAACAGTTCGATTGACTTGCATACTCGTCAATGGAATATAGCCTAATTTTTTCACTAATCCCTTTTGAACCGACGAACTCGTCATGTAGGTCAGGAAGGCCTTAGTCGTCGCACTTTCTTTGCCTTTGGTGTACATGTGTTCATACGACCAAATATGCCATTTGTTTGTTGCAACGTTGGCATCGGTTGGGGCGACACGATCAATTGACAACGGTTGTAACGTGTCTTTGACATAGGAAAAGGCTAAGTAGCTAACGGCCCCAGGCGTCGTAGCAACGATCTTTTGAACGGTTCCATTAGAATCTTGTTCCTGGCTTTGCATTGCTTGAGCACCATCGAGCCCATATTTTTCAAATGTTGCTCGGGTGCCTGATCCTTTGGCCCGATTAATAACCACAATCTTTTGGTCAGCCCCACCAACTTCTTTCCAGTTCGTGATTTTACCGGTAAAAATATCAATCAACTGTTGTTTGCTAATATCTTTCACGTCGGCATCTTTATTAACAACTGGAGCCATCCCAACAACCGCAAACTTATGGTCCTTCATCCCTGTCCGATCAAGTCCTTTTTGTTCTTCGGCAAATAAATCTGAATTGCCGATGTTAACTGCTCCTTTTTGAACTTGACCTAAGCCGGCGCCAGAACCGCCACCTTGGACATTGATGGTAACACCGCTATTTTTTTCTTGAAAGGTTTGACCAGCTTGTTCAACTAATGGTTGTAAAGCGGTTGATCCAACTGCAACCACTTTCCCCGACAGCTTTTGATCAGCTTGGGCTGCACTACTCTTTTTGTCTGATGCGCACCCTGCTAACGTCATAACTAAGCTTAACCCAAGTACACTCGCTAAAACTGCTTTTTTCATGGTTCAACCTCTTCTCTCTTATTGCCGAAATCAGCGACAACTGACTCGGTACATTAAGCATACTGAGGCAATGTAAAATGATCATGATGAAGCTGTATTGTTTACGTAAACAATACGTAAATATCGCTAAATAGGCGGTTGAGACAAAAACAAGTGCTAAACCACCAAAAAGCGGAACATAAGTCGTTTACCGGCTGATGTCCCGCTCGCTTTTTGATAAGCATCCCCAGCACCAAACTTATTGCCTGATTTAATCAGGCAAATGCTTACTGTTTTAAATGATAGTTGTAGGTTGAAACGATGATGTTTTCGCGTGAATTCAATACAGACCTTAACCGTAAACTTGTTTGGTTATGCAAAATGTTTTGCCAGGGTCGTCGTGGTACAAACTGCGGGACCAAAACAGTCGTCGTATAATTACGCTCAGCCGCTCGTTTGGCAATAACATCACAGAAACGCAAAACCGGCCCAGAAACGGAGCGATACGATGAGTGAATATCAACGAAACGGACGTTAGGAAAATCCCGTTTAAATTCCGTGACGGTTTCTTTTTCCTTATTTGGATTTTGATCGAAGGACACGTGCATCGCAATGACGTAGTCTCCAATTGATTCAGCATAGTCAATCGCATTTTTGGTAACTCGAGTAACGTTAGAAACCAAAACGATCACGGTCGCACCATCGTAGTGATGAGGAGCTGTTTCAATATTTTCGGCAACCCTTAATTGTTCAGCAACCGTTTTGTAATGCTGATGAATTTTATGAAAAACCCACATAAGCAAGGCCATCACCAGCGGGTAAGGCCAAACATTGCCAAAACGAGTCACAAATAAGAAAATCGCAATGGCTGCAGATATGAATGCCCCGACAAAGTTAATAAAGGCTTTCCCTTGCCAAAAGCCAGTCTTCTCTCGACGCCAATGAATAATCATGCCTGATTGTGATAACGCAAATGGGACAAAGACCCCGACCGCATAAAGCGGAATTAGCAACGTCGTCTGAGCATTAAAAATCACGATTAATGCAATCGCACCGGCGGCCAAGGTGATAATTCCGTTGGAATAGCCTAGTCGATCACCGCGGTCCATGTAGGCATGTGGCAGGTTCTTATCCTTAGCCAAGTTAAAGGCCAGAATTGGAAACGCTGAAAACCCAGTGTTAGCTGCAACGGCCAAAATCATCGCAGTGGCTGTTTGTAACAAGTAATACATCAAGCCGTGACCAAAAATGCCGACACCAATTTGTGAAAGCACGGTTTGAGTCGCCATCGGCTTAATCCCTAACCAGTAGTTGATAAAGGTGATCCCCCCGAAGAAGAACGCAAGAATCGTGGCCATGATGGCTAATGTCGCCGCTGCATTATTCGTTTTTGGTTTCTTGAAGTTTGGCACCGCATTACTGATTGCTTCCACCCCAGTCAATGAAGACGAACCTGAACTAAAGGCTTTAATAAAGAGTAACGCCGTCATTCCTTGGACGGGAGCCCCGACTGCCGCAGTGGCATGATAGGTAATTTGACCAGTCACAATATTATAAATTCCCACGATAATCATGATTAAAATCATGACCACAAAGAAATATACCGGAATCGTCAAGAAGTTGGCTGATTCACTCATACCACGCAAATTCAGCGTCATCACAAATAACACGATAACAATCGAGATTGCTACTTGATGATGATATAAGGCTGGAATTGCTGAGGTGATCGCTTCGGTACCTGATGTTACCGAAACGGCCACGGTCAGCATGTAGTCCACCAATAAGGATCCACCAGCCACTAGCCCAGCTGGACGGCCCCAATTAGTCGTCGCAACCACATAGGCGCCCCCACCTGATGGGTATGCGTGAATGATCTGTTGATAAGACAACGTGATCGCCAACAACAAAATGAGGACAATGCCGGCAATTGGTAAAGAAAACCAAATAGCTGCTGCCGATAATGTGACCAACACCGTGGTGATCTGTTCAGTCCCGTACGCAACAGAGGACAATGCATCTGATGAAAGCAACGCCAAGGCCTTAAATTTGGTCAGTGCCTGACCGCCTTCATCCAAAGTTTTTAGCGGTTTACCAATGAGCAATCGCTTTAAATACCGCCACATTTTGAAACTCCCTTTGGCAGGTACAACATTGCACCTACCTTCTATAAATTAAAGTTACTGACAACGACATTTGCGTCACAAATTTCTCGCCCACAAACGTCAAAAAAGCCAGCAATATTCTGCGGCTTTCAGCTAACTTATCTTACACTAGATTTTGCATAAAGGCCATGTGAAAAATTAGTGTCAAACAAGTCATTGTTGTCGAACACTGATAAGCAATAGAAACAATCGTAATTAGATATTCCCTTTCGACTAAATTAAAAGGTGTTAGACAAGAGCTAGTCCAAATTAAACAGATTACGTGATAAATGCAAACAAGGTGCTCAACCAACTAAAATTGGTGAGCACCTTGTTTATTAAACAGTCTTAATCAATCAACGGTTGGCGTTTTAGCCTACATCATACCGCCCATTTGAGCAGCTTGAGCAGCAGCTGCTGCATCAGCACCGTTATCCTGCTTTGGTTCTTCAGCCACAACGGCTTCGGTCGTTAATAATAAGGAGGAAACGGACGCAGCATTTTGCAAGGCTGACCGTGTTACTTTGGTTGGGTCCACGATCCCAGCATCAACCATGTCCACCCAGTCATCAGTTGCAGCATTGTAACCAATCCCTGGTTTCTGTGACTTCAGCTTTTCAACGATCACTGAGCCCTCTTTACCAGCGTTTTCAGCAATCTGACGCACTGGTTCTTCAAGCGCACGCAGAACAATATTAATTCCCGTTTGAACGTCGCCTTCTTCTTCCAATGCAGCGACTGCTTCGATAACGTTAACTAATGCAGTACCACCACCAGAAACGAAGCCTTCTTCAACTGCGGCTCGCGTCGCATTCAACGCATCTTCAATCCGGTAACGACGTTCCTTCAATTCGGTCTCAGTTGCAGCACCGACGTTAATTCGGGCAACCCCACCAGATAACTTAGCTAAACGTTCTTGTAACTTTTCTTTGTCGAAGTCTGAAGTCGTTGCTTCTAACTCAGTTCGAATGTTGGCAACCCGTTCGTCAACGTCGGCCTTGTTACCAGCGCCTTCAACGATCGTCGTGTTATCTTTGGTAACAGTAACTTTACCAGCTTGACCCAACTGTTCGACAGTCGTGTCTTTCAAGTTCAAGCCGAGGTCGTCAGTAATCACAGTACCACCAGTCAAAGCAGCAATATCTTCCAACTGCGCTTTGCGCCGATCACCAAAGCCAGGGGCCTTAACAGCAACGACGTTAAACGTACCACGCATCTTGTTCAAGACTAACGTTGGCAATGCTTCACCAGTAATGTCATCAGCGATGATCAGTAAAGCACGGCCCTGTTCAACAACTGATTGCAGTAATGGCAAAATGTCTTGGATGTTAGCAATCTTCTTATCCGTGATCAAGATGTATGGGTTATCCAAGTCAGCTTCCATCTTGTCATTATCGGTAACCATGTATTGACTCATGTATCCACGGTCAAACTGCATCCCTTCAACTACATCCGAAGTAGTCTCGATCCCCTTAGATTCTTCAATGGTGATAACGCCATCATTGCCAACCTTTTCCATTGCGTCAGCAATCAATTCACCAACTTCTGGATCTGCAGCCGAAATCGAAGCAATCTGAGCAATGTCTGACTTAGTTTTGACGTCGTGGCTCATCTTGTGTAAAGCATCAACGGCTGCATTGGTCGCTTTTTCAATCCCTGTCCGGATCCCAACTGGGTTGGCACCGGCAGTCACATTCTTCATGCCTTCGTTTACGATGGATTGTGTGAGCACCGTAGCAGTTGTCGTCCCGTCACCAGCGATGTCATTAGTCTTAGAAGCAACTTCAGCAACCAACTTTGCACCCATGTTTTCGAAATGGTCAGCCAATTCAACTGCTTTAGCAATCGTTACACCATCATTAGTGATGGTTGGTGAACCATAACTTTGTTCAAGTACAACGTTGCGACCTTTTGGTCCAAGTGTGGTTTTAACCGTGTTCGCTAATTTATCAACCCCAGCAAGCATTGAGCTGCGGGCATCTTCAGAAAACTTTAGATCTTTAGCCATGTGAATTTCCACCTCAACTATTTTTTATTTCGTCTTTATTTACGCAATTTAGGTCGAAAATTATTCAACAATTGCGACAATATCTTTTTCATGGAGAACTAGGTAATCTGCACCGTCATAAGTCACTTGGGTCCCGGCGTACTTGTCAAACATTACTGTGTCGCCTTCCTTAACGGATGGTGCAACAGAGTCACCGTTGTCCAATACACGGCCAGCACCGACAGAGATAACTTTTCCAGTCGTTGGTTTTTCTTGCGCATTACTTGCCAAGACAATACCGCCAACGGTTTGTTCTTCTTCTTCAGAAGCTTGTAAAATAACACGATCTCCTAATGGTTTTAACACGTTAATCCCTCCAATAATTTTCGTTGAAATAAACGCTTTTAGCACTCTTAATGTCTAAGTGCTAACAACAAGGTCTATAATAACCATCCCCGATTCTGAATGCAAGGCTTTTGGTCAAACTTAGTCAAAAAAATTAGCAGCCCCGGACCCACACTGCTAATTGATAGCTGTCAACAAGGCATAAGGATTAAGCTGGGCGATGCTTAAAAAAACGTCAGTCACTTCGCAAAGCAACCGACGTTCATCCTTTTGTATTCAGCTAATAATCACAACTGTTTATCCTTGTTCACCCTCAGTTGGTAGAATCTCAGCATAATGATCAATGAAATAAATGAGTGTCTGTAATTCATTAGTCAAATCAACGTTTTGAACCCGCACTGAGTCAGGTACAGACAAGCGACGTGGCGTAAAGTTCAGAATCCCCTTGATTCCGGCCTTAACCAATTGTTCCGTCACATCCTGTGCTGTACGTTCTGGAACGGTTACGATGGCGATCGAGATTTGCTGATCCTGCAATTGACGGCCCATTTCTGATAATGGATAAATTGGCACACCACTTTGAACTGTGTTTACGATATTGTCGTTAACATCAAAGGCTGCGCTGATACGAACATTGCTGTTTTGATGAAAATTAAAGTTCAATAATGCATGGCCTAAATTCCCCACCCCAACTAATGCAACATTGGTCAATTGATCTTGATTCAGAATCTTTTTAAAGAACTCAATGAGCTTTGCAACATCATAACCGTAGCCTCTTTTGCCGAGGGCACCAAAGTATGAAAAGTCGCGACGAATAGTTGCAGAGTCGACTTTAACCGCCTCCGATAACTGGGTTGAAGAAACGCGGGTCTTATCCGCATCCAATAAAATGTTTAAATAACGGTAATAGATCGGCAGCCGTTTTGCTGTCGCACGTGGAATTCGTTGTTCGGCCACGACGGTTCACTCCTTTTTGTTCGATTAGTATCGCTTGTGAAACTAATGTGTAGACCAATTATAGCATAGGGTCACTTATTGTGAAGTAAATTTCATTCTTTTATCTGTTTCTTTCACAAAGTTTCTTGCCGTTTGGCTTAATAAAATCCTGATTTACCTTGATCTGAAAGCTTTTGAATCGACTGTCTTTTTCCTAAAACTTCGTACTGTTGATATTAATTAAAATCACGAACTTTTATAATCATCGTCATTAATCCTTTACCAACCACTTGTTTCACAAGCTCAATCAGCGCAGCCGCTTGGTAACCCATGCCGCTTCATTGCTCGACATGTTAGAATGGTAGTTATGAAATCGTTTGATGAGTGAAGGAGTTTTCGACTATGTATGTTCTCCAAGTACAAGCAGTCGCACGTCGTTTCGGCGCCGATACCTTATTTGAAAATGTCTCTATGACGGTTGAAGATCACGCACGTGTCGGCTTAGTTGGTCGCAATGGCGCTGGCAAATCAACCTTATTAAAAATGATTGCAGGCTTAAATGAACCTGATGCTGGCACCATCTCCACTGGTAAAGCAGTTACGGTGGGATACCTCCCCCAAGATGCCGGGCTAACTTCAAATAATACTGTCTGGAACGAGATGCTCACTGTATTTAGTTTACAGCGTCAACAAGAACATCGATTACACGAATTAGAAGCGCTGATTGCGGATCCCACAGCAGATCATCAAAGTACGACTTACCACCGTTATTTAAGCGAATATGATCAACTACAACAAAATTTTAGCGACCACAATGGTTATGGCTATCAAGCCCTGATCCGCGGTGTCTTACATGCCTTTCACTTTGATGAAGATACGTATGATCGCAACGTCACGCAATTTTCAGGTGGTCAAAAAACACAGCTAGCCTTAGCAAAGTACTTATTGCAGCAACCAGACTTACTGATTTTAGACGAACCGACCAACCACTTAGATATTCAAACCCTATCTTGGCTGGAAGATTATCTTAAGGGATATCCCGGAGCTGTCCTGATTGTCTCTCATGATCGATACTTTCTGGACCATGTGGTTACGACTATTTATGACATGAACCAAGGCACCCTCACTCACTACAAAGGAAATTATTCTGCTTATCTACAACAAAAAGCAGCGCGTATCAAAACACAACAACGTGCGTTTGACAAACAGCAAGCCCAAATTAGTGCATTGGAAGACTTTGTTAATAAAAATATCGTGCGCGCCTCTACAACAAAACGAGCACAGGCCCGTCGCAAACAATTAGCCAAAATGGATCGCCTAGAAGCACCAAAGGATGATGATCGTTCAATTCGCATTCGCTTCCAGCCTGAGCATGACAGTGGCAAAGAAGTCTTGAAAGTTGCTGATTTGCAGATTGGCTATACTGCCGAGATGCCATTAGCGAATCATATTGACCTTAACGTCATTAAACAGCATGCAGTCGGTATTGTCGGACCAAATGGCGTTGGTAAGTCGACGCTTTTAAAAACAATTTTATCGCAGCGACCAGCTTTAGCAGGCACGATCAAAATTGGAGCCAATGTCACCATTGGTTACTACGATCAGGAACAAGCCGTTCTCCATGATGAAAAGACCGTTTTAAATGAAATTTGGGATGACCATCCAACCATGGCAGAACGTGAAATTCGAACACTATTAGGCAGTTTTCTGTTCACTGGTGATGATGTTGCTAAACCTGTTAGCGCATTAAGTGGGGGTGAACGAGCGCGGTTGTCCTTAACCAAGCTGTCACTCGATCACGACAATTTCTTGATTCTAGATGAACCCACCAATCACTTAGACATCGATTCACGAGAAGTGCTTGAAGAAGCGCTCAATGAGTTTATGGGCACCGTCTTATTCGTCTCACATGACCGTTACTTCATTAATCAAGTCGCAACCGAAGTCGTTGAACTATCTGCTAGTGGTACGCGCTGGTTCGAGGGTGATTATGATGACTATCAAGCTGCCTTGAGTCAGCAAACCCCAAGTGAGCTTAATCAACAACCCACGACTAACGCTGCTAACACGGCCTACCAAGCTAGCAAAGCCGACCTACGTGAGCAGCGAAAGCATCAACGCTTAGTCGACACATTGGAAGAACAGATTGACCAACTAGATGCCGAAATACGTCAGGTCACCACCACAATGCAAGCGCCTGAAAACGCAGCTGATATCGGGAAGCTGACCGATTTACAGCATAAACTAGACGCCCTTAATCAAGAAAATGAAACAATCGAACAACAGTGGACAGTGGCCAGTGAGACGTTGGAACAATTTAACCAAAATCATCATTTAGATTAAGCACCCGTTCAACAGATGTCTAGTGATTCACAAATTTTACCAGTTACGAAGTTTTTAGACTCAAATGATTCAATCACTCATTCGACCAAAAAAGGATGAAATCTCGGAGTAAATCCGTGGTTTCATCCTTTTTTGCAAGAAACGGCGATGACTATGCTTCCACACCAGCTGCCCAAGGAAATTCTAGACTTGGATCAGCGTTTAAGGTCATGTCTGCTCGAACACCTTGTGCCAATGCCACATGTGCCGCGGCCCCAACCATAGCAGCATTATCGCCACACAGAGCCAATGGTGCCGCCACTAATCGTGTGTTGGGCACCACTTTAGGCAATTGCTCGCTCAAAGCTTCGCGAAGACCATGGTTGGCGGCCACACCGCCTGCTAAAACTAATTGTTGCACGGGATAACGTTGCACAGCCGCTATCACCTTGCCTACCAACACATCCACCACACTGGCCTGAAAGCTCGCCGCTAGGTTTTCTCGATTTAGCGTTTCGCCACGTTGATCCGCATTGTGAACCGTGTTAATAAACGCACTTTTAAGACCACTAAAGCTAAAGTCGTAGTTGGCTTCGTGAATCATCGCCCGTGGAAATTTAAATGTATCTTGACCTAAATGAGCCAGACGATCCAACTCTTTACCAGCAGGATACGCGATGCCAAGCACGCGGCCAACCTTATCATAAGCTTCACCAGCTGCGTCATCTCTCGTGTCACCAATGATTTCAAATTCATTGGCCGCTTTCATGTACACGATTTGGGTGTGACCACCGGAAACAAGTAACGCTAATAATGGAAACACCAATGGCTCCACATAGCGAGCCGCATAAATATGACCAGCCATATGATTAACCGGAATTAACGGTAGCTCATGAGCAAAAGCAAATGTTTTCGCAGCAGTCACCCCAATTAGTAATGATCCTACCAATCCGGGTCCATAAGTTACGGCAACCGCCGTCAGCTCGGCTGGTGTGACTTGTGCTTCAATAAGCGCTTTTTGAATGCCGATCGTAATTTCCTCAATGTGGTGGCGGCTAGCCACCTCAGGAACAACACCGCCAAAGCGTTGGTGGCTCTTGATCTGGGTGGCTACAAAATTGCTTAAAATGCGGTTGCCATTTTCGACAACCGCCACACTGGTTTCGTCACAACTAGTTTCAAAAGCCAAAATCAATTCACGTTCATTTGTCTCCAACATGATGCTCCTTTCGGATGAGTTGCATAATCTGTGCATCTTCAACCGGTCGATTATAATAGCGCTTTCGCGTTGCAATTTTGCTGAATCCCAAACTTTGATACAAGCCGATTGCTGCTCGATTGTGCACTCGAACCTCGAGCGTAACAACCGTATTTTTAGGTAGTGTTGTCAGCCACTGCAAAATAAGCTGTCGACCAATCCCATGACCTTGCCAATCCTTAACCACGCCAACATTAGTCAACTCGGCTTCATCAATCACGAAACCACCGCTGAGAAATCCCACCGGTTGATTAGCCACTTGGGCGAGCCAATATTGACTCGTCGGCGCTACAAGATTTTCGGCAATCACGGCCAGTGGCCATGGTGCCCCCGTTGTGTAAGCCGCCTGAGCGAGCTCAAAAATTGTTTTTGCGTCAGCTAATGGATCAGTTGGTTTAAATACAGTCAATTGTGCCCTAGCTTTGGTCATGATTTTCAACCGCCGGACTGAGCGATAATCGCATGTCCAAGGCGTCCTCATGATCCCCAAAGTAATAACCACGTTTAATGCCAGTCTGTTTAAAACCCAATTTTTGATAAAGCTGTTGGGCACGCAAATTGCTCTTCCGAACTTCAAGGGTTACTTGTCGCATCCCCATATGGCGAGCTTTACGAACTAACGTACGCATCAAAAATTCACCCAGACCATTGCCTTGCCAATCAGGTAAGACCGCAATATTGGTAATGTGAGCATCTTGCCGCTGTAGATCGAAAGAACAGCCCGCGAAAGCCAATAAATGATCATTTTTACGAATGACCAAATACAAACGATCTTGTTTTCGTTTTAATTCGTTAGCAAACGCCTGAGCATCCCATGGTGTCTTACCATCATACACTTCCCGTTCCACTTCGACGATTTCCGGCACATCAGGAAACTGAGCGCGTCCTAAAAAATACTGGGTGTCACGAATCGTCAAATGATGGTTCTTGATATCCAGATCCTCAGCTTGCTGTTCCTGCACTTCTCGGGCAAAGTGGTGCCGATACCATTGTTCCAATGCAGTTTTACACTTCTTCAACATAATCCGTGTGCTTTTCTCCTGGGTGAGCAGCGGCCCACTGGGCTTCAGCAGGCGAGAGCCGCAAATAATTTGGAATGAATTGATCCACATCTTGCACTGGTGGCAGATGCCGCGCTAATAACCCGAGGCGCCCGGCATCAGGTAAATTGGCATCACCGGACACGTAAGTTACTTGATCGCCAAGCGCCTCATCGAGGGTTGTTTGATAGCGGCTGGTTTCACCAATTAGGGTGACTGGCTCGCCTAACTGATGTAGCGTCGTCTGCCAACTTGCAATATCCGTATGTTGATCGGCAACTACTGAAGTCAATTGTCCATCAATCAATCGATAAACGCCAGCGTACAGCTGCGTGTTCCGCGCATCAAAAATCGGGCTAATCAATTGTTCAGTTGCTGGCGCACCAGCTGCAATAACCGCTAAACTCGAAACACCGACCAGTTCAAGGCTTAACGTGGCCGCCAGTGTTTTAGCAGTTGTCACCGCAATCCGTAATCCCGTATAAGAACCCGGACCATCCGCGACAACCACCCGATCTAAATCCTGCGGGCGCCAGCCTTGTTCAGCCATTAACGCCGAGATCGTTGGCATCAGCTGGACACTATGATTAAGTTGCGTGGCCGTCGTTTGCTTTGCCACCACCTGATCGTCATTTAATAAAGCCACGCTCATTGGCCGGTTGGACGTATCAAATGCTAATACCTTCATGGATCTCCTTCATCAATTAACTTTCCATTTACATAGTTTCTTAAACAGCCATTATCTTAACACAAAACCAGCGTTTGCCCTAGTTAGACACAATCAGAGTCTGCGTGAGACGTAGGTTAATCACAACAACTTTTGATAACGGTCAGGCGCATCACTTAACTCAGTCAAATCAAAATCACCTGAATCAGCATCTTGCTTCGCCGTTCAATGACGAGCGGCTAACATAAAACGTCCTGCCAAGCAGCGTACTGCTCGACAAGACGTTTTATGTTAAAACTCAGCTAACAATTTCGTTATAGTAAAGGCTACTTATCTTCATAACCACGAGGATGCTTTTGGGTCCATGCCCAGGCTGTCTTAATGATTTCATGAACGTCATCATACTGAGGCTGCCAACCTAAAATGTTCCGAGCATCCGCTGAATCGGCAACTAAGGAATCCGGATCCCCAGACCGCCGTGGGCCAATCTTGGCAGGAATCTCACGACCGGTAACATCGCGCGCTGCCTCAACCATTTGTTTAACCGAAAAACCAGTAGATGAACCTAAGTTAAAGGCACGGCTCTCATTACCTTCTGCCAAATATTGGAGTGCTAAGATGTGCGCGTCAGCCAAATCAAAGACATGAACATAGTCGCGAACATTCGTACCATCAGGTGTATCGTAATCATCACCAAACATATCAATATGATCCCGGTCGCCAAGTGCAGTATGCAAAATAATTGGCAATAAATGGGTTTCCGGATGGTGATCTTCTCCGATTGAGCCATCTGGTTTGGCGCCTGCCGCATTGAAATATCGCAAAGCGACCCACTTGATCCCATAAGCCACATCACACCAGTGAATCATGTGTTCCATGATCAGCTTACTTTCACCATAAGGGTTAATTGGTTCCTTACGATCATCTTCATGAATTGGAATTCGTTCAGGCACACCATACGTTGCTGCCGTCGAGGAGAAGACCATCCGTTTAACGCCTTGTTCATGCATCACTTCCAAGAGGGTAATCATGCCATAAACGTTGTTGTCAAAGTACTTGAGCGGGTCTTTCATGGACTCAGGAACGATTGAGAACGCATCCATGTGGATTACACCATCAATATTTTCCTTTGTGAAGACCTCGGTCAAAAAGTCTCGATCACGCGTATCCCCTTCATAAAAATGAGCCGCTGGATTAATAGCTGCCCGATGACCCGTGGACAGATTGTCAATCACAACTACATCGGTTCCTTTTTCAATTAACCGATCAACCATATGTGAACCAACATAACCGGCCCCACCTGCGACTAAAATGGACATTTAATTTTCCTCCCGACATTGAAATAACAACTCTATCTTAGCACACCAAATTATTGACGAAAACGGTTTCTCAAACAGGTTCGTCCACTGTTTCCGCAACAAGCCATGTTAATTCAGCTTCAGCGTACGTCTGATCCTTTGCTTCATCATTCCCCATAATTCGATGTTTAGTGGCAATCGCACCATCAACTATTTGTGGCGTGGTCACAGCACTTGTGATCGTATGCCCATAGCGGACTTCATTCTCAAACCGAATCGTCACATGCTGTAGACGATGATTGGTCAAAAAGTCTTCGCCCAACGGATCGAGTAGCCAATCAAAATAACGAGCATTGTTAACGTGATGGTTAGTATCCAGATCAAAATAGCGAACATGATAGTCATTTGTGATCAAAGTCTCGTCAGTGGTAATCTTCTGAGGCCTTGCCAGACGTGGAATTCGTTTGACATTTGGCGCTTGATAAGGCGCAATAATTGCTTCAGGGATTGCGATCATTTTTCGCGCCATTAAATCCATGACGACATAGACCGCTTTAATATGCACCAATAAGTTGCCATCAATATCGCGCACGAAAAATTGCCGGTTTGCAAAGTATCGATCATTCGAAACAGCTTCTGTTGTAATGCTTAATTGTTCGCGATCCCTTGGCAAACGAATGATTTGCATTTCATACTGGGTAATCACCCAGCCTAGCCCCTGCTTAAGCATTGTTTGAGTGCCGACACCTAATGCTTCTGCCTGATCATAAGAAGCTAGAACAGCCATATCGACCAGCATGGCTAGCGTCACTTGTCCAGTTAAATCTGTTTCATAGTAAGTTACCTGATGAATTTCAGTAAATTGATTTTCCTTGGTCATTAATTATCCTCATTCAGATGGTGATACACAGCGTAAACGGCCTGCTTTTTAAGTTCCCGCGCTTTGGCGACTTGTTTAATGGCCTCATTTGGTTTTAATCCTTGTCCAATCAGCATGTCCACGTGGTCTGTAATGGATAAGCCAAGTAACGGGTCGCTCACTTCATTAGTGATTGGCTGCGGATTTCCACCCAGTAAAATCACAAATTCCCCCCGTGGTTGGTGCTCGGCCAGCCAAACCAGCACTTCGCTAACCGTTCCACGAACAAATTCTTCATATCGCTTCGTTAACTCGCGACATAACACTACTGGTCGTTCGTCACCGACAGCTGCCTGAATAGCCAGGAGCGTTTTTTTCAATCGATGCGGCGCCTCGTATAAAATAATCGTCTCGGAATGCTGTGCTAGCTCAGCCAATTCGTCCGCCTGAGTCGTTGTTTTGCGGTTCAAGAAGCCATAAAAATAAAACGGCTGCGGTGCCAAACCGCTCGCGATTAAGGCCGTCAAACCAGCGTTAGCGCCGGGCAATGGCACCACTGGAATACCACTATCGATCGCAGCAGCCACTAACTTTTCTCCTGGATCGCTAATCGATGGCATTCCTGCATCACTGACCTGAGCAATGTCTTGACCCTGTGAAAGCCAATCGAGTAGCTCTGGAATGCGCTCATTCGTATTGTGCTCATGAAAACTAATTTGCTTCGTATTAATTTCAAAATTATTTAATAATTTTTGTGTATTTCGCGTATCTTCCGCCGCGATTAAGTCGACTTGTTTCAACGTTTCAACCGCGCGAAATGTCATATCCTGTAAATTGCCAATCGGCGTTGGCACCAAGTACAGTGTCCCAACAGAATGAATGCTAAAACTTTGTTGGCTAGTTGCCGTCATAAATCCCTTAATCCCCTAACTCGCCTTATTGGCCCGCTCACGTTCACCATAAATCAGTTCCAAACAAAATGCGCAAGATTCCGTTGCTTCTCGCCGTTGACCATAAAATTCACGACAAACATGAAAGCCAGCTTCATACAATCGTTCCAAATTCCGCAAAGACTTGGATAGTCGCTGTTGTTCATCATGTGTGTCATCTTCTTCATTTAACAATTCACGTAAATGTTGGTTTTCTACCGTTAATTCCGCATTTTCTTCTGAAAGAGCCGTCACTTGTGCTTTTAACGCGGCTAGCTGTCCTAAAATGGCATCCGCCTGTTCTTCTAGATGATCGAAATCACTCAGCATTGATTGTCGCTTGTCCACAAAGATCCCTCCATCAAAATGATTAGTTTACTAGGTGATTGCTTCTGACAGTCGGTCAATAACCTGTAATGTCAACGATTCGGCGATGTTTTGAAAGTTGACGTTCCGTTCAAGAAGCTGTTTTGATTGTAACCCTAAATCAGTTATTTCCAGAAGATTAGTTTCGTTATACTGACTTGCAAGAATTGCTAACTCCTTGTCGTGCTTGGCAAATCGTGGTGTAAATTTTTTATCAGCAACATTAGTCATCAATAAATCGCGAAAACCACTTAGCATCATATCTAACAATAAACGTTGATGCGGCCGGTCCTTAGCTAAGGGGACCAAGGTTGTGCTAACCAAAACGAAGGCATTTAAATCCGGCTTAGCTACCTGACTAAACCATTGCCAGACGCTAGCAACTGCTTGTTGTAACCAATCATCTACTAACCAGTCAGCCACTTCATTGGGATCGTGAGTCAACTGTAAGGTAAGACCAATTAAATCCGCCGGTAGCCCCACTCTACTAAATTGGACGCGCACCTGATCCTCGCTTAAAGGTTGCATTTCGATGACTTGGGTTCGCGAAATAACCGTCGGCAAAACGAGTTGTGGATTTGTGGTCAATAACAATGCTGTCATGTCGCCTGCTGGTTCTTCTAAAAATTTCAACAAGCTGTTCGCCGCGCTAGCTGTCATCGTCTCAGTCCCCGCAACAATAAATACTTTACGGCTACCCTCAACACCACTCTTTGAAAATTCGGCTTTAAGAAAGCGTACTTGGTCAACCTTGATCGCATTGCCATCCGGCTCAACAATCACGACATCCGGATGTTCATGAGCCGTGATCCGCTGACATTCTTCACAAACACCACAAGGTTCACCATCTTGGACATTAATACAAAAAAGTCGCATTGCAATCCACATGGCCAATTCGGCTTTACCACTGCCACTTGGTCCAGCAAATAAGTAAGCGTGTGCCAATTCTCGATGTTTAATTACATTTTGAAAATGCTGAACCAGGACGGGTTGTCGCTGTTCAGCATTCTTCAAGACTTCATTTTTAATTTGCATAAGACCTCATCGCAATTTCTAAGGTTTACTATTTAAAACTGTTGGAATGCCTCCACAGGCAAGACAAAGCAAGTCGCTCCACCCACCGTCACTTCGACTGGATACGAGGCCGTCTGGTCCATAGACACATCCATGTTGACAGGTGGTGTCATAAACTGGTCGCGTGTATGAGACGTTTCCTTGATCAAATTCAACACTTCATCAACACGATCATCTTCAATTCCAATTAGAAAAGTTGTGTTACCCGAACGTAAAAAACCACCGGTAGACGATAACTTGGTCGCCCGAATGTTTTGTTCAATGAATTGATTACTCAACCGGTTACTATCTTTGTCCTGCACAATCGCGACAATCATTTTCATAACCACACACTCCTTAGTTTACTGGCTTTATACCTTAACTAAATACTGTTGGGAAACGTTCGGCCAATACTCGTTCTGTTTGGATGACCACCTGATCAAACGGTTGATTTGCATCCACTAAAACGATTCGTTTTGGTTGTGCCTCAACCATCTGCAGAAAAGCATGCCGAACACGTTGATGAAAAGCCAAGGCTTCGTTGTCCAACCGATTCACCTGATCTGCCCGATACTGATGAATCCGTGCCAAACCTACTTCTGATGGAATGTCGAAGTAGATGGTCAAATCTGGTGTCAAACCTTCAGTGGCAAAATGGTTCATTTCTGCGACTGCTACTTCACCGATTTGTCGTCCAGCTCCTTGATAGGCAATGGAACTATCCACATAGCGATCAGAAAAAACAATCTTACCAGCCATTAATGCCGGTCGCACAGTCTGCATCAAATGTTGTCGTCGCGCCGCCGCAAATAATAACGCTTCGGTTCGCGCATCCATTTCAAGGTTGTCTGTATCCATAATAATGGCACGAATCGCTTCAGAAATTTTGTTGCCACCTGGTTCTCGTGTACTTAGTAAACGATCACCTAGTTTAACGACATAATGTTCAATCAGCGCATTCAAAACACTGGTTTTACCGGCCCCGTCTGGCCCCTCAAAAGTAATAAATGCGCTCGTCTCCACTGTTAATCTACTCCATTCTCATAACTTCAATACTGATATTGTACTTTAGATATGAAGACCTGTCTAACCAGAATCAATGTGAGCTGGCAAGCCCTTATTAAGCCACATAAACACAATTCACACTCACCTAAAGCCCCCATTAGCCTAGTTTATAATCACTTAAAGGTGTCATATTATTTCCGCATTTATTTAGCTTTATGCTAGGCTTAATTCAAACTTATAAAATAGCTGTCTATCAGCCATCATTACATGGATGGCTTTCAATTCGGAGAGAATTAATCATGACCAAACAATTGCGAATAAAGCCTCATCTAATCTCACTATTAATGGCAGTCATCTGCCTGACGTTATTTTGTCTTGTTTTTCTAGGCAGTAGTCCATTACGCCGGGGAAATTGGTGGCCTGATACCAACGCAATGCTTACTATCGGTCAAGGCTGGTTAAGTGGGCGGCTACCCTTTAAGGACCTATTTGAACAGCGTGGTCCACTATTGTATCTCTATTACCTTTTGGCCAATGTACTTGCTACACAAGGCTATCTTGGATTATTTGTTATTGAGCTCCTCAATTTAATCGGTATTTGGGTCGTCGAGTTCGCCATTATCCACCTTTATTATCCGACAATTGCAGATTGGAAATCAGCTAGCTTGGCTCTATTGCTGCCTTTTTTATTGGTTGGTTCAACATCATTTGAAACTGGTGGGAGTCCAGAAGAGTTCGCCATTTTTTGGCTACTTCTAAGTCTTTACTATGTTATTTTTTTGCTAAAGCAACAACAGCTATCTTTCAGACAAGCCTTTATAATTGGCGTTAGTGGTGGGATTGTTTTTTGGATTAAATATACGTTAATTGCACCATGGTTCGCATTTGGGATCATCATATTAATTACTTACGCGCAACGTCACCAGACCCGCCAATTGTTATTTCAGCTCGGTTCAATGTTGCTAGGCAGCTTATTAGTTTGCTTTATCGTGTTAATTTATTTCCAGTGGCAGCATGGCTTGTCCCAATTATGGCATATCTATTTTTTAACTAATATCACCGCATATTCAAATACCAGTTCAATTAGTCTTGGTGCTCATTTAATGCTTGTGTTACAAATGATCATTACTGCCATGATTAACCAGCCTCTTATCTTAATTGTAGGAGCCTTGACCTGCATCTTTTTAGCACAGGATCCTAATACACACGCCTTGCTTTTAATCATTAGCTTAACGATGACCTTTAACTTGTTATTAAGTTACTGGTCTTTGCACGGTTATCCTTATATGTTCCTGACGACAGCTGCCATAGGATTATGTTCTTTACCAATTGCGCTTAACAGGCAGCTGCAATCAAAACGTTGGGCGACAGCTGAGCTTTTTGTTTTAGTGACCTTATTTGGCATTGCCCCGTTTGCAACTAACAAAATTGCCATGAGCGCCCCGTTTGTGATGACAAAACAACCATATGCGCCACAAGACTTCGGCAACTACATTAGTCAACATGAGCATCGACCAGCCAGTTTGATTTATTTCAATACACTAGATATTGGCGTTGGTCGGTACACGAAACTTTCACATCAAATTAAATATTTTGAAGAAACTAACTTGAATCCCAAACGTTTTCCTATTCAAAGAGAAAGTCTAAATCATTCAGTTATGACCGCACAAAGTCAATATCTTGTTTACGACCTTGGCTGGTCAGGTTACCGAACTGACTTGCAGCGCCCCACATCGATCGCCCAAATTGATCGACAAATTCCACGCTCGATTTTACAACATTATCATATCGTAAACATTAGCAAAACGTTGCCAATTCAAAATAACGGATCAGTCGTCGGCGATAAAAAAAACAGGATTTTCATCCTGCTTAAAAAATAGCGTTCCACTGTACTACCATCGTCTGGGCATAAAGAAATTGGGTTATTCCAGCGTTAATTTGATTTAGTCTAGTGGTTCAACAATAACCAGCGGTCTAACCAAGGAATTTTATGGATGATCATCGCGATTAAGTAACCACCAGCCAATAGAATCAGCATGTTCAGCAAGGTTTGTTTAGTCAATGATTGTCCTGTCAACCACCCCGTTTTATCAAGTGCAATGCTGATCAGCCGATGACACAAGAAGACACCAAAAGATAATCCAGACAAATAAGCCATTCCTTGATTCAACCATTGATGAGTTGATTGATGCCAACGAGCAGCTAACTGTACAAAAGCCGCCGCACACGGTAACAACAATAAGAATTGGTATGGCATTTCTAATTGGCCACCCGTATATTTTGCATAATCTGTAAATTGAAATTGATACTGAGTCAGCCAAATTGCTACCGCTAAGGTTACACCGCTAATCATCAATAACCACTTTGACCATTGTCGCTGACTGGTTTTGATCAAATAGCCGGCAAAAAAATAAGTCGCGCTGATGCCGCCAAAGTAACTAAGATCTAGTTGAGAAATAGAAAACCCTGGCTTACCAAAAGCATTAAGTAACAGCGTCGCCGTTGGCATGACCATCGTTTGGCTGACGACCAACAAGTAGATCCACCACAGTCCTCTTCGGGGAAAATGATACACGGCTCGAGAGATAAAGGGAACCGCTAGGTAAAGTCCTAGAATGGCTGGCATAAACCAAGCATTCCAAATATAAATTCCCAGCCCATTAGGATTACCACCTTGGCGTGAAAAAAACAGCAAATCTTCCAGCCAGCCCATCAATGTTAACGATCGGTGCAAAACGCCCCACAAAAAGAGTTGATAGATCGAAATCCACAAGACAAAACAAATCGCCATCGGAGCAACTTTATGGCGATAAAACCAGTTAATTGCACTGGTTGTCTCATAATCACGGTCAATCAAAAAATAACCAGATAGCATGAAGAAAATAGGTACGCCGAGGTGACCAATGCTGACAAAAGTTGCATTAATGATCTGCCCACCCACTGACAATGTATTTGGATGCGTGTTAGCAGGAATCGCGTGACTTAACAAGACCAAGAAAATGGCAATCACGCGGATTAAATCTAGACCAACAATTCTTTTAGAGACTTTTGTTCGATCAATCTGTTCCATTTTGATTTGGCCTCCGATACTGACAAATTAGGCTAGCCAGTAGCCCAATAAACACTAGCGTGTTAATAATGCCGCCAAGACGAATCAAACGGTAACATAGAACCAGGTTCATGTTGACATACATTGCAAAATAAAGGAATGCTTCATTAATAAAAATCATACTCGTTAAGCCGGCAAACCAAGCCCATTTTATCGACTGTAACCGCATTGACTCACGATTGCTCATCAACCATAATAACTCAAAAGCTAACATCGGAATTTGGTACCGTTCATGTTGTCCCATGGTGAAAAAGAAGATTGCGCCGGTATAGATAAGCCCAATGACCGACAATGGAATTTCCGGCAAGCGGTGTCGCCACATGCCCCAAAACAAACCAATTAAACCCAAGATGATGAGTACTAAAATTGCTTGACCCACCATGTTATACGTAACTGGGCCAAGGATATGATCCGTGATTAGCAATTGCTTATACCAGACTCGAGCCTTTAACGCTGCGGACCAAAAATTAAACGCATTAACAACGATCCCATCATATTGGTTCGCACCGCCGAGAATAACTTTGAAAGGCAATAACACACTATGCATGTTAATCATGAAAGGCAACCAACTAACAATATTAACGCCGATCACCAAACTGACGTATCCTAATATCAATCGCCTCGGGAGCTGGGTTAGTAAAACAAGTCCGAAAATAGGCACCAAATAAATGAATTGTAATTTGGCTAGGCACCCCACCGAAAACCATAGCGTGGCCACCAAATATTGACGTTGTTGCAGGTAGTAAAAACTAATTACAATCAAAAAAACCAACACCGAATCCATTTGTCCCCAAAAAGCAGCATTGAACCAAATCGCCGGGTTGACCAAAATGAGCACACTTAACCACAAACCATGTAACTTATCCGAACTTTTCCAGTAGACGAAAATAGCCGTCAACCAATGAAAAATCAAGGGAAGTAACTTAATCAGTAGAAACGCCAATGTGGTCCGTAACGGAGATTGGCCTACCAACGCAACGCCAAAATGATGAATTAACTTTCCAAACGGCCACAATAATGTCGGAATAAGCGGTGGATAATTAACTAAATAGGCATTTTGAAATCTAGGGCGATACATACCTGCCCAATTCTTAACAACAACTTGAGACCAAGGAAAATTATATGTAAGTAAATCAAATTTTCCCCAAAACAAACCTGCACACACGAGCTCGATTACAGCGACACAGATCAATAAGACGATAAATACTCGAGTCTCTCGACTGAACTTTTTAGTCACAATTGCACACACCTTCACTAAATCTTTATTCAGGATAGCATAAACTTAAAGTTGCGAGTATTCTTTTTCTGTAGGCTGACTTAGCACAAGGCTTCAACCTAACGTCATTATTTTTAAAGGATAAATTCATGCAACGAAAAGCTGTTCAACTCATCTCAATTATTACTTGGCTTGCCCTAGCGATAATTCTGTTAGTGGCCTTGCTACACCCAATTGACCGCCAGGTTCCGATCCAATGGTTATCACCAACTTGTTTATTAATTGCCAGTTCAACATTAGTCTTTCTACTCTGGGGACTCACTCGGTGGTTAACCCGACATCAAGGGATGATTTTTCGCCTAACCCTACTGACAGGTGGGCTCATATTAGGTCTCCAAATCTGGCTCATGCTTAACGTTGTGGGGTTGGGTTCGCTCGATCCAGCGGCTATTCGACTGCAAGCCGCTGCTTTAGCGACGGGATCACATCATTGGTTTACATATTTCTCTTGGTATCCCAATAATGTTAATATCACTCTAATTTTAGCTGGCTTGATGACTGCCTGTCATGCCACTCATGGCATTGGTTTCGGTATTTTTTTAAACGGTTGGTTATTTGCGCACATTGATCTAACCATTTGGTTATTATGGCGCCTAGCCCGTAAATACTTTGGTGCACTAACTGGCTTACTAATTGTGATTTGTAGTTTTTTGTTTGTCCCATTCTATCTTTACGGATTAGACTTCTATACTGATGCACTTGTTTTACCATATATATTGTTGCTAGCAACTTTCATTAGCAATGCCCGAACAGCCACCGGTCATAAAGTTTGGTGGTTAGTGGCCACCTTAATCACATTTACCTGTGCGTATCTCATTAAAGGCAATACTATCGTGTTCGGTATTGCTGGGCTGATCGCTTGGTTATGCTTCACACACCTAACGCTTAGAAAAGTTGGGCAGGTGCTCTTAATCTCTGTACTTAGCCTAAGTCTACTCATTGGTGGTAGCAAATTATGTCATCACTTAGCTGAACAAACTGGCTATCGGCAGCAAACAGCGCTCACGTTTCCAATGCTATCTTGGACATTAATGGGCCTTAATCCAGCTTCAAAAGGAACTTTTTCACAAACAGATATCAATCAAACGAGTCGCTTAGGTTCATCAACTGCCAACCAAAAAGCCGTTCAAATCGCATTACGCCATCGTATTCAACAGCTTGGCGTTACCGGTTTAATCCATCAGCTATTGACTAAAATTACCACCATGTGGTCGACCGGCACACAAGGTGCCTTATTTTGGCCCGACACCTTTCAAAAAATTCCACAACAATATCTCCATCATGAACGAACAGTTCGGGCGCTCTTAGCCAACGGTACTCAAGTGGTTTACCTCAACCTGTTAATCACTGCCTTAATTGGGATCACTTTAAGTTGGCGTCAGACACCATTCTTAGCTAGTTTATTTCAGCTGTCATTATTAGGCATCTTCTTCCTGCATGTTTTATTCTGGGAGGTCGAATCACGCTACGCTTTCTTGACAAGCCCTTTTTTAATTGCACTTTCTGCCAACGGACTACGCTATATGGCACAGCTAACCTTCCCACAATGGCGGTTAGAACAAAAATACAGCCATTGGCTCGTTGCCTGTGTCGTAGTCGGGCTAGTGATCGCCAATGCTTACATTCCTTTCCATAATCGCTTTGAATCCGTTCCTTCACCAACTACTCAATTAGTGGCACAGCAGGCAATCCCTGGTTATTTTCAAGCTCGCTCGTTGACGCTATCACCTCATCAACAAATTAAAACGCCAGTTCAGCTTAACCATCCTGCTAATCAACTGATTACTAACGATCTTGAAAAATTAGGACCATCTATCTCCGTTTATCTATCTCACGGTCATGATCGTCTTTTAACCAATCGGGAAGAAAAAACGAGTACGATTCGAGCTGGTCAAGCTCAACTTGTCGTTAAAAACCAGACAAATCATTCAATTCAAATTCCAGTAATCAATAGTTCGATCATTCCTCTGGCACCAGACTCAATTAGTGGTCACCCTCATCAATATCTTAAATATGTCATTAATGCAGAATTCCCTCAGCCGCTTTATTCGCGGACAATAGGCTTGCTTATTTACCTCATTACGCTTTTGGCAATTCTCCTTGGTGGCTTCCTCTGGTGGAAAACGATCAAATCCATCGAGTAACTTAATTCGCCTTAAATCAGTCAAACATAAAACGATCATCATTCTTCAAGTTGAAAAATGATGATCGTTTTATGTTTACTTAATTACTGAAATTAAACGTACTCGTTGCAACGCTTAACTATTAATGATAAGTATCCGTTTCAATAATAAACCGCGGGCGCCGCTTAACTTCGGAAAAAATCTTACCAATATATTCACCAATCGTACTCAGACAGATTAACTGGATACCGCCAATTACCCAAATTGAAATCATTAATGACGACCAACCAGCGACGACGTGTCCCATCATTTGTTGGATCAATGAATAAACAAGCAATCCTATCCCAATGATCACAATCATAATACCTAAGTTCATGATCAAACGAATTGGAACGGTGGAGAATGAGGTAATTCCATCAAAAGCAAAGCTTAACATTTTTCGTAACGGATATTTAGAGGTTCCTGCTTGTCGTGGCTGACGCGCATATTCCACTTCCGCACTGGGAAAGCCCACTAACGGGACCATCCCGCGTAGAAACACATTTCGCTCAGGCATGGATAGCAATGCCTGAACCGCTCGCTTTGACATCAGACGAAAATCAGCAGAGTTGGGGATCATTTCTACCCCTAACGCATGCATAACCTGATAAAATTGTCCCGCACTCCACCGCTTAAACCATGTATCTGTTGTTCGTGAACTTCGAACACCGTAAACAATGTCGGCGTTTTCACTTTTAGATACCATCTCAATAATGGCGTGGGGATCATCCTGTAAATCAGCATCAATGGTCACCATCAGATCTGCATCTTGACTGGCAGTTGTTAAACCAGCAAGTAAGGCCCCTTGATGGCCAAAATTACGACTCAGCTTGACTCCCGTCACCAACGGCTGCTGATGATGCTCTGCGTCAATCATTGGCCAGGTAGCATCTTTACTACCATCGTCTACGAATAATAATCGACTCGTGTCATTGACCATCCTATTAACCATTAAATCATTTAAAATCGTTTCTAACACCTGAAATGTTTTTGATAACACAGGTTCTTCGTTGTAACAAGGAACAACAATAACAAGCTTAGGTGTCCTTTTTTCGCTTAGTTCCAGTACTTGTTCTGCCATCTTTAAACTACCTTAGTTTTCATAACTCGTTATGTAAGTAACAACAAGATTAATAATATCACGCTAGCAGATTTGACAGAACCTTAAAAGACAATTTTACATAGTAAACGTCATGCAATTCGTCATTACTAATTAACCGGGCCCAACAAAAATCGAGTCTCAGAAAAAAACAGAATCTAAACTGCACTTCAAATCTAAATAGCCAAAACGCGGGACCATGGGTCTTCTTGTGCGATAAACTCTTCATAATTGTCAGATGAATTATATTATTGCATCTGACAACCACAGAGAGCTTATCGCAGACTGACCCGAGTCCCGCGCTCAACTAAAATTGATTATTTTTGAAACATATCCTCAGTCGAAATGAACTAATGTGTATGCTTCGATTTAAAGGCTACACTAGCTTGTTGCCGATTCATCCACGGTTCTAGACGCCAGTAAACTAACCAGAATGACAAACCAATGATGACACCCTTAATCAAATTGAATGGTACGACGACACTAGTGATCAATGCCATGATATTCGTTGATTGTGGCAATCCGCCAGCTTGGATATAAATCGGAAACATAATCCAACCGTTGAACATTGCCATAACCACGGTCAAGGACACCGTTGCTAACACAATGCCAATCACCACCCGCCATGACTTTTTTAACGAGTGTACGTGCAACATGCCATACAGTGGTAACACATAAGCTAAACTAGCCACAAATGCAATTGAATCGCCAATCACATATAGCGGATTCATCCCCCGGACGAACATGTGAATCAGGACGGCAATCAACGAAATCAACGCCCCATCGCGGGCGCCAAATAAGATTGATCCCAGCATGATCACCAGTAAACTCAAGTCAAGTTGCATATACGGTGCAGCAGGTAAGATTGGAAACTGTAAGAACATCAAAATGGCAGATAACGCACCAAGAATCGCCACGCTAATCGACCGCCGTAAACGAGTACTTCCCATGAAAAAGGCCTCCTGAAAATAAATGAGTTTTGGCCATTTTCAGAGCGTCATAAACAAAAAATCTGCCCACATTTCACTTCAGAAACGCAGACAGAATAGCCCAGTGCACGCACTGCGCCTAATCTTCTTTATACCAGACTTTACTGTCGGTTTCGGAATTACACCGAATCTATCCCAAATGGGAGTCGCGGACTTTTACCGCCGGTCAGGAATTTCACCTCGCCCTGAAGACTAACCATATTAAATTACTCGCTAAGTATATCACATACTTACTAAATGTAAACCCTCTCCAAATGAAAGCGTTTTATTAATAGCCTCATGCATTAAAAATTGTGACAAAACAGTGCTCGTAAATTACGTGAATTAGAGTTGCCAAAAATCCAGATGAACCTCTATACTCAACACTGAAACTTTCTTCACATAATTTAAACAAATTCAGGACAAACTATGCAAACTCATACTTTTCAACAACGTGTCGACCAAATTTTAGCTGGTAGCGCAGCATTATTAGCCATCGCGATCGTCATTTTAAATAGCTCACAATTACCAGATAGCTTTCATCAAAAAATGTTTTTGGGTCGTCCACTAATCCTTCTACTAACCCTAACGATTTTTTTAACACTGATCGTCGTTAGCCGTTGGATGACCAATTTGAACGTTCGTCAGCGTCGCTGGATTTTGGGCACTATCATCAGTGCTTCTCTCTTAATTCAACTGTGGTCAGCTTTTACCATCTTTGGTGATAACATTTACGACGGGATGGATATTCGCATTCAGGCAATCAATATGCTCCACGGGAGTCGAACCTGGATCGCTTATTTCCATAACTTAGCAGAAAATAATGTTCCGGTGACCATTCTTCAGTTCATCATTTTCAAAATTGCCCACTTATTCCATATCAACCAATGGGTATTCATTAATTTAGTCATGTTTGCGTGGGCTGACTTAGGCTTTTTAGCATTATACAAAGTCGTTAAGCACTACGCTTCATCAACGATTGCCACACTTACGCTACTGATCAGTGCTGGTTACTTCCCGTTCTATGCTTTTGCTTTATTTTATTATACAGATGGTCTGGCTTACGTCTTTCCGTTATTGGCCATCTGGTTATCGATTCGACTATTACAAGCCAAAACACCGCGATCAATTAGTTTAAACGCGATCAGCCTGGGAATTTTATTAGCGGCTGGCTTTTGGATCAAAGGCAACAACATTGTCACCGTAATCGCCATCATCTGGATTTTAATGACTGCCAAGCGCCCACTTCGCACTAAAATAACCCTGTCATTAACTATTTTAATTTGTGCTGGTTTAGCGTATTCAACCACTCCGACTCTGAAACAACATTTTGGTTATACTCAACCATCAACTAAAAAGATGCCGGTATTAACCTGGACTATGATGGGACTAAATTCAGCCACTAAAGGTGCTACAAATCAACAAGATACGCATCTCATTCAAGCTCAGCCAACCTATACAAAAAAACAGAAATTAGTGAATACAATCATTCGTCAGCGTCTGACTAAAATGGGGCCAGTTGGCTTGGCTAAACAATTCATTTTCAAAACCAATCTGATGTGGGGGTACGGCCCCTTGGATGCCACTGATTTATTTCAACAAGTCCAGCATTATGACGCTTGGTATAGCTATTTATTTGGTAGTCAAAAGCGTCTGCTAAACACTTGGCTAGCAGCCTTGTATTCGGTCATGTGGCTAGGTTTCGTGGTGGAATGTTGGCGATTAATCACACAGCGCAAGCCATTTACGTTATTCACCCGCTTCAGCTTGCTAATGTTTTTAGGTATTTATACTTTTCACATATTTTTTTGGGAAGTCGAAGCTCGCTACAGTTTAATCGTATTACCACTAATCATTGGCTTGGCAGCGGCTGGGTTGACTGATATCGCCACAGAACCGGTGATTACGCTCACGCCCAAACGTCAATCCCAGTTACGCTGGACCGTGTTAGGTGTCTTGACTATTTGTGCCTTCTTAGGATTAAAAACGAGTTGGTCGTTTACGCGACCCGCCGCGCTTAATCAGCCTGTCGTTCAGCAGGAAAAAGGCTATGGTACTTTGGTCATTCATCCCGGCCAAACAGTCACCCAAGTAATTAATTTGCCTGCATCAGCAAATGCATTGCGCATTCAAAGCACCAATCAAATCATTAATAAACCCGCTTCATTAAAGATCCTTTTTAAAAGCCATACCGGTCTTCAAAGATTAACATGGTCGGCCAAAGATCACGCTTGGCAAAAACTGCACCATTTCTCTTCTGGAAAACAAACCCTTGTCATTAACAATCCGACAGGTTCGACACGAAAACTGACGGTCTTAAAATCTGGTCAATACCGATCTTTACCACAAGTTAGATCGCTCAAACCTGCTACACAACAAGTTTCTCTACAATTTAGTTTTGTTAAAATTATTAACCGGCCAATCATTCATAAAGTCACTCTATTACTACTAGTAGCGTCACTTTACGCCTGGTCTATACTAATTTGTCTGAGATATCGATTTCCTGATTATATTCTATAAAAAAGTGTTAAAATTACTTTGATATCAGTTCGGGTTACAATTAGTTTTTAATCCATACTTTATCTAGGTCTAGTCGGCGTTGAGATGAAATGGAAAGGTGAGCTCTTTGGACTTAAAGTTACTTCAACAATACGAATATAACTTACTCAATCTCGTCATTAAGATTTGTGATGAAGAGCACATTAACTACTGGTTAACTGGTGGTTCAATGGTGGGCGCGGTTAAATATGCTGGCATCGTTCCTTGGGATGATGATCTTGACATCGGCATGCTGAGATCTGATCTAGAACAGTTCATTCAAGCTGTGCAGGAGCGGTTTGGTCAGGACTCACGTTATGAAATCTTGAGTGATATGACCCATGCGGATTATGGCATCACTTGGTGCAAGCTCATTGATAAACAAACGCAGATTGAAGAGGACTATCCTTTTTCATCGCGGACCGTATTCCTCGATATCGTGCCATATGATGCCGTGCCCAATTCAGTGATTGGGCGAACCTTGAAAAAAATCAGCTTTCATTTATTAGACCGTCTGGTTCATTCTCGCTATATCAACCTTTATATCGATAATCGTTTAGGCAAGCTTTTGTATGGTTTACTAACAACCGTCCTTTCTGTGATTCCAACCCGCACCTTAAAAGCAATGCGTCATTATGTCATGACCAGTTCTCATTCATCTAAGACCCGCGTTTATGGTAACTATGCTTCTTGGTTTGATTGGGGTCACGAATGGGCAACGGCTGATGAACTGGCGGCGTTTAAATCCGTCCCCTTTGGTGATGGTCAAGCCCGTATTCCAGTTGGTGCCGACAGCATCTTAAAACGAATGTATGGTGATATTACACAAGACCCAGCGGCTGCCGATCAACATCCCGATCATGTAAAGTCCTTTCACGTGCTCAACCACATTTCATCCACTGAAATCGTGGTTCAACCAGCTGTCATCCACCATGAACTATCAAGTGTGAAGGAGTAAGATTTAATCGTCTTAACAAGTTGATGCGTGTTCTAAAAAATTATCTTTATAATGTGACCTATCAATTATTGGTCCTTATCATTCCACTGGTGACCATCCCTTACTTGGCTCGCCATCTCGGCCCAACCGGCGTCGGAATCAATGCTTATACAAGTTCTATTATGAGTTACTTCGCATTACTGGGTTCGCTAGGAATTAGCCTGTATGGCACCCGGGAAATTGCGATGGTGCGGGACAACGCCACAAAGCGTTCACAATTATTTTGGGAAATAGAAGGCATTCAATTCGTCATTTCAATGGCGGCGTTGCTTGCCTTCTATGTTTTTGTGTGGTTTCAACCGCAATACCAAAGCTACTTCTTGTTGCAATCAATTACCCTTATCGGTAGTGCAGTAGATATCTCCTGGTTCTTCATGGGGTTAGAAGACTTTCGAAAAACCGTTGTGCGTGACGCCTTTGTCCGAATTATTTCATTGATCGTAATCTTTACGTGGGTTAAACAACCCCAGGATCTGTGGATTTACATCTTGGTTTTAGCCTTGAGCGGTTTATTGGGCAACCTATCACTATGGCCTTATCTACACGACTTACTAACCCATGTACCCCATCAACGCCTCCAAATTTGGCGTCATTTGCGGCCTTCATTAATCCTCTTCGTCCCTACTGCCTCCATGCAACTGTACATTTTAATGAATAAAACCTTCTTAAAACACATGGTCTCCGTACAAGCTTCCGGCTTTATGGATTATTCTGACCGGATCATTAACATTGCTTTGATTGTCGTCACTTCACTATCGGCTGTCGTCCTCCCACATATCTCCAATCTTTTTGCCCAACACGATTTAAATGCTGTGCATCGCAGCTTGTATCGCTCCTTCCAGTATGTCTCAGCAATTGCGATCCCGATCGCCTTCGGACTATACGCGGTCGCCAGTCCAATCGTTAACTGGCTGCTAACACCGCGCTTTGGCTTAACCGGCATTTTATTGATGATTCAGGCACCTTGTATTGTCCTAATCGCGTGGAATAATGCGATTGGAAAACAATATCTCATTCCGGTCAATCGGGTACGAGATTACACACTAGCTGTTTCATTTGGGGCCTTACTGAATGTCTTTTTAAACCTCGGTTTCATCCATTGGTTTGGCGTTTACGGCGCAGCATATGCAACTGTGGGAACTGAAGTGTTTGTAACCGGTGTGGAGCTTTTACTCGTTCGTCATCAGTTAAAATTCACACTACTGTTTCATAACCTGTGGAAATTCTTAGTGGCGGCAGCCGTAATGAATGTCATTGTCATCATTTGCCAGCACCATCTACCGGCAACACTCCCGTACTTTGTGCTGGAGATTAGCATTGGCGCGCTTGTTTATGGACTTGGTTTGCTTGCCCTTCGCACTGACAGCGTTACCCAAGTCTTATCTCACCTACGTTCACATTAATCATCTCAATCTAAATGATCGCCACTTTCCTCCAAACCGGTTACAATGTCAGCAATTAAGAAAAGCTGACTGGGAGGTGAGCAATTTATGTCCGATCAAGCGTCATTAAGTAGCTTATACAACCTCATTTTAACGTCCGGAACACGCGACTTTGAACGTCAACAATTGGTGGTCGCGAAAAATGCGATTGAGCAAGGTCAATCAGCTAAACAGGCTCTCGCTAATTTAGAAGTTACCCTCCGACCATTAGCCGTTCGCAATAATTTATCACCAGATGTCACTGATTTCTATCAGCAACTCGTGGAACCCACACGTCCCGTCGCAACGTTTGATTTATCCGCGCATCAAGCCGACGATCTTCCCTACCAGCAACGAGCTATTTTTGCTGGTGGTTGTTTTTGGTGCATGGTCTCGCCATTTGATCAACGACCTGGCATTATTTCGGTCGTCTCTGGTTATACCGGCGGTCATGTTAATCACCCGACCTATGAGCAAGTGATGAGCCAAACAACAGGGCATGTTGAAGCGGTAGAAATCATCTTTGATACCCGCCAAATCACATACGCCCAGTTGGTCGACATTTACTGGCAACTCATCGATCCAACTGATGCCGAAGGGCAAGTCAATGACCGCGGGATCAGCTATCGACCAATTATTTTCGTGCAAAATGACCAGCAACGCGCCATTGCTGAGGCTAGCAAACAGCGTGTCATCGACAGTGGCCGGTACCATCACCCAATCGTCGTGGAAATTCAGCCTGCGCAAACGTTCTGGCCGGCGGAAAACTTTCATCAAGACTTCTATCGAAAGCAACCTCAGCGTTACCGTGCCATCGAACGGGAACGAAAGCGTTTTTTGGCCTTTCAACGGCTTCAAAACAAAACGTATCGACTAACGCATCGGGTGTGAACCGGACCAAATGAATCTAAGCAACAATCAAAAAAGAGTGTGACATAACGCCGAATTGAGAGCGAGCGCTAGCGAAAAAATGAGCATCTTCCATACTTTGGAAGGTGCTCACTTTATTGCTAGGTATAGCTTTCAGACGTTTGTCGCACGTTTTGACCATGGAGACATGGTGCACAAAAACAACAAATCGCAACGCCTTTTATAAGTTATGTCCCAAACCCTTTTAAGTCCAGTAAACTCTCGACCTTATTCACCTAATTCATCAATTATTCTGGCCTCAATACTAGCAGCGTTATAATTGGTGAGCCCTGGGTGATAGGGTCAGATAGACTAGTTGAGCAAGCCGATAACTCAGCTGAACAATCGATCTCGTAGCTGGCTTAACGGAATCCAGACGGTTGCAGGGACGTGTCCCGTAAGTTCCTTGCCGGCTTCCCAAACATCAAGAAATATCTGGTCCACGTTCAATCATGATAATGGATTTGGTTTCATTTAGTCGCCGCAATCGGGATCGCAAACGACGACCCACCGGCAACCCTACTAATGACGATCACTTTCATTTTCCGTATCCCGTGCCTAAGTTACCTTAAATGTACTGGTAATAAAAGCGAATTAAACAAACAAAATTAAGCCCTTATTGGTGAATTTGGTTTTGGATTTTTGCCAAGGCCTGATACTGATCCATCATCCATGCTTCATAGGTTTTTCCTTTTGGTAATGTTTCGGTTACGTTCAGTACTGGTACCTGGTTTTTCTTAGCTAGTGCCACCATCGCGCTGACGGTTTTATCACTGGCCTGACTATTATTCACAAAGAAGGCAATTTTGTGCTGCTTAATGTCAGTTTCCATCGAACGAATCTCTTTCGGTGAAGGATCGGTCCCATTCTCAACGGCCAGTTCAAACTTGTGGTTATTGCGTTGATAGCCGAGGGCGTCCAATGCATAATCAAACACCGGTTCACTGACATCCACCTTTTGACCATTGCTCTTGGCTTTCAATTGATCAATTTCGGTTTGCAAAGGTTGTAAGGACTTAATGTAATGTTGCGCGTTACGTTGATAATCTTTTTTATATTTAGGCGCAATCTTGCCAAACTTATCGGCCAAATAATTAGCTAATTTCGGCATTGTTTCTGGTTGGTACCACACGTGCTCATTGTCGCCAACGCGTTTGTTCAAGACATTTTCACCAACTTTAACGACGGTTTGCTTGCCATTTCCATTACTTTTAGCCAACTTAGTCATCCAATTGTCATAACCGATCCCATTGGCTAAGACCACATTGGCTTTCGACACCGTTTGACCATCCTTGGTCGTCGGCTCGAAATTATGAGGATCCACGCTAGGACTATTAATAATCGAGTTGACAGTCCCGTGGTCGCCTAAGACTGCCTGTGCAACTTGCCCATAAAAATCTACACTAGCGGCGACATGAATCGGCTTGGAACTCGTCGTGTCTGTGACTGCTTTTTTAGTTCCACACGCTGTCATCACAACCGCTGCAATGGCTGCTAATAATGTTAAACCAATGATTCGTCCGAAATGCTTCACATTAGTGCCTTCTTTCTTTTGCCCAAACAGTAACGATTACGTTTTAGACTATACCGAACTCTCATCCGTCTAGCAAGAAAAAAAGAAACGTTAATGAGAAATTTTGAGTAACTTAATAAACATGCGTCTTGTATAAATCAAACTGTCTAAAAAAAACAGTGACCTTGAACTTGGGTCACTGTTTTATCAATGCAAAATTCAATTGGTTAATTCGATCATGACGTCCATTTCATCGTTGGTAACATTTCCAGCATAATTCGGTGTCGCCAAAGAAATGCCGCCTTGCTTATTTTTAAAAGCGTATAAAGAACCCGCAGATGACAATGTATCCGCAGTAGTTGCATTAAATTGCAATTCACTATTTACCTTAACCGACCGAATCGCATTCGTGCTAGCGGAAAAGACGCGAATTGTTTTTGTTGGGATCTCCACATAGGTAGCACCAAAGCTGCCGCCACCGGCCCCAACAATCGTAATCGTGCCCGCCCCAGAGTCGTCATTAAATGACAAATTCACTGATCGTGGCACATTAACGCCATGAAAATCCCAGGTACGAATCGCATTCAACTCTTCCGTCGATACAGAATATGGACCAGCTGTCACACTTTCAGTTGAAGATGGACTGCTCGACTCAGCAGTTGATGATTCAGATGAAGCCGAGTTCTTTTGACTGGTAACCGAACTAGCAGATGTTGAGCGACGTTGTGACGTTGCCGGTGCACTTGTTTTCGATGAATTGCCCTCACGGCCTAAAAAAACCCCGATCAAGATTCCAGCCACGACTAAGACAATTGCGAGTGAAACCCATATCCAGGTACGTCGTTGATTCTGTTGTTGACTTCGCATCATTCATTACCTCATTAAATTAAGATCATCTTCATTAACTATCATACTAAACCAGTAACTGTTTGATAAGCGCTAGTTAATGCAACAACTCAGTCTGATATTGAACGCCAAAAAGCGGCCGCTATTTCCAAAAAAATTTGGGAAATAACGACCGCTTAAAGGTGCTCACTTACTTAAATCACTTCGACTTTTGACCAAACAACAGACGTATTAATGCCGACTGCCGCTTACTCTGGTTGATCGACGATTCTGTTTGCGACGTGGTTTGCCTAGCAGAATGAACGCAAAGCCACTAAACATGAAGCTAGCACCCAGTAATGCCCAGTTAATTTGCTGACGCGCTGCCGTTTTCGGCAAGTTGGTCAGCTGTGACACATCACTTTGCTCCTGATTAGTCGAACCTATTTGATCCACTTCATGGCCTGTTGAAACCGTGCTAGACCCATTCTGACCAGGTGTTGTGCTACCACCGTTGCCGAATTGATTAGACCCGACTGGCTCATTTGGATCAACAGGCTTACTTGGTCCTACTGGTTGACCACCATCGCCAGGATCAATTGGCTCACTGTTTTTAACGTATTGAACATTAACTACTCCAGGTTGATCAGGAACGTTCACCGTCTGGCTGACTAGTGTGTAACCAGGAATGGACGGTAATGTTGATAAATCAATGCTTTGTCCTGGTATGCCATGCCCGCTAACTGAGGACGCTCCATCAATTGGACGACGATTTTCATCGACGGGTTGCAACGTGTAATTAAGTTCGTAATAGTACGTAACATCTACATTTTCCAGTCCAAACGTACCGCTGGCATTAGCTGGCGTTGAAACTAATGTATAGCCTGGAATATCTAACGGCGTTATTTGATAAGCGCTGTCAAATGGACCACTGACCGTTTGGCTTGGTAAAATCGCTGTTTTACTGCCGTTGAGCCAGTAATTAACCTGTAGCTGTTCGGTATTTGGTGTATAAATCGCAACAACCTGACCCGGCTGATCCGGAACCACCGGTGTCTGGGTCAACGTGTAACCTGATAACGTCGGCAAACCGGTAATGGCTTCCCCTGGCGTCCCGGTTCCCGAGATTGACCCAACCGGCAAAGCAGTGCCATCTGGGGTTTGCGCAACGACCGTGTAATCAACGGTGTAGTAGTAGTTAACGTCCGTTGGCTCACCAGCATACAGTCCTGTCGCATTACTTGGCGTAGCGACCAGCGTATATCCCGCAATCGCTTTGGCCTTGGTCGTATAAGCTAACCCAACGCCACTCGTTTGCGTCTCACTGTCCGCTAGCTGCTGAGTTGTGCCAACCAAATAGTAATGAGCCGTAACCGACGCATTCTGGCGATACTGCAAGGTCACCGTCTGACCAGTCATATTCGTCACCACGTAACGCGTTGGTTGACCTGGCATCAACGTGTACCCGGCGATCGTTGGTGCTGTGATTGTCAGCGTACTTCCGACCTGACCAGTCAGTGTCTGACGTTGATCCGGAGCAATCGAGTTGCCATCTTGATCGACATAGTTCACTGTGACCGCGGCCAAGATCGTCAACGAGCCGCTGTTAGTTATCCGCACATCGTAGTTTGGATTATCGCCCATTGCCACCGTTAGTTGATATTGACCCGGATTTTCACCGGCTACTCGACTAACCGTGTAATTCAACTGATCCTGACCGATTAGACCAGTCACAGTCGCCGTCAATTGCGGATCATGGTTACCTTCCACTTTGGTAGCTGAATCGGTCGTTAAGGTTGCTAACGCCTTATTGACGACATAGTGCCCCTTAACTTGGGCTGGATTGATCTGGCTAAAGTCATAGTTAGCATTAGCTTCCGCCAGCTTATCTAATCCAGCTTGCGTCAAGGTGACGTTGTATGTGCCAGCATTGGTCAAACGGTCGTCGGCGCCAGACACTAGATAATCAGTGCCTTGGGTTAATTCCGGTACCGTCAGACCAGTTGGTAAGGTAATCGTGGCGGCGTTGGTAATTGATTGTCCATTGTAAGTCTTCGAGCCACCTTGCAAGGTCACGTCAGCCTGGGTTAGTGCTGCTTGAGTGATCGTCACCGTACCTGTTTCATAAGTGAAGTTATAATTCTGATTCACTGCATTATCGCTGGCAGTTGGCGTGAAGGCATATTGACCAACATTAGGACCCACCGGATCTAATGCACCATATTGAATGGTTTCGCCATTGACCGCACCAGTTACGGTAGCCGTTGGTGTTACAGTATTGCCATCGTAAACATGGGTGACATCGTTACCGGCGATCGTTGCATTGGCCTTGTTAATCGTATATTGGCCACCAGCCACCGTAATTTCGTAATTCTGGTTAACGGCATCTTCACCTACCGTTGGTACACAGTCATACGTTCCCGCATTTGGCCCAACTGAGGCAATCGTGTAAACGAGTTGCTCACCAGCCACCACCCCAGTGACCATGGCCGTTGGTTGGCCAACCCCACCATCATAAGTTTTACTATCCGTAATGCCAGTGATGGTGGCATGGGCTTTGCTAACGGTATACGTGTCAGTTACTTTGGCTGGGTCAATGCCGCTAAAGTCGTAATTCGTGTTGGCAGCAGCTAGTTTGTTTAAGCCGGCTTGTGTCAACGTGACTTTGTAAGTACCGGCATTGGTCAAACGGTCGTCAGCACCCGACACTAGATAATCAATACCTTGTGTTAATTCAGGCGCCGTCAAACCAGCTGGTAAGGTTCCTGTAGCCGCATTATTAATGCTTTGACCATCATAAATCTTAGCGCCAGCTTTTAAGGCAACCTCAGCTTGGGGTAGCGGCGCTTGGGTGATCGTTACCTTCCCTGCTTCATAGGTAAAGTTATAATTCTGATTCACCGCATTATCGCTGGCAGTTGGGGTGAAGGCATATTGACCAACATTAGGACCAACTGGATCTAGCGCATTATACCGAATTGTCTCACCATTGACCGCACCAGTTACCGTCGCCGTTGGTGTTACAGTATTGCCATCATAAACATGGGTGACATCGTTACCGGCGATCGTTGCATTGGCCTTGTTAATGACAGCAGTGGTCGTAACTTGGTTAGCAGTGATCTTACTAAAGTCATAATTACTGTTAGCCGCCATTAATTTGGCTAAGCCAGCGGCCGTTAATGTCACCGTATAGCTGCCTGCATTCGTCAAGTCTGGATCTAATCCAGTAACAGTATAATCAACGCCTTGCATTAGTTCAGGTGCGACTAAGCCAGATGGTAATTTGACACTGGCGGCTTTCGTGATTGTCTGTCCATCATAGGTCTTCGTACTACCTACTAGCGTGACAGCGGTCACTATGGCTGGCTGAATTACAATCGTCCCGGCAACAACCTTAATATCATAGTTAGCATTGACTGCATCATTAGTCGCTTGAGGGATAAAGTAATACGTTCCCACATCTGGACCGACTGCCTGAATAGGCGCATAGGTGATCGTTTCACCGTCGACTGCGCCAGTTACCGTAGCCATTGGTGTGACTTGCTGCCCGTTAAAGACACTGGTTTGACTATTACCAGTCAATGTCGCCGTTGCCTTATGAACAACATAGTTTGTTTTAACAAGTGCCGGATTAATTTGACTAAAGTCGTAGTTATCATTTACGGCAGCTAGTTTGTCTAAACCGGCTTGCGTCAATGTAATGGTGTACGAGCCGGCGTTTTTCAAATTAGCATCCAGCCCAGTCACATCATAGTCGGTACCTTGAATTAAAGTCGGTACTGTTAACCCCGTTGGCAATGTTACCGTAGCTGCATTGGTAATAGCCGCGGCATCATACGTCTTTTCGCCACCGGTTAAGCTAACATCTGCCTGCGTTAACGGAGCTGGCGTGATGGTTACCGTGCCTGGGTTATACACAAAGTTATAATTCTGATTCACCGCTACATCACTCGCAGTTGGGGCGAAGTTGTAATGACCTACATTCGGTCCAACGGCGGCAAGTGGATCATAGCTAAGTGTTTCACCATTGACCGCACCAGTTATCGTGGCGGTTGGCTGAACCGTGTTGCCATCGTAAACGTGGGTCACATTATCGCCCGTAATCGTAGCCGTAGCTTTATTGATCGTGTATTGAGCGCCAGTCACCGTAATATCATAGTTTTGGTTAACAGCTGCATCCTTGTCCGCTGTCGGCGTAAAGTCATACGTGCCCGCATTTGGTCCAACTTCGCCAATCGTGTAAACAAGTTTTTCACCATTGACCGCACCGGTTATCGTCGCGAGTGGTTGAGCAGTTTGCCCATCATAGGTTTTACTATCTGTAACACCGGCAATGGTGGCTGTGGCCTTATTGACAACATACTGAGCCGTCACTTGATTTGGTTCAACGTGGCTAAAGTCATAGTTGGTGTTTGCTTTCGCAAGTTTGTCTAATCCCGCTTGCGTCAGCGTAATGGTGTAATTACCTGCATTGATTAACTGTTCATCTGTACCGGTCACCAAATAATCAGTATTCTGTGTTAATTCGGGGACTGTCAAACCAGTTGGTAACACAACCGTGGTTGCATCGGTAATGGCTTGACCATCATAAGTCTTCGATCCACTGGTCAAATCAACATCAGTCTGTGTCAACGCCGCCTGCGTGATCGTTACTGTGCCTAATTTGTAGGTAAAGTTGTAATTCTTATTCACCGCAGTATCACTAGCAGTTGGGGTGAAGTTGTATTGACCTACATTTGGTCCAACCACAGTCAGTGGATCATAGGTGATCGTTTCCCCATTAACTGCGCCAGTCACTGTCGCAGTTGGCTGAACCGTATTGCCATCGTAAATGTGGGTCAGATTGTTACCAGTAATTGTCGCTTGAGCTTTATTGATAACATACTGCCCCGTCACATCGGTTGGTTCAACGTGACTAAAGTCGTAGTTATCATTAGCTGCTGCAAGTTTCTCTAGCCCTGCCTGTGTCAATACGACTTTGTACTTACCTGCATTGATTAAACTGTCGCTATCACCGGTCACTAGATAATCGATGCCTTGAGTTAATTCAGGCACCGTCAGACCGGTTGGTAAGGTAACCGTCGCGGCATTGATAATCGCGTTCCCATCGTAAACTTTACTGCCACCTTGTAGGGTGACATCAGTCACTGCGGCTGGTGTGATCTTGTAGGTTGTAGTCACCTCACTGGCGGTGATCCCCGTAAAGTCATAGTTAGGATTCTGTGCTTCTAGCTTTGCCAAACCTTCTTTTGTCAGCGTCACCGTGTATGATCCAACATTCGTCAGCTCGGAATCTGAACCACTAACGGTGTAATCCGTCCCTTGACTCAAGCCAGTCGTCACTAGTCCATTTGGCATGGTGGTCACTGCCGTGACGGCTGCCGTAATTGGCTGCCCATCGTAAACTTTACTGCCACCTTGCAGGGTGACATCAGTCACTGCGGCTGGTGTGATCTTGTAGGTTGTAGTCACCTCACTGGCGGTGATCCCCGTAAAGTCATAGTTAGGATTCTGTGCTTCTAACTTTGCCAAACCTTCTTTTGTCAGCGTCACCGTGTATGATCCAACATTCGTCAGCTCGGAATCTGAACCACTAACGGTGTAATCCGTCCCTTGACTCAAGCCAGTCGTCACTAGTCCATTTGGCATGGTGGTCACTGCCGTGACGGCTGCCGTAATTGGCTGCCCATCGTAAACTTTACTGCCACCTTGCAGGGTGACATCAGTCACTGCGGCTGGTGTGATCTTGTAGGTTGTAGTCACCTCACTGGCGGTGATCCCCGTAAAGTCATAGTTAGGATTCTGTGCTTCTAGCTTTGCCAAACCTTCTTTTGTCAGCGTCACCGTGTATGATCCAACATTCGTCAGCTCGGAATCTGAACCACTAACGGTGTAATCCGTCCCTTGACTCAAGCCAGTCGTCACTAGTCCATTTGGCATGGTGGTCACTGCCGTGACGGCTGCCGTAATTGGCTGCCCATCGTAAACTTTACTGCCACCTTGCAGGGTGACATCAGTCACTGCGGCTGGTGTGATCTTGTAGGTTGTAGTCACCTCACTGGCGGTGATCCCCGTAAAGTCATAGTTAGGATTCTGTGCTTCTAACTTTGCCAAACCTTCTTTTGTCAGCGTCACCGTGTATGATCCAACATTCGTCAGCTCGGAATCTGAACCACTAACGGTGTAATCCGTCCCTTGACTCAAGCCAGTCGTCACTAGTCCATTTGGCATGGTGGTCACTGCCGTGACGGCTGCCGTAATTGGCTGCCCATCGTAAACTTTACTGCCACCTTGCAGGGTGACATCAGTCACTGCGGCTGGTGTGATCTTGTAGGTTGTAGTCACCTCACTGGCGGTGATCCCCGTAAAGTCATAGTTAGGATTCTGTGCTTCTAACTTTGCCAAACCTTCTTTTGTCAGCGTCACCGTGTATAATCCAACATTCGTCAGCTCGGAATCTGAACCACTAACGGTGTAATCCGTCCCTTGACTCAAGCCAGTCGTCACTAGTCCATTTGGCATGGTGGTCACTGCCGTGACGGCTGCCGTAATTGGCTGCCCATCGTAAACTTTACTGCCACCTTGCAGGGTGACATCAGTCACTGCGGCTGGTGTGATCTTGTAGGTTGTAGTCACCTCACTGGCGGTGATCCCCGTAAAGTCATAGTTAGGATTCTGTGCTTCTAGCTTTGCCAAACCTTCTTTTGTCAGCGTCACCGTGTATGATCCAACATTCGTCAGCTCGGAATCTGAACCACTAACGGTGTAATCCGTCCCTTGACTCAAGCCAGTCGTCACTAGTCCATTTGGCATGGTGGTCACTGCCGTGACGGCTGCCGTAATTGGCTGCCCATCGTAAACTTTACTGCCACCTTGCAGGGTGACATCAGTCACTGCGGCTGGTGTGATCTTGTAGGTTGTAGTCACCTCACTGGCGGTGATCCCCGTAAAGTCATAGTTAGGATTCTGTGCTTCTAGCTTTGCCAAACCTTCTTTTGTCAGCGTCACCGTGTATGATCCAACATTCGTCAGCTCGGAATCTGAACCACTAACGGTGTAATCCGTCCCTTGACTCAAGCCAGTCGTCACTAGTCCATTTGGCATGGTGGTCACTGCCGTGACGGCTGCCGTAATTGGCTGCCCATCGTAAACTTTACTGCCACCTTGCAGGGTGACATCAGTCACTGCGGCTGGTGTGATCTTGTAGGTTGTAGTCACCTCACTGGCGGTGATCCCCGTAAAGTCATAGTTAGGATTCTGTGCTTCTAGCTTTGCCAAACCTTCTTTTGTCAGCGTCACCGTGTATGATCCAACATTCGTCAGCTCGGAATCTGAACCACTAACGGTGTAATCCGTCCCTTGACTCAAGCCAGTCGTCACTAGTCCATTTGGCATGGTGGTCACTGCCGTGACGGCTGCCGTAATTGGCTGCCCATCGTAAACTTTACTGCCACCTTGCAGGGTGACATCAGTCACTGCGGCTGGTGTGATCTTGTAGGTTGTAGTCACCTCACTGGCGGTGATCCCCGTAAAGTCATAGTTAGGATTCTGTGCTTCTAACTTTGCCAAACCTTCTTTTGTCAGCGTCACCGTGTATGATCCAACATTCGTCAGCTCGGAATCTGAACCACTAACGGTGTAATCCGTCCCTTGACTCAAGCCAGTCGTCACTAGTCCATTTGGCATGGTGGTCACTGCCGTGACGGCTGCCGTAATTGGCTGCCCATCGTAAACTTTACTGCCACCTTGCAGGGTGACATCAGTCACTGCGGCTGGTGTGATCTTGTAGGTTGTAGTCACCTCACTGGCGGTGATCCCCGTAAAGTCATAGTTAGGATTCTGTGCTTCTAACTTTGCCAAACCTTCTTTTGTCAGCGTCACCGTGTATAATCCAACATTCGTCAGCTCGGAATCTGAACCACTAACGGTGTAATCCGTCCCTTGACTCAAGCCAGTCGTCACTAGTCCATTTGGCATGGTGGTCACTGCCGTGACGGCTGCCGTAATTGGCTGCCCATCGTAAACTTTACTGCCACCTTGCAGGATAACATCAGTCACATTTAGCTTATACACGTAATTAATCGTAACAGCAGCAAACTGCATTCCTGCAGCCACTTTTGTAGCAGAAAAAGCTTGTAAAAATCCTGGCCAAGCTGCTAAAACTTGGGCATCAGTAGCTGGCTGAGAAAGTTCGGAAGTTGTAGTAACAAAATCCCGAATAGATTCAGGTGCAGACGGTGTTATGGTATCAACCAGAGAGACTATTGACTTATCCCAATCAATGGTGGTCCCGTCAAAACTCTTAATTTCAGATAAGGAAATTGTTTGACCATCAATCCAGGCCTGATTAATCGGTGTTGCCAACACATTTCCTAACGTATCCGTATACGTTTCACTAGTGGGTACCTGCCTGACATAGTAGAAACCAATGGTATTTGAACCTGCCCCATAATTACCAGAAATAGAGGCCGCACCCTTTGTCACTACGCCATTAGCATCAATGGTTCCGTATAGTTGATAATAGTTATGATATGGCAGACCGGCTACAAGATCGGTTACCTGCGCTGGAGCATTTGTCGTATAGGTGTCACCAAAAAAGCCGTCCAGAGGAGGAACTTCACCACTTTGATTTAGCAAATACGGCTTTGCTCCCGGTGTGCTTGAATCCGTCGTGTACTGTGTAGTCACGCTGCCGTCATCATTTTTAACATCATAACTATAGTAAGGATTGCCATTCGGATCTACTGCATAATAATTCACAGTAACAGTGGCCGGATCTTGTTTAAAAATAACTGTTACTGTTTGTGGCGTATTCAGCAAAGCCCCCGTCAAAGAGCCTTGAGTTGACGCAAAAGTATAACCCGTTGGTGGTGTCGTCACACTCGTGGGAATTACATAATTAACATCAGTGCCGTTTAACACGGTGCCATTTGGATAAGTTGCCTCCGTTGGGTATGAACTTGCATCTAGCCCCGTCATCGGTGTCAGAATTGGCTTACCATCGCTACCCAAAACTGGATTTCCATTAGCATCCAACTGCTCATAGGCATAATTAACAGCAACTTTGGCGGCATTCTCATAGACGGTAATCGTGTACGTACTGCCCGGAAAGCTGGAACCCGTCCCAGTCGTATCACCAGAGAAATATTCAGTATCAGAAAACGTCCCCGAATTGATCGTCATGCTGGCCTGATCATACTGTGTTGAACTTAGGCCCAATGAAGCTAAAGTATCAACTGCGTTTGTATTCGTTCCTGTCGATGGTGTAGCTCGTGAGTAGCTGCTGCCATCCAGACCCTGAACTGCTTTTGAAGTGATCTGTTTGCCAGTGGTACCATCAATCACATTGTATGTGTCAACGATTGTTGAGTGTTTATAAGAAAAGCTTCGGGCAATACCGGAGTATACAATTCCTTGTACATTCTGGTCGACAGCCCCGATTATACCGACCGTTGTCGCACTAACGGTCGGATAGAAACCACCTGACGTATAATTACTTGCCCCAGCAAACATAACCGTGTTCGTTATTAACTGATCATTAGTGTTTGCATTCATCTGCCAACTTACGGGCACGGCTGGATCAGTAGCTAATCCGGTTTGAATTGGAAAGTCAAACTCAACGGCTGTTATAGCACCAGCGGCATTAGCACCATCATTAGGACGTAAGTAATAGACTTCCCGCCCACTAACCGAATTTGGCAACTGATAGACGGTCATAGAAGCAATCGAATATTTTTCATTTTGCATCGTTGTAACCAGGTTATTAGCTGCCTGTTGGATCACAGATAATGAGGCCCCCATAACTGACGGCGGTAATACAACATAGACTCCGTATAGTTGCTGACTACCTGAGGGGTTATAAATGTGGTTCAAAGATAAGGTTGTGCTCTGATTATAGGTAACAGTAGCGCCATTCACATAAAAATTAGATAAAGAAGGCGCCCCAGTTAGCGTCGGTGCAGTCGGCTGATCAGCGGCTGACACAGCATCCGTCGCTAACAAACTAACTCGCTCGATTCCGTCAGCCACTGTATTCATGCGGACCGCTGTTGGTGCCATAGTTGGCAGTGCTATTTGGTCACTAGTCGTCGAACTAGCCGCTTGTGTCGTCGTCTGTGAAGCTACACTTAAATCAGGCGCCGTTGAAGTCGCCATTTTTTGATCACTAGCGGTCGCCTGGATGGTTGCCGATTGCTGCTGTGCTTCAGTACTCGTCGTGGAATCAGTCGTAACGGACTTCGCTTCACTATCAGTTGGTGAAGTCGTTGATGATGTGTCACCAGATGACTGTTGACTAGCAGGTGCTGAGGCAGCTGAGGCAACCCCTGAGGCACTGCTCGTCGTTAAGGAGATTTCTTGCATGGGGTTGCTCGTCGGACTGGCTGCTGCTTCAGCCGGCTGGCCGCTATCAGTGGCCGCATGGACAGTCGTCAGGTTGGCCGTAATGCCGACACCAAATAGCGTCACTAACGCAAATAGCCACTGCTTGCCCTTCTTATACATTTTGTAATGTTCCGATTGTGCTTGATTCTGCTTTCTCATATGCTCCTCCGAGGCCTAAGTTCGTCCAGTCATCCATTCAGCACAAAAAAGTTAACTGAAGAAATAAAACTATTTACTCGCTTAAGTTAAGGCTAAAAAAGAACGTTTAAATAAATGGTTATCTTATTTGTGACATCACTAATTGTAGCATTAATAGGTCAATAATTAAGGCATTATATTGATTCAAATTAATCATATTTAATAACTATTTCGTTACATTTTATTAACGTCATTAATGCTGTTAGTTGGGCTTATAAAACTCGGTTTAAAATAGACAACGCTAAAACAATTTATTGATTTATTATCATTAGTTCATTTAATAAACCTATTGCGTACAATTTATAACATTTTCGAATCTGTTACCACTAGGAGCACTTGTTAAACGCCTCTTCATAATTCTTATTGCATACTAGCCGATACAGCAACACGCTCAGTCGCTCCATGGGGATCAAATAAATGATCAACACTAGCCGAATTGGGCAGTTGGCAAACTGATCCAATTAACAAAATTATGCTAAGTGGGGGTAACAAAGTGACTTAGCACAACAAAAAAAGCCTACATTGTCATGTAGACTTTTGCTCATTAAAGCTTTGATGTTTTTAACCAAGACCATTGTTTTAACTGGGGCGCTAACCATATGTACAAGTATTCAGCCACCTGCAACCAAGCGTACGCAAGCAATACGGCGCCAATCGTATCTGTCGGAAAATGTGCCTGTAGGAAGACTCGACTGAACATCACCAGCAACACCCAAATACATAGAATCGTTTGAATTAGCAGGCGCTGTAATCGGCTTTTGATCACTGGTAGAACCACTAAAAACAAAATAGCTGCCACCATGAAGGTGCCCAACACATGTCCAGAGGGAAAACTATAACCATCATCAGCGGGTAAATGACCGATCGGACGGGATCGAGCCACAATGTGCTTAATCAGTGTGCCTAAAACATTCCCTCCCAAACCGTATCCTAATGCCCACAAGGCTGGAATACGATAATGGAAGAACCATAAGCAACCGGCGATCAGCACCATATAGACTAAATCAAATGACGGACTAGCTAGTTTCGTAATTGCTGAAAACACAGCTGTGGCGAAAGCACTATTACGTGGAATGCGATTGACCATCTCTGAATCAATCAACCCAAGCAACTGCGATTGCCGCATTGCCATTGCCGCTAACATTAAAAACAAGATGGTGGTCACGGTTAAGATGAGTCCGCGGCCCCTTTCTTTCTCAATCAACATAAATTTTGAACCTCCCCCCGTTTACCGGGGTCTAAATTCGGTCAAAAGACCATTGACAAAGTATAGCACACCCTTGCCGAATCGCCGTGGTTCGTTCATGAGCTTTACGCTCCTTTAACCAGTTAAGGCTTCCTTAAAAAATGTTGTAATGCCAAGACTACTACAATTTTGATCCTTATTTTAGCCCCTAGTTTGTCGTGAACCGGAAAAGATTTCTAAAGAAATGGCTTAAGTCGAGATAATCAGATTACAAATCCTTAGAATGAGTGTGGTCATTGTTACCAACTGGTACAATGAATGACGATTTGCAGCTACCATTACTGCCACCCAACAAACTTGTTTTATCAATAACAAGTCCATTTAATTTGTGGCCAGTTATTTTGGCTGATCACGACTTTTAGATCACGATCGACTTCTTTTATCTAACCGTGCTCGTCTGCAATGGTGATCAGACCTAGCTAACCCGGAGGAATTTATGAACAACGACAATCAAGACTCGCGCTTAAATCGCTATGATCGGCGAACGCATGGCAATCATTTTATCGAAGACTCATCTTCGGCGTCACCTCAAAATAACGACCCTAAACCGCCTAGACGTCATCGCCATCCCATTCGAAACACCTTTTTTGCAATTATTGCAGTGCTCTTATTGGTTATTGGCGGTTTTGGCTTCAAGCTATACAACAATTTAAAACATTCTTCTAATGAGATGTTTAATTCAGTTAATGGCGCCAAGGCAACAGACGTTAGTGCCAAAATCAAGAAGGGTAAACCTATTTCAATCCTGTTGATGGGCACCGACGTCGGTGCCTTGGGACGAAACTCTAAGGCATGGGCTGGCGGGCGAACCGACTCAATGATGTTAGTTACTGTTAATCCAAAAAAGAAGACGACCACGATGATCAGCATTCCACGTGACTCACTAGTGTCGGTTGTCGGTTATGAAAACGAATTTCCAACTAAGATCAATGCCGCCTACTACTTCGGTCAGACAAAAACAGCTATTAAAACAACTGAAAAACTCTTTAACGTGCCAATTGACTACTACGCCCTCCTCAACATGGGTGGCTTAGAAAAAGTGATCAACAAAGTCGGCGGTGTCGACATTGTGCCGCCACTCTCATTCACTTATGAAAACCAAAAATTCGTTAAGGGCAAAAAGATCCATGTTAATGGTGCACAAGCGCTTAAATTTACCCGAATGCGCTATCAAGATCCTGAGAGTGACTATGGCCGAACACTGCGTCAGCGAATCGTAATTACCGCATTGTTAAAGAAGAGTGGCAACTTATCGAACTTATTAAATCAAGACTTTTTAAATTCTATTGCGAGTCAGTCACGAACCGATTTCACTTTTGGCGATATGATTGCTTTGGCTAATAACTATCGCCCTGCTACGAAACATGTTGTCTCAGACCACGTTCAGGGAGTCAGTGACGATATCGCCGGCCAAAGTTTTGAAGTGCTGCCAACGACGGAGAAGCAACGCATCACCAACGAGGTCCGAAAACAACTGCAATTACCAAAAGCAAAAACAGGTAAACGTTTTGCTAGCTATGTCCCTGCCTCACTAGCGGCTTATGCGCCATCAGTTTCTTACGGTGAAACAGCCGACACCGCTTCAACTTGGGGCAAAGACACAAATACGGCCTCGCAATATGACAAGGCCTACAACAGTGGCTCTGACAGCTCACTCAACCCTAATTACGGTGCTGGTAATTCAAACACCTCGGGGGATACAGCTAATGCCACTGGGAAAGATTCTAAGAATACTGGTGGCTACACAGGTTACGGATACTAAAACACTCACAGCAAAACAATCTGAGTCATGAACGAACATTAGTCCCGTCTGGTCAATCAGTAATCTTCGACAAAAGTCAAATTTAACTAAACAATGAATAACTCAAGAGGCATGCTAAAAAGGTCACTTCTATTATGAAGTGACCTTTTTAGCATGCCTCTTTAATGGTTTTGTGTTAACTTCCACCGGCGTTGCCCGCGACGCCACACACGTTCACTTAATTCAGCTAGTAGAAATCCCAAAGCGATCGTTCCTGCTACGACAACCACTTGGCCGAGATATCCCATTGCTTCGGTCATTTGACCCAGGACCAAATTACGGACCATCTGATAAGCCTGGCCGCCAGGAACTAACGGGACCAAGCTAGGAATGTTGAATAAAATAACCGGCATATGTTTATGTCGCGCAGCAAAACTACTCAACCACCCGATCGCGATACTAGCAGCCAACATCCCGAGTGCCATTAGCGACAATTGTTTGTAACTAGTTGGCAAAGCTTCAATTGCTGTATAAACGACCCAGCCAGTTAGCCCGATTAAGCCGGCAATATTCAATGCTCGTCGCGGAATGTTTAAAATGATGCCGAAACCCACAGTCGCTAAATACGCCAAAAGACCAGCCCATAATAATTGCATGCTTTCATCCCTCTTTTATTTAAACGACTTATCTCAAACTCACCATCAGCGCAATGCCAACGCCAATCGCACCAACCGAAAGCACTGCTTCCATGGCTCGTGCCGGACCACTCAAAAAATTGCCAGCGATTGTATCACGAAAAGCATTCATAAGTGGCACGCCAGGCACTAATGGCATGAGTGCCCCGATGATGACCGCATCCCGAGCAGGACGACTCAGGCCTAGCCACATCAAACCCAGATCCGCGATTAAGCCAATTAATAAAGCCGCTAAGAATTCAGACAGAAAACGAATGCGCACCTCATGATTTATGTAGTAAAAGACAGCATATCCAACCCCACCAGCCAGTGCTGTTAAGCCAACCGTCACCCAGTCATCAATGTGCGTAAAGGCTACCATTAGCGTGACACTAACCACAATTGCCGCCAAGTCTTGTAACCAAAAAGGGAACGTCGCGACGGCTGCACTAATTTGATGTAAACGTCGATTAAATGTTCTTAAATCAATTTCTTGGGCGGCGAACTGACGTGATAACGTATTAACCTGATCAACTTTTTCTAAGTCAATGGTTCGCGTGTGAATTGGCCGTACTTGTGTCAATCCCACTTCTGGTAAGGACATCGTGATCCCGGTCAATAACACAAAAACATCTGCTTGTTTAAAACCAGCATTAGTCGTAATTCGCGTCATTGTATCCTCCACCCGAGCAATTTCCGAACCATTGCTTAACAAAATTTCCCCAGCCAGCAGGGCGGTATTCATGACTAATTGAGCTGTCTGCACACTAATCACTTCCGTTTCATGATGATGGATTAAAAAAAAGCGGTGTCGCCTTCCTACTGGAAGCCCGACACCGCCAAAATTCTGCTATTAATTAGTCTTTTACGACGTTAGCAGCTTGTGGTCCACGGTCACTTTCTTCAACATCGAAAGTAACACCTTGGCCTTCTTCAAGCGTCTTGAAGCCATCGCCTTGGATTGCTGAGAAGTGAACGAAAACATCGTCGCCGCTTTCGCGGGTGATGAAACCGAAGCCTTTGTCAGCGTTAAACCATTTAACAGTACCGTGTTCTGCCATGTTGTTGAGTCCTCCTGTGCGTCTGTACGCAGTTTATAAAGTTTGTAAATTGGCACTGGTACAAATGGGGACTGTCACGAACAAGCATGAGCCGATCTAACCATCATTCCCGAACCAAACTACACAATAATTGTATCATAGGAAGCGGTTTTTTGACCATGCCTTAGTCTTGTAAAAATAAATTTATTGAGCAGGTTGACGTTTGCGACGCCCCAAAATTATAACTGAATCGTAGCGTCCTCCCTAGGCCTGAAGACCAACAAATCGATTCAACTAAGGCTTCAAGATGAATAAAATTTTTGCACAACTGGTGGCTTCCTGCCACAAATCTGCACATTGTCGCCAAATAAATTACAGGCATCCAAGTTAGCACGCTCCTAGTAAACGTGCTACAGTAATTTCAAACAACTACTGAATTTCAACTTACTAGACCCCTCAATAAGGTATACGACTGCCTTGGCGTTTTTGCTGATCTCGCAATATTTATCCGTTGCCACTTCTTCTATCATAAATGTCGACCATTATCGAGCTAAACCGTTAATAATCCAGCTAAAATTGGATCAATTCTTGATCGTATGTAAATTCAAATCATCCTGTTCAACTTCTAAAAGTGCTAAAATGACACTGAATGATAATTTGGAGGCGTTAATATGGCAGAACAACTGCTAGCTATTGACGAACTCGATCATTCCGCTCAAACAACGGCAGTGACCGATTTTGCCAAGTTTTATATTGGTTTATGGCAACAAAGTAACCTAGAATTGATTTCCACCTATGATCACCAGCACGGATACATTGATAACATTAATCACGAGTTAACTTTGAATCAATCATTTACGCCTGAGGAACGCTTAACCACTAGTGTGAACTTTAATAGTGATGATTATCGCCAACTCTTGCATGAGATTGGATTGCGCTTTTACACTAATGGCCATTCAGAGATACCATGGTCCGGTTGGTACCAACAACAATTTGCTCAACTGGCAACCGCGTAATAATCACTCAGAATATAATTAGCCCAATGAATCTATGCTCGACAAAAAGCTGTCACCCACATTACTGTGGATAACAGCTTTTTATTTTGACAATGCTACCTTTTATAGACGATCCTTGTTCACGAATAACGCGTCGTTAGCGCCATGATGAACCTCTGGCTGAATGGTGACATGACATAAATGATACTTTTGTACTAATAGATCACGGATCTGAGCTACCGTTTGTTCCGCTTCACTAAGCATCACATCTTGCATATTCACGTGCGCCGAAAAGACCACTTTATTTTCATCAATCAACCATGCGTGAATATGATGAACCCGAATGACGCCAGGAATCGTGGTAATATCAGCAGCAATCGCATCATAGTCTAGCTGTGGCGCCGTTTGCATCAAGATACTGATCGAATCATGAATCACCGGCCACGTTTCATAGATGATATAAAATGAAACAAGTAAGGTTAACAAAGGATCAATCCACGTGATGTTAAAGACAACGATTAACACCCCACCAATAATAACCGCGATGGAAGATAAAGCATCAGCCAAGACATGTAAGTAGGTTGCCTTGATATTTAGGCTTTCTTCAGCTCCGCGGTGCATCAAAATAGCAGAGATCAAATTCGCAAGTAGCCCGATAACGGCGACGATTAACATGATATCGCCGTTAATTGGTTCAGGCTTCATAAAGCGACGCGCTGCCTCAACCATTAATACCACAGAAACACCAATTAAGAATAAACCGTTGACAAAGGCTGCGAGAATTTCTGCTCGTCGATAGCCAAATGTTCGTTGGCGATTCTGCTGCTTGCCACTAATTCTTTGAGCAACATAGCCTAAAACAATCGACAAAGAATCGCCTAAATTATGAAAAGCATCTGACAGTAAGGCCAATGATCCAGACACTAGTCCCCCAGCAATTTCAGCAACGGTGATTAATAAATTAAGTAAGGTAACAAATAAAAATCGGGCGCCCGTCATTTTCGTTTCTTGCACTATGGTCGCCCTCCTCTCTAACTAAGAGATACGATGAGCCGATCCACTCGTCCACCGCTCACTGTTCATTATCGCATATGAAGGGTTAAACACAAAAAGCGATTTATGGCTATTTTACTGCCACAGCGTAAATGTAGTCACGAACATAATGAACGTATCAGTTAACCAGTGGGCAAAAAAGGCCGGCCAGATCGACTTGGTTCGAATATAAAGTCCTGTTGTAATCAAACGGGAAACGCCAATGATGAAGAACATTTGTGCCAAATGCCAATCGTATACATAAAAGTGCATGAGGCCAAACATAAACATTGAAATCACGAGTGCAATCCACATGCTGGCATTCCGTCGCTGATGGGCATATTTTTTAATCATCGCTGCCAATGCTAAGAATAAAATAATGCCAAATAATTCTTCAATCATCAAGGCAGGTACGTTTAATATCGAGTTAGTTGTGAAATGGAGGATTTTATTTGCTAGACTCCCATGACCAGTACTGGCAACAATGCTTTTATTAGCGACGCTAGGGATAAAGGAAGACGCCAACTGCCCATAAGCTAAATTGATAACAGTGAATAGGAGCATTACCCCTAGATCACGTACTGAAAAACGACGATACAATGTTTTTAGCGGTTGCTTGGCGCCATACCGAAATAACAATAAAAAGAGTAGTAAAGGGCCAAAAGTTTGATACAGACCAACCAGTCCTAATTCAATTGGATTAGCCGTCTTGACAAAGTTGGTAGCAACCTGAGATAAAATAATGGCGATGCTTGCCAATGCAATGAACCAATAATTGGCTAAAGATTGAGTTGGTGTGTCAATTAAGGGTAAATCAATAGCCGATTGTTTCTTCTCAAGAAAAAAACGTGTCTCAGTCTGTGTATTCATGTTGGTACCCCCTATGAAGATTTTTTTAGCTTAATCTAACTAAGTCTCCATCTCAAGTAATCGGACCCGCTAACTATCAGCGAGTGACCCTTTATCCATCACTGCAACAAAAAAAGCCTTACCAAGTAAAATATGGCAAGACTTTAATCAAATTCAAATTAGCAAGCAGAATCGCTTACGCAGTATGAATTTATCTTCTTCGAAAGGAACTACTTAACAGTAACCGTAGCGCCGGCTTCTTCCAAAGTAGCCTTCAAAGCGTTGGCATCGTCTTCAGACAAGCCTTCCTTAATGTTCTTAGGTGCGCCATCAACTAAGTCCTTAGCGTCCTTCAAGCCTAAACCAGTTGCTTCACGAACAGCCTTGATAACTTTGATCTTAGCTGAACCGGCACTAGTCAATTCAACGTCAAATTCAGTCTTAGCAGCAGCGTCGCCACCAGCAGCACCAGCAGCTGCAACTGGAGCAGCAGCACTAACACCAAATTCTTCTTCGATTGCTTTAACCAAGTCGTTTAATTCAACGATGGTTGCGTCTTTTAATTGATCAACAATGCTTTGTGAGTCTAAAGCCATGATTGTAATCCTCCATTTTTAAATGTGTTCCGGTCAAGCCGGTAAATTAATCAGGTAATGATCAGTCGAGCTTAAATAATTAAGCAGCTGGTTCGTCATCTTTGTTATCAGCCACTTGCTTAACTGCAAAGGCAAAGCTGCGAATTGGTGATTGCAATTCGGAAGCCAGCATTGACAGTAAGTCTTCGCGACTTGGCAAGGTTGCGTATGTGTTGATTTCCTCAACGCTGGCAACTTTACCTTCCATCATACCGCCCTTGATTTCAAGGACATCATGATCCTTAGCAAATTTAGCTAAGATCCGCGCTGCGGCAATGGAATCTTCCCCATTACCAAAGGCAACAGCAGTTGGTCCAACGAAAGAATCGTTTAAATCAGCCACGCCAGCCTTTTCAGCGGCACGAGTTAAGATCTTGTTCTTGATAACTTCCATAGCAACGTCGGCATCACGCAATTGCTTACGTAAATCCGTTACTTCTTCAACCGTTAAACCACGGTAGTCAACAACAACAACTGAGTTGGCGTCCGTTAATTTTTTCGCAACGTCGTCAACGATGGCAGCTTTTGCTGCAATTGCTTCTTTACTCACGTTTTACACCTCCATGATTGATTTTTTACCTAAAAAAACCGCTGTCCTAATCTAAGACAGCGGGTTCAAAGTCATTCACACGAATCGCTTTGCCTCGGCAGGATATTAAGGCACAAAGCCACCTGAGTCTTAGGTAAAATTAAATTACTAGATCATCTTAGCAAAGCAACTCATTCACGTCAATGCTTGAATTAGAAGCTAGCTAAATCAACCGTTACGGCTGGGCCAAACGTTGAAGCAACAGATAAGTGTTGTACGTAAGTCCCACGAACAGCGGCTGGACGTGCACGAACAATCACGTCTTCAATCGCTTTGAAGTTACCAACAAGTTGGTCTTCAGAGAATGATACTTTACCGATTTGAACGTGAACATTTCCGTCACGATCGGTCCGGTAAGTCACCTGTCCACCCTTAGCGTCTTTGACAGCTTGGGCAACGTTCATGGTAACCGTACCCGTCTTAGGGTTAGGCATTAAGCCTTTAGGCCCCAATTGGCGACCTAAACGGCCAACTTGAGCCATCATGTCTGGTGTTGCAATTGCAACGTCAAAGTCTAACCAACCATCAGAGATACGTTGAACCAAATCAGTATCACCGACTTCATCAGCACCTGCATCTTTAGCAGCTTGGGCTTGTTCACCCTTTGCGAATACGATGACGCGTTGTGTTTTACCAGTTCCGTTAGGTAAAACCATTGCCCCACGTAACTGTTGGTCTGCCTGCTTGGTGTCTAAGTTTAAGTTGAAGGCAACTTCAACTGTAGCATCGAACTTCGCGAAGTCGATCTTCTTCACCAAGGCAACGGCGTCCTCTACGCTGTAAGCTTTTGTCTTATCGACTTGCTTGGCAGCTTCTTGATACTTCTTGCCCTTTTTAGTGGCCATTGTGTTTTCCTCCTTGCAAATGTGGTAATGGCGAAAAACGCTCAGCAGGAATTTCGACACTATGCATGAGCTGTCACTCTAGTCGATAAATGACATCTCACTCACTGTGTGCCGTTTCTTAACGCTCATTTCTGCTCGGTGTTTTTCTTCCACCTGATACATTCAGCTTTTGCCGAGTATCCGTACCGTCAAAGTTAGGCTTAGCCTTCTACAGTAAAGCCCATGCTCCGTGCAGTACCTTCGACCATGCGCATAGCGGCTTCAACGTCGGCAGCGTTTAGATCTTGCATCTTAGTCTTGGCAATTTCCTCAACTTGCGCTTTAGTTACCGTAGCAACCTTCTTCGTGTTGGGTTCGCCAGAACCATGTTCAACACCAGCAGCCTTCTTCAGTAGAACAGAAGCTGGCGGGGTCTTAGTGACGAAGTCGAATGAACGATCCTCGTACACCGTGATAACAACTGGAATCAACAATCCTGCTTGGTCAGCAGTGCGGGCATTAAAGTCCTTTGTAAATCCCATGATGTTAATTCCTGCTTGACCTAAAGCAGGACCAACCGGCGGAGCAGGTGTTGCTTTACCGGCAGGAATTTGTAACTTAACAACATTAGCTACTTTTTTAGCCATGTTCAATTCCTCCTTGATTGTGGTCGTTGATGGCGCATAAGTTTTGCGCCTCCCACGGCATGTGTAAACACATACCGTAGTAGTTTACCATGTTGATCAACTACTGACAAGCGATTACTGGATTTTATCGACTTGGGCAAAGTTCAATTCCGCTGAAGTTTCTCGCCCAAACATGTCAACATTAACCTTTAATTTTTGTTTTTCGTCATCAACTTCTGTTACTTTACCAACCATATCAGAAAAGGCCCCATCAACGATCCGGACAGATTCGCCAACCTCGACATCAAAATCACTTTGATGGCGCGCATCAACGCCAATACGATTTAATACTAAGCTCACTTCATCTGGTAATAGTGGGGTTGGCTTTGACCCACCGCCATGAGAACCCACGAAGCCAGTGACGCCAGGAGTATTACGAACGATATACCAAGCTTGATCCGTCATGATCATCTCAACGAGCACGTAACCCGGAAAATCATTTTCAACCACTGTCTTAGCTTTACCATCTTTAATCTGTTGTGCTTCTTCTTCTGGTACTACGACACGAAAGATGTAATCAGACATTCCCATGGATTGTGCCCGGGATTCCAAGTTTGCTTTCACTTTATTCTCATAGCCAGAATACGTGTGTAACACATACCATAGTTTTTCAGCGGTTTCCGCCATGTTCTATTCCTCCATCCAACAATCGACAAAATAAAAAAACTTCGCACGCAACGAAGTTTTCCAACAAACTCAGTATATCAAAAATAATGCTATTTGACCACTTTGACCAAATACAAGAAACATGCTTGTGTCAATTGGCTAAGCCAGCCAAGTCACAAGGGCCTGCATGCCCCAGTCAATTAGTGCGAAGAATAGCGCAAACATCACTGAGACGAGGAGCACAATCGAAGAATCACGCCGATTTTCCTTGGCAGTTGGCCACCGAACAATCTTCAATTCAGCGATCACACTCTTTAAAAAGCGCCATAAATGCATGAGTTATCCTCCTACTTTGTCTCCTGATGTAATGTATATTGACCACAGTGTTTACAGAATTTATTAACTTCAAGCCGATTAGTCCGATTAGGATTGGATGAAATAGTGTAATTTCGTGATCCACACACTGAACATGCCAGTGCGACTTTACGATTGGCCATCTCTGGCACCTCCAGTACAAAATTTAGATCACCACAAAATAAGCGATCTTCAACAATTAATATCTAAATCAGACTAGCACGCGATTCTGACGGTGTCAATTGAATAAATCAGTCCATGATGACAACTTTTAGTGGGTTAGAATTTTAGACAAGTGCTAACTCAGACTATGTCAGCGTCGGATGCTACAACTACATCTTTGATCAGCCGGCGATCACCCTCAATTTTAACCTGGTTTTTTTAGAGACATCACTGCGCCGGTCATAAGCACTTTTTTTACCAACTAAGTGTGAACAAGACTGGGTAATCTTCTTACATCATTCTCGCTGCATAGCTCGAAAAACTCGGGTTGCTTTAATATGGCAGCGATTAATCGCATTGGTAACCCGGTCCTCATCAACACCACCAACATAAGCGAGATATGCAATCGATATTCCGTTAATTAGTCCTTGCCAGACAAACGTTTCTAATGGTGACAGTAACGCCTTCAGTCGCGTTAAATAGACTTGCAAATTTAATTGGTGGCTGCCAGTCAATCCAAATGCCCGCAACTGGTCGACTAAATTATTTTGGCTCTCATCATCGATTGATTCACTAAATTCCGTGGCCCGTCGTTTAAGTGCATTCTGCTGGCGTTTTAAATCAAAACCACGGTTCCGAATATTCGTCTTAAAATAGGCGCCGAACTCGCCGAACTTGCGACCGTGATATCGTTTCAATGTTTCAGTCAGGACGATTCGTGATTCCTGCTGCCAATCGTCGTAATCAACTAAAATCCCCTTAAAATGCAATAGATAGTAATACTTAACTACCAGCGGCTGATACTGATTAAATAACCGTTCAAACGCTTGTCGATCGCCAGTATCGGCATCATTAATTACGAGGTCTTCTGTTTCACGATCCCAACCAACCATTTCTGCACCTGCTTCCTGTAAAGAGCATCACCATTTGATGATTTTAATTTAAAAAAGCAGTCCCCTTTAGCCAACCAAACACACGTTTTAACAATTTAAGGCTTTGCTGAGTCATCGGCTTTCTTATAATTTGAACTTCTGTCATTCGTAGAAAAACCAAACAAAACATCGCCACTTTAACAGCAATCGTCTAAATTTGCCGCGTTACACTTCACAATGGAAAAATGGTTCGGGTTCCCTCCAAAAACGAAATAACCTTTACCCAACACCAAGTGATCAGTGGCGGGTAAAGGTCATCATCAAAAAAACTCATATTCTCATCAATAATTATGTTAAAGGATGGCGGGAGTTAAAGCCCGCGTAGATCAATAGTGAAGCTGCAACAGAAGCATTCAAACTCTGTACTTGGCCAATCATTGGAATTGTCAACATCTCGTCAACAGACTTTTTTAAGAGCGGTGCAATCCCTTTTCCCTCATTACCAATGATGAGGGCAGTCGGTCCGGTCGCATCCCACCGGCGATAATCGGTGCCAGCCATGTCAGTGCCAAAAATCCACAATCCGCGATCTTTAAGGGTCTTGACCGTAGCAACTAGATTTGTCACTCGTGCAACTGGTATATGTTCGATCGCACCGGTGGACGTCTTTGACACCACCGAAGTTAGTCCAACCGCTCGCCGTTTAGGGATAATAATTCCGTGAATGCCGGCTGCATCAGCTGTCCGCAAAATCGACCCCAAATTATGCGGGTCCTCTATAGAATCTAAAATTAAGAAAAATGGCGGCTCATTTGCAGCTTCCGCTTTGGCAAATAAATCATCCAGCGAAGCATAATCAAATGGTGGTATTGCTAGCACGACGCCTTGGTGATTTTGTCCCGCCGTCATTTGATCTAATTTTTGTTTTGGCACGGTACTGATAATCAAGCCGCGCTGGTTAGCCAAATTAGCAATGTTATGCAGGATATCTGCGTGTAACCCTTCTTGAATGAAAACTTTATTCACTTGTTGATCAGAATTTAATGCGGCTTCTACCGGATGTCGACCAATAATAAAATCACCTGTCTCATTAGCGACTGGTTCTGATTTGGCAGGTTCTTCACGTCGCTTGACGGTATGCCGATGCTGATTTGCTTGACGTTTATTTGGCATGCTTTGCTCCCTTTGTTTCTTCAGTGCGCCCGGCCTCAACCTGCTCAATGCACCATTGGGCCAGCCAATCTTGTCGCTCACGCTGATCGGTCAACTTTAGATAACCAAAGATCGCTTCAAAACCCGTTGAGATTCGATACGTCACAATATTAGTATTTTTAGCGCTATGTCGCGTCGTTGCGTTACGGCCGTGTTTGAACATCGCCGTTTCTTCATCCGTTAAGATTTCATCAATTTCCAATAAGCGAATTAACGCAGCCTGTGCTTTTGCCGACACAAAATGGGTCGCATGATGATGTAATTTGGTCGGCACTGTATAGCCTAGTTCAATTAGATGTTGGCGAATGTACACTTCGTATACGGCGTCACCAATGTATGCCAACGCCATGCCATTTAGTTCACGATAGTTAATTTCAGTCATCTGTATCCTTCCGCCAACGGGTTCCTTGCGGCGTATCCTCCAAAATAATGCCCCGTGCCTTAAGCTGATCGCGAATTTCATCGCTACGGGTAAAATCCTTGTTGGCACGTGCTTGCAACCGTTCATCAATCAATCCTTGGATTTCTTCATCAGCGAGTGATTCTTCCTCAAATTCAATTCCAAAGACCCGTAAGAGGGTGGCATATAGCGTTTTCAGTTGAATCAAGGTTGCCGCTTGCACCTTTTCCCGCGTTAAATACACGTTGATCACTTTCGCCAATTCATAAATTGCTGCGATACCATTTTGCGCATTGAAATCGTCATCCATCGCCGTTTCAAACACAACCTGTTGCTCATGTGCTAATTGTTCGACAGGGGCGTCATGGCCCTCTTTTGCATCTGAAAGCCGATAGGATAAATTATCGTAAGTGTTTTTAAGACGCTTAAGGTTGTTCTTAGCGTCAGCCAAGTTACCACTGGTGTACTGAATTGGCCGACGATACTGCGTCGTCGCCATGAAGAACCGTACCGCTTGTGGGTCTTCTTGCTCGTTCATCTGATGCAACGTAATAAAATTGCCCAGTGACTTACTCATCTTCTGATTCTCATCACCAACAGTAACAAAACCATTGTGCATCCAATAGCGTGCAAACTGCTTCCCTGTATGGGCCTCACTTTGAGCGATTTCATTGGTGTGGTGTGGGAAAATTAAATCCTGTCCACCACCATGGATATCAAACGTATCGCCTAAGTACTTAGTGGACATTACTGAACACTCAATATGCCAACCAGGACGGCCCATGCCCCACGGTGATGACCATGAAATTTCATTTGGTTTTGCGGCCTTCCACAAAGCAAAATCAATCGGGTCTTCCTTTTTGGCGTTATCGCCATCGTCTACACGGTCACTAGCCCCTGTTTCCAAGTCATCTAGCGATTCATGGACCAGTTGCGTGTAATGCTCAAACTTACGGGCTCGATAGTACACGTCGCCGGCAGATTCATAAGCATACCCTTTTGCCACCAAATCAGCCACAAACGCAATAATGTCATCGATATTGTCCGTTGCCCGTGGGTTTACGGTCGCTCGTTCAACGTTAAGGGGCTTAGTGTCCTCAAAATAAGCGTTAATGAAACGATCACCTAACTCTGGCACCGTGATTCCCTCACGAGCAGCTTCATTGATCATCTTATCGTCTACATCAGTGAAATTCGAAACATAATTCACGGTAAAACCTTTGTATTCAAAATAACGACGAATCGTATCAAAGGCAACGACTGAGCGCGCGTTACCGATATGAATGTAATTGTACACGGTTGGACCACACACATACATATTCACCTGGCCCTCGTGTAGCGGCACAAACGGTTCTTTTGTTCGGGAAAGCGTATTAAAAATTTGAATCATGACACCGTTGCCTCCTTAAGCCAATTGTAATTAATGTGATTTTACCATATTTTGATTGCTCTGCTAGGCAAAGGCCGGCTAACTGGACAATTACACAACCACTAAATAACCGCCTTAGCTAATTTTCCCACACAAAAACCATCATCCAGTGTAACATCCTGCTGAATGATGGCTTCTTAGCAAAATTTTTATAATGATTCAATAATGGCCTGCATGTTTCGTATGGTTGCTTTACGACCTAACAACTCCATTGATTCTGGTAATTGTGGCCCATGCATTTCGTGAGTCGCCGCAATTCGCAGTGGCATGTATAGCGCGCGTCCACGAATTTTGGTGTCTTTTTGGATTTCCTTAATTGTCTTTTGAATCTGATAAGCATCAAATACAGCTAACTTATCAGCTCGTTGAACGAATTCGGTCAGCACCGTCTTCGCGGTATCGGCAGCCAACTCTTCTTTGGCTTCATCCGTGATTTGAGCCGGTTCTTGGAAGAAGACATCCTTACTCATGTCCACGATTTGCGCTGTGTAGGACATTTGTTGTTTGTAAAGGCTTACCAACTTGCGTACCCATTCCAGGTGTAATTGGTTTGGATCATTTTCAACCAAGCCAGCCCGAATCAACTCTTGTAAGCTGCTGTCAAAGATTTCATCTTCAGGAGCTGCCTTCACGTATTGATTGTTGATCCATTCTAGCTTTTTGCCATCAAACTTAGCTGGCGATTTTGATAAGCGCTTTTCATCAAACATTTTGATCAGTTCCTTTTGCGTGAAAATTTCATTTTCACCCACCGGTGACCAACCTAATAAGGTAATGAAATTTAACATTGCATCAGGCAAGTAGCCCAATTCACGATACTGTTCAATGAATTGAAGGACTGTTTCGTCACGTTTCGATAATTTTTTACCAGTTTCAGTATTAATAATCAGCGTCATGTGACCAAAAATTGGTGCTTCCCAGCCGAACGCTTCATAAATCATCAATTGTTTTGGCGTATTGGCAATATGATCGTCTCCACGTAAAACGTGACTGATTTCCATCAAATGATCGTCAACCACAACAGCAAAGTTATAGGTCGGCATCCCATCACGCTTTTGGATCACCCAATCGCCACCGATGGTATCTGAGTTGATGGAAATATGCCCCTTAACAATGTCTTCCCATGCGTAGTCACGATTCTTTGGCACGCGAAAACGGACGACCGGTGTTAACCCATCAGCTTCAGACTTCGCTTGAGCTGCCGCAATTTCTTCATCACTCATGCCTTCATATTCATAAACATAGTGCGGCGCTTGCTTATTTGCCTGCTGACGTTCTCGATCAGCAGCCAATTCTTCCTCAGTCTTGTATGATTTATAGGCCAACCCTTGGTCAAGCAAATCCTGGATCAGCTTTACATAAATCTCTTTACGTTCAGATTGCCGATAAGGGCCAAAGTCACCAGGTTTGTCAGGACCTTCATCCCAGTCAATTCCCAGCCATTTCAAGTTGTCTAACTGACTTTTTTCACCGTCAGCCACGTTTCGTTTCGTATCAGTATCTTCAATCCGAATCACAAACGTTCCGTTGTTATGCCGCGCAAATAAGTAGTTAAATAACGCGGTTCGGGCATTTCCAATATGCAAATGTCCGGTTGGTGACGGTGCATAACGCACCCGAATTTTATCCTTGGCCACAATCAGCGCCTCTTTCTTAATAAATTAGTGTGTCTGCCATTTATGTTACCTTTTTGGGCAGGCTTTTTCAATAACGCCTGGCCCAGAGAGTGTGAACCAGACTGGCTTGAGACCGAGCAACAACTGGAAATCACGGACGGGTGGCTTCACCCGGTAGTGGTTGTTGGTTGTGCACAGGGCTCAGGTCTGGTGAGCACGTTTACGCGAAAGTTTAGTATCTTGGCAGTTTAGAATAGTATCAAGATTAAGCTCTGGCAATATCGCTCACTGTTGGCCAATCTAAAAGCATCTTGTCCGTTTATAACTCGATGTGAAGAATAACACTGCCGATCTTTATACCAACCAGTAGACCGCTTTGCCCTCCAGCAACCTCTGATAAGCTTTATTGGTGTTCCAAATCCGATTGGATTTTTGATCAGGCATTCATCAAACGTTTTTTGCGCATTCTTTCTTCCGATAGAGGTAATCTGACCAGTCATCCCCTAAAACAACCACTTATCTACAAAGCTTGTCGCTAAGAACATCATTGCGGTATGTTAACAATAATTTAGAAAGATGGTGATGCCATGAAAATCTCATTTGCATTTGTTTCAAGTATTCTCGAACCTTATATCACAATCCACGCCCCCATGAAGACTCCAGAAATCCTGCAGTTAGGTCAAGCAATCAAAGATTTAACTGCCCCTTGGCAATTAATCGGTTATCGCGGTCACGAAACTAAGTTAGTTTCGGCCTTCCAAATTAGCCGATTGTATACTGAAGATAAACGCGTTGTCGCGGAGCTAAACAGTGGAGAGCGCTATATCGTTCACAAACCAATTTATCAATTAGTTCAAGCGTTGCCATCACCTACCTTTTTACAAATTTCTAGTAGTGAACTCGTCCGCAGTGGTTGGATCAAAAAATTCAAGCTGACCCGTGCTGGAATGTTTCAGGTGATCTTCAAAAATGATGAGATCAGCTATGCTTCGCGTCGATACACACAACGATTACGAAAGGATTTTTTAAAATGAGAAAAATAATCGCAGCCATTTTGTGTGGTATTCCAATAGGTATTACGGTCGGTTTCATAATCAGCTTATTTTTTTCTGTCATTTATCGATCACAAAGCTATTTACCTTCAACACCGACATTTATTGCACAGTTCTCCTCACCACTGATAGCCACAATTGTCTCTAGCGTTTTATGGGCATTAATTGGCATCGTCTTTAGTTTAACTAATCTACTTTTCCAAGTTGATTCATGGAGTATAACGCGCCAAACTGTAGGCCATTTTGTGCTGAGCTATCTTGGATTTACACCCTTGGCCATCCTTTGTGGCTGGTTTCCAAAATCCATCGCTTGGCTTGCGCTATTTTCGCTTATTTATCTCGTCATCTACATTATCGTTTGGTTCATCAGTATGTCGATTGCCCAGGCCGAAGTGCGTCGACTTAACCGTATGTTTAAGCAATCTTGATTAGATCAAAAAAGCGCCGGGTTAAGCCAGCGCTTTTTGACATTACGATTTCCGTGAGTTCTTCTTATTCGGTTTAGATGGCGCTGAATTTGGTTTTGGTGCACCGCTACTGGGCTTTTCGTTTAACCCACGCGTTGAATGTGTTGGTTTTGCGAAAATCATGCGGCCAGCATCCGTCTGCAAGGCACTTGTTACCGTGACGTCAAGATGTTCATTGATGTAGTAGCGACCGTCCTCCACGACAACCATCGTGCCATCATCCAAGTAAGCTACACCCTGTTGACGTTCCGTCCCATTTTTGACCACCATCACGTTAAGCTGTTCGCCCGGAATCACTCGGGGCTTCAACGATTTCGCTAACGCATTGATATTCATGATCTGTACGTTTTGAAATTGGCTCACTTTATTCAAGTTGTAGTCATTGGTAACCACCACTGCTTGCATCTGTTTCGCCAATTCGATCAACTTGTCATCAACCTCGGGGATGTCTTTGAAATCACCCTCGTACATTTCAATCGGCATAATCTTTTCATTTTGAAGCTTGTTCAAAATATCCAGTCCACGCCGACCGCGCACACGTTTGATACTGTCACTAGAATCCGCAATATATTGGAGTTCCTGCAACACAAAATTAGGAACTAACAAGGTGCCTTCGAGAAAACCAGTTTTGATGATGTCGTAAATTCGCCCGTCAATCAAAATATTAGTATCTAAAATTTTGTAATGGTGATAATTCGGTTCACTTTCATCAATGATTTCGCCGCTTTCATTGGTTCGTTTATTGCGTCGAAAGCTGAGCGAAAATAACCGCCGCCACTCATCGGTTCGCGTTGTGCCTAACCGGAATCCTAAGTATCCCAGTAGCAGCATCAGCACCACCGGAATCAGTGTATTCGTTAGAAACATCGGCGTTTGAAAGAAAATCGTCGAGATCAAAATCGCAAAAACCAAACCGACAATGGTCCCCAAACTACCAAACAGTAAGTAGATCGGGCTTTGCTTCGCTAAATATTTCTCCGCACGATTCACCAGTTTTTCAATATAACCGACTAACAGAAACGAAAGTAAATACAGAATAATTGCACCAAACACAATGTTAGTCAAAAAGTTATTGATCAAGCCATTACCAGACAAACCGACGAGCCCCCAAAACACTGGGAGAAAACGAAAGCCTGCCCCGATTCCAGCAATCACAAATAATAATTGAATCACAAGTCTTTTGGTCATTTTCATTGTTTTCACCTCCCTTCAAGTCAACTAACGACGTGCTAGGCCAGCGCTAGCTTCAATGCTTCGCTGATGGTCGTAACGCCCACAACCTCAATATTAGACGGTGGGGTCCAGCCCTGTAAGTTGTTTTTTGGAACAAAAATACGTTTAAAACCTAACTTTTGCGCCTCGGCGACACGTTGCTCAATCCGATTCACCCGGCGAATTTCACCAGTTAGGCCGACTTCGCCAACAAAGCTATCACTTGATCGTGTTTCTTTATCACGGTAACTCGAAGCAATTGAGACGGCAATCGCTAAGTCAATTGCTGGCTCATCTAACTTGACACCACCAGCTGCTTTCAAGTAAGCATCTTGGTTTTGTAGCATCAAGTTAGCGCGTTTCTCGAGCACTGCCATGATCAAAGAAACTCGATTACGATCAAGTCCTTGAGCAGTCCGTTGCGCATTGCCAAAGACAGACGGTGTAATCAGTGCCTGTACCTCGACTAGAATCGGTCGAGTTCCTTCCATTGACACGACGATCGCGGATCCAGTCGCCCCGGACAACCGTTCCTCTAAGAAGATTTCGGATGGATTTGCCACTTCGCGCAGTCCATCTTCACGCATTTCAAAGATTCCTAACTCGTTCGTAGAGCCAAAACGATTTTTGACGGCCCGCAGAATGCGGTACGTGTGGTGCAAATCACCTTCAAAGTACAGGACTGTATCAACCATGTGCTCTAAAATCTTTGGCCCAGCAATCGCGCCACCTTTCGTCACATGACCAACAATAAAAATTGTAATTTGATTCGTTTTGGCGATCTGCATCAATTCCGCTGTCACTTCACGAATCTGGGCCACAGAACCGACTGCCGAAGTAATATCCGGTTCTTGCATCGTTTGGACAGAATCAATGATGACAAATTTGGGGTCTAAGGCGGTAATCTGTTCGCGAATATTATTCATATCCGTCTCAGGATACAAATAAAATTCATCACCACCAACGCCTAAACGATCCGCACGCATTTTAATTTGGGTGGCACTCTCTTCGCCAGAAACGTATAGTACTCGGCCTCCAGTATCGTTTAATTGTCCGGAAACTTGCGTTAACAGCGTTGATTTACCAATTCCTGGATCCCCACCGATTAAAACTAGTGACCCAGGAACCACGCCGCCGCCTAACACGCGATTAAATTCTTTTAGCGCTGTTTTCACACGGGGTACTTCAGCTAAGCTGACGTCCTTAATTGGTTGAGCCGTCGCTGTCTGACCAGTAAAACTAACCCGCGCTTTACGATTAGGAATATCGTCACTAATCTTTTCTTCAACTAACGTATTCCACTCGCCACAATTTGGACAGCGCCCTAAATAGCGTGGTGAGGAATAGCCACAGTTTTGACAGACAAATTGGGTTTTTGTTTTCGCCACAATTGTTTCCTTTCATACAAGTTTGACCAATGTTAACCAATCAATAATTACAGTCTACCACATGCCCGCCTGAGTGCAATTAGTTCGCAACCGATTTGAATTTTCTTAATCTTTAATGTTTTCCTGAAGAACCGAAACCCCCATTGCGTTCCATCTGGGGTGTGGTTTCACCGTCGATGGTTAAGAATGGCACAAAAATTCCTTGAGCGATTCGTTCACCTTTTTTGATCGTCACGTCAGTCAGTCCATAATTGATCAGTTGGACAAAAATTTCACCGTCGTTGCTATCATTGCTATAGTAATCCGCATCGATCACCCCAACCCCGTTTGGCAAAATTAAACGACGCTTTAAGGGCCCAGATGAACGGTTCACGAGCAAAAGGACCTCATCTGGCTGCATAAAAGCCTTAATCCCCGTGGGAACTAAAAAGGGCTTCAATTCTTGATCAGCTGTCGTTAACAGCTCTGGTGTTAGCGCCTTACCATGTCGCATATGCCACAAAGCCTTTAAAAAGTGTCCACGCCAAATTGATGGTAAGGTAAAATCGCTCACAGCTGCTAGATCATAACCGGCAGCAGCTTTTGTTTGCCGTTGTGGTAGCGGTACTGGATCGTCTGCCAACCGTTTGACCACCTCAAAACCACGTGTCTTTGCCATTAAATTGCACCTCATTTAGTTAATTTAGTCACTTACCTTTCATTATAGAGTAAGCCCTCTGGAGATGATAGCATTCTGCTATTCTCAAAAAATCAGAGCAAAACAAGCTGGGTGATGTCGAGCACTAGTTGAGGTGGACTGATTGGCGCTTCTTGCCAATTGGTCGGCCTAGACTAGGCACAGACATCAGGCTTGTGTAGCTCGACAAAAAAATCAGAGCAAAACACTGAGCATGAATTATGATAGGATGGTACATGGCAATTAAACAAACTAATACCGCCGGAATAATTTGGTAGGAGATTCATGCAATTCCAACGAGATCAGCAGCAGATAACATTAATTGAAAATGATCGGCTTACAGCCGCAGCCACATTTCCCGTTATTGATCCACAGACTTGGGCGGTAGAACATATTTGGGTGGCAAACAGTTATCCAGATCGTCAGGCACTAGCTGGTCAGCTGATTGACCACATTGCTGCCCTCGCTCAAGCGGAACACGTGAAGCTCTTGCCCCTTGATCCGTATGCTAGACAGTATTTGCGGCACAATAAACCAACCCTAATTCGCTAATCGTTAAGGAGTAATTCATTATGGCAATGACACAAGATGAACTAAAACAGCAAGTTGGCCAACGCGCCGTTGATTTTATTGAAGACGGCATGGTGGTTGGCCTTGGTACCGGCTCCACTGTGAAGTACATGGTAGACGCCTTAGGCAAACGTGTTCAAGAAGAAGGTTTAAACGTGGTTGGTGTCCCAACTTCGGATCGTACACGTGAACAGGCTCGTTCACTAGGAATCCCCGTTCAAGGTGTTGATGACGTGGATCACATTGATTTAACCATTGATGGTGCCGACGAAATCAGTGACGACTTCCAAGGAATCAAGGGTGGTGGCGCCGCCCATCTGTGGGAAAAAATCGTCGCCGTTAACTCAACCAAGAACATGTGGATCGTCGACGAAAGCAAGCTTTCCCATAAATTAGGCAGTTTTCCACTGCCATTAGAAGTGATCCCTTATGGCTCTTCCCAAGTCGTTAAAAAATTGGCTGCTAAGGGCTACAACCCGAAAGTTCGTATGCGTAACGGTGAACACGTCCTCACTGATTCAAAAAACTACGTGGTGGATCTCAGTTTAGGTGAAATTGATCATCCCCATGAATTAGCCAGTGAGTTGATTCAAATGGTGGGAGTCGTTGAGCAAGGTCTTTTCTTAGACACGGTCAACACGGTGATTGTTGGCCGGCCTGATGGACCAGAAGTGTTACACGCTCGCTAATCACATTAATCGTAAAAAAGGAACCAGCAGGCAAAGCTTGCTGGTTCCTTTTTTGAAAAGATCTTTAATTAATGTTGGTGCGCTTGGGTAATTTGCTGACCAAATTCCGTTTCATCAAAATGATCAATGACCTGTTCCAGGTCTGCTTTTGACAAACTAGCTCCGAATAGTTCGCTTCCTGGTTCCGTCATAATGCCATCGGCTAGCTGATAATGGATTACCGTATCAAACCCCATAACCTGAACAAAGTCAGCCACTTCATCAACAGCTTTACGCTGGCCCCCAGTTACGAATAGTGCTTTGCGTTTTGGGTCACCTAGCGGGCGAGCGTCGTCTTGAAGATTGTGATAGCCCATGTGATTAAATGTTTTGACGATCGTACTCTTATTGAAATAAGCCTGGACTTGCTCGCTAGAAGTAGACGACGGATCGAGGACTTCTTCCCGAATACCATCAGTTTCCCACCAATAATTCATCGCATCAATTACAAGTTTATCTTTTAAAAGCTTGGGATTGATGTTCTGATAACGGCTCAGTGGAATAGCTAAAATAATCAAATCGCTCTTATTAACTACACCTTGATTAGTCGCAGCCACCGCGCCAGGCACCAATGTTTCAATCGTCAATGCGATCTTTTGAACCGATCCAGAACCGGAGATCCGTACATTATAACCGGCAGCGAGTGCCAATTGCGCTAAGGTGATGCCAACCTTTCCGGCACCTAAGATACCAACCGTTTTAATTTCAGCCATGATCACTTATCCTCCGCCAACAGTTCTTTAACCCGTGGAATCACCTTGGTCGCATAAAGTTCAATCATGCGTTCACGTTGAGCAGCTGTCTGATTGCCAGCGCCATAAACTAAGTCAAAGCGTCCCAAATCGAGCAGTTTAATGGTCCGCGCCATACGCTGGGCGACGTGTTCTGGATTACCCACATAAAATGAACCAACTTGAGTTTCATTATCAAATTGTTCACGGCTCATTGGTGCCCATCCCCGGGTCAAACCAATCCGGTCAAAGTTCGCCTTGATGTTTTTCCAGGCCACATCGACGGCCTCATCTTCATCATCCGCAATAAAACCGTGTGAATGAACAGCAACTGGCTGAACTGGTTGATGGAACTGCTCGGCTGCCTTCTTGTAAAGGTCGACATAAGGCGCGAATCGATCCGCTTGGCCACCGATAATCGCAATAATTACCTTGTAACCATATTTAGCTGTTCGGATAATTGATTCCGGTGAACCACCAATACCGATATAGGTCTCTAGCCCATCATAGTCCGTTTTTGGATAGACATCTTGATCCTTAAGCGATTCGGTAAACTTACCAGACCAGGTCACTGGTTTTTCTTTAATGAGTTGATCATACAAAGCTAACTTTTCATTGAACAAATCGTCATAGTCTTTTAGATCATAACCAAACAACGGGAAAGATTCCGTGAACGAACCTCGTCCCAACATCACTTGGGCCCGGCCGGCTGATAAACCTTCCAATGTCGCAAAACGTTCATACACGCGAACCGGATCATCAGAACTCAACACTGTCACTGCAGTAGCCAACTTAATGTGATTAGTCACTGCGGCGATTGCGCCTAAGACAATCTCTGGGCTCGACACACTGTAGTCCGGTCGATGGTGTTCACCAACGCCAATTACATCAATTCCCAACTTGTCAGCAAGCTCGCCTTCCTTAACGATTTGCCGAATGGATTCACCCGCGGTTAACAAGCTGCCATCTTCTTTAGCAACGATGTCCCCAAAGGTTTCAACCCCGAATTGTAATTTATTTACGTCTACCATAACCGATCCTCCCATTACTTACTTTTTGTAAGTGAATAACGTTAGAATACGTCATCTTATTAAAAAAAGCAATCCTTCTAGTCAAAAATAAAACCGTCAAAAGCAAGACATCAGTCGACAAGCGGCATTGCTTGGCTAATATCCGGCTCATGGCGGTTTAGTTTGGAAATGATGATTACCTAAAAATCTTCTGAAGATCCTTCCTTGGCCTCAACATTCTTTTTATTACGCCATAACCGAACGTAATACAGTAACGTTAGTAAGACCAAGACGACGATCCCGACTGATACTGAAAGACGCGTATCCGGATTCAAAAACATGAACACTAAAATAATTAACAACGCGGCAATCGTAAAGTAGTTTGAAAATGGATACCACGGCATCTTAAACGGATGTTCTGCCATCGCATCTGGATGAACCTTTCGAAAACGTAATTCGGCGATTAAAATAACGAACCATGGTACCATTCCTGGGAGCACACTTGAACTATAAACGATCACAAATAAGTTAGCTGACGCATGACTGTAATTTGCTAATAGTGTGTTCAACGTCAAGCCAATAAAAATTCCGGCCGAAATGGCTAAAGTCGCACGGCGTGGCACATAATGACGCGATAACTTGCTGAAGCCCCGCCAAGTTTCATCGTCATGACCTAATTTATATAACATTCGACTTGAGCTATAGATACCTGAATTAGCCCCTGACATTGCGGCGGTCAAGACCACAAAGTTAATGATACCAGCCGCTCCGGCAATGCCGACTTTCGAGAATGTTTCCACAAATGGTGAACCTAAAGCCGACAACTGGTTCCACGGAAAAATGGTTACGATGACAAAAATAGCTCCAACGTAGAAAATTAAAATTCGCCAAACGATTGATTTAACGGCCGCAACAATCGCGTGTTTCGGATTGGCTGCTTCACCAGCGGTAATTCCGAGTAACTCAATTCCTTGATATGAGCCAACGACTACTGACATTGCAAAGATGAAGCCTTTAACACCACCGGTAAAGAAACCACCATGAGCCCACAGATTACTTAGCCCAATCGCATGCCAGTGGTTACCTAGGCCAAAGAAAATAACTAAAATCCCGATCACAATCATAATAATAATGGTAACGACTTTAATCATGGCAAAATAAAATTCCAACGTGCCATACGCGCGTGCCGAGGCTAAATTAGCCAATGTTAGCATAATAATCACTACCACGCCGGCCAACCACTGCGGTACATTTGGCCACCAATAACTTAGATATTGACCAACGGCGATTACTTCACTAATACCAACAACCACGAATTGGAATACGTTACTCCACTTGGTCAAGTAACCGACAACAGGATGAATATAATGACTAGCATAATCAGCAAACGAACCCGTCGTTGGATTAACGTAAATCATTTCACCTAACGCTCGCATCACTAAGTACAATAAAAATCCTACGAAAGCATATGCAAGTAAAACTGATGGCCCTGTCCACTTGATGGTGGCGGTAGAGCCTAAAAATAGACCGACACCAATGGTGCCTCCTAGCGCAATCATTTGCATTTGGTTTGACGTTAATGAACGTTTTAACGTTGGCTCTACCGTTTTTTTATCCATAAGCTGCTCTCCTCTGGGACCTGTCTTTGTTAAGAGAAAAATAAAACGGCCAACCCTGCCACCTTTTCAGGTGTCGTGGTTGGCCGTTTTATCATGCAACGCGTGCATCACAAAACCCCCAACCACCAGACTGTGGTTGAGGAGGATGTTGTGCTGCTGATTGCGGCGTTGTGGTTGATTTCATTATTTAATTTCATCATGACAACGCCTCCCGTTTTGTTTGATTATTAAAATACTACTTATCAAATTCTAATGCAAGGACTTTTTTATCAGAGTGTGAGCCAGACTGGGTGAGACCGAGCAACAACAGAAAATCACGGACGGGTGGGTTTCACCCGGTAGTGATTGCTGGTTGTGCACAGGGCTCAGGTCTGGCGAGCACGTTTACACCAGAGTGTGAGCCAGACCGGGTGAGGCCGAGCAACAACGGACAATCACAATTGGGCATTGTTGGCCCGGTTGTGGTTGTTGGTTGTGCACAGGGCTCAAGTCTGGCGAGCACGTTTACACCAGAGTGTGAGCCAGACCGGGTGAGGCCGAGCAACAACTGGAAATCACGGACGGGTGGGTTTCACCCGGTAGTGATTGCTGGTTGTGCACAGGGCTCAAGTCTGGCGAGCACGTTTACGTAGGAGCATAAGCTCAAGCATGGTTTTAACCATCAACCAAGTCTAGCTAATCTTCTTCGATGCAATCGGTCCGCGATAATTTGAACGACGACTGTTGCTATCGGCGTCAACACTCCGATTTCTGGCAGAACAAAGATACCCGCAATGGCGATAATATCCCATAGACCATTGCCAATTAGCATGTACCGACCGCCCTGACGCTGCGTAAAGGCGGCTAATCCAGGAACGTCCTGATTATCACGACTCAGTAAGTATGCCATCAACTGAGCAGACAATAGCCAAATGATATTTTCAACAATATAAACCAGTTCAGCACCCCAGTATTGTGGAAAACGGCCGACAAAGGAGGTTGTCACCGGCAGAAATGATAGAAAGAACAACCAAATACTGATGCCAATGAAACCCGGTAACTTCACTCGTTTAATCGTTAAAAACATGCCGTGCTGCACATACCAGCTAAACATCACTAGAATAAACGTCATCAAGTATGAGAAAGCCATCCGCCACTCACTAAAAAACACCTGTAGACTAGGCTTATTTGGCACATGAATTTCCAAAATCAATACCGTTAACACGATGGCAATAATTGCATCGATAAATGCCTCAACACGACTCTTGTTCATTATTGTCCCCCATGATTCACATAATATGATTATTATGCCTCAACAGGGAATCAATTTAACAAATAACATCACGCGATTTTACACCTGATCGACAATTTAATTCTCAGCATCTGAGTACAAGTAGGCCTTCATTTCGTATGGCCGCAAGGTCTGCCCAGCATCTTGACCATAGTTATCAATTAGAACGGTCGCATTCCCAGGATGATCATAATTACGGGTCAATGTATCAGTCGTGAAGTTACTTTCAACAAGTAAAGTCTGCCCATCTAGGTGCCGACGATAAGCATAAACTTGCGGATCTTCTTCATCCAATGGTTCAAATGAACCATAGCGGATGATGGCATATTGATGCCGTAACTGGATTAATTTTTGGTAGAAATAAAAGACAGAATCTTGTTTAGCTAAGGCTGTCGCGACATTAATTTGGACGTAATTTTGATTTAAGCCAAACCATGGTGTCGCGTCAGAAAAACCAGCGTTTTGGCTCGCATCCCATTGCATCGGGGTTCTGGCGTTATCGCGTGAAATATTTTCCAAGTATTTCAACATATGGGTGGCATCTGTTGCCCGTTCTTCATCAACAATTTGATGATAACCGTTAATCGATTCTAAATCCTCATATTGGGTTAACTCGGTAAAGTGCGCATTAGTCATCCCGATTTCTTCGCCTTCGTACACGTACGGCGTACCTTGCAGGAAATGTAGCGTCCCCCCTAACATCTTGGCTGCTGCCACTCGATATTTTGGATCATCCGTTGCAAATCGTGATACAGCCCGTGGTTGATCATGATTGTTCCAGTATAGACTGTTCCACCCTTTGCCATCTAAATCCATTTCCCAATGATTCAACGCATGTTTCAAGTCAACTAATTTCACTGACTGATCATTCCATTTGCCCAACCGCGCATCTGGATTAGCTGCCAAGGTCACATGTTCGAATTGGAAGACCATATTCAGTTCGGAACCGTTTAAATTGGCATAATTGACGACATCTGCTGGCACCGAACTTGGCATTTCGCCGACAGTCATGACATCGTAGTGGCTGAGCACTTCACGATTCATTTCCTGTAAATAATCATTTAACAATGGCCCATCAGCCACCATCGGTTCCACATTCCCATACTTAGCACCGGTGGGTTGTGGCGCATCTGGGAGGCCAGCCGGTTTTGAAATAAAGTTAATGACATCCATCCGAAACCCATCAACGCCTTTATCTAGCCAAAAGCGCATCAAGTCGTAGACATGCTCACGAACAGCAGGATTTTCCCAATTCAGATCAGGCTGTCCTGGTGCAAACAAATGTAAGTAATACTGGCCTCGCTCTGGAACATAGGTCCACGCTGGCCCACCAAAGTATGATCCCCAATTATTTGGTTCATGTCCATCTACTGGATCACGCCAAATATAGAAATCACTAAATGGATTGTCTTGTGATTGCTTACTAGCTTGAAACCACTTGTGCTGATCAGAGGTATGGTTGACCACCAGATCCATCATCAGCTTTAAGCCATGTTCATGAATGTCGGCCAATAATTGATCAAAATCAGTCATCGTCCCAAAGACCGGTTGAATCGCCTCATAGTCAGCGATGTCATAGCCATTATCTTTATCCGGCGATTTGTAAATTGGATTTAACCACAGCACATCAACGCCGAGTTTCTGTAAATAATCTAGCCGACTGCGAATGCCATTTAAATCACCAATTCCGTCATGGTTGCTATCTTGAAAGCTTCGCGGATAGATTTGATAAACGACTGAATCTTGAAACCACTGATGCGTGGCAACTTTTTGTTGAATCATGATGTTCCTCCTCAATTTCTGCCAAAAATAACATTAATTATTGATTGCGCTCGTTTTGTCTGATAAGACCGGATGAATGACGCTCACGGCTAAAACGCCTAATAGTAAGGCCACGCCACCAACAAAAATCATGGCTGGCATTGATTTACCAACGAATGGGAATAATGCAAAGCTGGCTACCGAGGCGATGATCTGTGGCAAACAAATGCCGCAATTGAACAACCCCATATAGGCGCCTTCATTAGTTCCATCTAACGCTTCGGTGAAGAGTGAGAAAGCCTGGGTTTGCATCGTTAAATAACTGATCCCAATCAAGCAAAACGGCAAAATGAGTAACCATTGACTATGAATCATAAAGACGGCGATGAACCCTACACCACCCATACCTAATCCAATCCGGTACCAAAGTTTCCGCTGATTGGGGCGTGTTCTAGATAGGATCAACATCCCCCAAACAACGGCTGCAATGGATTGCACACAGGTTAAAATTCCATACCAGTTACCAGCTGCCTGATAGCCGGCAGAGGTTGGATCGCTCGTATGCCAAACATTCGCTGCAATCGCACCGGTACTATAGGTCCACAAGTATTGGAACGCAAACCAAGCAAATAATTGCACAAACGAGACTTCCCAAAATGCTTTAGGCGCCTTTTTGACGAGTGACCAGAGGCTTGGCTGCTTAGTTTTTAACTGATTCTCGTTCATCTGATGATAACGCGCATAAGTTGTTGGTTCGTATTCTTTCACTGACAAAATGGTGTACAAAGACGTTAACAATAAGACTGCCGCGCCAATGTAAAAGGCCCATTTGACAGTAGCTGGTACTTGGCCTTTCGGGGCAATATTGGCCACCCCGAAAATCGTCAACACGAAGGGAGCGATCGTCGCAACCACTCCGCCTAAGTTGGAAAATGATTGTTGCCAAGACCAAGCCAAATCCTTTTGATCTTCATTCACCATATCACCAATAATCATCTTAAAGGGTTGCATACAGACGTTTGAAGATAAATCCATAAACAAGATCGTGAAAGCGCCAAATAGTAAGGCCGCCAATGAGCCGTAGCCAAATCCAAACGAACCTGCATTGGGCAATAAAATCATGACGATGGCCGCAATCGGTGCTCCAATTAACAAGTACGGCATCCGTCGCCCAAATCGATTCCACGTGCGGTCCGAATACTTCCCGATCAGCGGTTGTACAACCATACCAGCCAATGGTGGCAGGATAAAGAAAAATCCTAATTTGGTTGGGTCAGCGCCGATCGTTTGAAAAATGCGTCCCATTTGTGAGGACTGTAGTGAAAATGCCATGTTGACGCCAAAAAAGCCAAACGTCATCGCAAACACCTTTGCTAAACTGAGCCGCGGTAATTCGTGGGTCGCCGGGATCTCACCCGTAGTTGCTTCCTGAGTGGCATTAAGTGCCATGTTAGATTCCTCCAATCGACTTCATCAAGCCGTTAATCTAAATTTGAGTAAACGTTTACGTAAACTAAAATACCATCTTATGAAACCGGTTACAATACCATTTTGAAAGAAACACAAACGTTTGTGTAAAATCTATAAAAGTATAGACCAATATGTTACACTGACGGTAATCATTTAACAGATTGGGAGGATCCATGCATGAGTGTCACCATTAAAGACGTCGCCGCCGCCGCGGGCGTTTCCATTGCCACTGTTTCCCGCGTCTTAGCACACAAAGATCGTTTTTATTCGCCGGCGACGGCCGAAAAAATCATGACCGTCGCTCGTGATTTAGGCTATCAGAAAAATTCTGCTGCAGTGGAACTCGTCACTCAAAAAAGCCAAGTCCTCGGGGTAATCGTCTCCAGCACCCAAACAAACTTTGCCGATCAAATCATTGCCGGTATTCAAGATACGGCTTTTGCTCGTGACTTGAGCGTCATTATCTTATACGCCGGTGTCAATGATGATCGCTTGCAACAAAAGGCGATTCAAACCGTCATCGAACGCTCGGTACGGGGAATCCTAATCTTAGCCTTGGAATTAAACGACGCTAATCGCCAACTCTTAGACCAAACACCGATTCCTCATGTCTTCTTGAGCACTACCTCTGGCCATGAACAAGATGCTTTCGTTGCTTCTGATGATTTTAAAATTGGTCAACGGGCCACCGAATATCTAATCAACAAGGGCCATACTCGTATTGGTTTAGCTGCCGTGGAAGCAACCTCCTATGTCGGTCAAAAACGCCTAGCCGGTTATCGGAACGCCATGGCTAATCACCAATTGCCCATTGAGTCAGAATGGATTCAAGCAGGCCATTTCACTTATGCTGACGGACTTGTGGCAATGCGCCAATGGGGGCCTACACCGCCCATTGACGCGGTTGTTGCCATGAGTGACTTGGCCGCCGTCGGTGTACTCAACCAGGCCACGGATTTTCATTTAAACATCCCCAATCAGCTTGCCATTGTCAGCATTGATGGAACTGATTTGGTCAAGTGGGTTCGGCCACAATTGACCAGCATTACCCAAGCCTTTTACGATATGGGGGTAGCTGGCGTTAATTTATTGCTGAATACTGATACGCAACCACCTGCAGCTCAATTACTGCCCTTTAAATTAGATGAACGCGCCAGTAGTTAAGCAATGAGCGATACATCAGTCAAGTGGTTAATGTTTCGTGCTTAGGCTAATTAAATTGGAAGTGAAATTTAGCTTCTAGTTTTGCCTCATCGCTAAAAATGGGATCTAAGTCATCTGGCTTAGGTCCCATTTTTAGTCTAGGCAAAATTGTAATTTTTCGATCAAAATTGTAATTATTTCTACATCTAATCCGCCACAGCTTCACTAATTTGGTTGCGCCCTTGTCCTTTTGAACGATATAACATTTGATCTGCGCGTCCATACAAATCATCTGGCGACAAGTCCTTTGATTCCAAATGTGCAATGCCCATAGAAATCGTGATATCAATAGTTGATCCGGACTCCAGCACAAATTCATGTTGTAAAATTACTTGACGAATCTCAGCTGCCAATTTTCTAACTTGAGCTTGACTCAGCTGTGAAATGATAACCTCGAACTCTTCCCCACCAACTCGATAAGCTGAAACCGTCGTAAACTCAGCACAAGTCGCCTCGAACAATTCACCGAGCTCTTTTAACAATCGGTTGCCAACAAGGTGCCCATACTGATCGTTCAACTGTTTGAAATGGTCAACATCAATTGCCAATAAACTAAGTGGCATCTCATTTCTCCGATTATTCAAAAACACATGGCGATAATCATGTGTAAATGTTTGAACATTTTTCAATTCAGTAATAGGATCCGTTGTCGCCCGATAACGTAATAAATTTAATCGCATTTGATCACTTGAAATCCGGGTAATTGCGATACTGAGCCCCAGACTCAGGATGACAAATGCAATGATATTAAAAACTAAATCGCTTTTTGTTAAAACGAGTGCGACCTTTGGCCAAAAAATATAGAGTGATAACCACAAGGCAATATTAAAAAGATTGAGACTAAGGGTCCAGGCAACAACACCCCAGTGACGCCGTTCGATAAACATCGTCAACCAACTGGCCAGAATAAAGCAAGCGATCACTGCGATCATGTAGTCTACGCTATCCATGTTTAATGTGTCGAACATTGCGTGTCCAACTACGGCACTGGCGACGATAAAGGTGCTAGCCCGAGTGCCTAAAAACATCACAACATAGAATAGTAATAAAATCCTAAAATTAATAAAAGCAAACTGGTTGTTAATCTGCTGTGATAAGTACTCAAAGTAAATACCAAAAGCAGAAAAATATATAACCCCCAATAAATGCAACTGCAATGTCTGCCCAATTCGTAATGACCAATCATGCTGTTGCTCCAGTGTAACGACTAAATTAATAATCAGCTGAAACGTTAAGACTAGTCCCAAAACAAAAAAGACGCCGGTAAACATCGACGGTACCAGCCAAAGCTTTGCTGTCATGAGCGCTCTCCTGACTGTTTATTCTCTTGGTCTGCAGCTTGCTTAATTGCCGCTTGCGCCACCAAATTTAAATAATTAAACGGATAATCGTACTGTGGCTGAAACAGCATATCCACATAGGCCAGGTCATCAATTGTATTTTGATTTTGAATGATAACAGAAATTGTATTAGCCGATTGCGCAACTTCATGAGGACTAAAAAGTTGAGCCCCCAAAACGCGTCTCGAAACAAGGTCATACACTAACACAATGGTTAGAGGCGCGGTGTCTGGCATATAGTCTGGACGATACAGCCCCTCGTAAGTGACTGAGCGAGCGTTAAATCCAGCTGTCAGTGCCCGTTTTAGCGTTAGTCCCGTCGTAGCTAAGGTATCGCCAAAAACGCTCATCGCTGATGTTGCTTGCGTGCCCAAATATTTTTGTACTGAACCAAAAACATTGCGCCCTGCTAGCATTCCTTGACGAATCGCGTTTGTCGCGAGGGGAATGTAGGCCGTTGCAGCAGTTGGATTATATTTGACCACGCAGACATCTCCGGCGGCATAAATATTGGGATCAGAGGTCTGCAAATAATCGTCAATTAGGATCGCGCCATTGTGTGCCAACGCAACCTGACCTCGCAGTAGTTCAGAATTGGGCACAAACCCCGTGCAGACAATCACTAGATCCGCTTGGTGCTGTCCGATCGACGTTTCAATCGTGACTTGCTGACCATCTTCGCCGTAAAAGGCCAACACACGCTCATTAAGGCAGATGTTTACACCGGCTTGCTGCAAACGATCAACGACTACCGCCGACAGTGCTTCATCCACATAGTTGTTTAATAACTGATTTGGTCCCTGAATTAAGGTTACTTCATGTTCTGTTGTCGCATAACTCTCTGCCAGTTCAACGCCTACATACCCGCCACCCACAATCGTAATGTGATGCTGAATTTGAGCAGTTTGATAAATGGCCTGAGCTTGGGCGTAATCTTTACACAACAACACTTGTTCTTCATCGATCCCGAATAATGGGGGTACCGCCACTGAAGAGCCAGTGGCCATAATTAGTTTGTCATAATGATCCATGAAAATGGCTTTTGTCTGCAAATTCTCAACACTAATTTGCCGAGCTTCCTTATCGATTTGGAGAACGTCATGTTGTAAATTCACGGTAGCGCCCAACGCACGTAATTCAGCTGGGCTACTATAAAACATGTCTTCAAGATGTTTAACCTGTCCACTTAAATACAGCGAAATCCCACAAGATAAAAAAGAAACGTTATCATGACGTTCGTAGACCGTCACGCTTGCATCAGGATGTTCAGTTAAAATCTGTGTGATGGCAGCAATTCCGGCATGTGTACAGCCAATTACAATAATTTTCATTTTCAATCTCCAATTTTACTGCGGATCAGCCGGTGCTAATTTAAGAATATGGGGGCGGCCATAATAATATCCTTGCCGTAGAGCAATCCCTAAATCATCCACTAATTGGGCTTCTTGGGCGGTTTCGATCCCTTCCAAAATAAATCGGCAATGGCGCTGGATGGCCAACTGATGCCAAGTCTTAACTTGATTTTGAACCCTCACGTCCGTTAACGGAATGGTCAAATTTTGCAAAGCAAATTTCAGTTCCGACGCCAAAGGTAATAATGGTTCAACCTGCTTTCGTTGGTTGATGCCGCTGCCTACATCATCAAGTGATAATTCGATACCACGGACTAACAGTTTATTCAGCTGAGCCATTAGTTGGTCCAGCGAAATATCATCGTCGCCGGGTTCTTCTGTTAATTCGATTGTTAATCGCAATGGTCGCAATTGATCTTGGGCCGTAATAACAGCATCAACAATCGCAGGATTCAGTAATTGCGTGCGATTAAGATTAATGGATACTGTCCCAATTTTCAACGCCAGCTTCTGTGTGGTCCGAATTAATGTATCCGCAATCACGGTAGCTGGGATATCGGCAAAAAATCGTGGTGGCCGCCATTGTTGGTTTTCGAAGTGCTTCATCAGCAGTTCGTAACCAAATATCGTGTTAGTGGCACCATTAACTTGTGGTTGAATAAAATATCGGTGCATCAGTAACTCCCTGCTTTTATGACATGCTGTGCTAACGACTCGTTTCTAGGAATTCTCTGATTTGTGAGCCAGCTGTTGGCGTTTGGGGCTTACCCAAGTGCCAGACCCCAAACCCATGATTGTTTTTACAGCGGGTACAAACGTTGTAATCACAGTTAGCGGATTTACCAGCCAATAAAACAGCATATATAATGGCACAAATAATAGGTATTTCAATTTAGCGCCACTGTGATCCACAGATTAATGCTGTAATTAACTGAAATAAACCCGCAATCAATTCAAAACCAATAAAAATACCAGCTAACAAGAACAAATTAACTACTTGTGATCGGTCACCACGCCCCAAGGCCACCGTAAGTTGTCCAACAAAGGCAATCGTTGACCCAACAAAGAAAAACGACCAAATAACTGATAACGTTGAATCGATAAACATTGAAAACTGATAACGATGTTGTATCGGATGCCGCAAGAAACTTGGTAAATTGGTTAACCAGACTTCGGTTCCACCTTGTGCCCAACGTTTGCGCTGTTTAAAAAGGTCTCCGATAGTTTCTGGAACGTTCATATGAAAAATAATTTCAGGGGCAAAACGCGGTACTGTTCCATGCTCTTGATGATCCCAAGCAATACTGATGTCTTCTGTTGCCCGATTTTGTCGAAACCCGCCGACTTCAATTAAAGTGTCTTTACGATACATCGTATTGGCGCCGCTATAAGCATACATTGAATCATTAATTGCTGACTGACTGCGCTTAATCACACCCACAATACTTGAAAATTCAACTGTTTGTGATTTACCTAATAACGTTGAGCGATTTTGAACATCCATATTTGCCGTAACAGCGGCCGTATTTAAATCCTGATCGTGAATGAAAAAATTCATATACTTCATTAGCGCATCCGGTTCAGGAATAGTATCAGCATCGTTACTTAAAATATAGTCCCCCTTAGCAAAGAACATCCCAATATTAAACGCATGTGCCTTGCCCTTGTTTTTCTCAATGTTAATGACACGTAATCGGTCATATTTTGTTTGCAATTGCGTTAAAATGGCCGCCGTTTGATCCGTCGACCCATCATTTAAGACAAGAATTTCAAATTGTTGATAATTTAATTGATCAAACAGATAAGAGATTGTATCTTTAATCATCACTTCTTCATTGTGGGCTGGAATCATGATCGTGATATAAGGTTGCTGATCCATTGATAATTCATGCCAATCTAAATCTCGTTTATTCGTCTTCAAAAAACGATAGGCCATCGCGCCCCAAAACCAAAAAAAGGCACCAATGATTGGATAAAGACATAAAATTAAAAATAAGATTTGCCAAACGTTTTCGTGCAAGCCAATTCCCCCGAGATTATTTTCCCAAATGTTGTTGATGAAAAAGTTGTTGAATTTGATCAGTGGCCAAATTTTGTTCTGGTTTAACCGTATACTGACGAACCGCATGTCGCGCTTCTAATGAACCAAAACGTTTTGTCATAAACGCATTTAATTCAACCTTGCGACGTTGCTGGTTTAATGGATCAAACGTTGGCCACTGCTCCACCAATTGTTGCCGTTTGCGATTTTGAATGAGTGTCATGGAAACCGTAAAAATGCCGACCAACACAAAGATAAACCCTAGCACAACCGCATAATAAAGCATTTCTCGCTGAGCTAATTGTAAATGCCACCATGGCCACCAAGTGGGCTGATAAAAGCTAATAGCGCTGATGACCATTAACACTAATGGGGATAACACAATCAACCAGCCCAGCACTGCAACCAAAGTTTGGCAAATCTTTAATCCCCAATGTCCACGCTCAAAATAAGCGTCTGTGTAAAGTTGTTGTCGCTGATTTTCTTTCACTGATTTGTTCCTTTCATAGGTTGTTGAATATCACGGGGACGGTCAAATAGGTATCCTTGACGTAATTTAATTTTAAGCTGTGTGGCTAATGCTTCATCCTGTTTACTTTCAATGCCGGTTAAAACCAACTCGATGTGGTGCTCTTGTGTCAGTCGATTCCAAAATTGTAAGTTTAGATCCAACCAAATTTCAGGAGTTGATTTTCGAAATTGAGCCATTGGACATTTAATCATATCGACCACTGGTAATAACCACTTGATCCGCCGAAGTTCGTGTTTATCAGACCCGACGTTATCCACCACAAACTTAGCTTCAGCCGCTCGCGCCGCCGTAATTTTTTGTCGAAAATGACGCCGTTGCAACCAAAATGGTCGTCGATTTGCATGAAATTCAATCGCCAAATGAAATGGTGCAATTTTACTAACCGCCCAGCGTACAAAATAGTCAAATTCTGGACTCATAATTTGTTCGCAAGATAAATTAATCGATAAGTAAAGTTCTGGATCAGTGTCTGGCAAATGGTCAAAGGTCTCAGTCAATAACGTAATGACCCGTTGTAAAGGGACGTGTTCCAGATCTTGTGGTAACACCCACTCATTGGCTTGGTTTTGTTGTCGTAATAAACATTCATATCCAGTCACCCGATGCTGATAATCTACCTGTTGTTGGATAAAATACCGCAGCTTTTTATCGTCATAGTAGCGATTGACGCGTCGACGTGTTCGAAAGAATACGATTCCAACAGTCGTAGCCGAGATTCCTAAGAAAACAATCGCAAGTTCAGTTAATTCAATTACTAAATTCATCAAGACAACCACAACCTCACAAATCAGACTCGCATCATCGAAATATTTTCACATATAAATTATGTTTAACAAATAAATTAATTCTAGCTATAGATAATTATTATATCAGTGGTTTTCCTAAATAGCATCACTTAACGATTACACTTACTTGACAAAAAATATTCCTTTTTAGTTATAAAAAGATCTACTCGCACGTTATCTCTAATCATCGCGAGCAGATCTCACCAAGTCTATTTAATTTATGAGTCCATTAGTCACATTTCCAGTACACTTTGCCCTTTTGACCATACTTGCGCCACTTGATTCAATGAAGCCACCTTTGGCTGTAGATAAAGATGTCCGGCCGCAGCATAATCAAAAATTTCTGGCAGCGTCTTTTGCAGATAATCATGTAAGATTGGAGCTGGAATGCTCCCGATGCCAGACCCAACTAATGTCACATTACGACTGCGCAATAATTGTGAAGGCAACGTAATCGTCGCTCCTGCCATTTGACCGATGCTAACATAACGCACTGGTACACTCAATTGTAATTCACCAAAAGTTGATAAAATCAATTCTGCGGGCCGACCCCACAAATAGTCAACAACCAAGTCAATTGGACTTTGGGCATATATTTGTTTCAAATCAGCTTTAACAAGTTCATCGTCTTGCTGCAAATTAATTGTCGCATCGGCGCCATGCTGCCGGAGCTCAGCCAAAGTCGCTTCATTACGACCAGTGGCAATGACAAAACTAGCGCCACGATACTTGGCCATCTGCACAGCCATCGTACCAGTCGCACCAGTTGCTCCATTAACCAAGACGACATCACCGGATTTGATTTTTCCTTGAATGGTTAAAGCGCCATCGGATCCAGATAACGTATTAGGGATCGATGCCGCGACCGCTATGTCCAAGCCATCTGGTAGCGGCAACATTGTGCGTTTATCAATTATCGCCTGTTCGGCCATCATACCGGTCACGCCATTTGCGTACACCAATACATCATCATTCAACTGGGCAACGCCATCCATCCCCATCACTGCTGGTAGTGGATCAAAATTCGTATAGTGTTTACCTGCGGCTTTGATGATATCTAATTGCTTAATCGATGCCGCCTTAGGTCGAACCAAAATTTCATTATCGTTTTGTGGTGTTGGAGCTGGAAAATCTTGATATTGGGGTACTTGTCCATAAGCATTTAAAACAGCTGCTTTCATAATTAACCTCTTTTTAAAAGTAATTGTATCGTCATCGTAAACGTCCCGCAAAATGAATTCAACGTATACGCCCCAATCAAGTGGTCAAAATTTAAAAGCCGTAATCTTCGTCGAACCATCGAAAAGAGCGTATACTGTCTGTCAAAATCAGTTTATTTAAATCAAACGAGGTAATTAATGATGATGTCGCACGCGTGGATGTTTCCAATGATGAATGGTGGTTTTGGCTGGTGGAATTTTATGATGATTCCGTTCTTTCTCTTTATGTTTATCTTCGCACTCATGTGGCTTGGTCACATGTTCTTTGGTTGGAATCCGCGGCACCATCACGGCGATGCTCACCATTATGGCAACTATAAATCAGCGCTTGAAATCTTGGATGAAGAATACGCCAAGGGTAATGTCAGCGACGAAGATTATAAAACACGGAAAGCTAATTTACTCGATCATTAAACTGCAGATGGTGACAGTTGATCTGGATGAATTAGTAAATGAAGCAGAACCTAAAAGAAACCCACCTTCCAGCAAGGAAATGGGTTTCTTTTGATTGGAAAATCAATAAAGGGTTTTATCTATCGCCTAGCGAGGCTTAAGGGCTTCTTCGCTAGCCGACTTTACGATGACAAACCTGTTTATCCATAATTAGTATGCAATTAATCGACAACGATTAAAGATTTGATTGCTTCTCGATTGGTCATTGCCTGATAACCTGCATCAATCTCATCTAATCCAAACCGCTTTGTAAACACTCTACCCGGATGGATCTGCCCATCTAAAACGGCCTTTAAGAGAACTGACTTATCATACGTGGTCACGGATGCCGGGCCCCCAGCGATAATTCGGTTATTATAGAAAGAACTAGACATATCCATTTTAGGTTCATGAGGCAGGCCAACACGTCCGACAATGCCTCCGGGGCGGCAAACTTGCATCGCTGTTTCATTAGACAATTCAGTACCAACACACTCCAAGACTGCGTCAGCACCGGCCCCATTCGTTAACGCCAGTACTTCGCTAACAGCCTCATCACCCCGACTAGCAACAATGTCGGTTGCGCCAAATTCAGTGGCTAATTGTTGTCGATCTTCGTGGCGGCTTAACGCAATAATTCGTTTGGCCCCACGCATCTGGGCAGCAATAACACCACATAAGCCAACCGCGCCGTCACCTACAACGACAACTGTGTCGCCGGCTTGGACATTGGCCACCCGGGCGGCGTGATAGCCAGTCGCCATCACGTCTGCTAACGTCAATAATGAATCAAGCATCGCTTCACTGTAATCTACGGGTTGACCAGGAACTTTAACCAAGGCCCATTCGCCATGTTCAAACCGAACATACTCAGCTTGCACGCCATGACTAAAATTGTCCGTGTGGCTTTGACAATCACCATCAAAGCCTGCTCGACAGGCCGCACAATGGCCACAACCATGTGTAAATGGGGCGATGACAAAATCACCTGGTTTAACAGTTGTGATCTTATCGCCGACTGCTTCGACGATTCCTAGTGCCTCATGACCGCCATTTTCTGAATGGTGAGGTTTATCTTCCAAACCACGGTAAGCCCATAGATCTGAACCACAGACACAAGTTCTAACCACATGCAAAATAACATCGTCCGGCGCTTGAATTGTTGGCCGGTCAATATTTTCAATCGCAACTTTCCCGGGTTCCATAAACATTGTCGATTTCATTTGAATTTCCTTCGCTTTCTGCGTTAATTTCAACTCACTATGATTATCGGTCTTATGGTTAGGTGATTCAACTCGAGAAACCCATTCAATGGTGTTGCTCTATAAGTATTACTATTTTCATCATTTATCTAAAAAATCGCTTTTTTTAATCATCGTCAACTGGCGTAATGCTTTAACAACGAAGGCACCCAATAGGCTGCCAACAAGAGCCGATGGCGTGAAATATGGGACATAAAACCAGAAACTGGGTAATTTCAAACCATAACCGACCTGCATCACGACAAAAGAAATCATTGCGCCAAATAAGCCGACACCGAGTGTCTCACCAAATGCAGCGGCCAGCGTCGACCGATTAAATATCCGATATGCGAGCCAAGCCAGCAATGGTCCGACTAAAATACTTGTAACGGCAACCGCTGGTCGTCCTTCAAGTAACATGCGAATCAAACCAACAATGATGGCGGCCGCCGTCGCGTAAACTGGCCCGACTAAAATTGCCAAGATAACATCAACCATGTGTTGGAACGGGGCCATATTGGGAAATACGACAATGGTGGATAAAACTAATCCAATCAGACTACTAAAGATGGTGAATAACCCTTTGCGTAATTGAACGCCTCGTTGCATATAACAGTCCTCGCTTGCTTTAGTGACAACAACAATTAATCTAATCTTAGCCACCAAAAAAGCCCTTCCAGACAGAAAGGGCCAGCTTGCCGTTACTTACAGAACTCACGACACGTCAGCCACTTTCCTCCGCTAGTGTTAACTAGATCAGGTTCAAAGGGACCGGGTTTTAACCCATCTCAGCAAATAGCGCCCCTAGTGACAATTTTCGATTAAGTTTAAAGCTATTCTACCATATTGACCTCAATAATGAATCATCAGACCCGGTCGTTTAAATAGCTACCCTTCCAGCTAACAATGACACTTAATTTTTTATCACATTGAAGTAACTAATGCCCGTTTAATTGAACCAAGCGTTAAACTTGGTAGAAATTTTCTGGAGGATTATTTATGCACCAACATCGCGGCTTTATCAGTTTCATGATTATTTTGGCTGCCGGCGCCTTTTTATTTGGTAACCCCCATAGCCCAATTCCGCAAGTGACACGTAATGCGTGGCAACAACGACTCAATCAGCTTTATCAAAATGCCCGTCTAGAAATCACGCAACTCAATGAACCATCGATTCGCTCGACCTCTCAGGCCACCAGCCAGTCAACGACTAAACAAAGTTCCGTCGCAGTTAACCATTCAGCCACCAGTGCAGTTAACGCGACGCCAATCTTACCAATTATGCAAGGCAAGAAAATAAGTTCAACGTATTATTATCACTACGACACCGGCACGCCGAATAATGTTCACACCGTATTTGAGCAAGCCGTTAAACTTTACAATGCAACCGGTGTCGTTAAGCTTCGTCCCGGTAAAGGAACTAACTTGCAGAATCAACTGGCCTTCGGCACCTACCACAAGCAAATGACCGCGGCACAACTCGGCTCGATCGAGCTCGGCGAAGGCGGCCCACAACTCATTGAACAAGTTGGTCCAGGCGCTTCTGATGTGGTGATCAATCATGGGTCCGCCCAACTCAATATCACCTATGACCAATCAGTTAGTTTATCCGTGTCGGTTCATGAACTAGGCCACGCTTTAGGTCTAGATCACAGTCCTGATCAAAACTCAGTCATGTATCCCATTGATCAAGGTAAAACAGCCTTGAGTGATGGCGACATTAACGCCTTAAAACAAATTTATCAACAATAGCCATCTCGGCAAGCGGTCGCTGAGGATTAAATAATTGGGTAACTGACAAGTGTGATTTATTATCTTTTCTTTGATTAATACCCTGGCTGCTTCACCCGTTTTTATGCTTAGAAGGCCCTGCTTAAGCTTCTCACTAGTTTTATTGCGCAATTTTGACAAGGTTAGTGAAAAGTTTTATACTCATTTAGTCAGCCGGCTAACTAAATTACGAGGAGGTTTGCATGGATCACATTGATTTCAAGGATCGGCCAACGAGTCATCGGGTCACAGAGATGAACGCTGAGTATGGAAACCTAGATGCGGAGACGGTCGTTTTATTTCTTCGCTTTCAAGAAGTCGCTCGACGCCTACAAAGCGCTTACGATGACGTCTTGGCTCAATTTGATTTATCGGAGTCTAAATTCATCATTCTGATGTTCTTGAAACGAGCAGGTACTGAAGGCTTGAGTGTTTCAACCATCGCTGAAAAATTGGGTGTTACTAAGGCAACGACCAGCAAGCTTGTTCATGCTCTCGTTAAACAAGGTTTCGTGACTCAAACACCATCTCAAGCTGACAAACGTGCTACTGTGGTAAAAAGTACTTCACTTGGTCAACAAAAACTGGCGGCCTTTTTACCACACAATTTTAGTACGGTTAATACGATGATGACCGGTCTTAATCCAGCTGATCGCACCACGCTCACCCAGTTACTGGGGACTCTTGATCAAGGTATTCAATCATTAACTCACTCACAGGAGATGTCATAATTATGGAAAATGAAAAAATCGATTTTTTAAAAACTTACCTCAGCCTCTACATTGGTCATCAAGAAATCGTCGAGCACTTAGACGATCCTGATTCTCCCTACGTTGTTCTCGACATTCGTAATGCACCGGCTGCCATCAAAAAGGATCAAATCAAGGGTGCGCGGGCCATTGCCGCCAAAGATTTGACTGCCCAACTAGCTACGCTGCCTAAAGATAAGACTTACGTCGTTTATGACTGGACAGCCGGCACAACATTGGGTAAAACTGCCTTGCTAATTTTGCTCTCTAATGGCTATCAAGCTTTTGAATTAGCCAGCGCCTTAGAAGGCTGGAAAGGCATGCACTTACCAATTGAACCGGTGGCAGCTGACTAATTTATTAATTATCCTGCAACTATATTAAAATCGACCTTAAAGAGACGCCAAGTCTGGCATCCTTTAAGGTCGATTTTGCTTTTAGGCCATCGCGTTCACACTAGTCTAAGGAAACTTGGTTCGGAAAATGAGCTAAACGAGCAGTGGCGCCCAATTCTTCTTCAATCCGTAAAAATTGATTGTACTTTTCTACCCGCTCACTGCGAGCTGGCGCACCACTCTTAATCTGACCTGAATTAGTCGCCACAGCCAAGTCAGCGATATATGGATCACCGGTTTCCCCCGATCGATGTGACATCATCGTCGTGTAATTATTCTTACGGGCTAATCTAATGGCCTCTAATGTCTCAGTGACCGTACCAATTTGATTGGGCTTAATGAGCAACGAATTGGCCATCCCCATTTCAATGGCCTTACGAATCAACACCGGGTTAGTACAGATATTATCGTCAGTGACAATCTGCACACGTTGCCCATTAGCTTGGGTAAATTTAGTAAAGTTCTCCCAATCGTTTTCACCAAATGGATCTTCAATAGACACAATCTCTGGAAAGTCATCTAACAATCCTTCATAGTAAGCGGCCATTTGATCAGCTGAACGGCTCTGACCTTCAAATTGATACTGCCCATCTGGTTGAGCAAAGCTGCTAGCCGCCGCATCAAAAGCAATCCCAATATCAATGCCGGGTTGATACCCGGCAGCCACAATGGCTTCATGCAATAATTTCAACGCTGCTTCACTGTTATCTAAATCTGGCGCAAAACCACCCTCATCGCCCAAACTCGTGGAATAACCAGCCGCTTCAATGAGTTTGGCTAACTGATGGTAAGTCGTCACAATCTTCTCAAGACCATCGCGAAAACTTGTCCGTTTAATCGGTGTCAGCATAAATTCCTGAAGATCAATGCCATTATCGGCGTGTTCGCCACCATTAATCACGTTATGGAAGGTTTGCGGCAATTCTAAATCCACCCCACCAAGATAGCGATACAACGGCTCTTGATTCGCGCTGGCTGCTGCCCGTGTTGTCGCCATTGAGACCGCTAAAATTGCGTTTGCACCCAGACGCGCTTTATTTGGCGTTCCATCTAAATCAATCATAACTTGATCAATTTGGCTCTGATCAAACGGTGACCGTCCGTGTAAGGCTTCATTAATTTCAGTATTAACATTGTTGACCGCCTTGCTAACTCCTTTACCGCCTAGCCGTTGACCACCATCACGTAATTCAACCGCCTCATTTTCACCGGTAGATTTACCTGAAGGAACCTCGGCGCGACCGCAAGTCCCATCACTCAGGACAACATCTGCCTCAACGGTTGGGTTCCCGCGTGAATCAAAAATTTCTCGTGCCTTAACAACCTCAATCACTTGTTTCATGACTAAATTTCCTTTCTACTTTGCCTTTGCTAACAACAATTATTTAATCGCAACCTAGGTAGCGCCACGATTCATGATCTTTTGCTGATAAAAATGCTGTTTAATCACATCTAAGCCAGTGCCAACCAATACAACTAGCAGAATCATCAAGCCAATCACCGACCAGCTCACCGCGCCACTTTGCCAGCCGCTTGCGGCAATCACACTCGTTAGAATCACATCAAAGCCAATCATGCCTGCCACAGAGCGACTTGGCTGGTTCTGCCACCAAGACTGATTCGTCCGCGTCATTAAAATCGTCATCATTGATGAAAACATCAAGTACATGAATAAGATGGAACTCAACCAGCCGGCCGAAGCATGCCACAACCAGTGATTCAAACCAACGATGCCCAAGCCAACTACTAACCAACCACTCGCCAACATCATTGCTAATTTTGCTACCCGTGGCAACGTCCATCGCGGAGTGGTCGACAACGCTACTGTTTGGTCGGTTCCTAATACTAATGTCACTAAATCGTTCAAGACGACGATTACCACAATCAGACTTAATGAGATTGGAAAGGTACCCGTCAATAAGAATCCTAGGGTCAATAAAGCCGTTAAAACAGCCGTCCGCGATAATTTTGTAATGGTCCACGTCATCATCCGTTGATATACTCGCCGGCCGCTATTGACCACGGTTAGTACGTCATCTAATCCAGCATGAGCAAGGACGACACGGGCCGCCAGTTTAGCAATATCGCGCGCATTTGCGACTGCCATCCCCACGTCGGCTTGTCGCAATGCGGCAGCGTCATTTACGCCATCGCCAATCATGCCGACAACGTGACCAGCTTGTTGAAATTGTTTGACCAGCCGCTGCTTATCATCAGGATAGACATTGGCGATCCCAACCAAATGATCTAATCCATCATCGGAAAATCCACCTGCGACATATTTTCCAGATAGTCCCAGTTCATGACCAATCGCTTGAGCGGTTAAGCGGTCGTCGCCCGTGAGCATTACGACCCGAATACCAGCGGATCGTAAGGCCCGAAGTTGCTCAGCCGTATCGGATCGGATTGTATCGGAGAAACCAAGCCATCCGGCTAACTGTGGCTGTCCGTCATTTTCGATGCTTAGCGCGAGTACCCGCTGACCTTGCTTAGCCAGGCGAGCCATAGTCTCATCGGTGAATTTAGGATTTACTGTCTTAAGAATCGCTTGCGGCGCACCTAGCGTGACAGTCTCCGTTATTTCTGCGTCGGAAATAATAGCTTGGGCTACTTTTGTCGTCGCGTTAAACGGCAGCTGTTTTTGAATCTCAAAAGGCAATTTGACTGCTTTGGTTGCCTGCTTCAATGCCAGACTAATCGCATCTTTGGCTTGTGGATTGGTGGCTGCTTTGGCCCATTGGATGAGTTGTGCTTCTTTGACGTCTCCCACAGGGACGACACTGACTAACTGTTGCTGATTCTTCGTCAGTGTGCCGGTCTTATCCACTAGTAAGACATCCATCGTCCCAGCTTCTTGAATACCACTTAAGCCCGTGACCAAAATATGTTTCTTAGCTAAGACTTGCGCTTCAACCGCGTTAGCAACCGTAAAACTTGATGGCATCGAAACGGGAATGGTCGCAATAATCAGGATTACGAGTAACGGCAAAATTTCCTGCCAGTTCATGTGATAAATCACTGCCCCGATAACGAGCAGAACTGTTAAACCAGCGTCTAAATATGCCAGATACCGAACAACCGTAAACAATAATCGCTCTAATCGTCCCGGGGCCGCAGCCGTCTGGGTCAAGGTTACCGTTCGCCCGTAACTACTAGCCGCGCCTACCGCCGACACTTGGGCAATGATATCACCAGTGACGATTAAGCTAGCAGCTGTGAGTGTCTCACCGACACGACGACTTTCAGCAACCGTCTCACCGGTCACTGCCGATTGATCCACTTGTGCTTGGCCGGCTACGATTCGTAAATCAGCCGGCACCAGATCACCAGCCGTCAGATGAATTAAATCCCCAACAACTAATTCATCCGATGTACGCGACTGCCAATGTTGGTCAATCAACACTCGACTAGTCGTCACCAGATCCGTTTGGACAATCTTTAACGCGCGTTGTGCCCTTCGTTCTTGAATTGCCCCATCAATCGCGGAGAACAATAATAGCCCAATCACAACCAGCGCTTGAATCCATTTTCCTAAGCCAATTTCAAAAATAATGGCGAATTCCAATAACCATGGAATTGGGCCCCATAATCGCGTTAATAAGCTTTGACGCCAAGAAAATCCCTGTGTCACCATCCGGTTATCACCACTAGCATTCCGTTCGGCTAAACGTTCTTGATCACTCAGGCCTTGACCAACATAGCTTTGTTCAAGTGATTGAAAATTATTTTGCTGATTAATCTGTATCCGTTCGACCATTTTCACCACTTCCTATCTACGAAATCAGAGCGCAGTCAGCTGGGTGTTACCGAGCACTAGTGGAGCCTGAGTTGTTGGCGCTCTTTGCCAATTGATCGGGCTGAGCTAGGCACAGGTAACAAGCTGGTGTAGCTCGACAAACAAATCAAAGCGAAACCAGCTGGGTGTTACCGAGCACTAGTGGAGCCTGAGCTGTTGGCGCTCTTTGCCAATTGATCAGGCTGAGCTAGGCACAGGTAACAAGCTGGTGTAGCTCGACAAAAAGAAAAGACGCCTACCACACAATTACATGTGGTAGGCGTCATCAGCTTGATTGCTTTTTTGGCGAACGTCATCGCCTGTTTACTTTTTTACGAGTTCAGCGTACAGCGCTAAGCGTCTGATTGCAATAAGTAAATTAAACTTATTTTCTAGTAAGCGTTTTCTTTATCAAGCCACTCTTCGCGTAGGAGCCCGTACTTCACCGAATCCCAATACTGGTCCTGCCAATATCTCACTTTTCGAATCGTTGCTTCTCGCGTAAATCCAACCTTTTCCGCTAAGGCAATCATCCGCTTGTTACCTGACCAAGTGGTTAAGCCAAGGTGAGGTAAATCCGTTAACTGCCAGAGTTGGTTAACCCACAGATGAAGGGCTTGTGCACCGACTCCTTGATGCCAAATACTTTGATCATAGATGACGATGCCAATATCTAACCACCGCTTCAAGGGGTCATCTTCATAGTAGGCTGACACCAGCCCCACCATTTGTTGACCGACCCAAATCACTTGACGAAAAGGTTGATTGATATATGACTCAGAAGCGATTTGTTCGACGAATTCCGCTTGACTCGGCAATTGGTCATGAAAATACGGGCCATTCCATTTTGTCCATTCCGACGTCGGATCAGCAAACGCTAACTGCCAAAAGTCGGCGACTTGTTCAGGTTGTAAAGTATCTAACCGAATCTTGTGCATGGGTTCATCTTCCCCTTTAGTAATTTGCCATCAGTATCGCCATAACCTCCCTACTTCGTTAACGCATCGGTTGCAAATGGATTAGCTAAACCATGTTGCTCTTTCTCACTAATCGCAAAAGTAACTTGCTGATTAATTAACTGTTTGGCATCTGGCGCTTCATAGCGCACTAACTTCTGGTCAATCTCCACTAACCCAGCGGTCAATTGTGCCTGCTTATCCATGACTGCTTGTCGATGGGCGGCCAATAATTGTCGCCGGGCTGGGATACTACTGGCACCAGCCATACACAACAAAATATATTGACGAATGTCTCGTAACACCATTCCCGTTTGCTTTAAACAGGTAATCGTCCGCATGAAGCCTAAATCAGCGACGGTAAATTCCCGGTGACCCGCTTTATTTTTGGTCACAAAGGGTAATAATCCTTGCTGATCATAATAACGAATGGTTGAAATACTAAGTTGTAATTGTTCTGCGACTTGATGAATTGAATAAGTTTCCATGTTATCGACCTTCTTGCTTAAAAGCATTGACCTAGACTATGGTTGAGGTTGTAGGCTAACCTTAACGCATAAACGTTTTGATTAAAACTAGGAGATGTTCTTATGAAAACAGTTTTTATTACCGGTGGTGATAAAGGGATTAGCTTTGCTCTAGCACAAGCACTCGGCCAACAGGGCTGGCAAGTCATCATTAGTTCTCGCACCACCGCTCACGGTCAAAATGCCATCCGCGCATTAACTAGTGCCGGAATTGAGAACCCAACCGCAATCACTTTAGACCTAAACGAACCGACTAGCATTACGGCAGCGATTGAGACCTTGACCAAGCATGCCCCCAATTTGACGTTGCTGATCAACAACGCTGGCATTCCCGGCAGTCAAGCAGATAGTCTAACCGAATCTATGGATGATTTACGCACAACGATGCAAGTCAATTTTTTTGGCACTACTCAGTTAACCCAAGGGCTATTGCCACAGTTAGCTAAAAGTAACGGTCGCATCATCAATGTCACGATTCCAACAGCGCCAAATCCACACTGGAATCCGCTGGCCTACAAAGCTTCTAAGGCGGCCCAAAATGTCATGATGCAGACATTGGCATTAGATCTGAACAAGCAGCATTTGCCCGTTGAAATTTTTAGCATTCACCCTGGACCAACCACGACTGACTTAAACGGAAATACTAAATTACCAGGTTTCCATTCATCGGCAAATGTTGCCAACCAAATGAGTAAGATTATCAATGATGGTCAATCACATCAGGGACAATTCATTGAAATTTATCCCGAGCTAACCGGCGTATCTTCCGTGGCTAAAGGCTTTTTCGCCGGACTTTTCAAACGTTAAACCAACGCGTCAAATTTAACTTAGTTCACCCGTTACTAGCGTGAACTGAGTTTTTTAGTGTTGCGTCATTAATTAGGCTGGTGGTTCTTGGCAGCCCATCTACTTCACATTGCTATGTACCGGTACTAATTAATGCTGAGTACCAAAGCTAAGGAACATCAATTCATGTCAGAAATGCTGAAAGGTCTTCTCGAAGGCATTATTCTTCAAAAAATTGCCTGGAGTGAAACGTATGGCTATGAAATCACCCATTTTCTAAGTAAATTAGGCTTTACCGACATTTCCGAAGGGACCCTATACCGTGCTACTACGACTCGAAAAAAACAACTTTTACAAGTCAACAAACGCCTCAGATAAGGGCCCCCGTCCGGAAATTCTACCAACTTACCCCCGCTGGCACAGATTATTTAAATCAATATTGGCAACGTTGGGAATTTTTGGAGCAAACAATTAATCAACTGAAAAAGGATCGTTAATGATGTTTAAACAATGGTCAGCAAATCGTGTCAGCAAGTCGTGAAGCTAAGCAACATTACAAAACTTATCGCCGCCAAATTGAACAATTACCAACCCCGTACTGAGAAGCGATGTTGGTCTTACAGGATTACTTAATTCAGTTCGGGGGCACCAATGCCTTCATGCAATTACTGGATGAATTACTCCAATTGTTTCAAGAGGCCGCTAGTGATCACCAGCCCTTAAGCCAGATCGTCGGTAATGGCCCAGTTGCTTTTGCTGAAGATCTGTTATGCGAGTATCAAAGTGAGACTTGGATGCGGGAAGCTCAAGCAAAGCTCCAAAATCGTTTCCAACAATTGGAGGCCTAATCATGACAGTAGCGATCAAAATTGATCACTTGCAAAAAAGCTTTGGCCGAAAACACATCTTGCAAGATGTGTCCCTAAAGATTAATTCTGGTGAAATTTTTACCCTATTAGGTGAAAATGGCGCCGGCAAAACGACGCTCATTGAGATTCTCACCACCCTAATTCCTAGCGATGCTGGTCGAATCTTTTATGGCGATCTTTCGCTGACTGGTCATGGCGCCAAAATTCGCCAACAGATCAGTGTAAATGCTCAAGCAACAACTGTCGATGCCAATCTAACTGGCCGTCAAAATCTAACCTTCAGCGCAAAATTACGTGACGTTCCAGATGTCAAGCAAACACTCAATGACCTAATCGCTCGTTTTGACCTCGCCAGCTTTGTTGATCAAAAGGTAGCCACTTATTCTGGTAGCATGCGACGCCGCTTAGACATTGCCATGAGCTTAATTGGTGATGCTTCAATTACCTTTTTAGATAAACCTACGACCAGTGTTGATCCCAAGATTCGTTTAGAAATATGGCAAATGATCCGAGAGATTAAGCAAACAGGACGAACCATTTTCTTGACCACTCAATACTTAGACGAGGCCGATGCGCTGGCTGATCACATTGCCTTTCTACACCACGACAAAATCGTGCTTGATGGCACCCCGGACCAACTCAAACACCAGCAACAAGCCCAGTACCAATTAACCGTGACTCCAGCAGTGGTCAGCCAACTTCACGCGCAATTTAACGCTCAAGGCCTGCCACTACAATTTACCGATAACACCGTCATCTTTGCTACTGATCAGCTCGCTCAGATACTACAAGCGATCACCACTGTTCAACAACCAATTGAATCATTGCAGCGAGTTGAACATAATCTGGAAGAGTTGTTTTTAACCATTACCCAGCATGATCGGCATGAAATCGCTTAAGCAATTGGTTACTTTGACCCAACGCGTATCACGACTGAATTTAACCGATGCCGATACGCTAATTACTGTCTTCGTCATGCCGATCATGCTCTTGCTATTTTTCGTTTACGTCTTCGGCGGCAATATTGATACGGGAAGCGGTCACAATACTCAACTGTATCTCAACTACGCAGTTCCCGGCTTCATGCTATTCACGATGGTTAGTGCATCGGCCTACACCGGCATGCGAATCAATAATGATAAAGTCAGCGGAATGCTTGATCGTTTGAATACGCTGCCAATCAAACGTTGGGCCATTTTAAATGCCCATGTGGTGGCGTCAGTAATTTTCATGTTGCTTTCCGAAATAACGTTATTGGTGACGGCATTACTCATCGGTTATCGACCGACCATCACTTTGACAACCACTGTTCTGGCCTTCGCGTTAATGGTGAGCTTTGGTGTGGCGATTACCATCATCGCCCTACCATTTTCATTAAGGGCTAATGGGACGGCGGGGGCCACCGGGTTTTCCTACCTCCTGATTATGTTAGTTATGACTAGTTCAGCGTTGATGCCAACAACGGGAATGGCCAAGCCAGTGCGACTGTTTGCTCAACGCCAACCATTTACACCGATTGCCAATGCAAGTCGTCAACTCTTAAATGGCGTGATTAATCAACAGACGCTGGCAACTTCAACAATTTGGTTGATCCTTTTGATCGTCGGCTTGGGCTTACTTGCCAAGTATCGATATCGGCAACTGTATTTAAAGGCATAAAGTTGAAAACTAGTTCTGGACCCTTGTGGTAATCGCACACATTGGAGCCTTTTTGATCACCACGTGGTAAATAAAACTTTACTTTTTGGCAACTAAATATTACTATGCAACTAAAGGAGGCTCAGTATGAAGCATGATCATGAGGATGACATTAACAATCACGTCTACGAATTTAGAGTGTTACACCATTTATCGCAAACCGAATTAGCCCAAGCTGTCGGCGTTTCCAAGCAAACGATTCTCGTCATGGAAAAAGGCCATTACTCGCCAACGCTTAAACTCGCTTTTCGGCTAGCCAATTTTTTTGAAGTCGACATTAATGACTTATTTAGTTATGAAAGGAATTAATCACCATGAAAATTCAATCTATCGCTGACATTCCAGAATGGTTCTTTTACCCACTGAAACAGTGGTGCGCGCTTAATAATTTTAATTTCAATCTTTTCGTCGGTCTCGGTAGCCTTTTGAGTGTCTTAGCCTTAATTTGGGGCTGGCGCTTATACCGACAGATTGGCCCGATGGATGAGCGGACGAACACCATCTATTTAACCGCTCTGGCGATCGTCCTGACTACCTTAATGATCGGCGAATTTTTATTACCTAAAACTTACCTACTACCCCAATTCACCATGTATAAATACGATTTCGCCTTAGTCGCCGGTGATCTTTCATTATGGCGTCAATATCGACAGACAATTTAAAGATCACGTTTTAACGCACATTAGTCGTCTTTTGACCATTACCTCGCTTATACTGAAAACAAAGACGAAGGAGTGAGCAAAATGGAACAAACCTTAATGTTGATTAAACCTGATGGCGTTGCAACGGGACATATCGGTGACGTAATCAGCCGGCTTGAACGGCGCCAATTTACGATTACGGCTTTAAAAGTGGTCCAAAAAGCCACTACCGCTCAGTTGACGGCACATTATGCGGATAAGGTAAATGAAGCCTTTTTCCCTGGTCTAGTCAGTTACATGCAATCCGGTCCGCTAGTTGCCTTGATTGTTTCGGGAACTGATGTGGTCCACGCGTGCCACCAAATGGCCGGTGCAACGAAGCCCAGCGAGGCACTGCCGGGCACCATTCGTGGTGATTTCGGCCGCTTGTGGGATGATGGCGCCATCAAAAACGTCGTTCATAGTTCTGATCGTATCGAGGCCGCAGCTCATGAAATTGACATTTGGTTTCCGGAGTTAAGCGAACTTACGGAATCGTAACTAGCGCTAAATACCGTTTTTATTACTGATGACCTAACGCAACCAAAAAGTCCGCCCCCTTTAGCGACCAAATTTAGTCATGACTGCTACACTAATGATATCAAGTTAGGAGGGGTCTTGATGAACATTGGTCAACAAATCCGGCAACAGCGTGAGCAGCGTCACTGGTCCCAAACAGATCTATCAAAAAAATTAGCAATTTCGCGGGAGTCGGTCTCAAAGTGGGAGAAACTCAGAGTGGAACAAGCCGGGTGATTTCGAGCACTAGCTGACTGTCATCAAGTGGCGCACCTGGCCAATTGATGACAGTGGGCTAGGCACAGAAATCAGGCTTGTGGAGCTCGACATGAGACCGCCCTCCCCAGCTTCGCCAATGTTGTCCGGCTCAGTGAGATTTTCAACATAACGTTAGATGATTTAATTAAGGATGACCCGCGTCTACTTGCGAATCTTGAACAACAGCCATCAAAACGTGGTGATATTGCTGTAATAACGATCTTTATGGTCATTAGTCTCGGTTCACTAATCGCTGGGCTACTCAAGTTGTCAGTGGACGGCTTACGTAATTGGTTGCAACCGTTGGGCATTGGATTATTCATTTGGTTATTTTTCTCAATCAACTGGCGCAAACTCAATCAAGTGATAACAACAAAAGTATACATTCTATCCATTGCTTGTTTTATTACGTTTAGTTTTCCTAGTGTTTGGGATTTTATCATCAGTTTCATACAAGGTGTCATCGCTGGATTTAATCACAGTTAATTTCTTTTTATCGCCATTGCAACAAAGGATAAGCGTGCTACACTATGAAAAACGAATGAATTGAGGATTGGGACGTGGCTTATCAAGTTGATTTTAAAAATGTGGCGACCACCGGTTTAGAGACGTCGCCAGTTGCTGAATCACTAGCCGGTTTACGGGCAAACGAGGCCCGTTATTTCTGGAACAAGTACAAGTTTGCATATACTGTTTACCCAGCGTCAGAACGACAGACTGAAGTTGAGTGGATGAAACAACTGCTCAAGACCGAGCGCGATTTAGAATTTAGTTCACCGATTATTGAAGTCGCCGTGTATGAAGACGATCATCTCTACTGGCCAGAATTCATTTATCAAAATGGAATGATTTTAAATGTCCTGTATGAAAAAGATGGCGATAAGCCTAAGCGGGCCGTCGGAATTAAGCTCTGTGAAGCGATGGATGTACCCACTGAATTAGTCGACAAGTTTAAATTTGCCCATCAAAAATCCAAGTTAGCTGGGTCCATCCGCGGAAGTTTCTTTAAACTCAAGCAAGAATGGCGATAGTCTTTCATTGTAGAAGATTTAAAATATCAGACTATCGGTTAACTGAACAACACAAAATAGCATGATGGCCAAAATCCATCAATTTTTCGGGATCAAGTGTTAGAGCGCTTCATGTGCTGATGTTGGAAAAACAACACCAGCACATGAAGCGCTCTTTTAATTCGCATACTTTCCACCAATTTAACGCGTTATTCATCAATGATTAAAATTATGCCCTTGCCTATTTAACCAAACGAACTAATTTATAGCCATTTGTTCGCTTGCGCTAATTGAACAGCATCAAGTCGATTACGAGCACCTAATTTACTCAAAATGGCTGAAAAATAATTACGCACTGTCCCTTCAGACAATGACACCTGTTGCGCAATTTCACCAGTAGTTTCCCCACTCGCTGCTGCCATCAAGACCTCCATCTCTCGTGGTGTGAGCGGATTCTGTGAAGCAGCATACATGCCCCGGACTAACTCTGGCGCGTACACTGTTTGCCCGGCCATAATTGCCCGAATGCCTGAGACGAGTTCTGCGCTGGGGCTATCTTTTAGAAGGTAACCGTTCACTTTTGCTGCTAACGCCTGTTGCAGATAGGCCGACTGAGCAAACGTCGTCAAAATCAAGGTCTTCGTTGACAACTCACCCTGATCGATTTGTTGAGCAATCATTAAACCACTCTCTCCGGGCAGCTCAATATCTAGAATCGCCAGATCGGGACGCAACTGATTAATTTCTTGCCAGGCAGCCGTTCCCGTCATAGCAGTTCCGATCACAGTTAAATCTGGCTCTAAATTCAGAATCGTTGTCAATGCCGAATTGAGCATCGCTTGATCCTCGGCAAGGTACAAATTAACCATAATTTATGCTCCTTCATTTAACGTAAATGCCAACGCTACCGTCGTTCCTTTTACATCAGAGATTAAATGAAAATGTCCATCTGGCAATTGCTTAATTCGCTGTTTCATGCCAGAAATTCCCGTGCTACCGATCCGACGTTGTTCAATCCCTCGACCATTATCACGAATCTCTACATGGACCAGACTCTCTTTTTGACTAAAGGTGATCCAGCACCGATTAGCTTGCGCATAGCGAATGATATTCGTAATCGCTTCTTGGATGATGGCCCCGATTGTCACCTGGACTGAACGTGGCCAGCTCTGACTAATCTCTTCGTGGTCCGTTAGTAGCGTGACACCAGCGGCGGTTAAATTAGACTGTTGCGCAATCAGGACTTCCGCAATACTCAATTGACGCAAATTGTTAACAATATTTCGCACTAGTTGCAGATTTTCTCGAGAAGCTTGTTCAATGTCCGCCAATTGAATCTCTGTTTGATCAGGATCAATCACGACCAACTTACGCGCCAACTCGGCTTTAATCGTAATCATGGAAAATGATTGTCCTAATGTATCATGCAAATCTTGGCTGATCCGTTGTCGTTCATTTTGGCGGATAAAATTTTCGACTCGCCGCGTAATTTGGCGAGTTCGCTCAGATTCAGCCACCGTTTTAAAAACTGAAATCGCCGCAATTGGAGAACTAAAAATGAATGCCAATAAAACCAACTGATCAATCCCTACAGAAAAGTTCAACTGATTAAGATTAGAATTATTTTGGGCCCATGAAGTCAAACACGTTACGCCAGCCGTGAGGTAATACACAACCAAATAAGGCCGACGAGTTCCTTTGGCTAGTGGTAAAGACCCCACTTGCCACGCTGTAAAGACAAACAACCACAGATACTGTGCAACCACACCGAAATAAATACTAATCACTAGTTGTCCTAAGATCGCCCAAGGCAAGCGTTTGGTTACCTCGTAACCATTTCGATAGCATACTAAAAACGCTAATAATAACACGAGGGTAAATGGGCGGCGAACCCCATGCTCATTGATTGCGATGGCAAGTGGGTAGGCTAGAAAAATCAACCAAAAATAAGGATAAATCCCAAATCGCTTGGGAAAGAGAATGTAGGTTCGCAACCAAGCCATTGCGTTAACTCCGTTTCTGATGCCACTTTAAAATCAAGCCTAAGGTGATGCTGATTACGACCACCCAGCTGGCTAACATCATAACCCATCGCCAGGAAAACGTCGCCTGTCCCGTAGCAGAATTCAATAATTGACTCACAGCATAGGTTGGCATCAATTTGCCAAATTGCTGCATCCAGTCCGGTAACAACGATAGCGGCCACCAAAGTCCACTCACGATGGCCATTGGAAAGACCACTAAATTACATAATGCGCTAATGGTAGCTGGCCGCGTGCTTTGAGCAATCGTGGCGCCGATTAACATCAAAGGAATTCCACCGACCACAGCCCAACCAGCCGTAACTAGTAATGATGAGTATGTTAAGTCAACATGATTCATTACTACCGCTAGTACTTCGATCACTAATACTACAAGTACGTTTAAACTACTCATCACGATAACTAGGGCCGCATAGTAAGTCAGTGGATTAACGGGTGTAATCGCCATTAGCGTTAACAAATTTTGACGATGATCCTCGCCCAAAAGGCTTGCGAACGAAAAAATCATCCCCAATAAAAGGCTAAATACAATCATACTATTCATATATGCCACCGCAAAGTGGCTCTGTTCCGTGGCTGATTCATTAGTCATAATCTTAGTAAATAACAGATAGAATCCAGCCGGCATAACAAGTGAAAAGAAAAGAAAACTAGGGTTACGGATTAATTCCCGCTTAAATCCAAGCGTTGTTTGTTTAATTAATGTTTGCATGACGATCTCCTTGTCCAATTAGTTCGTTAAATGCAGCCTCTAATGACATTGGTTGAATCTTAATTTGATGAAACTCTGCTAATTCTCCTTGGTGCGCAAGTAGCCATTGATCGCTATCCCGAACTGTTAATGTCACCTGATTTTCCTGTTGGTTCACCGATAAAATGTTCGCTTTATCTTCAGTTAATGCAGCTACTGAAACATGCGTTTGCAAGGAGATTTTAGTGCCTTGATATTGTGTCCGTAACGTGGAAAGATTCCCATCAAAGACCAAATGTCCACCATCCAAAAATATCAACCGCTGGGCAATCGCCTCTAACTCTGTCAAATAATGACTAGTGATAAAGATCGTTTTACCCTTTTTTCTTAACGCTTCAATCTGTTGCCAAAAAACTGCTCGTGCGGCGACATCCATTCCCACGGTCGGTTCATCAAGAAAAAGCACATCTGGGTTACCAGCTAAAGCCATAGCAAATGACAAACGGCGCTGTTGCCCACCAGATAAGGTATCCGTCATCGCGGTGCGTTTATGTGTCAACTGAGCTCGTTCCAATAACTCAGATACGGGGAGTGGTTTTGCATAAAAACTCGTGACTAATTGCAACAGTTCCGTGACATTAACACTCTGCAAAACCGTATTTTCCTGCAACATTGCGCCAACCTTTTGACGAGCAAGGCGAGATCCTGCTTTTTCTCCAAAAACACTGATCGTACCACTGGTTGGTTGTTCCAAACCCAACAACATCTTTATTAATGTCGTTTTACCAGCACCATTTTCGCCAATTAAGCCAATGGTTTCACCAGCTTTGATTGTAAAATTGACCTCGTTAATTACATCTACGTTTCCAAAGTGTTTTTTGAGTTGTCCAACTTCAATAATTGGTTGCATCATAAATTCACCATCCTTACTTAATACGCTTGAGTTTACCTAGGGTTAACGAGGTCAGCTAGATGTATTTGTCATCTATTTATGTGACAAATGTCATGATTTTCGTGCACAGAAAAAGGCCTGCAAATAAAAATATTAGCAGATCTTTCAAGCATTTTTTTAATATTCCCATGCTCCCTAGCAAAGAATGTACTCAAAAATTAGCAACACACTCAATTTCAAAAAAATCTGAATAAATCAAAAATCAGAAAAAGTCACCTGGCCTTGATCAGCGTCTATGATTGCCATGGCCCCTAAGGGAGTCGTCATCATCGGAACCGTATGACAACTGTCATAGTCATAAATAATCGGACATTTTAAATCACCCAAAACCTCCTGCAAAATATCTACTGGCTGGCACCCTGTTCCCAAGTCGTCAAATAGGGCGTGTTTGCCTAAAATAATGCCACCAATCTGTGAAAAAATTCCGGCATTTTTCAGCATAGCAAAGTTTTTTTCGACTGTTGCTGCGTCTTTTTCAGCGTCCTCAATCAACAATAGATTGGTTTTAGATAATGAGGGGAAATACGGAGAAGCTAAAATGCCATACATAGTATTAAGATTGCCACCAATAATTCGCCCAGTGAGTACCGTCTGATCAGTCGCTTGCCATTGATTGGGGCGTTGTTGCTTAGTCTGCAAAAATCGATCCCAATTAATCGCCTCATCATCCCAATACTGCGGTTTTTGAATTGTCACTCGTCCCCCAATTGGCGTTTGCACGATTTCTTGAAACATTCGCCATGTTTCATCGACAAACGGCGGCCATTCTCCGAATGATGACACTAACGCTGGACCGTATAAAACGCGACATGCTGGTGCTTGCGTTTTAATTGCCAGCAGTAACGCTGTTGCGTCTGAATAACCAACGATGGTTTTAGGCGACTGCCTTAACGCCTCGTAATCAATATACGGCAGAATCGCGTTTGTGTTAGTGCCGCCGATTGTCATCATCATAATATCAACGTCTTTATTATGAATAAGTTCATTAACTTCGGCCGCTCGAGCGCTAATTGTTCCAGAGCGATAATGATCCGACTGACCCGTCAATGATCCAGCAACCATTTTCGCACCTTTGCCTTTTAAATATTGCTTCGCACGAGCAAATCGAATTGGTGAAATTGCCGTAATTGGTGTCGACGGCGAACAAAAGCCGATCGTTATCATGAAATCACCTCCACAATAAACCAGCATTTCAGACTGGTTAATTCCTACTAACCAAAAGATCGGTTAAATTTCCATCGAAATTAAAATTTGATTATATCATTAAGCTTAACCTATTATTGCCGTCATCGCTGGCCATTCTATCAAGGATTTTCATCTTTAGAACTTCTTAGACAAATTTTATTCAGATCCTTAAGGCATTATTTTTCATCCAAGCAGCTAATTACGATAGGATTAGTTAAACACGATTAAATCGTCAAACGGAGGTGCCATGATGTTAGAGACCATAAAACGAGCCGAACATATGTTAGATCATGCTTCAGTATTTCAAGTGGCAACTATCGATACACTTGGATTTCCTAACATCGTGGCATTGACCCCCTTATCCTTGGATCGATCGTTAGATAACATTTTCTTCTACACAACGCACAGCTCTTCGACCGTTAAAAATCTAGCAAATTCAACCAACGCGGCCATTTATTGCTTCGCCGAAGAAAATCACTCTTCTTTGATGCTAAAGGGACGTTTCCTCATTGTCAGCCCCACCACTTTACCAGATCAATGGCAAAAAACACTCAACCAATTTCAGCAATCACTTAATTACGAGGATCCTGCCATTCTACGTTTCACCTCGTTAGCCGTTAAGGTGCGAGAGGCCGGTGAGATTACTTATTCGGATTTGCAGGAATGACAGCTTGTTCTAAAAGGCTGATAGTAAAGAGCGTCACCTATCACCAAGTAGGTTTGTAAAATTGGTGTTGAATTTTAATGATTTCAACGTAATCAGCGATATCTCATTATCTCAGTAAGACAATCACTTTCTATTCGTTGCCTAATAATAAATAGCACCAAGAAAAAGAGCGCCTGATTATCCAAAGTCAATCTGGATAATTAGGCGCCCTCATTTTTTGATTATTTAAGCCAGTCATCGGCGCTTCGCCAAATGGCCAATGTTGAACACTAAAACCGCTAATTTATCGTCTGAAATATCAACAGTCCCCCGATAGTTGTCGGTCTAAAATCACAACTCACCCAAGTGGTCAGCTGTTAACTTTTCTCTAGTGGTTGCACATTTTCAATTCCAGCAACACGTTGATACAAGCAATGGATAATCAAAGTAACTTGACGCTTGTCAATTTTTCAAAGCGCAGGTTGAATAGTTGAATGTCTTTCGTGACTTCAAGCTGAGACGTCATTGAGGGGCCCTCCTTAAAAATCAACCATATTACTCTAACCATGCCTTTTCACTATCTGAAACACGGATGGTGACCATCGCCATTGCTACTGTATCAGCCCCTCATTTTCCTCATTCAGCTTATCGCAATCGATAATCAGCTGACTCACCTCTTGATCAGACGCTAACTTCATCGAATATTTGCGTCCAAATTCGATCATCGTGTGATGGGCCTGATAAAGTTCTTCTGGAGCTAACACACTGACAATCTTTTGCTCAACTTGCAACGTTGAAGCTGACTGTCTAACAAAATGCAATCGTTTAGAAATAGCGGAAACATGCGTATCCACCGCGAAAGTTGGCTGCTTAAAAATGTCACTTAACACGAGATTAGCTGTCTTGCGCCCGGCGCCAGGCAGGGCCATAATGCCCTGGCGATCGGTTGGAATTACATCGTGTAAATCTTCATGAACAATTCGAGCGGTTTTGATAATGTTTCTGGCTTTGTTGTGAAACAAACCAACGCGCCTAATGATCGTTTCGACATCTTCAATATTCGCGTCCATCAATGTTGCCGGATCTGGGTATCGATCGAATAAAGTCGGTGTCACTTGGTTGACTGACGCATCGGTCGCTTGAGCACTTAAAATAACTGAGATCAAATATTGAAATGGTGTCCGTGATTTCAACGACTCCTTGACCGGTCCAATTTCATCCTCCATCTGGTGAATCGCCCACGCGATTTGTTTGTCTGTTAGCATCACTTTCAACCATCCTTTTAAAGTTTAGGCAAAACAATTGCTGATTGAATCTACAAACTTTCACCTGAACAAGTAGTCCTCAACTTATGGGCTAATCGTTTAAAAACAATCTCAATAAAACATCATTAATCAGCGTCCGCAGGTCTTCATCCTCAATTGATTTCTGAATAAACAACCCCTCGTACCGAATCTGCTCAAACGCAATCAATTTGGCTTTGCGACTAATATCAGCTCGAACAGCTTCCCCACGAGTGCGAGCCCGTTGCAAAACGCGATCCAACGAAACAAGATCACTGTCCTCAGCCACACCTAATGTTCGCTGGATATTATTACTTTGACTGAGTGCGGTCAAAGTTGTGGCGACAAAAGGCTGGCGATACTGGCTGATCATCTCTGCGAAATGTTGTAATAGTTGAAACAAGTCTTCAGCGAGACTGTTCCCCGTTGTCTCATAGTCTCGAAAGCTTCCACGAACTTTAACGACTGGTTCCCTAATGGCCGCCACGACTAACTCTAAAGGAGAATTCCAGCGACGATAAAGAACAGGTTTGCTGGTACCAGCACGCTCAGCAACTTTTTGAAACGTCAGTCCTTGCAACCCCTCTTCATCTAAAATTTTGATGGTTGCTGAAAAAATTGCTCGCTCAAGTTCAGCACCACGACGTCTTTTATCAGCCATAATTAATCTCCTAGTATTAGAAACTTTTAGTATCTTATTGACAAGCTGTTGCCATGAGCCTATTATAACCCATTGCAGTATAAGAAACTTTTCGTTTCTAATTAAGGGAGATCTCGATATGGCAACAAATACACAAAAACTGTCACGACACACGCTGGCCGTGGCTTGGATTTTAGTCATTGGGGCACTGGCACCAATGCTCGATTCAACAATGGTAAATATTGCGATTCATTCATTAACCACCAGTTTTCACAGTACCGTGGCCACCGTTCAATGGACCATTACTGGTTACGTCCTCGCAACTGGTATTGCGGTGCCTTTCTCAGGGTGGCTGATCAATCGTTTCAATGGAAAATTCGTCTTCTTATTTGGCGAAATTATCTTCTTAATCGGCTCGCTACTTTCGGCAACCGCTGGTAGTATCAATGCACTTAATCTAGACCGCCTAGTTCAAGGATTTGGTGCTGGCATCATCGTACCATTATTAACGACCCTACTCGTTCAGACCGCTGGTCAAGAACATATGGGTCAATTAATGGCCGTCGTTGGATTGCCAATTCTACTCGGTCCCATCCTTGGACCAGTCATTGGTGGGATCATTCTTAAATACCTTTCTTGGCGGTGGATTTTTTGGATCAATGCGCCAGTAGCTGCACTATCAGCTGGGATCATTATTTGGAAATTACCCAATTTTCCAGCCTTAAATAAACAGGCCTGGCTTGATTGGCCGGGAACCCTACTGTTGGCAGCGGGATCCAGCGCAATTATTTACGGTGTGGTCCAAGCCTCAACTAAAGCGAGTTTCACCAACCACAGTACGCTTACATTTGCGTCAGTAGGTCTTGTTATCTTTGCGATTTATTTTCTCTGGTCTTGGCGCGCACAAAATAAGGCCGTCTTACCCTTATCATTATTTGCTCATCGATCCTTTAATGCTTCGATGATTTCATTACTTTTAGCGGGTGTCGTCATGAATGGCCCAATGCTATTGCTGCCCCTCTTCTTCCAGCAAGTTCGGGGCATGAGTGTGATCAACGCCGGACTAATGCTGATTCCACAAGGACTGGGTATGCTCGTTGCCCGACCGACTATCGGTCGCTTAATTGACACGATTGGGTCCCGCGATGTGGTTTTAGTCAGCCTAGTCCTCACATTTGTTGGCACGCTTCCCTTTACCGTGTTTGGTGCAAAAACGTCTGTCATCTGGATTGCCATCGTCCTCTTTGTCCGTGGGATCGGCGTTGGCGGTATCCTATCCCCACTGATGACCGATGCTTATACCGGGTTACAGCCAATACAAATTCCCGCGGCCTCAATTGGCACTCGAATTACACAAAACGTTGGTGGTGCCTTAGGCTCAGCTTTCGTTGCTACGCTGATCAGTAAATATGTCCATGCTCATCTCAATCATTTTCAACACCAAGTTAAAACGGGGCATTATCACGTTCAGCCAGCTGAGATGGCAACGTTCCTTCATCATCATATGATTCTGATTCAACTGCATGCTTTTCAAAATGCTTTCTTGATTACCACGCTAGCCAGTCTGCTGATGTTTTTACCAGCGTTATTCTTAACCAATAAGCGAAAACAGCAAAAAAATCTGAACGATTGACTCACTAGATTATAAAAAGCGTTGGTCGAATACGATTGTCTTGTCGGCGCCCCAACAAAAGCGTTCGTACTTTATTTAGTACGAACGTTTTTTAGATTTATGGCTGACTTAAAAACGCCAAGTTGTTCTCCGTAGCCTAAATAAATTAAACGATGACAACTAACGGATAAGCTTTTCAATCATTTAATCTAACCAATCTAAAACATCATAAGCGCGGTTGCCATTGTAAAAATGGTGGCGCCCGTTATGGACCATTTCGACAACGGGTTCTTCTTTAGAAAAACGGGGCGCAATTTTAGCTGTAAACCATTTTTGCCAGTCCACGTTCGGATCACCATTTGCTTCACGATCGGCCAGCAAGTCTTTCGGGCGGCGCCAAATTTCAATACTGAGCTGTTGTTTTTCCAAAAATTCTGGCCGATTCATATAGCTGCGCACCCCATCTAGACGACGCAACAGTTTATTAATCCGCGCTCGTTCTTTGATCAAATCCGCAAATTCTGCTAAATCTTCATCCGTTGCATAACTTCTGATAAACGTGCGAGCAGAATTCCGGTACGAGGCCACTTTTCGCTTTTCTTTGTTTTTTTCGTTGTATTTTTGTTGGGCTCGTTTTTGCGCGGCGGTTTGTGCCATTTAACTTTCCTCACTTTTTAATGCCGTTAACGTCACTTTAAGACCCGTTTCAAATGATGTTTTAGGAACTGATCCCAATGCTCGTTTAACTTTATCACCATTTAAATAAATTGGCCGTTGCGTTAAGTAATACATTTCCACAATTTCTTTCACATCTGGATTTGATCGACCAACCATGCGGATCAATGGTTTGGTAAAGGTTAACATTGGCCGGCGCACCCCTGAAACTTTACGAGCTATTCGAATAAAGTCTCGCCCGCGAATCAATTGGCCGGGCAAATTCCAGCTCTGATTATAGTTAGCCTTAACCTTAGCGAGTTCAACGGCCATTTGGGCGGCATCAGGCAAATAGATATATTCTCGTACTTTTCGCTTAGACCCAACATACCACCCAATCTGATTTTGAGCCATCGCAATGAGCAATGGGCCCAGATAGCTTCCTGCACGCATAGATGGTCCATAATAATCCGGCAACCTCAACATCATTTTATCGATTCCTTGATAACGCTCACTGAAAATCAGTTTGGTCAACTGTTCTTTAACCGACCCTTTGTGACTTATCGGTTGATGAATTGTTTCCTCATTGACCCAGCCATTGGCATCACCATAAACATAAATGCCATCGATAAAAATAACATTTGTGTGTGTCTTTAATGCGGCATCCATCACCGTTTGACCCAGCGACATTTGTTTCGCAATAGTTTGGCTGTAAGGAATCGCGGCACACTGAAAGACGGTATCAATTCCCTGCATGGCTTGAATTAAATCGGCTTGATTAAAGACATCACCAATTGCCGTTTCTACCTCCGGCCACAATGCTTGCAGCTTTGCTTTGTTTCGACCAAACACCCGGACTTCATATTGATTAGCGAGCAGTTCATTCACGATTGGCTACCCTGTGCTGCCAGTTGCGCCTAAAACAAGAACTTTTTTCATCATCATTAGCCTCTTCATTGACATGTACTATTCTTAAAAAATAGCTATACTTTACCGTTTTAATAACGCAGAGACAAAATATAGTACATGTGCTATAAAAAGTCAAATAGATCTGATCAACAATTTCTGCAAGTTGCATTTAATCGTCTTCAATCTGCTGGTTAATCACGTTCAGACATCAAAAAAGCCCACAACCATATTGGTCTGGGCGCTAATTTAAAAAGCAAGTTGTCGTCGCGTGCTCTTTAAGTTTTGAAAATTCACTTATTCTTCGCTTCAACTGGCGTTATCACTTGATCGTAATGCTCAATTTTTTGGTTAATGGCCTGAAGTGTCTGCTGGAGTCGCATTATTCGAGCCTCAGTCTGCTGTCGTTGTTCCAGCAGAATTTGTTTGCGCTCTTGAATGGTCCCGTCGCCTTTTTGGGCTAAAGTGACATATTGAATAATGCCACTTAAAGAGAGTCCAGCCGTTTTAAGATTTTGAATAAAAATCAACCAATCCACGGTAGTCTGATCAAAAACCCGGTTACCTGCGTGATTTCTAGGTATCGATGGTAAAACGCCAATCCGCTCATAATACCGAATCGTGTCCGCAGACAATCCCAGCGCTTCAGTGATTTCTTTCATCGTTTTCAATTCATTCAACCTTCAATTCTAATTGATGAGCTAACTCGGTAAAAGTGTCCTCAGCCGAAGCTCGGATGACCAATTTTGCCTCGTGATCAAACGCATTGGCCTTAGGATTAATATTAATGATTTGGCGCGTTGAAGTATGACTATAATATCCATTTGACCCAACGACAATCGTCAAATCACTGCTATCCATCCACTCATCCGCCTGTCTAACCTGATCCGGCAACGTGGCAATGTGACGATATACTGGGTCTGGTGAAATGAGCCCACCGCACACTGGACAGTGTGGTACCACATTTTTAAGAACACTTATTTCATAAATCCGGCCACAATTTAAACAATGATTGACGTTGAGCGAACTCCAAATTGCGGCAACATTATGACTTCCAGCCAATTCATGTAAATAATCAACATTGGTGGTCACCACACCATGAATGAATAAATTTCTTTCGAGTTCGGCAATTGTTCTATGCGTGATATTAGGCCCATGAGCAAAAATAGGATCAATAAAGTTGCGGTGAAAAGCTTGATAGAATACTTCCGGACGGGATTCCAAGGTTGATTCTGCAAACAAGCCAAACACATCGTCCATCATTTCCATGTCCGGAATCCCGCTGGAAACGGAGATACCGGCTCCAGTTAAAATCGTCGCAAACTTAGCCTTGGTTAAGCTATCAGCCAACTGTGCCACTTGCTCTGAAAGTTTTTGATTCATGTGGCTGTCCTCACTTAAAACCAAGCCGGTTTGTCGCCATCCGTACCCGGTTTATCCAGACCGACAGAATGATTGACTTCTAATATCGGGTTACCAATCACCCTGACGACAAAGTCTGCGACACTCTGTCTAGAGACTTCGGTTCCCTTAAAAGTCTCACCCTTCTGAGTGATCTCATAGTTTACTTCATCTTCGTCAGTTAACCACGCCGGACGAACTAACGTGTACTGGATAGAAGAACCTTCAATAACGCTTGCTGCCGCGGCGTAAGGCTTAATGTAATCATCTTCAATTTCAGCTTTATTCCACGTGCCAAATTTGCCAGGCACTTCATCATAAATGCCTAGCACAGAGATCCAAATCAATCGATTGAGACCACTAGCCTGCATCGCTTTGATGACCGTCTCCGCCTGTAATTTACTGTCCGTTCCTAATAAATTCGCATAGACAATATCTTGATTGACCATTGCTGGCAACAAGGCCTCGTAGTCTGTTACGTCCCCCTGGATGACACGCTCACGACCATCAACAAGTGGTCGCCCTAACTTACTAGGTGTGCGCATGAATAGTGTCAATTTGTCACTTGAATCTGCTAACAACTGCTGCTCCACCACTTTTGCAATACTGCCATTTGCGCCTAAGATCAATACATTTGCCATTTATAAAACCTCCAGCAGTTCATTTAAAATTATATATTGAACTTAGCACTTGGAGTGTACTCCAAGTCAAGCAAGTATTCTCTCCGCCTCCATAACTTTTAAATCACTGTCGTCGTTTACTTTTTCACTTTCGATGGATAGATACAATAACTGAGAATGGTTTGCGTCATGACAGGTCATAGCCAAAGCTTTGAATACTCTGTTTATAGGCCCTATCGAGCATCAATATTGGCCTCATTGGCCTAAATTATATAACGATATCTCAACCAAAGTAGCACCCATTCCATACAAAAAGCCGTGAACCAAATAACTATTACTTGACTCACGGCACCTATTTATAAATTTTGAATCACTCTTGGCAACGTTGGACAATTAAGAAAGAGCGACTCAGATTTGAACTACAGCTTCTTTTCGAAACCTTCCATTGGTGCAAGCTGATTTTGGTAGTCTTGCGCTTGATCCGTGTCAGTTGTGAAGTGCATGACTGGTTTAAAGGATTCACTCAAGTAAACCTGCATGACAGCTGGAATCGCAAGTTCTGTCATATCATAGGGACTAAGTTCGGTGCGAATACTTCCACCGTCATTATTTTCAACCTTTTGAACCCATTGAGGCTCGCGAATGAGCTCACGCCCAATGGCAGCGAAGTCTGCACCGAGAGCAAGGACATTATCAGCGTCTTTGGGTGTCTCCACAGAACCGACACCAATCAGCGGCGTGTGTCCACTAACAATGGCTGCGAACTTAGCCAATAAAGGCTCTGTATCAGACTTGTCATTCAGTGAGCTCCGTTTGTAACTCCCCATCGAAATGTGCAGGTAGTCAACCTTGTCACGAATCTGTTCCGCAAAGAAAAGTGAATCATCAATCCGAATGCCTGGTGTCTCGATCTCCTCTGGTGACAACCGATAACCCACAAGGAATGGACGAGTGGCTTTGCTAGCCGCTGCTCGAGCCTTCGCGATTACGGCCAGCGGGAAAGCTAATCGTTGTGTGCGATCACCACCCCATTGATCACTGCGCTGATTTGAGTTGGGTGAGAAGAACTGTTGTAACAGATAGGTATTAGCTCCGTGAAGTTCAACACCATCAAAACCGGCAGTTACTGCCCGCCGTGTTGCTTGTCCGAAGTCGTCAATAATTGTCTCAATCTCGTCACTTGTCAGTTCCCGTGGGGTTTCAGAATCTGGTGGATAAGTTGCAGCCAGTGGACTCGCACTCACTGGCTGTGCACCACGAAGAATCTTACTAGTGCTTTTGCGTCCCGCATGAAAAATCTGCAGAATTGCCTTAGTCCCATTGTGATGAATTGCGGCGGCGATTTGAGCGAGACCTGGAATCATATCGTCACTGGCAACAGAAAGCTCACCCTCAAACCCCTTACCACTCTCTGAAACATTAGCGACACCCGTAATAATCATTCCAGGGCCACCTGCACGTTTTTGGTAATAGGCGATCTCGTCGGATGTGACCATCCCATTATAAAAACTGGTCATCGTTGTCATGGGACTCATGATGATCCGATTCTTGACTGTCAAACCAGATTTAAAAGTATACTCATTAAGAAATTCGTTTGTCATGCTTTTCTCCTTGCCACCGTACTTATTTTTTGTTAGTGTACGTGAGTAGTTCTTAGTATAGCGGGTTCGCTTAATTTAACTAGTACCCACTTTCTTGTTGCATAGGCACCAAAAAGTAAGCATTGGACAGGAGTGGGCATTATGGCAAAAATTTATCAACTGGGAATCGAAGCCACGCTGGCAGTGATCGGCGGCAAGTGGAAACCTTTACTGCTTTGTCACTTAGGCAATGGGCCTCAGCGTCCCGGTCAATTACATCGGAAAGTTGAAGGAATTACCCAAAAAATGTTGACGCAACAATTACGGGAATTAGAAGCGGATGGCATTATCTCACGCAAAGTCTATGCGCAAGTGCCACCAAAAGTGGAATACTCACTCACCGAACAGGGCAAGAGCCTTGGACATGTCTTGGTGGCAATGTCCGAATGGGGTGAAACAACGATTGCGCAAAAGCGGGCCAATGGCGAATTAATTGAGCTTAAGAATCCTGATTATAGTGGCTACTTGAATTACTGAGTGACATTGGTTTTTTGGGGGGAGTATGTTGTTAGCCGTGGCATATACATCATGTACGCGATGACATTAACGCAGAATAACTATGAATGGACGACAAAAAATTTAGAAGATGATCGTCGAGGTGACTTGGTCATAGCGCAAATGCAATGTCAAATTAGTTGACTTGGGCACCAAAGACCTCACTTCTGAAGCCGCAGGACCTCGAGACTTCGCCCAATTTGGCTCTTAACCGGTGGCAAGTGACGTTCCAACGGTCTCCATTCGCTTTGAATTTAGCGCAACGGTAATTTTTTACCCTACTTTGCCCGAATTATGTAACGGTATCTCAACCTAGGTAGCGTCCATTTAGCGCCCATTCCACTCAAAAAGCCGCCAATCCCAACGGATTAGCGGCTTTTTTTTACACTTTAAATTCTAGTACTTTTCCTTACTTAATACGTTCAACTTTTTGTCAAAGTCATAAACCACCGGCTGGCCAGTCGCCATTTCCAGATTCACAATGTCTTCATCGCTGATGCCTTCAATGTACTTGGACAATGCGCGAAGTGAGTTACCGTGAGCAGCAATGATGACGTTCTTGCCATCAAGCAGCTTTGGGGCGATCTCATCTTCCCATAGTGGCATAACTCTTTCCAAGGTAACCTTCAAGTTTTCCCCACCAGGAATGATCTTTGGATCAAGGTTGGCGTAACGACGGTCCTTAGCGGCGGACCCTTCGTCGTCAGCACTCAACAATGGTGGCAACACGTCGTACGAACGACGCCAAATATGAACTTGTTCATCGCCCCATTTTTCGGCGGCTTCAGCTTTGTTTTGGCCTTGTAAAGCGCCGTAATGACGTTCGTTTAAGCGCCACGTCTTCGTCTCAGGAATCCACAATTGGTCGGAACCTTCTAAGACGTAGTGCAGCGTCTTGATGGCACGCGTCAAAACAGACGTGTATGCATAATCGAATTCCAAACCAGCTTCTTTAACCTTTTGACCAGCTGCTTTAGCTTCCGCAACACCTTGGTCACTCAAGTCAACATCAACCCAGCCGGTGAATTGGTTGGATAAGTTCCACTGTGACTGACCGTGACGAATTAATACTAATTTAGCCATGTAAATTTACCTCTTTCTCGTATAAGTAATTACGCGTTGATTATACCCGAAATAAGCCATAATTTACAGCGCGGCCATCATTTTTCAGCATTCTAGTTTCCCTGTCGTTTTGCGTTTCGTCGCGCTCGTAACTGTTTGATCGACGGACGTTGATGCCCTATCGACTTTACTCCTAACAGATCCAGGAAAAAGGTAAAGAGCGGTACCCCGAAAATAAGTCCCCAGACGCCAAAGAGCCGTTCACCAATCAATAGAATCACAAATGTATAAAAGATCGGCAATTCCGTGCGACTCGCGTAAAATTGTGGATTCAATACGTAAGCTTCAAGGGTATGCACAATTAAAATCAGCACGAGGATATAAACAACTGTGTCTAAACCACCCACCGAGTAACCGATCAGCGCTAGTGGCACCACTGATACGATCACTCCAGCAACTGGAATCAAACTGAGAATAAAAATCATTAAAGCTAGCGTCGGCAATTGTGGCATGGCTAGGAACGCCAGTGCAATCGTGGTAATCACCGTGTTGCACAATGCGATAAAGAATTGTGCTTCGATAACCACCCCAAACGTATTAACAAATTTCTTAGCCAGGTAAGCGATGTCTTGGAAAAACCACCCATACGTTGAATCTAAGAATAAGTGGGAAAATTCTTTCACTCGTTTGCTTTCGACAGTAAAAAAGAAACTCAAGATTAATGAGAAAAATAACGTCAGCGCCATTCCGCCAATGTATCCCACATAGTTTAAAATAATCGTCGCCCAATTCTTTAACTGATTCATGAAGTCAAAACGTTTGGCATATTGCGTAATAAAATTGACCACATAATTCGTATCATGAGAAGGATTACGATAAAACGCATACACAGTATCAGCCATTTTAACAGTCTCATTAACAAGCTTTGGCAAATAACTCGTTACGCCTGTATATAGTCCTAAAATAACCAATAAATAAATTGCGATCACAATAATTGGCCCAGGAATGTGAATGAATCGTTGAATGAACTGAACCAGTCGTGTCACTAAAAATGTGAAGACAAACGTCAACAATACGATACTAATCATTGACCGCATGAGCCATAAGACTAAAATAATTAGCCCCAACACGGTCCACCGGCGCAAGGCTACATTTTGGATCAGGCGCTGATAATAACTCACAATAACTTTCCCCCGTTAACTATGCTAGCTTAACTGTACCGCAGCCAGGAAAGTTCGACCACCGCTAGTATCTGACTTTGGAAAGTTTTAATCAGTATTCTGCGTGAAGCAGGCTGGGGCATCCCTATGCTCCAATTTACAAACCTTAGTTCATCTTTATGGCTCATTTCTTGGCTGTTTAAATCTCAATGTCAATTCATCCAACCCTAAGGCATGATGAATGATCGCAGCTAGTCCGCCTAGTAACATGGTTTCAATATGATCCTGCGTCAAAATAACGGGGATTGTGATAACCGGCTTTAACCATTTTAATTCATGCTGGATCATGGCTAACAGACTGGGATCCCAGTCTAAAATTTCTGCATTTAAAACAATCACATCGGGGGCAAAATTAATCGTCAGTCGTTGGATAACTACCGCGACGTCTTTACTCCACGTTGTCAAACATGCCATAACAGCCTCATCATGCGCTTTAATCGCTTGCTTCAGTGATGCTTCACTAAGCGTTCCTGAGTCGAGCAATGGTTGCAATTGATCTATCAGCGCTTGTTGACTCACACGCTCGTCAACACTCACTGCTAACGCTTCATTTAAATATGCACTGCCAATTTCTCCTGCCCTTCCCTCATGGCCCCGATACAAACGGCCGTCTGCAACGATTCCCACCTGCACTTGATGATCCAGCCAGAGTGTCAACACATTAGCTTCATCAGGTCGCGAAACAAAATCCCGTTCAAAAATCGCGGCTAGGTTGGCTTTATTCTCAATAATTACGGGGACCTGAAACTGATCGCGAAAGTACTTAGCTAAATCAAAATGTTCTAATCCACTTAACTCGGTGGTGATAATTCGGTTGCTTGCGACCGTTCCATCAACGGCAAAGATCATCCCTACTAATACTTTTGCTGATGAAGTCACTAGTGCGGTTAATTTGGCAGTTAACAGGTCCATGACCGCGGTTAAATTGATCCCAGCTACGGGAATCTGTTGACGACTGATTTCGCTAGCATCAAGTCTGCCGACCAATAATTCAAGCTGGCGTTTCTGCAATGAAATCACCACGACAAAATCACGATCAGTGTTTAATATGCCCATCAGCGGACGGCGACCACCACTTTTGGTGCTTGCCCCAAGGCCGATTTCACGAATAATACCTCGATGCAATAATTGGTTATAAATATCAGAGACGGTAACTTTATTCAGCGCTAAGTTTCGGGAAATCTGACTTCGTGAAATAGGTCCTTCGTTAATAATTTGTTGAAGGACTTGTTTTTCGTTACTACTCCGCATGATTCGCTTATTGATAATCATGATTGTTTACAACGGCCTTATCCAAGTTTCCCCGCACCTGCCAGTCGTTGATTTGCCCCCCTTCACGGGTTTAAGCAGATAAATAGATTGGTTGTATAATAAAACGATTTATAAACGTTGTACACGGTTCATCATCGTATTGTTCTTCTTTCAAGTAAATGACTTGTCAAATACCCACAGATAAGCTGCATTCTACGTCAACGAAGAAAATTTTTCAGCATAAATGTTCGCTTCTTAAAAGCAAAGACAGCCGGTTGTCTCACCGCTAGCACAAGCCTTGGTTACTTTTTTCAAGACCGGCGATTTTTAGACCGCAGTTTGTTCGTTGAATAAACAAACATTTAGCACTCAATTGGTCCGAGGACGACTATTATTTAGCAATATTTTCAAATTACTTGTAAGGATTGTCACAAAATCGAGTGTTGGTTCCTTGGGTGAATTTGTCATCAGCGTTATACTAATTTAGTAACTTTTTTATGGGAAGGGACAGGAATATGCTGGACAAGACATTTTACAAAACTTTTTTAAGTCACTCTTTTAACATCCCCGTCCGCGTGAATTACTGGGATGGCACTTCAGACGTCTATGGCGGTGATGGCACACCGGAAGTTACCGTCACCTTTAACGAGGTTGTTCCAGTGCGTTCACTAACCCGCAACGCATCATTAGCGTTAGGGGAAGCGGTGATGGACGGTCGTATTGAAATCAACGGCAGTATTCAAAAATTAATTGAATCTGCTTACGAGAGTGCGGACAGCTTCTTCAACAATAGTAAGTTTAAGAAGTTTATGCCCAAACAATCGCACAATGAATCCCACTCTAAGCAAGATATCCAAAGTCACTACGATGTGGGCAACGACTTCTATGAACTGTGGCTCGATCCAACGCTGACTTATTCTTGTGCCTACTTCGAACACGACGATGACACTTTAGAACAAGCGCAAATGAATAAGGTTCGGCACATTATTCAAAAGCTCGACCCACAACCTGGCAAACGTCTGCTAGATATTGGGTGTGGTTGGGGCACATTAATGCTCACCGCTGCTAAAGAATATGGCTTAAAGGTAACGGGCATAACCCTAAGTCAAGAACAATACGACTTAGTGAAGCAACGCATCATTGATGACAATCTGCAAGACGTTGCTGAAGTTCGTTTAGAAGACTATCGTGAACTTGGCAACGAAACATGGGACTACATCACTTCTGTTGGGATGTTTGAACACGTTGGTAAAGAAAACCTCGGTGAATATTTCCAGTGTGTCGCTAAATACCTGACGCAAAATGGCGTGGCGCTCATTCATGGCATCACCCGTCAACAAGGCGGTGCGACAAATGCCTGGATGGACAAATATATCTTCCCAGGTGGCTACGTACCTGGCTTAACTGAAAATATTGAGCATATGATCGACGCAGGTCTACAACTGGATGATATGGAACCTTTACGGCGTCATTATCAACGAACAACCGAAATGTGGGATCAAAATTTCAATGCGCATCGCGATGAAATCGTCGCGCATTTTGATGAACGGTTCGCGCGCATGTGGGACTTGTATTTACAAGCCTCAGCTGCTTCATTTCAATCCGGTAATATCGATGTAATCCAGTTCTTGTTGACTAAAGGCGCCTCTGGCCACGTATTGCCAATGACCCGTGATTATATGTACGACCAACCATCTGCAACAGCAAACGAATAACCAGAGCAACACAAAAGACAGGATGACCGAAAATTAATCGGAAATCCTGTCTTTTCTTTTGTCTTCATCTTATAAGAATAGGGTCAAGGCCCACATAATAAGTAGCCCTAACACAACGGATAAGGTCATTGATCGCGTGAAGTACGCGATCAAGATCACGATTACTGCTGAAATCATGGCCGCAATGTTTCCCATTGAAAAAGCATATGTCGAGGTCACAAAAATTTGTTTAACAATCAAAGCAGTAAATAAGGAAACCGGGACAAATCCCATCCATTCGTTAAACCACGCAGGAATTTTCCGTTTGGAGAAAAATAGCATTGGGAAGTATCGAGGAATAAAAGCGGCAACGCCCGCGCAGAGTACCAACACTAAATCATTCATGGTCGTTTGCATCCTTTGCTTGCTTGTGTTGTTCCGTTAACAAACGTTCTTCAGTCAACTCTTGGTCATTAATCGTTTCTCGGGTTCCTGAAGGGCCGCGCACTTTATAAAGTAATGAACTGTCCGGCGCCATCGAGCGAATGACACGATCCGCAAGAAACCCAGCTGTGGAAGCTAACAAGGTCGCAATAACGATCCCTAGGGTACTCTGCATCGTCACACAGAAGAAGGCCGACAACAGCCCAGATAAGATCGCTGTGAGCAGCGTCAACCGTCGCTTGACCTGCATTGTAACCATGAATAAGAACAACGCTGTCAGCGCAAAATCAACGATCACTAAGTTAATCGTCAGTGAGGAACCAATCAGACTTCCGATCACGTTAGATAGCGCCCATGTGTACAACGCATAGTGCTCCACCAACAGTGCGTTCCCCGGCGTCCAGAACTTATCTGTAGCAAACTTCAAATAGTTCACGGCGTAGTTTTCATCATTTAAAGAAAACGCAAAACCGAGGATAAACCGGTGCGATGATTTTTTGAGATAATGTGACAAACTTGACCCCAATAGCGCGTAACGGAGTTCAAGGAAAGAGAGCATAATCACGATTTGAGAAATTGGGGCATGGATCGTTAACATCGTGGCAATCAAAAATTGAGCCCCACCTGAATAAACAATCAGGGAGACTAAGCCGATCAACCAGGTATTCAACCCGCCAGCATGTAATAAGACGCCACACGCTAGCCCGATGGGAATATAGCTTAAACATAGCGGCATCGCAACTTTTAGGACAGCCAGCCAGTTTGCCTGTTCCTTTTTCAAAATGCATCCTCCATCTGTGAAACACGTTTGTGTCTCGAACCGCTCGCAATGAGCTGGTCTTGTTAAACCTACTTAAGGTGCGATCAAAATCTTGAAACAATGCGAATATATTTTACCATGTTTAAAAGTTCATTGTAACCACACCAATCGAGATTCCCGAACATAAGATTTAATGAAAGCGGTTTTATTTTAAATAACTGGAACATTTTTGTTCAAAACAACTCCATCACCTAACTAAATTCACAGCAGTAAAAAAGCTTTCATCTACATGAATGCAAATGAAAGCTTTTCAAAAATTGACCTTTATTTTTTTTCGACTTCTTGTAACTTTTGATTATTGTCTAATTGCGAAAAGCCTTGCAGATGAATCCGCTGTAGGAAAATCATCGAAAGCCATAACAGGATGGCAAACACTACCGCCATGACTAGCAACAAGCCAACTGCGCTCCATGCCGTATTGGCACCGAGACCAGAAGTTAACCCTTGCCGTAAGCCAAGAATTGAATAAGTCATTGGCAAGAACGGATGGATGGCATTGTAGAAGCCATTTGTCACTTCCATCGGGAAGGTCCCACCTGAACCACCAAGTTGCAACATTAAGACGACCATCGCAATAAAACGACCTGGATTATCCAATAGCATTGACAAGAACATGACTAGGAACATTGAAGCAATCGAGAATGCAATGGCCACGGCAAACATTTGTCCAGGGTTGTCAGCCATCAATCCGAACAACAGCATAAGGCCCGTTTCGACAACTGCTTGAACCACAGCAACAACTAAACCGACTGAAGCTTTACTGAAGAACCAAGCGGTCGCACTTTGATCCTCCATTGAGATCTTCCGAATTGGGTAAGCAAAGTTGAAGACAATTGCACCGACATACAAAGCAACTGATAAGACATAAGGCGCCAAAGCATGTCCATAATTAGCCACGTAACTGTAACTCTTGTGCTTCAACTGTGTGGGTGCACTGAACATGTTAGCCGTCCGTTGTGATAGTGGAATACTGTTAACCTGTTTAGCTCCTTTACCCAAGGCATCAGATAAGTCTACAGATCCAGTAACCAGTTGTTTAGACCCACTTTGAAGCTGTGGCGAATTCGCATTCAATTGCGACGTCCCATCAGCCAGCTGGTTTACACCGCTAGTCAATGCCGGAATTTGGTTATTCAACTGGTTCAAACCGCCTGAAAGTTGGTAAGATCCATTAGCCAATTGACTCACACCGCTGACTAGTTGAGGGACTTGGGCATTCAATTGACCTAGGCCGCCACGTAACTGGTTGGCACCTGAGACTAAAGCACCTGAATTGGCGTTTAGTTGAGCCGAACCAGCGGCTAATTGTGCAACTGCATTCGTTAAGGTTGGTACGTTACTTCCGAGCGACTTCAAACCGTCATTTAGTTGGGAAACACCGCCAACTAAGCTTTGACCTTGTGATGGGTTGACCTTGGCATTTAATTGACTAGCTCCATTGGCAAAGGTTTGTAAACCGTCTAGCGTTCCGCCTTGCTTCAAAGCATCATTTAAGACTGTTGGCAACTGTTGTAAAGCTTGTGCTGTTTGCTTGCTCGACAAGGTCTTCGCCGTATTTGAATTCTGAATCTGATCCAATTGGGACTGCATCTGCGTCAATGTTTGAATATCGGCATCAGAAATCGTCAATTGACCAAGCTGATCAGCAATGCCGTTCAACCCTGAAAGTCCTTTACCAGCAGCGCCAAGTTGATCACTTAATTGACCTGCACCAGCTGCCGACTTCTGTAATCCAGCTGAAATTGCTTGTAACTTCGCCTTTTGAGTTGGGTCAGATTCCGAAGCCGCGACGCCATTTAACGCATCAATCGCTTGTTGGTTGCCAGCTTGGATACTTGATGCACCCTGTTGAGCTTGGCTTAATTGCCCACTCATCGCATTCAACTGAGCAATTTGCGCTTTGATCTGCGTGGCATTACTAATCAATGGTTGCAAAGCACTTAAGGTTTGTTTCAAGTGAGCATTTTGCAGTTCTTGCTGAAGTGACTGGACATTCTGCATCGTTGTCTGACTATCAGACATGCCGTTCATCAGTGCTTGAGCGGCTTGAAGTTGTGGTCGTAAACTAGCTAACTGCGCATTAACTTGGGTGGCACCTTGGCCCAAGGTACTAACTCCGGTCGAAAGCGCCGTCGCATTGTCTAACAGTTGTTGAGAACCATTCATGAGCTGAGTTGTGCCACTCCCCAATTGACCCGTTGCGCCATTTAGTTGACCGAGTCCATTGTTCAAGCTCCTGACACCATTCGTATAGGTCGTTAGCCCAGCACCTAGCTGATTAGAACCAGTGGCTAGCTGACCAACCCCGCCAGCCAATTGACCGGTACTACCATTCAACTGTTGGAGACCATTATTAAGCGTGTTACCCCCAGCAGCCAATTGACTAACACCACTGGATAATGGACCAACACTCATTTTCATTGTCTGCACGCCATTGTTAACTTGACTGACAGCTGCCGTATACGTGTCAATCCCACTACCTAATGTCTTTTGACCATTAGATAACTTCTTGGCACCCTTGGCTGCAGTCCCCATTCCTTGGCCAACCTTTTTAATCTGCTGGAAAGTGGCGTCTGCATATGCCTTAATCACTGTTTGACGAATTTTTTCATTCAACCCGGTAGCGCCAATTTGACTGATAACTTCCCCGATGTAGTTCAATGAACCATTGGTTTCATACTCAATCTTCATCTTTTTCGGGTGTTTACTAAGGACTGACGCCGCGTTTTTAGATGTATCTTTAGGGAACGTGACAATCGTATAATACTTCTTATCTTTCAAGCCTTGCTTAGCTTTATTGGCGGAAACAAACCGCCAGCCTAGCTGATGATCCTTTTTGAGGGCTTTGACCGCTTGATCACCAACGCTTAGCTTCTGGCCTTGATAGTTGACGGAACGGTCATTATTAACGACGGCAACTGGTAGGTGCTGTGTCTCCCCATATGGATTCCAAACTGACTTTAAGAAGAAAATACTATATAGAAACGGAATCACCATAATCGCCAAAACTGAAATTAAAATCAGCCGGTTCTTGCCGATGAATTTCCATTCGTTGGTTAACATTTTCACTCCTGGTCCACCTCTTTCTCTCACTCTAATTGATTCAATTAAACACGTTAAACAGCTGATTTGATTGACTTAATCGGCCATTAAGGACATTACAAATCCACAATATACACCGATTGTTAACAAACCTCAACTAAATCTCTCTTCCTCGCAATAATTTTTAGCCAATATTTAGTCAGTCAGGGCCTCAACTATTTTTATGTTATTAAAAATGCCATCCGGCTAATATGCGGATAGCATTTACAATAACTACTTCGTTAGCTTTGGATCCTGTCGTACCGGCCGTGGCAGTGGTCGATCTTGATGGACAGGCAGGTGAATGATAAAACTAGTTAGGTTCTCATCAGATTCCGCATAAATATAGCCGCCATGTCGCTCAACAATACTTTGTGCAATGGCCAAGCCGAGACCGGTCCCACCGGTTTCTTTGGAACGCGATTCTTCAACACGATAGAACCGCTCAAATAATTGATTCAGGGCGGCGGTTGGAATTTCTCGGCCATCATTAGAGACCTTCACCATCACTTCTCGACCAGTCAACTTGGCTGTCAACTCGATAAAGGTTGCATGCTCGCCGTACTTTAATGCATTGGAAATGAGATTGTTAAAGACGCGGCCTAATTTCTCCGCATCTGCCTCCATCATGATGTTATCAGGTTGGGTCGACGAAGAAATTGTGAGATGCTTACGGCTAGCTTCTAGCTCGTAACTGGCGGCCAGTTGCTCTAACATCTGACTGAAGTTTACATCACTGACATTTAATTCTGTCTCAGCACCGCGCATTTTCAAGTATTCAAATAGATCTTCCACCAGCGACTTCATTTGCGTCGCTTTTAGGTAAGCAATGTGGGCGTATTTGGTAAGATCCGTTTCTGTTTGATACTGGTGATCTTCAATTAAGCCAAGGTAGCCAATGATGGAAGTCAACGGTGTGCGAATGTCATGACTAACATTCGTGATGAGCTCATCTTTCGAACGCTCCGCTTGCCGTTCATCATTCATGGACTGCGTTGCCGAATCAACCAATGAGTTCACTGAATCAACCACTCGCTGTAGCCGTTTGCTCAATTTAAACGTAATCCGGTGCTCCAAATGACCATCAGAAATATAATGTAATTCAGCGATGATGTGATTCATTTGATACAGATGATAGCGCCGAATCAGTCGCCAGTACAAAACGGTGCAATCAACGATAATCATCACTGCAATGAACAGATTTTGATAACTCCAAATGTAACGACCACCAATGACCAACGAGCGTTTAATCATGTAGACCCCGCCGGCAATTCCTGGATTGGAATGTAAGACATCATTTAGAATAATGACTAATGATAGATTTAAAAGGAGCAGCAACACGACGGTTACCACCCCTTCAAAGATTAGTGACCACTTCTCGCGTGGTGTTAATTTCATCATGATTAGTGCGCCTCAATTTTGTAGCCGACACCCCAAACAGTTTCGATCACTTTTTCGCCGTTCGTTGCTTCCTCAATCTTATCGCGTAGGTGACTGACGTGCACCATCACCGTCTTGGCCGAAACAACAGACTCTTGTTGCCAAACCCGTTCGAAAATATCGTCGGCTGAGAACACCCGATTCGGGTGACTAGCCAATAAGTATAAGATTCCGAATTCTAAGGCCGTTAGTTGAATGGTTTGCCCATCAATCGTCTTAACTTCATGAGAATCTTTATTGATTGTTAAAGGACCAATGTCTAAAACATCTGGTGTGTCTGAGGTGACATGATCTTCAGAGCGACGCAATAGTGATTTAACCCGCGCCATGATTTCCAGTGGGTTAAATGGCTTAGTCACATAGTCATCCGCTCCGGAAATCAGTCCCTGAATCTTATCCATGTCGCCCGTTTTAGCCGACAAAATCAAGATCGGAATTTGTGAGTCTTTGCGAACTTGTTTCACAACTTCAATACCACTCATTTCTGGCATCATGATATCAAGTATCATCAAACCAATATCCGGATTCGTATTCAACTTGGTTAGGGCATCTTTGCCCGTGTATGCTGAGATTGGCTCATAGCCTTCATTCTTAATGTAAATTTCCAGCAACTGGGCGATTTCTTTATCATCATCAACAACTAAAATCTTCATGGTTATTTCCTCCACCGAATTCCTAAGGGGTGCTCAACGCCTTGCGGAGCACAGCCCCTTTTGTTTCATTCTACTAGAGTTTGCGGTGGTCGACAAATTAAGAAAGAGGAAGGAATACCCTGTTATCGGCGGGATCCTTCCTCTTTCTTAATTCATATCGTTGCCGCTACAAAATTACCGACGCCGTTGATTCCGCTGACTGGCAAACATCCCACCGGTTACATTGAACCGTCGCCGTATCCATAAATCGCCACCAAAAGCGGCCACTGCTAAGACAATATAGAGGGCAGCTGGGAGAATTGGATTGAGCATTGGTGGTAGCAAGCTAACCGCCGCAAACAAGACTAAAATTCCAACCAATAGCGCGGCCATATAGAGCAAAATTCGCCACAATGGCAAGCGTTTGCGTTTGTCATTTGGGTTCAAAATGGGCGTTAACCAAGCCCAACCTAGTCCGAAGACAACCGAAACCAGCAGAATCCCGACGATTCCCATTTGGCCAGAACTAGCTGCTGGGCTCTTAGAAAACAGGCCCAATATTCCATACATCGCGGAGAAAATCGCCAAAATACTCAATGCGCTATCTGCCATTGTCGGCCAAAAGCCGGCCTGTTCACCAGCCGCTGCTGAAGCCTTTTCTGGTCCATTGATCAAAATTTCCGCATATGCAGTTGGCGTGCCAAATAGCTGTTTAGCCGTCTGCCCAGTCTTTTGACCCTCTTGTAATTTAGCCAATGTGTCAGTCACACCAACACTTCGTTTATCCCCGCCAAAACCACGCTGATCTAGAATTTTATTCAATTGATGCATAAATTCTTGATTACGTTTGGTTAAACCAAGGCTATTGTACTGTTCTGTATCTGTGCGAATTTGACCATGATGAGTTTGCTTCGCATTGGCATTTCGTTCCCGATTTTCTTCACTCACGTTGTTCTTCCTTTCCCTTGCCAAACAGACTAAACGTTAAAGCGGAATTCCACAATATCGCCATCCTGCATCACGTAATCTTTACCTTCAACCCGTAGCTTACCGGCTTCTCGAACCTTTTGCACAGAGCCTAGCTCATCCAGATCGCTAAATGACATCACTTCAGCGCGAATAAAACCACGTTCGAAATCTGAATGAATAATCCCAGCGGCCTGTGGTGCTTTAGTACCAGCCTTAAACGTCCATGCACGCGTCTCTTTACCACCAGCCGTGAAGAAAGTTTCTAAACCAAGTAACTTATAGGAAGCGCGGATAAGTTTATTCAAGCCAGGTTCATCAACACCTTCAGCTGCTAAGAATTCTGGTTTATCTTCATCAGGCATCTCAGCAATTTCTTCTTCCGTTCGGGCAGAAACAGCCACCACGCCGCTACCTTCAGTCGCTGCAAAAGTTTCAATCTGTTGAACATAGGCTGATTGTTCAGGATCAGCCATATCATCTTCAGCAATATTAGCGACATATAAGACTGGCTTTGATGTCAGCAGGAATAAGCCATCGACAATCTTCTGCTCGTCCTTGTCGAATTCCAGGGTTCGCACTGATTTGCCAGCCTCTAACACGGGCTTGATCTGCTTAAGCACGTTATATTCAGCCATTGCATCTTTTTCTTTAGCGTTCGTGGCTGCTTTTTCCACCTTGGCATACCGTTTATTAACGGCATCCAAATCAGCGATGATTAACTCGGTATTGATCGTATCGATATCTTCTAAGGGATCAACAGTACCTGTCACACTGGTAATATTATCATCGTCAAATGCACGAACGACATGGACAATCGCATTCACTTGCCGAATATTTTCTAAGAACTTGTTACCCAGTCCTTCACCCTTACTGGCTCCTTTGACGATTCCGGCGATATCCGTAAATTCAAAAGTCGTTGGCACCACTTTGTCGGCTGGTTCAATCGCCTGGATGCGATCCAAACGGTTATCCGGAACCGCTACCATGCCTACGTTTGGTTCAATCGTCGCAAATGGATAGTTAGCCATTTCGGCACCGGCCTTGGTGATCGCGTTAAAGAGCGTTGATTTCCCGACGTTGGGTAACCCCACAATTCCTGCTGTTAAAGCCATGTTTAAAACTCACACTTTCCTTAATTTAGTCGGTCGTAGGCGCTTTTTTGAGAATCTTTTTGAGCTTTTTCTCAAATTCACGCCGTGGCATCATAATGAGATGACCGCAACCTAAACATTTAATTTTAATATCCGCACCCATCCGCATAATTTCCCATTCGTTGGCGCCACACGGATGCGGCTTTTTCATTTCCACAACGTCGCCTTTATCGTACATTTACTTTCCTCCGTTGCTTTTCACATCATTAATCCAGCGAGATGCCAAGAATTTCCAAGATTCGGGTCAGGTCATCGTTAGACATGTAGTCAATTTCGATATGTCCTTGCCCAGCCGTGCTATTAGAAATTTGCACTTTTGTCCCAAACTTTTCTTGAAGCTGATTCTCAGAAGCTTGGACATAAGGCGACTTTTTTTGCGCCCTGGTTGTTTTCGCGGGTTTATTACTGTTCATTTCCGCAACCACTTTTTCAAGTTCACGGACAGTCATCCCATTGCTAACGACCCGGCGAGCGAGTGCAACCACTTTACGTTTATCCTTTAAACCAAGCAACGTTCTTGCTTGCCCCATTGATAACTCTTCATTGGCTAACATCGTCTTAATTGCTTCCGGTAGTCCCAATAAGCGTAAGTAGTTCGCAATATATGGACGGCTCTTACCTAAACGGGCGGAAACTTCAGCCTGAGTCAGGTTGAGCTTAGTCATCAAGGTCTGGTAAGCTTCTGCCTCTTCGAGTGGGGTTAAGTCCTCTCGCTGTAAGTTTTCTAGAACAGCTACTTCCATCATCTCTTGCTCATTCATGGTCCGAATGATCGCTGGTATTGTGGCTTTGTTAGCTAACTTTGAGGCACGAAATCGACGTTCCCCGGCAATGATTTCATAACGGGCTAAGTTAGCGTCCGGTTGACGCACAATGATCGGTTGAAAAACCCCCGATTTCTCAATTGAGCTCGCCAGTTCTTTTAATGTCTTTTGATCAAAATTTGTCCGCGGTTGGTAAGGATTTGGTCGAATGTCCGTTAACGTTAATTCTTGGACATTTTCGGCGGTGACATCATTTAGGTTTTCCGTTAGCCCATTATCTTCAAAGAGCGCCTCAATCCCACGCCCCAAACCTTTACTGGTTGTTTTCTTACTTACCATGCGCTTCGAGGACCTCCTCTGCTAATTCTGAATACACTTCTGCCCCACGTGACTTCGGATCATAGTCAATAATGGCTAATCCATGACTTGGTGCCTCTGATAAACGCACATTTCGCGGAATAATCGTCTTATAAACACGATCCCCGAAGTACTTTTGCACTTCGGCGTTAACTTCTGCTCCTAAATTGGTGCGGGCGTCAAACATCGTTAATAAGACACCTTCAATGCGCAGACTACGATTGAAGTGCTTTTGAACCAATTTAATCGTGTTTAACAACTGACTCAGCCCTTCCAATGCATAATACTCGCTTTGTACAGGAATCAAAATGGAATCACTTGCCGTAAACGCATTGATCGTAAGCAGACCTAACGACGGTGGGCAATCAATGAGAATGAAATCATAGTCATCAATAACTTCCTGCAAGGCATCCTTCAGTCGCGTTTCACGGGCCATTAGGTTGGTCAATTCGATTTCCGCACCAGAAAGTTGGATGGTTGCCGGAACGATGTCCATTCCTTGATGTGAGGTCGCCAAAATCACTTCTGAGATCGGCGTTTCATTGACCAAAACATCGTAAATATCTCTTTGAATGGTGGCCTTTTGAATGCCACTACCGCTCGTGGCATTTCCTTGTGCGTCCGTATCAATTAACAAGACTTTTTGCCCCTGGTCAGCCAAACAGGCGCCTAGGTTAACACTAGTCGTTGTTTTCCCCACTCCGCCTTTTTGGTTGGCGAGTGCAATTACGTATCCCATCAACGTTTACTCCTCATATCCTTTGTAACCTAATTTGATAACTCAGCTTCTAAAAAATAACTTCCTGTTTATGCCTGATGCCCGCCATCTTTTGGTAAATCAATCACGATTCGATAGCCATCAGCGGTGGCCTCTTCATGCACATGTACGTCTAGGCCTGCATCACGAACCATCTTTGCTGACTCTTTAATCGTGTTGACGGCAATCCGGGTATCAGCGGTTAAGCCGCGTAATCGTTTCTTCGGTCGCCGCGGTGTCACTGGATGTTCTGTCAACAGATCAGTGACGAGGCGTTCCGTTGCTTTAACATTGAGGTCCCGCTCTTCAATCTGTTGAAGAATTGTTTTTTGTTGTTCAGCATTGAGCGGTAGTAAAGCCCGCCCATGGCGTTCAGAAATTTTGTGCTGACTAATGGCCACTTGAACTGGATCACTGAGTTTTAGTAATCGCAATTTATTGGCAATTGCGGATTGACTCTTACCAACACCTTTGGCTAACTCAGTCTGCGTTAGCTGATTTAGCTTCATCAATTGTTGATAAGCTTGCGCCTCTTCAACCGCTGACAACGCTTCTCGCTGTAAATTTTCAATCAAAGCTAATGACGCGGTTTCGTGATCATCCATGGTTTCGACGATTGCGGGAATGGTCGCCCACCCCAACATTGAGACAGCGCGAAAACGCCGTTCACCAGCGATAATTTCATACTGATGATCCTCGTACTCACGAATCACAATCGGCTGTAAAAGCCCATGGTCACTAATCGTTTGGGCCAGCTCGACAATCGCCTGATCATCAAACGTATGTCGAGGCTGAAACCGATTTGGCACAATATCGGTCAGTGGAATTTGTTCAATTCGTTGTTGCGGTTTCTCTTCACTCTTACCGCGATTTCCGAACAATGAAAACGCCATGACGTTGCTTTCCTTTCCAAATCACACTAATGACGGCTTAATAATGGCTCTTTATTCGGCGTACCCGGTCGCCGTGGGTATCGCTTAGGTGTTGACGCAATTTTGTCAATCACGATAATTTCACGAGGATCTCCTGATAGAGGTAACTCAAACTGATCACTGTGAGCCACCTTGCCACCGAGAGTTTTAATGGCAAACAAGGCTTGTGTTAATTCGTCATCAGCTCCACTAGCTTTCATCGCCAATAATTGTCCGCCAACCTTAACAAGTGGTAGACAGAGTTCACTTAACACACTCATGCGTGCCAGGGCGCGGCCTGTGACATAGTCAAAGGTCTCGCGCGCTGGCGCATTTTTGGCGCCAAACGTTTCGGCACGATCGTGCACCAACGTTACGTTAGTTAACCCTAATGTGTCGACAAGTTCTTGCAGGAAACCAATTCGTTTATTCAGTGAATCTACAATGGTTACCTGCAATTTAGGAAACATGATTTTCAATGGAATCGACGGAAATCCGGCACCAGCGCCAACATCACATAGCGAAGCAGCTTGTGTTTGGAGTTGCGGCACATAAATCGCGACGGTCAATGAATCATAAAAATGTTTCAAGTAAACATCGCCTGGTTCCGTGATGGTGGTGAGATTAAACTTCTGGTTGGTTGTTAATAATAGCTTTAGATACTGGTCAAATTGTGTCCGTTGTTGTTCGGTCACAGTCAGGCCGTGATCTTGCAACGCAGTGACAAATTGTTCTGGATTCATCTAAACTCCTTAATGTGAAACAACTTCCATGTTTCACGTACTTGTTAAGTTTACCGAAAAAAACATAATAAAACAACCGTCAGCCGATGCGACAAAACCAGGTTATACCTTGTTTTAGCACCAGTTAACGATTGTTTTTGATATCTCAATTTGATTACAGATTGCCGAACTAAATTCGCCGCCAGATTAACAGCCCGAGCTGTAAGAATAACCAACCGATTAGGCCGCCACAGGTATTTAAAATTAAATCATTGACGTCAAAAGTTCGATCGCCAAGATTGAAATAATTCATCAATAGTTGGGTACATTCGATAAATAATGAAGTCGCGAAGGCCAGTGTCAGGCTTCGTCGAAGTTGCCGGATCCGGACGCTAAGTGCACCGACTAACAAAACCAGAGGTGCTAGCATCAAACCATTGCCAATAATTTGGTACAAACTACTTGGCTGTTGCCAATTATACCAAAGCGCCAAAGGATGGGTTGCAATCGCCCCTTGAAATGTTTCACCACTGGCAATTAGTGTGGCGGTGCTGCGGCTGATATTAATCGGGAACAAGGTCATGTCGAACAACACCCATAAGTACACGCAAAGCAAACCTTCAAATAGCAAGCGCGTGAAGCTGATCCGCTGGTGTCGCCAGTCCATGACGACGAGTCCAATAAATAAGATCCCTAAAGGCAACCACAAGCTGGCACTCGTGATCATTCCGTGTTCATTAAAAATGGTCATGATGCCACCTCCATTTTTTAGAGCGTGAGCAAGGCTGCTTTGAGTCCGAGCAACAACGGACAGGCACGGACGGGTGGGCTTCACCCGGTAGTGATTGTTGGTTGGGCACAGGACTCAGGTCTTGCGAACGCGTTTTGATTAGAGCGTGAGCAGGACCGCCTTGAGTCCGAGCAACAATGGACAATTACGGACGGCTGGGCTTCACCCAGTAGTAATTGTTGATTGTGCACAGGACTCAAGACTTGCGAGCGCGTTTTTTAGAGCGTGAGCCATCACGGGTGAAGCCGAGCACCAACGGGAAATCATGAGCGGGCGGTCTTAGCCCGAACAGGATTTTGGGTTGGGCACAGGTTTCAGTGATGGCGAGCGCGTTTCCACAATTCAAGCTTACCGCGTGTCCCTAAAAATGTCTGAATTTGAGTCTGGCTTTGAGAAATTATTTAACTTCAGCGGTTGATAGTTAAAAGATTGTCCTAATTTGAGCCAACAAAAAATGCCCTCCATAATCGAGGACATTTTTGACGAGTAAGTTTTGATCTAAGCTTAACGAAAATCAGTTTACCAGATGAATAAACCAACCATCCCGGCAGAAAGTAGTGAAACTAAAATCCCTGAGAGGAGCATGTAACCAACATTGCTGGAAACCATGTCGTTCTTTTCTTTATCAACCATTCCTTTGAAGGCACCGATAATCATCCCGGTAGTCCCAAAGTTGGCAAACGAGGTTAAGAAGACCGTTAATACGGCACGGTAGTGAGGAGCAAAATGGTTAATCTTGCCAGTCACTTGACCCATAACAACGAATTCGTTCGTTACTAACTTCAAACCCATTAATTGAGAGAAGTCCCAGGCAGTGTGAACGTTTAATCCCATCAACCAAGCTGGAATAAACATCACAACCCCAAGAATACTTTCTAGTGATAATGGCTTCCAAATCAAACCCAATAAGCGATCGATTAAAGCTGCCAAAGCCACGAAGGCAATAACATTAGCAGTAATAATCAATACTAACGTGCCGGCACCGAGGATCGAATCCCCTAAGAATGAGAAGAATGGTTCACGTTTGCCGTTAGCTTCTACAGCGCCAGTTTCTTGCGCAGCAGCTTCGCTTTCGCCAGGTTCGTCAGCAACGTTCCCGATTTTAGCAATCGTGTCCTCTTCTGGTGCAACGTCAACAGGGTTCAACATGTTCGTTACGATCAACGCGTTGATACAGTTCAACGGTACGGCCGTTAAAACAAATTGACCTGGAACCATTTGCGTATAAGCACCCAAAATGGAAGCTGTCACACAACTCATGGACATCATTGCCAAAGTGACATCACGTTCTGCTTTCATGGTTGTCAATTGTAACTTTGAAACGGCTAACGCTTCAGTGTTACCTAAGAACATCATTTCAACGGCAAAGAATGATTCGAACTTTGGTTGGCCTGTAATAAAGCTTAAGCCACGACCAATCCATTTGATAATCCATGGCAATACCCCGATGTAAGTCAGAATATCAAACATTGGCACAATCAATAAGATTGGCAGTAGTGCACTAGTGATGAAGTTAACCGGTGCTGGATGCGTCCCGGTTGCCCCAACCCAGTTAGGTAAAGCAAAGTTAATCCCTTGGTAAGCCACTTGAACCAACCAGTTAAAGCCGTCAGCAGCACCTTTAACCGCATCACGACCACCGGTGAAACTCGTCAATAACCAAGCAATGACTAAGTTCAAGACCACCATAATCCCAACTGAACGCCACTTAATCTTGGAACGATTCTTGGAAAGTGCCCATGCAATACAGAGGTAAACGAGCACACCAATGATGTTAACAACTAAGTACATCAATATATCCTTCTTTCTAAAATGATTGGAGATATGTTCCACTTGAATGCTCCCATTCAAGCTAACTACCGCAGCTTAGATCTCACCCCTCTTTGAACAGATGACCGTATCAGAAAAAGCAAAATAATGGCAGGTCGTTCACGCCGTAAAGAAGTAACTGATACACCCATCCTGACCAATTCATAGTACCGTTATTTTCAGAATGTGTAAACATTGATTCGGGGGGTGCCCTCATTTTTTAACGACTAGCCATTTTTGGTGGCCCAAAAAGCCGTTTGAAACCGCTTGCGACTAGTAATTTCCGAACTAAGGCAAGTATCGCCCTTTATCATTTATTTTTAACATTTGTCCAAACTTACAACTCCGTTAATAATGAGCTTATCCGTCGCAACTCACCTGTTATGTTTATCTTTGAGGTATGTGATGGAAATTCATGATTGTTAATAAAGCAAAGCCGTTTCACCAATGTTGGGAACTCTCTGCCCGATCTATATTCTCCAGGCTCAATTGGCAAAATATTCAACTGAGTCGCTGATCAGTTTATTTTGCAGACACAAGGATGCGTCAATCTTGGTAGACTTCAAATGGCGTCTAGCTTCAAAATATAAGTTAGTAAACCGAAAAGTAGGCCAATCTGAACGGAGCGGGTATCGGCTCAGCCTGTGTCGTTATCGTTAGCGGTCTTCGCTTACGATAAGGCCTGACTGTGAAACCGGTGTACTTCCGGGTTCATAGCAGGCCCACGGCGTTCCAGCCGAATGCCCGTGAAGTTCAGATTGGTCGGCAGTGAATAAAACTGTAGCAGGCCAATCTAAGTAATCCAGCACTAACCTAAATGTAAACGTGCTCGCTAGGCCTGAGTCCTGTGTCCAACCAACAACCACAACCGGGCAAAATGCGCCCAATTGCGATTGTCCGTTGGTGCTCGGGCTCACCCGTACTGGTTCACGCTCTCTGAGTTCATATCAATTGACTTCCATTCATCCACGCGTTACAGTGTGTACATCAAAAAAGGAGGTGATGCCCTTTGACTATTGGAGATAATCTTAAGGCATCAGCCAACGTGAAGGTTATCGTTCGTTAATTCGGCCGATACACCGGTGACTGATGTCATTAAGAAAGGCCCTGGGAAATATAAATCCTAGGGCTTTTTGTTTACGCTCATTCTTGGTATGATCAGGAAAACAAACGACAAGTGAGGCAGATCATGGCAGTTTCATCTTTTGCGTACCAAGTTTTTGCGACAGTCGTTGAGCGGCATACGTTCTTAGCCGCCGCAACAGCGCTCAATATTACCCCTAGCGCTGTCAGCCATTCAATCAGCCAGTTGGAAAATCAGCTTGGCTTTCCACTATTTATTCGACGACGAACAGGTGTCACGCTGACCGCAGATGGTGAAACGGTCTATCCGATTATTCAGGATATACTTAATTCTGAACATCGACTGACTCAAGAGGCGGCTAACATCAACGGCTTAACCCAAGGGACATTGCGTCTAGGTGCGTTCTCATCGGTCTTACTGAATTGGTTACCCGGAATCATCCGTGAGTTTCATCAAGCTTATCCAGAAATCAATGTCAGTATCTATCAAGGTAATTTCAATGACATTGCCGAACGAGTTCGTTTAGGCACGTTAGATGTGGGCTTTTCTGCTCTTCCTATTGAAGAAAACGTGCAAATTCACGCTTTAATTAAGGATGAAATTTTTTGTATCACCCCAAAAGACTATGTCCCCAAAAATGGTCAGGTCGTGACCAGTAATGACGTTGCGAATCAGACCTTCATTTTACAGCAGTCCGATTATGACCGTGACACAAAGCTGACGCTTGATCGTTACAATGTGACCCCGAACTCACTCACTTATTCAGTCGACGATGCCTCGATTATTTCCATGGTCGAAGCTGGTCTTGGCTTTGGTGTATTGCCTGATCTAGCCTTAAAGCGAGTGACTGGCGATGTTAATATTTATCCCTTTGATGAGCCTCACTACCGCACCTTGTGTGTGGTCGCAAATAAGTCTTTAGCAACAGCGCCTACGACGACCAAAATGATGCAGGTCATCCATCAACAACTGTTAGCCCAATATGGACAACAATTACTTTGGCAAAAATAAAAATCCGTTTCCTTCGCAATGTAATTAAGACGAAGAAACGGATTTTTTGGTCACCCATCGCGCTTTAAACGACCGGTGCTTGTTTTGTCAATAAATCCACCAACTCATCAGCGCTAATCTTGCCGAAGTAATTAGTCAATGGCAGTTTGTTTAAAACGTCAGCAACACTTTGCCGATCATAGCGAGTCCCGACTAACTGCTTTTCTACTTCACCGATCGCTGCCTGCCCGAAGAAATCACCACTAATCAACATCTGGGTGATGCGACCTTCATCCACGTCAAATGAAAATTCTACCGTACCTGCTGGAAAATGACGGCGCCGCTGAACGCTAAACACTGGTGATTTGCCGTAAATCCAATCCCAATTCTTGAAATAATCGGTTACCAGTTGTTGTACCCCCATTTGGCCTTGCGCGTCTAATTCATAAGGCGTGGCTTGACTTAAATCGCTAACACCAAGGATTTGCTTAGCAAGTGTGTCACGAAATGATTCAATCGTCAGTTGTTGATATGCCGGTTTGAAGTATGGTTTTAGATTAGTTACACGACTCCGGACGGATTTGATTCCCTTAGACGCAATTTTATCCGCCGGCACCTTTAACGCTTTAGCTAGGACCGACTGATCCACGTCGTACATCAGTGTTCCATGAGAAAACATTCGCCCGTTTTCGGCGTGCATCGCATTGCCAGAGAACTTCTTGCCATCGTTCGTCAAATCATTGCGCCCTGTCATCGCTGCTCCAGTGGCGCCTAGTTCATGGAGTGCCTTAATCACTGGATCAGTGAACCGCTTGAAGTTACCGACCGCGTCCCCGTCATCTTGGGCAATAAAGCTAAAGCTCACATTCCCCAAGTCATCATACACAGCACCACCACCGGAGGTTCGCCGGGTCAAAATAATGTGGTGTTGATCAACATAGTCTTGATTAATTTCTTCCAACACATTTTGGTAACGTCCAACAATAATGCAAGGATCATTGATATAAAAATAAAGGATCGGCTCTGATAAGTCAGCATGTTCCATTAAATAGGTTTCAATCGCTAAGTTCTCACGAATATCGCGACTTTGGCTCGCTAAATATTTCATGTATCATTCACCTCTGCTGGTATTGTAGGCTACTTTTTACCACAATGGTCGAAAATAATGTTCTTTCATTTGCTCAAATTAAAAACGGCACTCGATTTGAACCCCACTAACAGTGGTGATTGGATCGAGTGCCGTTTTAAAAATGTTAACTTTGCTTATTCCACAGCTAATGATTCAATCGGATCAAGCTTAGCCGCCTGATGTGATGGTGCCAAAGCAGCCAACAAGCTGATAATGACGCTAATCAACAGACCGAAGATCACATAACCACCTGTCATCTGAATGATTGCGAAGTGGATGGCACCACTGGCAAAGTGATTAATCAACAACTCAACCAGCCAGGCGAGGATAACGCCCAGGATAGCGCTGAATAACCCAATAAAGAAGGCTTCTGAAACAAATAAATTCCGAATGTCACTGCGTCGAACACCCAATGCCCGTAGTACCCCAATTTCTTTGGTTCGTTCGGAAACACTGATGTAAAGCACGACGATAATCATGATCGCAGAAACTAACAACGAAATAGCTGCAATCCCTGCCAAAACATAGAAGGCTAAAGAAATATAGGTATTTAGGCTATCTAAGATTGCCCCAACCCCAGTGATCGTAAAGGCTGTCTTACCGTTAGTCTTTAATGCTTTGATCTTATTTTGAACGGACTTTGTTGTTTGCACATCCTTCGTAGAAACAGCCGCAAAGTTTGGCCGCAAAGTCACGTGCTTTTCCGTATACATGTTCTGTAATGTCCCATAAGAAACAGCATCGGTACCAGAATTAATAATTCCCGAAACTTTTAAGTTGCGTTGTAAGCCAACGGGTTGATTATTATCATCAACAGTTGTCATGCTGAAATTCAAAGTTTTGCCAACCAACGATTTATAGTCTTTACTCAACTTTTTAGCCGTCGTCTTAGTGATCAAAATTTCATTGGTTCCTGGTTTATGACCTAATTTGATATCGCGAACTTTTTCCGTTTTATTCCATGTCTGGAACTGGAAAATCTTTTGAGTCTTGCCTTGATAAGCAACTTGAACCCCATTAGCGACGTAACTACCAGGCACAACGTTCGTGACACCGCTAACTTTATCAATTCGAGCACGATCCGCCTTAGTCATTTCCACTGCTTTGAGAGATTCTTGATTTGTCTTCTTCGCCACTTGAATGGTCGTTGGATTGATCTGACTCGTTATTTGATCATTCATATAGGCCTTGACCCCGTTGCCAAGTGCCAACATCAAAATGACACTAAAGATCCCAATTGAACCACCAAAGATAATCAACAGATTGCGCTTGGTATTATATTGCATATGTTTCAAGCTCATCTTTAATGTTGAACGGAAACTCAGATGTTTAGTCTGGGTCGATAATTGTTTACCCTCAACTGGAAAGGCCGGCTTTAATTCTCGATCTTCATTGATCTTGCCATCTTCCATGTGGACAATGCGCGTCCCATGTTCCGCTACCGCTTCACTATGAGTCACACAGATGACTAACTTGCCGCTTTCAGCAATCCCGTCCATCAACTCCAAAATTTCTTGGGTGTTTTGTGAATCTAACGCGCCAGTTGGTTCATCAGCAATGATGACGTCTGGATCAGATGCCAATGCCCGAGCGATCGCCACTCGTTGTTTTTGACCACCGGAAATTTGATTTGGATATTTGTGGATGTGCTCGCTCAAACCGACTTGTTCTAGCAAACCTGTCGCGCGTTTGACCTGCTCATTATGTGATAGATTCGTCATTTCCAAGCTTACCATGACATTATCTAAGAGTGTCAGATGACTAATAAGGTTAAAACTTTGGAAAACAAACCCGATCGTTTGCCGGCGATAGTTATCCAGCTCTCGATCATTAGCTGCATGCATTGACTTTCCGTCTAATAACACGTCGCCTTCATAATTACGGTCTAAGCCACCGATGATATTCATCAGCGTTGACTTCCCACCACCGGATTCACCCAAAATCGACACAAATTCGCCACGTTCGAATTTTAAGCTGATGCCTTTTAAGACAGGAAATGGTTCTTTATTCACATAATAGGACTTGTGAATGTCCTTCAATTCCAGAAAGCTCACAATATTGCCCTCACAATCCTTTATAAGTTTAAAATTCCATTGACATTAACAGTAGCAAACTCACCGTTGGTAAACAAATAATCGACCACGAGATCGCAAACCCTTACCCTTTCTTAATTAATTGTTTCCTTAGGAAAGATATCTAACCCGATTAAACAAATAACCGTCCACACATGGTGGGCGGTTTATTATTCAATCTATCTATATTCAATAACTATTTACCAATATAATCAGCGACGGGCTGAAGAGGATCTTCAGTTAATTGATTCAACCGCGCATCTGTTCGCTTAATTCCATCCAACACTAATTCTTTGCCATCATCGGTTAAATGAACTTGCTCACGTCGACGATCAACTTCACTACGCTCTGTAATTAACGCACCACTTTGTAATAAACGCTTTAATTGGCTAGATAATACAGAACGACGAACCTGTAACTTGTCGGCCAATTCACTGACACCAAATACACTATCATTTTGATAGACCGTGAACAAAATTCGCCAGGCACTCTCATTCAAATCACCGGAATCAATCACATTCGCTTGTTTTACTAATGCACCAAGCTCGTAGTAACGTCCAATATAATCTCTTGCAGTCATAATCATTCCCTCATTTCGTCAACTGGCCAGCTAACAACCACTCTCGTATGTAAAAGGTAGTGAATCACGGCTCTAGCCCGTCCAATATAATTGGAAAAAACCAACGTTTTTTCCAGCTATTCTTTTACCGTCAGACATTAAAAGACAACTTGATAATAACGGCATTTAGCCCTCATTAAATCTTGTCACGTCCGTAATCGAAAAAACGTTGGTTTTTTCCAGCCGAATCATTACTATCTTTATACTTTGCTATTATAAACTTTTTCGCATATCCGCTCAACCCTTAATAATGTCGAACTGATTATATTTTGATTCAAAAATGATCAAGCTTCGTTCTATCTCAGTTCACGACTTTTTGAAAGTTTATAAACATATGATTCACTGACCCCAAATTGTTCACTCAACTCCCTGACAGACACTCTTCGTTTGGCATGTAAGTTGCAAACTTTATCTTCTTGCTCTGGCGACAATTTTCGCCGCCGTCCAAGTGGCTTATCAGTCACCTTCAAGGCATCCCGAGTTCGTTCACTAATCATATCGGCTTCCAATTCCGCCACAGCTGATAGCATATTAAACATAAACCGACCATTCGTTGTCCCGGTATCTAAATTATCGTGAATCGATCGAAAGCGTGCCCCACGCTCATCTAACTCAGCCACGATATTTACCAATTGTCGGACACTACGCCCTAAACGATCAAGCTTGTAGACGAGTAATGTGTCACCTTCCTCTAAACAAGCTAAGGCTTTAGTTAGTTCCGGGCGACTGGATTTCCGACCAGAAACCTGTTCTGAAAAAATTTGTTCAGGATGAAATTTGGAAACAGCCTGCCGCTGAAATTCAATGCCAAGGTCTTGATGATTGGTGCTCGTTCGTACATAAGCGATTATTTTTGCCATAGTTTCTCCTCATCTTTTATGCTCCAACAGCCAATTATACAGCACCGAAACATTGTACGAGTTATAATCGTTTACACACTTCCCTTACTTTTAAAGGTTAAACGTCTCTCCAGATTTAAGCACCTGCACAACACCAGTTGGCAATTTTGCTTGTAAATCTTTCGGATCCTGCCGAATCGTGTCATAAGTGTTGTAATGAACGGGAATTACTGTTTTAGCCTGCAACCTTGTCGCACACATTGCTGCCTCACTAGGACCCATGGTAAAGCGTCCGCCAATTGGCAACACTGCTACGTCAATATCAAAGGCCTTACCGAACAAGCCCATGTCACCAAAATTAGAGGTATCGCCTGCATAAAAGACGGTTTTACCCTCCGCACGAATAAGAAAACCGCAAGCATCGCCAACGTAATGGGTCTGTCCGTTCAGCGTTAGACTAGAACTATGCTGTGCGTGCATTAATTTAACAAAACCAAATGGCAATGAGGCACTGCCACCTAAATTCATGGGATAAGCGATGGCACCGTGCGCCTCAGCATAATTAGCTAGTTCGGTTACCGCAATAATTGGTGCTTGATTAGCAATCGAAAGTTCAATCATATCCCCGACATGATGGGCATGGCCGTGAGACACAAAAATTGCGTCAACGTGGTGGGGCAGTGTGAGATCGGACTGCGGATTGCCTGTAATAAATGGGTCAAAGATTAATACCTGGCCTGTTGATAGCACCAATTCAAAACATGAATGACCATGAAAGATTAATTTCATTTTTCTGACCCCCTTGTCAAGATTTTTATAAAACATTGTCACCTGCATTATAAGAGGACGGTTGCAAAAATGCTTCATTTACCCTTCAGGACTAAACCTTAGAACCCCAAAATTATTCGTCAGGCACGTGCAATGCTATACTGAAGTTGAAGCTTTCTACTGTTCACAAACTAACAATAAGGTGGTCTTTATTATGAATAAAGTAATTCTTGTGGCCGTTGATGCCTCTTCTGAAGCTGGTAAAGTGTTGAGCTATGCCGCTAAGCTAGCCAAATTGGATGGTCTTAATTTGCGTTTATTGAGTGTTATCCATTCCACTAGTAACCCTTACAATATTAGTGTGACAGCCAATGACATCATTACCCGCAATGTCACAATGAACGGTGAAATTGAACACGAAAATGACCACTTATTACAAAACACGCACAATTACCTAGAACAACTTGCCCATGATCAAGGCTTAAATCCAAGCGACCTTGATATTCAAGTGCTAGAGGGTAATACTAAACAACGTCTAGTTGACGCAGTCAGTGAACCAGATGTCACCGAGTTAGTGATGGGGGCGCTGGGAACTCACCGACTAACTGGTAATCTACTTGGTTCCGTGGCAGATTACGTCATTCGCCAATCAGCAAAGACCGTCACTGTTGTTAAATAACTATTATCGATAAAGAAAGGATCTACCCTTACGACTTACTATGATATTTTTGGGACGGCCCATACGGACTGCCATAAAGTAACCAGTCAAAATCACTATGCCCGCGTTTTCTTCATTGAAGATGGCGCAGGTCGGCGGTTCGAATGCCTTAAAGAGGATCCTGAACCAGTCAAACGTCCGGGCCTCAGTACAGAGCACTTCCACACAGGGGCACCAACGACGGCAGCTGGCGCTTATTATGATGTCGCACAAAGAAAAGAACCGCGCGTTTAATTCAATTTAGATCTGTCAGGTTATCACAAAACCTGGCAGATTTTTTTATTTATATTCAAACTACATGTAACAAGTTCTACCAGTGGTTTTAAATCACAATAATTTTGAAAGCGGTTTTATTTTTTGGGTTTTCAATTTCTATATGTTACATTTTTCTTATAAAAAGGATAATATTATGCCAACACCGTGGAGGTGCCTACATGAAAAAGACGATTTTAGCTGCCACTTTGCCATTAGTAGCAGGTAGCTGCTTAACGGGTATGCCAGCCCTAATTGTTAGTGCTGACAAAACCGATAAGCAGCCACACGCTCAGATCTTTAAGCCCAAGACAAGTTCTGTGTTAAACGAATTAATTTTGTCAAAACAACAAGCTACTAGCCAAGAAATTTCTAATCAGGCAAGCAAATCCATTGTCGAAGTGACGCCTGAAAATTTTTTGGATCACTTTGGGCTCCAATCAAATGCTACTTATAATAATGGTGTCGTCACCTTAACCCCCGATAAAACACAACAAAAAGGCAGCATGTTCTTAAAGGACAAAGTAGACTTTACCAAAGACTTCACCTTTGAAGGCGCCGTTGATTTGGGTTCAAAAGTTGGTCCAAGTGGCGCGGATGGTATCGCCTTCTTCTTTCATGCTGGTGAGCCATCAGCAATCGGAAATTATGGCGCTTTATTAGGTATGAACTTACCGAATACCTTTGGTTTAAAATTGGATACCTTTTTCAATGACTATAGTGCTCCAGATCCTAATTCAAACGATGAATCTCACTTCTTCGGTTGGCCAGCTGACTTAAGAATCGATAAAGCCAATCAGTATGGTGCCTGGGTTCAAACCGACGCTAGCGGTAACCCAAGCTATGACTTCAACCAAGCACAAGCAATCCCAGATACAGAAATGAATGGCCAATTCCAGAATTTCAAAATGACCTATACTGCCGCTGGAAATCAACTGACAATTACCTATGGTGCTCACACTTGGACGAAGACCGTCTCGGAGCCCGACGTTGCTAAAGCTTTCACAATTGCAGCCAGTACCGGTGCGATGAGTAATTTGCAGCAAGTCAAATTCACTAAAATGTCTTATACACCAGACAATGAAGCCCCTGCAAAGATTAACGTTAAATACGTCTATGTTGATCCGTCCTCAGGAAATGAGCGAGAAGTCTCACCAATGACTGAAGCTATCGGCGAAGATGGCGAAGAATACATTTCAAAACCAGCCGTTGTTTCAGGGTACAAATTGGATGAATCACGTCTACCAGATAATGCCACTGAAATTTTTGATTCCGAAAATGTCAAAACAATCACTTATTACTATCTTCGCGATCCAGATAGCCTACGTAATGTCGTGCGAATGCAATTCCTCAAACAAGGAACTGATATTCAATTAACTAGTGAAGAGGAAATGAGCGATTTTGTAGGTGAAACTTGGACCAGTCCTTACATTGATACCCCCAAAGCAATTCCTGGATGGCATCTTGTTGAACGTCCTACAACCGAAACTGGCATTTACGCAAGTCCAGAAATAACAGGACCCACTGTTTTAAAATACTATTATGAACAAAATGACCCAATTGAGTACGGAAAAATTACCGTTGAATATCGTAACCGACAAACTAACGAAGAAGTAGCTACTCCTGAGACTCTTGAGGTTCCCCTATCCACTCAATACAACATCACTGACTTACGCAAATCAGTCCCTGGCTATCAACTCGTGGATTACCCCATTGAACAGGGTACTTTATCCACACCTACCTTAACACTGATCTACTACTACGATGAAATCCCACAAGCATCTGCTGTCACCGTTCATTACGTGGACAAAGACCGACAAGACGTTGACCTCATTGCATCTAAGCGGTTGACTGGTATTGCTGGCGATGAGTATTCAGCCGATGTCGAGGATATCGATGGCTATGAAATTTACGATCAGAGCCAGGCAACCGGCTTCTTTGAAAAAGAAGAACGCGACGTTTACATTTTGTATACCAAGACACCAGATCCAGTTGAAAAAGGAACCGTCCATGTCGTTCACCAATATGAAGATGGCACTAAAATTGATGAAGCAACGTTAACTGGCGACATTGGTGAACCATATAATACTAAGCCTTTAGAGGACTATCAATTAGCTGAAAATGGTCAACCCGAAAATGCCAACGGTACCTTTACCTCTGATCCACAAACGGTGACTTACGTTTATACCAAAACACCAGATCCAGTTGAAAAAGGAACCGTCCACGTCGTTCACCAATATGAAGATGGCACTAAAATTGATGAAGCAACGTTAACTGGCGACATTGGTGAACCATATAATACTAAGCCTTTAGAGAACTATCAATTAGCTGAAAATGGTCAACCCGAAAATGCCAACGGTACCTTTACCTCTGATCCACAAACGGTGACTTACGTTTATACCAAGACACCAGATCCAGTTGAAAAAGGAACCGTCCACGTCGTTCACCAATATGAGGATGGCGAAACCATTTCAACCGAAGACCTAACCGGTGATGTAGCAACCGCCTATACGACTAAACAATTGACCGGTTATAAGTTGGCCGACGATGGTTATCCAGACAATGCTAATGGTACCTTTACCTCGGAGTCGCAAACGGTGACCTACACGTATGTAAGGGAAACACCGCCTGTTGAGATCGGTTCCATTCACGTCATTCATCGTTATCAAAACGGCGAAGTTATCGCTGAATACACTTCTTCGGATGTCGTAGGCGCTAGCTACAAGACAGAACCTTTAGCTGGTTATGACTTAATTAGCACACCGGACAATGCGAACGGAACTTACGCATCTGAGACGCAAACCATTGTCTACGAATACAAGGATGTTGATCCAGAGCCGCCGGTGACGAATGGAACGGTTAACGTGGTCCATCAATATGAGGATGGCACTAAAATCACTGAATATTCAATGGCCGGAGCAGTCGGCCAGGATTACCTAACGGAACCATTGCCAGATTACACTTTAACTGCCAATGGACAACCAGCTAATGCAACTGGTAAATTTATTGATGGGACAATCCAAGTCACCTACATCTATGAAAAGCCAGAAGATCCACAGCCACCAGTTCAACTGGGACAAGTTACCGTTAATCATCAATATGAAGATGGTACGTTAATCCACAGTTACGAATTGGCTGGTCCGGTGGGCGAAGCTTATCAAACTGAACCAATTGCTGGATTATCATTAGTAACTCAACCTACTAATGCAAAGGGACAGTACACGAATCAACCGCAAACGGTAACTTATGTCTACCGTAACGGTGATCCAGACCCACAACCACCTGTTCAATTGGGACAAGTTCACGTTATTCACCAATATGAAGATGGTAGCCTCATTCACGATTACCGGACTAGCGGTATCGTCGGCGACGCTTATACCACATCGCCGCTTCCAGGCTATCAATTGGTGAAAAAACCAGCCAATGCCAACGGGGAATTTACTGCTAATGAGCAAACCGTCATTTACGTTTACGCACAGGCTGATCCGGAACCTGGTAATCCTGAGGAGCCCGAAGATCCAACTAATCCGATTGATCCAGAGGGTCCGACTGACCCAAGCCGTCCAACTGATCCAACAAGTCCTGAGCATCCGACCGCGCCAGCAGATCCAAGTGGAACCGGTACTGCAACTGCGAACACGGTCCAATCACCAAGCACTGGCCTCACTGAAGACTTACTGGCTACAACCAATCGCAAGTCAACACCGGCAGCGAATAAAAACGCTTCATCATTATCAAAGCCGGCTGCTGAAAAAACGCCTGATACTGGCCGACAACAGTCACGAAAGACCTCCATCTTGGTTGGCATCGGACTCTTCTTGACTTCCCTGTTTACACTGAGCTTCTACCGGCGCCGTCACTAATCATTGACCCCAACTAGAAATAATAAAGCTGCTTCTCAAATCTGAGAGGCAGCTTTTTTGCGCCTAATCAATTCTATTAAATGAATCACTTAGAATGCTCTTTGCCAATTCTCTTGTCACTTGTAATCCTCCCCGACGTCCACTGTTAGGTCGCTCGTCAAATAATGTTATTTCATAAAACAGCTTGACCGATACCTACAAAATTGGTCGTTGGAGCAGTTAATCCACAAAAAAAGTGCCGACCAAATTGATCGACACGATGATTCGTAGAGCATGATTTAATTATTTACTGCCACCAGCGTCCCCGTTAGCACCTTCCTCAGTGCCAGGATTAAACCAACTGGCGTGAACATTGGTATTTTGCTTCTCAAGGTCAAATAGATTAACCACTTTGGCCGGCGCTTTCTGCCACGTATAGGTCTTCGTCAGTTTGGCATTCGTGATAATACGATACTGCGTGCTGGGAAACAGACAGCTGATGATCGTCACGACTGGTTTCTTGGTTGGATTCAAGACACTAACGTCATCTTCATTAACCAACGTTTGCCGACCAATCTTATAGGCGTAGATCCCCTTGTCATTGGCCAAATACAACATCTTGCCCTTTAACCAATTGCTACCCTTTAATTTACCGTTGACTAAATATGGCGCGTCTTCATTTAACTTATCTTGTAACGCACTAAAACCCGTTTTACCGTCATTAAAGTTGTGACTGGCCAAGCCATAGTTACCTTGACCCATGACAGGAACCGTCTTGCCATCTGGATCAACAGCGCTTCGATTCGCATAGTTAGCCCCAGCTGCTAAGCCTTTATCTGAATACGCGTCATTAAAGATTGGTTGCAAGATGCCAACGTTAGGAATGCTGACAAATCCTTGTTTAGTTAAGTCTTGATCAGATTGCGTTTGTCGCATGATTTGGCGTTCAATACGCTGACGTGTCCCTTGGCTAACCTTGCTGTGGCTTAATTTAGCGACTTGATGCGTGGTCTGATACCGTGTCACGTTACTACGCACGTTGAGCCAGTTGTATTGATACCCAATGTAGCCGAGGGATCCGAGACAAATTAAAAGCAGCAACCCGCGAATTATTTTCCTAATCAAATTCTGTCTCCCTTATAAACACCATTGGCGTTAAATTCTGTACATAATAATACTGTACATTCACGAAAAAGACTATCTTTTAAGATTTTAGTTAATCATATGGAAAGACACTTTCCCTCAAGTCTTATGTTACCAAAAAGACGCCGGCATAAGTCGACGTCTTTTTGGTAACACGTTTAAGCCTTAAAAACAAATTACTTAACGTTCTTTTTTCTCCGCAAACTACCCAGACCGAATAAGCTAAGCACTGCTAACCATAACGTTGTTAATAAGCCATGCCGTTGCGCATCTGTCTTCGGTAAGCTGGCACGTTGTGGTGCAGTTGGTTGCGGTTGGTGATTAAACCGTTGCATTCTCGTTTGAACCGGTACTGCTTCAACAGGAACACTTGACTCAACTGGGGTGATTGATTCACTTGGTTGATTTGGTTGAGTCGGTTCAACTGGTGTCGTTGGTTTGTTTGGTCGACTTGGTTGAGTCGGTTCAACTGGTGTTGTTGGTTCACTTGGTTGAGTCGGTTCAACCGGTGTTGTTGGTTCACTTGGTTGAGTCGGTTCAACCGGTGTTGTTGGTTCACTTGGTTGAGTCGGTTCAACCGGTGTTGTTGGTTCACTTGGTTGAGTCGGTTCAACCGGTGTTGTTGGTTCACTTGGTTGAGTCGGTTCAACTGGGTTAACCGGCTGAGTTAATGGTGTGTAGTAGACAATCACATGCATTGCTCGATCACCATTGTATGAACCAGGAATGACCTTTTCACCGATAACTGGTAGGGAAGGTTCACCAAAACCATCTAATTGTGGTGAAGTAACCGTCCCTAAGACATCCGTTCCATCAACGACCCAAGCATTTAATGCGTCTGTCGTATCAACCATCCCATCCCCATCGATGTCGTAGCCAAGTAATTGCCCAGTCACGGCATCAACTAACGCGGTTCGATGATAAGTGACCGTCTGAACCACTGGGGTTGCTACCGGAGTGCCTGTTGACCGATTCAAATAAGTGATCGTCCGTGTAATCGTCTTTGTCAATTGATCAGGACTGGTCTCTGCTGGCCACTTTGGTCCGTTTGGATCGGCCGGATTGATTGGTTCACCGGGGTTGCCAGGGTGAGTTGGAGTCGTGGATACCACCTGATGATCATAATACACGTTGACAGTTAATTGACGCGCTCCACGATAATCAGCTGGAATTGGTAATTCATCGACCATATACTGACTAGCTACCGAATACCCGAGACTTTGTAAGTTTGGTGAAACTACGGCCACCAATTCAGTTGAACCGTCCGCCTGCCAGGCAGTAGTCCCATCATCTGTATCTACCTGTCCGTCACCATTGATGTCATAACCAAGTAACTGTCCAGTAACCCGATCAACAATGGCCGTTCGACGGTAACTGACCGTTTGCACGACTGGTGTAGCCAGTGGCAAATCGGTTTGCCGGTCGAGATAGTTGATGGTTCGCGTAACCGTCTGCGTTAAATCATCAGCAGCTGTGCCTTGTGGCCACTTTGGTCCATTAGGTTGCGCTGGGTCAATTGGCTGACCGGGCTGTTCCGGCCAGAATGGCGTTACTGAAGTGGTTGCGTGATCATAATAAACATTCACAACGAGATTCATCTCTCCTTTGTAATTTGCCGAAATCATTTGAGCCGCGACTTGCTTAAGTGTAGCTGATTGATAACCTTGAGCACTTAAATCTGGTGAAGTCACTGCGGCTAGAAGAGTCGCTCCGACGCTTACCCATGCTTGCTGGCCATCTGTCGTATCCACTTTTCCGTCACCAGTCGTATCATAACCCAAAAGTTGCCCAGTAACCTGATCAATAATCGCCGTCCGGTCATAACTGACCTGTTGAACAACCGGCGTAGATACAACTTGTCCGGTTTGTTGATCCAAATAGTTAATTGTTCGCGTTACTGTCTCGCTTAAATCGCTAGCAGCAGTCTCTGCTGGCCACTTTGGCCCATTTGGCTCATTCGGATTAATTGGTTGACCAGGCTGACCTGGTGTTGTTGGAGTCACTGGCAGTGTTGCGTGGTCATAATAAACATTCACAACCATAGTTGCATCACCACTGTAGCTATTCGTTAGTGTCAATGCATTCACACTTTGTGGATCAGCAGTCTGATAGCCATCAGCAATGAGATCCGGTGAAACTACCGCGGCTAATTGGTTAGATCCTTCGATCCGCCAAGCTTCATCTGCATCGGTCGTATCGACTTGGCCGTCGCCAATGGTGTCATAACCTAACAACGCACCAGTTACCTTGTCAATAATTGCAGTACGTACAAAAGTTACCTGTTGGGTCACTGCGGTAGCGACTGAATGACCTGTCTGTCGATCCAAATAGTTAATCGTACGAGTCACAGTTTTGCTTAAATCCGCCTGATCCGTTCCTGCTGGCCATTTTGGCCCATTTGGCTCATTCGGATTAATTGGTTGACCAGGCTGACCTGGGGTAGTTGGCGTTACCGGCAGTGTTGCGTGGTCATAATAAACATTCACAATCATGGCCGGATCACCACTGTAGCTATTCGTTAGTGTCAATGCATTCACACTTTGTGGATCAGCGGCCTGATAGCCATCAGCAACGAGATCCGGTGAAACTACCGTGGCTAATTGGTTAGATCCTTCGATCCGCCAAGCTTCATCTGCATCGGACGTATCGACTTGGCCGTCACCAGTGGTGTCATAACCTAACAACGCACCAGTTACCTTGTCAATAATTGCAGTACGTACAAAAGTTACCTGTTGGGTCACTGCGGTAGCGACTGAATGACCTGTCTGTCGATCCAAATAGTTAATCGTACGAGTCACAGTTTTGCTTAAATCCGCCTGATCCGTTCCTACTGGCCACTTTGGCCCATTTGGCTCATCGGGATTAATTGGCTGGCCTGGTACGCCCGGCTGGGCTGGCGTCGCAGTCGTCGTTTGGTGATCATAGTAGACGTTCACTGTAATCTGCGGTGTACCTGTATAGGTGGTTGCAATCGTTTGAGCGGCTACTACAGTCGGATTGGCTAATTGATAGCCTAAATCGCTTAAATCTGGTGAGGTTACCGCAGCTAATTGATCCGTACCCTTAATGACCCACGCTTGTGCAGCATCAGTCACATTGGCATTACCGTCGCCGGTCGTGTCATAGCCGACAATATTACCGGTAACTTGGTCGACAATCGCCGTACGCGTTAAAGTAACGGCCTGATTAACCTGCGGTGAAACCACCGCATTAATCTGCTTATCAAGATAGTTAATCGTTCGCGTGATCGTCTGGCTTAGTGAATCAGCGTCCGTTCCGGTTGGCCATTTTGGTCCATTTGGATTGTTCGGATTAATTGGTTGACCGGGTACACCTGGTTGTTGCGGTGTAACAGGTTGCAACTGGTGCGCATAATAGACATTCACCACTAAGTTGCTGTTACCGTCATAGTCACCAGTGATGGTTTGAGCTGGGACTTGTTTAAGCGTTGCCGGTTGGTAACCATGGCTCGTTAAGTCTGGTGAGGTCTCAGCTGCCAACACAGCAGATCCACTCGGTTGCCAAGCTGCTGTCCCATCCGTTGTGTCAACGGTACCATTCCCATCTAGATCATAACCCAATAAGACCCCGGTTGCTCGATCCACAATCGCGGTGCGGGTCAAGGTCACGGCTTGGTTAATCGCAGGGGCCACTACAGCATTAGTCTGTTGATCTAAATAGTTAATGGTTCGCGTAACCGTCTTGGTCAGTGAGTTAATATCTGTCCCAGCCGGCCATTTTGGTCCATCGGGATTAGCGGGATCGATTGGTTGACCAGGTTGTTGTGGTTGGTTAGGGGTGACTGGCGTCGTTGCGTGATCATAATACACATTGACCACCTGACTTTGACCGCCATTATCTGGCGTCACTTTGAGCGCAGCGACTTGACTCAGTGAAGCAGGTAGATAACCCGCTGCCGTTAAATCAGGCGAAACTTCAGCCGCAAAAGTATCATCAGGGCTGGTTAATACCCACGCCTGGTTGGCATCAGTGGTCGTCACCTGTCCATTGCCAACGGTATCATAACCTAACAATGCGCCAGTGACTTGATCCACAATTGCGGTTCGCGAGTAGCTTACTTGTTGTTGCACTTGTTTAGCCACCACTGCACCCGTTTGCCGGTCAAAGTAGTTAATCGTCCGAGTTGAAATTTGACTTAAATCAGTAGCAGCAGTACCAGTAGGCCATTTTGGTCCATCAGGATTCTGAGGATCAAGAGGTTGCCCTGGTTGGCCTGGCTGAGTTGGTGTTACTGGGACCGTACCATGTGCATACATAACTGTCACCGCAAATTGATCAGCGCCTGAATAGTCTGGCATAATCACTTGGTCTGCAACGATCGCTTGATCGGGCGCTGAATACCCTTGGCTAGTTAAATCGGGTGATAATACTGCGCCAAGTGTGTCACTAGCACTGGCTAATTCCCAGCCGCCATCACTGGCCGTTTGCGTTGGCTTGCCGGTAGTTGGATCAGGTGCATAACCTAATAGTTGGCCAGTCACAGCATCAACAACCGCTGTCCGGTTGTAACTCACACTTGAAATTACATCAGGCGCCACTGACTTACTTGGATCGTTAGCGTCAACGTAATGAATCGTCCGCGTCACGGTTTTGGTCAAGTTACTGTCAGCAACCCCAGCAGGCCACACTGGTTGATTAGGATTATCAGGATTAATCGGATCACCAGGAACCAAATGTTGACCTGGCGTTACTGGTACTAACTGATGATCGTAAGCGATCGTCACCGATAACTGATCATTTGGCATCGCGGTAGCACTTGGCACATTAGGTAAACCAGTGGGCGTTGGTGAGGTGATGTCGTGAGGATTAATCAGGCCATATTCACTTAAGTCCGGGCTCGTTACTGCCGCATACGTACCGGTCTTTGGTAGCCAAGCCTGATTGCCATTGTCTGGTTCAACGTCAACTGCCCCATCACCATTGGTGTCATAGCCAAGGATTGTCCCGGTCACTTCATCCACAACAGCGTGCCGATCAAAAGTAACTTTTTGAACCACTTCACCATTATTGGTCTGTGCAACTTTGATCGGATCTAACGTATTGGCGTCAACATAGGTAATTGTTCGTTGGCCAATCGTTTGTAATGAGGCTAAGTCAGTTCCACTTGGCCACTTTGGTCCATTCGGATTAGCTGGGTCGATTGGCTGTCCTGGTTGACTAGGATTATCGGGCGTCACAACAGTCTGATCATGAACAAAGGCAATCGTAAAGGATTGGGTTGTTTGATCATCTTCATCATAGGTCAATGGCAGACTAGTTAAATCAGTCACTAAATGATAATGCAGAGCCGTTAACTGATTAACAATCTCTTGCAACGTTGCACCATTGTTAAATGTTGGCACGACTGGTTGATTGAACGTGCCACTAACAGTTCGATCAGCATCCGTTGGCACATTGGTCAATGAATTGATTGACTGGTTATTGTCTGTCGCATCGACAAAATTAAAAATTGCGGTCTGCGTGTTGGTAAAGCCAATCGTCACTGTTAATGTATCCCCGACTTTATCGATCAAATTTAACGTCGTGCCCTGTGGATTCAAAATTTCACCACTGTAAGTCAAATTACCGTTAGCAAAGGTCCACCCGGCTGGCAAGGTCGCCGAAGTCCAATCAAAGACTTGGGAGCCAGTTGTCTGTGTTGTACCATTCGTTGCAAAAGTTGGTTGAGCAGTGATTTGACTTACAGTTAGCGTCAATTGCCCTTTCGTCAAGTCTCCTAGTACCGTCACCTTAGCTAATGTATTGGCTGCTTTTAACCATAACGTTGAATTAATGGTCTTAACGTTTGCGTAATAACCAGTAGCTGTCCGATTGCCAGATAACTGAGCTGCTGGATTATCGGCATCTGAAGGAATGGCTGTGTAAACCACACCGTCAACCGGTGGTAAATCCAACGCTGTCTTCGTCTGAGTCGTGCCATTGGTAAATTCAACTGATTGTCCATCACTGTTGACAGACAGCGTATCTGGTACAAAGCCCCATAGATCGACACTACCTTTGCCATCGATTATCATCGATTGGCCATCTAACTTACGCACATAGTTCAGATCCAATTGACCTAATTTTGAGCGCTGGAAATTGTAAGCCGCTTTAACGACACTCGTGTAATCATAATCGGTACCCTTATAAGCAGCCAAAACATCAGCAAAGCTGGCATAAGTTGTCGGATCAGTTGCTAAGGCGCTGTTTGCATCAAGTGCTAGTGGGTTGAGCTGTTGTTCGGCAAATAGAACGCCGTCATCCCAGGCCCCAATGGTGGTATGCGGTTGACTGCCTGTTGTAGTAGGAGTTGACGCCGGCCGAGTACCTAACGCGTCTGTATAAGCATTCTGTCCGATTGCAGCTAAGGTTGATAGATCACCAGCAAATTCTGTGGCTAAACCAGAATTAATATTGGCTTTATAATATGGGAACCAATTCGGTTCATAAGTCGTACCGGTCCCTAACTGATCCGCGCCCAAATTTTGTTGTGCTGATAAGCTTTCAACGGAATTAATGGCTTGTTGTTGAATTTCCGTTAAGCCGGTTGGATCAGTCAAAGCTGCAACTTTTTTAATTCTGCCAAGCATGACGGCCAAAATGTCTTGGTACATTGTATTAAGCTCATTTTGATCAGCATAGGGATTAGCTATTGAGATCTTGTTAGTTAAGATGTTAAAACTTGTTGAATCACTATACGCTGTTTTTGCCGTACTAATTAAATCGCTAAATACCTGTCGACCGACTGTCACCATTTCCGATCCAATTGTTCTTAGAATCGTCACCGAGAGCGGATTATTAGCTGCATTTGCCGCCCATTTGATCAAGACATCAGACCAAGAATTATCAGAAAATTCAGTTAACCCAGCTTGAACATCTGCCTCGGCATCCGCTTCAATGATCGGATAGATACTCATCCGATCATTTTCAAAAGAAGTTTGTGCAGCCGTATAAATACCTGATGCATAATCAAGGCCCAATAATTTAACACTAGCTTGAGTTGAATTAGCGGCGGCGTAGTCAGCAAAGGCGACAGGTGAAGCATTTTCGGCTGTTATTCGAACACCATCTTCACCACCAGCCACATAAATTGGTGTTAGTTGGGCCAGAACTTTATTGAATAACTGGGTTCGATCAGCCAACCCATTTGGCATCGGGTATGCGACTGGATTTTGCAAATTCAGATTAAGATTGGGACCATCTTGATACGACACATTAGTCGTGAGATTGCTTAAAAATTGGCGTATCTCAAGGGCAATTCCATAGTAACCGAGATCTTTCGGTGAAATAGCATCAACATTACCAAATGTTGAGCTTAAATAACGATCACCAAAAGCAGCAAAATTATAGCCATATGTAAACGCTTGATTAAGATTGCCATTCACTTGTTCAAAGCGACTTGTTAGACCTTCTACGCTAAGTCCTGTACTTTGCTCAGTTGGTGTAACACCAGCATAGTTCCCTGCAAAACCGGCTGCCGTTGAGGTCATCAAATCACTCTCCGCCGCTTTAATCCCCGCTGCATAGACACTCAAAGTTTGTGCATAAGCAGACTGTTGTGGTGCGGTCAAGTTTATAAAATCTGCACCCTGATAATTAGCGGTTAAATTTGCCAAGACATTGGCACCAACACCTTGACCACCTTCAGGTTCTTGATTACTAAACTCACTAGTAATATCCGTCAAAGCAGCCGTTTCACCAATCGTTGCATCGCTAGCCGTCGGAGCCATAGTTACCAACGCCCTAGTTGGTGTAGCATTTGCTACTGAACTAACTGATACATTTTGGGATGATCCGCTAGCCGACGACGAGCTATCCACCGATGAACTCGCCACCATCGTTGCCGCGTCACTGAGTTGATCCGTTGCAATTGCATTACTTGTTGTTACAACCGCGGCGTTATCCGATTGGCTCACACTGCTATCATTTGTCGACGAATTGCTGATAGTTGCAGGGTTTACGGAATTTGAGTTAGCCATTGCACTACTATTAGTAGCATTTGAAGTTGCGATCAGAGCTGACTGATCACTAGCTGTTGCCGCCGATGATGTCGCTGCTTGATCTTGTTCAGGAGCGTCCGCCTTCGCTTGAGTTACAGTAGGCCCCGCCAAGTAGAATGCTGCAGCTGCCATTCCGGCAACTAGCCATCTTTTTTTGGCTTTATACATTTTAAAGTGTGTCTCTGAATTCATTGTATTGCTCCCCTCAGACATCTTTTTTTATTGCTTTTTAGCTATTGCTATGATGTTTATATTTATCAATTGATAACAACCTAATTGATAAACACTTAATTTTAATTATATTCTTTATAAAGTATTTTTAAAGTTATATTTTTCTTTTGTATATTTTTCGTTTATAACATTATTCATAAATAATCGTGTTATAAATCCTTACGTTGAACAGTCTGAACTGTGCCAAGCTTGAGCCAATCATTCACTATCTGCTGTGGAGGACTGTCGTCAGATCATTGTTTTGCAATAAGATAAAGTCGACTGAATGTCATTCGCTGCTTTTTTAAAATTTCGACAACACTAAATCCATTAGGATCAGTCTGTATACAAAAAAAGAACACTCCGCAAAGTGTCCTTTATCTTAAATTGGATGTTGAACCAAACTTTTCTGAACTCGTCTTTGTCAACAAAGTCTGTTTTACAAATTACACCGTCAATAATTTGTTCTGTGCGGCTGCCAAAGCGGCCTGATCACTAGCTAGTTGTTGCTGTAACTGAGTTAATTTGTTGTACAACAGATCAAAATCAGGTGAATCAACATAGACAAAGGTGATATTTGGTAGGGGGATCGTCGATGGATTGCTCTTGGCATTTGCCATCGCCTCCGCCTGGTTATATAGCGTGACGTCTTGATAAGCTGGCGCTTCAAAACTGTAATAATCAGTAAATGTAGTGGTCGGATCAGTACTTCTAACAAAACCCACACCCATAGTTGGGCCTCCAAATAATAAATTGGCACGGTGACCATAATGGCCATTTCCGACTGCTTCTGGGTTATCAGACTCATCGTACCAATCCATGACAATAAAGTAAGCCATTTCTTGTGGCGATTGCATTTGATCCGTGATGCCGCGACTACCGCCGATGTCTTCCGTTGATCCATTAGATTTATCATGACTAAAATCAGTCACAATTTGTTGCGCCCGGGTTTGAGCAAATGCGGCTTCACTGCTTGAATACGTTAAAGCTGGCTGTCCGTTAGCTGAGCGTAATTCATTAACGTACTGCATCACATCACTGCCAAGGACGCTCACATCTGGCGTGGCTGCCGAACTAGCGGCCGATAAATATACAACTTGTGAACTTGGATAATTACTCGTTGATGGGAATAATGAGGTTAGATTACTTGTTGAATGTGGTAACGCGTTGATAGCACTTGTTGCTGCACTGACCGCAACGATGTCTTGTGCCACGGCTGAGCTTGCAAGTGCCACCTCACTTGCGGCCGAGCTTTCTGCTACTGGGTCGATCGCTTGAACCGTGACGGCAGCCATATTTTGAATGATTGCCTTAGTAACAGGATCCGCAAATTGAAACATGATATAGTACAGCCCCGGAACTTGTGGATCAATCGTTCCCTGCATTGTGATCTCACTTAATGAGACTTTTTGTCCATTAGATCCTGTAGCACTCACGAAATTTTGTAAGGCATTCCAACTACTACCTTGACGAATGGTCGTTGCTTTTGTAACTAAAGCTGGCTTTACTGAAACAGCCGAACTACTAGATGTTGCAGATGAACTAGAACTCGTCGTTGCACTGGAGCTAGAATTCGTTGCTGAGCTTGAACTTGTCGTAGCGTTAGATGAAGTATTGGGAAAAATTGCATTTTTAATTGAAGATATAATATTAGATAAGACTGTTTGAATTGGCGCAATCAATCCATTAATAACATTTTCAATTGGTTGAAGGATTGGGGCTACTACATTCATAGCATTGTTGATGAAACCCTTCACTCCATTAATCACATTGACGGCCGTATTCAAGACACCTTGAACGGCGTTAATAACTTGTGGTGCTACACTAGCTGCAATATTTGAAACTGTTGACAACACACCACCTAGACCAGTAGCACTGGCTAAGGTAGACACGACTAATGATGGACTGACGTTAGATAGATTCGATAGAATCGGCTTAACGACCGACAGTAATCCTGATCCAATGACTGGAATGTTATTAATTATTGGAGTCAGCGCTGTCAGAGCCGCTTGCCCTAACCCATTCATGCCATTGGTGATTGCTGTAACCACTAGCCCACTGGGATCAATTCCTAAACCATTTGCAAGGTTGATCGCTTGAGTAACGCCATTTAAAACACCATTAGCAACCGTCACCACATTGCTAATCCCTGGAACGCTGCTAAAAAATGATCCCGCTTGTGAAATGACATTAGTTAATAACGTCACAGCATTGCTAACGCCAGCACTTCCGATAAGTTGCGTAATCACACCGCTAAGCGTCTCATTATAAGCAGCACCAATTCCTGCTACAACACCGCTAAGATCGGGGGCAACTACTGAGGTCGAACTAACGGCGCTAGAAGTTGCTGTAGCCGTACTACTTACGGTTGCCAAGGCGATATCCGCTTGGCTAATTGGCGTGTCGAGTACACTGGTTTGGCCTGAACTAGCAACTTGTGATATGGACTGACTTAAAGCAGGCTCGTTATTGTTTAAAGCCGCCTCACTTGTGCTAACTTGACTGGGTGCCGTTGAAGAAACGTTGACCGCAGTCGCTGAGCTTTCCACGGCCGAACTGCTAACCTCCGCTACCGTAGCTGCTGAAGACCTCGTAATTGCTGTGCCTGACTCCATCGAACTAACGGGATCAGAACTTATTATCGCCGAGCTAACGGCAACACTCGCTTGACTAGTTGTTGCGCTGCTATTTGAAAGATTATTAATTGCCACTGATGAAGAAGCAACACTTGATTGAGTCGTCGAAATCGTATCAGCATGCACACTCGTTGTTTCAATCTGCTCAACGGCGGCCCCACCGGCCATTAAAGTTAAAATACTTGCCGCGTACAACCACTGCTTACCAGATTTCCATCGTCTAAAGTTGGTTATTTTGCTCTGTCTATGTAAGTGCTTTTTTTCTAGATAATTTTTCATTTTTACTTTCCTCTTTCACTTAATTCGTGAAAAACATCATCAAAGTTAACGGGTTGACGACTCCGATTTCGATAACAGCCCAGCGCAGATCAACCCGAGTAATTGATTTAGTGTTAACATCTTAATGATATTATAGTTTTTGAATTTAATAAATAGGTAAAAGCATTTTATTTGTTAGACATTGTTTCGATTACGAACGATGTTAAAGCAAAAAAAGGCTATTTACACGCCAAATGATAAATTTTAGTCCGAATATCGTGGTCATCCATGTTTATGGTAAGCGCCTTAAAAAATAGCGTCACTGGTTTTTCCATTGTCCTCAACTACACTTAGGGCTCGGACCAGACACATTAAAGCTGACAAAGCTTGCGTTGTGAGTTGATAAACGCAAAAAAAATCAAGCCGGATTTGATAATTCAGCTTGATTCTCTTTGAACGGAGAAGGAGAGATTCGAACTCTCGCACCGCTTTCACGGTCTATACCCTTAGCAGGGGCACCTCTTCAGCCACTTGAGTACTTCTCCAAACGAACAATGCATCTATGAAATAACTAATATTGTACCTTTATAGAATAACATCACCGAGCCACAAATTCATTATATCCATTAAAAAAAGTGCTACTAAATTCAAAAATCGAAATTTAGTAGCACTCTTAATTTGCGCTTATTAGTCTATTAAGCTCGAACGACAGTTACCATCGTCATGGCCTTAACTGGAGTTTCAGTATAAGGATCAATGAACTGAAGCAAGATTGGGTATTCCCCAGGAACTTGTAAATCCACCGAGCCTTCCATCGTAATTTGCTTTGGACTAACCGCTTCCCCATGAGAATCCTTCGCTTCAACAACTAAATGTAATGGAACAAAGGGACCTACTTGGGTCAATGTTATCTTTTTTAATTTAAGCAAACCATTCATTTGTCTATACCGTCGCAGGTGTTGTTACTGGTGTTGTTACTGGTGCTGTTGCATCATCAGTAACCGTTACGATTGAGTAGCCATTGACAACCTTCTGTGTGCCAGCATCGGTATAGCTGTAATCGACAATGTAAGCTCCTGGAACCGATGGATCTACTGAACCACTGAAGGAAATTTGACTTAGTGGCACAGTCGCACCATTGCTATCAGTGGCACTAGTGAATCCACTCAGTTGACTAAAGCTAGCACCTTTGGCAACGGAAACAGCCTTTGTTACGATCGTACCAGCCTTTTCAGTAACAGTCTGGATGGTGTTAAGCAAGTCTGAAAGTCCAGGCAAAGCAGCAATATTTTTAACTACTTGTTCTGCATCTGGCAAATTAATTTGGAGTTTTAATAAATTGGCAAGTGCCCCTACACCAGCACCAACAACTCCTCCAATCACTGACCCAACTGGAGACCCTATTCCAGCCGCAATTAGCTGAACAAGTGGTTCAAACCAAAATGATATCAGTAGGGACAATGGTGGAAAAATAGCAGAAATAGTTCCGATAGTCCCCGCAATAACGGTAAAGAATCCTGGAACTCCTAAAACTAAGTTTCCCAATAGATAACCTAAAACCCACGCATTGGCTTCTTGTCCTATAAGAGCTCCTATTGTTGAACCAATCACAGTTGCACTAGTCATCGTGTCAACTTTACCATCTTTACTGAGGCCAGCAGACATAGTCCCACCATAATAGGCGCCTAGCGCTGAGGACACAGCACCGCCGAACCATCCAGCAATACCACCGACTGCACCCATGACATACCAAGCACCGGCATTCCCATACCAGCCAAGGATTGGGATTAAAGCAAACAGTGTGTTAGCAATGGTGGATGGGACAACCGCGATTAAGTTAGAAACTTGTCCCGCCACTCCAGCACCGATTGCTCCATAAAATGCAGAACCTACAGCAGAACCTAAAATCGACTCTAATGCTTCACCGAATTGTCCCATACCAGTTAAATTAGGTACTAACTTGATCGGATTAATGTTCGTAGCGAACCAGGAAACAGCTTTCCAAATTCCTCCGGTAATATTTCCAATGATTGCTGTTAAATCAAATCCGCTGGCTGCAAGCGTTTGACTAGCTAAAGTAACAGAAGATTGCACACTGGTCAATGCCTTTGTCTGTGCAGCTGAAATAGCATCAGCCATTGTCTTATAGGCATCCGTCGCCTCATATGAGTTCATGTCTGCAATAAACTGTGAACCTTCGGCAGTCGCATAGAAAGAGGATGCTAGTGAAGAAGCTAACGTCGTATCTTTTGCCGCAATGGCTGAAGACATTGCCACATTAAATGCACTGTATTCAGGGTTAGCCGCATATGAAGATAAGGCGTTTAACATCGCCTTACCATCAGCTGTATTAGCAAATGCAGAAACTGCAGCAGCACTAGCAGCTGATGCAACTGAAGCCGCAGATTTTGCATTAGCTAGCAGAGCTTGTCCATCACTAGTTGCCATATATGAAGTAGCAGCACTGGAAGCAGCCGATGCAGCAGAGGAATTGACAGTTGCACCAGAAGCCAAGCTAGCGATAGCGGCCTTCAAAGAAGCCAATGAAGCGTTGTCTGAGGCAGCTGCTTCCGCAGCAGCACTAGTCGCAGCCAAGTCCTTCAAAGCAGCTCCTTGAGAAGTTGCGTTAAAGGAAGCCACGAGTGATTGTGCTAAGGCCGTGTTGGAAGCTGCAACGGCAGCAGACAAAGCGGACTGGAATTGAACGACCGTTGGGTCACTAGCCAAGGATGCGGCTGAAGACAACGTACTAACTGCAGAATTGATTAAGTCAGATACTTGGCTCGCAGCAACTTTCCCTTGGGAAGTTTGGGCGAATGACGAAAGTTCACTCGTTGCTGAAGCAAATGAGCTAGATACTTCAGAAGCCAAACTAGATAGGGCTAATGAAGATCCTTCGCTAGCAGTAGAAGAAGCAAGACTGATCCCTGCCACAGAAGATTGTTCCGTAGTCGTTGTCGCATTGCTAGCTAAGCTCATTCCGGCTGGTGCGGTAGTCGCAGTAACGGAAGCTACGCTTGAGGTTGCTTCTGTTGCTGCGCTTGCGGGCGTGTCAACCGGTGTAGGCGTAGTCACTGATTGGGCAGGAACATCTGCAGGTGTAGCAGGTGTAACTGCTGGTGTTGCTGTGGCAACTTCCTCTGCCTGAACCGTTACTTGAGCCGCACCAGTAATTGTCGCTTTGGTTGTTGGATCAACAAAGCTAAACAACAAGTTGTATGCCCCTGGCACATTAGGATCAATCGTACCGGCAACTGAGATTTGATTGAGGCCTACTTTATTGCCTTGACTGTCTGTAGCTCCGACAAAAGCTTGTACTGGACTAAACGAACTCCCTTTAGTAAGGGTGATCGGCTTAGTTTGTAGTTGTGGGGTTACTGTAGCCACTGCACTGGTTGCAGCCGAGCTTGACGCAGCTGAGCTTGATGCAGCTGAGCTTGGCGCCGTTGAAGTAGCCGCAGCACTGGTAGCTTCAGTTGAAGCCGCTGATGTTGTCGCGACTGTTGCCGTTGTGTCCGCGTGGACTTTGCTAGTTGTCGCAGCGCCAGCACCAACAATTGATAAAATCGTTGCTGAAGCGTACAACCAGACTTTCCCCTTCTTCCATGAACGGAAGTGTGTATTTTTAGCCTGAATATTTTTTGAATTAAACTTATTAATTCCTTTGTTTAACATAATTTCATCCACTCTCTACATAAAATGATTTCTTGATTGTCGGCTAAACTATCTAAATCAATTTGTTCCTAGTCCTCGCGACGGCGACGGGCAACACCAAACATGGTCAGACTTGCCATTAATGCTAACCCACCGAGGGCAACCGCATTAACTTCGTCTGATTCACCAGTATTTGGTAAAGCATTGGTATTAGCAGTCTTGCTTGAGGCCGCGTTCCCAGTCGTTGCAGCATTTGTTGCGACGTTACTGGTTGCACCAGTTCCTGTTGTACCCATACCAGAAGCACCATTGGTCATTGAACCGTTACCAGTAGTTCCATTTGCACCGGTGCCATTAGTATTTGAACCATTGCCGTTAGTTCCGTTACCGTTTGTACCAGTACCGTTACCATTAGCATTATTACCATTCTCGCCGTTGCCGTTAGCATTGGAGCCACTGCCATTTGAACCATTACCATTGTTGCCATTAGCATTGGAACCGTTATTAGCTAAGCTGGAAGCTAAACTATCTGCGGCATTCGCGTCAGAAACAGCCGTACTTGCAGCACTGGAAGCAACACTCGCAGCACTAGAAGCTTCTGAGCCATTACCGGCACTAGCAGCAGAGTTCGCAACTGAGGCAGCCGAACTAGCAACTGAAGCAGCGGATGAAGCATTACTTGCTAAGCTAGATAATGCACTGTTTGAAGCATTGTTACTTGCTACTGAACCAGCATGACTAGCAGCGGAGCTAGCTAATGAAGCACTTGAATCAGCATTGCTTGCTGAAGCACTGTTGTTAGCTAAGCTTGAGCCAATACTGTTAGCTTGGTTGGCATCAGATACGGCCACACTAGCAGCACTTGAGGCCACACTAGCAGCACTCGAAGCAGTTGAATCATTGCCTGCACTGGCAGCCGAGCTTGCGACTGAAGCAGCAGAACTAGCAACTGAAGCAGCACTCGAAGCGTTACTTGCTAAGCTAGAGATTGCACTGTTCGAAGCATTGTTACTTGCATCAGAACTGGCGGTTGAGGCTGCTGAGCTGGCTAATGAAGCACTTGAGCTTGCATCACTTGCATAACTGCTATTTTGACTAGCTAAGCTGGAACCAATGCTAGTTGCTTGGCTAGCGTCAGAACTAGCTACACTAGCAGCACTTGAGGCCACACTGGCAGCACTCGAAGCACCAGATTGATCACCTGCACCGGCTGCAGAACTTGCTTGTGAAGCAGCTGAGCTAGCGACTGAGGCAGCTGATGACGCGTTGCTTGCTAAGCTAGATAACGAGCTGTTCGAAGCATGATTGCTTGCTTCAGAACTTGCTACACTAGCGGCTGAGCTGGCTTCTGAAGCACTGGAACTAGCGTTGCTAGCATAGCTGCTGCCTTGACTAGCAAGGCTATCAGCAATGCTATCACCCTTGTTGGCGTCAGATACCGCTACACTAGCCGCACTTGAAGCGACACTGGCAGCGCTTGAAGCAGCAGAACTGTTCCCAGTATTACCAGTTGAAGAAGCGACCGAAGCAGCCGAACTTGCAACTGAAGCGGCTGAGCTAGCGTCACTAGCTAAGCTAGATAAAGCACTATTCGAAGCATGGTTACTTGCTGTTGAGCTAGCATGACTAGCAGCGGAGCTGGCCAAGGATGCACTAGAACTAGCATTCGTGGCATAGCTACTACCTTGACTCTGGTTAGCAGCGCTGTTGGCTAAACTATCAGCTTGACTAGCATCAGATACGGCAGTGCTTGCAGCGCTAGAAGCGACACTGGCAGCACTCGAAGCGGCTGATTCATTACCAGTCTGCTCAGCAGACGAAGCAACTGAAGCAGCCGAACTTGCAACTGAAGCAGCAGATGAAGCATTGCTTGCGGCGCTTGAAATCGCACTGTTCGAAGCATTGTTGCTTGCCACTGAACTAGCATGACTAGCAGCGGAACTTGCCAAAGATGCACTAGAACTAGCATTGCTTGCATAACTACTACCTTGGTTAGCTAAGCTTGAAGCCATACTGTCACCTTTATTAGCATCAGATACGGCAACACTGGCGGCACTTGAAGCAACACTAGCGGCACTTGAAGCGGCTGATTCATCACCAGTATTAGCGGCTGAACTTGCTTGTGAAGCAGCGGAACTTGCTTGTGAAGCAGCAGACGAAGCATCACTAGCTAAACTTGACATTGCGCTGTTAGAACCGAGTTCACTAGCGGCTGAGCTGGCATGACTGGCAGCGGAGCTGGCTAATGAAGCACTTGAACTAGCATTGCTAGCGTAGTTACTACCTTGACTAGCTAAGCTTGAAGCGATGCTGCTAGCCTTAGTAACATCAGAAGTAGCAACTGCTGCAGCTGAACTTGCCTTTTGGGCTTCGCTCATAGCTTGGCTAGCAGCAGAGCTGGTCAATGTCGCATTTGAGGCAGCGACTGAAGCAGCGGAACTAGCCTTAGTGGCATAAGATTGTGCAGCTGATTCATTACCGGCATCAATTGCGCTGTTAGCCTGTGATGCAGCAGAGGAAGCAACACTATTAGCAGAGCTAACTTGTGAAGCAAGACTGCTGGCAACACTAGCATCAGAGCTGGCACGGGTTGCATAGCTAGAAGCAGCACTGTTAGCGCTAGAAGCGTCACTGGCAACACTCTGCAATGCACTGTTTGATGGATAGTTGTTAGCCGTGCTCGACACAACATTGTTAGCGGAGCTGGCTACGGAACTAGCCGTGCTGGCAATGTCGCTTGCATTGTTAGCAACCACAGAAGCGGAACTGGCAGCAACTGATGCTGAGTTTGCAGTTGAGCTGGCAGAACTAGCCGTGTCACTTGCAGAACTTGCTTGTGAACTGGCCGTGCTGTTAGATGAAGCTAAGCTTGAGGCCATACTGTTTGCCTTATCAGCATCTGATGATGCAACACTGGCAGCAGAACTTGCCTTTTGAGCTTCACTCATCGCCTGACTAGCAGCTGAACTCGTTAAGTTGGCATTGGAAGCAGCAACTGATGCTGCACTAGAAGCAACACTCGTGTAGTTAGATTCCGCGGAACTATCACCAGCTGCAATTGCACTATTAGCTTGTGAAGCCGCTGATGAAGCTACACTGTTAGCAGCACTAACTTGTGAGGCTAAGCTGCTAGCTACACTGGCATCAGAGCTTGCTTGTGAAGCATAACTTGAAGTTAAGCTTGTCGCACTAGAAGTATCACTAGCCAAGCTTTGTAAAGCGCTGTTTGACGGGTTCGCACTAGCTGCGCTAGAAGCAATCACATTAGCAGAACTGGCAGTTGAACTGGCTGAGCTAGCAATACTGCTTGCTGAATTAGCAACAACTGATGCAGAACTGGCTGACACAGAGGCTGAGTTAGCGACTGAACTGGCTGAATTAGCGCCACTGGCCATTGATGAAGCAATGCTAGAAGCAATACTCCCAGCTTTATTTGCATCTGAAACAGCCACACTAGCAGCGGAACTGGCCTTAACAGCTTCACTCATCGCTTGGCTAGCAGCTGAACTCGTTAATGTTGCATCTGAAGCGGCAACGGAAGCTGCCGTGGATGCGTCTGAAGCATAGGATTGGGCAGCTGAAATGTTGCCAGCTGAAATTGCACTGTTGGCTAAGGAAGCCGCATTAGAAGCGTCAGCATTGGCCGAGCTAACTAATGTCGCTAAGCTGCTGGCAGCACTTGCGTCAGAACTGGCTGAGACAGCATAACTGGAAGCTTCACTGTTAGCGCTTGAAGTATCCTTAGCAGCACTTTGTAACGCACTGTTTGATGGATAGGTGCTGGCAGCAGTCGAAGCCATCGAGTTAGCTGAGCTAGCAACTGAACTAGCCGTGCTGGCAATTTGGCTGGCACTGTTAGCAACAGTTGAAGCGCTACTTGCTTCTACGGCTGCTGAACTAGCTTTGCTGCTAGCTGAAGTAACTGTACTGTTGGCAGAACTTGCATCAGATCCCATTGAGCTAGCAATTGAGGAAGCAATGCTGGTTGCTAAGCTACCAGCTGAACTTGCATCAGCAGAAGCAATTTGCGCAGCATCACTAGCCTTGTTAGCTTCACTTAAGGCTTGACTAGCAGCTGAACTGGTCAATACTGCATCAGAAGAGGCCTTAACAGCCGCGCTGGCAGCAGAATCAGCATAATTAGAAGCTGCAGAATTATCCCCAGCTGCAATTGCACTGTTAGCTAAGGAAGCGGCTGTAGAGGCGGCTTTGTTGGCCGCACTAACGTCGTTGGCTAAGCTACTTGCATGACTGGCATCGGAACTAGCCGCCGTTGCGTAACTGGAGGTTACGCTATTAGCACTTGAGGCATCTTGTGCCAAACTTTGTAATGAACTGTTATCTGGATAGGTGCTAGCAGCTGAACTAGCTACATTATTAGCAGAACTAGCAACGGAACTGGCTGTACTTGCAATTTGGCTCGCATTATTAGCAACTGTTGAAGCATTGTTGGCAACAACAGAAGCTGAGCTTGCTTGACTACTTGCTGAACTAGCCTGTGAGCTGGCAGAGCTGGCATCACTTAAACCAGCTGCAATACTACTTGCTGAATCCCCAGCACCCAGGGCAATCTTGGCCGCGTTGCTGGCCGCTTGGGCTTCAGTCATGGCTTGGGCAGCAGCTGAACTAGCCAAATCAGCTTGATCAGCAGCAACTTGTGCTTGGTTAGAAGCGGTATCAGCGTACTGTTTTGCTGCCGGAATATCACCAGCAGAGATCGCGCTATTCGCCATCGATGCAGCTGTTGAAGCTAACAAGTTAGCTTCACTAACGGCTGAAGCAAAACCACTAGCAGCTTTAGCATCAGAACTAGCTTCTACCGCATAACTAGCAGTTGTACTGTTAGCGCTGGAAGCAACTGTAGCTAAGCTTTGCAAACTACCGTTGTCCGGATACTGACTGGCAGCACTGGAAGCGACTGTATTTGCTGAACTAGCAACGGAACTAGCGGTGCTGGCAATTTGGCTGGCACTGTTAGCCGTAGTTGATGCCGCACTGGCAACGACAGCAGCGGAACTAGCTTTACTGCTTGCTGAAGTAGCGGTTGAACTAGCAGAATCCGCGGTCGAACTAGCGGAACTAGCATCGCTCAAACCACTTGCAATGCTACCAGCTGAACTACCGGCAGCGGAGGCAATAATTGCCGCCTTGCTGGCTTCGAGAGCTTCACTCATTGCTTGACTAGCCGCCGAGCTGGTCAAAGTTGCATTAGAGGCTGCAACAGAGGCAGCGCTTGATGCCGTACTTGCGAATCCAGAAGCGGCAGAAAGGTCACCAGCAGCAATGGCACTGTTAGCAGCACCGGCTGCAGAAACGGCTTGCGTGTCAGCAGCACTAACAGTCGCAGCTAAATCGCTAGCAGCTTTAGCATCAGAGCTGGCTTTTGTTGCATAACTTGCCGTTGTACTGTTTGCGTCGGAAGCGACTGTAGCTAAGCTTTGCAGACTACCATTGTCCGGGTACTGGCTAGCAGCACTCGAAGCAACCGTATTTGCTGAACTAGCGACGGAACTAGCGGTGCTGGCAATTTGGCTGGCACTGTTGGCTACAGTGGAAGCAGTGCTAGCAACAACAGAAGCTGAATTAGCTGTGCTGCTAGCATCACTGGCAGTCGAACTAGCTGAAGCAGCCGAACTATCATCATTCAAGCCAGCCGCAATGCTGCCAGCTGAACTTCCAGCAGCAGAAGCAATAATCGCTGCCTTGCTAGCTTCGAGAGCTTCACTCATTGCTTGACTAGCCGCCGAGCTGGTTAAGGTTGCATTGGAAGCAGCAACTGAAGCAGCAACTGATGCTGTACTTGCAAAGCCAGAAGCGGCAGAAAGGTCACCAGCGGCAATGGCACTGTTAGCAGCACCAGCGGCAGAAACGGCTTGCGTGTCAGCTGCACTAACTGTTGCAGCTAGATCACTGGCAGCTTTAGCATCAGAGCTGGCTTTTGTTGCATAACTTGCTGTTGTACTGTTTGCGTCGGAAGCAACTGTAGCTAAACTTTGCAAACTACCGTTGTCTGGATACTGACTAGCAGCACTCGAAGCAATCGTATTTGCCGAACTAGCGACTGAGCTAGCTGTGCTGGCAATTTGGCTGGCACTGTTGGCTACAGTGGAAGCAGTGCTAGCAACGACCGACGCTGAATCAGCGGTGCTACTGGCCTGACTGGCTGTATCACTGATTTCGCTGGAAGTTGGCCCATTTGGCACCACAGTAATCAAAGTGAACCCAGCAAGAGTCACACTCAAGGAGTGACCAATGTTCGGCTGGTTACCGTTTATTTGCCACTCTACCGCATAAGTTCCTGGTGTATTGCGATCAGTGTCAGGATTCCAAATTGGTGTGCCGGCTAATTCAGGATGTCCAGCGGCTGCGGCGGCTGTCGCATTTAATGTCTGGTCCGTACCATCGTTAACCTGCCAAACTGGTCCAACTTTGGTAGTACCAGGATAAGCTTGCGTGTAATCAATGTCGTTAGCAGCAACACTAATAACCACGGAGACTCCTGACGCAGGGTTAACCGTTGCCAGACTGCCAGTTCCAGTGGCAGCAACCCAATTACCTTTATCGGCGGGTGCTAACATATCCAACGATGTATCACCAGCAGAAATGGTGACATTATTAGCGGTTGTAACAATTCCGCCTTCCGCAGTATCTGAAGTCCAAGTCTGACTAGTTGCATTAGTCATATCGGCTAGCACTGCAGCTTGAGAAGTTGCACTTGGCGTGGAATTTGTTGGTGTGTCACTTGCTGTTGGCGTCTCCACAGTCGTTTGTTGATTGGTTGATTGGCTTGAAGAAGTCGTAGTAACTTTCACATCATTCGCCTGGGTTCCAGTAGAAGTTGTTGAGGCCACAACATTAGATGGGGTCTCACTCGAAGGTGTCGCACTTGACGTAGCAGCACTACTTGGTGCTACTGAACTTGTTGACTGTGTTGCACTGGTTGGTGCAGCACTAGTCGGTGTTGTGGAAGTTGCGGTTGCTTGTTTAGCAAAGTTGCCCCCAGTAGTAGATTGAACGGCTGAGACGTTTGATGTTGTTGACGTCACATCAGCGTGAACAGCAGTTGCTTGTGTCACGGCCATACCACCACCGGCTAAGACAGCGATGATACTGTAAGCAAACATCCATTGCTTACCAGCCTTGTAACTCCTGAAATGAGTATTCTTCGTTTCAGGCTGATCATTATTCTCGCGAATTTTTTTCATAGCCCCCACGTTCCTTAAAAAAGATTTATTGCATGGTACACAACATATTATAGCGAAATCTATAATATTTTAAAGCTTTTTTATCGGCAATTTTATACACGTACACTATGTTCTTAGATAATAGTTTCTTAATATAAGCTGCAAAAGCGACGTTTTATCACGATTTTACAGACAATTCATAATAGGATTGGGACCAAAAAATAGTTTAAATTATAGTAGTAGCTTAAAGATAATTTTAAATGTATGATAAGTGCGTTATAAAAATACTTAGTTAAGGAGAAAATTCACTATGCCTGACAACAATATTCCGAGCACTAATCCCAATCCGTTTGAACAGCTAACCAAACTGGCTGAGAGTCAAAAAGACCAGCAAGCTCAACAACTAAAGGACGCACGATCTCACGATTTTGCCTTGGCCTTCGCTCGATTGAATGTCCAGTTACTCATGCAAAACAAACAGTCCCTCAGCGAGGCGGAGAACCTCGAATGTTACCGCCAATCCTATGAAGATGCCAAAAAGCTTTACCTGAAAGACTAAGAACCTTAATAATCTAAGCAAATTCAAAAAGCAGCTCCATTGCTAGTTGGCAATGGAGCTGCTTTTTAAACGAATCGCCTAATCCGGAAAGCTAAATTCGTATTACTTTTTGCGTTGATCACCTAATCCGTGATCGATGTTTTCAACGTATTCTAAGTGTTTCTTTTTGGCGTCCACCAGTAATCGTTGCCAAGCACGCCACACATTCTTCTCAGAATAACGTTCTGCCAATTCATAAGAACGCGTTGACATCGCTTGTAATTCATCTGGGTTGCTGAATAATTCAACAAATTTATCTGCCATTGCTTGAATGCCTTCGTATGGCACCACGTAGCCATTTTCACCGTCGACAATCAGTTCGTTAGGGCCGTAATTGACATCGTAAGTGACGCCAACCATCCCATTGCTAATGGCTTCCATCAGGGATAAGTTGAATCCTTCCATAATCGAAGCTAAACCATAGATTTGCGCTTGCCGTTGTAATTCGCCGACATTATCCGCATATTCATTAATTGTCACACTATCTTGTAAATGATATTTTTCAATCATTTTATTGATCGATTTAATGGCTTGATCATTGTCTCGGTGGTCAATATAACCATAAACATCAAGGGAAATATTGGGTACTTGTTGCTTCGCAATCCCCACCGCTTCAACAATATGATCAATCCGCTTTTCCGGTGCCACTCGTGCAGTGACTAAGACTTTACCAGCCACTCGATCTGCCATCGGCACCCGTTCTCGTTCAAGTAATTCATTGGGAACGACGCCAACAGGAATTGTGAACAACTTGCTCTTAGGCTTAAAGCGCCGACGGACATCATTAGTCTGCTTCTTGGTGGCAGAAATAATCGCATCATAGTGATTAGCGTTCGTTAACCCGTATTCATAGAAGTTATTCATCACGGAGTGCATTGGATCTTGTGCATCCCCAGCGTGAGAATTATGCAAATGTAAGACCGTATAGGCTTGCCGGTCTAAATTAAGTAAGTGCCAGTCTGCTAAATGAGTCCGATCCATAATAAAGACGTTTGGTTCATCCTCATTCCAATAATCCTCATTGAGACGATTATAGAAATGGAGGGTTAACTCCTCAATATTAGCGAAACTATAAACTGCCCCGCTAGTCTCCGTTAAACGCCAGCCAGTCTTGATATATTGACCTCGTCCGTCATAACGGTTGAACGTTTCGATGACGGGACGCCCATCTAAATCGTACCAGACCTCGGTGCCAATCTTATTATCGGGTGTATACCATTGAGATAACGTTTTAAAACCGCGGAAGTCATAATTGTCAACGCGATACAAATTGCCAAAACCATCGAATTGTTCTACAGAGCTAATGCGTTCGGCATCATCATCGCCATAATAATTGACACGCGATATAAATTGATCACCGTGAGTGACGATATAACGATGATTATTTGATTCCTTTAGGAAACTCAAATCAGTTAAACCAAAATCAAGGTCTTCAACATGGAGAATTTTCGTTGGCACCGTTTCAGTCCCTTGAAAATAATCAAACATATTCAGCGTTTCCGCATCCGTAACACCCACATCGTGAAGAAAGTCGTGGATCCGGGGATTCCAATCACGAAAAACTAATTTAAATGGTTCATTATTGTCACGAAAAAGCCCGGCCCGTTTTAACTGGGCATGTTCGATCCCTGAATTCTTTTTATTAAAGCTTGAATTAATAAAAAATATCATCCGTTAACTCCCCTACTTCACAAACAGATTTTTGATTTTGGCCTGGGTCGTTTCCCATTGTTGCCAAGCGTGCTCTTCATTGAACTCTTGCGCCTTAGCATGAGTTTGCTCAATTGCCGTTTGCCACTTAGCATCGTTTTCATCGGCTAATAAGTTGGCCAAATCTTCACCCAGTGGTTCGCTAGCATTTAAGGGCTCAGTCGCACCGGTAGTCTTATCTAATAATTCAGCAATACCATATTTAACGTCATAAGCCACTACCGGTATGCCATAACTCATGGCCTCAAGAATGTTATCACCAAAGCCTTCCGTCATCGAGACGCTAATCATTGCCGCGGCATCGGCGATCTTTTCAGCAAACTGTGACGCATTTTGATAACCATTGTAATGAACAGCATCGCTAACGCCCAACTTGGCAGCTAAGTCAGCTAGCGTTTGATTCAATTTTTCATCTGCGCTATAGCCATAGAATTCTAACTGTAAATCAGGCCGTTTGGTTTTAGCGTGGGCAAATACTTCGATTGCTTGAGCGGGTTGTTTTTCAGGGGAAATGCGACCAGTGAAGATGACTTTGTTTTTATCCCGTTCAGTCGCAGCTTTAGGTTCATGCGGTTCACTAAAAGTATCCCACAGCACTGCCACATGGTGGAAACCAAAAAATTTCGTGATTTCTTTAGCCTGTGTCTGTGTCGGTACAATCACACCATCAAAATCATTCATATGGGTCTTGAAGAGTGGCTCCATGTAGTCAAAGACCTTGTTTGAGCCGCCTCGTTGGGCCGTATTAATTTCGTGAGCATTATGCAAGTACTGCCATTTACCAACCGCATTCTTAATCCCGGCAACCTCATTGATTAGCGAGGGACGATCATTAATAAAGACGCTTGGTTCTTGTTGCGCCAATTCATTCATGAAAAAACCGAAGAACTCATTTTCCGAGTTAAACCGCCAAGCCCGCCCTTTGTAATCTAATAGCTTGTACATCGTGGTATGTAAGTCCCCATTGATGTTCATGCGGGTTTTTTCAATTTTAGGTTTCCCCGTTAAATCGAAGAATACTTGCGGGCCTTCTTGACCATCCGGATGGTAATACTGAGTGGACGATTTGAATCCCCGCCGGTCCCAAATGTCCTTGGCCACCGTATCATTCATCTCATTGTAATATTCAAAGGCACCCACCAAACCCACTGTTGCCGGTGCGATAAGCACCTTACCAATGGTACGACCATGATAGTTCAGCTTTGACTCATTAGGATCAACGCCTTCAATCTGATAGGTATTCTTGTCGATAACCTCTGTGTAACGGACATCAACGTCTTGTTTGGCGACATCAGTAACTTCTTGAAAGTAATTGTACATATTCAACACATCCGTTGGTTCTAAACCAATGCGCTGTGTATCATCAACCAGCTGCGGATTATAATTGCGCGTTAGCATTTTTGCGGGAACTTGATGCTCCTTAAACAGTTGGATTCGTTTTGCGGCAGAAAATTCTGTCCCTGAGTTGAGTGAAAAAATGTTTTCATTAACAAAGTAATTCACAAAAAAACCTCTTTCTTAATTAAGAATAATGAATTAAACGTGGCTTTACATTTGTGGAAAATCATTTTCAAACGTTGGCACACTCATATAGTCTTTCGTGTCGCCGGCTTCCATTTCGCTGATTTGATCAAGCAACGTCTTATTTTGCTTGTTCAGATCACTGACCGTACTTTCAAGTTCATGTTGCCGCTGTAAACTGGCTGAATACTTATTCTGGCTTTGCTGTTTATCGCTTTCCGCCTTAGCCAATTTTTCTGTCAATTCAGCAATTGTAGCGCCCATACGACTCTCTGACTTATTAAAGGCGTTTAGTGACTCAACCTTGGCTTGAGCTAAATTGTCCTTCCAGTCGGCATTTTCCTTCTTGAGTACCGCTACCTCGTTAGTTGCAGACTGTGAACGCTCTGCCGCAATATTCAAATCATTGACAGCCTTACTTAATTCATCCGTCAATTCACGCTTGGCCGCCTCTAAGTCTTCATTACTTTGTTTCAACTCATCGAGGCTTGCGGTGAGTTCATTAATCTTAAAACCGCGCGTAGTGACTTCACTGTCGAGCGTCATGTTATCTTTTTGAAGTTTAGTAATCTGATCTTGCAGATCGGCCTTTTCTTGGCTTTCAGTAGCGATGATGCCTTGAATCCGCTTTTCAAACTCTTGATACTTTCGATCGACTTCTGCTGACCGTTCATCAAATTTCTGTAACCAGGCTTCGTTAACATCATCAAGTTCTTTTTCTTGGTTCTTCTTTAACTTCAGGACTTGATCCTGGCTCTTAATCGTAATGTTGTTGATATAGCCAGTCGCCTCATTACGATATTCCTGCCACCGACTAATTTGCTTATTGAGCTTATCGTTGACGCCTTGCATCCGCTCAATTTGCGAGAGTAATAAGCTATTTTGTGAAAGCACGTTATTGTATTGCTGAGAAATGGTGGCGTTAACCAGTGTTTGGCTCTGTTGAACACTCACTGGTTGCTCTTCATTCTCAGTATCACTTGGGGCAACCGGTTCCGTCAGTTCACGATCCGGATCCTCCGGAATGGTTACCTCCACAGAATCTGCGGTGCTGGCGACCGGCTGTTCCTTTGATGGGGTTGGCTGTTCCACACTAGAACTTGCAGCCGTGTCTTGGGAAACGCCATCCTGACCTGCTTGAACCGAATCCGAAATTTCTTCTGGGGCTGGATCAATTGAATCGACTGTTGCGGTATCAGTATTAGTTTCATCAACAGCTTCGTCGATTGATGTCAATGTATCATCGTCAGTATGCTTTTCTTCATCCAAATCAGAATCGATGGGGTGAATTTCATCACTTTCAACTACCTCGGCCTCCAACGCACTGAAATCCACGTTGCTAGCATCAATAACTTGATCTTCTGTCTCACTATCCTGATCAGATAAATCTCGATCCATATCAGCAGCTGACTCACTACCGTCATTTTCCGATTTAACCGTGGCAGAAGGGTCTTTGCTCTCATCATCAACCTGACTAGCTGCTTCGCTTACTTGGCTGGCTGCTACCTTTTCATCACTTGGCTCTGTTGAATCTACGTTGCTAGTCGCCGTACTAGCGGCTTTTTCTGCGTCTGTCATGGCATCCTCTTGTTGTTGATCATCGCTTGCATCTGCTTTTGTAATCGATGATGTATTTTCATCCGTTTTTGGCGCTAAACCAGCCGCTTTTCTAACCGCAGCAAGAACTTCATCTTCGTTATCTTTTTCCTGCTGTTGTGGCTCATCTTTTGTCTCCACTGACTCAGCTTCAGTGGAACTATCACTACCAGTATCAGTACCCGTAGACGGACTAGCACTTGCTTGGTCCTGTACATCTCTTGGCTCAGCGGATGAATCGGCGTCTGCTTGATTAACTGCCTCTGCTTGATCCTGATCTGCGTCAATTTTAATGGTCGTTTGTGACGACCTCGGATCGCCACCGAAAACAATCTCGGCACCACCAAGCATGGCAAAAGAGCCAGACAATGAGGCGACGGAGTCTTCCTCTTTAGCGTTTGACTTTGCTTGCGATTGCACACTCTCCGCAGATTTTTCAGGCGCATCAGGAGCAGCCACCGTTTTGGCAACAGCATCCTTGGTTTGGGCCGATGTATCATCTTCTTCGCGTTTGGCTAGTGAATCAACGAGATTATCATATTTCTTTCTACCGAAAAGTTTCATCCCACTATCTCCTACACAACAGAAATGTAAACATTTTATAAAAACAATACTACAACAATATCTTTCCTTAGCAAAACTATTTTTAAAAGAAATAGTTGTATAAATGATTTCGTGACCTATTTGACAGGCTTTTAAAAATTTATTTTCTAATTTTTTTACGAATCGCTGTCTTGAATTTATGAGCAGAAACAATCACATATCCATGCTCACCACTCAATAAATGTTTAGCTGCAAAATAGCTCGAAAGTACAGTTGCTGAATTAACACTAACTGATGCAAACCTAACCTGACCATTACGGGAAATGAGATACTGGCCATCTTTAATAACAATAACTTTGCGAATAATCATTCGATAAATCAATGTTACGGCTAGAATCATTGCTAAGACGCCCATAAATTGCAGTGTTTGTCTCAATTCGTTCAGGCGGCTTACTTTTTTCGATTTAACTATTCGATTGATGACTCTCGTATGTCGATGGTGGGTCTTTGACGAGATCCCCTGCTGTTTGTTGACATGTGCCTTTCTCTCACCTGGTCTTTGAACAGCTGTCTGTTCAGATAACCGAATGCCCTGTGAATGTTCACCAGTTTCCTTAGGCATCGCTTGTGATTGCATCGTCACAGCGTTCACGTACATTTGATTGCTCGAACTTTGAGGTGACGAAGCCTTCAGGATAGATGTCTTAACCCCTGGCTCCCTGACCGTTGGCATAAAATGTTCAAAGTTCGGCTGCCAAAGCATGACTGGTTGGCCGGTCAAGGAACCACTCTGCTGGGCTGGAAGGTTCAACAGTAACTGTTGAATAGTTTGAACATTATTTCCAGCCATCACTCGCCAACCATTTGCAATAATGGCAAACGACCGCATTTGGTCGGCCAATAAGCTTAAATCTCCAGCCATCGAAGTTGCCTGCTTAACAGCACTTACAAGTAATTGATCGTCTCCGCTGAATTGTGCCAAACGATCAAAAGCTGTCGCCCGGGAAGTTAACGCATTAGCTACTTGACTAATTTTAACCGTCTCACTACCAACTTGTTGCTGTTGTGAGCTTGCTTGCATTGCAGTCTGCTGCAATGCTGGTTGTTCTGGATAAGCACTGACGGCCGAATCAGCCAAACTAGTTGTTTGGGTTACTTCACTCACCGCTTGACTGACAACTTGTTGGGCAGAACTATTCGTAGCTTGGGCTTGGTTGACAACCTCAGCAGCTGACGCCATTGCCTGGCGCTCGATGGCTAACTGATTTTGATTTACGGTTTCACCACTCTGATTGGATGCACTTGTATCGCCTAGGCTGGTTTTACCAAACAATGTATTCGATTGGTTAGTTAACACAGTCGTTTGCATCATCGGATCAGCCAACACTTTGGCGGTTGTCGCAAAAACAACACCGCTCACCGCTAGCATCATCATTGTTAACTGCTGCAAGCCTGGTCGGGCTCGTTCAGTTTCTTTTTGCATGCACATTCATCTCCAAAATCATGATCCCATCACGCCTTATCACATTAATTTTTATTAATACATCAAACAAATTGTACTATTTATAAAATGTTTCTGCACGAAAATGTGCAGAACAAATATTTAAATATGGTACACTAAGAACGTTTGCGAGCTACGCTACACGCAAGCAAAGCATGTTGGGGCTGGTCAACATGCTTTTTTTGCTCCATGAGCTTCATTTAATTTAGTCTCATGACTCCCAAAAGTCGTAGAATAAAATGTGTAAGCGAATACATTTTTAAATTGGAGGACACAGATGTTCTTATATGATGTAACGCGCAATGGTCAACCGGTCTATGATCCCATCGTTAATCAATCTTTAGATAACTATCTAGTCAATGATTTACACTTATCCGGCCATGGTCTAATGATTTATGTCAACCAACCAGCAGTTATTATCGGCGTTCATCAAAATGCCTATAACGAAGTCAACCTGCCTTACCTAAAAGATCACAACATCAAACTTGTGCGTCGCACTTCTGGTGGTGGCGCTGTCTATCACGACTTCGGAAATTTAATTTTTGAAAATATTGTTATCGGAGACACCAGTGATTTTGGCCATTTCAATGTCTTCGCAGATCCAATTTTAAAAGCCTTACAAGCCATGGGGGCCACTCAAGCACAGCTTCGTGGCCGAAATGATATGGTGCTTGGCAACCAAAAATTCTCTGGGATGACGATGTTTAAAGCTGGCGATGCCTTCGCAGCTGGTGGCACCTTAATGTACAACTTGAATCTTGAAGCTGCTTCCGCTGTTTTGACGCCGGATGCGGAGAAATTAGCCTCCAAAGGAGTTGGCTCAGTGAATAGTCGGGTGACTAATATCATGTCTTATTTGCGACCTGAATTTCAAAATCTGTCCATTGAACAATTTAGAACAGAATTATTGAAACGTGTTTTTAACGTTAACGATTTGTCAAAGATCGAAACTTACCACCTTAATGACCATGACTGGTCGATCATTGATCAGCGTCTCGCCGGTAAATATGACACTGATGCTTGGAACTTCGGCAAGAACCCTGGTTACGACCAGTACCGCAGTCACCATTTTGATATTGGCACGGTGGCCTTCAACTTTAGCGTAAACGATCAGCGAATTTCCGCTTTCAAAACGTATGGTGATTTTATCAATGGTGGCGATCCGGCGATCGTTGATGCAGTCATGCTTGGTGTGCCATTCACTCAGCAAGGTCTCACAGCTGCCCTAACTGCCGGTGACTATCAGAGCAATATCGGCAACATGCCGGTTGAAGAGCTCGTAAATCTGATTTTAGGTCATTAATTATCGGGTAAAAAATGAGCTAGGGGCCCGCTTAGTTAGTAGCAAAAAAACGGTTCGATTTTCCTGGAATTATCGGAAATCAAACCGTTTTTTGCTTCGAATTAATATTGCTTGGTGCCAAATAAGAAATGGTGCCAAGGATCGCCAGCTGTATTGATCGTTTCCAGTAAAATCGCAAAAGCTCGGCCATTCCATTGTCGATCATCACTGTCCGTTTGAAACTCTGCCTCTCAAGCAGTAATCGCTGACTCAATCGTTTGAATCGCGCTCAGCAAATTTTCTGACCGTTGCTTCCCCAGCGTTTTAGCCAACTTTTGAAACCGATCTTGATGAGCTTGATCTAGCTTTTCAACAATCGCTTCGCCACTGTCCGTTAAGTATAAGAATTTCTTACGTCGATCAGTCGGATCCTCCTGCTGACGAATATAACCAAACTTAATCAGGCCGCTGATTTTAGCCGATACGGCCGGGCGAGAGACCCGTAGCATCTTGGCCAAATCCGCTAACAGCCACTGTTCGTGTGTCTTGATGGCTTTCATGATAAGCCACTGTTCATGTGAAATTCCTGCGGCCTTGTCCGGCACCCCGACAAAGTCATTAATAAACTGTCCAACAAAAAAATATTCTTGTTCAAAAGCTGAAAATAATTCATTGTCTGTCATAAAGAACTCTCCTAATCAATCATTTTTAACCTCATTTATCTGAGGATACGACCATCAAGACTAACGAAATAAACGTTTCATCCTTAATAAATTATTTGTTAAATTGTATACCAAAGCTATGTTACACGCTAAAAAAGTTACTCAAAATATATTATATTGCTAATAATCAATTAAATATTACACCATCATCTTTATAAATGGTATCTTTATCACAATGTTTTTTAAATCATTTTGTAGCATCACTCCTGGTATGCCACGTCACTTGGCTTACTTGCAACAAAAAAAGTAGTGTCTGGTTAATTCCAAACACTACTTCTATATATGGCTCTATTCGTTATCATTGACTGTTTATTCATGGTTTCGCAAATGTTGCGTATTTGTCCATGGATCATTCGGTACTAATTCTTTTTCAATTTTCTGTACAATAAGCAATGCTCGTTGCGCTTCTTCGCGTCCCAATACCGCTAGCCATTCTTGAAAACGTTGGGCATGGATATCTCGGAGCTTTTTTAAGATTTTTCTCCCCTTGTCGGTGAGCTTCAGAAATTTCTTACGCCGGTCTTCGGGATCCTCTTGTTGTTCAATGAGGCTCATTCGTACCAACACACTTATTTTCGAAGAAACCGCCGGCCGAGTTACATGCAGCATGTCAGCTAAATCGGCGAGTAACCACCGATCATGTTCTTCAATTGCTTCTAAAATCAGCCACTGCTCGTGCGACAAACCATATTCACGATCTGGAGCGGAAATAAACTCGCTCAAAAAGCGACCCACGAAAAGATATTCCTCATCAAATGCACGCATCAGTTCTAAATCTGTCATTTGTTACTCCCCCAAACATTTCACTTAACTAAAACCGGTTTTAAAAATCATTAGACAATTTCACTGTACAAAAAATATTAAGCCGGTATATCAATAAATCGATAGCCATACTATACCACTTTGCTGTATATACAACTGATCGAATAAATTCTTTTTGGAAATTCTTCATCATTTTCGCGCTTAAAAATATCCAATGATAACTAGTTCCACCATATATGCTAAACCGGGTGAACTATATTTTCTTGATGGCAGCATTGGTCTAAACCGCTCTATACCAGTCTTAACCATCCATAAAAAAATTTATTTTGTACAACTTAAATGATGTACAAGGTTTACTAAAAGTATTATACTCAGGTTAATCAAATATGAGGGGGCCATTATTATGATTGACTTATACACTATTACTTCTAACTTACCTTCTAGACGGGCAGTGAATTTTCTTAATGAACACGGGATTGAATTTCGTGAACATCCAATCAGCCGCACTGGTACCAAAATTGATCTAAATGATTTAAAGCAAATGTTGGCCGCTTCTGAAAATGGCGTTGACGGCCTTTTATCCCATCAATCTTCTTCATACTTAGCCTTAACACAACACCATAATCTTGATGAAATGCCACTCCATGAACTTTTATCTTTTATTCATGATGATGCTACATTATTGCATTTTCCGATTATATTCGATTACCAACACCACCTTCTTCAAACTGGCTTTTCAATCAATGAGGTTCGGACCTTCATCCCTCGCCAGACACGCGAAGCTGAATTCTCAAAGTTATTGAAAGCGCTTAACGATACGGATGCCAGTTGATTAATTGTGGCAACAAGTTAAGGCCGTTCACTTAACTATTTTTAACAATAAACCAGCTATCTAATTCAAAACAACTCACTTATTAGCCTATTTATATAGTAGCTTTGTGATTAAAAATAAACACTGGTCGTTGCCGATGGAGCAACAATCAGTGTTTATTTTTTATGGGTGCTTTTACAATCTTTCTCGTCGATGAACCAGCGGGCGTATTAAAACAATCTCATTAATGTCAACTACTACAAGTGCCTGAACCATGTCGCTCCCGCCAGCATTAAAAAGAACATCGTATCGAAAGTATAATGCATTGCAAATGAAGTCCAAATGCTTTTTGAATACAAATAAGCTCCTGTCAAAAAAAGACGAGTAACGCCAATTAAAACCAACATCTGAATTAAATTCCACTGATAGACAGCAAAATGAACCATGCCAAAAACAATAATTGAAACCGCCAAGGAACCCCAGATTGCCACATTACGTCTAAAATGAAATTGCTTCATTAGAACGGCCGCAAAAGCCAAGAAAATAAAAATCCCTAAAAACTCTTCATTCATCAGTTCAAATAAATCATTAAACGCCTGTTGGAAAAAGACCGACCAACGATGTTCACCATTCAGCCCGATCCCCGCTGGGTTTTTAGCAGTCGTCACATTAAGTGCTCTAAAGACAGACTGCATGACGACGGCATAAACAACCTGCAAAACAAACATCATCAATGTGTGCCGCCATTCCTTACCAGTCACACGTCCGAACAATGCCCATGGTCGTTGCCCACTAATTAGCCGATATGAACTCAATAAAACAATTGTCGGTACTAACGCCAGTACAACGAATTGAAGCCATACGCTATTCATCGGATAATACTTTGAAACTAATACAACGCAAGTAAAAACGCCAATCGGAAAAATAAACAGTCCCCAAAGTCGACCAATCGAAACATTATCATCGATGATTGGCATTGGTCGTCGATCATCCTTCCGCTCAAAAAAATTCTTTTCCACTATGTTTTGTCCTCCATTTAATTTAACAATAATCTTATCTAATTCATAAGCAATATGTCAAAGCAAACCGATGACAAGTCGATTCAATTAGTCCCACATTTTCTCAATTCGCTTTCAAAAAAAGCGACCGAACGCGCCGATTTTTTTCAAGGATTCAGACACTTCTCATTCAAATTGTGGTAAATTTAATTGTAGACATTTTAGTTGTAAGCAACTAAACCGGAGGCATCAAAATGAAACAATGGATTATTAATGTAAACGATGACGATGCTCAATTAATTAATTGGTTATATACACTGCAAGCCAGTGATCAGAGCCAAGCACTCATCTATGACGATTTGACAGACTATTCAAAAGAACTCATGGCCCTTTTAGAAGCCGCTCGAGAGAACAACCGAATGAGTCTGCAGTGATGCTTAGACTTCGCTTTTTAAATTTTCACGAGTAGTCGACTCAACCAAGCTAACGAGAAACACGTTGAAACCATCTCACTTAAGAGCTAGTTTCAACGTGTTTTTTTGTTGAACTTTCGCCTAACTAGCTGTGCATCACTGATTACTAACAGCTAGCAAGTTCCACCAAACACAGCCAATGTTATGCTTGACGTTAATTGATCAATGTATGATAAGATACTGCTGAATAGTTAACGGGTGTAGACAAATACACAAGTAATCAAATAGCATGTTAATGGCTATGCCGCTTGAACCTTTGAGGTGTCTGATGACCAAGGATTTTATGTTCTTATCTAATCGTGAATTAAAAACACAGCAGCTCTTTTTAACATTGGTTGATTTATTGGCGGATCATCCATTAGCATCAATTAAGGTCACTGTTTTATGCCGGCAAGCTGGCATTTCACGAACTTTTTTCTACCGTCATTTTAAATCACCAGAAGACATCATTGCTAGCGAATTCACCCGCCGTCGAGATCAATATTTGCATACCCTCGTTCGCGAACAGATTCACGACCCTTTCGCTCAAACTGTTCGCTTCTTTGAACTCTTTAATAGCTTTCGCGAACCTGCTAAACAACTCATTAATGCCAATCTACGCTACATTTTATATTTTCATTTCCGTGACTGGCTCAAGAACCTTGTAGAAACTCAGTTATTGCAAACCACGCTCCAGAATCCCAAATATTGGACTGTTTATCTGGCTGGCGGGTTAAGCGAAATGATTCTGCTCTGGTTACAAAATGAGCCTCCCCAATCTCCTGAACAAATGGCGCAGATGGTATTTAACTTCATCAATATCCAGACCAACCCAACTGACAATTAAATTTAAAGCGAAAAAGTGTGGTATATAAGTCAGTCATTCAGCTTATATGCCACACTTTTTCGCTCAGGATTTTATTTTTTAGTTCAAGACATCTTAAGATACCGCTAGAACTGTCCGCGCCTTTTTGATAGTTTGAATGAACTGCTTAGCTTCCTCATAGCCGACTTGTTCCACCATATGATCGAATAAGTGTGCGTGTTCAGCCTCCAATTCTGCCAACACCGTCACACCCTCATCAGTAAGTTGAAGAAATTTCTGTCGCCGATCAGCTAAATTTTCCACCTGGCGGACTAATCCTAATTTTAACAATCGCTTCAATTCACTGACCACCGTGGATTGCGAAGTCTCCAATCGTGTTGCCAAATTAGTCATTAAGCAATTTTCATCTGCCGCAATCCCTTTTAAGACAAGAAAATGTCCGTAAGATAAACCATGGGGACGGTCCGGTTGCGAAATATATTGACTCAAAAATTGGCCAACGTAGAAATACACATTTTCATAGTCACTGATTAAATCATCATTTTCCATGACTACCTTCCTTCACATTCTTAATTATGGTTGGTTAGTTCCTAATCTAACTTTACAAACTATTATTTTATGCTAATACCCCTTGATTGTCAGCAGCAGTGAAACATTTTCGATAAAAATGTTTCACTTTTAGAACACAATAACAGCCTCGTCATTGCGATTCATTAATCAATGGCGCCGTGTGTGCGGTTAGGACCGCCCTCCCCACAAGAACTCAACGATTAGCCGATCTACTCGCGGATTTTGATGTAACAAATAATGAATGACAGACACACCACCATTTAATGTAACGCTTCGATATGTTTTAACCCGGTCCTGCAATAGTCGACCTAATTGCTGATCACCATGCACTGAAACGCCTAAATCACCGCCGGTATTCGCAAAGTTACCGGCGATATTTAAAACTCGCGTCGCTCTAGGGAATCGATTAGCTGCTTCCTGTTCACGTTTACTAAATGTTGTTGCGATATTAATGAATTTGTTTGTCTGTGGATATCGTTGACGATGATTGGCCGCCGGACCAGTTAAGTATTGATAAATAATATTACAGCCTGACGAATGGCCCACGAAATTAACCGAGTCGATGTGCTCTTGCTGCCTTAATAGGTGCATAACACCGGTTAATTGGTGAGCTTCTCGCTTGGCGTTGTGATTATCAGCAAAGAGTACCAAAATCAGCGGATTCCGATGGCCCAGTGGTCGATGCTTATCAATAGTCGCATGACCGTTCTTAGCGACGTGAATCGTCCATACTGCTTGAGCTAATCCATAACGTTGTAAACGTTGGTTCATCGGACCAAACGTCAGCCAGTTACTGTAATCTCCCGAAACAAAGACGGTCGGCCGATCACTATAGTTCACTTGAACATGCTCTAATTCTTTTTGCTCGCTTGCTTCCCAGCCCACTACCACACCAGCTAGAATTAGAATGGCACATAAACAGATGATCAGCCACCGCACGAAACGATTCTGGCGTCGAGTCGACGACTTTGCAACTTTCTGACGTTTACTCACAGTGACATCTCCTTTTACGATGAACTACATTATACCGCAACCAATCAATCGAGTGACGGAACCGTAAAAAAACGCCTCCCACGAGGAAGAGGCGCTGACTAAACTCAATTTTTAATTAAAGTTCCATCAATTTAGCGTCCAGATAACGCCGTAACTTATCTTCTGGATAGTAACCAGCAACTTTTTCCGCGGCTTTTCCTTGTTTAAAGATCACCAGACTAGGCACACTCATTACCTTATATTGTTCAGCTAATGCTTGATGATCATCCACATTCAATTTCAAAAAGTGAATTTGATCGCCATAGCTATGCTCTAACTGTGCAAGTACCGGTTCCATCATTTTACAAGGGGCACACCAAGGAGCCCAAACATCCAGAACTGCTAAACCACTAGCTGTTGCCGCGTCAATTTGTGCTTGTGAAGAGACTGCTTGCGCCATCCATGTTCCCCTCCGTTTCTTTCATTTTGAATGAAGTTAGTATACGTTAACCTCAGAAGAAGAACAAGACTGGGTGCGCCTAAGTGTTTTTGGATACCCACAGTATGCTCACCGCCATAGCAACTCTGTTTGTTTAACAGCTTCAATAGTCTTTGTACCTGCTAGTTGCATGGTAATCGTCAGCTCTTGATTAAAGTGCTGAATAACTGAACGAACACCATCGATCCCGCCAAGGTTTAGACCGTAGAAAAGTGGCCGTGCGAAGGCCACGACATCAGCCCCGCTCGCTAACGCTTTAAAGGCATGCTCGCCACGACGAATTCCTGAGTCAAAAATAATCGGCACTTGATGATTGACTGCGCTGGCAATGTCTGGCAGCACATCAAATGAAGCCGGTCCACCATCGAGCTGACGACCGCCGTGATTTGAAACCCAAATACCACTAGCACCGGCACCAATGGCAGCCATTGCATCTGCTGGTGACTGAACACCTTTGACAATAACCGGTAAATTCGTGTAGCTGGCAATTGCATCAATATCCGCTAAACTCAATTTACGCTTAGCCTTAGCATAAATCTGCATGATATTTAACCCCTCGCCGCTGCCGTCGTTAGCTGAATAATCAGCTAAATTGATCATCGGTAGTGGGAACTGAAACCCGGTTTTGACGTCAGCTTCACGATATCCACCTAATGAGGCATCAGCCGTTAAAATAATTGCTCGGTAACCAGAGGCAACTGCTTGATCCAAAATCCAGTGATTAAAGCCATCATCATTGCTCATATAGAGTTGGAAAAATTGTGGGGCACCGTGACCGGCCTTCGCAATATCGCCCACTCGTTCATTTGAATAGGTTGAAGCAGACATAATCGTGCCTTCTGCCGCGACCGCACTAGCCGTTTCTAATTCACCATGTTCATGTGCTAACCCATGAGCGGCGGCAGGCGCATCAATCAATGGTGTTTGTAGGGGAATCCCAAATAATGATGTTTTCAAATCTGGATTCTCTAAATCCTGTAACACGCGGGGCACAATTTGAGCATGATCAAAAGCTCGCGTATTTTCGGCCATGGTCCATTCCGTCTCTGCACCACCTTGAATATAACCAAAAGCACCTGGCTCCATGTTCGCCTTAACCAAGGGTTCCAAGGCCGCTAAGTCATCGATCTTCAGCGTTTGTTCTGCAGTACTTGCTTGATATTCAGCCATGATCCTATCCTCACTTTCAAAAAATGCATAATCTCCACTCTAACATCATTGTTTTCTTTGTATAACGTCATCATAAAACAAAAATCGACCAACACGATGGCCGACTACTTGTGAAATGTTTATTATTTCCTGCGATCTGAGCAACGGTGAAATCGTGATCGGAGCCAATGAATCAGTAACGTGACTAAAACAGCTGCTAAGATGACCAAGCCAAACGCACGTGAAGAAACCTCAATATCAATCTGTGGGACAGACAAGACTAATTTGACTGCAATCAGTGCGATCAAGACATACGCCATCGTCTCAAGCTCTGGAACCTTGCGCATCAAATTCATGATCACTTCTGCAATCCCACGCATACATAAGATACCAATTAGCCCGCCAATTAATACAATTACAGCGTTATCTGAAATTGCCAAGGACGCTAATACAGAATCGATCGAGAAGACAATGTCCATCAATTCAATTTGAATAACCACCGTCCAAAATGGTGATAGGCCAAACCATCGCCGCTTTTTTGAGGTGATCGTTTGGCCCAGTGGATGACGTTTTTGTTGCGTCATTAAGTGACGGAAATAGCGATAAACCAAATACATTAAATAACTAGCCCCAATCACTTTAATCCACCAAAAACGAATCAAATAGGTTCCGATCCCGATGATGAAAAATCGGAACACATAGGCGCCCCACAAGCCGTAGAATAACGATTTTTCTCGTTCTTGTAAATTATCGAGGCCGGTCGTCTGTGCCGCTAACACGACTGCATTATCCACTGATAAGAGGCATTCAATCAAAACCAATGAGCCAACGATGAGCCAATCACTACGACTGGTTAAAATCGTCGCCCAATTCTGTCCGTCAAAAAACGGACCGTATAATTGCTTAATTACATCCAGCACTCAGTCAGGCCCCTTTTCATCAAACTAGCAACGAGAAATCTTTGGGCAACGGGGCCGTAATCATCATATCGGTTTCATCTAGCGGTAACAGCAAGTGTAACTGATATGCGTGTAACATCAATCGCGGCGCAGCCAGAAGAGCTTTTGGCGAAGCATACAATGGATCACCTAAAATTGCATGCCCGTGGGCAGCCAAGTGAACACGCAATTGATGCGTTCGTCCTGTCCCTAAGGTTAATCTCACCAAACTAGCGGAAGTAGTTGTCTTCAAAACTTGATAGCTTGTTTGTGCCGTTTGAGCGTGATCGCCGTTAACTCGACGTTTACGCCGATCATTCAGATCACGGCCGATCGGGTCATTAAATTGACCAGCACTTTGTTCAAAATGACCAGCCACCCACGCTTGATATGTACGTGAAATCCGTTTGTCGGCAATTAATCGATCTAAAATAGGCACCACTAATGGCGTCTTGGCGATGATCATTGCTCCACTCGTCGCCATGTCCAAGCGATGGACCATGGCTGGTGTTTGGTTGACATTAGCCAACTGGGCCGTCAAAAAATTCATGACAGTTCCCGACTCATCGGGGCGATTCGGGTGGCTTTTGATACCACTGGGTTTATTAATCACTAACACATCATTATTTTCATATAATATTGGCAGATAAACGTGGTCATCGGGCAAATACCTTTGCACCGGTGTCCCCAAATTTTCTGCTCGCACGGTCAAGGACACTTGATCGCCAGTATGTACCGACATACTGTAAGGCTGGTACTGCCCGTTGACAACGACATCGTGGTTCACGCGTAAGTCGTGCTGCATCCGCTTAGGAATGAGCCAAGCGTTCAATAGCTGACGGACACTCACGCCAGCAAGTGGTGCAGGGACAGAATATTTGCTAGTCCACTTAGTCATGATCAATGCTCCTTTTCCTTCATTCACAATCCTCAACGGCATCAAGTGCAAATAGTCGCACTTTCATTCTATCGGAATTATCATAGACATTGTAGTTAGTCACGACTTTTATCTTTCTATCGACTATTTTAACGAAGTGGAGATGCATCAAATGGCAAAAATGATTGCAGGACAAGCATTAGTTAAGGTTTTGGAAGACTGGGATGTGGATCACATTTATGGAATCCCAGGTGGGTCCATTAACCACACGGTTGAAGGCCTGTACCTTGAAAAAGATAAAATTCAATATATTCAAGTTCGTCATGAAGAAGTCGGGGCAATGGCTGCCGCTGCGGACGCCAAATTCACCGGCAAGATCGGGGTCGCCTTTGGTTCCGCAGGCCCGGGTGCGACACATCTTTTCAACGGTTTATACGATGCAAAGATGGATCATGTACCAGTATTGGCCCTCGTTGGCCAAGTAGGTCAATCTATCATGAACACCAACTACTTCCAAGAAATGGATGAAGATCCGATGTTCGCTGATGTATCCGTCTATAATCGCACTGTTACGACCGCTGAACAATTGCCTTACGTCGTCAACCAAGCTATTCGAGAAGCTTACCGACAAAAGGGTGTTGCCGTTGTCACCATTCCTGAAAACTTATCTGCCACAGAAATTGACTATGAGCCGACTAAGACGCCAACCGTCGTTTCAAATAACTTTACGCAAGTTGTTGATCCGAAAGCGGTGAGCGACACGCTAGCAATGATCAAAGCCGCCAAACATCCTTTGATGTACATTGGGACTGGGTTAAAAGGTGCCCGTCAACAGGTCGATGGCGTTTCTGAACAGTTTAACATTCCAGTTATCTCTACAGTTCCCGGCACTGGCATCATGGAAAACGACCATCGTAATTATTTAGGTACCAACGGTCGTTTAGGCACTAAGCCTGGTTTTGAAGCCATGCAACACGCTGACTTAGTGCTCTTCATTGGATCCGAGTATCCATTTGCTCGTTTCTGGCCAACTGACGTCAAAATCATTCAAGTCAACGATAATTCATTTGATATTGGGAAAGTTGTGCCAATTGATTATGCAGTTATTTCAGATGGCAAGACGTATCTACAAGCACTCCTCGATAGCGGTGAATCAATGCCAGAGTCGGATTGGATGCGTGCTAACCGTACGAACCGTCAAAACTGGCTCACTTGGCTCGATCAACTCGCCGGTGATGACAGTAAAGGACTTGAACCAGAGGCAGTCATGAAAAAGACCCGTGAGCTGGCCGGCTCTAATGACACATATGGTGTTGATACTGGAAACGTATCTGAATTCGCGGTTCGTGGCGTCAAAATGACGGAAAACCAGCGTTTCGCCATCTCAGGATTATTTGCCACCATGGGTTACGGTGTTCCTTCAGGGATGGCCGGCGCACTGAGCGTTCCAGAAGGCCAAGCATGGAGCTTTTCTGGTGACGGTGGTTTCTCAATGGTCGTTCAAGACCTAATCACTGAAGCACGCTATCAATTACCAGTCATTAACATCGTCTTTTCCAATGAACGTTATGGCTTTATTTGGTACGAACAACAAGAAACCAAACAACACTTCTACGGCGTTGATTTAACTGGTGCCGATTGGGCAAAGGTCGCCGAGGGACTTGGCGCAGTTGGTCTCACTGCTACCAATCTTAAAGAATTAGACGCAGCTTTCGATCAAATCAAATCACTACAAGCCAGCGGCAACAAAAAGCCGATTGTGCTGAACGCCGTGATCGATCCGGAAGATCCTGTGGCAACAGCATTTATGCCACTTGATCCACAACAATTCGGCGAAGACACCGTTAAGGCTTATGCTGAACACTATGGCATTGACACGAAACAGCAACCTTCTCTAGGTGAAATTCTGCGGGGTTAATTCCAATATAAATTGTACGGATACAGGTCGATGACAAACGATTACGTTTTGTTCATGGACCTGTTTTTTTATTGGAATTAAACTTGTCGCTGGTCACGACTGCCACAGTCAGTTGTCAATTATCAAATCAAGGCATTTCACAGATGTATGCTAAAATTAACCGAATATCTACAGGAGGTCGATTGAGTGATTACACTGCAAACCATCACACCGCAAAATTACAATGAAGTTAACCAGTTGATTAAAATCGCTTTTGCTAGCGCACCACATTCAGATGGAAATGAGGCTGAATTGACGATGGCCCTGCGCCATGACAAAAATTATTCACCCACCTTGGAAATTGTGGCTAAGCATAGGACTGGCACGCTTATTGGACACGCCGCCCTTTCTGTGGCGACCATTCAAGAACAACCAACGACTAAAATCGCCGTGATGGCACCACTGTCTGTGTCACCAGCCTTTCAAGGACGGGGCATCGGCAGCAGCCTGATTTCAGAACTAGAAATGCGCGCGCTGAAAAATGGTTTTACCGCAATTAGCGTCATTGGCGATCCTGCCTATTATGAACGGTTTGGTTATCAACCGGCAATCAATTATGGTCTCACGGCCCCCTTTCAAATTCCTGATGAAAATTTTATGCTTCACGTTATTAATTCAAACACAACTCATTGCTTAACTGGCCAATTAATCTATGCGACAGCCTTTCATCTCATCTAATCTGCTAACATCACTCGATAGGAGATACTGTAATGGCTAAAATTTCGACCAAAGCACTAGCCACTCAAACCAGCGACCTCATTAATACACTGCAACATCTACCCCAAAGCAGTCAGTCAACGTCATTATCGCAAACAGATGCTGTCGCGCTGAGTAGAACTCAACGACATTTACTGCATTTAGTCGAGCAGTTAACACCACCCGTCACCAATCACGATCTATCAACAGCCCTGAACATTTCTCGACCAGCTGTGACCAAAGCGACCGCTAAACTAATTAAACTACAATTATTGACGAGTCAACCTGTGGCTAATGATCACCGCATCATACAATTTTGCTTAACACCAAGTGGCCAAAACGCGGTTAAAGATGGGCAAGCTATCGAACGACAGCAATTGAATCAATTGGAGACATTAGCCAATCATTTTGACAAAAAGCAACGCAAACTGATCGCGACTTACTTAGCGGCCTTAAATCAATTGTTGCAAGGGTAGCTGAACGTTTGATACTTGTTTGAATAATAACTAGCACCGCTAATATTATGCTAAAATGAGCGGTAAACTCACCGAGGGAGGCGGCTAATAAATGGGCCAATATTTGGAACCAATTCATGTCGCCATCATTGTCTTTCCACTATTAGCAATTGGCATGGCATTCCCCTTATTGGTGTATCATTATGCTAGATATGGGGCAATTTCAGCCTGGCAAGTGTTCGTCAATTACAGCTTTTATTTCTATTTACTATGCGCTTATTTTCTGATTATTTTACCTTTACCAACGCGCGCGGCTGACGCTGCTCTCACCACCCCGACAATTAATCTACATCCATTATTGGTTTATTATAATTTTCGTGCGACGGGATTCAGTCTACATCAACCGACCACTTGGTTAACTACGCTTCACGCACCTGGGTTTCAACAGCCTTTCTTCAATATTGTTCTAACGATTCCCTTCGGCTTTTACCTGCACTATTATTTCAAACGTAATGTATTGACCAGTGTCATGCTGTCCTTTGGTCTAAGCCTCTTTTTTGAATTGACTCAGCTTTCTGGCTTATACGGCTTCTATATCCGCCCATATCGACTGTTTGATGTGGACGACTTACTTTTAAATACGACAGGTGGTCTCGTGGGTTGGTTATTAGCACCTTTATTTACTTGGTTGTTACCAACTCAAGCTCAAATTGCGGCCACTAATCGTCGGCATGCCGTGCAAGTGGGCCTGATGCGCCGCCTCACCGCCTTTGTTTTAGATTGGCTATTGATCGGCATTGGCGTCGTGATCGTGACATTGGTGATGCGCGTCTTTAATTATGTCGTCCCCGGATGGCTACTAAGTGCAGTCGGCGTTCTGGGATTAATTTGGTTACCTGAACAACTTTTCAATGGTCGAACGATTGGGCTACGCGCTGTCCATCTACAAATTTGCTCGCTAAAATGGCAAACACCACGGCCTTGGCAAATTGCGGTACGTAATCTCATTTGTTACATTCCCCTTATCGGCCTGATCGCTCTGGCACAACCATGGTTCAGTCGACCGGCAAGTAACGGTGAACTATTACTTGCCGGAGCAATCCTCCTAACGCTTATACTCGACAGTCTGTTGGCCGTAATTATGCCCCGTTATCCCTTGCTTTTTGAACGACTGAGCCAAACGACAACCGTTTCATCTTATCGACCAGCAGCCAATCAGTTACATCAAACCAGAACCGAGCCTCACTAATTCGTCTATTCAGTAAGGAGTTTTCATGTTTTCATTAGATCAAGTCACTGCGTTTCTAATCTACTTCCCTGGGATTGTCTTTATCCTTGCTATCACCTTAGCCATCATTGGTTATCGTCGTGAACCCAGACGCTTACTAAATTCGTGGTTTATCGTAACCGGCGCCACTATTTTGTTAGGCTTACCAATTATCTTGCTCACGTCACTAGTTGATACCCATCAGCTTGGTTGGCGGTTATTAGGTTTGTTGGGATATGGTGCGTTAACGCTAGGTTTATTTGACTGGTTAATGCTCTTAGCTTGGCATGTCTCAAGCTGGCGGCATCATTTACGCCTAATTGGTTATCTGACGATCATCATCGCGCTTCTTTTAGCTGCGATTCCTTTTATCCCCGGCAATGTCTGGCCTCATGGGTGGCTAACCCCGCTACGCTACATTAATACCGCCCTAACTTTACTTGGTGGCTATATGGTGATCACCATCGCCGATTTTTTAGTCGCGACTTGGACTTATCCACGCCGCCAACACTTACAAGGCGCGGATTATGTGATTGTTTTAGGTAGTGGCCTACTGCATGGCAACCAACTCTCCAAATTATTGCAATCTCGTATCGACGTGGCCATTCAAGCGGCAACTGCTCAACAGCAACGCACTCAACAGTGGCCTATGCTCATCATGTCTGGCGGTCAAGGTGCCGATGAAACCGTCAGTGAGGCTAGTGCCATGGCAGATTATGCAATTGAACACGGTTATCCACAAACGGCTATTCGCCGGGAAGAAAAATCGACGAGTACCTTCGAAAATTTCCAATACGCCTTAGATGAAATTCATGAAGGTAAACCAGTTATTGATTTTGTCACAAATAACTTTCACGTATTTCGAGCTGCGATCATTGCCGCGAGTCTTAAATTGCCTAGCTTGGGGATTGGTGCACCAACCGGCTCCAACTATTACGTTCGTGGGCTAATTCGCGAATATGCCGCGTTAACCTGGCTCCACAAACGCCGCCATGAAATTGCCTTGTTAGTGGTTCTTATCTTGACCATCGCAATTCCTTGGTTCTACGGTTAAGTCACTTACAGGAGATACATTATGCTGACACCGATTGAGATCAATAATCATTTTGAATGGATCGACGTGCAAGATGAAACAGACGCTGAACATCAACGCCTCATTCATAGTTATAAATTAACGGAAGAGATGTATGGCTATGCCACCGATCCAAATGAACGAGCCCGTATTGAAATCGATAAAGAAAATGGAATTTCATTAATTATCTTTAACGTCATCACGGATACATCACCAGAAACTGCTACAGCACCAGTCGGCTTTTTATTTAAGGGCCGGCGTGTCTTTACGTTTACCAGTGGCGACACTGACTATGTACACAATATTGTGATTAATGCCAATACAGTTTTGAAGTTGCCGGTCATTGAAGAACAGCAACCCATTGATGCTATTTTGGGACTGATGTACAAATTAACGACCACTTACTTAGACAAAATTAACCAGATAGACCGCCGCCGCGCCCAAATTCAAAAAGCATTGAAGACAAATCCTGAACATAGCGCAATTAATGATTTAATGGATTTGGAAACGAGCTTGGTTTACTATCTGACTTCTCTAAAGACCAACACAGATATGCTGCAAGATCTTCAACGGCTTCCGGTCGTGCCCGTTAACGACGACCAACGCGAACATATCACCGATATTGTTGTTGAATCTCAACAAGGCTTGGAGATGGCTCAAATGGCTTCAGACGTGGTTGAACGGGTCTCGAACGCCTACTCAAATTTAATCGACAATAACTTGAATAACACGATGAAATTCTTGACTGCTTATTCCATCATCATGACTGTTCCCACCATCGTATCGGGTTTCTTTGGCGAAAATGTAAAGCTGCCATTTGAAACACATCCCTTTGGTTGGCAAATTACAATTGTAATTATGATTATCCTTGGTGCACTGGTGTATGCCGTTTTGCGCCATTATCGGTTCTTCGATCGTTAAGGCGGTCAAGTAAATGATATTGGTACCTGATCTTAATCAGGTAAGACAATCAGGCAGTGACATATCGTCCGCCACAGCCAAAGAGTCTGGGACAAAACTAAAATCTAAATAGCCAAAATACGGGACATAAGCCAAGTGGCTCCGCCTAAAAGCGACCTACGAATGATGAATAAACCATCATCATTCGTAGGTCACCCTTAGTGCTCGTCACTTACCGACTTATGTCCCGCTCTCAATTTTTGGACTAATTCAGCGTCTCAACTGTTAAATCGTTCTCAACTGGATAAAAGACTGGCTCCTTCCACGTTAGCATGTCATCTGTTAATTGAAGTTTTGTAATTGTCTCACGATTATACGGTTCAAAATAATACGCTCGACTTTCACAGACCGCTGCCGCCCGATACACTGAATACGTCTGCTGATGATCAGTATTTCGAGGCACGGCAACACCGTCAAGTAAGTGCCAACTACTAATAATGGCGCCGGCCTCATCCAGCGGTTGATTAGCGCGTTCTTTAAAATAAGCAGCGCGAATAAAACGAGAGGAAGGACTGTAGGAACCAGGCGGAATTGATTTGCCTGACAAATTCCCCGTTGTCACTTTCGCCGTATTTAATGGTACTTGTTCCGCCAAAAAAGCTGGTGTAAAAGTCATGTAATCATTCAATCGATCAATTTGCCGTTCAAAATTGGGGACATTGGTTAAAATACCAAGAGGATCATCCACAATTCGCATCGGAATCGTCGTGGGTTCGATCGCGACCATCCGGCCTGTACGATCGGCTACCGCAAAGTGTAACTCAGGACGTCCAAATTTATGATCGCTGAAAGTGTCTGCCATTAGTTCAATTTCATTGATATGCGCTTCAATTTCCGCAATCGAGTGAAAGTTTCCCAGCAGCCAAAATGCAAATTCATAGGGCGCCAATTGGACACGGTCGGTCCGCTTTATCTCTGCATGTTTAAAACCATTTGCAAACGTTAGTTTTTGCGCCGTCAATCCCCATTCGTTCACACCGTCGGACAAATCAATGCGTTCTGGACGTTGAAAAGCCCCACCTACCATCGCATATTGATTGGTATATTGGCGATGATCAAAATCGCTTTGCCACTGATAACCACGGGGTACAAATGCCGGTGTATTATCGAGCGTGGGCCAATCCATAGTCCGCGATAAAACATGCGTGCCATCAACGGCAATTTGAAAAATACTGGTACACATTTATGCCTCCGTACTCTTGGTTGATTGGTGCTGCTTACTTAAGTGTAGATAGGCGATAAAATGAAAAATAATTCCGGCGAGTAATAATAATCCGCCGACCCAATTGGACCAAATGGCACCAATAATGGCTAACCCATATAGAATCATAGACCGCACAGGATCCAATTGGACACTGTGGTCAATCACTAAATTAGTTGTACTCATTAATTCTTGATGATCATGAAGATAGCGATACAGCCAATAATAGACCGCTGAGATAAATAGTGCCACCGTCGCGTAGATCATGAAACCAGTGCGAACGTCAGTCGAATTTCCACTAGCAATAGCGGTAGCAACAAGAATCATTGGATAATCTAACAGCGTCACGCTGAACATTGAGAGTAAATTTAATAGGTTAAGATTCCGATCGATGACTTTTAGGCTGGCAAAATAATCATGGTGGAATAGCCAGAGTGTTCCAACATAAAAGTACGACACGCCATAGGCTAAAAATTCAGGCCATTGGTGCATAATTCCTTGCCACAGGTGACCGGTTCGATAACTAGGAACCTTAAATTCAAGAACTAAAATGGTAATCAGTATAGCAAACACACCGTCACTGAATGCTTCCAAACGTGCTTTTGACATGATCATTGGCGGCGATCCTTACTGACTAATACTTGTTGATAATGAACGTGATGATCCTCAACATAGGCGTAGAGCCGTAGCTGTCCAGCATCATCAAAGTCACCCAAATCAAGCATCATTCGTCCATTAATCTCTTCAAGGCCGTGATAAGCATCTAAAACAAAATTGCGTAACGTCAAGCCTTCTTGTATTAAAGCATCCGTCTGTGCTGAAGCCGCAGCCAAAGTGTATCCTTCATCCAACATCGTTTTTATCCCAGACACTTTCAAAAACGTTGCATACCCATACACACGTTGCTGTTGTTCGTCCTGTCGATCTTTAGAATTGATATACCCTTTCGTTTCCCAGTAGCGCAATTGTCGCGTCGAAACACCGGTCATCCGACTAATTTCTCCAATACCAAAAATTAACTTTTCCGTGCTAAAGATATGGCCACTATTCGATTCACGTAGGCTCGGCCGATTCATAGGTTCACCTTGTTTCTACATTAGTCTTCTGGATACAATTCTCTTTCCATTTTACGATGCCAAATGTTGGCTTCCAGGAAGGGTTGGCCGAAAACTTCAAAGGACTGTTTGGCATAAAAGCTAACTGCCGTCTCTTGTGCTTCCAAGTAAAGAGAACGATAACCATCGGCTTTAGCATCTTCGGTAATTTGATCCATCAATGCCCGTGCATAACCTTTATTGCGCGCCCAATCAATGGTGGCAACCCGTTGAATTTGCAAGATGTCTTTGTCCAATTTTGTGACACGCGCGGTTACAACTGGCGCATCATTCTCATAGCCAACATAATGGGTAGCCTGATCATCATGTCCATCAAATTCTAGATCTTGACTAATGCCCTGTTCGTCGACAAACACTGCATTCCGAACTGCTTTGGCGTCGTCGTAAATCTTACCTTCTTCGCCAGTTTGCTTTTCAAAATCAATCGCGGCTTGTTGCTTCTTCCGCTTACCAAAACCAAATAATGCCATCTAAATAAATTCTCCTTTTTTAAAACTCAGTGTGGAACTGGGGCGGTAGAGGCCGAGCACTAACAAGAGATTGCCGGTTGGCGCATTTTGCCAAGGGGAAATCTCAGGTTAGGCACAGACTTCTGCACCAGTGCAACACGACAATAAAACTCAGTGTGGAACTGGGGCGGTAGAGGTCGAGCACTAACAAGAGATTGCCAGTTGGCACATTTTGCCAAAGGGAAATCTCAGGTTAGGCACAAACCTCTGCACCAGTGCAACACGACAATAAAAACTCAGTGTGAAACTGGGGCGGTAGAGGTCGAGCACTAACAAGAGATTGCCAGTTGGCGCATTTTGCCAAGGGGAAATCTCAGGTTAGGCACAGACCTCTGCACCAGTGCATCACGACAATAAAACTCAGTGTGGAACTGGGGCGGTAGCTACTGAGTCCCGTTAGGCGCAGGTAATAGCACTAGCGCAGTAGCGGTTGTGCACTCACCAGCTTATTTCTCGTTGTAACCCAGTACTGTGATCTGTTGGTCATCCAACAACAGCCGTGTTACACTCCCATTTGCTGGTCGTTCGGATAGATCGAACTTGCCTTGACCATAACGTTCCATAAGACTAAGCAGTGTGTTGCCATGGCTAATCACGAGCACATTGTCGTCATCGTCAAGGTCAGCATTATTGCGAATCAAATCAAAGCCACGGTCAATGCGGGCCCAATATTCGTCGTTACTTTCTGCATCATGAAAGGGATCGGCTTCTTTCATTAAGTCTTTGGCTTTGGCGATAGAGTACTTTTCTTCAATCGCTTTAAACCCGTTTAAGCCGTGTGGGCGACCCACTTGATCCCAGACATAGTTCATATTTTCGCCTTCAAAAGAGCCATAGAACTGTTCTCTAAAAAAGGGGCTACTCAATGGACTGACTTGATTTGATAACGTATTAGCGGCCAAAATCATCGCGGCAGTTTGTTGGGCTCGGGTCGTATCAGAACAATACGCTGCTGCAAACCGAATTTCAGCCAGCCGCTGACCAGCACCCTTGGCGTCAGCGATACCCATCGCTGTCAATGGCGAGTTGCTCCATCCTTGTAATTTGTTATAAATGTTAAAATACGTTTGCCCGTGGCGGACTAAATACAACGTTACTCGAGCCACATCCATCACCCTTTCCAAATTAATTTATCTTTATTATACACGATCGTTGTCTGAGCAAGACGGTCAACGATTTAAAGTTTATGTAAGGTCACAAGCTGTTTTTATCTTGGTCACCAACTCACGTGGTACACTTAATCGATGTTAATCACGAACCGGAACGAGGAAAGAAATGCGATGCGTAAGTTGCAAGCAAAACTAAATACTCGAATTGGCCTATTTTGGCTGTTGATTTTTCTGTTTTGGGCCAAGACTATGTTGGCCTATATCATTGACTTTCATTTAACAATCAGTGACCCACTTCAAGGGGGCATTATGCTCATCAACCCCCTTGGCACTAGCCTACTATTATTTGGACTGGCCTTTTATGCGCGCAAAGCCCGTTATTTTTATCCGATTCTCGGACTAACGTACATTTTAAACACTGTCCTATTGTATTTGAACGTGATCTACTTTAGAGAATTTACCGACTACATGACTGTGTCGACTATGACCGGCTATGACAAAGTCAACCAAGGATTATCAGGTAGCTCATTGGCTTTGACAATGCCTCATGACGTGCTTTACTGGCTGGATATCATCGTCATCCTCACATTATTTATCGTTCGTTGGCTTCGATTTGACAAACTCCCTCTGCCTAAAAAAACCGGCTTTGCTATGACTTCCTTTGCCATCGCAATGATTACCTTTAACTTAGCCGTCGCAGAGGTGGATCGCTCACAACTCATGACGCGAACATTTGACCGCAGTTACGTCGTTAAATACCTAGGGTTGGACTTCTTCACGGCTTACGACGGTGCTAGTGAGTGGCATACCTCAGCGATGCGCGCTGCGGCAACCAAGTCAGAACTCAAAGAAGTGACCAACTTCACTAAATCTCATTATGCCGCACCTAATAAAACAATGTTTGGCGCCGCTAAGGGTCGCAATGTCATTATCATCCATCTGGAGAGTTTCCAACAATTTTCCATTGATCAAAAAATCAATGGAAAAGAAGTTACGCCATTCCTTGATAGTCTGTATCACTCTAAGGACACCTATGCTTTTGACAACTTTTTCCACCAAGTTGGTCAAGGAAAAACATCCGATGCAGAGAACATGCTCGAAACCGGCACGTATGGTCTACCCCAAGGTTCACTTTTCGCCCAACTCGGTAGTGACGAAACCTTCCAGGCTGCACCAGCCATCCTTGAACAATCACCGGAACATTACACCACCGCCGTCTTTCACGGAAATGTACCTAGCTTTTGGAATCGAAATAATGTCTATCCTAACTTAGGCTATCAATATTTCTTTGCCCAGGAGTATTACGACCATAGTGGTGATCGTTCTGAAGGCTATGGCTTAAAGGATAAACTACTCTTTGATGATTCAGTCAAATACTTGCAACACCTGCAACAACCGTTTTATGTCAAATACCTAACCGTAACCAACCACTTCCCCTTTGATCTCGATAAAGAAGATCAAGATCCCAACTTCAAGACGACGGATACGGATAGCTCAGTTGTTAATAATTACTTTATCACCAATCATTATTTGGATCAGTCAGTTGAAGAACTCTTTAACTTCCTCAAAGCTTCTGGGCTTTATGATAAATCAATGATCGTTATTTACGGTGATCACTATGGCATTTCTAATTCTGAAAACAAGAGTCTAGCTCCTGTGCTTGGTAAAAATGCTGAAGACTGGACTTCGTTTGACGATGCTCAACTACAACGTGTCCCATTTATGGTCCACATCCCTGGTAATGGCCATGGTAAGATCGAACACCAATATGGCGGTGAAATCGATGTCGAGCCAACTTTACTTCATCTGCTCGGAATTAACACCAAACAATACGTGCAATTTGGCACTGACCTCTTTTCCAAGCAACACGATCAAGTCGTCGCTTTCAGAAATGAAGATTTTGTAACGCCAAAATACACCTCATTGTCTGGCACAGTTTACGACAATAAAACGGGCCAAGTTGCCAAACTCACCGCAGCGCAAAAGAAACAAGTGACTGCCGACCAGACAAAAGTCGACAAAGAATTATCGCTCTCTGATTCACTCAATCAAAAAAATTTGTTGCGCTTCTATGATCCAAAAGGGTTCACTCCGGTTGACCCAGCCAAGTATAAATATACTAAAGGCTTACAACGAGCTGAACAAATTGAACGTGATCGTGGTGTTGGTAGTACTTCACTCTTTAGTCAAAACGGCGACAAATCGATTGAAAACTTATATCATACTGATGCCCCTGAAGTGAATAGTAAGGGTCAATAGATTCATTGATCATCTTTTGAAGAAAACAAGCTCGTTTCCATTAACGTGGAAGCGAGCTTGTTTGTTTTCCTGGTTCTGCAGATAAAATGTAATTCCCTTTTGTTAGGCATTAATTGCTTGCTGCCAGCCAGCTGGTGTTCAGAGGCGTCTGCCTCACATTTAGACAAAAATGGCACTCAAAAATGGAGCTGAAAAAAAGCCAAAATCTAAATTTCACTTCTAGCCTAAATAGCAAAAAAGCGGGACCTAAGTCAAGTAAGTGCACCCTTAATACTCGTCACTTACCGGCTTATATCCCGCTCTCGTTTTTAAAAAATTCATTTCACATTAATTTCTTCATGATGTGCTGCCCATGGATAAGCCTTCACAACGCCCACAACTTTGCTTTTCGGAACAAACCCGTAATAGCGACTGTCATTTGAAACAGCCCGATTATCACCTAAAACAAAGTACATTCCCTTAGGCACCCGCTTTTTACCGGCATTTTTCGTCCAATTCTGATCATAGCTTAAGCTGTTTAGCGTAAAGCCTTGATACTTGCTACCTGAATGAGGTAATGGGCTTAAGGTTCCTGCGATCCGTTGCTGCTTAGTAATATAGTTTTGAGCGACGTATTTCCCATTGATATATAACTTACCATCAGCATGATAGTCAATTTCATCGCCAGGCAGTCCGATCACCCGCTTAACATACTTAATGTTGTGGTCGGTCGCTTGTGGATCAACACCGTACGCGTTGAAGACAATCACTCGATCACGACGAATTGGCGCCATTTTAAACGCCCAAACCTTTTCGTTATTTTGTAGATTTGGCTCCATTGATGGACCGTCAACCCGCACGTGGGCCACAAACAACCACTGTACAAGGAAGGCGATTAACACCCCGATCACAACCGGCCAAATCCAACTCATTACTTTTTTGATGGTGGGCACATCCTCTCAAATGTCAAATTAAGTGTGATCAATGCTGAAATTAATGACGCACCCATCACGTGTTTGATTATAACGATTTTTTGTACATTAGCGTAGTTTTATCCTCAAAATCGCGGTAAATTTTAACTATCATTATAAATCCCACCATTTTACTTCAAACTTTTTAAAAGGACCCATAATCAATGCAAAATTCATTCTTTCAATGGTGGCGCGCGCCGCGCAAAGTCACTCATCAAATTCGTGATCGTAAAATCTCTTGGTTAGAGTTATTTTCCGATTTAGCCTATGTGGCCATTATTCATCTAATCACCGTGAATTTCGCCACCCATTGGACTCTCAGTGGCGTTATGACTTTTACCCTAGCCTTCATGCTGATTTTTAATAGTTGGCTAAACATCGCTTGGTATTATGATTTGCATGGCGATGATAGTCTCAGAACCACGGTCTTACTGCTCAGTCAGGTGCTCGCAATTAGCCTGGTCGCAGTATTTCTACCTGCTATTTTCATAAATCATTGGACCGGATTTCTATGGACTTATTTGGTCGTTCAGACACTTATTACTTATATTTGGTGGTCCACCGGGCATTTTGATCCTGATCATCGAGTCACCTCTTGGCCCTATGTCAGATATTACTGTGGCGCTGGCATACTCCTCATTATTGCAATAATCGTCGCTAACCCCACGGTGTCAGTTGCCATTTTATGGAGCGTTTTTATCATTGATTTTGGTACGCCTTTTTTCACGCGGCGGCGATTTGATCGCGAATCGATAAAACGTCAACTTCCCTTTGAAATTTCAGCGTCTTTATTGGAGCGTTTTGGTCAATTCACGATGATCATTTTGGGGGAAGCACTTGCCGATTTGATTGACCATGGTATTGAAGAAACAACTATGAAAACCATTCTACTCTTCTGTATCAGTCTGCTGTTCGTCGTTGCCATCTGGTGGCTCTACTACATGTTGATGGACAACTTGCACATTCATGGACATAGCTACCTGCCACTACTCTTATTTCGACTACTCCATACTCTCTGGTTATTCGTCCTAACAGGACTCATCTTTAGTTTAAGTTATCTGCCTGAGCCACATCATTCTGGCATCCAAATTTGGTTTAGCATTTTTGCTGTGATGACATTTCTACTGCTCCAAGGACTAGCAAATTGGAATAACTGGCAACTAAAGTCAGCAAAGGCTTTATTGTGGCAAGGTGGCGTCCTGATGTGCTTGCTGATTGGCGCTAAATTAGCTCCAATCGGACAAATCGGTTTAAGTACCCTTGGCTTACTGGTCTACATCCTTAGCCGAGAACCCCAGTTACATCAATAATCAAAATACGGGGAGCTTAGTCCAGATTGATCCGAGCCCTGCGCTCATCTATTTGTCTGGCAAATGAACCGAGGTGCTGTGAACTGGTCCATGATGATGTGGATCAATAGCAAAGGCTGCGCTGTGGACAGCTGTGGCAGCTTCACCAAAACCAGTCGCAATCAGGGCCACTTTACCTGAATAGTTAATTGCATCTCCGGCCCCATAGACACCAGCAACACTAGTTTGCATGGTGGAATCTACGGCGATTTGTTGGTGCTTTTGTTCAAACTGTAGCTCCCAATTTTCAAACACCGCATGATCAGAAATAACACCGAAATTGACGACTAAATCATCAACCGTGATGGTACGATGATGATCCGTTTTCATTTCTTTCAAGTCGACGTCCAGCCGCCCATCACTCGTGGCCGCTAATCCTTGAGCTAGATACGGTGTCATTTGCTCAACGCTGGAAGTATTCAAGCTGGTGACGCTATGTGGCAATGCTCTAAATTCATTACGCCGATGCATCAAGTAGACATGCTTGGCCACCGGTTCAATCATCAAGGCAATATCAATAGCCGCATCCCCGCCACCAGCGACCATGACGTCATGATTCGCGAAATGAGCTAGCTTCGGTAAAAAGTACCATAAATGTTCGTTTTCAAACGATGCCGCATTTTCAACAGCTAGTTTACGCGGTGTAAAGGCGCCGTTACCAGTGGTAATAAGAATGGCTTTACTGTGTGTCACGCCACCATTAGTCGTGATAGTAAAATCACCCAACTGCCCACTAATGTTAGCGACAGTCTGACTCGTTTTGACCGTTACCGGAAATAAAGTCATTTGTTCACGCAAGCGATCAACCAATTCTTGCCCGCTGATGCCGCTAAAACCCGCAACATCTAAGATTTTCTTTTCTGGATATAACGCACTTACTTGCCCCCCTACGTCTGGTAAACTTTCCAAGACTTGGGTGTGTAATTCTTGTAAACCAGCATAAAAAGCGGCGAATAACCCTACTGGGCCGCCACCAATGATCGTTAAGTCATAATTCTGCTCAGCCATGATCGTCTCTTTCTACTTAATCATTAATTTTTGGCAAATGTAATAGGTTATTTTGTTCAAATAAACGCCCGATTCGCAACAAGGTTAGTTCTTCACCTTTACGGGCGGTGAATTGAATTCCTAATGGCAAATTCTTCTCTGTCAGCAGTGTGGGTAAACTAATCGCTGGCTGACCGGTCAGATTTGCTTGTTGGGTAAACGGCGATTGGGTCAATTCTTGTTCGAAATAATCCCATAACAACTGTAATCGATCGGCTGGTGCCAATTGGGCAACCTGATCAATCTGGGCGTCAATATCTGGATCGACTAGTGGATTGTCCAAACGCGGCGCCGGGTGTGCAGTAGTTGGCGTGAGGTATAAATCATACGTATCATGAAACACGTCCATTTGCGCACTTGCTGCATCCCATAGACTAATTGCTGCACTATATTGGGCGCCAGTTACGCCCAAACCGGCCTGATAAATCAACCATGTTAGTCGTTCCATATCATCCATCACGAGTGGTCGACCTAGCGCCTGACTAACTTCATCAAACATTGCAGCTGTCTCTGCACCATTCATTTGATAATAAGAACGCATTAATGCCAAGCCATCTAATGGATTTGCTTGTTCCACAACATGATAACCTTGCTGTTTTAAAAAGATAACTGCATCTTCCACAGCTTTAACAGCATCACTCGATACAGGCGTGCCTACTGGTGATTTGGTCGAATAGGCAATCGTCAGTTCATGGGGTTGGTCCCATAACTGATCGTTGAATCCTTGCAAGTTGATGGGTGTCGAAAATGGCGCGGCTGGTTGATACGTTTGTAGCCAATCCAATAATGTCGCCGTGTCGCGAATAGAACGAGTCAAAGCAAAATTAATGGATGCCCCACCCCAACCTCGCCAACCCGTTGGCCCAACTGGAACCCGACCACGCGTTGGTTTTAATCCGATTAGGCCAGAAAATGAGGCGGGGATTCGAATTGAACCACCACCATCGTTGCCAGCAGCTACTGGCACGAACCCAGCTGCGACACTTGTTGCCGCGCCACCTGATGAGCCACCTGAATATCGCTCATGATCCCAAACATTCGCTGTTTTACCATAAAGAACTGGATCAGTAATGTTCTTAAACCCGAATTCAGGAGCATTAGTCTGACCGATAATAATGAAACCGGCTGCTTGAAGTGCAGCCACGAAGTTGTCTGTTTCACCGGCGACTTCGTCTTTAAAAAGTCGCGAACTCAATGTTGCTGGCTCACCTTTTAAATTTTGACCCAAATCCTTAAGTAATAAGGGCACTCCTAAAAAGGGCTGGCCCGTGTCAATTAGCTGATGGGCTTCTGCTAAGGCCGCTTCTCGCCGCGTTGAAACAACCGCATTTAACTGGTCGTTACCCGCGTCAATGCGCGCAAAAGCCTGGTGAACAAGTTCTTCACTGGTGACATCGCCTTGGCGAACCTGTTGTGCTAACGCAATTGCATCCCATACCATGATCAATAACCTCCACTTCAGGTAAGTTGCTTACCGTCAGTATACGCATTTTTGCGTCAATGAGCGAAGAAAAGCTCAGCACATGAGTGCGGCTTGAAAAACAAAGTAAACTAAAAAACATCACGGGCAAGCAGTCACTCATAATGAGTACTCAAGTCCGTGATGTTTTTATCCACGAGAATTAATTAATTCTCGTCTTCTAGCTTTTGGGCATCTGCATCAATCGTGGCAAACCCGGACACTTTGTTAGCTGGCTTAGGGTTCTTAGCACGGTCTTCTTCTGCTTTTTCGATCAACGCTTTCCGTTCTTCCTTACTCAATTTAGCCATTGTTATCGCCTCTTTTGTAATGAATCAACAACGGGCGTCGCTAAGTGATTGGCTCGGTGTAAAGCTCGCTGACTTCAGTCTAGCCCTTTTCAGTGAAAGATTAAACCCACCGGCAGGTTATGTCCATCTTTCAATTTATCCCAATAACTAATGTTCAAGCATTAATCAACACGCAAATCATCTCGTTAGTTAATCTATCCCTTTAGACGGCTGCTTCACTTTGAACTATCGTTGGTCAGCAATTAACTCATAAACCAGTACACGACCGACGTGGTCAACAGCACTGAACCCCTGCGCAATTAATAAATCTGAAGCAGCACGATTTTCCTCACTAACATTTGCCAGTAAGCGTTTTAAGTTCAATTCGTCAAACGCAAATGACATCATATGGGTTAAGACTTCAGTCATCACACCATGTTGTTGAATCACAGGTAATAATTCAAACTGTATCTCGGCGACAGTCCTATTTGTGTCAAAATGAAGGAAACTAAATGTGCCTAAATATTGCTGAGTTAGTTTGTCCCCAATGCCCCAAATTAAAGCCTCATTATTCATTACTTGACTCATTGTTCGGTTAACGTAAGTCGTCGTAGTCATTAAATCCGCGTCCACATTGCGGCCAATCATGGCAGCCACTGTCTCGTCATGCCGAAGTGCGAAGATGTCCTTAACCTTGTACATCGTCAACCAGTCCAGCACGTAATGTGCGGTCATGATTGGATGATAACGTTCAAATTGCATTAAATTGGCCCTCTTTCTTCCCCCATTAATTAATATAACCCATTATACTAATCTCACCGCCTTAAGGAAGGATTAACCATTGCTGATTTCACCTCATGGTATAATTTCTGCATGCCATTAGAGGGGGAAATTAACATGTGGATCACGGATTATAAACGATTTTGGCAGCATGCGTTCAAATTCTCAGGGACTACAAGTCGTGGTGAATTTTGGCGCGTTTTTTTGATTAACTTAGCAATTGAACTCTTATTACAGATTCCCCAAAATATACGTGCCTTTGATTATAAGCAACATCCGACCGCTCGTATTGGGACCGGCAACCCTCACCTTAACCACTGGCTATTTGCTGGCGGTGATAACAGCGTGATTACAAATGCTTTTTTAGGGATAGCACTCTTATTCTTACTCGTAACACTTATCCCTAAGTTAGCCTTAACCATTCGACGTTTCCACGACTTTAATTGGTCCGCCGGCTGGCCAATTGCTTTTTGGACTAGTCGCTTTCTAATCACAAGTGTCATCATCTTTAAGCTCATTCAGGTAATTGAACACATTAAGCAAAAGCAGATGACCGCAGCCACTTATAATATGATGACAATTTTGATCGCAGCTAGCGTTTTTCTCCTAGTTCAATTAATCGAACTAATTTTATTAGCTAAACGGGGCAAACAGCCAAACCGCTTTACAACAAGTTCCACTAACCCACAAAATTGACAAACTTAAACACAAAAAGTTAGGACCAGCGCAAAATCTGAATTCTATTTTCAAGTTAAATAATCAAAACGACGAGTCTGGGACAAAACTAAAATATGAATTTAATTTCCAACCTAAACAGCCAAAAAGCGGGACATAAGTCAAGTGATTCCACCTAAAAGCAAACTGCAGACAATGAATAAACCATTATCATTCGTAGTTCGACCTTAGTGCTCCTCACTTACCGACTTGTGTCCCGCTCTCCGTCCTATCATTTCTAAGCTTGATTTTCCATTGGTTGCTTGATGTTCAAGGTCATCGCGTTAATTGCCACGATTACCGTGCTTAACGACATTAAAATCGCCCCAACCATCGGATCAAGCATAAAACCAAGTGGCGCAAGAATTCCAGCGGCTAAAGGAATCGCTAAAATATTGTATCCAGCGCCCCACCAAAGGTTTTGGGTCATCTTGCCAGTCGTCTTGCGGGCCAGCTCCAAAAATTCCACGACATCATGTGGATCGCTCCTGACTAAAACAACATCAGCTGAATCAATCGCAACGTCGGTTCCTGAACCGATCGCAATGCCGACTTCTGCTCGTGCCAAGCTTGGCGCATCGTTGACACCGTCGCCAATCATCATCACTGCGCCACGTTGCTGGTATTCACGAACATATTTTTCTTTATCTTCAGGCAATAATTGGGCATGTAGCTCTTCAATCCCCAATTGAGCCGCAACTTTGGCGGCAGTTTGCTGATTGTCACCAGTCAACATTACTGGGGTAATATTCTGTTGTTTCAAAGTTGCAATTAGTTCTTGAGCGGCCGGCTTTAATTCATCACCCTGCGCCACATAGCCTGCCAATTGGCCATTGATGGTTAAATAGCTAACTGAATTACCCGCACTCGCTAACGAATCAAATTGCTGTTGATCGAAGGTGATCTGTTGTTTCGTTAAATAGGCCGCCGAAACAAGCTGGATCGACTGACCTTGCCAAGTGCCTGACAAACCAGCACCAGTGATCTGGGTCACATCATTAATAGTAGCCGGTGTCACATTCTGGGCTTTTGCCGCACGTAAAATGCCCACCGCCAATGGATGGCTAGAGCCGGACTCCAAGCCAGCTAACAGCGCTAAAACCTGATCTTCAGATCGCTGATCATCATAACTCCCGACAGCATTAACTTTAAAATCGCCTTCAGTTAAGGTTCCGGTCTTATCCATTAGCGCAAACTTTAGGGTCTTGACCCGCTCGAGGGCATCTCGATTGCGAATCAACAGGCCATTACGGGCAGCGATAGATGTACTCCGGGCAACTACCAACGGAATCGCTAACCCCAAGGCGTGCGGACAAGCGATCACTAAAACTGTCACGGCTACTGATAATGCCAATGGCAAATTACCAACAACTAACCAAGTAACAAAGGCTACAATGGCCACAGATAACGCCGCATAAAAGAGGGTCCCCGCCACGCGATCGGCCATATTTTCTTGTTGCGACTTCGACTGTTGAGCATTCGTCACTAAATTAGCCACTTGCGCTAAATATCCCGAAGCACCCGTACCAGTGACACGCATTTCAAATGTCCCATCCCCATTGATGGCACCACCGATCACTGAATCATCAGCTTGTTTCGTCACTTGTTTGGATTCACCAGTTACCATCGCCTCATTAACTGACGTACTCCCCTTGATCAAAACACCATCAGCCGGAATTTGTTCACCAGCCCTAACTGAAACTTGATCTCCCTCGACTAAGTCAGCAACCTTGACGTCTTGTAATTGCCCATCAACCACTTTATGGGCAACATCGGGAAGTAATTTAGCCAGCGAATCGACTGCTGAGCCAGCATTCATCACAGCATTCATTTCAATACGATGACCAAGCAACATAATCACAATTAACGTGGCTAGTTCCCAAAAGAAATTTGTGACCATTGGACGAACGTGAAAGAGATCGTTGGCAATGACGGCATAAATACTGTAGATGTAGGCCACCGAAATCCCCATTGCAATCAACGACATCATCGCTGGTTTGCGCTCTTTTAACTCTGCCTTAGCGCCAGAGAAAAACGGCGATCCTCCGTAAATGAAAAGAATCGTTCCAATAATCGCAACGAGCCAATCACTCCCCCAAAAGGTGACTTGAAAAGGCAGTTTAAGGCCCATCATTGGCGTCATCACAATAATTGGCAATGTAAGTACTAAAGAAATCCAGAACTTACGGCGCAAATTGCCCATGTGCATCATACCGTGGTCGCCCATGGGCATGTCCATCTGGTCGTCCATATTATGGTGATCCATCGACATGTCCATTCCTGACATTTCATGGTCTTTCGGCATTTTATCCATTGTGTTCCTCCCGTTTACATATGTAATCAATAACCAGAGTTTACATTTGTAAACGACTGGTGTCAAGCCAACTGCCTGTTTTTTTATTCCTAGCGACGATGCGCGTCATATACAGTGGTAGATAACTCGGGATGAAGCACACTAAAAACACCGTCGGTAAACATTACCCACGGTGTCTCACTGACTTTTTACATTTATGGTTGGCAACCATCAGGTAGACAGTTACATGCAACTTCTGACGGAGCATCAACCGCCTTCGTTGCCAACAACTGTTGTAACTGGGCAATATCCGTGCGGCTTAAGGTCAAGTCGTCAACCAAACTTGCTAAAGTCGCGCCCACTTTCATCTCACACAAATGGCCAAACAACGCGTGCGTCGCTGTATCCATCGCCGCCTGTTCAGTGACCAATGGTGTATAAACAAAAGCTTGATTTGCCTTGGTAGTCGCCAAGGCGCCTTTTTTAACTAATCTGCCTAATAACGTTTTCACAGTGGCCGACTTCCAACCCATTTTATCAGCTAAGATAGTTGAAATTTGCCGACTTGTTGATTCGCCTAACGTCCAAACAATTCGCATGACTTCCCATTCTGCATCGCTAATTTCTAGTTGTACAGTTGCTTCCATGACCAAGACAACCTCCTCACCAGTGCATTTAATAACGCTTAGTTTACACTTGTAATCACAAATTATCAATCCACATGTTGACTACGTTAAGGCTCAAATTGGTCATCTTGATGGTGAAAATGTTTCATTGTATTTTCAGATAAATGAGTTTTATTTACTGCAATTCCTCGTTATACTGGCTGCAAGTCTTTGGAAAAAGGAAGGGTATGCTGATGGATAATCAATTTGCACAACGCGCGACAATTGGATCTGAAGGCCGGCTAGCCCAGCTATTTGGTGGTCAATTAGGCAATCAAGGAATTAAATTTTCAGCTGGGAATCCAGATCCTAATTCATTTCCCACCGATCGGATGGGGACTGCGATTAACTCAGTTTTACATCAAACAGGCAATCAATTATTTGAATACCAGACTGTTGTGGGGCCCAATTCACTACGTACTCAGCTTGCAAAGCGAATGGAAAAAACGGCTGATATCGCCACAAGTGCCGACCAAATCTTATTAACGGCCGGTGGGCAACAAGCATTGGATTTGGTAGGCAAACTTTTGCTTAATCCTGGCGATGAAGTTGCCGTCGAGGCGCCGACCTACGTTGGTGCACTGGCTGCTTTTGATCAATACGAACCAACTTATTACGATATCGAATTAGCTGATGATGGTCTCGATATCGATCAGTTAGAACGTACATTACGCCAACATCCTCACATAAAGTTGCTTTATACCGTCCCTGACTTTCACAATCCTACTGGCATCACGATGAGCATTGATAAACGTCAACGTTTAGTCCAGTTAGCTGACCAATACGATTTTTATATCTTAGAAGATACCCCTTACCGCGATTTAAGCTATGTAGGCTCCCCATTACCAGCCATTAAGTCATTTGACCGGGCCGGTCGCGTCATCTTTATCAGTAGCTTTTCAAAGATTTTGATGCCTGGCTTGCGCCTTGGTTGGGTTACTGCTAGTCCCACCATCGTTAATAAATTACGCCAATTAAAAGAGACCAATGATCTTGAGTCACCTGCGCTGATGTTGGCCGCCGTTGACGAATTTATGAAAACCAACGATTTAGACCACCATATCGCAACCCTATTACCGAGTTACCACCAACGCTTAACCACGATGATCGACGCCCTTGATGAAATGATGCCAAAATCCGTCCACTTTACTCGACCTACAGGCGGCTTCTTCATCTGGGTCACTTTGCCCACAGGATTCAATGCAGCCGATATTCTTGATCAAGTCGTTATTCCTCAAGCGCAGGTTAGTTACGTCCCTGGACGCGTCTTTTATGCACATCAAAACGTAACGAATACCTTCCGCCTTAATTTCTCTGGCGTAGAACCCACTGAAATTATAACCGGCGTTACTCGCTTGACTAATGTTTTGATACCGTTATTATCTCAGCCCACGACTTTTAAAGCCGCTGCTCCCGTAAAGTCAACTGTTCAAAATCATCACTAATCGGCTCAAAATATCTCACTTACCCATGCTTGCATACCCTTCCACCTTAATTAGCCCTTGATAGAAACACGCTTGGCTCTCGATTGGCTTAGTTGTTATTTCCTACCAAATGGGCTATAAATAAGTTCATACTTAAATCTAAATTGATGGGTGGATAGACATGACACCAATGAAGGAAGACTACCTAAAAATGATTTTTGAATTAGGTGGGGTTTCTGAAAAAGTTTCAAATAAACAGCTCTCTTTGAGCTTAGACATTGCAGCCGCTTCAGTCACAGAAATGATCAATAAGCTCGTCGAAGAAAAACTCGTCTCACATACGCCATACGCTGGTATTTCCTTAACTGCCACAGGCCGTCGGGCAGCTGAAGAATTAGTTCGCAAACACCGCTTATGGGAGTGCTTTCTCTTTGATAAATTAAATTATTCGCTGGCCAACGTGCATCAAGAAGCGGAAAAGCTTGAACACAGTTCCAGCGATCAAATGATCGACCAACTCGATGTCTTTTTAGACCATCCAGCACATTGTCCGCACGGCGGGGCAATTCCTGATCGCGAGGGTCATTATGATGAGGGTAGTCGTGTTGCCTTAGCCGCGATTGCGGATGGTCAGCGGGTCAAATTATCGCGTTTTGTCGATAATCATGACCTTCTTGAATATCTTGAAAGCCTGAATTTTGCCGTCGATCAGGACTATGTCGTCACAAATCATGCGCCATTTGAAGGACCAATAACTGTTCAAACGGACGCTGGTCGCACGATTGATGTTAGCTTTAAAGCAGCTAATAATATTTTTGTTGACGACTTATCGGCTTCATAAATTTACATCAGCTCGCTGGTCCTCCTTGGGTCAACAAACGCTTCGCCTAAAACTATTTTTAGACTAAGGATCGATTGAAAACAGCCACTTCCTAACTGCGGGAAGTGGCTGTTTTCAATCGAGCTAACCAAGCCTGAGGTCTGTGCTTTGCCAACCTTGTTCCTTACACTTAACCTAGTGCCGCCAGTCCGTTAGAAACCTAAATTGGCTAATCAAAACAATTCGTTAATTGTTAACAATGTCATGAGAATTAACCCAGCCGACTTGAGTAAGGGCTTTCATTCGTCTATTATGGAATTGTAATTAGACAGTTTTACCTGTTTTAAATCATAAGATTGTGGGGATAACAAGATGGCAACAAAAAAAATGATTCTTGACCTTGATACTGGGGTTGATGACGCGTTGGCATTAGCCTACGCCATAGCTGCACCAGAAGTTGATCTCATTGGGATCGTTTCATCCTATGGAAACGTGCTCGTTGACAAATCAGCAGAAAACTCATTGAACTTACTTGAGTTACTCGGTGCCACGGATGTACCCGTCTTCTTGGGCGAATCACACTCTAGTACAACTGATCATTTTGATGTTATGGAAATCAGTCAAAAAATTCATGGTGTCAATGGAATTGGTGAAGTTGAAATTCCAGCGGCTAAACGCCCAGTTGAAAGTGGTAGTGGCGTTGACTTTATTATTGATGCTGCTCACAAATACGGCGATGACTTAATTCTCGTACCTACTGGCCCACAAACCAATCTAGATGCTGCCATCCAAAAAGATCCTGAAGTTGCCAAGCTGATTGGCAATATGACATTTATGGGCGGTGCTTTAACCGTTCCTGGTAACGTAACCGCCTTTACCGAAGCCAACATTAATCAAGATCCTGCCGCTGCGGATCGGGTTTTCCGTTCACCATTGCGCGCAACGATGGTTGGTTTGGACGTCACGTTACGAACGCTACTCACTAAGAAAGAAACACAGCAGTGGCGTGATTTAAACACTGTCGCCGGTGAAAAATTTGCCGACATCACTGACTACTATATCGATGCTTATTATGACTTAGACATCGACAAAAACGGTTGTGCCATTCACGATCCACTCGCGGTTGGCATTTCCATTGACGACTCTTATGCCAAGCTCATTGACCTCAACATGAAAGTTACCCACGACGATGAGGCTAACCCAGCTGACATCGGCCGGACCATCGGTGACACAGCTCGGTTGAACGATCCGACGACCAACATGCGTGTCGCGGTTGACGTGGACAAAGCGCGTTATCTTGCCCACTTTATGGATCTGCTGACAAACTTGTTCGCTAAGCACTAAACACAGCTAATAATCTCTAAAACAAACACCTTGCTGATAAAAACGGCGGGGTGTTTTTATTGAAGCCAATGTTAGTTTCTACCACAAATCATTGATCAATTCCACGACAATGACTGACGAACAAAAAACTTTGTCACATGAACGGTCCCTAGCGTAGAATGTATACAAAACTTAGGCAACTGTTTAGGGGAAGGTGTCATCATGCAACATCGAATCGTTAACGCGCTTAGTTACCTCAGCATTTTATTCTTACCAGTTATCTTTCCACTCATTGTGTGGATTGTTGGCGCGGGTCAACGAGACATCGCCCATCATGCCGCACACGCATTTTGGAGCCAACTAATCCCAGCCATTTTTGCCTTTATGTTATTCTTTTTCATCGCCGTTTACGGATTAACAACCGGTGCTACCGCTGGTCTGGGTTGGCTAACCCTGTTGTTCATTGGTGTCCTATGTTTGCTGTCAGTCATCCTATGGTTCTATAACATTGTGATGGGCATCCGGATGCTGGTTGTTTAATCAGCTCGGGATTACAACACATGATAAATGAAATTAAGTGAGGAATCGCTCATGAAAACAGCAACAAAATCAAACACACGTAATTTAGTTTTAGCTGCCTTATTTATTGCCATTGTCTTGGTTCAAGTATTGGTTCCCTTTTTAGGTTACATTCCCCTCGGTTTAACCGCTGTTGGCTTACAAATCGCAATTATCCAATTTACCGTCGCGATTGCTGCCATTATGATGGGGCCTTGGTGGGGTGGCCTCATCGGTGGGGTTTGGGGACTCGCATCACTCATTCAAGCGTGGACACAAGTCTATAATCTAGGCGCGTTTTTATTTCGTAACCCAGTGACCGCGATTGTCCCTCGAATTATGATTGGCATTGTGGTCGGGTATGTTTTTCAAGAGCTCGCTGTTAAACGTCAACATCGCGGATTAGCGCTTACTTTATCAGGATTCTTGGCTTCCTTTACCAATACGGCCTTAGTCGTGTTGTTTTCTTGGATTACGATCGCTGGCTTCGGTTACTACTTCCCAGGTATCCCCCACAGTGGGACTTTTATGTGGATTCTATTATCCTTAGTTGGCGTCAATGGCATCGCTGAGATGATTGCAGGTGTGATTATTGTACCGATTGTTGGTAGTGCTATCTTGGCTGTACGCCGATCGCGAGACTAGCGCTTAACACCCGTGATGGCTCACACTTTGCTGTAAACGCGTTTGCCAGGCCTGAGCCCTGCACACAACCGGCAACCACTACCGGGTGAAACCCACCCGTCCGTGATTTTCAGTTGTTGCTCGGGCTCAAAACGGCCCGGCTCACGCTCTGATCTGTTCTTCTATTGCTTTTTTTCAAATTTTCCTTTACGCTTAGGTTGCTTCACAAATAATAACTGGGGTGCCATTTGGCTGAGATAAAACCCATTGAACCTGATCCGGTTAATACCGGCGAAGGGAGTTACGTAATCCGAATTCGGATTATTTGTCTTATTGACATTTACGACCTCTCACTCAGGCTCGACACTGGTGAGAGGTTTTTTTGTCCTCACTGTGACGGGCACATTGATTGCAATGGTCGCCCCTAATGGAGGTTTTTCTATGCAACAAACAAGTCGTTCTAATAGTTGGCATCTGCGAGATGTGATCCTGATTACCATCATCGCCATTTTTATGGGGATTATTTTCTTTGTTACCGGCTTTTTATACAACGGCCTAACTGCACTGCTAACACCCTTTGGCTTAGCACCATTTGCCAATGATGCCATTCTAGGAATTTGGACGATGGCCGGTCCACTAGCTGCTTTTATGTTACAAAAAATGGGAGCGGCCACAATTGGTGAAATTTTGGCGGCTGCCGTTGAAGCAATCATCGGTGGTCAATGGGGGCCAAGTACGTTGATTTCTGGTTTTGTCCAAGGAATCGGCTCCGAATTAGGCTTCACGTTTACTTTATATCGACGCTACGACATGTTCAGCTTAACATTGTCCGCCTTGACCACGGCGCTCGTTACCTTCACTTGGGATTTGTTCCGTTCGGGATACAATCAGTATCATCTTTGGATGATTATCGCATTGTTCATCACCCGGTTTATCTCGATGTGGGTGTTTGGCGCGTTGCTAGTTTCGGCTGTCACTCACCTGCTTGACCGCTCACAATTGTTGAATCGTAGTCGTCACTAATCCTAAATCAATCTAAGGTGTAATCTTAATGACAATGATTGAGCTGTCTCACCTGACTTTTAAATACGATGAAATGGATCCGCTAATTCTTGATGATCAGTCATTGATCATTGATGCGGGAACCTTCAATTTATTAACGGGTCCTTCTGGAACTGGCAAATCAACCCTCCTCAAGCTCATTGCTGGTTTATATCCAAGTTTCACTGGTATTCAAACATCTGGCACGGTAACCGTCAATCAGCAAGCCATTGCCGAGATGATTCCCGCCAAACGCGCACAACTCGTCTCGATGATGTTTCAAAATCCCAGTGAACAGTTCGCTATGCAAACACCACGTGAAGAACTTATCTTTACCTTGGAGAACTTACAAGTGCCCGTAACTGACATTCCGAGTCGAGTAAAAACGGCACTTGAATTCGCTGGCGTTACTGCCTTCGCTGACCGTCAATTTACAACCCTTTCTGGTGGGGAACAGCAAAAGGTATCTTTGGCAGTCATTGTCGCACTTAATGCACAAGTCATTTTATTGGATGAACCATTCGCAAATGTTGATCCAGCTGCACGGCGCTTTTTATTGGCACAATTAACCAAGCTTGTTGACCAGCATGGTAAAACCATTCTCATCGCGGATCACGATTTATCTGATTACCAAGCGCGGATCAATCAATTGTTTATTCTCGATCCGGAAAAACGGCGCGTCCACCTTGCTGATGACGCCGAAGCAATGGCACGCTTTGCTGACTTTGACCAGCATCAACATCAGCAACAACCTCTATTATTGCCAGATTCCGCCACGCTTGAACCAGTATTTAAATTACACAATTTTTCTGTCGGGCATCAAAGTCCCTTGATCATTCAAGAGTCGCTCGACCTTTTCGCTAATCAGTTGACGGTCATTACCGGTGCTAACGGAACTGGCAAGTCGACCCTTTTTAACGCCCTCGTTCGTTTGCAAAACTATCACGGTTCACTCACTTGGCAAGATCAACAAGTAAGCAAGCAACGACGCGCACGTTATGCTAAACAGGTTGCCCTAGTCTTTCAACAGGCCACCAGCCAATTCCTAAATATTACTGTGGCCGAAGAACTTGCCATGAGCCATCGCCAACAAGTCAGTTCGGCTTGGACAACCACGCGAACAACTACAGCCCTTGAGCAACTTAACTTAGCCGGTCGCGGCGATCAAGTCGTTTATTCACTCAGCGAAGGCCAAAAGAAAAAGCTCCAAATTTTATCCATGCTGATTATGGGTACCCCTACGCTGCTGCTGGATGAACCGCTCACTGGTTTAGACCTGATTTCGGAACAAACCGTGTTGAAATTATTACAGGAAGCGGTTCATCAAGACGGCCGCACCGTCCTCATGATTACCCATCAGCTGACCAATGTAGCTGCCTTTGCTGATCTTCATCTTAATCTCGACCAACAACACCTAACTTATGAGGCTTCATTATGAATCCAACGCTATTATTAGCTTTAGTCCTCATCGTCGGTGTTGAAATTTCGTTCACCGCGGTAATATGGGCTAATGTCATCATTATTTTGATTTCAATTTTGACTATGCTATGGCAACGAGCTCCTGTGTTAGCTTACGTTCGCTTAGCACTAGTCCCATTAATTCCCGCCGTTGGTATCTGGTTTTCAATTCGTTACTTTTCAACTACCCAAAGCGTCCACTTTGCTTGGGTCATGTCCAGCCGGATTTACGCCTACGCCTTTTTAGGCGGGCTATTTAACTTTTCCACCAGTACTTCAGCGACGTTAGCCTCATTAGAACAAAATGCTCATATTCCGACGACCTTTGTCTACGGAATGCTCGGTGCCTTTAACTTTGTTCCTAAAATTCGCAGCGAGGTTAGCATCATCCGATCTAGCGCACAAATGCGCGGCATCACGTTGCACTTCTGGTCGCCACAACTATTATTTAAAGCAATCGTTGCCGCCTTAAATTGGTCTGAAAATCTAGCCGAGGCTATGACTTCCCATGGATTTTCTGAAAATGCCCCGCGAACCCATCTGACAATCATGAGCACCCCCTGGTGGAACTATCTTGTTGGCGGCATCGCACTAATTGGGCTACAGCTTTTACTATTTAGCGGCTTGGCCTAATATCCCGTTTCATTAAAAAATCGCTGACGCGCACAAAATTGGCTGCGCTCAGCGATTTTTTATTGACGAAAAAACAAGATTGTTATCATCTTATGAGTTTTAGAGCTATGCTTCATTTATCAAGCTACATCAGCCCAAGTCTTTGATAAACAAAGTTTTTTTGGAGACCATCGAATGAACGAAGATAAAAAAATACGCGCACTTCAAGATGTTAATCAATTACTGAATGATTTCTATCAAAGTCTCCCTCTCGACCAAATCGCCTTACAGCAGATCGTCTCAGTTACCTATAAAACCATCAACGAACCGGACAAGCTTGCCCAACAATATCGACAGGTGCCTGAGGCAATCGCAAGGATGAACAAAGCGTTTGAGCGGATTGCCCTTTTGAAACAGTATCATTTCACCAAACAACAAGCTCAAATTCTTGCCGAGTTAAACAACCAGGTCAGACAGGCATTTCAATATGGTTGGATCGGCCTAATTGACATGCCAATTTGGTTTCAATAGTTCATTAATCATCATATGGAGGTTCCAATGCAAAGAAGTTATTAATCTTCCCACCGGCAAGCCAATCAGTGATCGTCAACTAAATAGAAAGTAACCGTCGATGATATTTAATCGTAATGAGAAATCTTTCTATCAAAAATAAAGCCGCATGATTCGCTTTAACGAGTACCAGTTGTGATCATTCATTAAAGAGTCTGGGACAAAACTATAATCTAAATAGCCCAAACACGGGACATAAGTCAAGTGACTCCGCCTAAAAGCGAACTGCCAACGATGAATAACCATCATCATTCTCAGTTCGCTTTTAGTGCTCATCACTTACCGACTTATGTCCCGCTCTCTTTTTCAGTTCTGTTCAATTAATTGCTTATTGAATTGGTTTACCCCCTGCATGCATTGTGATAACCTCGCGGACCGTATTATCGGCTTTTAATAAACCGGCTAATGTTGCCACAACATCAGCTAATGGCTTGTGTTCGTGTACACCAACGATCACGGTATGAACTTCATTAACTAATTGTTTCGCTAATATTTGACCGGCTCGGCCACGCCACCAATAATAAAAAATTTCATTAGCTTTTCTCCTCAATTTCTTGGGTTGTCTTAAAGTATGGCACTAGGGCAACTGGAATGCTCAGCGAAAATTGACGAACTAATGCTTCTGGATCCGTCTTCATCCCCGATTGGACCCACTCATAAACGACGTTATTGACTGCATAAATATAGAATTTTCCGGCGAAGCGAACCGTCTCAGGTACTTGCCGAAAGTTTGCGTCTAAGTACCGATTAATGGCCGCTAATGAGGTCTGACAATAGAGCCGTTTGAACATGTACTCATTTTGATTACTTAGCAGATCATTGAAAAAATTCGGATGGGCTTTAATCTGCGCTAAAACGGCCCGATTGGCAGTGTCCAATGAACGATCATTAATTAACTGGTCATAGCTATCAAATAGTAGCATGGCCAAACTTGCCTCAATTAGCGCGTACTTGTCATTAAAATAGTAATAGTAGGTCTCTCGCTGGAGCTTCATATCACGCATCAACCGAGCAATAGAAATCTTTTGCACGGACATGGAGGTTGTCAAATTCAAGAAGGTTTCAATAATCCGTCGTTTTGTATTTTCAACCATGGTTCACCTTTCGTCACCATACATTTGCCTGTAAGTGTATGTTTCTATTCTAATTATTCTTCGGTATTCTCTCTCCAGAACGTCAAATGGTACGTTTGATAATCACGTCTTTCGGAGGAAAATTATGACAAATCCAATTCTTGATCCTCTGACTCTAGCAAACGGAGTCACCCTTAGCAACCGAGTCATGATGGCCCCCATGTGTGATCGTTCCGCAGACACTCATGGGCGAGTCACTGATGCTCAAGTCAATTACATGAAAGCACGATCCAACGTTGCCGGAATCTTAGTTACCGGTTATGCAGCCGTGAGTGCCGCTGGTCTGGTGGAACCTGGTCAATTAAGCGTCGCAACCGATGATACGATTCTTGGTCTCAAACGTTACGCAGCAGCAATGAATCATCATCATAACAAAGCAATCTTACAACTTAGCCATGGTGGACGGGAAAGTAAAGTCTCACAGGCTAACGGGCTGACCGTTTACGCGCCAAGTGCACGCGACTTTCCGTGGTTAGCTTATCCTGTTGCTAAAATGACAGAATCCGATATCCAACAGGTTGTGAATGACTTTGCGACTGCGACTAAACGCGCAATGGCGGCTGGATTTGACGGTGTTGAAATTCATAATTGCAACCATGATTTATTACAACAGTTCTTTTCTAGTTATTCCAATCGCCGTACTGATGCTTGGGGTGGATCACTAAATAAACGTGCTGCACTGCCGCTGGCTGTATTACAAGCTGTCGCAGACACGATCAAACAAGCTCATCGACCGGATTTTATTTTAGGTCTGCGTATTAGCCCAGAAGAGATTCATGGTCAAACAGTCGGTTACACGATTGACGACATGTTGACGCAGATTAAAGCGGCCAAAAAAATTGGCTTTGACTATCTTAATGTCTCTTTAACGGGTGCCCAATATAACTATGAGGCTGTACCAGCTAACCACACTGCCACGTTCGCCCAACTCTTGCGTCAAGCGCTATCACAGTCAATTCCCGTCTTTATCGGTTCACAAATTCACACGGCTGCGGATGGTCGCCGAGCTCGCCAGCTCGCCGATGGTTTTTACATTGCGCGAGCAGCTTTAATTGATCCGCAATTTACACCCAAAATTGCTGCTGGAAAAGAAGCGAATATCGTCACCACAATGGCCAATCAACGGATTTTAAATGTCCAACTTCCCCAACCGCTAATCGCAACTTATCTGGATCCAAATGGCTATGGTGGCGCAATCCCTTTACCTGGCTTAACGCCAACTGCTGGATAGACGAAAGGAGGATAGTCCATTATGGAATTTCACGATGTCGTGTATCAGCGCCGATCAATTCGCACTTTTAAAGATACCCCCCTCGATTCAACCGTCTTGGAGCAACTTGTAACAGATGCCACACGCGCCCCATCTTGGGCGAATTCCCAGCCCTGGCACATCACTATCGTCACCGGTGCTACGCTCAAGCGCATCAAAAAACGTCACTACGAGCGCGCTGTCGCTGGACGTGGTGGCACAGCCGATTTAAGCGTCGCCCACCGTAACGATTTTGCTCGCGAAGCGCAACAAAACATGGAAAATTGGAATCAACAAGTTAATGAAACCCTTAATAAGGATCCGCAGGGAATCGCGACCTTTTCACAAGCTCAAGCCACGCTTTTCAATGCAGCTGCTATCGTTTATCTAACCGTTCCTCAAAATGCAACAGGATGGTCCTTATACGACCTCGGTGCTGTCGGCCAAACGCTAGCGTTAAGCGCAACAGACCATGGAATTGGTTCAATTCCTGCCTATGAACTTGTGCGTTATCCAGATATCGTTCGACAGGAAACAAATCTGCAAGCAACGCAACTACTGGCCATGGGCATTGCGCTTGGTATTCCAACTGATTCACCAATTAATACGCTTTATACAACCAGAATGCCACTGACTAACAGCCTGACCCTGCTGCATTAGTAGTCCTAAGTGCCTCATGACTTTTTTCAAAGATGCCCCCTTAAGAATTAATTCCACTAAAATAGAGCGTTCCTAATCCTTGTCTGACTTAGGCAAGGATTAGGAACGCTTTTATTCGTTATCTAGGAGTCAAGTTGACATCATTTAATGTACCGGTCTAAAAACTTTGTTATCCGAACTTGGTAAACATGCGGATTTTTGCTAAATGATGCAGCATGGCCCGCGCCTTTAACTACCCACAATTGCTTCGGTTCGTTGGCGGCATGATATAACGTGTAGACCATCTTCGTTGGCACAAATTTATCTTTCGAACCATGAATAAACATGATTGGTCGTCGATTATGAGCCACAGCCTTCACTGCACTAGCCTCACGATAATTATAGCCAGCTCGCAACTGACTGATTGCACTCACAACTGGCACTAATGGCCATGAAGGTAGATTATACATGGCTTTGGCTTGGTAGTTAATCTCATCTTCGACCGTCGTATAGCCACAATCTTCGACATAAGCCTTAACCTGTTTGGGCACATCATGTTCGCCACTAACCATCATGGTTGTGGCCCCACCCATTGAGACACCAAACATCACGATCTGACTATTTTGACCATTTTTGTTCACCACCATTTTTAACCAACGCAAATAATCTTTGCGGTCCAGCCAGCCATATCCGATGTATTTGCCCTGTGATTGGCCCGCAGCTCGATCATCTGGGATCAGGACGTTGTAGCCCATACGATGAAACATCGTCCCGTAAGCGGACATTTTTTCTTTGTCACCACCAAACCCATGTGCAATGACCACGGTCTTATTGGTCGCTTTTGTAGCTGGCAAATAATTGGCAACTAGTTTGAGATGATCTGGTGTCGTCTGGCGCCAAGTCTGTTTAGGCTGTTCTTTAAACCATTTATCTTGTTCATATAACGGGTCACTTCGTTTCAAGGCCCCATTATGAATAAAGGCTTTATGACTGCGAACTTCTGCTACCTGAAAAAAATAATTGCCTGCGCCAATTAGACCCACGACCAGCAGGATAACAACTACAACCAGACTGATCCACAGTCCACGATGGTGTCGTCTAACCTTAGTAGATGAATGTTTCATGCGATGTTTTGTCAAAACTGTTAACCCCCTAACCCAGTTTTCACACTGTAACACTTACTTCAAATCGAGACAAGTTAGTCGGCCACAGACTAATAGAATGCAACCGCCTACAATTAAGGCGTTCGTGTATCGTTAGGACTGGTATAATAACGGTAATATCAGCCTTGATGGAGGGATTAAGATGAAATATCAACAAACTTGGGATCTAGAAAGCATTTTCCCGGGTGGCTATGATTCGCCAGCCGCCAACGACCGCTTATCAGCATTGGCAAAGCAAATTAACGCCTTAACGATTTCGCAAGCAGAACTAGATTTGGTTGAAGACGCCCCAGCTTTTACGGGACTACAGGCTTACCTAACCGCTCGCAATGCCATCGCTGATGGTTTAAAGGAGTTGGATGTTTTCTGGTCAGCTCATCTTTCAGCGGACTTTAATAATCCCGCCATTCCACCCAAATTGGCTCAATTGACGACGGTTAAAACCAACTTTGACGACCTCGAAGTTAAATTTGGCAAACAACTGGCCGATTTGAGCGAAGACGATTTTAAACAATTATTGAGCCAATCGGATTTTGAGGAAATCAGCTTCAATCTGAGTGAAATTCGCCAACAAGGCCCTCGAACAGCTGGATCCAGCCACCGAGAGCATGATCAACAAATTGTCCATCGATGGTTTTTCCGGTTGGAGCCATCATTATGACACCATCGCTGGTAAAATCGAGGTTCCCTATCAAAACGCTGATGGTCACACTACAACATTGTCAGCTGGGCAAGCACTAAATCAGCTCACTGGCGCACCACAGAATGCCACTCGTGATCATCTGATGCCTGCCTATGAAGAGGCTTGGGGAGCCCAAGAAAGCATCGTTGGCGATACTTTGAACCACTTAGCGGGCTTTCGTTTACAAAATTATCAACTTCATCATGTTGACGATTTTTTAAAGCGACCGCTCGAACTCAGTCGAATGAGTCGTCGGACATTAAGCACCATGTGGAATGTCGTTGAAGCCAATAAAGACATGTTTATCCCCTACATGGATCGCAAAGCTGCTTTGCTGGGCAAAGATCATTATGACTGGCAAGATCAAACGGCGCCAATTATGGTCGACGGTTATCACAGTCAAAGCCTAAGTTACGACGACGCTGCTGATTTTATTGTCACTAACTTTAACAAGTTTAGTCCAAAAATGGCGGCCTTAGCTCAACGCGCCTTTGACCACGCCTGGATTGAAGTAGAAGATCGCCCAGGCAAACAACCTGGTGGCTACATGGTTGAACTGCCAGAACGCCAAGAATCAAGAATCCTCATGACTTATACCGGCACGCCTGATGATGCGGCGACCATCGCCCATGAGTTAGGCCACGCTTTTCACTATGATATGGTCAAGGACTTACCCGAGATGCGGCGCGACTATGCGATGAATGTGGCAGAAACTGCGTCCACATTTGCCGAATTAATTGTCGCGGACGCCAACGTTAACGCGGCCACCTCTGTCGGCGAACAAATTAATCTGCTTGATGCGAAAATGACGAATCCTGTAGCGATGTTCATGAATATTCGTGCACGCTACTTATTTGAAACAAACTTTTACAAAGAACGACAACAGGGTCTTGTCACACCTGCTCGATTAAACGAATTGATGCTGGCCGCTCAAAAATGGGCCTTTTCAAACCACTTGGGCACCTATCATCCCCATTTTTGGGCTAGCAAATTGCACTTTTATATTGACGATATCCCCTTTTATAATTTTCCTTATACATTTGGCTATCTATTCAGCCTAGGCATCTATGCCAAAGCGCAAGCCGACGGGGGTGACTTCGAGGAGCGTTACATTGCCTTACTGCGTGACACAGCAAATATGTCAACGGAAGCGCTCGCTAAAAAGCACTTAGACGTGGACTTAACTCAACCAGGCTTCTGGCAAAACGGCGCCAATTTAGTCCGAAAAGATATTAATCGCTTTATCGAGCTATCTGATCCCTTCGTCAAATAACTGGGAGGTTTTCATGACAGTCACGACCTTTTCCTTTCCTTCAACTGATCGGCGCCATGAATTAGAAGCACGTCGCTGGACACCCGATAATGTCGTGGACATTGTCGGTACCGTACAAATCGTCCACGGAATGGCTGAACATATCGATCGTTACGCAGAATTTGCCGAGTTTTTGGCTGCTCATGGCTGGGTAGTTGCTGGTGATAATCATTTAGGACACGGTCATTCCGTCGGCCAGACCCCTTTGGGCTACTTTGGCAAGCATCAAGCTATTGAACACTTAATCGATGACGAATTCACACTGACCAAACAGCTACGTCATGAGTATCCCGGCATCCCCCACATCATTATTGGGCATTCGATGGGCGCTATGATGACACAATTATATCTCACACATTATGGTGCTTGGGTTGATGCCGCTGTCATTATCGGTTCAGCTGCTTACCATCCGGCGTTGGCAATCGTTCGTCCAGTAGTCGCAATCTTCAACTTTTTTGCACCACGTCACCCGAATCATATGTTAGACAACCTAGCATTTGGTGGTTATGCCAAACGTTTTCCAGAATCCTCACCTTTTCAATGGTTATCGGCTAATCCACAAAATGTGCAGCGCTATAACGAAGATCCGTTGTCAGGTTTCACCTTTACCAACAATGGTTTTTCCATCTTATTTCGAATGGCCACGCTCTCTACCCATCATCATTGGTTTAACGGTATCCCATTAACGTTGCCCATCTTATTTACCAGCGGACAAGAAGATCCTGTAGGCGGCTTTAGTATTGGGCCGCGCCAGCACGTTAAACACCTCATTAACGCTGGCCATCGAAACGTCAGCTTGAAAATTTGGCCGGGCATGCGTCATGAAATTTTAAATGAGGATGACCGGCAGCTCGTCTATCAAGCCATTTTAACGTGGCTCGAACAAAATGCCATTACAGAAAGAAAGTGATCCCATGTTTCCTGATCGTTTGCGAGCTTTACGTCGCGGCCGCAATATCACCCTTGATCAACTAGCAGATGCATTAAATCAACATCTAGCACCTAATGAACGACCAAATACGGCTTCGCAGCTCGGTAACTGGGAACGCGGTGTGCGCACACCCACTTACATTGAAGTCCGTAAGTTATCTGAATATTTGGATGTCTCATTGGACTATTTAACAGGTAAGGCCGAGCAAGATGAGTATGATCTCGGTCGCTTGTTTTTATCCGGCAAACGGCTGACCTTTAATGGCGAAGCCTTGAGCAGTCAAAATCGTTATGATATTTATCAATTGATTGAAGGATTCATGCATGGTCGCCAAACCCGGCAACGTGACGTTCCCATCGACCATCAAGAAGAGCTTGATCTCGGTTATGATGAACCTTGAAGGAGTTTGTAAATGAATCCAAAACAACGTAAGAAGTTAAAACGCCAATTTCCACACGTCAGGCAACCTCACCTAGCCCCGCGATCAAACTCCGATTACATCACCAAAATGCAGGCCTTTCGCGAGCAGTTTACTGATTATAGTGCGGCCGTCTTTCTCATTAACCAAGTCCTAGAAGCTGATCGCTTACTGGCAGCTGGGTTATTGCCCCAACCATTACCACCGTTACTGTTGCCCGATAATTATCAAGATACGATCTACCAAACCCTCTTAGCTAAGTATCCACTAGGTGATCCAATCGGCGACCAAAAATGGGCAACACTCTCCGCGGCCTTGCCGAAATTAGACCATCAATTACGCGACTTTCGTGATTATTTAGAAGCGACGTATGGTATGTGGGCTTATATTTCTGCGCCCTTCACTAATGATTTGAGCAACTATCTCAAAGGTGTTCCCACGCTAGAACTCATGGCTGGTAATGGTTATATTTCTAAAGGATTGCGCGATCACGACGCCAATCAAACTTTATACGTCACTGATTCCACTGCTTGGACTAACGAAAATGAAACAGGCAGGCATCCAGTCATCGAAGTTGAACCACTGGATGCTTTAGCAGCAATCGCCAAGTATGGTACGAATGTGGACGCGATTATTATGAGCTGGTCACCAGATGGTCAAGAGATCGACTGGCAAGTTCTGCAAGCTGTTCGCCAGCTTCCAAATGCGCCTCAATTGATCGTCATCGGTGAAAAAGGGGGCGCCACTGGCTCAACAGCATTTTGGCAACACGCAAAATTAACTGAAAATGCTGACTTAAACCGACATTTTCATGACTTCGATCTGATTAAGGACCGGGTGTACATCGTAAAGTGAGGCTAAACTAAATGAAACAAGAACTCCGTGACGCACTTGGCTTTCTTGGAGCTGGCCTAATCCTACTCGGCTTTGGTCTATGGGCTAAACAACTGGCAACCAGTGCTTTTGGCACGGTTCTTGCCCTAATTGGTTGTTATAATCTATTTCAATATTTTCAACGCTAATCACCACGAAACAGACATTAGTAGATGCCCGGCCCCCACGCTTCAAAGACTGCGTGGGTTCTGAGCGTTTTTTACATACAATGTTTGGTTCTGCTCAAAAAGTCATCGCCAAATAACGAATGATCATGCTATACTATCAAGTAATCGTTCTTAATTATTTGGAGGGGTCCAGATGCAAACAATTTTAAAAAGACGGCCAACACTTGGCTGGCAGATTCTCATTGGTTTAGCAATCGGAATTATTCTCGGGGTTATTTTTTATAAGCAAGCCCCTGCAATTAGTGCTTTTCAGCACATTGGCGCCCTATTCATCGGTCTAATTCAAATGATTGTGCTACCGTTAGTCATTTCTTGTCTGACCGTCGGCGTAGCAAACATTGGGGATATTCAAAAGCTGGGCCGCATTGGTGGTAAAACACTCTTATACTTCTTTACAATGACGTTGATTGCCATCGGCTTTGGTCTATTGGCCGGCAACCTCTTCCATTTTGGCCACCTAATCGATATCAAGGCCATTCCTAAGACAGACATTTCTTCAATGATCAATACCGCTCATCAACAAGAAGGCCATGGCGCTTGGGCGGTAATTTCCAACATCATCCCCAGTAACTTTTTCAAAGCCTTGTCGACGAACAATATGATTGCAGTGGTGTTCTTTTGCGTCTTTTTCGGTGTTGGCACAGCAGCGATTGGGGAAAAGGGGCGGATTATCGTTGATTTACTTCGTGCCATTTCCGAAGTAATGTTTAAAATTACAGACTGGATCATGCAGCTATCCCCCATCGGTGCCGGTGCTTTGATGGCTGCTACTGTTGCTCAATTGGGGCTTGGTGTCCTCCAACCGCTCGGTCTATTCATTGCCTTAGCGTATATGACCATGATCTTATTCGTTCTCATCGCGCTTAACCTCGTCGCACGATTGTTCGGCTTTAACTTGTTGGAAATTTTGCGAGTCTTCAAGGAAGAATTGATTCTCGCCTTTTCCACAGCAAGTTCAGAAGCTGTCATACCTAAGACGATGGCTAAGTTGCAACATTATGGTGCTAGCAACTCAGTGACCTCATTTGTCATTCCAATCGGATACACTTTCAACCTCGATGGTTCTGCCATTTACCAAACATTAGCCGCGTTATTTTTGGCTGATGTATATCACATTCCCCTTTCATTCACCCAGCAGTTACTCTTAGTCCTACTACTGATGGTGACCAGTAAAGGGATGGCGGGGGTACCAGGTGCTTCCTTCATCGTACTGATTGCCACCATTTCATCCATTGGCGTCCCTGTTGAGGGATTGGCCGTCATTGCCGGTATTGACCGGCTTGTTGATATGGGGCGGACCACCGTTAACGTGATCGGTAATTCAGTGGCCACGTTGGTGATTGGAAAAGCTGAAAAGCAATTCGATCCTGCGCAACATGCGGCTTACATTAAGAACATGGCGGACGCTTAGTTTTCATCATCTAAAATCCAGCCAATTAAAAGAACGCTCACCTTGCATCGACAGCAGGTGAGCGTTCTATTTAGTTGACTGGACAAATTAGGCGGCAGTCAAATTGGGAACCGGAAAGTAGACCAAGTTGAACGTAGCAGGCGACGACTCAGTAAGTGGCCGGAATTCTAATCGTTTAACCTGATCCTAACCTAGGTTTTCAACCCATTAAGCGCTAACATGATCCTGTGCTATTCGTGTAACTCAATCGGCTGACCATCCGGATCTTGAATAAACGTCATTGCTTTACCCGTGAACTCATCATGCCGAATCGGTTCCGCCTTGACACCAAGTTCAGCTAGTTCAATCACTGTTTGAGCCACATCGTTGACTTGAAAGGCGATGTGCCGTAATCCCAATGCCTCTGGATAGCTTAGCCGGGACGGACTATTTGGGCGGACAAACAGCTCGATTTGCACGTTGCCAGCCACTAACATCATCACTGTGTCATGCTTGACTGGCCGATCATACTCGCTGACCAGTTGAAACCCCAATTTGGTCATATAAAAATCCTTGGCTTTTGCGTAGTTTGAAACCACAATCGCGATATGATGCAATGTTCCCAGCTCCATAGCTCGACCCCCTAAGTGATCGCTCAACTTTATTTTACAAGGTTAAGCAACTATTAATCATTAGCATTAGTGTATCATAACTACTGGGCCTTTTAAGGCTGTAACTTTAAGCAACAAAGTTCCCGCGATCAAAAAAGTCCCTCACTTTTCAGTGAGAGACATGTTTGGCGTGTTCAGTAATTACCCTCCTGAACTTAAGGGGTTCTTCAATGAAGAAGAACTGAGATGTTAGTACCCAATAGTAGTCGGTGGGCAGACCGCCGTGTTCCACAACACAAACGATCAAGCACTCCAAAATGCGTTGGAAAAACGTGCCCCTAACTTCGATAGCCACTAGTCTCCGCAGAGAAACGACAAAATGCCGCCTGGCTGATCTCGACTCATCGCATAGAAAAAGTTTAACACGGCTAAATTAAAAGTGCAAATAAGAGAAAATTATCGTACTAAAAGTCCGCTTGGGCTTCGAGCTTTAAACGGCAAATCGGTCTACATAGGTGAACGATCAGCAAATCACTGAGTCAGACGACAAACAGACGGCGGTGTTTGACTTGTTTAATAAGCTTAAGGACACTGGTGATCACGGTCGGACAAGATCATGTCTTTCTTCGAAATATAAGTGAATTAATCGCAAAGTAAACCATGCTGAACGTAGCACCTGAATGCCGTGGCGTTCAGGTTCGTCGACCAGGGAACAACATTGTAAAAGTCTAATCTGGCACTAGTATAAGATTCCAACTGCTGAAAATTAACGTCTTTCCACCACTCACATTGCTCGACACCCATCAAAAATGTCGGTATGATAAACGCATGACTAATTTTATTGCTTCAACAAAACTTGCCTGGGTATTAGATTTTGTCTTTCATCCATTAAATTATCTGGTTCCATGGACGAACCACTTTAACTACTGGGGATACGTCGTCTTATTTGGGGTCCTTTTTCTAGAAAGTGCCTACTTATTATTTTCATTTTTACCAGCCCAATCATTACTATTCGTCGCTGGCGCCATTTCTGCCAATCATAGCTCGGTACTAAGTATTTATATCCTGCTTGTCGGCTTTATTACGGTTACGCTAGTCGGTTCGATCATCAAATTTCGGGCCGGTTTAAAATTAAATGATAAAACAAACACTCATCGTAAAAAAGAGGCCGCCGCAGGTAAATCGCCCTCCAAAGCAATGCATCGCCTGTCTCAATCCGAAGCATACTTTAAACGCTATGGCGGTAGCTTCTTAATCATCGCCCGGTTTATTCCTATCATCGGGCTGTTCATGCCACTAATTGCCGGAGAGACCAACATGGACCGTAAGCAATTCCACCTATTTAACACCATTGGCGTCAGTTGTTGGATCCTTGTGGCAACATTGGCTGGCTTTTTCTTCGGTAAAACTCAATTTGTTAAAAACTACTTCACATTTATTTGTATCGGGATTGCATTGTTACCAATTATCATTCACGAAGCGGTTCGCTTTATTCGTGAATGGACAGATGCCTTCGCTGAAGATTAATAACATTATTATCAATTAAGCCTGTAAAAAAAAATAATCACGATCCGCATTTTTGAGGATCGTGATTATTTTTGTGCAACTATATCACCCTAGTTTGTTTCGGCCTGGGCTATTTTATTTTAGTCCGTCTGTTCTTCATCGTCAGCTTCTGCAATCGTCAGTCGTTCCACTTGTTCTCGTAGCCAATCGATTACTTTTTCTGTAACTGACTCGTTATCATCTAAGAACGCTTGCACTGAACTTGCCATGTCAATCCGCATTTTAGACACGTTAATCGCTGGAGAATCAAAGATCATGTACACATTTACTGGTAACACCGCGTCCGCATCCAGCATTTTATCAATTTCATTCACGTAGGCAAATGGCAAATTAATCACCGAACTTTCCAGACGAACATTGATTTCAACATCGTGAAATCCTGTAACATCAACGCGAGCTTGGAATAGCTTACCAGCCTGTAGCTGCTTTAAAGCAAAATCAAAGCTCGCTTGCATCACTTCTGTCGGCGTATCATTTAACTGTGCGAACGTAGCCGTATCAGCGTATGCCGCATATGTCTCATCTTTAATTGCGGTTAAAAAATCGGCAACTTGTATATCCATTATTTATGCCCCTTTTGCGATTGTTGTTTCTTGGCAGCTTCTTTAGCCACCCAGATACGGTTATTTTCTTCGTAGTTCCGGCGAAAACGTGCTCCGGCCACAAAGGCTTCAAAGTTCGTCACCAAGCCAATTACCGCGAATAAATCAATCACCACATTAATAAACACGACTCCATGTCCACTGAATGTCTTCACGACTGCTAGCAAGAGTACCGCTGAAAAAATCAACAAAACAAAGGCCTGTGGATAAACTGAAAAACGCCAATTAAAGGTAAACATCAACACCGGAATGGCCACTAGCACAAGCATCAATACCTCGTTAGCCAAAAACGCGGGCCAATGACTACTAGCGCTACCGCCAAAGCCAAAGGATACCCCCGCGTTTACAATCGTATAAAAGATCCACCCGGCAATCGTCAAACTAACAACTCGAACATCTCTCATCTAGCTAAAAACCTTTCTATGCCAGCAGATCGATGAGTTGATCCTTTGAAATGCCGACGAAGTATTTACTGAGGTCTACGTCCGCTAATGCATTACGCAGATCATCACGGTCATACTTAATTTCAGTGAGGCGGTCAGCTAGGGCAGTGACATCTTCTGGTCCGAAGAAATCGCCGTAAAATTTGATGTGCTTGATCTTCCCGTCTTCAACGTTTAGACGCGCGTCAATGGTCCCGTAGTCAAAGTGCTGTCGCTTTTTCACCGTAAATTCAGGCGAGTTACCGTAAACCCAGTCCCAATTATTGTAGTATTGTTCGTACAACTTGTCGATTTCTTTCTGATCTTCATCGGTGACGTTATATTCACGATCCTTGATTTCAGTCAAATCATCAACACCAAACAATTCTTTCAATAGGATGTCGCGGAATGTTGGGACATCGATGTCTTGGTACTCTGGCGCTAAGAATGGTCGTAAGTTGGTAACCCGTGAACGAACAGACTTAATCCCCTTGGAAGCGATCTTATCTTCTGGCACATTTAAAGCATGCGTCACTACGTCCAAATCGACATCTAACATTAAGGTTCCATGAGAAAAAGTCTTCCCATTGCGTGTATACATTGCATTACCTGAGAATTTCCGACCATCTACTAGAATATCATTGCGTCCAGACACCTCTACAGATTTGGCCCCCATTTTTTGCAAAGCGGTCACGATTGGTTGCGTAAAGGACTTAAAATCACCAAAGTCTTCACTATTGGAATCGACCACGAAGCTGAAACATAGGTTGCCCAAATCTTGGTAAACTGCGCCACCGCCAGAGAGTCTTCGGGTCACGCGAATATTATGTTCTTGGACGTATTTTTGATTGATTTCTTCCAATGTGTTTTGGTTGCGACCGACAATGATACAAGGTTCTTCATAGTAAAATAGCAATAAAGGTTCGTCAAAATTCTTGTTATTCATTAAATACTGCTCAGTAGCCAAATTTTCACCAATATTGTGTGACTTCATCGAAACATAATACATTGCGATTGATCCTCCTGATTAGTGGCATCTTGGTAAACGTCAATTTACTTGCGCTCAGATTTTATTTTATCCAACACAAGTTCTACTGTGATGTTAGCACTTTCTGAAAGCGGAAACAAACACTAATTTGACGCTGTTTATTAATTTTATTTCACAAACTTTGTCGCCTTGATTTCCAGGATGATACTGGCATTGCCTCCCTAACTTTGCAGTTATTTTCACGAGTGGGCGACTAAATCGCTTACAACGAGCCATAGAAAAGGTATAATAAATACCAAGCAAAAGTATTAGTTAATTGAGGAAAGGCGGCATGTAGTGATGCTACAACAATATAAAAACGTTCTCGCCCCGATCGATGGTTCAAAGGCCACTGAACCGGTTTTGGAAAAGGCGATTGAAGTCGCCAAACGTAACGAAACCCATCTTGATATTCTAAATGTTTTGGAGGTCAACCAATTTTCGGATAGCTATGGTGGCGCCGTGAGTGGTGATGTCATCTATCGTCTCGTTGAAGATGTGCAAAATCGCCTAGAAACATTAAAGAAACAGGCTGAGGATGCTGGTGTTAAAGACGTGGATATCCACGTTCGTTTCGGAAATCCTAAACCTGTTATCTCTAAAGAATTCCCTCACGACCATGGCAACGAGCTAATCGTCATGGGAACGACTGGATTAAACGCTGTCGAACGGTTAATGGTTGGTTCTGTAACCAACTATGTTAGTCGTAATGCTGATGTCGATGTCTTAATCGTTAAAGTTAATAATAAATAAATTCAACTTAATTAGCTGAACCCGCTACTCATTGTAGCTTGGGTTCAGTTTTTTTGTTTTCGATTAGAAGATACAACCTACTTAAGCTTAATTTCAGTTTCCGTTAAGCTCGCTTTATGAACCAGCGGCTATAGTAAGCCACCATCGAAAGAAAGGAAGTGGTGGCATGCGTCAGCACCTAAAACACTGGGATTGGTATTTTGTTCTAATTCTGGTTCTAGCCGTCTTTTTATACGGTTGGAACATCTGGCAGGCAGGATCAGCTAATGATTTTTACACCGCTGCAATCGTCAGTATGACAAAAAATTGGCATAACTTTTGGTATGCCAGCTTTGACCCAGCCGGTTTTATTACCGTTGATAAGCCGCCGGTGGCCCTCTGGTTTATGGCCGCCTCAGCCAAATTATTTGGCCTTCACGGATGGAGCATTGTGTTGCCTTCCGTCGCATTCGGTGTTGGATCAGTGGTATTAATTCGCCAGATGGTTCGACCATACTTTGGCCGGTTAGCCGGCAATTTAAGCGCATTCTTTATGACGATCACACCGATCGTCGTGGCCGATTCGCGAACAAACAACATGGATGCAACATTGATCTTTTTCCTGCTCTTAGCTGGTTTTACATTACAACGAGCCATACTGAAGCGCCGTGCTTGGCAAGTAACGGTCGCTTTTGCGCTGATCGGAATTGCCTTCAACATCAAGATGCTGCAAGCCTTCATGTTGTTGCCTGCAATGTATTTCTTTTATTGGATTGCCAGTACTGTCACTTGGCGAAAAAAGGTTGCCCATCTGATTGTTGCAACCATCGCACTAGCTGTCTTCACTTTATTTTGGCCACTAGCTGTCGACAACACTAGTACCAAAGATCGACCTTACATTGGGAGTTCATCAACGAATTCCGTCTTAAACTTAGCTTTTGGCTATAATGGCTCTCAACGATTACTCGGGCAGTCCACGGGAACCGGCAGTCGCTTTCCTGGCATGAGTGCATCAACTAAATCTGCTAATAAAGTCACCGGTAAATCAAAAATACTGCCAACTAAAACTAACCATGCCCCGAATGGTCAGCACTCAACTAGAAGACCCGGGCGCCAAGGTGTCGGCGGTGGTCAAGGTGCCTTTAATATTGGAACCGCTGGACCTTTCCGGTTATTCCAACAGGCCTTAGGTGAGCAAGTCAGCTGGTTCTTTCCACTAGCACTAACTGGCTTAATTAGTGCCTACTTATATGAAGCTGACCACAAGAAAAAATGGTGGCAAACTACGATTAACCAACAGCAGTTGTGGTACTGGACTGCTTGGCTAGTCCCCGTAGCAGGTTTCTTCAGTATCGCTAGTTTCTTTCACCCATATTATATGATCATGTTGGCCCCGCCGCTTGCTGTGCTAGCTGGAATCGGGGTGACAGTCTTCATTAAGGCATTAAAAAACCAACATCAACTTTGGCAACGCTACCTTTTTGCCAGTGGAATTCTCTCTACCGGTGCATTACAAAGCTGGTATGTTTACAGTGACTATCCGTGGTTGTCTTGGCTGATTGGCTTAGGGTCAATTGTAGCTACTATCGTGATCATTACTTCATTTAAAGCTGTAAAACGCACTAACATCGTCAGCCTGATGGCACTAATTCTCCTCGCCTTGGCACCTAGTTTTTGGTCCTTGACTCCCACTCTGGCCGCTGAATCAGCCGCAATTCCAACGGCCGGCCCTGATTTATTAACTAATGCCCGGAAAAGTGGTGGGATTGGCAACGAATCTGCCAATCAAAAGCTCATCAAGTATCTAGATCAGCATGATGGTAATGCCAAATACCTCTTTGCCACAAGCGATTCCGGTACAGCGGCGCCATATATCATTAAGACCGGCAAGGCTGTCATGGCTATTGGTGGATTTAATGGCACCGATAAGGCAATTTCACTTAAACATTTTAAGCAACTCGTTAAAAAAGGCGAAATCAAATATTTCTATGTTTCAGGTAGAAATAGTAACAGCGCCATCGTTAAATGGGTTCAGAAAAATGGAACCAAAATCAGCGCCAAAAAGTATGGTGGGCGTAATACCACCATGGCTAAATCTGCCGGTACTCGCGTTGCAGCACTGAGAGGCAAAGCAAGTACTGGTGCAACTCCGCCACAAGTCAAGTTGACTGGGCGCTTTAAGAGCGGTCGAGGTAAAAAAGACCTGAACCAAAAGCCTCGGAATGCCAATCAGAAACCCAATTGTTCCCATACCAGTCGAATTGGCGGCATGGGTGGAAATGCTGGAACGCTGTATAAATTGAATTAGAAAGGATGAGATGAAGATGACAACTCCCAAAAAAGAACTTATTTCAATCGTTCTCCCGGTCTTTAATGAAGAAGCCCTAATCATGAACACCATCCGCATGGTGAACGCATTCATTAAAAAACGCGCCGAGGCTTACGAAATCATCTTCGTTGACGACGGTTCCACCGACCATACGGCTGAAAAAATTCGTAAGGCAATGACCTTTCACCAAGAAATGCGTCTAATACGTTTTTCTCGCAATTTCGGGCATCAATTGGCTATTACTGCAGGGGTTCGTTATGCCAACGGCGATGCAGTGGTCGTTATGGACGCTGATTTGCAAGATCCGCCGGAAGTGATTGGACAAATGATTGACGTCTGGCATCATGGTGCCGATGTCGTATATGGTCAACGTGCACAACGAGAAGGTGAATCTTGGTTCAAACGTCTCACAGCCAAGGCCTTTTATCGTATCCTACACCAGCTGACAAGCATAGAGATTCCCATTGATACTGGTGATTTTCGCCTGATGGACCGTAAAGTCGTCAGCGTGTTGAATCGCATGAACGAACAGTCACCCTTTGTTCGGGGAATGGTCAGCTGGGTTGGCTTTAAACAAGTCTCCGTTACCTATACCAGACGCCCACGACAAGCGGGTGAATCCAAATATCCCCTTTCAAAAATGATTCGGCTTGCGCTTGATGGCATCACGTCATTTTCTGCATTACCTCTAAAATTTGCAAACTGGGCAGGCGGTGGCTTGCTCTTTATTGCGGCCGGTTTAACACTTTCTGGCACTTGGGGCACTGTTTCTAACACACAATGGCTGTTAGTCGTCGATCTCTTAATTGGCAGTCTATTATTATTTAGCATTGGCATTTTAGGTCAATATTTAAGTCGCATCTTCGAACAGTCTCGTGCACGTCCACGATATGTTGTCGAAGATACCGTTGGCTTCCCCGCCATACCAAAACAACGCTTCGTCACACATTCGGCTCATGTTAGTCAACTGCCTGAGCGTCATCAATACAGCTCACACAGTTAGCTTCAGCGCATCAATACAGCCACAATAAAAAGGGTTTCGATTACGCGGAAACCCTTTTTATTGTGGCTATTTAAATAGGCAGAATTGATTTTCAAACACGGTCAAACCAAACGTTGCCAATCTTCTGCCCACACGAGACCCATCACTTTTTCTCCCGTATGAACACCAATTGATGGTCCGATATGTGCAATTTCAAACTGCACATCCCCGGCAGTAGTCGTTAAATTATCGCTAGCTAAATCGCTCATCCACTCAGCGCTGCCTGCTGGATTATTACCATCAATAATAGCTGCCCGCACCGGATAATTTTCCTGGCTCAGTGTAGCAACAAAATCCTGCTTTACCCGTTGAAATGCACGCCGAGCAGTGCGCTCCTTAGTTAAGGCCACAATTTTGCCGTCTTCAAATGTCAAAATTGGTTTAATTCGTAACAGGTTACCCACGAAGGCTGAACTATTCGTAATTCGCCCGGTGCGCAATAAGTGACTCAAATCATCGACAACAAAGTAAACGTGAGTAGTCGCTCGCAGCCGTTCTAACACTGGCAAAATTTCAGCAGCGTGCTTGCCAGCTTTGGCCATCTTAGCAGCAACTAACGCCAACCATGCTTCGCCGGCACTCGCCATTTGCGAGTCAAACGGATACACTTTGATTTCTTTGACAGTAGGTACATAGGCCGTCAGGTTTTGTAAGAAAGTAGTGATCCCACTCGATAGATGAATACTAATCACTTCATCATAGCCTTCAGCGATCAATTGATCGAATACTTCCTGCATTTGCATCATCGTAACTTGGGCCGTGGATGGCATCATTTTTTCTTCGCGCATGCGTTGATAAAATTGCTCACTGGTGATATCCACATTTTCAAGATAAGTCTGGGTCCCAAAAATCACAGTAATTGGCACAACATATATGCCAGCAGCCTTAGCTACTTCCGGATCTAAATAACTGGCGCTATCGGTAATCACGGCTGTCTTCATCCTGCTACCTCTTCATCATCAAGTTCAGACCGTATTCATCCCGATCTATTGTTGTTTTCATCTTACCCGATTTAAAACTCATTTTCGAGCAACCTTGGTCGTTAAATTTTAATTATTAAACACCGCTGCTTATTTAAATTCACCATTCGGATCGTTCAAATAGCTTAGCTCGGACAGATTATGTTGATCAAAAACTTTTAAAAGTTTGTCTACACCATCCGCAAATTGGTGCTCGAATAGCTCATCACGACGCATCCAACTGACGGCACCTTCTGAAGAAGATTCCAGTTCACCAGAAAAAGAATCAGTTCTAAATAAAGCCACAATATAACGGCCATGTTCGCCCATAAATTCTTTAAGGCCGCAAAAAATCGGATTATGCACCGTTAACCCAGTTTCTTCCCAGACTTCCCGGACGGCCGAATCAACAAAGCTTTCTCCCGGCTTAATGTGCCCACCGGGAAAGGTCAGCCCCGGCCAATCTGGATTTCGACGATCCTCAACGAGAATCTGATTTGTTTCATTATCAGACACTAAGACTAAGTTTGTTAACTCCACTACTTCGGTTTTAGCCATTGTTTCTCCTCTCTGTCTTGCCAATAGACCCATTATCTGTTTTGAAGACATCGTACACAAGGCTTCTCAGAACTTTTGACTAGCCTAATGCACTTTAATTAATGTACGACTTAAAAATAACAAATCATTTAGCATAAGCTTAGGCCATCGCACTAGTTAATGTGGCAGGCCAATCACCAACAGAGTTATTCAGACATTTATCCACTACTAACCAGCAATCTCCGTCATTAAAAGTTTGCTCAGCTGATCGCGCGGCTGCTTAGCTTGAATTTGATTCACAATAAATATAAACGGCCAGTAAATTTTAACCTTATGAAATTTTGTTCAGTAAAATGCTAGGATCCGGTTTATTATTCGATGCTTCCTTAAGTTCCCGACTACGCAACTGGCAGAAATAAACTAATTAATAATGGCAACGCTAGTGCAACATTCCACACCAAGTGACCCAGTAACGAAATCCAGATATTTTTTGTCCAAGCGTATACACCAACTAGGACTAATCCGACAATGGCTAGCGAAATAATCGAAGATAATCCATCCCCGGAAATTGCGTGAACTGTGCCAAATAGTCCAGCACTAATCAACGCCATCAAGACCTGAACGATCCTCGACTGCCGCCTAAATTGAAAAAATAATTCGTAGCGAAAGATGACTTCTTCTGTAAATGGTGCTAAGACGGCCGTCACAAATCCAATGATCGAAGCCATCCGAATAACTATGGGCGATTGAGCAGCCGCGGCGCCTGGAACTAGCGTGCTAGCCAACCACTGACTGACGGCGAAGCCAATTAGGACGACTACCACTCCAATCATTGCCTGCCCACGTTGTTGCTTCAATCGATGCCAGTCGGTGGCTAACAAGCTTCGTTTAAACCAGATAACATTTGCAAATACAAAAATCGCAATCAGCGCGCCAATAATGGTTAATGCGACTTTTTCATTCACTAAAGCATGCTCCAAAACCAATCCCAGCAATACTTCACCGGTCATTAGCCCCATCAAATATACATCTTGGCGGCGCCAGATTTTCCTCATCGCTCTCACCTCTAAATAGATTATGCTAACTATAGCAGACCGGCTGATGATCGTCAGATAATAGTAATGCTCTCAAAAAGTCCCAGTAAAAAACGCGCGGGACATCATGTCGGTAAGTGACGAGCACTAAGGGCGAACTTAAAATGATGATTTGCTCATCGTTTGAAGTTCGCTTTTAAGTGGGGTCACTTGACTGATGTCCCGCGTGTTAGCGATTTAGATTGAAAATAAAATTTAGCTTTTGCTTTTGTCCGAACCTATTTAGGTCAAATTCTAATAACCAGTGAGATGAAGCCCATAAGCAATCAAATATAACGCCCAAATGTGGGTCGGATAGAAAATGTAGAAGAACCATTTGTCACTACGTCCCCGTTGCCCATTGTAGAGCGCGATTGGAATGATCGCACCAACCATCATCCATGAATAATTTGTACTAAACAGTCCTTGGAAATTAAAACCGGTGAAAATAATCGCAATAACGACTAGGCTCAAAATTTGGCCCATACGATTATTTCTGAATAAATAGAAGAAAATCGCTAATAGAACAAATAATGGACCACCTTCTGTGGTAAATAAGTTGGGAATGAACTGTGAAACCCGGGCTGCAGCAACTCGCATTGATTCAGGAACAAATAAAATTGCTGTACCAATTACTGACAGTAAAACTTCTAAACTTAAAATGCCAATGCCTTGCCAAATCAAATGCCGATTATGATCGCGCCGACCATCGGTAATTTTACTGATTCCTAGCATTGCAAACACGCCTAGAAACAGCGTGCCAAAAATATTATTCAGCAATCCTAAACGCCCACCATCTACGGGCAACCACATTTGTAATACGAAGCTGCCAAGGCTCATGATCCAAAAGCCAATCAGTAATCGCCATAAATAGCGTTTACGATCGTGTGTGTGAACGAAACCTTCCACAGATAGGAAAAGGAATAACGGCGCCACAATCCGTCCCAACATATTAAACCAAGTTGGAATACCCAGAGGCAGTAATTCTTCATGAATATGATCAAGTACCATCAAGAGAATTCCTAATACCTTGATGGAAAACCCATCCATTGATAACTTTCGTGCCTTCATTAATACTCTCCTTTACTTCATATGACTCAATGGCATTAATTTTACTTGTTTTATTATAGTAAATGACTAAAGTTTTTCTTAAGCCCTTAATCCCTTGGTATAATAGAATATAAATTAATTTTCGTCGGTCCTCACGACCGGCCTTAACGGAGGAATGTTATGTTAATCATCGGCGCTTCAATTCTCGCCGCCATCATTATCATTACGGGCATTATCCTGTTGCGTCACCCTAATTTCTGGGTCGGCGCTTTAATGGCTTTTGCAGTGGTTCTACTCAGTGCTGGCTTATTTTGGCAGGGCTTAGACTATGTCCTTAATTTGATCGCCGCCCGCTCCATGATCCTCGGCCTAAGCTTACTGTTTATTATTGTTCTTGCTTTAGCTGGTTTATTCTTTGGCTTCATTATTTATTTAATCCGCAATACTTCGATCATGTCCAGCCGCGAGGGTCGTAGCCTAACCAGTCGCTTATCAGCCATGCTAGGCGCCAATTTAATTATTTTAATGCCTGCCATGTGGTTAATGATTCGCGCTACGACCCGTTTAACCAAAATCCCCCTTGCCATTTTTGTCTGGGAAGATCTCTTCTTCTCGTCGCTCTTTTTATGTTACCTGATTTATTCCGCGCTAAATCAATTCTTTAATCGACCAACACAGATCGACTACTTAATTGTGCTAGGCGCTTGGTCTGGCAAAAAAGGACAGATTCCTCCTTTATTAAAGGGGCGTGTTGATGAAGCCGTGATTTATTATCGACGCAATGGCGGCCAGCCTAAATTCGTGGTAAGCGGTGGTCAAGGGCCTGATGAAACAATTTCCGAAGCGGCAGCAATGCGTGATTACCTACTAAGTTTAGGCATTTCCAATGAGCAGATTATTGTGGAAGATCAGTCACGCAACACCCTCCAAAACATGCAATTTTCTAAACGCTTGATCGAAGCTGATTGGCAAGGCGCTCAGCCGCCAAAGATCGTCTTTTCAACTAACAACTACCATGTTTTACGAGCTTTATTATATGCGCGAAAAGCCGGATTACCGGCAACCGGAGTCGGTTCACCTACTTCATTCTTCTTTCTCCCAAGCGCTTTAATTCGAGAATTTATCGCATTATTAAACTACTATCGTAAAACAACTATTGTAGTCGCCTTCCTCATTGCCATCATCATGACTTGGTCCTTTTGGCATGTTGCTTCATAAATAATGGAAAAGTCGCACAACAAGGAGAATTGTGCGACTTTTTTGTATCAAATTTTATAGATATTTATTGAAGAATTTTGTTAACTGTTCAACAGCTGGGTCAACGGCTTTGGGTTGGTCATACAAGTCATAGTGCGAAATTCCGTGGAGCACAAGAAGATCTTTTTGCGTTGAAGCCGCTTGATTATAAACGTCAAAACCAAAGCGATAGGAGCCGAAGCTACCTGGCTTGTCGCCGATAATCAGCTCTAGTGGTTGCGTTAAGAGTTTATCTACTAAGTTTAACGGATCGTAACCCAGTAGCAAGGCTAAACTCGTGTAGCGTACCTTATTAGGTGAAAATTCATCCGCACCTCGAGGCGTTTTATAGTAATCGACCGCTTCGACGATATCAATATCATCAATTCCAGCAGCTTCACGTTCTGCTTGACTGTTCGGGATCCATTGACCCATCATCGCTTCACCACCACGAGCCTCAATGGTCCGCTGTTGAGCAATATTATTCAATGTTTCAATCAACTGTTGATCGGGCCCGAAGGCTTCACGGTAAGCACCACCAGCGCTAGCAGCTGCGACCCCTGCCACCGCCTTAATTCGCTTATCAACCTTCGCCGCATTAATCGTGTAACCACCACCAGCGCAAATCCCTAATGCGCCAATTCGATCGCCATCAACATACGATAGCGTATCTAGGTAATCAATCGCGTACATGATGTCTTCCGTGCGGTTAGCCGGATCTTCAATGAAACGAGGTTCACCCTCGCTTTGGCCTTGATAAGCAGCGTCAAAAATCAAGGACAAGAAACCCTGCTCTGCTAATTTTGTGGCATAAATTGTTGAAGTTTGGTTCATGTCAGCACTAGTTGGGTGAGTGATCACTAAGGCCGGTACCGGCATTTTTTGAGCCGTATCTTGGTCAAAATCATCGGGAAAGACTAATTTTCCAGCTAAATTGAAATGACGGGCCTTAAATTGAACTGTTTGAAATTTTGCCATGTTTGGTAACTCCTTTACAAAAGCTTGAGCTAAATAACTTAACAACGAGACATAGTTTAGCCGGGGCTGCCAAAAATCAACACCACAAACTTGAAACAACTGTTACTTAAGTTACAATAGTTACCAAAATGTCTCGCACAGGAGGAAAATCATATGGATCCGCGCGCACAACGAACGCAATCCTTACTATTAGCGGCCCTAGCTCAACTGTTGACCACTCAAAATTTTGACCAACTGACGGTTACCGGCATTTGCCAAACTGCCAATGTCTCGCGAAAAGCGTTTTATACTTATTATGACGACAAATATGAACTCATCGACGCCTTCTCAAATCAACAACTTGAGCAACTGGATCAAGCCAGTCATAGCAATGATCAACTCTCCGCGGTGGAACGGTTGACGATTTGGGTCACCTATCTTGATCAACAACGAATGCTATTTGCCAAGCTATTGACGAGTGATGCTTCTTATTCATTTCGTCGAAAATTTGGCGCTTATTTACTAACGGGATTAGCGCATCACGAAAAGAACTCAATTGATCGCGTTACCTTGACGTTTCTGGCAGCCGGCTTTCTCGGCGTCATTGAAGGCTACATCACTGGGCAATTTACAGGCACTCCTCAAAGCATTGCCGTAAAACTGGATGCATTATCTCGTGACCAAATTACACTAACATAATGAACGATAGTCCACGTAAAGAGAACGGGACATAAGTCCGTAAGTGACGAGCACTAAGGGTGAACTACGAATGATGATGATTTATTCATCGTTGGCAGTTCGCTTTTAGGCGGAGTCGCTTGACTTATGTCCCGCATTTTGATGATTGAGCTTAAGAAATGACATTTAGTTCTTGTTCTTGTTTCAATCTCCACAATTAGTTTGGTAAAATTACCATCGATTTAATCTGGTCGTCGGCCAATGTGAAATTAAATGGACTCACCCCGTTGAAGCCGTTACCAGCCACTTTAATCATTAATCGCCATTGATCGGGTGCCAACGATTGGGCATCCTGTAACGTAAATTGAGATTGCTTGCCAATATTATCGGTTTGGTTCCAATGGGAAATTTCTTCCGTACCATGGTACTCGTTACCCCAATCATTGATGACCCCATCGGGTGTAAATAGCGCCACGAAAGCATCTGAGTCACCTTGATTGGTTGTATCAATAAACGCTTGTAACGGTGCGGGAATCTTTGCCATACCATCAGCTTCTTTCACAATTTGAATTACACTAATTCTAACACGATCGCACTTAACCAGCGACTGGTGTTAATCCCCGAACAAGAAATTCAGTGGCTTCCTGACTAAATTTCGCCAATTGTGCTTCACTCAACGACTGGTTCATCAAGACCGCTGGCAACATGTAACCCACTGCGGTACTCGCAATATATCGGGCAATGCGCATTGTAGGCCAGTCCACAACTTCACCTTGTTGTTTATAGTGATCCAAGACTGTCGTCAGCGCAGATACCACCTGATCTAGCTCCGGAATCAATATGGTTAATTCTTGCGAGTTTGTCCGTTTGGTTAGTTCTTGGAGGAAGACGCGAATTTGCTTACGATTCTCCAGCGCAAATTGCATCCGATTACCGATTGCTTGTTGCAAAAAATCGGCGAAATGTGGATACGAAGCATTCACCACGGCATCCGTAAATTCCGTAATCAATTGAGGAATTACCTCAGCCAAAAACGGGCTCATAATCGCCTTTAAAATATCATCCTTGGTCTTAAACCGTTTGTAAACCGTTCCTTCGGCTACTCCAGCAACTCGTGCAATATCAGTTGTTGTTGTTTGCTCGAAACCTTTTTCAGAAAATAAGGATAAGCTAGCCCGCAAGACCGCCTTTTGCTTTGAAGTTAAATCAGATTCATTGAAGCTCTCAGCCAATAATGTTTCAACACTGTGTTTAACTGCCATCATTCTCGCTCCTAAACTTGACGATACTTACGCATTGCTAGTAGGTTCAAGATCAAGAACAATACCATGAACCCTAACAAAACCAACAGATTTGGGGCCACCTGACCGATTGTCGCGCCTTTTTCAATTACATTACTCATGGAATTAGCCCCATAGTACAATGGCATGATGTAGGCGATCGGTCGCAACCAACTTTCCATTTGATCAATCGGGATAATCCCGGAGAAGAAGACCTGTGGAATGACAACAACCGGGATAAATTGGACCATCTGAAATTCTGAGGAGGCAAAAGTTGAAATCAATAGCCCCAGGGTCAGTGCAATCCCCGCTAGTAAAATATTAATCACCAGCATCGTCCAAACACTGCCCAAAATTTGAATCTTGAATGCCAGCACACTGAAACTTACGATTAGAATCGTTTGAACAAGTGCAAATAACCCATAACCAGATAGATAACCCGTCAGGATCTCACCCCGTTTAACAGGCGTTGCTAGCAACCGATACAGCGTGCCTGTCGTCCGTTCACGCAATAGCGCAATCCCAGAAATCAAAAAGACAAAGAAGAAAACCACAAAACCAATCATGATTGGCAATAGTGTATTGAAGAACGTTGAATTACTACTACCATATAGATAGTGGGTGTGTAGCTTCGTGGTTTTAGCGGCCTGCCCTGGTTGCATAGTGGTCAAGCCATTCGCTTGCGGTTGCGCATTCGGATCAATTTGTTTCTGTAATTGAGCAAGCTGCTGACTCATCTGTTGCATCGCTTTGCCTTGCGTCTTAATGGTCGTTGCCGCCGCTTCCATCTTTAATTTAACTTCAGCACCTTGTAAGCTATTCTTCAAAATCGCGCTCTTGCTCTGGTCGCTATTCTGTAAAGTCAACGTGAGTTTGTCACCTGATTGAGAAAGGACCCCCGCATAATCGTGTTTGCGGATAACTGTCTTAGCTGATTCGTCATTTTTTAAATCATGTAACTGCACATGTTTACTTTTCATCGCAGTAATTAAACTGCTATCTACGTTGCGGACGCCTAAGTCAGCAACCGTGTTCGAATTGGACTGAAACAAAAAATACATTAAGGTCAAAATCAATAAGGGTGCCACAAACATCAATGCTAGGGTCCGTTTATCACGAATCATTTCTAATAAAACACGTTTAATCATTGCTAGTGTGCGCATCTTGTTCCCTCCCAGCTTTCAAAAAGGCTTCTTCAACCGTATCTACACCATATGATTTAATCAATTCCTGTGGCGTGCCTTGAGCAATGGCTTCACCATTACGAATCATCATCAAGGCATCAGCCTCTTCCGCATCTTCCATCACATGAGTGGTCAATAGGATTGTAATACCGGTTTTGGCCAACCGATGCAATTCTTGCCAAATTTGTTGGCGCAATTCTGGATCAATACCCACAGTGGGTTCGTCTAAAATCAATAGCTCTGGACTTGAAATCAGCGCGATTGCAAGCGATAACCGACGTTTCATCCCACCAGAGTAATCGTCGACGCGTTTATCCAAATCACGCTGCAGATTAACTACTTCGGCGGCATGCGGGATTTGGCGCTTTAATTCATCTGGATTAACGCCCTGCATCGCCCCAAAAAAGTTCAAATTCTCGCGAGCCGTCAAAGCGCCATACAATGCATCAGTTTGGGCCATGTAACCAATCTTAGCTAATAACAAGCGGTTGGGCATTGAGACTTGTCTAAAACCGTCACGGTGCCTTTCTGCGGCTTTAGCATCCCCATAATTGTGCTAACTAAGGTTGTCTTTCCGGCGCCGCTGGGACCGATTAAAGCGAGAATCTGACCAGCGTTAACGTCTAGATTAATATCTTTCAAAATGACTGTTTTGCCATAACCTTGTTGCAGGTCATGAACCTGAATGACTGCTGCCATGTCGTTGCCTCCATTTTTTAAAAGTGAGTGTTTGCTCACTCATAATATACGACGACCTGTCTCGATTTGCAACCCTGCTGCCTCTATTTTCCTATAAAAATCTCTCTGCATCTGACTGATAGTGGGATAACTTATGATCAATTTGTTGCAACTGTACTCGCTTGGCCTCGATTTGTTGAACGACTTTGGCCCGTTGCTGTTTAAGTAACTCGATTCGTGCCGGCAGCGTACTGATTCCTTGATCAACCAACTGCCGATAATGAGCTAAATCAGCCAGCGACATGCCTGTCTGACGTAAATAAGCAACAAATTTTGTCCAATGAACCGCTTCGTCATCGTATAAACGATTGCCGTGCGGGTCTCTAGCAGTCGGCAACACAATTTTTTTAGTTTCATAAAAACGAATGGTCCGGATTGACAATCCAGTCTCCGCTGCCAGTTGTCCAATTAACATCATCTTAATCGCCTCAAATCATTTGACCTCTAGTTACGTTAGAGGTATACAGTGAGCTTACAATATAAGCCATAAGGAGATCAATTTAATGACACGCCAATTAACATTAATTACCGGTGCTGACCGGGGAATGGGCTTTGAACTTGCATTAGAACTAGGACACTTAGGCCAGCATATTCTAGTTGCCGCCCGCAATGCTGACAAAGGCAATGCGGCAGTCGCTCAGCTGCGTGACAAGGGAATTGAAGCCGACTCGCTTGAATTAGACGTCACCGATGCAAAAAGTATTCACCAAGCCGCGACAACAGTAACACAGCAGTACGGTCACTTAGACATCTTAATCAACAATGCTGGGATCGCGCTTGATAACTACGAAAAACCCTCAACTTTACCAATCGACACCATCAGAAAAGACTTCGACGTCAATTTCTTCGGCGTGGTCATGGTGACCCAAGCATTCATTCCATTATTGCGCCAAGCCCCCTTCGCTAAAATCTTGAATATCTCTAGCGCCGTTGGTTCACTAACGCTAGCTTCAGATCCAACAACCAGTATTTATCAACACAGCGCCATGGGCTATCAGGCTTCTAAAACAGCGGTCAACATGTTCACGGTGGATTTAGCTAACGAATTAAAAACCACCAACATTACTGTCAACGCCGTTAATCCCGGCTGGGTCGATACAACATTTGCCGGTGGTGGCGGCAACAAGACCGTTCAAGAAGGCGTCGCCCGCACCGTGGCTTTGGCCAGCAGTCCAGATAATACGATCAATGGGACTTTCTCTGATACAGATGGGCTAGTCCCGTGGTGATCATTGACCTGCTACATGTTAAAAGATGTATGTAAAAAAACGTTTAGCCCAACATATGACCGACCTTGACTTTTGCGCCAGGCTGGTCATATTTTCAGGTTAAACGTTTTTTATTGGCGACACGCTAATTAATCATCAATTTGCTTAGCATCAGATTTCAAACTAGTCAGCAAGGCGTCTAACAATGCGACGGAATCGTCAAACCGAACGGTGTAGTAGCGTTCGCGACCACGTTTGTCCGCATTAACTAATTTAGCGCCCATCAGCAATTTTAAATGATAAGAAACAGCTGGTTGCGTTAATTTCAATCGGCCTGTAATCTCTGAGACGGTCTGTTCACCGTTGTCGAACAGATTCAACAAAATTTCCTGCCGCGTTTTGTCGGCCAAAACACTAAATACCGGGATGGCATCTTCCAATAAATGCATGGTTCGTTCACTCACAATCATCACTACCTTTCACTACAACTCATTAACTTCTTTATCCTACAACAGCAGAGGAACAATTTAGTGACAGCTATATGCCAAGAGACGAATGGTGGGACTGGCACGGCAACAACATTCATTTAGACACTTTCCGTAATGCTAATGCTAAAGTCAAAGTTGTGATGCTACACGGTGTCGGCACCAACGGTCGGCAAATTTCCATGATCATGGGTGGGCCACTGTACAAACTGTCCAACCACGAAATCGAAACCATCTGCATCGACATGCCAACTTATGGTTTAACTCAAGTTAATCAAAAGACACCAATCACTTACAACGACTGGATTCAGGTCGGTAGCGACTACATTGACCATGAACTAGCCCGTGACAATCGGCCGATCTTTATTTATGGCCTGAGTGCTGGCGGAATGGAAACTTACGACGTCGCTGCCAAAAATGGTAAGGTTCGCGGCATTATCGGCATGACGTTTCTTGATCAACGCAATCAAGACGTCCAATACACCACCACGCGCAATTGGTTCATGGGCCACATCACGACACCAATGTTGCCAGGTTTTGTTAGCTTAGGTCTGGGCCGGATGAAAGTTCGGATGAGCACTGCCTCCAAAATGAGCGCCCTCTGCAATAACCCTGAAGCCCAAGCAGCATTTATGCGCGACAAGACAAGCGCTGCTAACAGTTCCTCATTGGCCTTTCTCAATTCCTACATGCATCACAACCTAATTGTCGAAGCAACCGACTTCGATGTTTGCCCAATCCTCCTCACCCAACCTGCCGAAGATCGTTGGACCCCATATCGCTTGAGTCAACACCATTTGGAACAAGTGAAAAAAGTCCCAGTCGAAGTCAAAATGTTGCGTCACGGTGGCCATTACCCAGTTGAACCAACCGCCCTTGATGACCTGCACTCAGCCGCATTAGCCTTCATCAATAAATATGCGGCCAAAGAAATGAACGCTTAATTCACCGTTAATTAAATATGAAAAAAAGAAGGACCCGCGAGAAATCGCGAGCCCTTCTTTGCGTCATTCATTCAAAAATCATGATTCATGACGATGTTTCTTCGTACCAAGCAAACCTAGTGCAGCCAACATACCAGTCAGCCCAATCAAAACAACCGCATCGTTTGAAGGCGCCTCCGTTGCCGGTAAACCTGAGTGCCGATTTGGCGCTGGCTTCGTGCCCTTCGTCTGAGCATTGAAGTTGCCGGTAACCGTATCAGCGATCATTTGACTAGCTCCAAAGTTCGGCGCTTTGCCCTGACCATTTGTTACCAAATTACTGTTGCTGTTATCCGAGTTTGAGTTGCCCGTGTTGTTCGAACCACTGTTACTGTTATCCGAGTTCGAGTTGCCCGTGTTGTTCGAACCACTGTTACTGTTGCCCGAGTTCGAGTTGCCCGTGTTGTTCGAACCGCTGTTGCCCGAGTTCGAGTTGCCCGTGTTGTTTGAACCGCTGTTACTGTTACCCGAGTTCGAGTTGCCCGTGTTGTTACCATCACTTCCCTTAATTGTCACAGTGAAGCTGGCTGTTACCGGATCACTCCAAGCAACCGTAATTGTGTAAACCCCCGGTACATTAACATTAACCGAACCTGTCCACTCGATGACATTATCAGGAATTACATCATCAAATTGGTCGGCAGATTCAACGTACTTATAGGTAATTTGTCCAGGATCAACAATTGAACCATTCATCCGTTTTACTACCGTCACATTATCAGAAACTTGCCAACCAGAATCTAATGGAATTTCGCTGTTTTTGACAAGAACTTGCGCTTGATTCTCCAGCCAAGTAACGGTCGTCGTCTGGGTAACATAATCACCAATCCCATGATCAGCTTTGTTTCCCCAAGCAAATTCAACCACCATAGATCCCACTTTATTCTCGGATCCAGAGAGAACACGATATTCGACCACATTGGCATCAATTTTGGCATCAAATTCATCTTGTACTTCTTTGAGTTGAATGCCATTTAAATCAACTTTATTTCCATGATCATCAATCAATTCGAGCACGTTCAGCTTAGGATTCCAAACACCATTATTCGTGTAAACAGCTGAAGGTGCGACCGTTAGAATCGGAGTCGTCAAACCATTCCCGATTAGATTATCACCATGATTATCGTTACCAGTGTTGTTATTACCGACATTCCCATCACCATGGTTATTGTTACCAGTATTGTTTGATCCAGTGTTGTTGTTACCAGTGTTGTTTGAACCTGAGTTCGAATTACCTGTGTTGGAATCACCAGTGTTATTCGAGCCGCTGTTACTGTTCCCAGTATTACTGTCACCAGTGTTGTTTGAACCTGAGTTCGAATTACCTGTGTTGGAATCACCAGTGTTATTCGAGCCAGAGTTCGAGTTACCCGTGTTGCTGTCGCCGGTGTTGTTCGAACCACTGTTCGAGTTACCCGTGTTGCTGTCACCAGTGTTATTCGAGCCAGAGTTACTGTTCCCAGTGTTGCTATCACCGGTGTTATTCGAGCCGGAGTTCGAGTTACCTGTGTTGCTGTCACCAGTGTTATTCGAGCCAGAGTTACTGTTCCCAGTGTTACTATCACCGGTGTTATTCGAGCCGGAGTTCAAGTTACCCGTGTTGCTGTCACCAGTGTTATTTGAACCTGAGTTACTGTTCCCAGTGTTGCTATCACCGGTGTTATTCGAGCCGGAGTTCGAGTTACCCGTGTTGCTGTCACCAGTATTGTTCGAACCACTGTTCGAATTACCACTGTTTGAGTTCCCGGTGTTGTTGTTACCAGTGTTATTCGAGCCGCTGTTACTGTTCCCAGTATTACTGTCACCGGTGTTGTTTGAACCCGAGTTCGAATTCCCAGTGTTGGAATCACCAGTGTTGTTTGAACCCGAGTTCGAATTACCTGTGTTGGAATCACCAGTGTTATTCGAGCCAGAGTTACTGTTCCCAGTGTTGCTGTCACCAGTGTTATTTGAACCTGAGTTCGAATTACCTGTGTTGCTATCACCAGTGTTGTTTGAACCCGAGTTCGAATTCCCAGTGTTGGAATCACCAGTGTTATTCGAGCCACTGTTCGAGTTACCCGTGTTGCTGTCACCGGTGTTGTTTGAACCTGAGTTCGAATTACCTGTGTTGGAATCACCAGTGTTATTCGAGCCAGAGTTACTGTTCCCAGTGTTGCTGTCACCAGTGTTATTTGAACCTGAGTTACTGTTCCCAGTGTTGCTATCACCAGTGTTATTTGAACCTGAGTTACTGTTCCCAGTGTTGCTATCACCAGTGTTATTCGAGCCACTGTTCGAGTTACCACTGTTGGAATCACCAGTGTTATTCGAGCCAGAGTTACTGTTCCCAGTATTGCTGTCACCGGTGTTGTTTGAACCCGAGTTCGAATTCCCAGTGTTGGAATCACCAGTGTTATTCGAGCCACTGTTCGAGTTACCCGTGTTGCTGTCACCGGTGTTGTTTGAACCTGAGTTCGAATTACCTGTGTTGCTATCACCAGTGTTATTCGAGCCAGAGTTACTGTTCCCAGTATTACTGTCACCGGTGTTGTTTGAACCCGAGTTCGAGTTACCAGTATTGCTGTCGCCGGTGTTGTTTGAACCTGAGTTCGAATTACCTGTGTTGCTATCACCAGTGTTATTCGAGCCAGAGTTACTGTTCCCAGTGTTGCTGTCACCAGTGTTATTTGAACCTGAGTTACTGTTCCCAGTGTTGCTATCACCAGTGTTATTCGAGCCACTGTTCGAGTTACCACTGTTGGAGTTTCCAGTGTTGTTGTTACCAGTGTTATTTGAACCTGAGTTACTGTTCCCAGTGTTGCTATCACCGGTGTTATTCGAGCCGGAGTTCGAGTTACCTGTGTTGCTGTCACCAGTGTTATTTGAACCTGAGTTCGAGTTACCGGTGTTGCTATCACCAGTATTGTTTGAACCTGAGTTCGAATTACCTGTGTTGCTATCACCAGTGTTATTCGAGCCGCTGTTACTGTTCCCAGTATTACTGTCACCAGTGTTATTCGAACCACTGTTCGAATTACCACTGTTTGAGTTCCCGGTGTTGTTGTTACCAGTGTTATTCGAGCCGCTGTTACTGTTCCCAGTATTACTGTCACCGGTGTTATTCGAGCCGGAGTTCGAGTTACCCGTATTGCTGTCACCAGTATTGTTCGAACCACTGTTCGAATTACCACTGTTTGAGTTCCCGGTGTTGTTGTCACCAGTGTTGTTCGAGCCAGAGTTACTGTTCCCAGTATTGCTGTCACCGGTGTTGTTTGAACCCGAGTTCGAATTCCCAGTGTTGGAATCACCAGTGTTATTCGAGCCACTGTTCGAGTTACCCGTGTTGCTGTCACCAGTGTTATTTGAACCTGAGTTCGAGTTACCGGTGTTGCTATCACCAGTATTGTTCGAACCACTGTTCGAATTACCTGTGTTGCTATCACCAGTGTTATTCGAGCCGCTGTTACTGTTCCCAGTATTACTGTCACCAGTGTTGTTGTTACCAGTGTTGTTTGAACCTGAGTTCGAATTACCTGTGTTGGAATCACCAGTGTTATTCGAGCCAGAGTTACTGTTCCCAGTATTACTGTCACCAGTGTTGTTCGAACCACTGTTCGAGTTACCTGTGTTGCTGTCACCAGTGTTATTCGAGCCAGAGTTACTGTTCCCAGTGTTGCTATCACCGGTGTTATTCGAGCCGGAGTTCGAGTTACCGGTGTTGCTGTCACCAGTATTGTTCGAACCACTGTTCGAATTACCACTGTTTGAGTTCCCGGTGTTGTTGTTACCAGTGTTATTCGAGCCACTGTTGGAGTTCCCAGTGTTGTTGTTACCAGTGTTATTCGAGCCGGAGTTCGAGTTACCGGTGTTGCTGTCGCCGGTGTTGTTTGAACCTGAGTTCGAATTACCTGTGTTGGAATCACCAGTGTTATTCGAGCCAGAGTTACTGTTCCCAGTATTGCTGTCACCGGTGTTGTTTGAACCCGAGTTCGAATTACCTGTGTTGCTGTCACCAGTGTTATTCGAGCCGGAGTTCGAGTTACCGGTGTTGCTGTCGCCGGTGTTGTTTGAACCTGAGTTCGAATTACCTGTGTTGGAATCACCAGTGTTATTCGAGCCAGAGTTACTGTTCCCAGTGTTGCTGTCACCAGTGTTATTTGAACCTGAGTTACTGTTCCCAGTGTTGCTATCACCAGTGTTATTCGAGCCACTGTTCGAGTTACCACTGTTGGAGTTCCCAGTGTTGTTGTTACCAGTGTTATTTGAACCTGAGTTCGAGTTACCTGTGTTGCTATCACCAGTATTGTTCGAACCACTGTTCGAATTACCTGTGTTGCTATCACCAGTGTTATTCGAGCCGCTGTTACTGTTCCCAGTATTACTGTCACCAGTGTTATTCGAGCCAGAGTTACTGTTCCCAGTATTACTGTCACCAGTGTTATTCGAGCCAGAGTTACTGTTCCCAGTGTTGCTATCACCGGTATTATTCGAGCCGGAGTTCGAGTTACCTGTGTTGCTGTCACCAGTATTGTTCGAACCACTGTTCGAATTACCACTGTTGGAGTTCCCGGTGTTGTTGTTACCAGTGTTATTCGAGCCACTGTTCGAGTTACCACTGTTGGAGTTCCCAGTGTTGTTGTTACCAGTGTTGTTTGAACCTGAGTTCGAATTACCTGTGTTGGAATCACCAGTGTTATTCGAGCCAGAGTTACTGTTCCCAGTGTTGCTGTCACCAGTGTTATTTGAACCTGAGTTCGAGTTACCGGTGTTGCTATCACCAGTATTGTTTGAACCTGAGTTCGAATTACCTGTGTTGCTATCACCAGTGTTATTCGAGCCGCTGTTACTGTTCCCGGTGTTGTTGTCACCAGTGTTGTTCGAGCCAGAGTTACTGTTCCCAGTATTGCTGTCACCGGTGTTGTTTGAACCCGAGTTCGAATTCCCAGTGTTGGAATCACCAGTGTTATTCGAGCCACTGTTCGAGTTACCCGTGTTGCTGTCACCAGTGTTATTTGAACCTGAGTTCGAGTTACCGGTGTTGCTATCACCAGTATTGTTTGAACCTGAGTTCGAATTACCTGTGTTGCTATCACCAGTGTTATTCGAGCCGCTGTTACTGTTCCCAGTATTACTGTCACCAGTGTTGTTCGAACCACTGTTCGAATTACCACTGTTTGAGTTCCCGGTGTTGTTGTTACCAGTGTTATTCGAGCCGCTGTTACTGTTCCCAGTATTACTGTCACCGGTGTTATTCGAGCCGGAGTTCGAGTTACCGGTGTTGCTGTCACCGGTATTGTTGTCACCGGTGTTGTTTGAACCTGAGTTCGAATTACCTGTGTTGCTATCACCGGTGTTGTTTGAACCCGAGTTCGAGTTACCCGTGTTGCTATCACCAGTGTTATTCGAGCCGCTGTTACTGTTCCCGGTGTTGCTGTCACCAGTGTTATTTGAACCTGAGTTCGAGTTACCGGTGTTGCTATCACCGGTGTTATTCGAGCCGGAGTTCGAGTTACCGGTGTTGCTGTCACCAGTATTGTTCGAACCACTGTTCGAATTACCACTGTTTGAGTTCCCGGTGTTGTTGTTACCAGTGTTATTCGAGCCACTGTTGGAGTTCCCAGTGTTGTTGTTACCAGTGTTATTCGAGCCGGAGTTCGAGTTACCGGTGTTGCTGTCGCCGGTGTTGTTTGAACCTGAGTTCGAATTACCTGTGTTGGAATCACCAGTGTTATTCGAGCCAGAGTTACTGTTCCCAGTATTGCTGTCACCGGTGTTGTTTGAACCCGAGTTCGAATTACCTGTGTTGCTGTCACCAGTGTTATTCGAGCCGGAGTTCGAGTTACCGGTGTTGCTGTCGCCGGTGTTGTTTGAACCTGAGTTCGAATTACCTGTGTTGGAATCACCAGTGTTATTCGAGCCAGAGTTACTGTTCCCAGTGTTGCTGTCACCAGTGTTATTTGAACCTGAGTTACTGTTCCCAGTGTTGCTATCACCAGTGTTATTCGAGCCACTGTTCGAGTTACCACTGTTGGAGTTCCCAGTGTTGTTGTTACCAGTGTTATTTGAACCTGAGTTCGAGTTACCTGTGTTGCTATCACCAGTATTGTTCGAACCACTGTTCGAATTACCTGTGTTGCTATCACCAGTGTTATTCGAGCCGCTGTTACTGTTCCCAGTATTACTGTCACCAGTGTTATTCGAGCCAGAGTTACTGTTCCCAGTATTACTGTCACCAGTGTTATTCGAGCCAGAGTTACTGTTCCCAGTGTTGCTATCACCGGTATTATTCGAGCCGGAGTTCGAGTTACCTGTGTTGCTGTCACCAGTATTGTTCGAACCACTGTTCGAATTACCACTGTTGGAGTTCCCGGTGTTGTTGTTACCAGTGTTATTCGAGCCACTGTTCGAGTTACCACTGTTGGAGTTCCCAGTGTTGTTGTTACCAGTGTTGTTTGAACCTGAGTTCGAATTACCTGTGTTGCTATCACCGGTGTTGTTTGAACCCGAGTTCGAGTTACCGGTGTTGGAATCACCAGTGTTATTCGAGCCGGAGTTCGAGTTACCGGTGTTGCTGTCGCCGGTGTTGTTTGAACCTGAGTTCGAATTACCTGTGTTGGAATCACCAGTGTTATTCGAGCCAGAGTTACTGTTCCCAGTATTGCTGTCACCGGTGTTGTTTGAACCCGAGTTCGAATTACCTGTGTTGGAATCACCAGTGTTATTCGAGCCAGAGTTACTGTTCCCAGTGTTGCTGTCACCAGTGTTATTTGAACCTGAGTTCGAGTTACCGGTGTTGCTATCACCAGTATTGTTTGAACCTGAGTTCGAATTACCTGTGTTGCTATCACCAGTGTTATTCGAGCCGCTGTTACTGTTCCCGGTGTTGTTGTCACCAGTGTTGTTCGAGCCAGAGTTACTGTTCCCAGTATTGCTGTCACCGGTGTTGTTTGAACCCGAGTTCGAATTACCTGTGTTGGAATCACCAGTGTTATTCGAGCCACTGTTCGAGTTACCCGTGTTGCTGTCACCAGTGTTATTTGAACCTGAGTTCGAGTTACCGGTGTTGCTATCACCAGTATTGTTTGAACCTGAGTTCGAATTACCTGTGTTGCTATCACCAGTGTTATTCGAGCCGCTGTTACTGTTCCCAGTATTACTGTCACCAGTGTTGTTCGAACCACTGTTCGAATTACCACTGTTTGAGTTCCCGGTGTTGTTGTTACCAGTGTTATTCGAGCCGCTGTTACTGTTCCCAGTATTACTGTCACCGGTGTTATTCGAGCCGGAGTTCGAGTTACCGGTGTTGCTGTCACCGGTATTGTTGTCACCGGTGTTGTTTGAACCTGAGTTCGAATTACCTGTGTTGCTATCACCGGTGTTGTTTGAACCCGAGTTCGAGTTACCCGTGTTGCTATCACCAGTGTTATTCGAGCCGCTGTTACTGTTCCCGGTGTTGCTGTCACCAGTGTTATTTGAACCTGAGTTCGAGTTACCGGTGTTGCTATCACCAGTATTGTTTGAACCTGAGTTCGAATTACCTGTGTTGCTGTCACCAGTGTTATTTGAACCTGAGTTACTGTTCCCAGTGTTGCTATCACCGGTGTTATTCGAGCCAGAGTTCGAGTTACCTGTGTTGCTGTCACCAGTGTTATTTGAACCTGAGTTCGAGTTACCGGTGTTGCTATCACCAGTATTGTTTGAACCTGAGTTCGAATTACCTGTGTTGCTATCACCGGTGTTGTTTGAACCCGAGTTCGAGTTACCAGTATTGCTGTCACCAGTGTTGTTCGAACCACTGTTCGAATTACCACTGTTTGAGTTCCCGGTGTTGTTGTTACCAGTATTGTTTGAACCTGAGTTCGAATTACCTGTGTTGCTATCACCAGTGTTATTCGAGCCAGAGTTACTGTTCCCAGTATTACTGTCACCAGTGTTGTTCGAGCCGGAGTTCGAGTTACCCGTGTTGCTGTCACCAGTGTTGTTCGAACCACTGTTCGAATTACCACTGTTTGAGTTCCCGGTGTTGTTGTTACCAGTGTTGTTTGAACCTGAGTTCGAATTACCTGTGTTGCTATCACCGGTGTTGTTTGAACCAGAGTTCGAGTTACCAGTATTGCTGTCACCGGCGTTGTTCGAGCCAGAGTTCGAGTTACCGGTATTGCTGTCACCGGTGTTGTTTGAACCACTGTTACTGTTCCCAGTGTTGCTGTCACCGGTGTTGTTCGAACCACTGTTCGAGTTACCGGTATTGCTGTCACCGGTGTTGTTTGAACCAGAGTTCGAGTTACCGGTATTGCTATCACCAGTGTTGTTTGAACCGCTGTTACTGTTCCCAGTGTTGGAATCACCGGTGTTGTTTGAACCAGAGTTCGAGTTACCGGTGTTGCTGTCACCGGTGTTATTCGAGCCAGAGTTCGAATTACCTGTGTTGCTGTCACCGGTGTTGTTTGAACCAGAGTTCGAGTTACCGGTGTTGCTGTCACCAGTGTTGTTTGAACCGGAGTTCGAGTTACCAGTGTTACTGTCACCGGTGTTGTTCGAACCACTGTTCGAATTACCACTGTTTGAGTTACCGGTATTGTTGTCACCGGTGTTGTTCGAGCCAGAGTTTGAATTACCTGTGTTGCTATCACCAGTGTTGTTTGAACCAGAGTTCGAGTTACCGGTGTTGCTGTCACCGGTGTTATTCGAGCCAGAGTTGCTGTTCCCAGTGTTGCTATCACCAGTGTTATTCGAGCCAGAGTTCGAGTTACCGGTATTGCTGTCACCGGTGTTATTTGAACCACTGTTACTGTTCCCAGTGTTGCTGTCACCGGTGTTGTTCGAACCACTGTTCGAGTTACCTGTATTGCTGTCACCGGTGTTGTTTGAACCAGAGTTCGAGTTACCGGTATTGCTATCACCAGTGTTATTCGAGCCGGAGTTTGAATTACCTGTGTTGCTGTCACCAGTGTTGTTCGAGCCACTGTTCGAGTTACCAGTATTGCTGTCACCAGTATTGTTTGAACCGGAGTTCGAGTTACCAGTGTTACTGTCACCGGTGTTGTTCGAACCACTGTTCGAGTTACCTGTATTACTGTCACCAGTGTTGTTATTGCCAGTATTGTTGTTACCGGTATTGTTCGCTGTATATGTCACCATGATAGTGACATTTTTCGTGTCAGAAGTTACGGTCTCGGCATCAACTTCTGGTGTATCAACTGTGTATCCTGTAAATGTTGGACTTGTCACAGCTGCCCAAGTTGGGTCTCCTCCTAAAGCAACCTCCCAATCTGACGTACTAATGACTGATCCATCATTGGGATCAGTAGTGACCGTTTGACTAAATTGTACCTTCTGAATGATGGACGAAGGCGCCGCAACACCGTCATCAGAAACCACATAAACAATTGTTCTAACGACTGCTTTTGAATTAACCGTCACTTTGTTCTTTAAATAGTTAACGGTTAGCATATTAGCGGCACTGCCATCAATGCCCAAACTACTAATGGCATAATTGTTCTTTTTATCGAGTGTGTACCCGTCCTGTTGATCGGGATTAGAAATGGTTACGGCATCACCAAAAGTCGCAGCAATGACATCACCAAATTTAGCATGAATAGTTGGCCCACCGTTGATTGAATAGTCAAAGCCTAATCCAGTGGTAGTACCACCAGTTGCTTTTACCGTAAACGTAGTCGAAACGGCCGTATAAGTGACGATAACGTTACTGTCGGCTGGCTGAGTCGTCGTCGCGGTCAACGTAGTATCTGGAACGCTTGTCACATCCGCCGTATAGCCTACGATGCTTGGCGTTGTTACTGCCTTAGCTTGCGTTGTTGGCGTGTAAGTGGTTATCCCGTTCACGGCGTCTTGATCCGTTTGCCAGGTAATTGGTTGTATTTGTTTGGCTGGTGTATTGGCACCGGCACCAGTGTAATTAATTGTTCGGTTCGTGGTCAGCGTACCAATATTGTGCTGGTGCGCCAAACGAACTGTTACCTCACTAGTGCCAGCGGCAAAGACATAATCAATGGTCCCTGATTGACCAGTAGCCAATTGATAATTTGTTGGCACAACAACGGTATACGTTCCAGTACCATCCGTGACACCGGTTAACGTGACTGGTTCCCCAACTGCATTGTTAGCATCGTCGGCGTCCACGTAATTAACCGTGATCGTCGCTGGGTTAGCTGTATAAGTGACCGTAACCGTATTATCCGTTGGCTGTGTTGTTGTCTTGATAAAGTTAGTCGCTGGAACACTACTTTTATCTACCGTATAGCCAGCGATCGTTGGCGCAGAAACTGCGTCCGCTTGCGTTGTTGGTGTATAGTTTGTCACGCCAGTAACGGCATCTTCATCGGTTTGCCAAGTGATTGGCTGTGTCTGATTTGCCGGCGTTTTATCGCCAGCACCGGTGTAGGTCACGATCCGGTTGATCGTCATTGTGCCCATAACGTGTTGATGAATCAGATGCACAATCAACGGCGTATCGCCAACGCCAAATGTGTAAGCGATCGTCTCAGCTTGATCCTTGGCCAATTGATAATTGGCCGGCAATTTCACAGTGTATGAACCGGTACCATCTGTCACACCGGTTAATGTTTCAGCCGTACCAACCGTCTGATTAGTGTCGTCATCCACGTAAGTCACGGTGATCGTTGCCGGGTTAGCGGTGTAGGTTACAGTTACGGTGCTGTCCGTAGGTTTGGTTGTTGTTACTGGGAAATTAGTCGCGGAAACAACTGGTTGATCAGCGGTATAACCAGCAACGTTTAGGGAAGTCACGGCTTCAGCCTGCGTTGTTGGTGTATAAGTGATTACGCCAGTTACAGCATCTTCGTCGGTCTGCCAAGCAACAGATTGTGTTTGGTTTGCTGGTGTTTTAGCACCGGCCCCGACATACGTGATTGTTCGGTTTGTGGTCATTGTGCCAGCAACATGCTGGTGAATCAGATGCACCGTCAGTGCCGTGTTACCGGCGCCAAACGTGTAAGCAATCGTCGGTGTCTGAGCCTTAGCCAATTCATAATTAGCCGGAACGATGACTATATATGAACCGGTCTGATCAGTAATTCCATTCAGAACTTCTGGTTGGCCGACCGTCTGACCTGTTGTGTCATCGTCCACGTAAGTCACGGTGATCGTCGCCGGATTAGCCGTGTAGGTCACGGTTACAGGATTGTCCGTTGGCTTAGTCGTTGTTGGTGTATACGTTGTTGCTGAAACAGCCATCTGATCCGGCGTATAACCGGCGACTGTTGGTGCCGTTACTGCATCAGCCTGCGTTGTTGGCGTATAGGTAATTACGCCAGTCACGGCATCTTCGTCGGTCTGCCAAGCAATTGGTTGTGTTTGCGCTGCTGGTGTCTTAGCACCGGCCCCGACATATGTGATTATCCGGTTCGTCGTCATTGAGCCGATCTTATGCTGGTGAACCAAATGAACGGTTAACGCAGTGTCACCAACGCCAAACGTGTAGGCAACCGTCTCTAATTGACCATCAGCCACCTGATAGTTTGTTGGTACAGTGACATTGTAAGAACCAACCTCGTCAGTGACACCATTTAACGTTTCTGGCGTCCCAACTGTCTTGCCACTGGCATCGTCATCCACGTAAGTCACGGTGACCGTCGCTGGGTTGGCCTTGTAGGTCACCGTAACGGTACTATCCGTTGGTTTGGTTGTTGTTGCTGTAAATGTTGTGGCTGGAACATTAGCTTGGTCGGGCGTATAACCGGCGACTGCTGGTGTTGGCACAGCGTCAGCCTGTGTTGGTGTATAAGTGATCACGCCAGTCACAGCATCTTCATCGGTTTGCCAAGCAACAGATTGCGTTTGCACCGCTGGTGTCTTAGCACCGGCCCCGACATACGTAATTGTCCGATTCGTGGTCATTGTGCCAATATTGTGCTGGTGAACCAAATGAACGGTTAACGTAGTTTCGCCAACGCCAAACGTATAAGATATTGTCTTTGCTTGATTTTCAGCCAACTGATAGTTGGTTGGGACAGTGACATTGTAAGAACCGGTCTGGTCTGTAACACCATTCAATAGTGCCGATGTAGAAATAACCTTGCCACTTTCCTCATCATCCACGTAATTAAAGACGATTGTGGCCGGATTAGCCGTGTAAGTTACATTGATGGTGTTATCTGCTGGCTGTGTAGTCAACGTTTCATTACTACTTGCTGGAACAGTAGTCTTATCTGGTGTATAACCAGCAATCACCGGCGACTCAACCGCCGTCGTTTGAGTGGTTGGCGTTGCTTGCCAAGTGTCTGCAAACAAGTCATGACTCGTATTCCAACTAATCGTTTGCACATTATCTGTGACTGCGGTCGAACTTGGTGTGTCAACGTAATGAATCGTCTGTGTCGTCGTGGCCGTAGCCGTTGCAATCTTGTGCGTGACGTGAATAACAAACGACTGAGTTGTTGTCGTATCGTCATCAAAATATGCAGGCGTCACCGTGTAATCAGTGCCATCGCTGCCAAGAATTTTGACCAGGTTAAGATTATCCGAACCTGTGACGTTTTTGCTTAAAAAGTCAGCAAAATCAATGGCCGATCCGGCACTGCCCGTTGTTGGCAAAGCGGTTGTTAAAGCAGTATTGGTCGTGTCATCTTGAATTTGAATCGTTGCATTTTGAACAGGGATGATATAGTTCAGCGTAAATTGGTTGGAACCATCTTGCATCTGTAAGTGATCAGCGGAAGCCTGATCAAGGCTTGCACCAGTCGGTGTGACTGCCCAAACAGTCACGTTATCACCAAAGTGTAAATTAGGTAAAGCGGCGGTGTAGACTTGACTGGTTCCAGTCTGCACCACATTAACAGACATAGTTGCTCCTTGGCCATCAATTTGGTAGTAGACAGTCTTGATCAACTGATCAGTCGTAGATGTGCCAGTAACGTTGATCGTCACATTAGCAGCTTCAACGTTACGTGTGAAAACAACATTTAAAATTTCATTTGCACTACCAAATTTTCCAGTTAGCATTTGCCCAGACTGTAAGGTATAACCTGGTAACGTTGTTGGAATGGTCGTGGACATATCATAGGCATCATTGGTTAATCCAGACGTCGACCAACTAGAAGCCACTGTTGTCTGAATTGAATTATCATTTTCATCCACGGCGTTAAATTGATACGTTACTTTAGTCGCTGGCAAATATTGCACTGTGACAAATGAATCAGTACTGCCAAAAGTCCCGCTTAATTGGGTCACATCCGTTGCGTAGTAGGTCACCCCACCAATAACGATGTTTTGATGGCTAGATTCATTGTAGGTGCTGCCAATTGCTCCGGTTTCCGTCCAACTACCGTCCATACTTACACCAGTATTGGCATTTACAGGATTAAAAGTCACAGTGGAAGCTTGTATTAATTTAACCGTATAACTATATGGATTACTTGGATCGCGATAGATCGTTACGATCGTTGGCGAACTTTGTTGTGGCTTAGTCGCATTTGTTGCATATATCCATCCAGCAGGCGGAACTGGTAAAAGATCCTTCCCTAATAGATAAGTCGTATTAACTGCTTGACCTAAGCTCGGATCGGTCACGGCTGCGATATCCACGGGTACCTTAGTAGCCAAACGACTAATAGCATCGTTAACGATTGAATTTCCATTGGCATCGACACCTTGGAACTTCACTTGAACAATCGAATATTTTGTTTCATCGACTCCAGATAAATAGATATCGTAATATAGCTGTTTCGTTGCACCACCGAAAGATGCATAATTAGTCGCCGCAGTATAGGTCGTCTGCTGAGCAACATCTTGATTACTCGTAGAATCCTTCATAACAGCGTTGAGGACCGCTTGACCGCCTTTGGCTTCCAACATCCACTGATCAAAATCAGCTTGACTCGTCAGTAATTTACCATTTTCACTATCGGTGGCCGCTTGCGTACGCAAAGCGACAAGTTGGGCAATTTGATAGTCTGCGTACTTTTGGGCCAATTCTGTAATTGTCAATCCGGAGCTGGTACTAAAGGTTGGCGCAGCGGCTGAAATTAGTGCTTCATATGCAGCTTTATTATCACCGCTATCACCTTGCTCGATGATATTCAGATCTTTATTACGTTGTACTGAATACGCTCCAGCGATCGCGTAAACAATTGCCTGCCTCAACTGTGTATAAATATCGCCAAACAACCCATACTGAATTCGGACACCATACTGCATAACCGTATCTTTAGTGGCTGCAACCCCATTTGTTTCTACACCTAATGTCGTCTGGTCCTCTGCTGTGCCGAGGTAAATCGGTTGCTGTTTGTTTGCGTCATAGCCAACAATATAATGCAAAAAACCGTCACTTAGCGTTGAGTTAGCATAAGCAAACATTAGCTGTAATGTCGATAGTGGATCCTTGCCGCCTAAGTATGCAGCGACGTTAACGTCCATTTCAGGCATCCCAGAAACTAATTCTGAAATAGTTGCAGGCATGCCTAAACCATTAGAAACAGCGTTCAAGTTGTTCGCAATTGCAGCGTAGACATCTGCCGCACTCGCATTTTGCGTAGGGACCAACCCTAAAGTATTCATTGAACCTAATTGTTCAAAAGCATGTGCAGTCGTATTAAAAGTTGCCTCATCGGCGATTAGGCCAACGTAGAGCGACAAAGTATTATTGATTGGGTCATTAATTTGTGCTATCGAAAAAAAGTTATCATAGTCAGCTGTATCGGTATTACTAGTCAAAAAGGTATACGAATTATCTGAAGCCTTATATCCGACATAGGTGTACGTTTTCCCAGCCCGTGGAACAACAGGAATGCCATTAGGAGCGAGCGTAGTATTCGAAGCGAGTCCTGCACTTAAACTATTACCCAAGAAAAGTGTTACCAACGATGCAAGATTGGCCGCAGTTAAACCAGCCTGCGCTTGCGTACCCTCTTTCCAAAAACTATTTGCCAAGTCATCATAATAAGTCGTATCAGTAGATTCATTTGGTGTTGGAATATTGGCAGTTAATGCTTTTGTAAAAGCATAAATTCCGTTATACATTTGAGCCATCGTATAACGATATCCAGCGATGTAATCAACCTTATTTGTCGCACCACTGAGCTTGAAATTACCAGCAACAGATAATCCTGCATAATAGCTATCAATATTATCACTACCCGCATTCGCTGGTGTAAGCCACTGACTCAAAGCATAGAAAACCATCGGACTTAGTAGGCTTGCATCTTTTGTTGCCGCCGACATGCCTGCTTGAAAGTCCGTCGAATTGGCCGCCACATACTCGGCCCCGGCTACGGCCGTTGGATCAATTACATTACCATTCAAGCTTGCTGCAGCATCCGTTAAATTAATGACCACATTAGTATCAAAACCATTTTTAGCCAGTAAATCTTTAACCGCTGTTAACTGATCATCTGAAGAACCTGACACTGTCACCGTACCATCAGTTAACGTGGCTGAATATCCTGATGGTAAGGCCGTCGTTAGCGCTTGAAAACGATTATTAAGACTATCCCCTGTATTACTGGTTACGTCCGTTTCACTAGTTGCTAAAGAGGCTGCCTCAAGAGACCCGGCGGCAATTGTGGAGCTTGAGGAGGTCTTTTTATCGCTAGTATTGCCCGACGCTACATTTGATGCGTCTTTTGCCAAACTAGCAGAGCCAGCTTGAACGGACGTTTTCGTCACAGGCTGAATTGAATCATTATTGACAGTTTCAGCCGACGAAGCCGTACCCACTGCAGAACTCGCCACATCAGCCGACGCAGATGTCACTTGACTCAAGGATAATGATGACGCCTGATTGTTGCTTGTTTTAGCAGCATCCGATCCGCCAATTATTGTCGTTGGATTAGCTGTCGACTCGATATCAGCCTTAGCTAAAGTCGGTTGCAATGCCACCAATCCAAACGTCAACATTGTAATGCCCGAATAAAGCCACAATTTACCAGCCTTGTACATTTTAAAATGCGTATTGCGATCTGTTAGTGCTCGCTGCAAACGTCGATTTTTACCCGCAAAGTTCTTCATACTTGTCCCCCTCCAGATTGTCATTACGCGTTCCGTCCCTCTGTTCAGCAAATAACATTGTGTCTCATTAAGATTTACACAATTTATTAACTGCGCCGCTTCAACAATTGTTTTATAGGCAACCACAATTTAAAAATCATTGCCTGGGCAATTGTAAACGCGTTTAACCACATTTAAAAATAAAACGCTAAAACAATTTCACACGTTAATATTAACACCGGTTGTCTGTTTTTTTAAGTATTGTTATGAAACTTATGCAAAACATTTTTTAAATATTGTTATTTATCAATAATCAAAACAAATAAGTTGCCATCCCAACGCAATATGACTAGTCAAGGGACAACTTATATCCATCAAATTTATAAAACCTTAGATGCCACAAACTTTTAGCGCTTAAAAGAAAAATCGCTGAAAATTCATCATCATCAAATACTGCAAAATTTTTGCCTATTTTTAGACGATCAACAAGTATCGCCACTACAGATAAGCAATTTAACCAATGTTAAGCCAATAAAAATTTTCTCGCCGATAATCGACACATTACTCATCATGCCATTCTCGAGCTTCGCGGTCTTCATCAAAATCTGTAAGATCTATCTCACGAATCAGGCGCGCTGGATTGCCGGCAATCACGACATTATCACCAAAGGACTTAGTCACGACTGATCCAGCACCAACGATCACGTTATCCCCTAATGTGACACCACCAAGAATAATCGCACCTGCACCGGCCCAAAAGTTGTTACCGATTTTAATGTTTTTTCCGCGAAAAACATTGTTGATGTGCCGTGAAATTGGGTTGCGCGGATGATCTGGTGTCACTAATTGCACATTAGGCCCCAACATGCAATTATCGCCGATTTCAATCTGTCCGCCACCAACCAAGCTACAGCCCACATTGGCATAGAATTGATCACCAACACGTACTTTTGAACCCAGTTGTAAATAATAGGGCGGATAAATCGAAATTGCATCTCCAACACTCGCCACATTGTTTACGAATAACCTAACCGCCTCATCGTGGCTCTGCGCACCATTTACATAAATTGTCCCTTGGTTTTGTTGCTGATATTGTGGATCGCCCCAGTCTACATGATGCCAGCGTCCTAACAGATCCAACTCAGCTTCAGTCTTTGGCTGCTTTATTGGCGGAAGTAATCTCGCCAATTGTTCTGGTAACTTATCACGATTGTCGCCATGCAGAATATTGGTAAACACTGATACATGAGACAAATCATTTAAACCAACGGTCACCTCATCAGTCATGGTTAAGATGGTCGCTAGCTGATCATTCTCAACAACCATGTCCTTTAAAACGGCGACTAATAATTCATCCCAGTTTTTCACCCGGAGAGCCTTGGCATCTCCGTGTCGGTACCAGTCGATATAATCATCCATGACATCCAGCACAATATGCTCACGGCCTGCCAAATATTGAGAATGCACGATGCGTCCGTCTGCTTGATGGAACTGATGTAAACTGACAAAGCCGCGCTCGTCGATTGCGAAAGTTTCATAATTGCCGTTTTCTCGGTACAAAGTTACGTTGATAGGAACGGCTTTTCTAATGCGTACGGTCGCCACTTTACGGTCTTCATTAAAATAATCCTGAAACGCTTGGTTTTCCTGTTTAGCAAGAGTTAATGACGACAAATTTGGAATCAATGCTTCAAGAATTGTGGAAAATGATTCTGGCTTAATTGCTAAACCGCTTAAATAGTCATACTCGTTAATACATTCAGCAGATGTCAGGTTATTAGTCGCCAGTAAGGTCGAAAATTTCGCCGTAAATTGCGTTAATAAAATTTTTGCCGACTGTCCATTTTTATTAAGCAGTTTAACTAAGCGGACCGCTTGGAAATCAGGTTGTTTTGCAACAATAAATATCATTTTCCACACCCAAATATAATTAATTTTCAAACACTGCATTTGACACAAATCATTTGTCAAGGAATCAAAAGAAACCGACCACTGATCGAATGCCCGGTCTTCCGCACGAATACAACCTTGCTTACCGAATGGTTTTAATTATTCTAGCTGGGTTCCCAGCAACTAGTACCTGATCGGGAATCGTTCCGCTGACAACACTGCCCGCACTGATGACAGCATTATTGCCGATTGTCGTTCCTGGTAAGATTGTGACCGAACCGCCAATCCAGACATTATCACCAATAGTAATGGGTTTTGCATAACTATAGCCCTCAAATAAACGACTCTCGGCATTTAATGGATGATTAGAGGTGTAAAAGCTTACATTCGGTCCAACTAGACAATGATTGCCAAATGTAATCTTGGCCCCACCAATAAAAGTAATATTGTGATTGGCCCAAAAATGATTGCCTAAATGAACATCTTCGGGAAAATCAAAGAAGACGTTACCTGCAAAGTATACGTCCGGACCTGTCGTACCAAATGTCTGTTGAAATAATTTAAGACGTTTCTGCGCATCAGTTTCTTGGTTAATTGACTGTTGACGCTGGCGCATCTCATTTCCATAAAGAGGTTCGGTCAACAGACGATGGCCGGCATGCTGTTGTTCTCGAACTGTGTTCACTTTTTGTCGCAGACTTGCTACTTCATGCTCGCTGGCAAGAACCGCGTCTCCTTTACCAACCTCACCAGTCAATGAGAAGAGCTTTTGATACGGTTCTGCTAGCAAACGATTCCAAGCCACAACAAGCGACGTAAAGTTCGTGTAAGTTTCCTTCAACCAACCATGCAGGACCTCTATTTTAAATGGTATTTCGCCTTCATGTCGTTCAAAGTCAAAATATTCGCGAATAATAATGTCGCCATCGGTATTCAAATAGTCCTTCCTAGCGACCCAATTGTTAGCCGCAAATTTAAATCGTTTAAATTCGTGACCATCTGGCAGGTAGTAATGACGTAAATCTTCCCCGCCATCAACACGAAATTCAGATAGTTCTTGAACTGTTTGTCGACTAGTATCAAAGAACTTACCAGAAATTAACGATTGCCCATCAACATTAAACAAGCGAAAACCAAGTTCCTCAGTCTCAATTCTTTGATGAAACTGAGCGGCGATTTTTTCGGCATTTAAGTCCCCACCAGCCGCAAAGATATCCATGTTGCCCATTTCGCCATACAAATAACGCAACTGCACCGGTAATAACCCGCTGCCAGAAAATCGTTGACCATCATTGATGTTATAGTGTTGTAATATCAGGTCTGTTTGCTCCGTTGATAGTACAAAGGTCCCTTTAATCGCATCATCATTGAACGTTCGCGTAATAATTGACTGCTTTGTCGACATGTTGTTGACCACCTCTTTAAAATCGCCTCAAACTACTTTAATAACTCAGCCCATTCAGGTACAGCAATTTGTTGATTGATACGTTCAATCTTGCTTCGTGCCGCTACACCCATTTTTTGACGAAGCGCATCATTTTGTAAAATATCAATCGTAGTCTGGGCTAATTGTTTCGAATCACCAGTTGCGACAAGCCGTCCCTCTACGCCATCCTCAATGAGAGTCGACACACCATAGTTAATCTCATAGGCAATTGCAGGCACCCCAGCCGCCATTATCTCAGCCATCGCCGTTGGATACACTTCGTAATGGCTGGTTAACAAGAACAAATCCGCATTTCTTGTAATTTCTTCAATCTTAGTTGCATCGGTTTTAAAAGTGACGGCTTCGCTAAGTCCACTAGTGTTAACCAATGTTTGCAACTGTGAAAAAAGCTGGTGGTCCACAACTGTTCCATAAATTGTGAGCGTGGCGGTCGGTAACTCACGATAGACGCGCCGAAATGCTTTAATGCCATCTTCTAGGCGATTCACCGGTGTAATCGCTGCGTTCATGATGAGCCGCTGACCCTGTAACTTTGCAGATGGCTCTGGTATCGGCATAATCGGCGTAACAGCTTTGACGGTTAGTTCTGGCCACCGGTCAGCTATATCAGCAGCTTGTTGCGCAGTGGCAGCAACTAGCGGTATATCTGCAGGTATTGCAGCAAGCAGTTGTTGAAAAGCTTGTGTAGGTTGGCCTGACTGTAATCGCCGATAATCGTTAGTCTGCATTTGATCCAGCATCATGAAATTTTCTGCCGGTGTGTGCATGTCTGCTAAGGCGCTGAGTTGAACAACTGAATTAGCAATAAAGCGATGGTGTCCACGCTGATTTAGAGTGTCAAAAAAATAAGCAACTAATTGATGAAATTGTTGGAATACTCGCCATTGACCGTCACGAGCATGTAGCCGAATTAATGCGATCTTAATTTGCTCACCTTCACGATGGTAACCAAAAGTCAATCGCACTGCGCCATCCGTATCAAAAAATTGTTCCAGTGCGACACCACCGTCTTGTCCGTATGTCGCTTCTAGACTTTTAAAACCACGGCTATCATAGTAGATGCTTCGCACAAGTCGATCATGCTGATCAAAGTAAGCGATTTGGTCAATCTGGTCAGTCTCGTCAGCAATTCCAGCAGAAAGCAACGTTACCCGCACCACCACTCGCTGGCGTTCATTAGTGAAATTAATCACATCGCCATTACCAGGTTGTTTGGATAGGTTGTCAAATTGCAAATCATCCAGCCGTGCTTTGGGTCCAATGTATTTCCCAACACGTTGACAATAATCAAATAAATTCAATGATTTCAAGCCAGCAAATCCTGCACGCCGTTTAAATCCCAATCGATCATATTGTAACGTAACGAGCCGATCATCTTGCTGCTGGCCTAATCGAAGTTGCCATCGCTCAATTTGTGCTTGATCTAGTTCAGATGGAGTTTCGCTTAACTGATCAATTAAAAATTCATTCATTTATTTCTCCTCCTCGCTTACGATGCCAGCATCTTTCCAAAGCTGCCAAATATTAGATTCGGAAAAACGATCCGCAAGTTCATAGGCATGCTTGGACATCTCTGCAAGTTGAGCCTGATTCTCTAGAAGTTGTCGCATGCGCTGAGCAAGTTGATCAACATTGCTATTTTCAACTAAATAACCGTTCTGCCCATCGACAATAACGTCGGCACTACCGTAATTACAATCGTAGGCTACTAGGGGAACACCGTGCGCTTGTGCTTCAACCAACGCCATATTTAACCCTTCATAGCGACTGGAGAGAGCCAACAATTGTGCCTCGTTGTAAACATTATCAATATCATTCGTATACGAAACGAATTTCACCGCTGTCGTTAGTCCAGCCGCTGCAACTTGTTGTTGTAACTGCTGATATAACTCATTGTCATTGACATACCCATGAATAGACAAAGTAGCTTCAGGGATCGATTGATGTGTGATAGTGAACGCGCTAATTAAATCCTCTAGCCGTTTTTGTTCATGAATGCGAGCCACACAAATAACATGATAGGAACGACGCTGGGTGAAGTCTTGTTGAGGAGCTTGTAAAATTTCATCGCTCACCGTTGGCGCCGGAATGCGCCATACTGGTAAGTCTGCTTCATCAATCCCCTGTTCCTTAATTCGCGCAGCCATGTCATCGCGCTCGCGCTGCGAAGGCACAATTAAACCATCGAATGCGTCGGCAAATTTCATCTCCATGGCAAATGTGTCATATGCCTGACCAGTAGCTGGATGATCATAGTCAGGCGTATAAATATTGTGCCAATAAACATAATGTTTTGCTGGTTGCTTCATTAACCGCATTGGCGTATCCATTGCGTAAGCCCGATCAGAGATAAACGTCGCTAGAGTTTGATCTTGACTGGCAAGCCGGTCCAACACATACGCGATCACTTCATCACTATTATCATAAATGTGCTCACCTTGATCAGTTGAAAGGATCCATAGTGTATCTCCAATATTGCCTGTTTGCGGATTACGTTGATAAAAGGACGTAACCACCGGTTGACCATCCACGCGATAATTGACTTCCTTAGTGACACCGCCATCTTGACCATAAAAATCGGTCATGCTCTTAAAGCCCCGCGGGTCGTAGTAGTCAGCCTGAACCAGGGATCCCACCTGATCAAAATATTCAACGTGATCAACCAAATCAGTCCGTGCAATTTGTTGATTAAAACCATGGATGACGAATAACCGTCGTTGTCCTGCCATCACAATAATTGCCCCGTCCTGTTCAACGATTGTCAGTCGATCATCATCTGGAATCACAGCTTGAATGGTCACTGACTCAGATGATGCCTGGTCTGCTTGTTGCAAAATGTCAAAACAGTTAATCACTTCATCGGTTGTTAGATCATTGGCAGATAAGTCTCTTGCCATAAAACGATTGTAGCGACGAACAATTATTTTGGCTGCAATCCCATGTGCTTGAAATAAGCGTAACCGCTTGATCTGCGCATGTTCGATTCCAGAAAGCTGTGAAGCAAATGTGTCAGTCAAAAAATAGTACATTTTGCACCATCCCTCAAAAAGGCTTAAGTCATTATCAGCAAATTAATTAGCTTTTACGTGTTATTGAATTTCATGATCACGCTCATGATTATCAATGACATTGTGTTGCCATTCTTGCCAAATATTGTCTTCACTGAAGCGACCGGCGCTTCGATAAGCGCGTTCACTCCATTGATTCAATTGTGCTTCATCGGCTAGCAAATCTATCAACGCCGTCGCCATGCCGTCAATATCAAAATTGGCAACTAAATGACCATTAATACCATCTTGAACCACCTCAGCTGGGCCATAATTACAATCGTAAGCCGCTAAAGGGACGCCATGAGAAAGTCCTTCAACTAATGTCATCGGCAAACCTTCATACCGGCTTGTTAATGCAACTGCTTGCGCGGAATCGTACACATCGCTTAGACTCGGCAAGTAATCTTCAAAGGATACAACATCAGTTAACCCTAAATCGACGACCTGCTGATGTAATTTTTGATTTAGTTTTTCATCATTTACATAACCGCGAATTTCAAGTGTTGTAAAAGGTAATTGTTGGTGCACTTTTGCAAAAGCGCCAATCAAATCTTCAAGCCCCTTTTGTGGGTGAATACGTGCGACACACAAAATTTTGCCCCGCTTACGGTCACCCATTGGAACAACCGGCTGTGGCAAAACATAAACTTGTCGGGCTGTAACAACTTCCATAGCCGGAATCCGTGCGGTGAGGTCCTCTCGCTGACGATTTGTCGGGACGATTAATGCATTGAGCCGGTTGGAGTGATCGGCTTCATTCTTAAAAACTGATCCTAATGGACTAGTTAACGGATTGTTCGGATCATCGACTTGAATGTTATGCACATAATCAAACCGACGCGCTTGCGTTTTCATATTTAGTAAGGCCGGATCAACAATCTCTGTCCGATCGCCAATGAACGTGTTCAGCCCAACATTTTGTTCATTTAATGTGTCATAAAAGAAGGTATTTAATTCATCTAAGTCCCCAAAGAAATACTGCTGGCCTTTATATGTGAGGCACCAAGTACCGTTTAGTGGTTGATCTGTAGACGTATAATTTACCGATAATACCGTTGTACCAGTAGTGTTCAAGTAGTCTGTTTGCGCGATTCCATCCCGCTGGCTATACCAATCAATCGAACTTAAGAAGCCCCGTACATCGTATAAATCTCTTTCAACTATATGTCCGTAACGATCATAGATGATGACTTGTTCTACTTGATCCTTTTCATACATCGTTTGATCCGTAAAGACATGAATTTCTACGCGTAACTTACCCTGATCCTGATAAAGATATCGCCAGCCATCAACAAACGACCGGGTTAAGCCTGGAAAATGCAGATCATCAACGTGCGTAATCGTGCCAGTATATATCTCAACGCCTTGGAAAAAGTTGAATAAGTTCACTACATCAGCATCTGTAAGCCCCATTCGGCGTATATTTAAATGAAGATAGCGATTGTAATCGCGGGTCGCAATTTTAGCGGCAATCTGATGGTCCTTAAATAGCCGAAGACGCGTCCTTTGCGCAACTTCAATCCCTGAAAGATTCCAATCTAACATTTGCGTTAAAAAGTAATACATTTCATCCCTCTTTTCTATCAACAACCCCAGCTGCAGTGTAAGCACGCCAAATGGATTCAGCGTCGTATTGCTGTGCGCGTTGTCTTGCCAAATGACTCATCACAATCAGGCGATCTGAATCAGTCAGTAATTGGCTCGTCTGTTTGGCAAACTCGTTGACGTTATTTATCGGCGTTAATAGACCACTATTTTCAGGGTCAATAAAATCACGGGGGCCGTAATTCAGATCGTAACCTACTGTTGGCACACCAAAACTGGCTGCTTCGACCATTCCCCGGTTAAAGCCTTCGTATGCACTGGTTAATAGGTAAAGTTGCGCTGATTCAAACATGTCTTGCTTTTTAGCCGTAAACGAGCGAAATGTGACCGCTCGTTGCAAGCGTAAACGACGCACACTGTCATCCAATTCACGCTGAACATTACGATCAGAAATATCACCAAAGATATCTAAATGGGCCTGTGGATGTTCACGCACAATTTGCGCAAACGCCGCGATCATTTGATCCAATTGCTTTTGCGCATCGATTCGTGTCGCAGCAACTAACCGCATTGGCCGCTTAGAAATACTTGCCACCTCGGCCGGTAGATTCTCTAACACGATTGATGGAACCACGTCAACCTTGGCATCATCAGGCAATACTTTTGCCAATGCAGCCGCTTCAGTTGCGGTTGGCGTCAGCCACCCGGCTATTTTGGCCTGATGGTCAATCTGATTTTGCAACGTTTGATAAACGTCCGTCGGTTGTTGCTGTAAATAGTTCGGACTAAACACATTGTGCCAATAACAATAAACAGTGGCTGAAGTCTTCATCTGAAACAGGCCATCATCAATTAAGTTCGGTCGGTCATCGATGAAACGATTGCCATCATCCAGCAAATTCAATCGGTCTAAAAAGTAAGCAAACATCGCGGGCTCGTCATCAAATAAGTGGCGCCCATCTTGATCGTTAACTTGGAATCCGGTTGCTTCGATATTGCCATTTGGTAGTGCTTGATAGACAGACGCAATTCGCTCATGGCCTTTAGGATCATACATAATTTCGCGGGCGACTCCACCATCACGTCCATAAAGATCACTCATGCTCTTAAAGCCGCGTACGTCATAATAATCTGCTTGGGCTAATTGCCCATTGCGTTTGAAATAACGCACGGTGTCAATTTGATCACGCTGATAATCATTACTATCCGGAAACAAAATCACTTCGACGGCAATTCGGCCAGCTTGAAAAAAAGTATATTTATTCGCCTCATGAATGGGACCCTCTAGCTGATTTAACTTTAAATCTTTTATTTTAGCGGGCTTCACGTTGGCTGACATAGCCTGCTGGAAAAAATCGTACATACCAACAAAATCCCCATCCTTTAAGCCTGCTCGTGTCGCGTTCAGTTGCAAAAAGCGATTGTATCGCCGGACAATGATCTTACTCGGCTGATGATGTCGATCAAATAAATGGAGCCGTTCCATTTGCGCCTGTTCAATCCCACTTAAATTATAATCGAGCATATTTGTTAAAAAGTAATTCATAATCACCTAGTCCTCCTGTAGTGATTGAACGCCATTTTGAAGCAAATTATCCCATCGCTGCCAAACCATTTCACTGTTAAAACGCGTGATATTTTGCGCGGCACGTTCACTAAATTGCGTCCATTGCTCATCATCTATCAATAGGCTAGTAATGCCATTGACCATCTGATTAATGTTGCCACTCTCACTAATGAAACCATCTTCACCAGCTTGAATGATATCTTTGGGACCGTAATGAACATCATAGGCAGCCACCGGCGTCCCTTGCGTCATGCTTTCAATGATGGATAAATTAAATGCTTCATATCGGCTGGTTAAAACTAATAAACGGACACGCTGATAGACGCGAGTCAAATCGAGCGTAAAACCTTTAAATGAAACAACCTCCTTTAGTCCCAAACGCGTAATTTGGTCTTGCAATTCCCTAAAGTATTCATCGTCTGTGACATAACCCCAAATTTCTGCACGTAAATCCGGTAATTTGGCATGCAATTGGCCAACGATTTGAATAAAATCTTCAATTCTCTTTTCGCGACTCACACGTGACACATAAATCACCGTTTGCTCTCGCTGACTGACTGGATTTAATTGCTCAACGGGGATTGGTTTATTCACAAAACCTATCGGGATCGAAATGGCTGGTTTACCCGTTCTAACTTGAACATCCTGTGCTTGTCGGGGAGTCCCTGTGATAAACCCCTTGAATCGATCCGCATGTTGCATTTCGAAAGCCATCGAGTTATTTAAACGTGATGTTAACGGTTGATTTCGATCATAAGTGTGAGCGGAATGTAGCATGATATAAATGATCACCTGATGTTTCATTTGAAACAAAGCAGCATTGGTGGTTTCCGCACGATCAGAAAAGAATCTCGTATTTGGCGTTTCAACTAATTCATCAAAGAAAAAGCGCTTTAATGCAATAAAATTTTCAAAATTATATTGCCGTCGTTGATAATTCAATAGATATGAACCAGACCGCCGCCAATGGATGATTGCGGGCTTCTGTGTTCGATAATTCCAATAAATCACCCAATTTTCACGACCGTCTTGATCGAAGAAATGGCTGCTTGATCTAAATCCCCGAACATCATACCAATCTTGGCGAAGTGGGCGTCCAGTGGTTGGATCAGACCAATTGACACTGCTGACCTGTTGGCTAACAAAGGGATAATTAAAGCCATCATCTCGATTCTGAAAGAGCTGAACGTTCGGATTACCGGTTAATCGGCCAAGTCGCGCAACAGTAACCGCCGTTTCAATCGGGACTAAACCAACAGTGGCTTCTTGAAAATAATCAAATAAGTTAATGGTCTGCCGATCAGTCAAACCGTTATGCATTAAATTCAAATGTCCGTAAGCACTATATTCAACAGTAATAATCTTAGCCGCTTCATTATGCTGGTGAAAAAGATTGAGACGCTGCTTTTGGGCAATTTCGATACCAGATAGTTGATAGTATAGTTGGTTCGTAACAAAGTAATTCATACCTGATCAACACCCCCTACCATTCACAACGTTTTTGTTCATTTCAATAATTTTGACAAAGACGTTTGATCTAACTTATTCCAAGTAAGTACGGCGTTATCTCGTGCCAATGACCTTAATGCTTGATCATCCCATTGCCAAACATTGGCAGTAGGTAGACTACCATTCAAAAAATTTAATGACTTTGGTAACAGCACGGTGTCATGTTCCTTAACTCCGTACTGACGGCAAAAGTAGCTAATCAACTGCTCTCGACTGGTAAATGATGCCATTTGTTCATCATAATGTTGAATCATGGTATTAGTCACATCATCGTGAACCTGTTGGTAAAAAAAGATAGTCTTTTCGTGTCCGGATAAATCGAACATCACTTCTTGCGCAACCCCGCCGTTCACACCATTGATCACACTCATACTCTTAAATCCACGAACATCATAATAGTCACCAGAGATTTCATTACCAAACGGATCAAAGTAGTGAACGCTGTCGACCAATTCGGCATCATTTTTGCTATTTTGAAATAACGTCACCGCCAATAATTTACGCCCGTTTTGAAAAAAATAGATCACGTTATCCTGTCGTACAGTCGGCTCATCGGCCATGATTCGTAAATCGGCCAAGCTCGACGGGTTATCTGGTTTAACCATCGTTTGATTTAAGACATCGAACATATTTTGATCCACATGACTGAACCATTGCTGTTGTTGCTGAAGGTCGCGATGAAAGAAACGATTATAATTCAAAACAACTACTTGAGACTGACCAGCTAATGCTTCAGCTCGAGAAAGTGCCGTCATCAAGCGATCATCCATTTCGTCATACCAATTTATAAAAACGTAATTCATTTAGGCCTCCAAAATATCTGGCATTTCCTCCACCATATTATCAATCATTATCAAAAAATACATCGATACGTAACTGTTCTACTACTTTAACTATACCACTCAAGTAGTACCAATTCGCCTGTTTTATCATGCTTATAGACCATGGACGACGACGTTTATTACCTAAAAACACCCATTTCCTTTCGATCATTCAAAAATGAATTATGTAAGTAAGAAGGACCCGCAAAATTGCGAGTCCTTCTTTACGTCAGTCATTAAATTTTCTAGTCATGACGACGTTTCTTAGTTCCCAACAATCCTAATGCAGCAATTAATCCAGTTAGACCAACCATTAATAGCGCATCGTCTGAAGTCGCATCAGTTTCTGGCAAGCCAGCCTGTTCATTAGCAGATTGCTTAGTGTCTTTATTCTGCGAACCAGAGCCCGCTCGAGTCACATTAGCAACCATCTGACTAACACCAAATTTCGGTGTTTTAGGCTGATTTTCCAAACCGATTGGGCCCTGTTCGTTGGTTGAACCAGTTCCAGCATGGTTAGAACCACCATTGTTGTTACCAGAGTTAGAAACTCCAGTGTTATTGGAACCACTGTTACTGTTACCCGAGTTTGAGTTGCCAGTGTTGTTCGCGCCACTGTTACTGTTACCCGAATTTGAGTTGCCAGTGTTGTTCGAACCGCTGTTACTGTTGCCGGAGTTCGAGTTGCCGGTGTTGTTTGAACCACTGTTACTGTTACCCGAGTTTGAGTTGCCAGTGTTGTTCGAACCGCTGTTACTGTTGCCGGAGCTCGAGTTACCGGTGTTGTTTGAACCACTGTTACTGTTACCCGAGTTTGAGTTGCCAGTGTTGTTCGAACCGCTGTTACTGTTGCCGGAGCTCGAGTTACCAGTGTCAGAACCAGCCAAGACAGTTACCGTAAATGTCTTAATGACCGGATCGGAGAATCCAACTGTAATGGTATAAGTTCCCGGTTGGTTGATGTCAACAGTACCAGTCCATTCAATTACATTATCGGTGATGAGTGTGTCGAATTGATCCACATGGACAAACGCAATCTGATCCAGAGGAACTTCATTTCCGTTCGCGTCAATAACCTTCAAAAGGTTTTGGGCCGGTGTCCAGTCGTTGCCAACAGGTTGTGAACTATCCTTAACCACCATGTCGGCTTGCGTCTGAGTCAATGTTACTGTCGATGTGCCAGTAACATAGTTTCCTTTACCGTCTTTAACATTACCCCAGGCAAACGCGATTGTTGCGGTTCCGACATCAGTTAGTGAGCCAGTGACCGTGTATTCAATTACGTTACTTGGAATAGTGTCAACCGAATCAAGCTGGTCAACTTTCCGGAACTCAACTGTACTGAGATCAACCGCTTGCCCATGATCATCGACTAATGAAGTCAAACTATCACCAGGCTTCCATTGATAAATGCCACTAACACCAGTGGCTGGCTTTGTTGTCATAACCGGATTAGCCAAATTATCACCAATCAAATTATCACCAACGTTTCCGTTACCAACATTATTATTCCCAGTATTGTTCGAACCGGTGTTGTTGTTACCGGTGTTATTGTCACCAATGTTGTTATCACCGGTGTTGTTCGAACCAGAGTTGCTATTCCCAGTGTTGCTGTCACCAGTGTTGTTTGAACCAGAGTTTGAGTTACCGGTGTTGGAATCGCCAGTGTTATTCGAACCACTGTTACTGTTCCCAGTATTACTGTCACCAGTGTTATTCGAGCCGGAGTTTGAATTACCTGTGTTGCTGTCACCAGTGTTGTTTGAACCAGAGTTCGAGTTACCAGTATTGCTGTCACCAGTATTGTTTGAACCGGAGTTCGAGTTACCAGTGTTACTGTCACCGGTGTTGTTCGAACCACTGTTCGAATTACCACTGTTTGAGTTACCGGTATTGCTGTCACCGGTGTTGTTCGAGCCAGAGTTTGAATTACCTGTGTTGCTGTCACCAGTGTTGTTTGAGCCGGAGTTTGAATTACCTGTGTTGCTATCACCAGTGTTGTTTGAACCAGAGTTCGAGTTACCGGTGTTGCTGTCACCGGTGTTATTCGAGCCAGAGTTGCTGTTCCCAGTGTTGCTATCACCAGTGTTATTCGAACCACTGTTCGAGTTACCTGTATTGCTGTCACCGGTGTTGTTCGAGCCAGAGTTCGAGTTACCTGTATTGCTATCACCAGTGTTATTCGAGCCGGAGTTTGAATTACCTGTGTTGCTGTCACCAGTGTTGTTTGAACCAGAGTTCGAGTTACCTGTATTGCTGTCACCGGTGTTGTTCGAGCCACTGTTCGAATTACCGGTGTTGCTGTCACCGGTGTTGTTCGAACCACTGTTCGAATTACCGGTGTTGGAATCACCGGTGTTGTTCGAACCACTGTTTGAGTTACCGGTATTGCTGTCACCGGTGTTATTCCAGCCAGAGTTCGAGTTACCCGTATTGCTGTCACCGGTGTTATTTGAGCCAGAATTCGAGTTACCCGTATTGCTGTCACCGGTGTTATTTGAGCCAGAGTTACTGTTCCCAGTGTTGCTGTCACCAGTGTTGTTCGAGCCAGAGTTACTGTTCCCAGTGTTGCTGTCACCAGTGTTGTTCGAGCCAGAGTTCGAGTTACCTGTGTTGGAATCACCGGTGTTATTCGAACCAGAGTTTGAATTACCGGTGTTGCTATCACCGGTGTTGTTCGAACCACTGTTTGAGTTACCTGTGTTGCTGTCACCAGTGTTATTCGAACCGGAGTTTGAATTACCAGTATTACTATCACCGGCGTTATTCGAACCACTGTTCGAATTACCTGTATTGCTGTCACCGGTGTTGTTCGAACCACTGTTTGAGTTACCTGTGTTGCTGTCACCAGTGTTATTCGAACCGGAGTTTGAATTACCAGTATTACTATCACCGGTGTTGTTCGAGCCAGAGTTCGAATTACCTGTATTGCTGTCACCGGTGTTGTTCGAGCCAGAGTTCGAATTACCTGTATTGCTGTCACCGGTGTTGTTCGAACCACTGTTTGAGTTACCAGTATTACTGTCACCGGTGTTATTCGAACCGGAATTGCTGTTCCCAGTGTTACTATCACCGGTGTTGTTCGAACCAGAGTTCGAGTTACCCGTGTTGCTATCACCAGTATTATTTGTACCAGTATTATTTTCCCCAGTGTTCGAATCTTGATAAGTGAATGTAAATACTTGGTTAGCGTCGCTGTAGAATCCACTTGCGATCGGGGAACTGATTAATGTGTACCCATTAAGCACTGGCGCAGTGATATTAAATTGCGTGTTGTAAATACCGTTATTGATGACAGTATCGCTAAAGATTGGGTGTCCGTTTTCATCCACGTAATGGATCGTAACGGTCCCAGTTGCATTAATCGTGATGGTTCCGCTAACACCGGCTAATTGTGCGGCTGTTAATGTCAGCCCATTACGTGTTGCTGAATCTCGCAAATTAGCTTGACCGGTACTACTTAATGTGTACTGGTAACTTCCTACTTGAGAGCCATCATTTTGAATAGTGACATCACTAGCTAATAATTGATAAACATGTGTCACGCCATCAGCACCAGCATAGGAAACAGTTAGCGTCCCACCTGCTGCAAATTGACTGGCATTCTGCCCATCAAAATATTTCGAGCCGTTGCTACCAGTCACCGTCGTTGCAGCAATGTAATTATCAATGATAGTAAATGTACTGTTGTAACTAGCGTCTCCAACAGCTGGAATTGTCACGTTACCATTCAATACCGCATCAGCGTTAATTGCGGCCTGAACCTTTGCCAAACCGCTGGCGTTCAATGTAAAAGTGTACGATCCCACTGCCGTACCATCGGTGGTGAACGTTACATCAGCATTCGTTAGTGCGACGGTAATCGCGTAATTTGCATTAGGTACACTAACAGTTACCACTGGTACATTAGCCGTGTTGCCAAATTGGCTGGCTTTAGTTGTACTATCATATAGCATAGAACCTTGACTGACATCAGTTTCAGCAGAGGCAGTCGTAACATTGATTGTTCCTGCGGTGATCGCAGTTGGATCAATACCAAAATTCGTACTATTAGCCGAATTATAACTTTGAATTGCTGCCAAGACTTTTTGAAGTCCAGCAGCAGATAAGCTATAACTGTACGACCCCACTTTGCTACCATCGCTGGCCATTTGAATATCGTCACTTGTCAATTGGACTGTCAGCGAAGTCGTCGGCAACGTTACCGTAGCCAACGGTGTTGCATCAGTACTAATGTAAACATGGCTACTAACATTGCCGTTGTCCCAAGTGTAACTGCCATTTCCTAGTGTCACGGCAACATTAGTAATAGGAATCGTATTTTTAGTGTAGGTAAATGTTAACGTACCTGTTTGGAAACCGTTCGCCAATTGTCCAGCATTCACAATGCTCGAAGTTACTGGCAAGGTTGCATCAACAGCGGTCCACCCACTCACAATTGGCGCAGTTATTTGAGTTGGTGTTGACTTCAAGACTGTATAGACGTATGTGGATCCGGAAGTTGGAAAGCCTGATTGACCATCAGCTGCAGCCGTTTTAATTTCAACCCGAATCAAACTATCACTTACAGAACCAAATCCGTCTAAGAAAGCTGTCCCTGTGACAGGATTACCACTAGTATATAGTGATGCAGTGCCATCGCTCTCGCCTGACCACCCATTTGGATCTTGACTCTTATCAGGTCCATCAAGAATCCCGGTCTGTTCAAAAGTAGTCGTTGACGTCTGTCGATTAAACTCGGCAACCCCAGCTGCAAATGCAGCATTAGTCTTATCAGCTTCAGTATTGTAAATGTTTATATAGATCGATGGCAGCAACTGATTAATCCCATCACTTACTTTACTCGTACTTAAACCACTGATTACGTTAGATTGATTTAATTGAGAGCTCAATAGATACGCAGTTTTGGCATCTTTTGATAAGCTTGCGACTGTATCAGCACCATTAACATGAGGGTTGTTTCCCCCATTCTTTTCCTTCGCCAAATCATGTGAAGTGGTGTCAGCACTGCCAATCGCTTTTTCCGCAACTCCAGTTGACTTTAGATAATTCCAAACTTGAACATAATCCTGTAACTCGTAGGTCGTCCCCGTAGAAGGGTTCGTCCACACTGGCACTTGACCAATTTTACCTGGGTTATTTGTATAATCTTGAATAGCTTGTTCAACGGCTGCAGACTCAGCATTATATAACCCGGCTAAGAAATTAATCGCACCTGTGCTAGAAGGTGTATAAATGGTACTTTGCTGATTAAAGCCTGTCGTCGCCCCAATGGTTCCATTAATTAAACCATTATAGTCGTTGGCCGATAATACACCTGCGTTCTTTAAATAGGTCAAAAATGCTGTTGAATCAGTCGTTGATTGAAGGCTGCCATTTAAAGCGTCTTTTACCGCTAGATTAATCAATGAAGTGCCATATTTGTTAGCAAATGAATAACCTTCTGATTCAGCTACCAGTGATGTCTGGGCAGTTTGGTCGTTAGCGGCCGCCTTCGTCGGATCCGCTACATCAAAGCCACTGATTGATGAAAAAGCCTTCTTGGCGTCGGCAACGCTTAGCCCATTATTAGAACCTTCAAGCAAGTATGATAAAGATTCGTCCATACCTTTCGAGGCATTGTTTTCAATCGCTGCTCGGATTGCAATGGCTAAGCCTTGATATACGGAGTTTGCAATACCGCTTTTAGCCGCGTCAGTCAAGCTCACAGCTGACATTAACGCAGTCAACGCATCATTACTTGTCAAAGCCTGATAGAGTGTATCAGGCAAATCAATCGAGTTTGCTCCAGTTAATGGCTTCGATAAATCACCTTGTTTTAAACCTAAAGACTGAATCGAATTATAAGCATAATTTTGAATAATGCTTTGAACGTATGGAATGACCGTGTTGATTAAATTGTTAACTGTTGAAATCGTAGCATTGACCGATGTTGCAATACTGCCCTGAGTATAATGTGGATCAGTAGAAGTAGGGTTGTCCGAAATGTTTTTGCTTAAATAATTAAAGATTGCTGCCGTGGAAGGATCATCTGCAATAGCTTTAGTAAACCCAAACGCCTGGCTCAGACCATTACCAAGGATATTCGTTGCCGCTCCAACAATATTACCCAGCCAACCAGCTAAGCCACTTGAAACAGTAATGGAATCTTTATCATAATTAGAATAATTCGCTAGAGCCTGATTATTCGCATAAGCAACAGAAGCTATTTGGTTAAAGTAATTAGACAGTTGTTGATACCAAGCTTGGATAGTTCCTAAATAAGCCTGCTGGAAAGCAAGCTGACTGGTAACATAGCCACGAGAAGGCCGAGTTGGCGTACCAATGATAGGTATCGGGGCGCCGTTATTTAAATAAGCCGTACCATCTGTATTTTTGTAAACTGTAAAGTTATCTGTAACTTTAGTGGCATCTTTCTCACCAGTACCTAGAGAAAAGAAAGCTGGGTTTTCGCCTGCTGCTTGACTCTCAGCATATATTGAATACTGAGTATACAATGACGCAACATCACCAAGGTTACTTGCAGGAATGGCTGCAATATCTTGAAGGGCCCACCCATTCCCCATTGCGTAGTCTTCACTGGCCTGTGCAGATGTTTCTGAAGTGGCCGTTGAATCAGCTGCTACTGCGGCGACCTCTGGCGTCCCAAGTTCATCAGTTGAACCTAATTGGCGTGCCAAATTCTTTACCTGGTTAACCGTTGTCGCGTCGTCAGTATTAACTGAAATAGTGTTAGTAGCTGCATCATATTGAGCGCCCAACACGGCTAGCTGCTGCAACGTTCCACTATCTTGAGCACTCACGTCTGCACTTGTACTTGCCAAAGGTGCTGAACTTTGAACTGCGCTCGTAGTCTCTGATTCGGCCGCACTAACAACTTGTGAAGTTGCATCTACGGATGCATTCGACTTAATCGCACTACTCGTCACACTGGCGGCAACAGATTGAGCCGTGGCGGATGGTGCCAGAGAACTAGCAGTACTGCTAATTGAAAATGTTGCTGATGTTGCAGAGGTGGTCACTGCAGAGGTCGCACTCGTATCAGTTGAAGCTTGACTCGATACCGTTGAACTTAAGGTGACAGATGACCCCGATCCCTGACTACTTGCTTGAGATTGCTGAAGTTCTGTTGTTGTACTAGTTTCAGTCGTTGACGCTTGGACGGAGATGTTCTGGAACAACCCTCCCAGTCCAAAGGTCAACAGCGTAATGCCGGAATAAAACCACAATTTACCCGCTTTATACATCTTAAAGTGGGTGTTCTTGTCGGTTAAATCACGGACCAATCGCTTTTGTTTTCGATTAAATTCTTCCATGAAGAAATCTCCTCCTTGGTAATTCATCTAGGCCTTTACTATTAAAGTGGAAAACAATTTTACGCTCTTACCATACACCACCTATTATAAAATTTATACCCCCTTAATTGTGAGCGTTAAAGGGGTGCACAATCTTTCTTAGAAAATGCCCGACTCCTACATTAATAATGAGGTTAATAAACTCAGCATAGTTGTGGTGTTATCAAGTGACAAACCATTATGATCACGTTTTGGAAATATACAATGTTTTTTCATATTTCACAAACATTTTTAATTGCGAATGTTTATATTGGTTAGGAAAAATATCATCCTTACTACAAACTTTTAGCCTTATACCAATAATTGATGCACTAATCGAGACAAATCTAGCCATTATCACTACTTAATTAGCCTGAAGTCGGTTAAAACAAAAGCATCATTACAGACCAGAGATTACTTTGGTCGACACCAAGGTGCTAATAATGCAATGATTAGTATTGACAGAAATCGTGACTGATCATCAAATTAGCCAGGTTCATGAATATTTTGAGCACCAAAAAGGCAGTGCCGACTTGGCCTGCCTTTTTGATTGCCGCAGTTTAAACCGCTATTTTAGCTATATCATTTATTCACCCATAGCTTCACACATTTAACCAGCTTGCGGCTAGCTAGTGTCTGTCTGGATTAAACAGGTGACTTTGTGACATCACAAATTCAAAAATTCAATAAAAGAATAATGCGTAATGCTTTTACTTGGTGCAATGAAGCGCAATTTAACCACGTTACAGCTAGCGTGGACTCTTATTATTGACCAACAAAACAATTTCGAAAATTTTGGCTCCACTTGATATTTTTCCAGTGAAAAAATGCATGTTCTCAGCAATAAATCACAAAATAAAGGGAAGCCTCAAACGTTTGTCGCGCTTAACCTTTAAATTAAATGAAAACTCAAAGCTTGTTCGTGTAGCTGAAAGATTTGACCTAAGTGATTAAAACTTAATTGTAGTTGCTTGAGCCCAACCAAATTAGTATCCAATATCTCCAATCGATAGCCGGTTGTCTTAGGACTATGCTCTAAGTTAAACGTGATGTATTTACCTTTAGGAAAGTTAACGCAGTGTCGGCCAAGTTCGTTATGAAAAATTGTAATCATAGTTAAATCCTCCAATGTAATGATTTCTATTAGTTTTATTAATAAACTCGATACTAACATGTCTACAAAGCAAGATAAAATTATGTGCTTTTTGTAACAAAGTTTTTTGGGAAATTCACCAATTTCGGGATCGATAACAAATAAATCTGCAATAAAGTCATTAGCGTGCACATATATTTAAACGTTTTATTACTGAATTTATGCCATAATGAAATCTGAAAATGGTTTAGCCCGGATAACGTTCGTCAATCAAGCAACCTTTGGCTAATAGCTAACCAAACCGCTTTAAACCACGGAAACAAGGTGAATTTAATGATTTTCTTTCTGACTGATTGGTTTCGCTGGAATGTATCCGGTGTTGAGCATGCTCAGATCAAGCGTAGAAAACTATTCAAACATCACGGAAAAAACATTAAATTTTTAACTGTATTACCCAACGCTCAAAATAATCACTATGCGACTCGTTTAGGATTGACGACTGATGATTATATAAACTGCTTTGATTGGTACCAAGGAGTTGTTGATGTTCCTACTGTCAATTTGACAGCTAAAGATCTTATTGATTTATCGCTTCCGTGGCAACGAGTGAATACTGTGTATTGGCAAGCAGTTAACGCCAATAATGTCCGAATTCAAGTCATCACGGCAGAACCTGTTGCGACAATCGAGGCCTTCGCAAATGCACGCATCATGACCATTGATTGGTATGGTATCAATGGAAAATTTGTGCAAACTAATCGTTATGATAGCCGTGGTTTCTTAAATTGTTCTTGCTTCTATGACCAAACAGGTAACTTAAACCAAGAGATATACTATGATGCACATCATCGACGCCGAATTCAACATCATCTGAGCCGCATTGACCATAGTCAACTAACTTCGCACAGCTATGTCGTATTCGATGATTTGGGTCAAGTCAAACAGATTTTTTCTGGCCTGCCAGAATTAGTCGCATACTTTTACGACGTGATGAATCAGAACACCGGTGAAGACAATGCTTTTATATCTGATTTTGAAGTTGCTACCTTAGCACCGACAAAATATATGAAACAAAGGCCAGCCAAACTATTTGTTTACGAGCACAACATCATGACAGATTATTTTGAACATCCAATTTTAGGAAACTTACCTCCATTTTTACTTTTAGTTCAAAAAATGGCTGACCAAATTACAGGGTTAATCTGTGGTTCTCATCGAGAAGCTGCTGACCTAAGTCAACGAATGCCCGTCCAATTGAAGGTGTCTGCTATTCCTCCAGTCGTGTTAGCAGACTACGACAAACCGATTTTGCGATTTGATCAACGTCGATCTTTTCATTGTATTGCAATCGCTAGAATCAGCTATCAAAAAGCTTTGCCCCGGCTGATAGAAACGTTTGCTAAGGTAAAACAAATTGTTCCTCAAGCAACATTATCGATTCATGGGTTAACTAATGATCCAGATTTATTCGTACAGTTACAACAACAGATTAAAGGTAATAACTTAGAAACAGCGGTCAACTTTTCCCCTTACACGCCCAACATTAACAAAGTTTATGATCAAGCCATGGTCGCCTTATCGACTAGCCGAGATGAAGGCTATAACATGTCGCTGGTTGAAGCTTGTCAACATGGTACCCCAATCGTTGCTATGGATGCACCATACGGACCTGGTGAAATCATCCGTAATGGAAAAAATGGTTACCTAGTCAACAACGGAGATATTGAGGCAATGGCAAGCCGGATCACACAAGTGTTATTAGCTTCTGAGACGGAATGGCAAAGACTTAGTCATGGTGCTCTTGAAAGTTGCAAACGTTATAGTGAAACCAATAGTTGGCAAAAATGGCGAAGTGTTTTAGGAAGTTGATATACCCAAAAATAAGGTTCGCACCGTTCCATTATGAACGTGCAAACCTTATTTTTTTCGCTATTATATCGTCACAAAATTGCCAACCAAGCGTGAAACCCATCAAGTTCGCATCAAAGGTTAATCGCCTCGCCACCAGTAACTCCATATATCTGACCAGTAACATAACTTGCTTTATTGGAGGCTAAAAAGACATAGACTGGTGCCAATTCTGCAGGTTGACCGGCTCGTCCTATTAATGAACTCTGACCAAATTCTGGAATGGCAGATTGCGGTTGCCCATGGTCCAGTTGTAATGGCGTCCAAATCGGTCCTGGTGCTACTCCATTAACGCGCACGCCATGTTCTGCCATGATCTGTGACAAATTAATCGTGTAATTAGCGATTGCAGCTTTAGTAGCTGCGTAATCGATTAACTGTGGACTAGGATTAAAAGCCTGAACTGAAGTTGTGGTTACAATGGCTGATCCTGGTGGCAAATGACCTTGCGCCTCTTTAACGATCGCCATCATCGCAATGATATTGATCGTAAACGTATCTCGCACCTGTGCCATCGATAGCTGTGAAGGGTCTTCGGTTGCAATTTGTTGGGCAGCATTTAATACCAATGTATCTAAGCCTCCAAAAGTGTCAACGACTTGCTGAACAAGTTGTTGTGGCGCCGCCTCATCGCGCAAATCATACGGTAGCAGTAAGGCTTTACGGCCGGCTTGTTCAATATAGTGTTTAACTTCTTGCGCATCGCTTTGTTCACCGGGGAGAAATTGAATGGCGACGTCAGCGCCTTCTCGCGCAAAAGCAATTGCGGCTGCTCGACCAATGCCTGAGTCACCACCAGTAATTAACACCCGACGATCTTTTAATTCGTCATGTCCCTGGTAACTTTCTTCACCACAATCAGGCTGCGGCTGCATTTGATTTTGTATGGCTGGGGTGGGTTGATCTTGTTTAACAAATTTGTCCGTATAAAACATGTGCCGTGGGTCAATTAAATTGGGTTCCATGGTGGTATCCTCCTGATCCAGTGGGGGAAATGTTACGACTTTTGGTTACCTTCAACATGATCTTCGTACCATTCTTTAGCTTGTTTGATGGCGATGGGGATCGCCCGATCATCAGGGTATTTGTCTCGCTTCAAAGCATTAGCGATGTCAATTGCTTTATGCCGCGTCTTAACGTTCATGTTCTTAAAGGAACTGGGATAGTCTTTATATGTCCAAGGCATGATTGGCCCTCCCTCACTTAAGGTACAAACGTAATACTTGTTTTGAATTATCTTGCCCAATGCCGGGCACCAATTCTACTTCCTTAATTGGCTGAGCTGATTCAGCGCTATTCCCAATGGCATAACCTTGTTTAACCGCTAGTTCAAAGAGGTCCTGGAAAAAGAAGAATTGGTCATTTGGCGTTTGTTCACCCTTACCAAATGGTGATTTTAGTAATTCATAAGCGTTGGCTTGCTCGTCAAATCGCAACTCAAAATCGCCATCTGCGCCTAAATTAACGGTTTCGCCACGTTGCAACCACAAAACTGGTGCCTGTTCCCGATCGAATAACATCACGTCAGTTGTCATATCCTATTCCTCCTTAAGTAGGTCCCGCTAATCGCGTTGTAATTGTGAAAAGCGATGCAATAATGCTTCATAATTTTGATAAGCACGACGCCATGGATGCAGCCGAACGCCTTGAGTAATCCATGGCTTACTTCGTCCAGAATAATGAATAATAGCTGGCTGTTGTCGCGCTTCTTCAGCCAACTGTTCTCGATGTGGATCAGCGTGAATCTGTTCGTAACGGACTAAACGCGACTGTGCGTTATAGCGGGGATGCAGATAATACCAATTGTCAGCAAGAACTGCGTTTAGAACATCTTGGTCGTGGTATAAAAGCAGCTCTCCGTGTTGTTGAATAAATTCTTGGGCTTTAACAGTAATATCTTGTTCCCGCCAAGCATCCATATCGATTAATAGCAAGCCTGAGTTAAAGTAGGTCTGATCTTGACACTCAATACCCATTTCGCTCAGCCGAGGGACGTAACCAGCATCTTCAACCGCTCCGATAACTTTCCCCTGCAAATTTGTCTGCCACAATTCCATCAATGCATCGACGCAGACCATATCACAGTCGATGTATAGCAGCCGTGAAAGTTTCGGCAGCATCTGCGGTAAATCGAGCCGATAATAGGCAGCTGTTGGAATTTTAGAGTCTGTCCTGGCCGCTTCATAAGGCGCTCTATTAGGGTTAAGAAATTCAATTTCCCGGCATTGAGTAAATCGTTCAATTAACACTTCGGCCGAGGCTTGCTCACTTTCACTAAGGCGTTCGCCAATGATATGGAAGTAAATATTCATGCTAGGATTATTCTGCAAAATTGATAACAGGCACACTTGAAGCGGTTTCACAAAGTCGCTGTTAACCGTCGCAGCAATATGCATCTGTTGGACCATACGGCACTTCTCCTTTAAAAACCGTTAAATTCTCTTTCGTGCCACAAAATTACAGAATTTGCATTAGCGGTTCAAATTATCTGCTTTTAACACAACCTGCTCAATTTATTCAAGTCGACAATTAAACTGAGCGTCCACCTATTTAAATCAGCTGAAAGCTTAATTGATTATCTCGCAATTGGAGGATTTGCCCTAAATGACTGAAGCGAACTTGAAGTCGTTTTACACCTTCCAGATTAGTATCAAGAATTTCAATCCGATAAGCCGATGTCGGCGAAGGGTGAATAAGGTTAAAAGTAATGTACTTCCCCTTTGGAAAATGAATCCGGTGATGTCCTAGTTCGTTATGGAAAATTGTAATCATAGTGAGTTCCTCCTATAGGCTTATCTTTGTTTACTGTGGAACCGATGCTAGCATGTCTGAATAAAAGTACAAAATAATGTGCTTTTGTTAACAAAGTATTTTAGTTCCTATCCGTTTAATGCCGCTATAAAAGAGATTTATAAAATAAGATCATTCCATCAATAAGCATATTTTTTGAGAAAAACTAATAAAGAAAATAAGATTTAGTTAATCAACCAGAAAGGATAGATGTCCATGAAACGAATAACAAAATGGCTGGTGAGTTTAGGTGGAATTGCCGTCATCCTATTGGGTTGTCTAACAATATGGGCGCGCATAAAAACTCCTTGGATACCATCATGGATCAATCATTGGATTGCTTTAAATCCTGAGGTTATTAAAATCATCATGATTGGATTAAGCGCCATCGTGATAATTACCGGTATCCTCATCCTACTGGTCGGTATTTTTAAGCCACGGACCGTCGCTACCGTTTCATTCAAAGGACCGCGAGGAACAGTTTCTTTACCGATAAGTGCGTTGGAACACGATCTAAAATATCGGATTGAATCATCAACCAATATGGGCCATGTCACAGTCAACCTACGAGCGCACAACAAGAAACAAAAAGTTGACGTCAGTGTACAAGGAATTGCAACTTTTTTAGAAGCTGAACCGTTCAAAAATTTAGGCAACGATGTGTTAGCGGTTGTTAAACAATATTTACATGATCAGCTAGATTTCAAATTGCGGCACCGTCATATCAGGATTGAACCAGCCATTAGTCCACACCAACGCGATACTCGCGTCGTTTAATGAAGGGAGTGATTTTTGAATGAAACCACCAATGTTTGGTGCCCTAGTCGGACTTATCCTAGGGTTCGCCTGGGTTCTGGACGGCTTTTGGAGCATGATTTTAGTCGCCATTATCGCTGGTATTGGGGCGCTTATTGGCAAGTACGTTAAGATCGACCGCAAACAAATTTCCACTCAAATTAACCGGTTTTTATCAGATCAATAAAACACGCCCACGAGAGGTAATTGAAAATGGATAACGATGCAAAATCAACACAGACACCAATGAAAAATACGTTAAGTTACGATGACGGGGTTATCGAAAAAATTGCTGGTTTAGCGGCTCGTAATGTTGATGGAATTTTATCACTTGATGGCGGCATGCTTAGCGGTATCACCGATCGTTTTCGTAACCAAGCCGATCCAACACAAGGTATCGATGCGGAAGTTGGCAAGAAACAAGTCGCTTTGGACATGAATGCTACTGTCGAATACGGTAAAGACATCCATCAATTATTTGACCAAGTCACTCAGCGTGTTGTGCGTGACATTAAAGGGCTCACTGATCTTGACGTTGTTGAATTGAATTTACACATTAACGACGTGATGAGTAAACGTGATTGGCAAGAGCAATCAAAGGGCAAACCGAATTCGTCACACTCCACCGAAACAAGAGAAGTTGAATAATTTAAACTCATCTAAATTCAGGTTAAAAACGGAGGGAAACTAATTATGTCAGAAGCAACGACCAAAAAAGAATTAATCTTCGACAACGATGTCTTAGAAAAAATTGCCGGAAAAACGGCTCAAGAAGTTGATGGCGTCATTGAATTAAAGGGTGGCATCTTTGATAATATCTCCTCGCAAATCGGTGGTAATAAACCAGATCAGGGCGTTTCAGCCGATATTGATACAGATGATAAGTCCGTTGAACTAGAATTAGATGGCACCTTAGAATATGGTAAAGATGCTAACGATATCTTTGATAAAATTACTCGGAAAGTTACTTCCGCTGTGCGAACGATGACGGGTTACACAGTCACCTCGATTAAGTTCCACGTTAAAGATCTGTTGACACCGGAAGAACGACGTGATCAGCAAAAAAATAATAAGAAGAGCAAGTGAGAAAATGGTCGAACTGAATAAACCTAATTAAATCTGTGGTTAATCACAGATTTTTCATTCTAAATAAACAAAACTAAAATCTAAATCGCCAAAATACGGGACATAAGTCAAGTGACTCCGCCTAAAAGCGAACTGGCAACGATGAATAAACTATCATCGTTGCCAGTTCGCCCTTAGTGCTCATCACTTACCGACTTATGTCCCGCTCTCGTAAATCTAACATTAATAAATTCAACAAAAGGCGCTTTTAACACCACCATGCTGTACATAAACACTGGTATTCAATTAGCAAACGAAATTGTTAGGTATTATACCTAACCTTGTTAGTTAATGAGCCGCTAACGTTGCAAGCAAAAAAATTGCGGTGTCCAATGTAAAATGCATCGCAAATGAAGTCCAAATACTCTTTGAATAAATATAAGATCCAGTAACAAAAAGTCTTGAAACCCCAATTACAAATAGCATTTGAGGAATATTCCAATCGTAAGTAACAAAGTGAACCATTCCAAAAACAAACATTGAAACACCCAGTGCGCTCCAAATGGCCACATTACGTTTTAAATGAAATTGTTGTAATAAGATCGCTGCAAAAGCTAAAAAAACGCCAATTGCGACAATTTCTTCATTCATTAAACTAAATAGATCGCTAAACGTCGATTGAAAAAATAATGGCCAACGATCGGGTCCACCTATCTGTGCAGCGTTGGCATTCGCCTGTGTCTTAGCTTGAAAAGCGGCGAAAATAATTTGAATAAGTCCGCTATAAATTAACTGCAACAAAAATAATAATAATGTGTGGCGCCATTCCTTGCCAGAAACACGATGAAATAACTTCCAAGGTACTTGTCCACTGATCAACCAATAACCACCAAGAAATAAAATCATTGGTAAGATGGCAAAACTCAAAAGCCATTCCGTCTGACTATCTACATGAATTTCACCAGATGCATAAGCTAAAATAGTAAATAAAACAATTGGGTAAATAAACAATCCCCAAAGGCGTCCAACAGCGATGTGATCATCAATAATTGGAAAGGGCCGTTTATCACCCTTCCGTTCAAGTAAGTTACCTTGTGCCATAAAAATTCCTCCAATGTGATGTTCAAATAATAGGAGACATACTTAGCAAAAGCTAACATCTGTTCTCAGAAAATCAAAAAGTTCCTAGAATGGCTATTGGAGAAACAAACCAAATTACACAAAAGAGCGTCACTATTCAGTAATTGAACAGTGACGCTCTTCAAAATTATTTTGAGCTTACTTAGTGATATCTTCCCATTGCCATGCGTTGACTTCTGGTAAATCAGTACCTTCGTCACGGATGTATTGGTTGTGCTTGGCAACCATGTCGTCCATGTGTTGAGTAAATTCGCCAGCAGATTCAGCGTACTGCGTTGCGTTGATAGCATCTTTAGCCAAGTGGAAGCGGTCCAATTCGTTCAAGACACGCATGTCAAATGGTGTGGTGATGTCACCATTTTCACGGTAACCGTGGAAGTGGATATTCTTGTTGTGACGGTCGTAAACCAAACCACGCAAGGTGTTTTCGAAGCCATGGAAGGCAAAGATAACTGGCTTGTCAGTGGTGAAGTAACGGTCGAATTCTTCGTCCGTCAAACCACGGTCGTCTTGGTCGTCACCCTTCTTACGAAGTTTGAGCAAGTCAACCACGTTGATGTAACGAATCTTCAAGTCTGGGAAGCTGTCGTGTAACAGCGTGATGGATGCCAAAGCTTCCATCGTTGGTTCAGTCCCGGCAGAAGCGATCACAACGTCAGGTTCTGCACCATCATCGTTTGAAGCCCAAGGAATGATCCCCAAACCGTTGTTAACCAATTCGGTTGCTTCATCAATGGAGAACCATTGCGTACGTGGGTGCTTGGAAGCAACGATCAAGTTGATTTCTTCGCGACCTTGCAAAGCCTTGTTCATAACAGCTAACAAGGAGTTAGCGTCGGCTGGCAAGTATTCGTTAACCAATTCATGACCCTTTTCAGCCAAGTGACCGATCATACCTGGGTCTTGGTGAGTGTAACCATTGTGATCTTGTTGGAAAACAGTGGAAGTGTTGATGATGTTCAATGATGGGTAGTCATGACGCCAGTTTTGTTCTTGCGCCTTACGTAACCACTTGTAGTGTTGAGTCAACATGGAGTCCACAACACGACCGAATGATTCATAAGTTGCAAAGTAACCGTGACGACCAGTCAGAACGTAACCTTCTAACCAACCTTCAGCTTGGTGTTCAGATAATTGTGAATCCAAGACACGGCCTGAGTGCGCAACGAATTCATCATTTGGTTCATGAATGTCTTCCATCCATTGACGGTTCGTGACACCGAAGACATCCCAGAGACGGTTTGACATCGTTTCGTCAGGTCCCATGATCCGGAACGTGTTTTCGTTTTCTTTCATCGTGTCAGCAGTGAACTTGGAAAGAACTTCCATGTCCATGCGTTGCTTCTTGTTGTCCTTCAAGTCTGCATCAGCAACAGCAAACTTGCGAACATCGTTCAAGTTCAATGGTTCTGGGTGAATACCACCATTAGTGATTGGGTTCATCGCCATCCGTTGGTCACCCTTAGGTGCAACAGCTGACAAGAAGTCCTTTGGTGAACCATCTTCGTTGAATAATTCTTCTGGCTTGTATGACTTCATCCAGTCCATCAACATGTCAACGTGTTCCATGTGGTTTGAGTCCACCGGAATTGGCACTTGGTGCGCACGGAATGAATTTTCAATTGGGTTGCCATCTAAGTCCTTCTTAGGACCCGTCCAACCCTTAGGTGCACGAAGCACGATCATTGGCCATACAGGTAATGAGTCATCGTTGTTGTCACGGGCGTTCTTTTGGATCGCCTTGATCTGTTCAACAGCGTGGTCAATGGCCTTAGCCATGTCTTGGTGAGCTTGCTTGTGATCGTCACCATCAGTTTCAACAAAGATTGGGGACCAGCCCAGACCTTCGAAGTACTTGGTTACATCAGTATCGCTCATCCGTGAAAGGATAGTTGGATTAGAAATCTTAAACCCGTTAACTTGCACGATTGGCAATACAGCACCGTCGTGAATTGGGTTGATGAACTTGCTGGACATCCATGATGCTGCTAATGGGCCAGTTTCAGCTTCCCCATCACCAATTTCAACAGCAGCGATAACATCTGGGTTATCTAAGATCGCACCAACACCGTGTGAAAGTGAGTAACCAAGTTCCCCACCTTCGTGGATTGAACCTGGTGTTTCAGGAGCAGCATGTGAAGCAACCCCACCTGGGAATGAGAATTGCTTGAATAAACGTTGCATCCCCGCTTCGTCTTGGGTGATGCGTGGGTAACGTTCAGTGTATGAACCATCAAGGTAGGCGTTTGAAACCATCACTTGACCACCGTGACCTGAACCTTCGATATAGAACATGTTCAAGTCATACTTCAAGATCGCACGGTTCAAATGTGCGTAAATGAAGTTCTGAGGTACGATTGTCCCCCAGTGACCAATTGGCTTAACTTTAACGTCTTCAGCGGTTAAGTCGCCCTTCAATAATGGGTTGTCCTTTAAGAACAATTGACCAACAGAAAGGTAGTTAGCTGCGCGCCAGTAGGCGTCAACTGTGTCCAAGTATTCTTGTGAGTCGTAATCAACTGCCATGAATAGGTACACTCCTTCAAATAGATTAATAATACGAAATTTGCTGTGAAATCAGCCGACATTTTTCCGGTTAATTTACAGTCTCTATGATAGACACTTTTGAATAAAAGTCAACCTTTTAGAAAATTGGTACGACCCAATTATCAAAAGGTACCTTCACCGCTTACGTCATAGTGAAAATCAACTGGGATTCACGTGTTCAGTTGACCCGCTAATCTGCCCTTATCCTAACAAATTGCAGCTTAAAAGGAACATAAAAAGGTTTAAAATCGGAGAGCGTGAACCATCGTGAGTGAAGGTGGGCACCAACAGACAATCATAATTGGGCGGTCTTGGCCCGGTTACAATTGTTAGTTGGGCGCAACCTTCAGCAATGGCGAGCGCGTTTAGGAAAGAGCGTGAGCCAGACCGGGTACAACTGGAAACCACGGACGGGTGGGTTTCACCCGGTAGTGGTTGCTGGTTGTACACAGGACTTAGCTCTGGCAAGCGCGTTTTAACCAAAGCAAAGTATTAACAAACCTGCGCAACTTAACATCAGATTTAATTTTTACAGAAAGAGACACTGCCGACCAATCTGGGATACGTCCAGATTGATCTACTTTACGGTTAACTCATCTATATTTCGCAGTTTGCGCGAGCTTTCAGACTTTCGCCCAAACTTCGATTTTTCATCACCAAGACAGCCGCGCCGCATTTTCAGCACCAGCTTATGCCAGTTCCATTAATCACAAACCAAATTCGGTGCGATACCTTTTTTACTAAGTCATCGCCGGCGTAATATCGCGTTGCAAAGCTTAATTTGCTTAATGGTGCCAACTCGGAAATCAAAAGGCGAAATATTGGTCGCCAATTCGAAGGTGATTTATACTCAGCCTAGATCGAATTAATTGCTTATAATTTGGAGGGTTTCACATGGCAAAATTAAATGATGAGATGAAGGACCTCGTTAACCGGGCCTTTGCTTTTATTGCAACTGTTGATGAAAATGGTAACCCACAGGTTGGCCCTAAAGGTACGATGCGGATTCTTGACGACGAACATTTGATTTACAACGAAGAAACCGGTCGACAAGCTTGGCACAATTTGCAAACTAACGGGAAGATTGCCGTTGCTTTCCATCCATTTCCTGGCTTAAAGGGCTTTCGGGTTGAAGGTCATGTCAAGATTTACGAAAGTGGGCAGATTTTTGACGACGCGACTGCTTATGCAACTGAAAATAAATTACCAAAAGCCATTGCGGCGGTGGTCATCAGTATCGATCGCACGCTGACATTGAATGCTGGTCCAGAAGCCGGCACCGTGATTGAGGACGCACCTTTAGATGATTAGCAATCGAATTTGCACAAACTATTTATCCTTTGTATCTTTGAAAATACCGAATAACCACGCTAACTAATAAAAGTGCCTTGGAAGCTGCAACTGCTATAGTCCCCTTTAAGTTGATGGATGAAAATAATAATTCATCTGTATCAACTTAAAGGGGCTTTTTCTATGCCTAGAACCAAGTACAATGCTGAAGAAAAGTACAAAATCATCCAAGATGTGTTGAAGACAGAGTTAACCATTCAGGATTATGTTGCTTCCTACGACGTTTCTACAAATGCACTAACTAAGTGACAAAAATTATTTGAACGAGATTGAAGGAGCTCAGAACACTAATCGAAGAAGGTCTCTACTACTTCACTTACACTGATCGAGCCAGACAAAGAAATGGAATAGCCAAAAATATTTTCAATTTAAAAATCATCAATCAGCATCCAAATCCACGAAGGTATTGTATTTCATGAATTGATAATGAATCCGCATATTCGAGACTTCAAAGGGCGTGCCATCATCCAAGAAAAAAATCCCACCAAGGACACCCACTGGCTCAGTTGCTTTCAAGCTTAATAGGTGTTGGTCTTCACTCGTCGATGGTTCAGCAGCAACAGTCATAAAAGACTTGGTCACTGACACGTGCTTAATGTCTTCTAAGTAGTTGAAAATTGAGCTGGATGCCACGGTCGAAGATAACTCGGGCATAATCTTAATCGGGATAAAGCCTGTTTCAATCATTACCGGCTCATCATCAAGCAGCCGCAGCCGTTTAATTTGATAAACGAAATCATCGTCATTTAAGAAGAGATCCTGTTGTAGCTCGGTAGTCGCTGGCACAACTTGGAAATCTAGTAGCTTAATGCCCGGATGTTTGCCGTCGACTCGCATAGAGTCTGTGACCCCTAAATTACGGCCTTCATAGCTAAACACGGCCTGATTCTTTAAATACAATGGGTTCACGAAGGTCCCTGAGCCACGTTTCTTAAAAATAATCCCTTGTTGGGCGAGCACGTTTAAGGCGCGCTTCACCGAAGAACGACTCACTTGATACTCGTCGCTTAAGCTGCGTTCGTCAGGCAACCGTTTATCCGGAAACTGGTTGTCATTGATCCGGCGCTTCAGATCCTGCATAACGTTTTTATAAACTAGGTCTGCCATGTCGACGCTCGGTTCCTTTCTCTTGTATACTGTCTAGTGTGAGTATACCAGAAAAATATTGGTCCATCCAATTTATGTTTAGGTCCGTACCAATTAAAAGAGGGTTATCTGTTATGGCAAAGAAAAAGAAACTTCAAAAAACCTTGGTCGAAAAAATTTTAGATAAGGCGGCTATTCCTTATCAACAAATTGAATTTGCCACTCACCAAGCCGGTGACGTCGCTCAGTTAGATGTTAACCACGAAGACTATGATGAACATCACATTTATAAAACATTAGTCTTAACCGGCAACGTCACTGGTCCTTTAGTCGGCGTTGTCCCGTTAGACACCCACCTGAGCTACAAAAAATTAGCCGCCGCTTCTGGCAATAAAAAAGTCGGCATGGTGCCATTAAAAGACCTGCTAAAGACAACCGGCTACGAACACGGCGCTAATACACCGATCGGTATCTGGGAAAAATACCAATATCCGATTTACTTTGATCACGCTGCCCAAGTTCAAGGCGATATCATTGTCTCTTCCGGTAAAATTGGTCGCTCTGTTAAAGTTAATGCTGCCGCAGTCGCGCAATTAGTTCATGGCACCTTTACCGATTTAGAAGAGGATTAACATGACGATTGCCGATTTTGGTCAGCAAGTTCTGATTAGTCTGCTGACCACCTTTTTCTATGGCTTAGGGCTGCCACTTTTCTTTAGTTGGGTACTGACAATCATTAATCGCAATAGCAAACAAGTCCTAGCCAGTCACTTTGGCATCAATTCGCAGGTCTACCTCGGTGCACTAGGCATCATTATCCACGAATCCAGCCATTTGTTAATGGCGTTATTATTCGCCCACAAAATAACCGGTGTTCGGTTGATTAAATTTGCACATCCGCAGCAAGCCCCTGATGACCCAGAAGCGCTCACCCTCGGCTACGTCAATCATCGTTGGAACAGTGGAAGTACCTATCAAACAATGGGCAACTTTTTTATCGGCTTTGCGCCCATTGTCGGTGTCAGCGTTTTAATTTTCGGTCTGACTGCTTGGTTACTACCAACCGTATCAGCTAACTGGCTCGCCTTTGCGGTCAACCCGCAGGTTGGCACCTTGTTTCACGCACCGGTGACCAATATCCCCATCGGGGCAGCCATGATCCACATACTAGTGTGGTTGGTGTTTGTCACAAATTTGAGTGTCGGCGGTTTTGACCTCAGTAGTGCCGATTTACGTAATTCTAGCACTGGTTTGGCGACCTATACCTTATTGCTCGGCCTCATTGGTTTGAGTGCTGGTTTGTTGCAATGGCCAGTCGCCACTTGGGCCCAACACCATTTACTGCCAATTTACTTGGCACTCAGTGTTGTCGTGGCCATTTCTGGTGTGGTGAATATCGCCATTCATTGGATCACCAAGACTAAATTTTAAAATTAGGAACATCCTTACTATACAATGAACCCCCTCAGCCAGTTAAAGTTGGTTGAGGGGGTTTATCGTCTTTAAATATAAGGAGGATTCAATAAAGTTAATGGTCAAAACAACTCAATGCGAAACCCTTTCCACCATCACCGGTACGTTTTAATGTACGGTGGAAGCTTTGACATTTTTATTGTTTAAAGCTGCTGTGATTAAGATAACGATTTAGTTCCTCCTACCACATAAGGCAAGGCTTAATACTTCTTGACCATGTCACGCCACCTCATCAATAAAATTACCAAACAATAAAGCTGCTAGCACGTCCGCTAACTCATTTTTGCAACAATGTTTTTCCCTCGATCGGTACGTTAAAACTCAGCCATTAACTAGTGGATCAACAGCGCAATGAGCAATAATGCGGTCACCACTTGTACGATCCCAACGCCAAGTCCGTATAACGCAAACCGTTTACCAGCACGCAGGAAGGCTTGCAAGTTTAGCCGCAAACCGATCGCTGCTAACGCGGTGATTTCGCACCAACCACTCAGCCAATGTGCGCTGACACTGACCATCTGAGGCAAACGCACCAAACTGTTGATTAAGCAAAAGACCAAAAAGGCCGCCACATACCAAGGCAACACTTTGCCACTACCATTTCCACTAATTGAGGCACCTTCTTGTGCTTCAGTAGCCAAATGTTTGGCATGGATCCGAGCAAATAAGAAGACCACAACGACAAGCATCATAATCCGCATAATTTTAAACAACGTCGCGAATTGAACTGTCGCCGGATTGATCATACTGGCACTGGCCACCACCTGACCAACTGATTGCAGGGTGCCACCGATAAGCGCCCCTTTAGTTAAGGCTATGCTGCCAAAGACAAGTTGTCCGACAACTGGCAGGCCTAACATCAATATCGTCCCCATCAAGTTGACCAAAGTAATCACCATCCCGCGATCCGCTTCATCAGCTTCGATCGCTGGTGCAATTGCGGCAATTGCAGAGGATCCACAGACCGCATTACCTCCAGCCATCAACAAGGTCGTGCCTTCGTTAAAATGTAGCGCCTTACCTAAACCGATGGCCGCCAAGATCGTAATCGTCATCTGACATAAAATAAATAGGACGCCAGACCAGCCAATTTGACTGATCGTTTGCACCGTCACGGTCGCCCCTAACAGAACCACCGAAAATTCCAACAATTTACTTTCCGCATAACGCGTACCAGGTTCCAATTGTGGTTGACGAATAAACGTATTACCCAACACAATGCCAAGTAAGATGGCAATGGTCGGCCCCCCGACTAATGGAATCACTTGGGCTAGGCCTTGGCTAATGACTGCAATGACAATCGCAACCAACAAACCGGGCCCAATCTTGCGCCCCATACTACTTCGATCAACACTTGGCTGTTTCATTGATCCTGACTCCCATCGTTAATTGATGGTCTTATCGTAGCCAAAACGCGTTACAAGTGGAAATACATATGCTAAATTCTTGTTATTACATTTATCTATGAAAGGGAACCCATGATTAAATTTTTCAATGTCTTTCAAGCTGTTTATGAGACCCGCAGCTTCTCGCAAGCCGCCGAGCAACTATACATCTCGCAGCCAACCGTCTCCGTTCAGATTCAACAACTCGAACAGACGCTAGGAACACCACTGTTTACCCGCAATCATCACGGTGTTTCACCAACCGCCGCGGCCGACCTTTTGTATCAGGAGGGCTTAGTCTTAACGGATCGTTGGCAAGAATTGGTCGATCAGGTTCAACACGCGACTAAGCCACACGTCACTTGTCGGATCGGCGTTTCAAACACCATCGCGGCGACCCAACTGCCACCGATCATCGCCGAATTGCCACAAACTGCGCTACAAGAATTTGATTGTCAACTCTTACTCATGAATTCGGCGGGGATTGTCGACGAACTTGTGGCTCATAATTTGGAATTTGGCTTCATCGAACAACCACTGACGGCCAGTGGTATTGCTCGACGGGCTTTTTTCACCGATCAACTTGTTCATGCTGGTGATCCCAAGCGGCCATTGTGGTTGCTACGTGAGGCTGGATCCGGCGTCCGCCATTACACTGATCGTTACCTAGCCCAGCACAACCTCACGCCAAAACAAGTCATGGTTGTCAATAACAATGACATCATTGTTCGCCTCTTAACCCAAGGCATTGGACAAACAATCGTGTCGCAAAACGTCCTGCCACAGCAGGTTGCCTATCAATCGCTAGGACCCCAATTCACCCGCCAATTTTACTTTTTGAGCCGTCCATTACCACCCACGTCGCCATTAAATCAACTAGCCCAATTACTTCAAGATCAATTAACAACGGAATCGCCTCAGCAGCGCTAAGTTAAACACGTTAAAATACCCGCAACAGGATAGGCTTGAAAGCCTGTCCTGTTGCGGGCACGTTTTATAACGAAACTATTATTTGACCGATGATTCAAGCTTCACCAGACCACTCTTGTTTAAATTCGGCCAAAAAATCGAGCATCACTTGTTGGCGAACGGTTGCCAATTGTTTGGCTGTCTCAGTGTTCAGTTGGTCTTTAATCAGCAACAATTTTTCATAAAAATGATTGATCGTCGTGCCTTGTTCGTTGCGATACGTCGCTTTAGTGAGTTGCGTGCGTGGCGCAATGTCGGGATCGTAGAGCACCCGCTGATGTCGACCACCATAAGTAAAGACACGAGCAATGCCAATTGCACCAATGGCATCCATGCGATCCGCATCCTGGACAACCTGTCCGGCCTGACTCAAGGCTTGTGAATGCTCAAGGTTATCGCTAAATGACATATGATCAATAATTTCAAAAATGGCTGTGATTTGGGCTGCGTTCACACCAATATGATTCAAATAATCACTTAATTGTTGGTGGGCGGCCATCGAATCGGTAACCACTTTATCATCCACGACATCGTGCAAATACGCTGCCGCCAAGATCACGAGCCGCTGTCCGGTTTGCTCACTAGCCTCAATGCGCTCCGCCAATTTGGCAACCCGTTGAACGTGAAAGAAATCATGTCCAGACCGATCAGTACCCAAAATATGACGTGAATAATTAATAATTTGTACCAACTGCTGTTGTTCAGACGCGACTTGTGGTTCACCCATTTGAACACTCCTCTCCATTCTGTTCAGCGCCTATAATGATCACTTATCCCCATACCTTAGCACGTTCAAACAAACCACGATTATCCTACGTCCCCGATCAACCCATAAAAAAACAGCTGAATAATTTGCTCACCATCCGCATGTAGAGCATCTAGCACGGTTGAATCCTTTGCTTTTCCGTTTAAACGCTGAACATAAGTGACGTACATATCAACGTAGATCATGAGTGCGCGATCGGTAATGGCATCATCAATTTTGCCTTCAGCACGACCCTGTTCAAACAATCGATGCCAGAAAGCTGCTTTCTGACGGTCGTAACTACGTTGTACTGAATGATCGCCATTATCGCCCCGCATTTCTGCCACTAATAACCGATAAAAGCTTGGCGATAACGTGTTGGATTCTTGAGCGGCCTCAACCATCATTTTCTTCATTTTTGACATAAAATCTAATTGCGGATCAACCAACATTGCCCCGTAATACTGATACCCATCCTCAATCAATGCAATGGCAACCGCCCGCCCAAGTTGTAACTTGCTTGGGAAATACTTGTAAACCGTCACTTGTGATGCACCGGCTGCTTTGGCAATTTCAGCCACACTAGTTTCTTGATAACCCTTTTTAATGAACAGCTGATTGGCCGCCTTCAGAATTGCTTGGCGTTTACGAACCTTGCGCAATTGGTTCCCGTCCATCTTAATCACCTTTTTTCTGGGCATAGTTCATTTTCTAAGTCGACTTTATCCACTTTTGAATTATGTATACATCAATAGTTCATTTTTTACAAGTGATTTTATTGACACCACCTGTCGTCAGCTCTACACTGGCGTTAAAAATTGAACTATCGATTGTTTATTAGTTCAATTATAAGGAGTGACAATCATGGCAAGTTCAAATCCAACTGTAAACCCAGTGGTCCACCTAGATCATCTCCAAAAGCATTTCGGCAAATTTCAGGCGCTTAAAAATATTACGTTTGATGTACGTCCGGGGGAAGTCTTCGGCTTTATCGGTCCCAACGGCGCCGGGAAATCAACAACTATTCGCACATTACTGGGACTATTGCGGGCCTCATCAGGATCAGCCACTATTTTTGGCAAGGATGTCTTTCACGACGCGGTCAGCATTCACCGTCAGTTGGCCTACGTTCCCGGTGATGTGTACTTGTGGCCAAACTTAACTGGTGGCGAAATTATTGATCTCTTCTTAAAGCTGAGCGGCCAAGCACACAACGTCCGCACAGATGAACTACTCAAGAAATTTGACCTCGATCCGACTAAAAAAGCACGTACTTATTCGAAAGGAAATCGCCAAAAGGTGGCCTTGATTGCCGCCCTTTCTCAAGATGCGGATCTCTATATCTTTGATGAACCGACATCGGGCCTAGACCCACTTAATGAACGTGTCTTTCAAGACGCCGTCCTGGCGTTAAAACAACAAGGCAAATCGGTTCTCTTGTCCAGTCACATTCTGTCTGAAGTGGAGCGCATGTGTGATCGGATTGGGATCATCCGCGCCGGAGAAATTATCGAAACAGGTACCTTAACCGAAATGCGCCATTTAACCCGCACACAAATTACTGTCGCCACCGAGCAGCCGCTCACTGACCTCGCCCAACAAACAGGTGTGCATCAAGTCACTACCGATGCCGCACATCACACCACCACTTTTGCAACCGACTCCGAGGCGATGCCTAAGATCATAGATTATCTAGCGGCTCATAATGTCACTAGCTTGCAGAGTACGCCGCCAACTTTGGAAGACTTATTCCTCCGTTATTATGGGGAAACGACCACAGATCCAATTGATCAGCCAACCGCAAAGGACGTGAGACCCCATGCCTAAACGTGCTTATTTTCGAACTGGTCGTATACTAGCGATCAATTTACGTCGCGATTGGCTAAAAATGACCACTTGGATGCTCGTCATGGCTGGTCTATTTGCTAGTGTCGCCTTTAAGTTCAACGACCTTTACGGGACTAAGACAGCGATCGCCCAAATTATTACGACCCTTAAAACACCAGCAATGATTTCATTATTCGGACGGCTGCCAGGTGGGCCTTATACCACCGCAGACATCTTTGCGTCGGAAATGACGGTCTTTATGGCCATTTTTGGGGCGATTATGAATTTTAGTTTTGCCATTTCGCTCACCCGTGGTGACGAAGACTCAGGCGTCACCGAATTGGTTTCTGCTCACGCCGTTGGTCCTTATGCGACGCTAACCGCCGCCATCACCGAGCTACTGGTTCTTAATGGTACATTAGCCCTATTGTATTCGTTTGGACTGCAATTTGCTGGCCTGCGTGGCACCGATACTGCCGGTAATTTTGTCTTAGGCATTGGGCTAGGACTCAACGGTCTGATGTTCGGCGTACTTGCCATTCTCTTAGCTCAACTCGTTGAAAGTAGCCGCGCAGCCACTGGTCTCTCCTATGCGATTTTTGGACTTGCCTATCTCAGTCGTATGGCAGCCGACGTTTCTCATCCGAAATACACCTGGCTGTCACCATTAGGTTGGGTGGAAAAATTTCAAACTTATCGGCAGAACAACTGGCTGCCCGCTTTATTCATGTTAATTGCTTCAGCGATCTTTATTGGGGGTGCCATCTTCCTGCGATCCCACCGCGACTTGAATGCCGGGATTATTGCGACTCGTCCCGGTCGAAAATCGGCTTCCTTCATGTTGCAGGGGCCCATTGGCTTGTTCTGGCGCCTAGAACGCAACACCATTCTTATCTGGGTTATTGGCATGTTTCTTTTTGCCGCCATGTATGGCTCAGTGTTTGACACTGTCGCTGGCATTTTGAAAACGAATCCTTTGACCATGCGCTTATTGGCCGATCCACATGCCGCTGCCGCTGCGCAAACCCAAATTCTTAAATCATTCATCGCTATGTTAATGATTATCTTCGCCGTCGTCTCTGCTATTCCTGGCATTCAAATCATCAATCGACTCGTTGGTGACGAGAAAAAAGGGTTCTTTGAATCTTTGCACGCTCGGCCGATCAGTCGGCTACGCCTGAATGGCACCTTAACCTGCCTGGGCCTCCTCACTAGTACGATAACGTTAGCCGCCAGTGTTGCTGGTCTAGAAATTGCGGCCAACAGTGTTCTGAAGCACCCCTTAGCCACAAAATTATTCGTGAACGCCTTTACGGCCAACTTGGCACCGATGTTAGTCATGGTGGCCATCAGCGTTTGTCTAGTTGGTTGGCTTCCGCGCCTAATCGCCCTCAACTGGGGATACTTAGGCTTAACCTTTGGTGTCGGTTACTTCGGTCGCTTACTTGATCTACCAAGTTGGGCCACAAAATTGACGCCCTTTGGCTTTATCGGCCGCGTACCAGCTGTGGCTGTCCAATGGCCAACGTTCTGGTGGCAGTTGGGGATTGCTTTAGTCATCGTGATCGTTGGTTTGGTCGGCTATCAAAGACGTGATATTGACGCGGCTAATTAAAGAATCAGAGTGAAACAAGCTGGGTGATGTCGAGCACTAGCTGAGGCTAGGCAGTTGGCGATCTTGGCCAATTGACTAGGCTGGGCTAGGCACAGACATCAGGCTTGTGTAACTCGACAAAGACTTAGAGCAGAGTCGGCCGGGTGATCCTGAGCACTAGCTGAGTCTGAGTGGTTGGCGATCTTGGCCAATTGCTCAGACTGGGCTAGGCACAAGGAGCAGGCTGACGGAGCTCGACAATGAATCAGAGTGAAACAAGCTGGGTGATGTCGAGCACGAGTAAGCTGGTTAGTGACCAATATTAAAGGCGACCTTCACATGATGAGTGAATCATCATGTGAAGGTCGCCTTTATGCGCTACGTAAAATTTATGTGCTGCGAATTTTTGCCATTACCGAGACGGACACGCCACCCACATGATTGTGAAAAATAAACGAGTTAATTCGCAAGTAGGTCAATTTGAACGTAGCGGGCATCGGCTCAGCCTGTGTTGTTATCGTTAGCGCATTTCGCTTACGATAAGACCTGGCTTTGAAATCGGCGCTTTTCCGGGTTCAACGCAGGTCCACGGCGTTCCAGCCGCACGCCCGCGAAGTTCGGATTGCCGGCAGTAATCACCTGTATGGAAGTTTAAGTTACCAGTCAATTTTTGGTTTTGATTCAGATTTAGCCTCATCTTATCGATTATTTATCGATCAAAAAGCTTAAGCCATTATTATTCAGCGATTGGTAGCGGCGTTGAATCCACGACATATTGTTGGAGAAAGTCACGCACGTGTTGCTGATAAGCGGCTGGGTCCACCCAAAAGCTTTCAGCATGTGTCGCATTGGGCACGATCCATTTTACTTTCGGTCCTTGAGTGGCCGCATAATTTTCTTCTAACATGCTGGCGGGGACGAAGACATCTTTCTCACCATGAATAAATAAAATCGGTCGATGATTGCGCTTTAACTGAGCTACCGAAGACACTTGGTTTAAATTAAACCCCAATCGTCGCCGATTAATGGCACTTACAGCGGGCAAAAAGGGATACTTTGGTAGGTGGAAGTTTCGTTTCAACAGATAAACTAACTCGTCATCAATGCTAGAATAACCACAATCCGCAATAATTGCGCGAACCTGATCTGGTAACTGCTCACCACTCATCATTTCAACCGTGGCTCCGCCCATAGAAACGCCAAATAAAACAATGCGCACCTCTTCGCCGTCGTGATTAATGATGCGTTTTAGCCAGTCTAAATAATCTAGGCGATCCAACCAGCCAAAGGTAATGTAGCGGCCGGCCGATTTGCCATGAGCCCGATCATCCGGTAACAACACGTTATACCCTAATTCATGGAAGAGTTGTGCGTAGTTAGCCATTGTCTCTCCATTACCTTTATAACCGTGGGAGATAATCACCGTTTGTTTGCTCGCCGGCGTTGCAGCTAAGTAAGTCGCCACCAATTGTTGCTGTGGATCATCTTCATGCAACATCCATGTTTCCGTTGGTTGGTCGCGTAACCACTTGACATAGTCATAGTAGACGGATGCATATTTTTGCTTTTCTGCGGAGGTTTCAGGGACTTGGTTAACCCGTTTAAAAGCGTATTGATATAAACGTTCAGAAATCCCGGCTACACCGGTCGCCAAAACAAACGGCGCGGCAAGACTGGCCATTGTCGTTTTCTTCATTGAAGTTCCTTCTCTCTATCCCTTAACTAACACTGGTTCATCCTAATAACTGCGCGCCTTTAGGTCAATCAAAAACAACTATTTATCTCATTTTTTAATCAATCACCCATACGACGTCGCTAACATTTTATTAGTAAAACGTGTATAATTGAATGCTGCCGGATTTTTTGTTTTTTAAATCACACTTATCTTACGCCAAAGGAGGCCTTTTCGTGTCAGAATCGATTTCAGAATTTAAGGTCGTTGACGCGAACGGCAAGCCATTTAATCGCCTGTTGCTCGTCATCACGATGCTTATCGGGACATTCAGTACATTTATTGTTCAAACTACCCTGACGACCGCGTTTCCGACCTTGATGCGGACTTTTAACATCAACGCTGATGCTGTTCAGTGGCTCACGACTGGGTTCATGCTCGTTATGGGAATTACCATCCCCGTGTCTGCTTTTTTATTGCAACGATTTAGTTCGAAATTATTATATCTCGCTGCCATGGCAATCTTTTTTGTCGGAACTTTCATCTGTATGACTGCCTCGACATTCGGTCTATTGCTAACTGGTCGACTCATCGAAGGGATTGCGGTGGGGATCACGGCGCCCGTCTTTCAGACCACGATGTTGACGATCTTTCCGCCAGAAAGACGTGGGTCGGCCATGGGATTAGCCGGAATTGTCATCGGTTTGGCCCCCGCAATCGGCCCAACTTTATCAGGTTGGTTATTACTCAATTATTCATGGCGCTCTCTGTTCGTCGTTATTCTGCCATTTCCAGTGATTGTGTTTACCCTTGCACTGTTTACAATGCGCAAAATTTTCCCCACCAAAAAGACGAGCGCAGATTGGCTTTCAGTTATTTTATCCACCATTGGTTTTGGCAGTATGCTGTATGCCTTTAGTAGTGTTGGCTCAAGTTCTTGGACTAATCCAATCGTCTTAACAACCTTAGTGATTGGTCTCGTCTTTGTCGGATTGTTCGTATGGCGTTCCTTAACCATCGACAATCCGCTCTTGGAACTACGCGTCTTTTCCTCGCCAGCCTACACATTATCCGTTATCGAAGTCGCCGTCGTGAATATGGCAATGGTCGGCGCCGAAATGGTCCTGCCATTATATATTCAAACCGTTCGCAGCGAATCAGCGTTTCATTCTGGATTAATCCTCTTACCTGGGGCCTTAATGATGGGGATCATGAGTCCGATTACTGGTCGAATTTTTGATCGGATTGGTGCTCGTCGCTTGGCGATTACTGGGATGTTCTTATTAACCGTCGGGACGGCCTTTTTCGTCACATTGACGGAAAACACACCAATTATCTTCGTGACGTTACTTTACACGATTCGGATGTTCGGAATTGCAATGGTCATGATGCCGGTCACAACCACGGGCATGAACGCCCTCCCAATTAATTTGCTTAGTCATGGCACTTCAGTTAACAACACTGGACGTCAAGTCTTTTCATCAATGGGGACGGCCATTTTAATTTCAATTTTGACCAATGTGACTCAAAATAAGATGCCGGCCAAAGCACTGTTACATACCACGCCATTGGCTTATCGCAACCATGCAATCAACGCGACCCTATCTGGTTATCACGCTGCCTTTTTAACGGCAACCATCTTTGCGTTAGTTGGGCTGGTTTTGGCTTTTCGAATTAAGCCAGGTAATTCAAGGAGGCGTGGCTAATGGTTATTACGTTATTAATTCTCGCCACCTTGAGTTTATTTCTCAGCGTCGTTTTGATGACCGCTAGTTCGGCTCGTACCATCACGATCATCAGCTCATTAGTCGTATTCATGGGCATGATTGGCCTGCTCATTGCGAATGATAATTACCATTTCGGTTTGAAAAAGGTCAGCACCACCTCCACGCAAACCTTGGTCAGCAGCACGCCGAACCAACATGCTGGTCAACCAAACATTTTACTGTATCAACCCCTGGGTAACGGTCAGGAAAAAATTTATCTCTATCGGACCAACGCCTCACAGACAAAACCACAGGCCACACCCAGCCAGCATACGACCGTTAAAGTGCGTGCCATTAGCGCCACTAGTAACGCAACCTTGATGACTAAGACCACCCGCTGGCGATATCAAAATGGCTGGACCCAAATGTTGTTTGGCTTGTCTGGTGAAGGCGGACAACTCGTTTCCCGACAAGATGTGTTTCAAGTGCCAAACAGTTGGCTAACGCTGAGCACTTCACAAGCTAAGCAATTGGCTAAACTTATGAAGGATCCTGCTAAACAAGACGCACTGCAGGCCATTGTCGCCCAAAAAATGGCTGCTGCACTAAAGCGACAGCCTCAGATCTCAGCTAATGATCGGCTACTGCTAGAACAGCAACTGACAAAGAGTGCGATTGAACAACAAGTTAAATAGGATTTGCTAAAAAACGCCATTCATCATGAATGACGTTTTTGATTTGTTTTCACTCAATCATTGGTGAGTTTTTGCAGCAAGCTCAAGAATAGTTGCTGTTCATCATCAGTTAATTGGGAACCCATTTTATTTGCCGCCACCTGTCGAGATTGTTTGAAAGCAGCGACCACCGCTCGGCCTTGCTCCGTGATCAATAAAACTTTTTGGCGCGTATTATCGACTGGAATTTTTCGAATCAAATAGTTCCCGGTTTCAAGTCTTTTTAACAGTGATGAGACGGTCGCGGCACGGCGGTGTAACATTTCTGCGACATCCTTTTGCATACGTCCAGGATGATCTTGCACAAATTCCAGCACGGCAGCCTGTTGATCGGTCACATCAAATGTTGCTGTCAATTGCTGATTAATCAACGCGCGTTGTTGTCGGGCCGCCTGTAATAATTGTGTCTGTAATTGCAAATTTTGCATGACTAATTTATCTGACATTCTCATTCTCACTTCCAAAGCAAATCAAAGTTTCACTGGTTGAACTAATTATTTGACGAACGTTAGTCGCTAAGTTAGTATATCTAACTGTAAGATATACTAACATAAAAAGAGGCAATAGCCATGACTGATCAGACAACATCCCTCACGAATTTAGATCCAAAAATCAAAGCATTTCAAACCGAGTTATACGCAAAATACGCAATTGCCAATCAACAAGTCACTGCTGGACAGATCGTATTTGTCGGAAGCTCGCTCATGGAAATTTTTCCCATTGAAAAGTGGGAAAAAGAACGGGCGTTAAATTTACCGAAACACATTTATAATCGTGGCGTGCGAGCAACGACGACAGCGGACTTATTAGCCCATTTAGATGTCCAAATTTTTGACTTAGCCCCCAGCAAAATTTTTATCAACATCGGATCCAATGACTTAGGCTTTAATGTCCCTGAGACCACCTTTTTAAATAATTATCGAAAAATCCTCAATCAGATTCAGATACGTCTACCAAAAACTCAAATTTATGTTATGAAATATTATCCCATGAATGCTCAAGCTGATTTCAGTCAGTCAAATCCAGAAAAAGAACGAGCAGTCCATCAATTTAACGAGACAAGATCAAATGATCAGCTCTCACAGGCTAATAAAAAAGTGGCCGACTTAGCTGCCAGCCTAAAGATCGCTTACATTGATGCCAATGCTGGTTTGACAGACAAAAATGGTTACTTGAAAAAGGAACTCACTTTTGACGGCACCCATTTATCACCAGCCGGATTTGAACTTGTATTAAACAACCTTCGTCCGTATTTCAATTAATTTCAAGTTAATCAAAACAGGCCGCACACGAAGAGTCGCTATTTTCCCAATTAAGAGAAAATAACGGCTTTTAAAGTCCAACCCAAGACAGCCCATCGCCGAAAATAATCACTACCAACGGGCAACCAATTTATCCATTTGGTTCCTCTCAAAAGCATATCGATCGCCAACGTTCATTCCATCTAAGACGATCGCAATCATTAACAACCTATGTGGTTAATGATTCTTTCAAGCCCGGAGCAACCAGTGTCCATACACCCTCAAATTGAGCTTTAGTGGCAGACCCCCAACTCGGTGCAAAGGCCGGTGCGGAAAACATCGAAAAGGCCTGCAAAACAGCGTCCACAACCGTCAATTTGTCAGTCGATAATGCGGCAGCCAAACTTTGTGCTAAATCAGTAATATGAATGGTTAACGCCTTGGGATTATCGTCAATATAGGTTGTATATACCGTAAACATCCGTGGGTCATCATGATAAGCCGCCATCTTATCCACCGTTAACGCCCATAACCAATCGTGAGCGATGGTTAATTTATCCGTTTGATCACTTGTATCAAATGGAAATAATCGTTGCAGTGCTTGATTTAACCACCGCAGCGCTAACGATGTCCACAGGTCTTGTTTGTTACTAAAATGTTTATATAAAGCGGCATGACTAACGCCAAGAGTTGCTCCAACCGCCGCCAAGGTAACGCCTTGAATGCCATTTTGCTCTACTAATAATTCTGCTGTGTCGAGAATTTGAGCCTTCGTTAATTTCGCCATGCATTTAGTATAACATTTTTTGTTACAAAACTTGCATTTAGTAACTTAACGCGTTAAGCTTTGATAAAAGTTACGCAAAACAGTTTTTGTAACCAAACTAATCTGATACTTTTTGGAGGTCATCATGAAATTAACGAATAATACTATTCTCATTACGGGCGGCACTTCTGGCATCGGGCTAGCGTTGGCCGAACGACTTGACGAAGCCGATAATCAAATCATCATCTTAGGTCGCAATCAAACAAAATTAACGCAAGTCCAACAGCGACACCCAAAATTTGCCACTTATCAAGCCGATGTCAGTCGGCCCGAGACACTCGCTGCCCTACCGAGTTGGTTGAAGACTCATTATCCCAAACTAAACATCGTCATTAATTCTGCCGGAACAATGCGCGCTTTCAGTTTGTTTGATGAATCGGTGTCCGTAAACGCGCTTGTCAGTGATATTCAAACAAATTTAATTGGGACGATTGCCGTGGATAAACTATTGATCAATCAACTGCGGACACAACCTGAGGCGCTCATCGTCAATATTTCTTCCGGATTAGCTAATTTAGGCGTGGCCACGCACCCTAGTTATTCCGCCTCTAAAGCCGGTGTACACATGTTCACTGATGCTTTACACGAACAACTACAATCAATTGGCGCAACTCAAGTACACGTCATGGAGCTGGTACCGCCAATGGTTGCTGAAACTAATCTAGAATCAGTATCCTCAACGACTGCCCCAGGAAACATGAAGTTGCCTGATTTAATTACGGCTGCCCTTAAGGGAATGAACCAAGATAAAAAGCGCGTCAATCCAGGGTTATCAAAAGGGATGCGTTTAGCAGGAAAAATTGCCCCTGATCCAGCCGAACATCGCTTAGCCACGACCATGATTCCGCAATACTTTCCCAATGGCCTGATTTAAATCAACGTAAATTAAAGATCGGCATGTGGAACTAGTTAGCTATGGTGGTTTGGGGGGATGGACGTTAGTGTCAAGTTTTAGTTAGTGGGTTGGCGCCTCTTGTCACCACTTGTTTCCGTTATGGCAACAAAGCATCACCGAAATGATCACTTCAGTTGAAAATTCCGGTATTTCGTTGTTTGAAGTTCAACAGTGTTTTTCCCGGTTTGTTTTAACCGGACAAGCAGCTTTAGGGTGAACCCAAGAAGAAGCCGATCAACAAACTGCCGAATCAGATTCTAGGCGACAAGCCTATCGAATCAAAGAAATTCGCGAACGAACGCTAGACACGAGTGTTGGCACAGTATAGCGAAGATGGCAAGCCCACAGCTTGTCTAATAGGGTCAAAGTCGCCTTCGGTATGCCCGATGGAAGCAATCACGCCGCAAGTCGAAAGATAGGCGAATTGGCCGGCAAGTAGACCAGGCTGGGCGTAGTGGGAATCGGCTCAGCCAGTGTCGTTATCGTTAGCGTACTTCGCTTACGATAAAGCCTGACTGTGAAACCGGTGCTCTTCCAGGTTCAGAGCAGGCTCACGGCGTTCCAGCCGAATACCCGCGCAGCCCAGCCTGGTCGGCAGTGAACAACCCTGTAAAAGTTTAATTCAGCATTAGTCTTACCTGCCAACCCATCAAAGGTTGGCACCATCTAAGGCTATCTTAATGCTTGCAAGGCTCAATACAGTCGGGTTACAATATCTCTTCAAGAACATATTGAGACACGAAATACCAAGCCCCCTAGCAGATGACGCTGCTAGGGGGCTTTTAGGTGGGCTAAAGGCTGCTTGAACTATTTTACTTCCGGTGTCGTCGCTTTAGCCAGTCGGCGAACCACACCGTGATCAATGCAATCAACCATCATTTCTTTGCCGATTTATCTACCTCGCCAATGCGACCATGCGCGCGCAAATCGGCTAGGTGCTCATATAGAATTCCTTCACGCACCCCATTTTCTGAGAAAACGACACGCCCCGAATCCAAGGTCCGCATAATCGTCACAATCGGGGTAATCCCAGCCGCAATGATATCGGCACGATCCTTAGACAATCCCGGAATTGCCTTACGCTGAGCAAGATTTCGTCCAATAATATTGGCGTATACATCATCGACTTCGGCCACTGTCATTCGAAAGCCATGAATATCTTCATAATCAGCAACCTTTTTTTCTTTACGGCGGATTTTAGCTATCGTCCGGTTGGAACCTCCCAATGCGACGATTGGCAAATTTTGTCCACGATGTAGCCACCAAATTCCGTTAAATAATCGTTGGACAGCTGTGGACAGCCGGAACAGATCCACTGCGGCTACTTGATCGGTACCATGCACTAAAAATGTTTCCGATAGGTTAACCGAGCCAAATGGCAGACTGACCAAATTCTGGACCCGGCCATTTTGAACCAAAACTAGTTCACATGAAGCACCGCCAGTGTCCATAATGACGCAATTCGTTACCGGCAGCGTGTTAATCACACCTAAATAATCATAATTAGCTTCTTCATTACCCGTAATCACTTGAATTTCTAACCCGTGAACCTGTTGCTTCACTCGTTCAAGAAAATCGGCTTGATTTTTAGCACCACGAACAGCCGCTGTGGCGACTGCTCGCAACGTGAGATTCTCTAATTTTGAGTAAACCGCATAAAAGCCTTGCAGAGCTGTAATCGTCCGTGCCATCGGTAGCTCTTGTAGTTCACCACTGGCTTCCATGCCCTCTGATAAGCGAACAAAGGCTTTTGTCATCTGGCCACGTTTGAAACTACCATCCTCTTCAATTTCAGTGACTGTCATACGACATGAATTTGATCCTAAATCGATCACCGCAAAATTTTCCACTCGAATTGGCCCCTTTCATTCTCAGAAATCGTCAAGTTGTTCAAGTCATTCATCGTCAGTATCTGTTTCATCCTCATCTAATAACTCATCTAACGGCCGCATCAATGGAACGAAAGGTGTCTGTGGACGTTGAGCAACTGTCTTGTTTAACGCGGTGCTTTTTTGAGCAGCCTCTTTAATCAACGTTTCTTGCACGTTTAAAGGCGCTAAACCTCGACGATCGACCTTTTGCCAAACACCATCCGGATGTAAAACACGCGTTTTGACGTTATCGGCCCACATTAGGTCAAAAATACGCTGAACTTCCGTTTTGACATCATCCTGCAAAACGGGGAACAATAATTCCACACGTCGACTGATATTTCTCGTCATCAAATCGGCAGAAGCCAAATACGTACGCTGTTCACCATCCGCGTAGAACTCGTAGATTCGACTATGTTCTAGCAGGCGTCCGACAATCGAATGCACGGTAATATGATCCGAAACACCAGGAATTCCCACCTTAAGACAGACAATACCACGAACTAATAAATCGATTGACACGCCAGCCGCGGACGCTTCATACAATTTTTGAATCATGCCACGATCTGACAATGAATTCATCTTCATTCGAATTGCGGCATGTCTCCCCGCCTTGGCATGGTTGATTTCATCATCAATTCGATCATATAAGAAATTGCGCAATGTTGTTGGTGCAATGGCCACGCGTTCGAAATGGTCTGGTTCGCTAAAACCAGACAACATGTTAAAAACATTAGAGGCATCCACACCCAGCAAGGGATCAGCCGTGAACAACCCCATATCCGTATACAATTTGGCCGTGACATCGTTGTAATTCCCAGTCGCCATGTGCATGTAGCGCTTGATGCCATCTGGCTCCTGGCGTACAACCAGTAATAGCTTGCAGTGGGTCTTCAAACCAACCAACCCGTAAATAACATGACAACCTTCACGCTCAAGCATCTGAGCCCACTTAACATTATTTTCTTCGTCAAATCGCGCTTTTAATTCCACTAGGACTGTGACTTGCTTACCATTGCGCGCTGCTTGAGCTAAGGACTTGATGATTGGCGATTGCGAGGACACCCGGTACAATGTCATTTTAATCGCCAGTGTGTCTGGATCAGTCGCCGCTTGTTGGACAAACTTCACAACAGGTTCAAAGCTGTCATAGGGATGTTGAACAAAGATATCATGTGCTTTAATCGCTGCGAATAAATCCGCCTGCCGCAATGCGGGTTGCGTATAGCCCTTAAATGAAGGGTACAACAGATCATCATGTCCCTTGATTTTTTTGACCAGCTTACCTAAGAAACGCAAATCAATCGGACCATTAATGTCAAACACGCCAGCATCACGAGTCTCTAAATCCTTGATTAACTGTTTACGCAGTTGTTTGGACATATCCGCTTCAATTTCCAAACGCATCACCTGCGTATGGTCACGCACCGCTAACTCATGCTCGACTTCTTTCAACAAATCACTAGCATCTTCTTCGGTAACGTCAAAGTCCATGTCGCGAATCACCCGGTAGGCCTGCGCTTCTTTAATCTTAAAACCCGTAAACAGCTCGCCAAGAAAGTGTTTAACAACTTCCTCCAATAGAATAAACTCATTAGTTCCCGGCAGTGTCACCACGCGATCAAAGGTGTCTGGCACTTGAATCGTCGCAAACCGATGTTCCCGCTTGCCGCTTGCTTCGTCTTTAGTATTTTTAATCAATCGAATCGCGATGTTAAGTGTATTATTGCTGACGAATGGAAATGGTCGCGAAACATCCACGGCCATCGGCGTTAACACCGGATACAAGACTTCCCGAAAATATTGGGTTAAGTAGCTAATTTGCGTTGTCGTCAGCTCATCGAAGGTTCGCAGATGAACACCAATCGCTTCTAATTGCGGCAATAATGAACGATTCAGGGTACTATATTGCTTCTCAACTAATTGATGAACCTTGGTACTGATGGCCTTTAATTGGGCCGCCGCATCCATCCCCGAAGCATCAGGTATCGTGTAGTTAACATCTTCCAACTTTCGTAACGACGCCACGCGCACCATATAAAATTCATCCAAATTGCTTTGCGTAATGCCTAAGAAGCGCACGCGTTCTAGCAATGGATTGTTTTTATCACGCGCTTCTTCTAGGACCCGGTCATCAAAATCCACCCAGCTCAATTCACGATTTACATATAAGTTTGGCTCTGTATAGGCCATGGTCATCCTCCTTAAAAGCGTCCCGTGCGTTGTAACTGCGGGGTGAACCCGTAAATTTCCTCAAAAAAGCGTCTTTTTTTATTGAAGGTCCAGGTCTCTAATTCAATATCATCATTGGCGGTTGCCCGAATAATAACTTGCGGTTTTTTAATCGAAACGCTAATACTTGAAATTTTGTGTAACCGACTGTCATCTAGCGCATCAGCGAGCCGCAAAATCGCTGCTAGCTTAACCATGACCATCCGATTAGCCATGCTGATGTTAAATCGACTCAAATCAGCCGATACGGTTTCAGAGCTGTGATACCGTGCAATCGCGGCAACGGCGACCTGTTCATCTGCTCGTAACCCCAGCATTTCTGAATGATTGATGATGTATTCAGAATGAAACGCATGGCGAGTACTATCAATGAAGAGCCCACTATCTTGTAAGATTGCCGCTAATTGTAACAATAATCGCTCATGGGCGCCTAACCCATGTAACTTTTTCAAACGATCAAATAACTGTGTCGCAAATTTAACGACTGACTGCTGGTGCTGTTCGTCCACGTGAAAGCGTCGGGCCAATTCATAAGCCGCACTCAACATAACCTGACTGGTTGGATCCGTGTTATGCGCATTTTGATGATGGTGTCCGACCTCATCAATGACACAGCCGTCGATAACTTTAAAGTCCGTTAATTCAATTTGCTTCACCTGTAAATGATCGAAGACTTCATCCAATAACAGAAATAATGGCAGGACCTCGTTGGTCTGATCCGCCGGAATGTTGCTTTCGTTCAGTAAATCTTGCGGTGTCATCTCCACCACTCGTTGAAATTGTTGATCAAAATCAGCCAGACTCAACTCAACAAAACGTTGACCGCGCGGAATCAGATGATCTAACAAGTGCAGCTTAGAACCCATCAAAATCACGCGATCAAAACGCTGTTCTGGTAAGAATTGATAGAGACTGACCAATTTTGAATGCAAATAATCACTAAGCATTTCTTGATAGGACTCTACCCGATGCTCTAAATCTTGCAGTTGCGTCGCCACTTGCATCGGACCTAAGAACAATTCTCGAGTTAACAACAATTGCCCATCGATAAACAACATGAAGTGGACCATACTGGCCCCAATCTGCATTAGCACCGTATGACCACTGATGAGTTTATCAAAATCCGGTAGTAGCTGGGCTGCAGCCTCGTAGGCAAACAACGATTCTTCATTCACCGTCATGAAATGGAGTGTTTCACCGGTCATAATAAAAATATGATCACGGATATAATCAATATTTTCGGCGCGCGCAATCGTGTGGCTGGCCACCAAGCGATAATTCGTGACGTGATAATCGCGCAGTATTTGTAAAAATCGCTCCAAAATCACAATCACTTCGTCGCCGACGGACGGATCTAGCCGGTGGCCTTCAAATAAGTCAGCGCCTAAATGTAGTGGTGCACTAATCCGCTCTAAAACGACCTGACTTTTTTGATCAATAATCATTAACTGCATATCTTGCGCAGTGAGAACCATCGCACCGTATAAATTACTTTTTGCCATCGCGCCGATAATCTCCTAACTATCTTGATTGGCTTGTAATTGATCTAAAATCTGGTGAAGTTGTTGCTTTTGGGCCGCTGTCACCACTGGATACTCAGGTTTTAAGGCCTCGAAGCGTTTCGTTAAAATTTCTGAAACGATTAACCGTGAACACCATTTCGAATCTGATGGCACGATATACCATGGATTGGTTTTAGTTGCCGTATGCGTCAACATTTCTTCATAAGCCTGTTGATATTGATCCCAAAAACCACGCTCCTTAATATCGGCCGCCGAAAATTTCCAGTTCTTGTCCGGTACTTCAATCCGTTTTTCAAACCGACGTTTCTGCTCCGCCTTGGAATAGTGCAAGAAAAATTTCAACATCACAAACCCATTGTGGGCTAAATAATCCTCATAATGCACAATATCGTCATAGCGTTGATCAAAGAATGCCTTGGTGACATCTTCAACCCGGTTAATGCCTGGAATATGCTGACTTGTCAGAATTTCCGGATGAACGTGACTAATCAGTACGTCTTCATACTGTGAGCGATTAAAAATTTGAATACTACCACGACGCGGCAACGCAGCTGAAATCCGCCACAAGTAATCGTGCGCAAGTTCGTTTGAGGTCGGTTGCTTAAAGCTGACCACCGATGTCCCTTCTGGGTCTAACCCGCTCATAACGTGGCGAATCATGCTATCTTTTCCAGCTGCATCCATCCCTTGTAATAAAATGACCACGCCATTTGTTGCCTGCGCGTAAAGTTTACTTTGAAGGGCGTCTAGCTTCACTAAATTAGCTTCTAGTTGTCGCTTAATAGTCTCCTTATCCGGTGCCGGTTCGGAGACACTAGTTGGCACATGCTTCAAATCTAAATGTCGTCCCTCATCAAACCGATAAGTCTTCTCATAATCCATGTCGCCACGCTCCTCTCTGTGATTACCTTTATTCTAGCGACTTGCATGGCAAAGATAAATCAATCATGCGTGAAACATCACAATTTTATGATCTCGGCGTCGCTACTCGGCAAATTATGCTAGGCTAGCCTTAGAATGAAACGCCGCCAAACTGACCAAAATGAATGATTGCGAGGAACTTTCAAATGATTAAAATGATTGCATTAGATCTGGATGGGACACTGTTGACCAGTGATAAAAAAATCAGTTCCAGAAATGAACGCATTTTAAAGCAGCTACACCAACAAGGGCTAAAAATCGTGCTGTGCACTGGTCGTCCGATCAATGCCATCTGGCACTACCTTGAACAACTCGAGCTGACACAACCTGACGATTACACGATTACGTTTAACGGTGCGCTCGTGATTCAAAATGTCGGTCACGCTGAACTATTTAAGCAAGGACTACCCAAGGCTGATTTAATTCCCCTCCATGATTACTGTGTGGCCCATAATTACCCACTAGATGTCTTGGACTTTGAGCAGGTTTGGCCATTATCTGATCTACGCCCTTCTTATTATCAGCAGATGTTAAACGCTAACCTAACCTTCACTCACGTATCCTTCGAACAATTACCTGATGCCGACTACAGTAAAGCCGTCATGTCCTTTGACGCACCAGTCTTGGATGAAGCGGTGGCAAACCTCACGCAGACGATGAACGATCACTATCACGTGGTGCGTTCGCAACCTAAAATTCTCGAATTTCTCGCTAAAGACATGGATAAACGTGTGGGCCTAAACGCGCTACTCGCCCATTATGGTTGGACATTCGATAACCTGATGAGCTTTGGTGATGCTGAAAATGATTTAGGCATGCTTAAAGCCGCTAACATCGGTGTCGTTATGGGTAATGGTAAGCCGGAAATCAAGGCGGCGGGCAATGCAGTGACCACCTCCAACGATGCAGACGGTGTCGCCCAATTCCTAGAACAGTTTGATTTTAGTCGGTAAACTAGCAGTAAATTTTGTTATTGCCTGATTAAACTAACCTCACTAAATTTTGATCATTTTTACCCGCCTCACAAAAAGAATCTGGGGCGACGCTAAAATCTACATTTCATTTCCAATCTAAATCGCCAAAACGGGGAACCACTTCCAGCAACCGAGACCTGGGACTCCTAAAACGTTGAGTCAGAGACAGCCAAGTTGAGAATTGGATACAGACTAAAATCAGAGGAAACAACATCCACAATTGGAATGACAGACCAAAAATGAACGGGGACAATTACAGAGTAAACAAAACAGAACGGCCTGCGAATTCCCATCTAATAGGACGCAAGCCGTTTTTTTGTTCTATAAAGTTTGTGAAGTTGACTTTTAAGCAGTAGTTTAGGTGATTTTACCAGTCATTATCACTCGTGAAACGCGCTTGCGAAAAAGTATTTAAACTACTAATTATTCGATCATGGTATGATTGTGTCCGGTCAGTTTGCACTAACTCAAAGTTGACTAAAGAGGGTGAACATTACCCTTAGTAAATTCTTCAAGTTCTTACCGATTGTAGTCCTTGTGATTATAGTTTGTTTGAGCTTAACGACGATTACTGCTAAGTAATCGAATGACGTCTCTAGTCTGCAAGCTAGGGGCGTTTTTAAATACAAAAAAACTCTCGTGCTGCAAGACACGAGAGTTGAAGGGAACATATCCCTGTAAATTCTTCACTGAAAGTGTAACGCGTTCGTTATGCGTTAGCAAGCTTTAGACTTATTTTTAGCTTGGGATGCCACACCTGTTGTGGCAAGTTGGTAATTGTTAGATTGCTCGTTGGCTATGTCTGTTCGTGGGTCCATTTTCGGATCAAATTACTAATCATTGCCGGTCGTCGCACACTTTATATTTGCGGGATAGGCAACCAACTCCAAGTCGGTTCCCCATTACGCAATCCGCTCAACGAACAAAAGTCCACCGCAATATATATCCCCGAACCATTAAGTGCCAACGCCGGCTAAGTATTCTGCGACAATTTTTGCTTTAAATTCATCATTATATTTGGTCATAGTAAAACCCCCCGAGTTGGATTTTGTCCAACTCGGGGGGTTCACTTCAGGAAGATCGCTTTTTAGCGTCAATTCAGCCGTTTTCAAAAGTTAAGTTTTGCTAATGCGACGAATGTCCATGACCAAATGGATGCCACCAATCGCTCATCGTAAGCGCAATCTTTTCACCAACGAGCGTGACCACGGAACCAATCAAAATGATGACAATTCCGATGACCGTATTCACATAGATCGGTTCACCTAACACAATCAGTGCTAAAATCGGGGCCAATGCTGGTTTGATGAAAAAGATCAATGAGGCAACGGGAATTCCCGCTTCATCCATCACGATAAAGTAGAGCCCAAAAGCGACCCCCGTCACTAAGATGCTGACATAAGCCAGCAGTGGCAGTGCTTGCCAGCTTAAATTAGCAAAGAAAGGCACGTCGCTAAAGCCCTTAATCCCGCGTAACACATTAGCTTCAATGGGAATATGCGTTGATAACATCAAGACACCTAATTCAAAGGCCCCAGCGATAAATGAAAAGCAGGTCATCGTCAGCCCATCAAAGTGGCGTTGATTGGCGTTGACTCGTGAAATCACCCCGTAAAGTCCGAAGGTGATTGAGCAGGCCAGCCCTAATACAATCCCCAACGGATTAGTAAGTTTAAACGGATCAATGATGACAATTAAACCAATCAGGGTCAAGATAACCGCAATCGTGTTCGTTCGCGTCATGCGTTCACCAAGAAAAATTAAGCCAATTAACATCCCAAACACCGGATTCGCACTCAATAAAATTGCCACCGTGGATGCTGCTGTCGCTTGGATCGCCATCTGGTACAACGTCATGCTAACCACGACGCAAGCAAACCCAGTGACACTAAACGCAAACCAATCTCGCCAATGCAAGTGTTGTTGGCGCCGTCGTAATGTATGAATTGCAATTGGTAATAAAGCTAGACCGCCACAAAGAAAACGAATAAAGTTAAGTTCGATGGGATTGAAGCTACCCCCAGCGATCTTTAAGGCGATTTCCATTGAGCTAAATAAAAAAGTTGAAATTAAGACGTAGACGAGCGTTTTAACTTTCACGGTTAAATCTAATTCCCCTCTCTAAATGCCAAGCGGGCGTTGCCGAACGTCCGTGATGATTAAAAAACTACCTTTTCATCATACCATACCAGTAAAGCAGCGTAAGTTGATCCGCATACTGCGGTACGTTAACAAAACTGGCTTGAATGACGATTGAAATCATTGAGACCAATTACGTATCCGCAATGATCAGCGTCAGTTTAAGAAATGAGGTCTGATTCACCATGCAACCATTGTTAGGTTTAAAGGGAAGTACTAATCCTGATCAGTATCGGCAACGCTTAGCCGATCACCCCGATGTCTTTGAATTTTTTCTAGATCAAAATGACTTAACGACTGCCGGCCTTAAGCATTTACAGACCGCTATTGATGAAGTTAAACAAGTCACGGACCGAATCGTGTTACATCAACCAATGCGTTACAAGGGTTGGTTCGTGGAGATGGTCACCCCGGCCAAAAAAATGCCGGAACTCTACCAATTTCTCCGGTATAGTTCCGACACGCTAATTGCGCTTGCGCAAGCAAATGACATTCAATTGTTACTGCATGGTTCTTATTCGCGCCAAACTCAACAATTTATCGACATGTACCCAGATTTAGCCACTGCACAGGCCGTCGTTTTTGAACGTCTTGATCAATATGCCGAACAAGGTGGCACTCACATCATGTTTGAAAATTCGATCTCACCGTTATTTTTCTATGGTGACCCAACCATGGATCAGATGATCTTTAACCACCACTATCGGCTTGCGTTTGACACCAGTCATTGCTTTATCAAAAGTCATGGTGACAATGACGTGCTGATGGCCTCATTGACACATTTAGCACCCCACGTCGTTCACTACCATCTCGTGGACTCATTCGGACTCACACACGATAGCCTGCCATTAGGAACTGGGCGGATTGACTGGGCGCGCGTCCTACCGCGATTAAATCCACAAGCAAGCAGTATCTATGAAGTGAACCTAGCTGATCAAACAAATGACCGGGAAATGCTAGCTTCCCACCGCTACTTGACTAATCTAGCGCACCAACTAGAACAACATCGATAAAGTTGAAAAAGCATTACTTAAGACATGTAAACTAATGTCATACCGAATATCCTTAGTTTCAAGGTATGTGGTCGCCAAAATCATTCCTGTAGCAAAGTATACCCATGCACCTGGTGACCACAGAGAAGTATGTATCTGCGCAAATAAAAGGCCATTAATCACAACACCCAGCACTTTAACCCATGGTGTCGTCAACTTCATAAAGAAGTAATTGAAAAATAAACCGCGAAAAATCATTTCTTCCAATACCGGCCCGATGAAAACTGCTAAATAACTAGTTAACCACGGTGTGCCATTAAACAACTGCTCAACCGCTTTTTGATTTTCAGACGAACTAGTATGAATGAGCTCTTGACTAATAATTAAGGCTGACAATACCACGAGCATTAGAGCAAAAATCAGCCATTGCCGTGGTCTAGTAGGCCGTGGCCTAAAATAGGAGGGCTGTCGATGAGCTAGCCCATGTTGATACAATCGCCAAAGTAACCAAAAAACCAAGCCGCATAAAACTGTTGTGATGATCCAGATACCTAATTGAGCAGGCCAGGAGGATAGTTTTAATAATGTTGGCAAATAAGTTGGCGCAATGGCCAACTGCTCCAACAGATACAATCCAAGCATTGCCCCCACTCCAGATAGATAGCGTCGCATTCGATCTGCCATATTCAAATCTCCCCCTTTATAATTCGACCAATGATAAGCCTGTTTTAGTGATTCTGCCATAATTCGGACTTATAATGAGCCTAATCTAATAGAAACGGTGGCGATAATGATGACTCAAAATGAAATTACAACGCTTTGGCAAACTGTGGACGCGTATTTTGGTCCCCATTTCAAAGTAACCGCTCAATTCAAAAGTGATTTTGCCGCGTACGCACAAGCCATTTTAGACGCCGACGACGGCCCACGTCAGGCCGCGATTGGTAAACATGATCTTCGCGAGATTGCAGCTAAACAACTAGTTGACAAACAGTTAGATATTGCAGCAGATCATGCGCGTAAATTCGAAGCTCAGCGAGCAGAAGCTGCTAAACTTGCCGATCAAGCTACTCACAAAAAGCCGTAACTTGAACAACATTCGCTCTGACAGCAAACACGCATTTGGGGCATCAACAGTAAACTATAAATTTGATTTCTAATCGACAAAACGAGCGCAAAGCATAAGTTGGTAATTAACCGATATTAAAGGCGACTTTCGCATGATGAGGGGTTTATCCATCATGTGAAAGTCGTTTTTATACGTTGGCATAAAGTTTAAGTGCGCCTCATTTTGCGGTTAAAATCACGATTCCGCTAACGCTGGCACATCAGTCATCAACACTCTGGCGGAATCACGCTTGTCATCGATATTCCGGCCGATCATTACCGAGACGCTCACTTCACTTGATAAGTCTACTCGTTCGTTGCTTGCCGACAAACAGTGTTTGGTGTTCTTAATTCTAACCAGAGTAAGCGGCTTTTACAGCATATACAAGCTCGATCAGATCAAGATAATTCGAGAATGAACGTGTCAAAATAAGATCACGCATCAAGCCAAAAGATAAGCGAGTTAAACCACAGACAGATCAACCTGAACGTAGCGGGCATCGGCTCAGCCAGTGTCGTTATCGTTAGCGCAACGCGCTTACGATAAGACCTGACTTTGAAACCGGCGTATTTCCGGGTTCAAAGCAGGTCCACGGCGTTCCAGCCGAATGCCCGTGAAGTCCAGGTTGGTCGGCAGCCATCCCCCCTTGATAGGAGTTTGATTTTGGCTTTGTCAGTCTAATTAACTCGACGACTATTATAAATTGTCAGTTGACTAACATCTGGTGACGTCTTTTGCGCTGCTTCATAAACCGTTCGCAATAGTGGTGTAGGAACATATTGCGACGCGCTGGTTGGCTGGTAATTAATTTCATAAGCCTGATCGCTACCAGAAGGTTGCACCCACAATCGATAAGATTGGCCTACCTGTAAACCGTCAAAACGGACCAAATTGCCATCACTACCGCTTGCTAACGCCGACGTCGACAAGGTTAGCGTAATTGGCGACGACCATTCGTTGGTCGCTTGTCCATTAGCTAAGCCTGTCGGCAAATCAACTGCTCGCTTGGTTAGCGTATATCCACCGACAGTCTGGGTCGCGACAGCAGTCTTTTTAGCGGGTTTAGGTTTGACGGCCGCCTTTCGTGGTCGCTGAGTCTGATTTTTAGCCGGCTTTTTGACCGTTGAATGAGGTTTGTTAGTTGATGTCGACGGCTGGGTCGCCTCAGTTTGGCGAGCAACTGGGTGAATTGTTAACACACTGACCCCGATTGCCAATACCGCAATAACGATAAAAATAATGTTTGTTCGGCTACGCATGACCGCCCTCCTCGACATCTGACTGACCAATAATTCAATGAACTTTTATTATAACAAAAACCGGGTTCACTCACAGCGTTGTGAGTGAACCCGATCATTCTCTTTAACTTATCTTATTACCGACCACTGATGTCTTTTAGTAGGCACCACGAGTTTTTGTTTCAACACCCTTGCCGTCATAGTCTTCTTCCATAATTTCCTTTAATTCGGAAATCAACGGTTGCTTCGGGTTGGCTGTTGTACATTGATCTTCATAAGCCAATTCTGCTAAATGATCGACAACTTTATCAAAGTGCTTCTTGTCGACCCCGTTAGCTTTCAGGCTCAAGTCAACACCAACACTGTGTGCTAAGTCAATAAAGGCTTGGACTAAGCTTTCAACTAATTCTTCAGTCGTGTTGCCTTTTAAGCCAAGGTAACGAGCAACATCAGCGTAGTCTTCATCAGCACGGTAGTATTCGTACTTAGCCCACATCGCCAACTTGTTTGGCATTTGTGCATTGTACCGAATCGTGTGAGGCAACGTGATGGCGATACATAGTCCATGAGCCAAGTCGAATTCCCCACCAAGTTTATGAGCAATCGAGTGGTTAATGCCTAGGTAAGCATTAGCAAAGGCCATTCCTGCCAACGTTGACGCATTATGCATTTCTTCTTTGGCATGCGTGTCACCGTTGTATGAAGCGGTCAAATTGTTCAAAACTAACTTCAAGGCTTGTAATGACCATGGCCGTGTGTAGTCAGAGGCCAAGCTAGAAACGTAAGATTCTAAGGCGTGGCAGAAGACATCTAAGCCTGAGTAGGCAATCGTCTTCTTAGGTACCGTCATAATGAATTGCGGGTCCACAATGGCAACATCTGGTGTCAATGCGTAGTCAGCTAATGGATACTTGACATGGGTCTGTGAGTCCGTGATAACGGCAAATGGGGTCACTTCAGAACCGGTGCCTGAAGTGGTTGGAATCGCGACAAACTTCGCCTTGTTTGGCTTTTCAAACGTATAAGTCCGTTTACGAATGTCCAAGTATTTTTGCTTAGCACCGAAGAAGTCAGCACCTGGGTGCTCATAGAACATCCACATGTTCTTAGCTGCATCCAATGGCGAACCACCACCAATGGCAATGATTGTGTCTGGCTTAAATTCGTTCATTAACCGAACCCCACGATCAACTGTGTCCGTTGATGGGTCTGGTTCAACTTGATCAAAGACTTCGATTTGAATGTCTGTGCCATTTGGTCGTTTACGCAACCGATCGCGCACGATATCCACATAACCGTTCTTAACCATCGAAGGTGAAGCAACGACGAAGACTTTTTCAATGCCTTCCATATCAGTTAGATAGCGAACGGAATTCTTTTCAAAGTAAACTTTGCTTGGGATCTTAATCCATTGCATATTATTTCTCCGTTTCGCAATCGTCTTCACGTTGATCAAATCAAAGGATGACACGTTATGCGAAACAGCGTTCTTACCCCATGAACCGGTTCCTAATGTTAAGGAAGGAATCATGTTGTTGTAAATGTTACCAATCCCACCAACAGCTGATGGTGTGTTAACCAATACCCGGCTGGCCTTCATGCGAACGCCAAATTCGGTCATCAAATCTTGATCCTCTGTCTGAATGCCGGCTGTGTGGCCAAGGCCACCAAAGTTCAACAATTCTTCACAGCGCTTCAAGGCTTCTTCGCGAGAAGCTGCTTTGTAGACGGATAAGACTGGTGATAGCTTTTCAGCTGACAATGGATAATCTGGACCGACACCATCAATTTCTGCCAATAGAACCTTCGTGTTTTCTGGGACTTTGATACCAGCTAATTTGGCAATATCATAAGCTGATTTACCAGCGATTGGCCCCTTAACACCATGTGTCACTGGATTAAACATAGCGTCAGCTAAGGCTTTTTGATCGGCCTTCTTAACTAAGAAGGAACCTAAACGCTGAAATTCGGCCATTACTTCGTCGTAAATTTCTGCATCGATCACCGCTGAGTTTTCGGATGCACAAACCATCCCATTATCAAACGTCTTCGACAACGTAATGTCGTTAACCGCCCGTTTGATATTAGCTGATTTTTCCACGTACACGGGACCGTTACCAGGGCCAACGCCTAAAGCTGGCTTCCCAGTTGAGTAGGCTGCCTTCACCATGCCAGGACCACCAGTTGCTAACGTTGAAGCAATGCCATCATTGTTAATTAGGGCATCCGTTGCTTCAATGGAAGGTTCGTCGATCCATTGAATCATACCTTCTGGCGCACCGGCCGCAATTGCTGCGTCTCGAACAATCGTCGCAGCTGCTACACAACTCTTTTGAGCTTGTGGGTGGAATGCAAAGATGATCGGGTTACGGGTCTTCACGGCGATTTCAGCCTTAAAGACTACCGTTGACGTTGGGTTGGTGACGGGAGTGATTCCGGCAATCACGCCAAGTGGTTCAGCTACTTCGGTGATCTCTTCTACATCATCTTCACGGATAATACCAACTGTCTTGTCATCCTTAATTTTGTGCCAGATATTTTCTGACGCGTAAATGTTTTTAATTGCTTTATCTTCTACGACACCACGGCCAGTTTCTTCAACGGCCAGTTTGGCCAATTCCATGTGTTTGTCTAAGGCAGCCATTGCCATTTCGTGCACGATATGATCAATGCGTTTTTGGTCGTAGCCATCCATTTTTGCGAGCGCTGTTTGGCCCTTATCGACCAACTTTTGGATCATGTTTGCGACATTCGTGGTTTGTTTTTCAGCTTTTTTATCAACTTTTACAACCATGCTTTGTTTGCCTCCATCAGATTGATGTCTGTTTGTTATCTCTTTCACAATTAGTAGTCTAACACGTTGTAAAAACTTTTCAAGCATTTTGATCCAAGTTTTTGATACCTAGAAAAATGTAAGCGCTTAACTCTATGATAATGCGCTTGCTATGTTGTAAATATTTTTCTATTTTATCGAAAAAACGTTTATTTTCCAATTGTGAATTCAGAAACTTTCTCTCGCTAGTAACCTTGGTTTAAGCAGCTGTATCACAATCGGCATTCACGACAAACTAAAAAAAGGCCTTCTCTCAAAAGAAAAGACCACCCTGTTAATTATCAATTAATGAATGACAAAATTTTATTTACTTCTGTTCAACTGGTTTAGGTGTCACGATTTCTTTGGTCAAACTCAACAATTGTTCTGACTTCATTTTATCCAGAATGGCATGAACAGCCGTCACCATCATCTGATCGTTCAAATTATCTGCCGGCGCTTCTGGTAAGTCACCACGTAAGCCGGATAACATCAAGTCAATAAATGTGTCATAGGCTCGTTTAGGAAAAAGACTAGCCGTGACTTGATCCATTCCTTGACGAATCGTGTCCATCGCATACGTCGGTTTCAGCAAGCCGATCAATAAAATATCCGCGACCTGCATGACCTGATACTTTTTCTTCACTGGCGCCAAGATGATGTTGTGTTTAACATAATTATTAATCATTGCGGGGGTCACTGAATCCACGTCCAGTGGACCTAACGTATCGTTTACATAGGCCACCACTTGATCCATATACAGATCAAATTTCGGCAACTCATCCCACTTTGGCAAGGTCACTTCAGCTAAATGTTGTTCCCACTTATGATACCGTTCAAAAGAATCTGCCATCACTGTATCCTCCGCTGATCATTGGCTGTTTACGTCTAAGCAAATGATATCACCATCATCTAGTGTTGTAAACTAGGTGATACTAAAAACCACATTGATACGATCACTTGTCATTCAGCTCATTTGATTCAGGCAATGACCATCTTTTAAATGAATCGCCCATAGAATTGAGTCGACTCAGTCATTGTTGCCCTTCACAAGGTTGCGGATCATTTTTAGTGTTGTGGATATTTTTCAAATGGCCGATAGAAGTATGATTTATCTGAAAAATCAGCCATATATGCACCGTTCAACCCGGCTTTTTGTCCAATACCACTCAGTTGAATCATTAACTTTTCAGCGGGCCCAGAAAAATGGAGCTTGCCCGTTGAAGCAACAATCCTAATATAGTTGACTAACCGGTTGACTAGCGCTTCTGGATTCGATGTGTCTGAAACTGTTTTGGTAACCTGTTGTAAAACGTCCAAAATATCTAATAATTGTGAATTTTTACTGCTTCGTTGATCAAGCACTTGGTAAAGGTCACGACAAATCGCTTGAATATCAAATTTAGTCGCTGAAACATCTGTTTTGGTCAATTTTATGTCCCCCAATGTATATATTAAAAATACAACAGTTTCACAAGTTACCTTACTGCTTACGTCAATTGAGGTCAACTCGGCAATTTTAATTGCTAGGGTCAGTTTCACTGAAAACCAATATAAAGAGTCTGGGACATAACTTATAAAAGGCGTCGGGCTTCGTTTTTTGTGCACCACGTCTCCATGGTCAAAACGTGCTGCCAACGCCTGCTAAGTATTCTGCGACAATTTTTGCTTTAAATTCATCATTATATTTGGTCATAGTAAAACCCCCAGAGTTGGATTTTGTCCAACTCTGGGGGTTCACTTCACCTTCCAAAGTACGGAAGATGCTCACTTTTTCGCTTGTGCTCGCTCTCAATTCGGCGTCATTTCCCACTCTCTTGTTTAAATACTGTTCATTATGACCTAGTCAAAAAGTTTAAAAAATTCAGCCACAGAAACATCACATCGTTAAGTCAACGTCGCTGCTTGCTTCCAACTCATCATAATAAGCTGCCGAAGTCGCATTGATGTATGGGGTGATCCAGAAGAATCCGATACCCAAGCTCACCATTCCTAGCAGAATCCAGCCTAAGAAACTAAGCTGTAACACGAAGAATTCCCATTTGTGACCACGCATTAACTGAGCGCTTATTGATAAGGCAGGCATCATGCCTTGCCAAACGCTGGCATCAGGATTGGCATCATGGAGATCTTTATAGACATAAACGGCTTGGCTCCACATTAAACCAACAATAATTCCGGGAATCAATAACAAAAACAAGCCAATCCCGACCACGAAAGTAATTATCAGCCATTGTAATAACAAGGCAAAGACTGCTGGTGTCGCGATTACACTAAAGGCATCCCGCAATGGTCGAATCTCACGATTTGGCTGGCGAATCCAACTCAAAAAAGTAAACCAGACCCCAAAATTAATCGCTACAGCTAACACACTAACTAAAAAGCTGCTACTGCCAACTTGACCGTTCACGTTAAAATTCGCATATTGTTGTCGCATTGACACGCCAAAACTGCCATACGCTAAAATTACCGTCAACGCGTTCAGCCCGACTGCCTGTCCCCAATGTCCTCGAAGCACATCTTTAGCTGACTGCTTTAATTCAGCTCTTGTTTTCATGGTCAATCATCTCCTTACTAACATTACTTATCATAAGTGTTTCAATTAGATCTTACTAAACCAAGCAGAAGTGGCACAACTTACTTGCTCTTTAATCTTCTTCGTTGATCAATCGTTCTAATTCACGATTAATATCTGTCAGTTGATAGCCCTTTCCGTATAGCGTTCGCTTAGTACGATTCTGACGCTCGCGACCCGTATAGCTCCGATTACGTTGCCAAACCTTTGTCGCTTCCCGCTGCAACAACGCGTCTTCCTGCTCATCATCCCGTTCAAAGGTGACCTCAGCTAGGATCTGTTCAATGATTGCTTGTTGGAAACCCTTTTGCATCAGACTCTGACGGACCTTCTGTTTTTGAATCGCAAAAGGCTTGTTCGCGTAATGCTTCGCTAATTTGGTTGCTGTCGCAATGCCGTTGGCTAATCGATCGTCGGTAGAAAATTCGACCAACGCTTGATCAATCAAGGTTTCACCAATTCCTTTTTGCCGCAGATGCTGGCGAATCACCACCGGCCCTTTATCAGAAGTCTTAATCATTGTTCGCACATAAGCTTTTGCATAAGCCAAATCATCCACTAATTGGAGTTCTCGTAATCGTTGTAACGTCGCGTCAATAACGTCGGCTGGAATATCTAAGCTGGTCAATTTTGTCACAATCTCACGCTCTGATCGTAATTGCCCAGATAAATAATCGAGCGCCCGATTATAAGCTCGGGCAACATCGTCAGCATCGCCTATTTGCGTTTGCAATTCTGGCGTAATGGTCATGCCTTTAAACAAGCGAAATTCAATGAGGACTGATTCGCTCACCGGAAAAGCATACTGCCCGTCTAGGTAAATATTATATCGACCCGCGCGTTTTTGCGCCTCGATCATGGTCACGACACGGGCCGATTTGACTTCAGGCTGTGATTTAGACTGTTTGGATTGAACTTGTTTCATTTGGGCTTGTTTCAATAAGTCAGCCGCAATCTTTTTTCCAGATTGCGGCTGCTTTTTAGGTGCCGAACGGCGCGGTTGCCCAACATCACCAATCCGAATCGGTCGATTCTCTTCGTTACTCACGACTAGCCTCCTTATACATTATCTTCAATATGCTGCTCAAAGCCATGATGCAAAAATTGCCATGTTATCCCGCCAGCGCAAAGTGTCACTACTGCTAGCAAGACCATCGTAACTGCCACGTGCGCTTTAATTAACATCAAGACGCCGCCCAGCAACACTAATCCGACCGTCAGCAAACTAAGCGCCTTGCCTAGAGAAATTTGTAAACCATGTTTCGGATACGTGGCCAGAACCACTAAGACACCGCCGCTAAATCCCCATAATCCCAACGTAACTAGGCTAACGAACTGCCAGCCAATTAGTTCACCGTTTAAAAAGAGATCCATCGATGCCGTGACTAAATCCAAACCGACAAAAATGGCGTAGTGGATGTTAATTAACGTAATACCTGCTGTTTTCTGATGACGATCAATGCCCTGCTGGTACATCGCAAAGTAGCCCAAGAACAGTGCCACGATGGTTAAAAAGAAAGGGATCACTAGCCAATTAAAGCGATGCACATTTATCATACTAGCAACCGCAATAATCGCTTCACCAAATAACAGCAACGTAAATAATGAATAACGCTCCGTTAAATGTTCAAAGAGCGCTGGAAATTCCGTTAGCGCTTGTTTTAAAAAGGCTGGGCCAACATTAGCATAAATCATTGAACCAACGTACACCGTGACGCGAATTAAATATGGAGCCCAAGGAATAATCGTCAACGCACCAATGATGCCACTAATAAGCAGCGTTCTAGCCAGTCCCTTAGCAACCGCCAACTGCTTATCATCATGCAAATGTCGTGCTCGCAGCCAGTACTGGAGCGCAATACTAAAGAGTAATACCGACGTAGATCCAGCGAATGTAGGATGCGTCGATTCAAAATTAGGGTTCAACGATTGCGACAAAATGATGACCACAAACATGTCAAAAATCATGAATAAACTATGTTGGACATTTTCCTGAAAGAATCGGTTTACCAGTACTGTTTGATAGGTCCAGATTGTCCAGAACATAAAAAACATAATCAAATATTCTAAAAGATACCGTCCAGGAATCACCTCATGGTGCACGAGGTGTAAGACTGTCGTAATCCGGCTAATCGCATAAGCAAAAATCAAGTCATAAAACAGCTCAAGATTGGTAACCTCGGGACGTTGTCGTAGTTCTGTCATCGCTTATGTTCCTCACTCACTGCGCTCAGCCATCAGCTTAGTTTCGTAGGCAATTACTGTAGCCGGGTAATCAGGAAAATCAAAACCTAGTTGATCTGCTACGACTCGGGCAGTGGCGAGAAATAGTTGCGTTGCCGTTTGTAGTGCATGCCACGTTGCTACTGATGACTCAAGTTGATAAGTCGCGATTAACTTGTCGTAATCGTCTTTTGACAACGCACTTTGTAATTGACGATCATTTTTTCCCGCACTAAGTTGAAAATTCGTATTAATGCCCACTGACCACTCCAACATTTTCAACAGTTCTTCACGGACTGGACGTTCAAAAAACTGATTTGCGTAAAGAAGTTCGCCACGTTTCAACCCCTTTATGACATATAGACTGACCCAAAAGAACTCGTTGACACTATTCTGATAATCTTCTTCAGAGGGCGCCATGATATGAAAGTCCCAATCTGACAAATCTGGCTGATCGACAATTGGAACATCTTTATCTAAAATCAATTGATTCAAATGCTCTGCAGCTAAATAAGCGTCTTTGTCATTCACACTGGCGATCTTTAAATCCAGTCGATTACCATCACTAAATTGCATTAAGTAGGGATACCATGGCAGTTTGGTTCCAGAAAACATGGCCTCCGTGGGCTTTTGCATGATGATTCGTTCACCAAATACTGCTAGCCAATCATCGCTTTGTCGAAATGGTGTCGGGTCTTCGACAAAATAAGTAATGTCAAAATCAGAAAATTCATCTTGTTGGGCCTGAGGATCATTTCGCGAGCCCTCCATGCCAACTGCTCGAATATTTTCATCTGCTTCAGCAACTTGCCGAATCAAGTGCATCATGGTTGCCGCACTACGCTGTTGCATCTTCAATACCCCCTTCTACTGATCCACAATCACGCCGGTTTAGTGGCATTATACCGCACAAAACCTGTTTTCCCGCATGAAAGGCCACTGAAAATCAGGTCTATCTTAGATTCAAACGCTCGTCAAACTAGCCCCTGACGCGAATCAAAACAACTCGCCCACATCATGCACGCTTACAAATGATCGGTCAGATTGCGTCCATCCGACCGGTGGATATGTACCTAGCCTTCAACCATAAAATCAAACGAACCCGATTTAATTGCTGACATGATAGCCACGACACTGCTTGCGCGTTATAATGTTGTATGGTTTGTAACAAGAAATGGGGAATATTCGTTGGATAGTGGTCAGATAATTAGTAATTTGATCATCATGCTAATTACATTCGTGTTTGCCACCTTCTTCGTTGCCGCTGAATTCGCGTTAGTCCAAACGCGGCCTAGTGTCCTCGAAGAAGAGCAAGATAAACGCGACAAGAAATCTAAGAAAATTGATGTGGCCACACGGATGGTCCACAACTTAAATGAATACTTATCAACCACTCAAGTCGGGACAACTTTGTGTGGCATTATCTTAGGGTGGATCGGTGAAGAAACCGTCGCTCAGCTACTCATGGATCTATTTGGCGCTGCTCATTTGAGCTTAAACGCCACCGTTGGTCATGCAATTGGTTCTATCGTAGGGATTATTCTGTTGACATACTTTGAAGTCGTCGTCACTGAAATCGTCCCCAAAAATATCGCCATCGATCGACCGTTTCAGGTCATGATGGTGGTGGTAACTCCCTTGCGGTATTTTCATGTCGCCTTCTATCCATTCGTCTGGCTATTGAACACCTCTGCAAACGGGATTGTTCGCATGTTAGGGATGCAACCAGCATCGGAAAGTGATGAAGCCTTTAGCCAGGCAGAAATTTTAAATCTGTCGCGTAATGCTGTCACGGGTGGTGAATTAGATCAGGAAGATTACGTCTTCATGCAACGGGCGTTTGAAATGAATGATAAAGTGGCCCGCGACATCATGATCGATCGGACTCAGCTGGAAGTGATTGATGTTACCGACACGGTTAAAGATGCCCTGCAGGTTTATCTAACTGAGCAATTTAGCCGCCTACCAGTTGTTGCGGACGGCGATAAGGATAAAATCCTAGGCTATGTCTACAACTACGACCTCATTCGACAGAGTCAGGCTGATGACAGCATCAGTGTTGCCAAGATTTTACGTAATATTATTACTGTACCTGAAACGATGCCGATCCAAGATGTTTTACAACAAATGATTATCAAACAGACGCCAATCGTCGTCGTCGTCGATGAATACGGGGGGACCTCTGGGATTGTCACAGACAAAGATATTTACGAAGAATTGTTTGGCACCGTTCATGATGAAATCGACGATGTCTCTGATGAATATATCTTTAAACAAGACGATGGTTCTTATCACGTCTCCGGTAAAATGACACTCTACGATTTCGAACGTTACTTCCAGACGGATATCAAAGCTTTTGAAGAATCAGAAGTGGTCACTTTGACCGGCTACATTATCGAAAAAGAACCTGATATCAAAGCCGGTGATCATTACCAAATTGGTGATTTTCAGTTTACTGCCCTTGATTACGAGAACGCCTATATCAATTGGTTTGAAGTGATTCGAAAGCCGGTTAGTCAAGGTGAGGCAATTGACTCTTCGACGGATGAACATGATGCATAATTTAATCTAACTAATCGAAAATGAGTCTGGGACAAAACTAAAATCTAAATAGTCAAAACGCGGGACATAAGTCAAGTGACTTATGTCCCGCTCTCTTTTTGCTTACGTTAACTTTTCTTCATCACGTCAGCTAGCATTTTCCGGCCATTTGTGAGATCTTCATCTTGATAATGCGAAGCACGAATCCGTACAGGATCACCACCATGATAGTATTCATACATCAATTGGCGTTGGCCAAAACTTTCACCGGTGACATCCCAGCCTAAATTGAGCAGTTTTGCCCGAGTTTGCGCATCCATTAAATGGCTTCCCATGACAGCACGTAACGTTTCACCCAAATCCCCGCCAAAATCACGGAAATCGGGCACTCCCATCATCGAGCCCGCGCCAATTTTTTGAATCGTTAGAATTGCCTCCTGATACATCTTCGGCAACTGCGCTCGAATCGCCAGTAACGGTTGAACATTAGGCCCAAACAACCCAGCCTCGTCAACCTTCCCTGTCAATTCTGAATTAATCAGTGCGCCGCGCACCAATTCTAGATTAGCGGTCAGTCCGCCTAACATCTCTTGGACATTCAAGTAACGGTCAACGCCAAGTTTTTGAGCTAATTCAATTGCCAGGGTCGTGACAAATTCAAATTTGACGGCCCCCCGTGATTGATCTTGATGCGTTGTGTGTTGAAATAGCCCACTGTCAATAAAGAATCTGTTTGACATCGCAACATTCTGGAAGACAAAGACGTGCGTCCATGGTACAAACACATGATCAAAAATAATGTACGCATCAATCTCATCAAATGCATTCGACAGTGGGTAGTCTTTGGTGCTGTGTCCGGGTCGATTAAATGGTTTGCGACACACAATCTTCAAACCGTTTGCATTATTTGGCAGCCAGAAAGCCAAAGCATAGTCATCATCGCCGGTAACCAAGCTAGGCGTATTAAAAATCAATAGTTCATTAGACAATGGAGCCAATGTATTTACCATTTTGGCGCCACTGACATAAATTCCTTCATCGGTCACTTCAGTGGCATGAACACCAGGTGCGCCTTGAGTAATTTCATGCAAATCCTGGGCTCGATCAATTTGTGGGTTTTGCAACGCATGAGAAACAAACACGTCATCGCGTTTAATCCGCTCCGCGTAAGCCTTAGCATTAGCCGCAAAGTCCGTATATTGATTATGGCCTAAAAACTCACTATGTGCTGCTAGCGTGGCCATTCCTGAGTCAATAAAATCTGGGGTTCGACCCAACATGCCATAGGCAACGCTGGCGATCTCTTGATAGACACGGCGTTTAGCGGCTAAATCCGCTGCTGTCTTAGGCGTCTTGAAGACGATGTCGGTTGGCGTCCCATGGTCATCATATAAATGAGTGGTTGGTTGCTCTTGTTGCAAACGATAATACGCATTTACATAGGTCAAGGTATCAGTAAACAACTTAACCGACGAAGGTTTTTCCACTCGTCTGCCATCTAAATAGATCGTCCGACCGTCATCTAAATCTGTTGGATTAATCATTGTTGTAACCTCTCAAGTTGATATTTAAACCCGCTCTACGGCCTTGTGCCGTAGTTCACTTACTAGTATGACATAGAAATATGGCAGCGTTTGCATAAATTTCGTCTACGGGCTTAATTCATTTTGAACCGGTTCATCAAAAAGCGCGGTACCCCATCTTGATTGACCGGTTCCGTGATGGCAGTTGCTGCGTCTAAAACCGCCTGTGGCGCATCGGCCATGGCAACGCTGGTCGTGGCCGCCTTAAACATCGGGACATCATTTAACCCATTACCAAAAACAATCGTATGATCCCCGTCGATCCCTAATTGTTGTTGCACTTGTTTTAACGCCGTCGCTTTACTAATCCCTTTGGGAATCAGCTCAATGTTGGTTTCACTTGATGCTGATAACGAAAATAGGCCCGTTTCCATAAACTCACGACGGGCTTGAATTAAACGATTATCGACTGCCCGATTGACCGCCAGACCGTTTGTCACTTGATCAGCAATAACTAAGACATCGGTGCGTGATTTCAGTGGAATCATTCTTGAAGTTGGCACCCGTTTACGCAAAAATCGCATGTGTGCTAATGCTGATTCGTCGCGAGAGTTGTGATACGTATCTGTTAACGTAAATAACCGCATCGTTAAATCTAAATGATCACAGATGTCGTATGCAGCTAGCGCAGCAGCTTGCCCTAATAAGTGCGTCTTAACTTGATTATCCTGGGCGATAACAGCACCATTAGCGCTAATGATTCCCATCGGAATCGTGAACTGGTCGGTGATTGACCGTGCCAAGGCCAACATCCGCCCCGTTGCCACGTAAATCTCATGCCCTTGTGCCTGTAATTTACGAAACACTGCTTGCGTCAAATCAGAGACTTGTTGCGTCTTAGGAATCAAGGTACCATCGATATCGGTCACAATTAAATATTGTTCCATGTCATTCCTCCACTATCACCCAGTTTACGCCATCTGGACCATGACTTGACCATGGATTTAATTTCGTCAAGACTGGTTTCTAAAAACATCGTGCTGTAAACTTTGAACAATTAGTCCTGAACTTTTGCAAAGGAGCGTGGCACGATGGCTTTAAACATTCGCTACATTTCAATCGAAGGAAATACACGCAATTTCATCCAACACCTGACTGAATATGCGAAACAACAACATATCGCCGACACTAATCAACCAGAAGTTAACGCTGTAGAAATTTCTGAACAAACAGATTTTACACACGAAACAGTGCCTTACTTTGCCTTTGTTCCCACCTATTTAGACGGTGGAAATGGCATTGATAACGGCGTTAAGGAATTGATGACCAACGTGCTAGGTGAATACATTGCTTACGGTAACAATCGTCAGCACTGCCTTGGCGTTGTTGGATCCGGCAACCGTAACTTCAACGAGCAATATTGTTTAACTGCGCGTCGATACGCAAATGATTATGGCTTCCCGTTCTTGGCCGATTATGAACTCCGTGGTACTAATGCTGACGTTAAACGAGTTTATAACGTTTTAGTTGATCGAACCAATCAGATTTAAAGCTATCGCTGCATTAAATTAACGCCAAAAATCGTCGCTCCCTTATTACTGGGGAAGCGGCGATTTTAACGTTATCCAAACTAAGCTTCTTTTAACTCTCAATGGTACCTGATTAGTCACGGGCATTCTTAGCCACATCTGTTTTTCGTTGCCGTTCAAAGTGCGCCCGGCCATAGACCGCAAATAGCGCGATCATTTGAACAATTCCGACAGCCAAAAACAGCTTCGAAAATGTCGCATAGTCCAGCATAAGTCCACCGAATAAGGGGCCAATTGCCCGGCCAAAAGCAATCGCGATGTTAGAGAAGCCTTGATATCTTCCAGCCTCGGTAGCGGGGGCTTTGACCGCAATCCACGCCGGTAAAGCTGGGTGACCAATCATTTCCCCGAACGTTAGCACGATCATGGTCACAATAAACGCTACATAACTGCGAGCAAAAATCAGCATGAAAAATGAAGCTGCAAATAATGTAATTCCTACCAAAATGACATTTTCAATGCGGAAACGCTCACTAAACCGTGTGATAAAAGGCTGGCAGATCACGATAATCAGGCCATTTAGCGTCCACAGTAAACTGTAATTCAACACGGGAATCCCCAGATTGGTCATGTGCACGGAAATAACACTCTCCCACTGGGAATATGCTAAGTTAATTGCCAATAGCAGCAACAAAATCAGGCCCACCAGTAAAGGCATCTGGGTGCGACGTTGGCTTGCAACTTGGCTTTTAGCACGGTGTGTCTTAGGCGCTACATTGAAATGTAACGTTACCACTAACGTCAACGCAGCATAGCATACCGCGGCAATGATAAAGACCGTGGTGATGCCGAATTTGATCGCGTAACCAACGATTAAGGTGCCAATCACCACCCCAATATTCATCGCAACATAGAGCATATTGAACACGTGCCGCGTTGAAGTTGTCGTCACCCACGTTGCCAAAGAGTTTAAAATCGTCATGTTGACGCCATCACCGAACCCGATTACCAACAGTAGCAAGCCATAAACGGGCCAGCCGTGCCAAAAAATCAAGGCAACGACGCCGAGGGTCGCTAGCGCCGCCGACATAATCCCAGTCTGCCAAGGTTTCCAATGATCAAATAAGTATCCACCAACTGAGTCACCGACGATCATCATAAGCGACATTCCTAATAATACCCAACCAGCTAACGTTAATGATTCGTGGAGGTAGTTATGTAAATAAATGGTCGTTAATGGCCAAAGAAAACTCGCACCCGCATTGTTTAACAGTGAGGCAACAAATAACCAACTAAATTTGATGTCTTTGCGTTGGACTTTCAGAAAAATCCGCTCCTTAATTTTGCACGATTCGCGTCCTTAAGGCCATTCTATCACGCCATACACATTCCAGTCGCGGATAATTAGTTTGGGCCTTAAAACTAGCGGTGCGTATCGATTTCGGTCGACAATCATAATCAGATCTACCAAGCTTTGGTCAATTGTGGATTAGAGTCTTTTAAGTGTTATTCACAAATTCGATAATGAAAATTCCTTACTAATTGTGATTAAAAAAACGATTTATCCACATTTTTGTTTTTCACAGACAGATAAATGATGAAAAAAGTTTGCAAATGCTCATCAATTCACTTTAATTTTCAGAGTCTTCCTGATATGATTAAACTGTTGAAAGCAAAAATTAGTTCTAATCAAAAGGAGATCAATTCATGAAAGCTGCTGTTGTTCGCGATAATGTTGATGGCTTCGTCGATGTTAAAGATGTTACCTTACGTGATTTAAAACCTGGTGAAGCACTTGTTGATGTTGAATATTGTGGTCTTTGCCATACTGATTTACACGTTGCCGCCGGTGACTTCGGTGACAAGCCTGGACGAATCATTGGACACGAAGGCGTTGGGATCGTCTCTAAAGTGGCCGATGGCGTGGACGCCGTTAAAGTAGGGGATCGGGTCTCTATCGCTTGGTTCTTCAAGGGCTGTGGTCATTGTGAATATTGTTTAACTGGTCGCGAAACATTCTGCCGTCAGGTGCAAAATTCAGGCTTTACCGTTGATGGCGCCATGGCTGAACAGGTCATTGTGGATGCCAACTACGCCGTTAAGGTGCCCGATGGCCTAGATCCAGTGGAAGCCACCTCCTTAACTTGTGCCGGGGTAACAATGTACAAAGCCATTAAAGTGGCTGACGTTAAGCCAGGCCAATGGGTCTCTGTTGTTGGCGCCGGTGGTTTAGGTAACTTGGCCATCCAATACGCTAAACACGTTTTTGGCGCGCACGTCATTGCTGTTGATGGGAACCCAGACAAGTTGGAAGCCGCTAAACAAGCTGGCGCAGATATCTTAATTAACCGTCACGATGGCAACGTTGACGAACAAATTCAAGAAAAAGTCGGTGGAGTTCACGCTGCTTTAGTGACTGCCGTTACAACTTCAGCCTTTGACCAAGCCGTTGACTCATTGCGCCCAGATGGTAAGCTAGTTGCCGTTGCTTTACCACAAGGTGACATGCAATTGAACATTGCTAAGACAGTGCTCGACGGTATCGTCGTTGCTGGTTCACTCGTTGGGACTCGTCAAGATTTAGCTGAAACATTCCAATTCGGTGCTGAAGGCTTGGTTCACCCAATCGTTCGCACCCGCAAGTTATCAGAAATCAACGATATGATTCAAGAATTAAAGGACAACACAGTGGTTGGGCGTAATGTGGTTGACTTTGTTCACAACAACTAATGCTCATTTATAAAAGAGTCTGGGACAAAACCAAAAACTAAATTTCATTTCCAATCTAAATCGTCAAAAAGCGGGATATAAGTCAAGTGACTTATGTCCCGCTCTCTTTTTGCTTCTGCTTTATTTAGTTAGCCCTAACTAGGCGTGTCCTGCATTGGGGCAATACTCTGATCGCCAGAAATCACCGGAGTGTGTTCAATCCAGTTGTGTGGTCGACAACTAACGATCCAGTTAACGCCGTACTCGTCAGTAAATTCACCACGTTTGCCAGTGAAATAAGCAGCACTAAACGAATTAGTTACCCGCACGCGCCCCGAGTTTGCCACTCGATCAAAGAATTTTTGTGCTTGCACAACTTCTTCACTGTCGTCAGCGTTAAAGTCCAGCATAATCGCAATATTTGTTGCGTGCTGTGGCTGATCCATGAAATCATCCGCACACAGAATCTGTGAACCCATAACGCGAAAACCACCATGAATTGTTGAATCTTCTAGATTAGGATCAATTAAGTCCAATTCCCGCGCAGTTGCTTCCGTAACCGGAATCCGAAATAAATCGGTTGCCCCAAAAACTTCTTGGTAGTAGCTCATTGCGGCTTTGGCGTTGGGGAAGTGAATATAAGGATGTATACGTGTTACGATAGTCGGTCCCCCATTTCAAATGCATGACAAAGTATAATGAAAAATGACAAAAGTGTCAATTTAAAAACAGAGCGTGAGCCAGACCGGGTGAGTTCACACACCATTAGCCGATAAACCATTGTCGAGATTTATGGGATGCAAACCACTTTTCCACCTACCAAAGTAGCCGACAGCTACCAATATTTTATGCTATCCTAGAAACATAGTTAATTTTTTAAATTTATTTATCATTAGATAAATAAAGCAGTCGGAGGTCATTCATGAAAGTCTTGGGAATCCTCGGCGCCCATAAAGAACATGGTGTCACCGCGCAATTATTGACGGCCACTTTGGCTAGTGTTCCAGCGCCGCATGAAACAGAATTAATTTACTTGGCTGACTATGACATCCACCCCGATACTGGGATTCCTAATCCTGTCTTAGATGCATTAACTGAAAAATTATTGACTAGTGATGTCTGGATTTTTGCAGCACCCACCTATTGGGGTGGCCTATCAGGAATCATGAAGCACTTTTTAGACTGCCTTCGTTGGCGCTTAGTCCGCATTGATCATGTTGGTGACGCGCACCCTGATCGTTTTAAAAATAAGCATTACCTTAGCATCACCGATTGTTATATTAGTCCGCTGGATAACCTCTTTACGGGTGTCACCGACGCCACGTTTCGACAAATTGATACGGTGATGAATGCGGCTGGTCTGATCAAAATTCATGAAATCGTATGCCCTGGCACCTTAAAAAATGGCGATCGAATTCCTGAACAAACCTTGAACACCTGTCGCAAATGGGGCGTCAAACTTCCAAACAAAGCGAAACGAGATGACAATACCATGAAGCGCTATGTCGAACTATTTATGATGATTGCAATCATGTCATTAATCACGATGGGAATCCAGACTGGTTTGGCGCCGGTCATTGCCCAAACGAACTTTTGGCTCAACTGGGCGGTTTTTGTCATCATCTTCTTTACTTTACTAGCAATCATTTTGCATGTTGTCACCTTTATGGTGCACCGCCGTCACTAATTTTTTAACTAACCTAAAACGATCGCATTGCCCATCTGGGACATGCGATCGTTTTATTTTAAACAATTCAATTAATGATTGAAAAATTCAGCCAGCCGCTTGAGGATCAACAAAAGGCGCATCAATCTCAAAGTGCGTTGGACGATGCAGCGCAATCCCGAATTCATCAACGGCTGAACAATAAGCCATAATTTGTAAGCCTTGTGGAAGTGCGTCGCGGATCGCTTGCGTTAATTTAGGTGCCATTGCCTGATTTAAGGTCAATAAATCAATGTTATCAATTTGAATTACAAACATTAGGTAGGCTCGATACCCAGCCGCCATCGCTTTGTCCAAATTATAGACGTGTTTAACTGCTCGGACCGTCGGCGCATCAGGAAAGGCGACTACCCCTTGATTTTCCAAGGTGCAACCTTTTGTTTCGACAAAAAATTCCTCTCCGGTACTGGTACTACCTTTAAAATCGACCCGTGAATCGCCAAAGGTTACCTCTGGGCGAAACTCAGTAATCGTGCCAGTTAACCCAGGAAATTTCAGCAATCCGGACGCAACCGCTTCTTTGGTGACTTGGTTGGGAGCTGAACTATCAACATTCACCCAAAAATTACCGCGTTCTGTTTGCTTCCGCACAGCAACTAGATCCCAATGCGTCTTACGCGTTGAATTGATGGCTGGCACAATGACCACAATCGCCCCTGCTAAGAGCACGTCTGCGCCACGACCAGTATTCTTTAAATGAGTCTCAAGCATCACGCCATATAATCGCACTCGACATGTAAACCGAGTTGGTCGATCGATATATGTGGCTAATTGTGAGTCTTGATAAAGCATCCCCATCACCTTCTTTGACTAACTTTAGTAACTTGTAGGCTTTCTTACTGAACTGGCGTTGGCGGCACATAGTTAAACTTTAAGTGCTGAACATTACTTGTGTAATTATTGAACAATGCGTCGCTGTCTTTAAATTGCCGCTTAATTGAACGTCGCACTTGCATTAAACTAGTCAGTCGTTTTGATGGAATTCCAGGTGTTAATTTAAACGTCTGCTGATAGTTTTGCTCCCCAATTTGGGTCATCAGCGTGGTGAAATCCTGATTAACAACCGTCGGCGTTAACGTCTGCTTCCTCAGTTGTCGCCAGCGTGCTTGTACCCGCTGGGGATAGGCCTGAACGACCCGTTGAATCAACCGATTGCCTTCCGCTGTCTTGAGATCGCCGTGATTAGGATAATTATGTGAGACAGCTGTTCCAGATGGATATAGATGACGCCCATTTTCGTATAATCCCCAAGTTGAATCCATGTCATACATGGTCGCTGACCACCGTTGACCATTATAAGTGACCAATTCAAAATTGCGTCCAAGACCGTCTTGATCATGAATCAAGTTGGTGAACAAATACATATCAATCACCGAGTTAACGTCCAAATAGTTGCCAGCTTTTGCTTTAAATTGATGGTCATCACTCGTGTTGACAAAGTGGACTAACCGCCGAAATTCATCCTTTTGTGCGGTACTTAGTGTCTTTGGCACATCAGGCGTCCACCCCGTGGCATTAAAGTCGACATCATCTGCTCGAAACAAGTCACTACGAGTCCAGCCATTACTCGACAATGCCATATGTTCGCGATTGTGCTTGTCCATATGCCATAGCTTAGCATTCTTAGCAGTGTTAAGTGTATAGACACCCCATTGATTGCCGTTAGTTTTGACCTTAACTGGAAAACCAGTCACTGCACCATTATTCTGCGCGTCTGCCAGTTGCTTGGGTGCACCATCACGCGTTGCCACCATTGATGACCACAACTTAGCGTTCACCAAATTTCTAGCTTGTGTGGCATCAATATAATTTGCCTTTAAAACATACGTGCTCTGCTTCTTCCATCCTGGCTGAGCGCGCCACTTCAATTTATGTTTCAGCTTTTTATCACGATAGAACTTTAACTTCCAATTCTTCTTATCATAACGCCGTGAACTCTGCCCTTGCCACTGCATTTTGACATAGGCCTTTTGTTTAATACCTGTTTTAGCATCTGTTATTTTAAAGGTCGCCACTGGATGTGTGTCAGTCGTCTGTGATAATGGCCCAGTTAATTTAACCGTCGCTAATTTGTGGCTGGGTTGGGGGGTGCCTAAGGGTAACTGGCGCGTCGAAGTCGCCCTAATCCAGACAAACGCCCCAATGAGTAAGCCAATAATGACCACAATCAAAGTGGCTAGTGCCCAGCGATGTCGCTGCTTTTTGGTTTGAAACATGCTAATCTCCTTGTAAAGAAGTTGGGGTTTGCCCATCAATTGGAATCGCTCGAATTAAAAAGGTCACAATTGTTTTTAAAGAATCGGCGGTCGCCTGTTGTTCGGCAAAGAAACCACTAAAAGAAAGCTTTGCGTACCCAAACAACGAGCTTAGTAAGAAGCGCTTCACCTGTAAGCGTTTATCATCATCCATAATCATTGGTTTCAAAATATCATCGAGAATTTTAACGACGGTACTTTGTTGGTCAGTGACACACTCTGACGAATTTCGCCCCTGAATTTGGTCGGTCATAATTTCAGTAAACGAGGGATGATTTTGCGCAAAGGTGAAGATTGTTTCGGCAAAAACATATAATGCATCCGCCCCGGACACTGGCACTAAATTGGCATACAGTTGTCGTTCCAGTTGCCCGCGCTGATACTCGGCGACAGCCGCTTTTAAATCGCCTAGACTAGGAAAATAATGATATAAAGTCTGTGGCTGAACCTGTAAGTGGCGGGCGATTCCTCGCCATGATAAGTTGTGCAGGGTTTCTTTTTCAGCCAGTTTATTCGCTTCGGCAACGATCAATTCTCGTGATAAGGTTCGCTTCATGAAGTGATCTCCTTTTTTAAAATCAGTGTGGAACCAGTGCGAAAGGAGCTGAGCGCTGGCACAGCACGACAATTCATGAAATCTCCAACACCGTTAGTCACTCATAAAGCACTGTTAGTGTCAGAAATGTCTGCTCGTAAAGCCACTTCTAAATTGCCATTTCGCTCACGTAGCTCATCAATAAACGCTTTTTGTTGGTCCGCTTGTTTCAAAATAACGCGATATTGTAACTCAAACAAACTGCCTAAATTAGTCGTACGTACGTTATTCAGAGCAACTTCTTTGGTATAACGCTCAAAAATATCATCAAACGCGTGCTCATATTCTAAGTCTTCAGGCACCACGATTTTCATCAATCGTTCGTTCTCGTTTCCAGAACCAAAATCAATCATGGTATATAACAGCATGGCGAGGCTAACGATCACGGTGAAAAAGATGGCATATAGTAAATAGCCACGCCCGGTGGCTAGGCCAATTGCCATTGCAAAGAAGATCGTCACCATCTCACGCGCATTCCCAGGTGCTGACCGAAATCGAACCAAGCTGAACGCACCGGCAACTGTGATCCCGGCCCCTAAATTGCCATGCACGATCATAATCGTCGCTTGGACGAGAATGGGCAACATCGCAACCGCAAAAATAAAATGACGCGAGTAGTGGTTTCGATACATATAGACAAAAGCCACGATCAGCCCCAAAACCAATGTCACTAATGTTGTAATTAAAATCTGTTCAAAGGTCACCAAGTGATGAGCCTTTCCTAAATAGCTGATAAGCATTGTTTGCCCCCCAAAATACCGTACTTATAAATTAGGCCATACTTTGAAAATGGTTGTGGATACAGATGTAATCTCGCAAAAACTTGGCTCCAAGCTAAAGGTAATGCCTGCGGAATTTTAATTTCCATGACGACCATTCCCGGTGCTAATAACGCTTTCGTCGGTGCAGTCGTGGTCAAATCAATGTCGCCGGATCGCCAACGAATATTCTCATCAAAAGTTACCCGCAATCCCCGTTGGCTTGAGTAAGCCGTGCGCTCGTAAATCACAGCCGTCCGCGTCGGCAAGGCTGTTTGCTGAACAAAATGATCAATCTCTCGATAATTCATTTCGTGTTGGGGCCTCATTGGCATTCCTCGATGGCCCAAATAATCACAGCCTGCCTGGTAGGACAGCTGAATCCGACGTTTATAGGTAATACCCTGGACTTTCTTTTTTAATTCAACAAATGCCGCTTGTTTTGCCGTAATCTGACTACCATAGACCCGTAAGCGAAGCTTTTCCCGGTAGCTACTGTCATCTAACTGTCGCCGCGCAAATAAATAATCGGCGGTATCATAATACAGCGAGGAAATCGTCTGCTGTCCGTATTGGTCCACGCTAATTTCGTCACCTAGCGCCACTAATAATTGCTGATAAATGGACTGACTCATGACATATTTTTGTTCATGTCGCTCAAACACCATTGGTATGGTTGGTGTTGTCGCTACGCTTGCCATCATTTTGACTGCCTACTTTCTTCGTGATCTAAAAACCGAATCAGTATAACACGGCTCTCGAACACTGTACATTAAAAATAGGTAAGTGTGCGCAAATGTTTCGATGAGTCGAAACGCCGGTCTAATCGCAATCTATATGTTTTTGATGATTAGCCCGCCTAATTAAATTGATAATTATCACTAAAACACTCAATACTGTTACAAATCTATCGAACACTGTGCGATAAAAGAATCCTTGCCACAGGCAATGGGAAATTCACGTATAATGATTAAAGAACTTTTTATAGTTGCACGAATTAGGAGGTACTATGGCCAGCGAATTAGATCCAACCTTATTACATCAAGTCAACGACGCTTTATCTGACATTACTCAGCACCAACTCACGGCCACCTTGTCGTTATTAAATGACGGCAACACCATTCCGTTTGTGGCCCGGTACCGAAAAGAAATGACTGGTAGCCTAGATGAAGTTCAAATCAGAACCATCCAAGACACCTGGCAACATTTCGAAAAATTGGCCATTCGAAAGGCTGAGGTCACCAAACAAATCACCGAACAGCAGGCGATGACCCCTAAACTTGCCCAGCAAATTTCTGCGGCAACCACTTTGCAAGCCGTTGAAGATCTCTATCTGCCGTATAAACAAAAGCGGCGTACAAAGGCCACCATTGCTAAAGAAAAAGGATTATTGCCATTCGCCAAGTGGTTGCTAACTTTTGCTAACCAACCGCTTGATCAAGTAGCAACAACCTATCTGGCACCTGACCAAGGCTTAGCTACACTGGCCGATGTTTACGCCGGTGCCCACGAGATTCTCGCAGAAGCCTTTGGCGAAGAGGCCAGCTTTCGCGCGTTTATTCGTGACTATACTCGCTCCCATGCAAAACTCGTCGTCACGGTAAAACCCAAAGGAGCCACTCTCGACGAGGACGGCGTCTATCAACAGTATTACGACTTTGAACAGCCCTTGATCAAGATGGCCGCCTACCAGACACTAGCGATCAATCGCGGTGAAAAAACAGATATTCTAAAAGTTAACATCGCTGTTGATTCATCAGCGATTCTCAACTTTTTACGTTTTCGAATTGTCGGTCATCATCAAGGCCCTGCCGTTCCATTGGTTACCGAAGCCTACACCGATACGTACAAGCGTTTTATCGGCCCAGCGATTGAGCGCGAATTGCGGCGTGAACTGACTGACACGGCCAATACACATGCAATCCAAGTTTTTGGCACAAACCTTTATCACCTTCTCATGCAGGCACCCATGAAAGGCCAGGTCGTCCTTGGATTCGACCCGGCGTATCGCACTGGCTGTAAACTTGCCGTCATCGATGCTAATGGTAAATTTTTGACTAAATTAGTCATCTATCCCCATAAGCCGGCGCCAACCTCCAAACGTCAAGCCGCTGCAGGCCAACTTCATGATTTACTGGAACAATACCAAGTCACGATGATTGCAATCGGTAATGGGACCGCCTCGCGGGAATCAGAAACGTTTGTCGCGGAAGTATTACGCGGCATCCCTCGTGACATTTCATACGTCATCGTTAATGAAGCCGGCGCTTCCGTTTACTCCGCTAGTCAGGCGGCCCGGGATGAATTTCCTGACCTACACGTTGAAGAACGTAGTGCCATCAGTATTGGTCGGCGCTTGCAGGATCCACTCGCTGAATTAGTCAAAATCGATCCCCAAAGTGTCGGCGTTGGCCAGTACCAGCATGATGTGCCTAACAAAGACCTAACGGCACAATTAGATACAGTGGTTGAAACGGCGGTTAACCAAGTCGGCATCAATCTGAACACGGCCAGTGCCGAACTGTTAACTCATATTTCTGGTTTAAACCAAACCATTGCGACCAATATCATCACTTTTCGAAATGAAAACGGCCGTTATACGGATCGACGTCAATTAAAGCAGGTCCCCCGGCTTGGTCCAAAAGCTTATGAACAAGCGGTCGGATTTTTACGCATTATCGGTGGCGATAACCCACTCGATAATACTGATATTCATCCTGAAAGCTATCGAGCTGCAAACCAAATTTTGACCGAAACCGGTTTTGACGTGACGCATCTCGGCGAACCAACGTTTATTAAAACGATGCGGACCCTTGATCAGCAAGCACTAGCAGCTGAAACAAAGGCCGGTGTCGAAACGATCACTGATATTATCGCGAGTTTACTCAAACCAGGTCGTGATTTACGTGATGACATGCCAGCGCCATTACTACGCCATGACGTACTGACCATTGAAGACTTACAGCCGGGGATGAAGTTACAAGGAACCGTCCGTAATGTGATTGATTTTGGTGCCTTTGTTGACATTGGTGTCAAACATGATGGCCTGGTGCATATTTCTAAATTAACCAAACGCTTTGTTAAGAATCCCGCTGAAATTGTTTCCGTTGGCGATATTGTCACCGTTTGGGTTGAAGAAATTGACCAAAAACGGCAACGCATTCAACTGACGATGTTGGATCCGAATCAATGATTCAGAGTGCAGTCAGCCGCTTTGAGCCTGAGCACTAGCAAGTTGGCAGTGATTGGTGGACTTTACCAATTGCTGCCAACAGGCTAGGCGCAAGGATCAGGCTTACGGAACTCGACAATGACTCAGAGTGCAGTCGGCCGCTTTGAACCTGAGTACTAGCAAGTTGGCAGTGATTGGTGGACTTTACCAATTGCTGCCAACAGGCTAGGCGCAAGGATCAGGCTTACGGAACTCGACAATGACTCAGAGTGCAGTCAGCCGCTTTGAACCTGAGCACTAGCTGCTCAGAATTATTGACTATCAAACAAGAATTTGGCCAAATCCATTAAAAAAGCGCTTGGTCTAGGTAATGCTTTAATATTACCTAGACCAAGCGCTTTTACTTATAAATTGAGTGATTGGAGACATTAACAGCGTCGCAATTGCGATGATCAATGGTGATCAATATTGAATGGTTACGAAACGAGTTTGTCGAGGCAGCGTAACTTGAATTGTGCCCCGCTTTGAGATCTGCGGCCGAAGCCGAATGCCTTGATCAGTTGTCACACGATAACCGGTACCATAGTTAAAAAATGGTAAGTCAATTTGGTGGCCTTGGGCAATGGTTGGTATGACCATTTTGGTTCCATCTGGCCGTGGCATTAGCGTTACCGTCTTTTTGGTGATAACCTGTTTTCCCTGTGAAATAACGGCTTGATGCTGATAAATCTCTGTCAGATAAGGCAAGCTTCGTTTAGGCGCATAGTCAAAGTATCGTGCAGAAGTCGCAAAATGGTGGTAACCGCTGGCCGTCACAACTGGCTTAGACACGGCTACGGTGGCAATACTCGTTACTAACGTTAACAACATCGCACCGCCAACAATAACGCGGCGCCAAGATTGCCGTAGTTGGACCTGATCAACCATCAAAACAAAAACCACCAGTGTGAAAAAACTAATAAACGTGTAGAACCGCCATGGGTGCTGCAAAATTCGGACAGGTGTGTGTTCAAATAGCTGCCACGGAAATAGCTTCGTCGTCGCCCAAAATAGCAACGTGTTCAGGGTTGTCATCGTTCTACCAAAACGATCTAAATGGCGAAAACCAACCCACGTTGCGACTAAAGCAACAAGCACAATCGTCCCTAAGGTCACGCCATGAGTCAGCAGGCCAGTTTTCGTGACATTGCCAAAACCATAGCCAACTGCGACTAACGGCGAGATCGCTTGACCAGCCATGGAACCTAATTTTGGTGAGGCAATCGTGACCGCTTGACTCGTTTTTAGCATCGGTAACAATTCCGGCAGACTAACGACCAGCGTTGCTAGGCCAGTTAGAGTGAGATCGACCCACGTTCGACCATCACGCAAATCACGCCAGCCTAAGGCCAATACAACGATCACCATCCCCGCGGCTAATGCAGCCGAAAGTACATGGGTATAAACTAACATCACAGCGCCCAAAGTGGTTAGCAACCAGGCGTAACGATGCCGTTTCAACGTCAAATACAGTCCTAGAAACAATAAAGGATACCACATCATCGATTGAGCTTCTGGCAAATCAAAGCGCACCATCTCATTAAAGACGAGATAACCCGACAAGTTGTACAAGACGGCAAATAGATAAGCGCCCATAATCGGCCGGCGCGCCTGACGAACTTGCAAAAATTTCAACATGCACCAATAAGCGATCCAGCACCCTAAAATAATGTAAAGTAAATTGCCCAAATATAAAGCCGAAATTCCTGGGACCCCGAGCAGACGTAGTAGCGCATAGGGATACAAGAAAAGATAAGGGTAAAAAATCTGAATACCTAATCCCGCTTGCCGAAAAGTAAACGTGCTAATCGCGTTATGCCACGCACCCTGTTGTGCGGCCCGATACAATTCCTCAATTCGATTTACATGAAATTGTTGATCCCAGCCACCGAATAATTGATTGTTTAATAAAAAAGGCAATTCAATCACTAAGGCAACGCTAATAAATGTCAGCCACAGCCACAACCGCCGATGTTGGCGAAGCCAACCATAAAAGCCGGCCGTTTTAACATAGGCCTGCTGCTGTTGTGCCAAAGAAGCTCGATAATCCACCGTGTTTCACCCATTTTCCTAATTTTAAATAACGAACGTATCGTACCATAGGACCACTTTAGTGACGAGACAGAATTGACCGACTTTTAAATCAGATTGCCAATAAAACTCTGTCGAATATATTTTAAGTAGGCAATGTAAACGCGCGGATATTCTGACAGGTTACGTGGATCAACGTTAATCGCATCGCTAAATTTATCTAGGCGATAACGTAACGTATTGCGATGAATGTGTAGTGTCTTAGCCGTTAACGAATTATCACCATTCAGTTGCGTAAATGTCCAAAAGGTTTGTAAAAGTACCTGACCATTATTCACAGCCGCTAAAGCGATCATAGCGTCCGTAATTTCGCTAACATCAACATTGCTTTGCATCAACTCGTCGACTTCGACCAGTTGTTGATAAAAATACATATCCGTATAATGCAAATATTTGGCAATCAAAATGGTTCGCATCGCTTCATGAAGTGAGTCATGTAATGATTGTCGAACATTGCCGACTCCCATTTGCCATTGCTCATGATGTCGTACTTGCTTCAAGATTTCGTCTAACTCCCGTAAATCATCCGTAAAGATAATGTATTCCAAATGAGTAAACGTTAAATACGAGAGGGTTGAATGAGCCAACACCGCCGCTAGCTCTTGGCGTTGATGTTCATCATTGGGAATCCGAATCAAGGCCACTTGATATTTTCGTGATAAATCAATTTTTAATTTACGCGCAGTGTCTAAAAAATGTTGATCTGCATCATCCAAGGAACTCAGTAATAACCACTGATGATAGAAGATCGAACGTTCCTCGGAGTCAATTTGTTGCTGCCGATGTTCAATTTCTGATTGAACTAAAAATTCAAAACTATCCACAATGATTCGCACGAATGGTGCCACGACTGTCGGTTCACCCATAACTTCTACGGCACCCACGTTAATGTTGACTCGCACGGGAGCAATGACACCCATTTTGGCAGCATCCCAATCATCAACGGTCGTTGTCTTGGTTGTGATCGCCTCCACTGCAGCCGAATTGCGCTTTCGTGTCCGAAGATTTTTCCCATCATGATCAAAAAGTTGCAACTCATACGGTAAATCAATCTGGATGGTCTTAATCAGTCGAGTCAGGCTATCACCTGCTAGTTTTAGCATAATCGCGCTCCCCTGTTTAAATTGTGCATATGCACAATAAACTCCGTCTATCTGTATATGGCATAATTCTACCACAGGCCTGATAATAAACTCATAGTTAAATGAAAGCGCTTAATTTAACCGTGATGATTTCGATAATGAGGATGGTTTACCATGGCATTGATTGAAGAGAATTTGATTCTACTAGATATACAAGCAACTGATCGCAATGACGCCCTCAGTCAGATTGCTGAACATTTGCACAAAGATGGTTTCGTCAAAGCTAGTTATCGCGATGCCATTATTAACCGTGAGGCAAATTTTTCCACTGGCCTGCAAACTGCGACAATCGGAGTGGCAATTCCGCATACTGACGCTGAACACGTCAATACTGCTAAAATCGCGGTTGCCCGACTACAACAGCCGGTGACGTTTCAACAAATGGGTGATGGGCAACCCGTTGCAGTTGAAATGATCTTTATGCTGGCGCTAAAGGAACCACACGCCCAGTTAACTATGCTCCAAAATTTGATGACCATGTTTCAAAACACGGAGGTTATGAGTCAACTGATCCACGCAAAAACTTCCGCCGCGGTTTTAGCAATCTTAAACGAGAACAACATTAACTAATTTAAAAGGGGTATTTCAAAAAAATGGCAGTTATTAAATGGTTACTGAGCGCCGGACCCACGGTAATGCTCCCAATTTTATTATTGATCTTCGGATTACTCTTAGGCTTAAAGCCAGGTAAGGCCTTCAAAGCGGGCTTAACCGTCGGGATTGGTTTCACTGGTTTGAACTTAGTCATCGGATTACTAACATCTAACTTAGGACCAGCTGCTCAAGCGATGGTCAAGAACTTTGGCTTACATCTCTCTACGATTGACGTCGGTTGGCCAGCTGCTTCGGCAATTTCATACGGCACGGTTTTGGGGAGCTTGGCGATTCCAATTGGAGTGGCGGCTAACGTCATCTTGTTAGTCGTTGGTTTAACCAAGACACTGGATGTTGACCTGTGGAACTACTGGCACATTGCTTTTACCGGTTCACTCGTCTACGCTGCTACGCAAAACTTTGCACTTGGTTTAGTCACGATGGTCGTTCACCTCATGTGGATCTACTTCTTGGCCGATCTAGCTGCGCCAACCATTCAACGTCACTATGGCTTAGCTGGCATTTCATTTCCTCAAGGGGCTTCTGCACCTGGATTTGTCTTGGCTTTGCCAATTAACTGGTTATTAGACCGCATTCCTGGGGTCAAAAACATCGAATGGACCCCTGAACGAATTCAAAAACGACTTGGGATCTTTGGCGATTCGGCGGTGATGGGTTTAATCATTGGGATTATCATTGGTGCTTTAGCTGAATATCCAGTTGCCAAGATCTTGAACTTAGGTGTTTCAACTGCGGCCGTGCTAATCTTGATGCCGCGCATGGTGTCGCTGCTAATGGAAGGATTAACACCGATCTCTGAAGCAGCTAACAAAATGGTTCAAAAGCATTTTCCAGAACGGAACCTATATATTGGGATGGATTCAGCCTTAGCTGTTGGTCAAGAAGCTGTCTTATCTGCATCACTGATCTTAGTTCCATTGACCTTGCTTATCGCCGTTATTCTACCTGGTAACACCGTGTTACCATTTGGTGACTTGGCCACCATTCCGTTCATGATCGCGGTTATGGCTGCCGTCTTTAACGGAAATGTTTTCCGAATCGTCATCGGTGGCATCGTTGACATGGTTATCTCGTTACTCATCGCTTCATGGGCCGCCCCACTATTAACCGCTGTGGCAAAAACAGCGCACTTCAATATGAAAGGCAATTCCAGCATTTCAATCCTGTCCGATGGTGGTGCGTGGACGACTTGGATGATTGTTGGCCTCGGTAAGAGTTTCTTGTGGCTTGGAATTATCGGACTGGGTATAATTGCTTTGGCCCTAATGATCTGGCTCAACAAATTTCATAAACAAACAAATGTAGATTAGTTTTTAAAATAAAAGGAGAACCAAATTATGGCAAAGAAAGATTTAATGGTTGTCTGTGGAACTGGGATTGCAACGTCAACGGTCGCAACTGGCAAAATCAAAGACTATTTGGAAGATCAAGGACTGATTGATCAAGTTGTCTTCCACCAATCCAAGATTGCCGATGAAGTCGCTAATATTGACAATGGTGACTACGATATTGTCGTTTCAACCACCATGGTGCCAAGCAACATCAAAGACAAGGTGATTTCAGGTGTGCCTTTGTTAACTGGTATTGGCATCGACTCCGTATTTGAGGAAATCAAAAAAGAAGTTGAAGCTTGATTGCTGGTGAAATTGGGTTAACAACTTATTAAACAAGATAGCCCCACGATTAGCGTTTTAATCCTAATCGAGGAGCTATCTTTTCGTTTGCTTTACTAACTTATAAGATGATTTTTAGGATTTAGTTCGTCACCTTTTCAGCTTCCTTAGCAACTGCCGCCATCGCCAATGCATTGATCCAGTTCAATGGCTGATCAAAGTTAGGTTGGAAGAACATGTCGACCATCGACAACGTCTCGATTGTCATCTTGGTTTGAATTGCCAAAGAAATCACGTTAGCGGAAACAGAAACATCATGCGCACTGTAGAACGCGCCACCTAAGACTTGATGAGTCTTTGGATCCCACGTTAACGTACACAAAATACTAGTCGTCGATAACATGAAGTCTGGTCGGTAATCTTGCTTAATCGTGACGGTTTCATAATCAACGTTACGAACCTTCGCTCCTTCAGCAGTTAAGCCTGATGCTGCAATCGTTTGCCCGTATAATTCAACAGCAGAAGTTGCTTGGGTCCCGAGATATTTTTCGGTCGGTGCAACCAAATTGTGGCCCACAAGAATCCCCTGACGCACTGCGTTAGTTGCCAATGGAATGTAATCATTTTTACCAGTTGGATTGTAATGAACAGCTGCAGAATCCCCTGCCGCAAAAATGTCTAGGTTACTAGAGCGCATGTAATCGTCCGTGATAATAGCACCATTTGGCAACATGTCCACTTTGCCCTTCATCAATTCCGTCCGTGGCCGAAAACCAGTACACAATACAGCAATATCAGCTGTGTACGAACCCTTGTCAGTAGTGACGGTAATCTGATCCTCACCGCTAAAGCTGACGACCTTTTCGCCAAGCGCTAATTTAACATCATGATCACGATATTCCTGTTCAACTTGGTCAGTAATGTCGCGGTCAAAATTCTTAGCCAATACTCGTGGTAGCGCATCGATTAAGGTGACCTCTTTATCTGTCAGGCTATATTGCTCTGCCAATTCGGCCCCAATATAACCTGAACCGATCACGATTGCACTTTTAATCTGTTTCGCTGACGCTTGTAACTTCTTTGCGTCATCCCAGTTCTTACACAGATAAACGTTTTGATTATCGATACCTTCAATTGGTGGAATAATCGGTGCTGAACCAGTAGTAACCACTAATTTATCATAAGAATCGGTGGCCACCTGATTCGTGGTTAAGTCAGTCACCGTAACAGTCTTAGTTTCCGGATTAATCGCTGTAACCTCGTGTTTCATCTTCATGTTGGCACCAAGCCCAGTTAAGGCCTCAGGGCTTGAATAAAACATTTTTTCAGGATCAGAGACATGATCACCAACCCACAATGCAATCCCACAAGAAAGAAACGACACCGTGTCATTTTTTTCGTAGACAGTCACCTGTGTGCCTGGGTGATCTGTTAAAATTTGTTGCGCGGCAAAAGTTCCAGCATGCGTGGCACCAACGATGATTACTTTCATAAGTCTACTCCTTCACAAAAACGGTTGTGTAAAATCAAGTTGTGTACAACCACAGTTTATCGATTTAGAAACCGCTGTCAATGCTATTGTCATACCTCTTCAATGCCTTCACTAGACGATCATCCGTCACCCGATGGCATCGCAAAAGATTGTGAAATTTTTATTTATAACCTGATAGCATGCTTGGTACAGTTGAACCCGAAGTACCCGATTAATTAATCAGCCATTGCGGGCGCAATTTTAGGAAGGGACATAAACACGGTCCCAAATCCAGTCTACGATAGATTGTTCAATCCAGAGTCGAGCACCATAACATGGTATGAAGACGCAAGGATTTTAAGAGTCGCTTGCTAGTAGTCACTAGCAGGCTAATTAGGTCAACCTGGACGTAACGGGCATCGGTTCAGCCTGTGTCGTTATCGTTAGCGGACTTCGCTTACGATAAGGCCTGACTGTGAAACCGGTGCACCTCCGGGTTCAGAGCAGGCCCACGGCGTTCCAGCCGAATGCCCGTGGAGTTCAGGTTGGCCGGCAGTGAACAAGCGTGTAACCAGCCAATCTAAGTACACTAATGCTAATCTAAACTGCCCACCCTAGGATCGTAAACGGGCTAAAACCGTCCAATTACGATTGCCAGTTGGGGTTCACTTTCGCCCCAGTGCTCAGCTTGTTTCACGGGATCAAGGACGTCTTCAATTATGGCAAGAAGGGATCACACACAACTTTAAAATATAAAATGAGTGAACCGAAAAGTAGGCCCACCTGGACGTAACGGGCATCGGCTCAGCCTGTGTCGTTATCGTTAGCGGGCTTCGCTTACGATAAGGCCTGACTGTGAAACCGGTGCACTTCCGGGTTCAGAGCAGGCTCACGGCGTTCCAGCCGAATGTCCGTGGAGTTCAGGTTGGCCGGCAGTGCATAACACTGTAACGAGCCAATCTAAACCTAAAGAGTAGATGTCGGTCTTGCTCATCTCTTTCTTAAACGTGCTCACAAGACCTGATCCCTGTGCCCAACCAACAAGCACAATTGGGCCAAATCCACCCACTCGTGCCTGTCCGTTGGTGCTCAAGATCACCCGGTCTTGCTCGCACTCTCTGCTTGTTGTCCACCCACTAATTCGGTATACTAGCGGCATTAGTAACCGTTTTCATTCACTACTTAAAGGGGTTATTTACATGGCTTTTGTCACTGAACACTACATTCTAGCCGTCGATCAAGGGACCACCGCCTCACGGGCAGTTGTCATTAACCAACATGGTCGGCGTGTTACCGCGGCTTCACAACCACTACCACAAATCAACCGACATCCTGGCTGGATTGAGCATGATCCCAATTTGCTATGGAACTCGGTCCAATCGGTCATTTCCACTGTGCTGATCAACGCCGGTATTCATCCTGATCAAATTGATGGCGTGGGCATCGTTACGCAACGGGAAACAACCATTATCTGGGATCGCCAAACTGGGGAACCAATTGCCCCGGCTATCGGTTGGCAGTCCAAGCAAATTGACAGTACCACGCCAAAGCTTATCGCAGATGGCTATGGCGACATGATTCATGAAAAAACAGGTCTATTTATAAATTCATATTTTTCAGCTGCCAAGATTCGCTGGTTACTAGACCATGTCGATGGTGCTCAAACACGAGCCGAACGTGGTGAACTGTGTTTTGGCACGGTTGATTCTTGGTTGGCCTGGAAATTGTCAGGGTCAGCTCTGCATGTGACCGATTATTCCAATGCAAGCCGGACCATGCTCTTTAATATCCATACGTTAGATTGGGATGACGAGATTCTCAAACTGATGAACATCCCCCGTGTGATGTTGCCAGCCGTTAAATCTTCGGCCGAAGTCTATGGGCATACCCAAAACTATCAGTTTTTTGGTGCTGAAGTTCCCATTGCTGCCTTAGCTGGAGACCAACAGGCCGCCCTGTTCGGCCAAATGGGCTTTGAAAAAGGGGTCATCAAGAACACATATGGTGCAGGTGCCTTTATCGTAATGAACACCGGAACAGAGCCCTTAATTTCAAACAATGGCCTGCTCACAACGATTGCTTACGGTGCCAACGGAACGATTAAGTACGCCTTAGAAGGATCCATCTTCGTCGCTGGTTCGGCGATTGGTTGGCTTCATGATGAAATGAAAATGATTCCTGACGAGCCAGCTGCTAAACGGGCTGCACTAGCTTCTACAGACGATGATGAAGTTTATGTCGTTCCTGCCTTTTCTGGTTTAGGAGCCCCTTACTGGGATCCGGACGCTCGGGGCGCCGTTTATGGCATCACGCGGGGCACCACACAAAATGACTTTGTCAAAGCCACCTTGCAGTCGATTGCTTACCAAACACGTGATGTCATTGAAACCATGCGAAAAGATACCCAACTTGCCATTCCGCGACTTAAGGCAGATGGTGCCTCCTCACGCAATACTTACCTGATGCAATTTCAAGCCGATATTTTAAATATGGAAATTGACCGTTCTGCCGATGAAGAGACAACGGCGCTAGGGGCCGCTTATCTGGCAGGACTTGCGGTCGGCTTCTGGGATAACATCGATGATTTAGCCAAAATTTATCAGGCCGGCAAAACCTTTTCACCCACTATGGGACAATCTCAACGACAACGTTTGTACCAAGGCTGGCAACTGGCCGTTAAAGCGACGACTTTATTTAAGCTACCACCAGACAACAACGGCTAACTAAGCAATGGAAACTTTTTTCAGGTACAAATCTAATTCATGAAAAAAATTTAATTTTCTTTTTAATGGACCAGACCAATGGCAAAGCTTGATTTAATACGTTTTCACTGAAAATCGTACTTGTAAAATGAATGTAAACGGTTGCGTAAGGCGGTGCAACAGCTTTCATATTGTTATATAATGAACCTCGGCAACGTTATAAAGGAATTCGCCTTTGTAACACTGCGTTTAACCTACATCTTAAGGCATTTAAGGAGTGAAAAACGTGGCAACAGAATATAGCTCATTGTTTACGTTCTTTGGCGGCACTGGTGACTTGGCCAAACGTAAACTTTACCCATCATTATTTAAACTTTATGTTCGCGGAAATCTTGGTGAACACTTTGCTGTCATCGGGACTGCCCGTGATAGCTGGAGTGATGACCAATTTCGTGAGGTCGTTACTCAATCGATTCGCGAGGATCAACCAGATGCAGATATGCACGCCGCAAGTGTCTTTGTCACGCACTTCTACTATCTCGCCCACGATGTCACTGATAAAGCCCACTATGCTGTTATGAAAGATCTAGTTGAAAAGCTAGATGAACAATATAGCTTAAAAGGCAACCGAATTTTCTATCTGTCAATGGCACCACGTTTCTTTGGTGAAGTTGCCCTGAACTTGAAGTCCGAAGGTCTATTGTCAGAAGACGGCTCAAACCGTTTAGTCATTGAAAAACCATTTGGGACCGACTTTACCACTGCTGAGACGTTGAACGAGCAGTTGTCCGGTGCATTTGAAGAAAAACAAATCTACCGCATCGACCACTACCTCGGCAAGGAAATGGTTCAAAACATTCAAGCCTTACGCTTTGGCAATACGCTAGTTGAATCCTTGTGGAACAACCGTTATATCGACAACGTGCAGGTTACCTTAAGTGAAAAGCTAGGGGTTGAAGATCGCGCCGGTTATTATGACACGGCAGGTGCTTTACGTGATATGGTCCAAAACCACATCATGCAAATTGTCTCTCAATTGGCAATGGAACAACCCGTATCGTTTACTGATTCTGATGTCCGTGTTGAAAAGATCAAAGCGCTCCGTTCACTGCGGGTGTACAGCCCCGCAGAAGCAGCCAAGAATTTCATCCGTGGTCAGTATGGCGCTAATGATACAGAACCTGCTTACCGTGATGAACCAAATGTGCCTAAGGATTCCGCTAATGACACATTTGTTGCCGGTAAATTATTATTCGACAACTATCGCTGGTCTGGTGTACCATTCTACGTTCGTACCGGGAAACGACTAGCCGATAAGTTTACACGTATCGACGTGGTCTTTAAAAAGCCATTGATCGACATCTTTGCTTTCCCTCAGAACCGAGACAACTCATTAGCACCAAATGTCTTAACGATTTATGTCGAACCAAATTCAGGCTTCTCCTTACAATTAAACGCTAAAACAGCTGGTCAAGGCTTTGAAACGGAACCCATTCATTTGGACTTCCAGCAAGATGTTGCGCAAAAAGAAGAAACACCAGAACCATATGAACGTTTATTGCACGACACCTTAAAAGGCGACCAAACGAACTTTGCTTCATGGGACGAAGTTTCTTACGCCTGGAAATTTGTCGATGTGATTCAGAAGTTGTGGGATTCAGAAACGCCTGACTTCCCGAACTATGTCTCTGGTTCAATGGGGCCTGCCGCTTCAGATGAACTGTTACAACGGGATCACCGTTCATGGATCTACCGTTTGAATCGATAATAACTCGCTTTAAAGCACTCAGAAATAAGAATTTAATACCAGTAAAAAATCTCTCCTAAACGATTAGGAGAGATTTTTTTGTTCATTATTTAGACTTCAATTGTCACAGTTCATTCACGATCAGCCTTGGTTTCCTCGCAGCTTACTGTTTTGAATCTAATCTAATGAGCGATTTCTAAACGCATACATCATTGCTGGCAAAATCGTGAGTGCGCTGATCAGTGAATAGGTCGTATCTAAAACAGTAATTAACCCAAATGAATTTAAAACTGGAAAATGAACAAACAGCAGTGTCGAAAAACCTCCAATTACGGTCAAACCAGAAACGGTAATCGCCCTGCCGACAGAACCCATCGCCGTTTCGATCGCTTGAATAGTGGACTGTCCGGTTCGTAGTTCTTCAATGTACCGTTCCAAAATCAAAATCGTAAATTCCGTTCCGATACCTAGGACTAATGAACTCAAGGCAATCGTGACTGGATTGTAACTGATGCCCAAAATTGCCAGGGTCATGGGTGACAGTCCTAAGACAATGATGATCGGCACTAATGGATATAGTGCGTATCGTAAATTGCGATAAACGAGCAATAACACTAATGCGATAATCACCAAACCAACGACAATAATTAGTTCGTGATTAGCCGTCATATTATCAATCCCCTGCAGCATCATCGCCTGACTGCCAGCGGCAACAATTGTCATGCCACTTGGCTTATTTATCTGTTTGGCATCATTGGAGATGCGGTTCATCAAATGCAGCATTTCGTCGGAATCTAAGTGCGGATTCACTTTAAATGAAATTGTCGCAAATTTATGATTGTTACTAATTAAGGTAGATTTCATGACTTGGGGCATGTCTTTAATCGTGGCATTGACTTGCGTTTGCTTCAATTGACCACTGCCATTTTGATGCATGGTCGTGCCTAATGAGGTCACCGCTTGCAGCTTTCCATGACCATATTTATGAAGCTCTTGCTGACCAAAGGTATTCGCTTTTGCTAAGACCGCTTTGTCACGAGTATCTGGGGATGAAACTAAGTAAGTCAAGTTAGTCGTTGAACCAACCATATCGCTTAATCGATTGGTCCGTTTCAAGGCTGGAATGTCTTGTGGAACCATCTTCATCATATCAGTCTCAACGTTAATACGACTTTCAAAAAAGAAACCAATTCCGCCGAGAATAACTCCCAGCGTGATAATAATTAAACTGTGTTCGGTCACCCATGCACCATAACGGACTAACCCACGTGACAACCAAGAATCATTTGTGGCAGCCACTTTAGCTACGCGTCCGCGGGCAAGTTGTCGTCGATCTAACACCGTTAGCGTTGCGAACATCAAGACCAATTCAACAACGTAACAAATAACGACTCCCATTGCCAACGTGATCCCAAAATTGCGCATCATCGGCGCCCGTGAGATCAGCATCGTCAGAAAACTCAGCGCCATCACAATAACAGCGGTCCCAACGGCCGGCCCAGTATGCGTAATGGTTGCAGTAGTCGCCTGCATACCATCGTGATCATGAGCAAACTCTTCTTCATAGCGATTCAAGAATTGAACCCCAAAATCTGTGCCTAACCCAATAATAATTGGTAAAGTTGCCATCGTCGCCATGGTTAATTCGATCCCGAACCAACCCATTAGCCCAAATGTCCAAATCAAACCGAATAAAACAAATAGTAGCGGCAATAAACGCCGGCGAACCTGGAAGACTAACAGTAAGATACCAATCATCAACAGCACGCCGACAACTAACATAATCGCCATGCTCTGTGACATTAAGGACATAATCGAAGCGGAAATCGCTGGCATTCCGTCAATCTCGCTATTCATCGAACCCTGCTTAAGACCAGCTTTCGTTAATTGCTGGTTGATTTTACGGGTGTACCGCGCAAAGGAATTTTGATTAACATCCCCGTTTAATGTCACCGTAATCAGCAGATGTTTGCCATTTTTAGGTAATAATTGACGCATTTGTTGTGGCACTTTACCCTGGTCACGATACACAAGTTGATTGATCAGCGCCTGAGACATCGACTGCACTGGGGGCAACATGGTTAACATCTGCTTGGCAAATTGACTTCGCTGTAAGGGTGAAAGTTGTTGGAGCGTATAAGCCTGTACTTGTTGCTGCTGGACGGTGGTCAATACTGCCGTAATGCTTGTCGGATCAGCGATTGCGCTTGGATTGGTAGCTAAGGTCTGTTGCTGATCCGGTGTTAATAGCGTTTTCGTATAGGCAGCGATTTGCTGTTGTTGCGTCGCCGACAGTGCCTGACCTAATTGGCGTTGCAACTTAGCGTGTTGCTTGGCTGACAATTGTGCCATCATCGCTTTTTGCAACTGTGGATTAGCCTGCTGTTGACCCTGATTCGCCTGCTGCACTTTCAGTGACGCATTCAAGACATCGACAACACTGGTGGTCGCATGTACGCCGTGTTCTTTATCAATGGCCGACGTGAAACGGGCCACCTTTTTTAAAGTGGCGGGTGTCGTGACACGTTTACCCTGATTTGAAACATCAATTAAATAGGTACTACCACCAAAGTGCCGCTCATATTTTGTTGAATCACGACTTAGTTTAGCGGATTTGGACACAAAAATACTGTTATCTGTGTTCATGGTTACCCGTGGCAACCCTAACCCCACCAATATTGTCAACACAACTGTCACAATCATCATTAGTCCCGCATGATCATGAATGAAGTGCCCAATACGATTAAACAAATCTGTCATCTAGCTTTCCCTCCTAATGTTGCAATGAATCCTGAACCAGTATAGAAAGTTGGCCTTAAAATAGACAGCATCAAAATAGCTCGATTGCCGCAAAAAAAGACGGATTCGCCAATCCGTCTCTTACCAATTCGATATTATGGGACCCTTAACCGCCAGTCCAGCTTTTAAAAAGGCCTTAAAATCAGTTTCATCAATTTCGGGATGATTTAACCAAGTCATCAACATTCCCACAATCGAAGAGGCAAACGCTTCTTTAGCAAAGGCCGGATTAGGCGCCGACTCAAGGGGGATGGCCACAAAATCAAGGACAAAATCACAGTCGTCCTGTTTGTCTAGCATTGCGGTTAATTCATGGATAATTTCTTGGTAAAAATTAAAGCTGGTATTATTCATCAAGATGTTCTTAATGACCCGGCGATTATTATTGACCCACTCCACTAGTCCGTCAATCAAGTCATCGGCCGTCATATTTTCCGTGGTCTCAAATGATTGCCATAATGACTCACTAAGTGCGTCACTAAGCAAATCAAATTTATTATGAAAATAACGATAAAATGTGCTCCGATTGACCTGACCAGCTTCAGCTAAATCAGCTGCTGTAATTTTTTCCAACGGCTTTTTTTGAAGTAAGTTAATCAAGGTCAAGGCTAAGTGTCGTTGCATACGCATGTTTTGTTGTGACATGACCATCGGTAGATTCTCCAATCTTCATCTCTCTGTCTGGCATCCACTCTACCATCCAACACTTGTCTTGACGAGCAACAAATTGAAGAATCTGTCGCAATAATGATCAATCACTTAGCCACCTCGATTTGCAACCCGAGCGATCCTATTGGTTAACTTTAGCCTTCTTTTCGCTTAATCAACTAATTTGATTGTTCGTTGTTTCCCATCAATGACGGTTGCGAATAAACCGTCGTGTCGGCGAGCCTCAACAATTGAACCTGTGAATTCTGGACTGTGTACATCAAATTGATAAAAACCACTCCCTAATTCAGTGACATCAATTTCATAAGCCCCCAATTGATCATCTTGTCCTTGTAATGACTGGCTGCATGATGCCTGTAAATGTCTCTGTCTCACATTTGCCTCCTAACCTAAACCGTGACTTTTGCTCAAATTAACTCATATCGCTAACCCATCAATGTCAACTCACTCTGATTAAATTCTACTTGGCGACAGTATGTTAGTGCAATTAGATGGTTAAATCATTACCCAAGCTTAAGCTTATGCAACAATACGTTTTTGTTTCGAAAACGTAACGCTAGCAGGACCATCTTGGCGATGAGGTTTTTTTGCACAACAAAAAAGCTCGAGCGCATTTTGCGCCGAGCTCTCCATCTGCTTAATTCTTACGATTCAACTTTGAGCGTCATCGCCATTCCTAATCCGCCACCAATACACATGCTTGCAAGTCCGGTCTGCTGTTGCGTTTGTTTTAACGCGTAAATCAGACTCGTGATCAACCGTGCACCAGTTGCACCAATTGGATGACCAATGGCAATCGAACCACCATTGGGATTTAACTTATCTATCGGGATCTGCAAGTCGCGCGCCACGGCCACACTGGGCGCTGCGAAAGCTTCATTAATCTCGAATAAATCAATATCTGCGATTTGTTGGCCTGTTTTGGCAAATAACTTTGTAATCGCTGTTACTGGTGAGTAGCCCATCAACTGTGGATCAACACCGACTTCTTGATAACCCGTAATGGTTGCCAATGGGGATAATCCCAATGATGTCGCTTTACTGCGCCGCATCAGAATCAACGCAGATGCACCATCATTCAATGGAGCAGCATTACCGGCTGTGACCGTACCATCCACTTTAAAGATCGTTTTCAACTTCGCCAATTGCGCCAAACTCGTGTCCTCACGAATCGTTTCATCACGCGTTAGGGTCTTTTCCCCATGGCGAGACTCGACGGTTATCGGTAATATTTCAGCCGTGAATCGGTGGTTGTCACTAGCTGCCGCCGCTTTACGGTGGGACGCTAATGCAAATTCGTCTTGCTGCTTACGAGATACATGGTAAACTTCGGCAACATTTTCCGCTGTCATACCCATTGGAACGCCGGAAAAGGCATCCGTCAAACCATCATGTTCCATGCTATCGATTAACGTCGTATCACCAAATTTAGTCCCAAACCGCATGTTGGTCGCCAAATAGGGCGCCTGACTCATACTTTCGGTGCCACCAACTAAGACAGTGTCGGCGTCCCCCATCGCAATGGCTGCTTGCCCTAAACGGATCGCTTTAAGCCCTGATCCGCAAACTTCATTGATCGTCATCGCCGGGCTATGCTCGGGCACGCCTGCCCGAATTCCAATCTGCCGACTGACATTTTGACCAGAACCTGCTTGTAAGACATTCCCAAAAATTGTTTGGTCGATAACAGCCGGGTCAATTTGTGCCCGTTCAATTGCTGCCTTAGCCACCAAAATCCCCAATTCAACCGCGCTGAAACTAGCCAGCTGACCACCTATTTTTCCAATCGGTGTCCGCACAGCACTGACAATCACAACGTCGTCCATGATGAGCCCTCTTTCTATCCATCTCGCAATAAAAACCAAGTGTACCCGAGTTTCTTTAGTCGAGCAATTATTTTGCTGGCTGCTTGCCATAATGTAATTGAGTCTTAGCAAATCAATTCGTAAATTTATTTCACCGTTAACTGCTTTTGAAAAGTGATTCCGGTTGAAAATAATCAGCGAATCAACTAACATGATAGCTGTATTAGTGTTTAATTTCACACACTTGTGAAACATTGTCGTTGTGCTTAGCATCGGATTCATAATGATAATGATTTTCACAAAAAACATAACGAGGAAGGTTAATCATGGCAGATCAAAAAGCACAAATTGGTGTTGTTGGTTTAGCAGTTATGGGTAAGAACCTTGCCCTAAATATTGAGAGTCGCGGTTACACTGTGGGCGTTTACAACCGGTCACGGGCAAAAACTGACGATATGATGAAAGATCACAGTGAGAAGAAATTAATCCCAAGCTACACGATTGAAGACTTCGTGAACTCCTTGGAAACGCCACGGCGGATTCTGATGATGGTTAAAGCTGGTGCCCCAACGGACGCCGTTATCCAAGAATTATTACCATTACTCGATAAGGGTGACGTGTTGATCGATGGTGGAAACACGAACTTCCATGACACCATGGCCCGTAATGCTGAACTTGATAAGTCTGGTATTAACTTTATCGGCATGGGTGTTTCTGGTGGTGAATTAGGTGCCTTACAAGGACCTTCCTTGATGCCCGGTGGTCAAAAAGAAGCTTATGATTTGGTTGCACCTATCTTGGAACAAATCTCCGCTAAAGCACCCCAAGATGGCAAGCCTTGTGTCACTTACATCGGCCCTAATGGTGCTGGTCACTACGTTAAGATGGTCCACAACGGAATCGAATATGGTGATGAAGAACTAATCGACGAAAGTTACAACATCATGCGCAACGTTGCTGGTATCTCCGTTGACGAAATGGCTGACATCTTCAAAGAATGGAATGAAGGCGAACTCGACAGTTACCTGATCGAAATCACCGCTGACATTCTGACGCGTAAAGATGACCTCGGTGATGACAAGAACAAGCCAATTGTTGACATGATCCTTGACCGTGGGAACAACAAAGGAACTGGTAAGTGGAGTTCAGAAGATGCTTTGAACATCCAAGTACCACAATCCGTGATCACTGAATCTGTCTACGCACGTTACATTTCTATGATGAAAGACGAACGGGTTAAAGCTTCTAAGTCCTTGCCAGCTGCTGCTAACCAAGGCAAAGCTAACATCGGCGACAAGAAAGAGTTTGTCGAAAAGATTCGTCAAGCCCTCTATTTCAGTAAGTTAATGAGTTACGCACAAGGATTCGAACAACTACGCGTCGCTTCAGAAGCCTACAACTGGGACTTGAAGTTCGGCGAATTAGCACAAATCTGGCGTGCTGGTTGTATCATCCGCGCTCGTTTCTTACAAAACATCACGGACGCTTACGACAAAGATCCTAAGCTGACGAACTTACTGTTCGACGACTACTTCAAAGACATCGCGACGAAGTATCAAGAATCCGTTCGTGATGTAGTTGCGATGGCCGTTCAGGCTGGGGTTCCTGTACCAAGCTTCTCTGCTGCGATCACTTACTATGACAGCTTCCGTGCTGAAGTGTTACCTGCCAACTTGTTACAAGCACAACGTGACTACTTTGGCGCTCACACTTATGAACGGACTGACCGTCCTGGTAACTTCCACTACACTTGGTATAAAGAACAATAATTTTATTGATTTGGGAAAAGTCGTGCAGTTGCGCGGCTTTTTTGTTTGAATTGAAGATCAATCTCTGTTTAGTATGTTAACTTCAATTAAAAACACAATCATAAAGAAGAGGAATACTAGATGAAAGTTTTTTTAATTCGCCATTCAGAGCCAGACTATACCGCGGTAACCGAAGCTGGATTTTCGGGATTTGGCCGTGATTTAAGCAGTTTATCTGCAAACGGAATTAGCTTAGCTCAACAATGCGCCCAATCACCGATTTTTAAAAATGTTGAATTAATTCTATCTTCACCATATACTAGGGCGCTAGCAACTGCGGCCGAAATCGTTCGTTTCAATAATATCCCGCTACACATTGAACTGGGTTTACACGAATGGCGTCCAGATCGAACTGACCGCTATTTAAAAAACGGCAATCAAGCCTACGATGCTTGGTTAATTTATAAAAAAAATCATGGACAACGAACAAACGATAACTATTGGGATTATGAAACATCCACAGAGGTCAGAGCACGAGCGCTAAAGGTGCTGTCGGCCTATTCAAAGTATCATTGTCTTGCCTGTGTCACCCATGGTGAAGTGATGCGCCAATTTGGAGATTGGCAACAGATCAAGTATTGTGAAATCAAAACGATTCACCTCTTTGAGTAAGTGTATTACATTCGAAAAATGAGCTTAATTCTTACTTTATTATTGGCATCTCATTTTAAACCGAGTAAGCTTCACACCATCAAAATAACAGATAAAAACGATGCATAGCAGAGTAAACATTAGGGCTAGGTAACTTAATTTTCTCAATTCAACCAAGCCAACTTAGTGATTATAACTGGGGACTAGCCACCTTTGGCTTGGATCACATCATCTTGTATTCGTCCCCTTTATTAAGTTTCATCTATCCATTAGAAACGTTGCTTATTTTCCTCGGATTATTACGGCCATTAATTGGCAAAAATCCATTGATTTATAAAACCACCCTCGGCCTTACCTTTATCCTAGAACTCTTAGACGCGATCCATACCTTACCACCTTTATTGATTAACATTTCGCTATTCAAAACGATCAACGCCTAGACCATGCTCACCATCATCCCCTTGTTCAAGGTTAACTTGGACTGCTTCCCATTTATACTAGTCAGTTTAGGCGGCAGCTGGCTGTTTACGATTGTGACACATTAAGGCACACCAACATCGGCGACCCTCATTAATTCAGAGGAATATTATTTGCCTCAGTTGAGTCATTATCGCTACTCTAGGTGTAACTAGACGCACATATGGGAGTGAAAGATATGACTCATCCAAAAAAGGCAACTCAATTAGGACTTGGCGCGGTGATCCTGCTTGGTTTAAATGGCATTTTAGGCTCCGGTATCTTTCTATTGCCGGGCAAAATGTATAAATTATCTGGTAACTTTAGTTTAGTGCTCATTTTACTGGCTGCACTAGCGACCTTAACCATCGCCTTATGTTTTGCGGATATGGCGAGTCGTGTTTCAGGTAACGGAGCCGCTTGGCTATACACCTATCATGCTTTCGGTCGCTTTCCCGGATTTATCATCGGTTTTTTAGCGTGGATTCAAGGCATCATTACGATCGCGGCAGAAATTGCGGCGTTATTGAATACCTTGCAATTTTTTATGCCCTCGCTGAAACAAACGCTTCCATACAATCTTCTCGGTACAGTGCTAATCATCGTGTTGGCGGTAATTAATCTTGCCGGCGATAAACTGTCTGGCTTGGCCGACAACATTTCCTCAGTGGCTAAGTTGCTAGTCCTTGGCGCGTTTATTCTGATTGGAATTTGGGTCATGAAAGGTAGTAACTTCGTTCAAACTAGCCATTATAACTTTGGCAATTATAGTCAGGCTTTTAATATCATCTTTTATATGTTCGCCGGCTTTTCCTTTTTGCCGATTGCCGCTAGTGATATGGCCAATGCCAAACGTAATCTCCCCATCGCGATGATTGTGGTGACTGTACTGGTGGCGGTCATTTACGGTGCCGCCCAACTAGTTGTCATTGGCCTTCTCGGACCAAACATCATTAATGGAACAACCCCGGTCGCCGCTGCTTTCGCCACAGTACTGGGGCAATCGGGTCAACTCGTTATTTTGCTGGGCATGCTCGTCTCAATTTTAGGGGTCGCCATTTCCGTTTCGTTCAGTACGCCGTTTGTCGCTTCCTCATTGGCTAACGAAGAACAATTATTGCCCGCAATTATTGGTAAAAAGACGAAAAATGGCACCCCTTGGATGTCCATCCTGCTGACAACTTTGGCTAGCATTGCCTTATTGTTCAGCGGCGATTACCTTTTTCTGACCTCTTGCGTCGTGATCATCGCGATCATTCAATACCTGGCCACTGCCCTAGCGACGATTAAATCGCAAAGAGATACAGACGCCAGAGATGATGGCTGGCAATTACCACTCGGCCCGGTCATCCCCATTCTAGCAATTGCCTTTTCGATCTACATTCTAGCTGGCGCACCTTTAAAAACGTGGGCCTTTGGTGGCATCAGCATCGTGATCGGCCTGGTGTTATACGTTGTTGACCAACAAATCTTTCGTAAGGGTGAGCAACATGCGCCACGTTGAGTAGGTATCATATATTCCATACTCTATATAAGACTGTTCAACTTTGGCTTTATCCCGCACCAATTAACAATAACAATCTAACTTTTCAGCGCAGTGAACCGTTCGCTGCGCTTTTTTGCTATCAACAAGTTCGCGTCTATTTCGATCTTTTTTGTCGCATACTAAATTCACTCTTCATACTAGACAATCACTGACAAAAAATGTAGTATTTAAAACTATATAAAGGATGTTCGAATCTATTTTTACAGTTTTTTAAACGACAAACAGGAGATTCCCATGACTGAAAAGATTGCGTTGTTAGTGGACTCAGGTTCCGATGTGCCACCCCGTTTAATTGCCGAAAAAGATAATCTACGTATCGTGCCCCTGCAAATTACCATTGATGGACAAACGTACGCCGATGGGCAAAAGATTACTCCAGCAGAATTTTATCAACGCCAAGCTGCTGCTGCAGAATTACCTAAAACAGCGAGTCCAACGATGGGCGACATTATGACGCAAATTGATGATTTAAAGGCAGGGGGATACACTCACGTCATCGGGATCACCATGTCTGCTGCTTTGTCTGTGACCAACAACGCCTTTCAACAAGCAGCTGATTCACAGACGGATGTGACGATGTCCGTCATTAACACCCAAAGTATCGGAATCGGCAGTGGCTTATTTGCAGTTTATGCCGAAGACCTCATCGAAGCTGGTGATTCTTTTAACAGTATCGTCGCCAAATTAGACGCCGCGATTCCACACAGTCACGTCTATTTTTACATTCCAACTTTGACTTATTTACGAGCTGGCGGACGTATCGGCCGGGTTGCCGGGTTGGTCGGTTCAGCATTAAGTATCAAACCTGTCATCACCTGTGATGAGGAAGGCGTCTACACGACCATCGCCCGGGCACGCACTGAAAAAAAAGCCATTGATAAAATGATCGCCTTAGCTGTCGACGACATTAAGTCGCATAACCAAGTGCGCGTAGCAGTCGCTAATGGCGATAACGAACCTCTAATGGACACCATCATCGAGCAACTGCATACCCAATTTCCCCAACTGACGATTGAAACCGGTGAGATTTCTGCTGCCCTCGGCGCCCACACTGGCCCTGGCTTAGTGGGTATTACCGTTCAGGCGGACTAGCTGATCATCAATCAAAGGAGAAATGTTTCATGAGCACCCTAATCAATCCTGCCAGTGGCCTGCCACCAATGCGCTTGCCACTATGGCAGGATCTACCCACCTTTGACTTACATTTAACTCAATTACTGGACCTAACCAATCAGTATTTGGCGCCCATCACTCACGACACCATTACTAAGACGATGATGCATAATTATTTCAAGGCCAACGTGTTGGTGCCGCCGGATAAAAAACACTATCACCAGATCCATCTCGCTGGCGCCATCGTCGTCGGTCTATTAAAGAACATCTTCACTTTAGAAGAATTACGGCTAGCCCTCCAGTACATCCTCGTCGAGAATTCTCCCCAGACTGGTTACGATCGATTCGCGAATATGTTTAACCACGAAGCCGCCGATGGCACGTTCAAACGTTCCAAACTTAGCGATGAGCAGTTATCGTCGATGTCTGTAGCCGCGGTGATTCAATACAATGCCATGGAAGCTCTCCTATTTTGGTTGGCAGCTCGGCAATTGTTACAGCAAACACTACCGCAAAGTGAGCTGGATGCTGATTGAGTCATAGGCTAATGTCATTCTGCCGGAGCTCGTACACAAAATTAGTTCTAAAAGAGCAAGGACGGCACTAGCCCCGTTCGCTAACTTCAGCAAGCCCATAGTATATAAATAAATCACAATAAATAGCAGTTTAGGATAAAACATCCTAGACTGCTATTTACATGGAGATATGCTGGCTGACCATCATAGAATCACACAAGTATCAGCATTGTCAAAAAACTTGAAATCGAATGGCATAGCATTGACCATTGTTTAGACCTAAAGTAGGTTACTTCTGGCTTGAGCCTGTATTTCTCTGTCAGTTCAAGTTACCAGCTTTGTATAAAAAGATTTAGCTTTTCTGGTCATTTAATCAGAACTTTAATTATCTATCCAGCCTCTTAAAATGGCCTCATATTTTTCTTGATGGAGACCTTACCTTTTCTACTGTACTCGCCTAATAAACCTCTAAACAGCACTAAAACCAACCCAACAAGATTTTTCGTTAAGTCTATGTTACCGCGCAACAATCGGTTACGATAAGCCAGTGCGATTAAATCCCTGTAAAAATACCACCCTCTCTAGGACTAAGTATTCAGAACTAGGTGCATAAAAATCTCTTCATGTTTGTCAGATGAATTATGATTATTCGTCTGATGATCACAAAGAGATCATCAAAATAGTCATTTTTTTGAGATATTTTTTGAGATATTGGATTTTCCGGGTTTTTTAATCAGAGTACGCAAAAGTGCAAGGGTAAAAATTATAGATAGAATTAACCAACCCCACCAAGCAATGCTGAAGACTTTTATACCTAAAGATGAGGCAGCAAATACGGCTAAAATAAGATAAACCCAAAAAGAGATATTCTTATAAAACCTACGATCGAATTTCATATTAGCCCTCCTAAACAGAGTAGATGGACAATGAAAGTAAATTTTATTAAGGAGCGAATTGCGTCTCATCTCGTATTAGTACACCCAGCGCATGACTATTCGCATGTAAACTTTAAAAAGTCATTGCTTTTTAAAGCTTGATCTAAATAAACGATAACGACAATTACATTAAAACACAAAGAACATGTGCTTATATTTACATCGCTTCATTGGGGAATTGCTAAAAACGAGGGAAGTTATTTTACCCTCCTATACATAACAACGGAATATTATAAGCAAAATCGTTTTCGGTGCCAGACAGAAATACTGAGTCGTTTATCGCAAGTATGGAAGGATAATCATGAAAACAAATTTAAGTAGTTTGGATACTTCCCTAAGATAAATGCTGTCGATTCAATCAAAATTTCTGGTGGTTTTAGTGGCTGGAATATTGCAAGCCCTTGAGTATGCCTTTGGTCTATGGTCACACACCTTAAAGATATTCAGAAGAGATATAATAAGATTAGGTAAGCGCCATAACTGGCAAAGAGTAAGGGCTATGAAAGCTAAACCAAATTTAGTTAAATTACTCATCGCTCAAAATTCATTTAAGTCGGTTAAACAACTTAGTTTAAAAGTCATTTTCGGTGGGTCTGTACCTGAAAATTAGTAAAAAACTTGGTGGGACACCGTGGGAGGCGGAATGTATGTTCAGCAGCAGGCTGCACAACACACTTGGAAAACTAATTTCTGATAAAAAATTTGTTGAGTTGTTTAAAATAACCTCCCAGGTTAATTATAGATGAAAATTAAAAACCATTAACATGACATCTAAGAATGTCGAATGAATGGTTGGGTTCAACATTTTCCATACTAAATCTCTTAAAAGGAATGAGTTAACGTGGACAAAGAATTATTAAGTCAACTAAAACAATTACATTTTAAAAAACAAAATGAGCAAAAAATCATTGATGCGGGCATTAATGAACTTAACTCAGGAGCCTATGAAGGACGGGTTATCAAAGATTTACAACAAAGCTTTGGAAAATTGGCATTATCAAAGAACATTTCAGCAGAAGCGCTTGCGCTTTATACTGCTTTGCAAAAACCAAACATTGGACATGATGTCGGACTCAACATTGGAACCTGGGTTTGAAGTTTTCCAAGATTCAATGTTTTTGGGAAATGGCTTATTGCATAAGTAAATCAGCATAACAAATCTGTTCAATAAGGATTATCAATCCATAGTTTTGTTTATCGCATAACATCAACAAATTTATTCGATTTAAAGTATAAAACAAAAAATTGCGCATCAATTTGTGAAGTGTTTTACAATTTAGGTGTGGTGCAAGCTTAACCAATTCATCCAAGTAACTAGGAATGTACTGCTCGTTTCTTATTATTTCCATCTAACTTAAAACATGGAGTCACATGACCACGATTGAGGAGCAATTATCATGGAAAACCGACTAATTAGTTTGTCCACATTTGGAGAAACAGTTTCTAGCTTGATTAACGGTATGTTGCATTGCCTTAGTGAACTTAACCGAATCAAGTCTAATATCAGGTATGCATTTGGCAAAGTTTACCCCATTGCTAGTCGAGCGCTTTAATGGAAAATTTTAATTTTAAAAATAAATATTATCCCCTTACCGTGTTGTTATTTATCATCGGCTACCTAAATCAGCTGTCCATGAGCCACTTTCTCAGTTGGCTATCAATGCTTCTTACTGGAATGCTAAGCCTCGGGATTTTATACGGTTTTCACCACATCCCGGATTTTTTCCGCCCACTGCCAAGTCCTAAATGGCGTGTACTCCTAAAATATGTCTTGCAGCTTTTTGTTTTTGAACTCATTGCGATTCTGCTAGTGGTTTTAACTAAACCTGCTGAATTAGTCGCGATTAACCCAGCTGGTACCCGGGCCTATTTAACAACGCTTTCTGTAATTATGCGACTATGGCTAACATTCAAATTATTGGTATCCATAGTCGGAGAAGAAGTTGCGATGGCTTCGCTTTTATTACCACTAATTCGCTTAGTATCTCAAACTAAATTTAAAAATCATTCCTGGCCAATCGTTAATCTAATCGGCTGTATTATTTTTATGTTTTTACACTTACCTCACTATCAGATGAATTGGGCGTATGTATTTATCGTTGGTGTCTCTCGGTATCCGCTCACCGCGTCGTGGCGGGGAGCCAATAGTTTGCGCAACGGGATTTATGTCCATTGGATTTCCGACGCGACAACACTACTGAGCGTACTGGTGGCATGATTTAAACACAGATTCATGAGTACTGATCATGGTGATTGTCTGGATTTACTGCCTTTAGTGCCTCCGCTAAAATACCCTAATAAAAAATGAAGGGAGCAGCTTATGTTTACGACCAAAGTTATGTGGGCACTGATCTTTCTAGTTGTCTTATTCGGAGTTTCTTACCTCCAAGCATTATATTTTAGAAGATTTGGGCCCGACGTATTCGCAAAAAGGTTGGCAAACCGACACAATTTCATTTACTTCATCGTTATTTGCACAGTGATCTTAGTGATTGGCTGTTGGTCTTTTTTCTTTGGCGATATCTTCGATTAAATTCAATTGAAGGATGAAATACAGCTACCTAAAAAGCCAGTATCAAACTCATCAATGAGCTAATTGAAATGTTGTATTTTCACAAACGCAAATAGCCCCTGCAACGCCAGTATTACCAACGTTGCGGGGGTTATTTAGGTAGCTCTAATCATGTTAAATTTCAATCGCCGTGGCCGCATTCAATGAATACAAGAATTTATGCGCCACTGGCAAGCCGGTCATGCTCGTCAAGGCGGCCGCATACAAGTTCAATTGACCGCGATAACGATCCGCCAATGTTGCTAATGCAGACTCACGATGCGCTTGATCGACATAATCTGTTTTGTAATCAAATACGGTGACGGCGCCGTCTTCAATGAAGTAGCCATCGATGATTCCGTGAATCAGCACCTGTTCGGCCTGACTGACATCAGCCGGTTGATGAATCCCTTGATACAGTTGATAGGCAGGAATCAAGAGTGAAAAAGCAGCTTCACGTTGGAGATCATTGGTATGGGCTAAAACAGCTTGACCTAGTGGTTGCGTGAAAAAGGCCGTTAACTGGTCAACATTAATCTGTAAAGCCACAGCAGCTGTTAACACATTAGCATCCGTTAACTGGTTAATGACTTGTTGTAGCTGTTCACGTGAGGGTTGTCCCTTGGTTAAATCGACTTCTTGCAGCACCAAGTGAGTCGCAGTCCCAATTTCGGTGGCGGATGGTGCCGTCACTGTTTGCATAAATCTAGGCGTCTGCAAAATTTCAGTATTCACCCGTGAACGTGCTTTGGCTTCTTCGTCTAACATCAAAGTGCCTAATTCGGCTTGATCCGGTTCTTCAAACAAACGTTTTAATTCTGATACCGATTGATAGGCCGTTGTTTGGGTAGCTGCTTGATTGGCATAGGTAAAGGTTAATACTTGTTCCAAGGCATCAACGTTCAAGTCGCTAACCACTGTTTGCTGTGCCTTAGCTTGCAAGTCAGTGAGGTACGTGGAAGGTTGATCATCTACCACGGCTAAGATCCCCGCTTGCTGCAACTGTGCCTTAGTCACCATCGTCAGTTTAAAACTGGTCAGTCGATCCTGCTGTCCAGCTTCATCTAATGGTAAGGGCGTCACTAATTGCCCGACACCTAATTGATCTGCTACCCTCGGCACACGCAACAGCGCCATCCCGATCCAATCCATAAAGTTCTTCGTCTCGCTACGCGCAGTTGGGTTAAGGGTCAATTCTGGATTAGTCGCCGCGCGCTGCCAGTGTCTCAATAAATCTGCTTGATCTTGGTAAGTGCCGACGACAAACAACCGTTGCTGCGCCCGGGTTAGCGCAACATATAACACCCGCATCTCTTCAGATAATAATTTATTGGTCGCCTGATTGGCCACGATCTTCTTTTGGAGCGTATCAATTTTCAAATGCCGCTGCGAATCTAACCAGCTGATGCCAATCCCTAAGTGGTCATCAAGTACGACCGCACTACGTTGGTCTGACAGATTAAAGCCATGAGAAGCGTCCATCACGAAGACAACGGGAAATTCCAGTCCTTTGCTACCATGAATGGTCATCACAGAGACCGCGTTTTCTTCATTGTCGACATTGACTTCGGCCAGATCCTTATTATGTTTTTGCATCTCGTTGATAAAACGAACGAATTGAAAGACGCCTTTAAAACTACTCTTTTCATAGTCCGCAGCGCGCGCATACAAGGCGTGTAAATTATTGGCCCGTTGTTGACCACCTGGCATCCCTGCCACATAGTCGAGAAAGCCAGTTCGTTGATAAATGGTCCAAATTAAGGTCACTAGCTGATTTTGGCGAGCAATGTCACGAAATTCATCTAACTGGCTTAAAAAGCGTTGAATGCGTTCATGGATTTGTTGCCCAAACGCGCCGACCTGTTCTGGCAGCTCAACAACCCGTTGTTCAAAATCGAGGAGCGCCTGGAAGTAATCACTGGTCTTATTTTGAATGCGTAAATAAGCTAATTCATTTTCACCTAATCCTACAATTGGCGAGCGCAACACGGCCACTAGTGGAATGTCCTGATACGGATTATCAATAATCTGTAGCAGTGACATCATAATTTGAATCTCGGTCGTTTGAAAGTAATTGGCAGTGTCACGCACGGCTAACGGTACGCCTAACTTAGCAAACTGTTCTTGTAACAGTAAATTATTATTGCGCGTCGGCACTAACAAGGCCACATCGCCATATTGTAGATCGCGATACTGACCGCTACTGCGATCGTAAAGTTGTTCATGGTTAGCAACCATATCACGGATTTTAGCAGCGACCATCACAATCTGGCCCTCTGCTCGATCATTGATCGCTAACGCATCATCGACGTCTTCTAAATCTGCCGGTGCATCCGCAGCAGGCGCCGGTGTGCCACTTTCATAAATCAGTACCTCTGCTGGGGGAACTTGATCCAACGGATAATCTTTCGGTCCGTATTGGAGTTCGGCATCACCGGCATAGTTCATTTCGCCTAGTCGTTCATCCATCAGTTGTGAAAAGATCAGGTTCGTAAATTCATCCACGTTTTTCATCGAGCGGAAATTATCCGCTAACACAATTCGCTCATCATCGACATCAGAAAGTGCTTCGTCAGCCGTTTTAAAAGTATTGTATTTATGCAGGAATAAGGTGGGATCTGCCAGTCGAAAGCGATAAATCGATTGTTTCATATCGCCAACCATGAACATGTTGCCGGGTTCAGGGTCTTGATGAGCGACTGACTGTAAGATCTGTTCTTGTAGTTCATTGATATCTTGATACTCATCCACCAACACTTCATGATACTTTTGACTGACCGCCTCGTGCACACCGGGATCTTGCAAAATTTCGTACGCAAAGTGTTCTAAATCACCAAAATCCACCAAGTGACGGCGGCGTTTTTCGGCACTGAACGCATCCATAAATTGCTGAACAATGTCCGCTAACTGGGTAACTAACTGACCGGCATGCTGATTAACCAGGCGCAAGTCAGCTTCACTCAGCGCGAAATACTGATTCAGCAACCCATCTAGCCGCTGTTTCAAGCCTAAACGTAGTGCTTTCAATTGGTCATGGATCCGTTGGTCATCCGAATCAAGCTTGAGCAACCGTGGCGCACGCCCTGTATCGACCTCGGCAATTGTCTGCCGCAGCTGATCCCAATCGGTATCGTCAACCACCGTCTGTAAGTTGGTGAAACGTTCGGATAGTTCCTTTAACAGCGGCGTCCATTTTTCGATGTAATCCATGCTTGAAAAGCCATCGGTCAAATTTTGGGCCGTTTGCACATCATTCAGACATTGTGTCAATGCATTCTGCACCGCTGGCGCGACGTACTTTTGCACAAGATCACTATGCCACAAATCTTGTTCTGCCAGTTGATATGCAGTCGGCAATCCACGTAACCAACCGGATGGATCTGCCTTAGCGGTCGCAAAAGTGGCCAACCGAAAGACTAGGTCTTGTAAGCCTTGATCATCGCGATCCCCTGAAAAATTTCGCGTCAATGTCGCAAACTGACCATCATCTTCGGCATATAGCGTTTCACGTAGCTCACTCCATACAGATTCTTTGAGTAACTGGGCTTCAGTCTCATCTGCTAATTGACGGAAAACAGGATCCAAGTGAATGACATAGTAATATTTTTGAACGAGTCGTAAACAAAATGCATCCAGTGTACTAATATCTGCACTATTCAGAAGGGTCAGTTGATGCAATAACCGCCGGCGTTGTTGACTGCTAGTAGCGTCACTGCCAACGGTAGCATTGATTTGATCGCGCAGTGTCGTCTGAATTCGGTCGCGCATTTCTTTGGCCGCCGCATTCGTAAAGGTCACGATCAGTAAATTAGTAATATCAATTTGCCGTTGTTCATCCAATAATTTCGTAATCACCCGCTCAACTAATACGCGAGTTTTACCAGAACCAGCCGAGGCAGAAACCAACACATTATGGCCGCCATGATGGATGGCAGCGTCTTGCGCTGGGGTAAAATTCAGTGATTTATTCGCCATCATCGGCCTCCTTTTGCTGGTCCTTGGGGGATTTATCATCATCTTCAAGCCGAGCTAATACATCTTCTGGTCCTAATTTATCTAACATATGATACCGATTTTCCGGCAACATCGCGTCAAATCGCATAATCGCCGGATACGGTGAATACTGTAGACCCGTGCGTTTACGGGCATCCTGGAATGGATTCAAGCGTGTTTCGCCGTTGAAAATCGCGGTCCCCGCAGCTTTAATCAAATCCTCTTCATGCTTTAACAATTTCTTCAGTTGCGCTGGAGTGATGACATTTTTCGCACTCGCCATGAGACTACCATCTTTTTTAATCGCAAACGGATAAATCTTCGATGTACCCCCAGTACTGACCGAATCGTCTAACGCCGCTAACAGCATTGGATCAGCCACCAACACGCCCTGATACTTATAAGCGCTTAACAACGCCGCATCAAGTTTCGTTAAGTCATCTAGATCAAGCAATTTGCCTTTTCCGAGCACATTTAACGGTAGTGACGCATTTTGAATGTGCAAATATAAAGCGCCCGCTAATTCCGGCGTCACACCATTCGCTAAGTTGGGTAACCGCGTCGCGTCCTGCTGTAAGGCATCCAAGTACGTTAACATTTGCATCGACAATCCATAATAAGCTTGTTCAAAATCAAAAGTTCGGCGCCCAGACTTATAATCCACCACACTCAGATAAGCCTGTTGGTCCGTTAACACGCCATCAATCCGATCAATTTTCCCTCGAACATTGATTTGATGTCGACCGCCGAGTTTAAATGACAGCGCTGGTAAACCTTGCTCAGCCCCCACATGACCAAAGAGAACTTCCGTTGCCAACGGTCGCATTTGAGTAGTGTGCTGCTGTCGCCCAATCATGACCGCCATTCGTTTGACGGTCTCAATTAACTGAGCGCGAATATAGCCCATGCGATGAGAGCTATTTAAAATGGCAAATTGTGGTTGTTCGTTAATGTCTGGCATCACGTCATTAATTAACCGGTTAATGGCATCATCGGATAAACGGCTTAAGTCCAGTTGTTCACTGACAACGCGTTTCATCAATTGATCTAACGCCAGATGGAAGTATTCACCGGTGCTGGCCGGTGACAGTTCAAATTCATCCCGTTGAGTTAAACGTAAACCGAATTTCAAAAAGTACTCGTATTGATTTCGATAAAAGGTTTCTAACTGCGAAATCGAGGTATTTAATTCATCACCATATAAACCAGTGACGATTTCCGGCCGCAATGGTTCAGGAACATTGCGATAGTCTAACCCAGCTAATAGTTGATTGGTCAGCGCCTGAAGTGACGAGAACTGCAACCATCGATATAAATAGAGCCACAGTTTTGGTAGTGATTTCTGTTGCGTTTTGGCTTGATAGCTCACTTTGACTAGGTTTGCCAACGTAAAACGGGGGGAACCAACAAACGGTTGGATCGCTGAAATTTGCTGGCTTTCCACCTCTGGATCAGCGTTATAAGTAATGATTGGCAACTTGAAGTGGTCAGCAATCTCCGTCACATATCGGGACGGCTGCAATCCTATTTCATCACTACTAGCCTGCGGATATGATAAGACTAATCGCTGACAACCCGTTAAAAAACCAAGATAGTTGATAAATGGATCAGTAGTCATTTGTTCACCGGCACCCAGCGTTAAAAATTGGTCCGTCGCCAGTTGCGGTGATAATTGATCCCGATCACTGTCCGTCAAAATGGTGCTTTCACTCACCGTATCAGGCATAACATCATCTGTGGCCCCAATCATAAAGACGACCTGATAATCATTTTGCTGAGCAATTCCGGTCTCCGACACCGTCACTTGATCCAACGTGGCGGGAATTTGCGTATAAGCCGCGCCGTCAAAACCGTTTAAGAGCAAGGCAGCGAATTCATCCACGTCAAAACCAGTGGTTTCTCCCAATGAACTCACGTATTCATCCAAAATATTCGTAAATGTGTGCCAAGTCTGTTCGGTTCTGGATGCTCGTGCCAAATCACCACGCTCAGTGGCCGTTTGTCGCCATGAATTTAATACCTCCACGACACCATGGTTAACGAGGAATTCATATAAAATCTTCGCGGCTGCTAAACCATTTGTGGCCCGATCTAGTGCTTTAAACAATGGTGGTAACGTTTGCCGAATGTAATGATGGATCAAATTGATTTGTCGTTGAACCTGCTGATCTTTCTCCGTTAGGGTTTCATCAGCCGCATTAAATAGGCGCCAATAGGACCAATCTGCAGAATCAAGCCAAGCAGCGCCTTCAATGCCGGTCTTCAGTACCCAATTTTCCGTCAAAGCTAAGGCCTGACGAAAGGCTTCAATAGATAACTGTTGACCATCAATCATCGGGATTAACAATTCGGTTTTAAGTAACCGCATCACATCTTGATAACGATAAAAATGGCTACGTACGTCAAATAACGCCCCGACCAACTCAATTAAGGGATGCTGATCCATCGGCTTATCTGAATCGTCAAAATAAGGAATTTCCATTTGATCAAAGACAGGCCCAAGAAAATTCTCATACGGCGCCAAATGTCGACTCAAGACCAAAAAATCTCGGTAATGATAGCGTTCCGGTTGTTGGGCCACCAGCGTGCGAATCTGCCGCGCCACTTGGTTTAACTCGTCAAGCCGGCTCGTTGCCGTAAAAATTTGCAACTGGTCTTGAGCTGATAGTGGTTGGGCTGGTACCCGATTGGCCGGTCGACTGGCAACCCAATAGTCATCCAATGCTGCTAACGAATCACTAACTCGCCTGGTTTTAGCCATCGTATCCAGTTGAACTGGCACTTGATTGGCCTTGGCTAATGCCACCAGTCGTTGATACGCGAGTGCCGGTTGGTAGAACAAATCGCCCATCATCGGTGCCTGTTTTGGCGCCTGATCGATCACTAAGGAGACCGTGACCGATGCTGCCTTAACCATCAAAGTCGCTAGCAATTGTTGCTCTTGCGCGGAAAATCCGGTGAAGCCATCTAAATAAATATGCGCGTGATTCAAGTGATCCCCGGCGGCAAAGTAATCAGTTAACTGGTTAATTAAATCAGCGTTGTCGATGTATTTTCCGGCCAACGTCTCCGTATAAGCCTGATACACAATCGCCAAATCATGTAATTTTCCACCTAGATCACTCTGCTGTGAAACCGTTAGTTGACCCGCCAGACGCTGCAAATCTTCAGCGCTCACTCGGCCGACCTTCAGTTCCGCAAACTGACGCACCAATTGATTAATAAATCCGGTCTGATTAAGTTCTCCTGCAAATACCGTCAATTCAGTCTGATGATCAGCAATAATGTGATATAGCAACATGCTTAAACCCGCGTTAGATAGACGCGGTAACTGATAGGTCGCTGTATTCTTCATGAAATACCAGGCCAATCGGGTAAACGAAAATACTTGCACCTGTCCATCAGCAAACAGTGGTGCATCGGCTCGACCAGTAGCTTGTTTCAGCGCGGTTAAGACGCCAACTTCCGCATTAAATTTAATATGGTTGGGCACTAACACAAAATATTGATCGGTTGGGTGCTCGACCATCGAGGCGTGTATTTGTTCAATTAACGTTTGCCGATGGTCGTACTTAGCGGCACCCAAAATAAAGTTTAATGTCACAGCCTAGCTCCTTCTAAAATATTACAGTGACTTGTTAATTACATTTTACTCGAAATCAGCTTCAGTGACACCGCTAGCTAATTGATTGACCGCGTAAACATTTGGTGAATCGTTGATTAGCGGCTTGGGACCTAGGTTAAACTGTTTACATTGTCGTTCCCGTCAACCAGCCTGAACTTCGCGAGCATGAGCCCTGAAAAAGATCGGAGGATTTGCTTTGAATGTTAATCAATTTCAGGCATTTTGTTAGCGCTTCCATAAAGTCTCTGCTATACTGCATGGTGAGGAAGGAAGTTGGCCTTTAATCAAGTGAGAACCCCGCAGCAATTGCCGTGGTTCAGGGCATGAAGTCACTGCTCCGTGAAATGGTAAAGCCTTCAAAAACATCGTCAGGGAGCGAACGTCCCATTTCAATCAGATGTTTTAGTTGATTTGCTAGAGCGTGAATCATGACTGCGTTAATCCGTGTTGGCCTTAGAAAGATTCCTTCCTAATGCACCGACAAGGTCGATTGGATGAAGTGTTCATCAATCGGCAACAGGCTGACGGCAACCTAGAATCCGTCATTTATTCAGCAGTCCCCGGGGCTGCACAATTAAACAGCCGGGACATCCGGTAGTAGCTTGTGAGCGAATGATGACTTGGTGAAATTGCCATGGGTCGTTTGCGAAGACCGAGTTACGGAAAGCTGTTCGCTAGGTGGCGGGCAGCTTTTTTATTGTGTAGAAAGTCGCATTATTAACGTTGACTAAGCGATTTAATGTCTTATCATATATAGTGATAGTTTGGAACAAGATTCATCTGGGGAATGTGTTGTGGTAAGCATGTTGCCAAGTACCTGTCTGGTAGCGGGTGCGATCGATTGGGGTGTGCGATGGCACACCTTTTTCTATACATAAATCACGTCAATTTCACTAACTTTTAGCTGATACAAACCGCTCTAAATCAAGCTTGTTCAACTAGACCAATTCAATTTCACAAAGTTTTCGAAATAAAAGCCCGCCATCTCAATGATGACGGGCTTACTTTTGTTAATGGAGATTATGTTAACTAGCTTAATTCTGCGATAATTTAACACTGACCAAAGACGTGTTCCCACTATCTAATTGAGCTTCAATCTGCGCAATATCAACACTCACTTCTTGCGATCCATTACCAGACGCACTGGGACCACCAGAAACAAAGAATTTTACGTTGCCGTTTTGAGGGGCATCAAATCCGAGTCCACCACCTGCTTGCGTATCCAAACTGAATTCCCCAGTATCACTGGATTGATAAATATGATAATAACCACCGAAATGACTCTTAAGTTGATCTAACTTATCCCACCACAATGGCTGATTAAACTCCGTTGCAATGTTTACTTGTTCGGCATAAGTCATAATCTCTTCGGCATACTTAGTGGGATCATTTTGCGCATCAGCAACTAAATCAGTCCCCGGTGTTGAAGTCGTGTTACTGCCTGAAGCCTGAATAATGTCCACTTTTTTCGTGCGACCCGCCATATCAGCCTCGGAAAAGTTCTGATTGGCATAAGTCTGAATCGCTTTTAGTGAGACTTTCAGTAGCTCGTTATCTTGGCTATCGTAAAAAGCAACTTCATTATGGTCATTCCCGACTAGGCTGTAATAAACCGCATTCGGATCTTTATTGGTGTCAGTGCGCGTTTCAACATAATATTTTGCCGTATTCTGATCCACGGTCTTAACTGAAATCGTGAACCCATTGCCCCCGTCAGTAAAAATATTATGCCAGGTCTGATTATTGGATACGTACTTCACCCCATAATAAACAATGGCCACAGCGGACTCTTTCGGATTGTTCTTTAATTCAGCAATCGAAAAATTGCCTTTATTTGCGACCTTTTTATCACTGGATTCGCTAGTTTTCGTTGTCTGTTGACTATGCGAACTAGCGTTACTATGTTCACCGCCGGCACTTAATCGTCCAATCACAAATAAACAAATGACAGCGAGCACAATAATAATTCCGATTAGAATATTCCGTAATGTTTTACTCATCTCAACCTCAAATTATAGGCAAATGACGCCAACTTTTCGTTTAATGCTTCCGTTGATAACCGAATGCACCGAAACTCAAAATTGCCCCGATTAATAAACCAAGTAAGCCAGTTGCCCGAACTTCTTGTTCACCCGTTTTCGGTAATGTCGTCGTCATAGCTGATTTTGTCGCATTCTCTGGCATCACAACTGTCCGGTTCCCCAACTGAATCGCTGAACTCGTCGTCTCAGTTCGCTTCTGAACACTGGTTGGCGTTGGCTTGATTGAATTTGAACTCATGCCATTACTTTCAGAAGACTTGCCGTCATTTTCACTCGTTTTACCATTACTAGTTTCATTATTCGACGTATTTCCACTAGTTTCACTTGAGTTTCCAGTTGTGCCGGTTTCACTTGAATTACTAGTTTCCCCAGTTGAATTACCGTTAGTCGAAGTCGAATTGCCTTCTCCCGTCGTTCCATCATCACCAGTAGTTCCAGTCGAATCATTTCCACTAGTTGAACTTCCATTATCGCCTGTAGTCGTTCCAGTTGTTCCACTATTTCCATCATTGTCGCTTGTTTGATTCTCTAAATCAGCGACTGCTTGATTAGCTTCATCAAGGGCTTTGTTAGCGGCGGCTAGTTTAGTCAACGCTGTTTGATAGGCTTGTTGAGCGGCATCGTCAGCTGACTTAGCTGAATCATAGTTTGATTGAACGTTTGTGAGAGCTGCATTTGCTGAATCAACTTTTGATTGAGCGGCTTGAACGGCTTGATTGGCGGCTGCTAAATTGGCTTGAGCATTCTTCATGTCAGCTAATTTTTGCTGTTGATCAGCGAGATTAGCTTGATCACTCTTTAGTGTCACTTGAGCGGCTTGAATGGCGGCTTTTGCTTGATTATCAGCGGCTAAAGCTGCTTGATAGTTGGCATTGGCTTGATTCAACGCTTGACTGTCTGCGGCTAACTGACTCTTGGCGGCATTCAAATCAGCGGTTTTCTGTTGAATGTTTGCTGATTGATTACTGTCATCTTTTTGAGCTTGCGCTAAAGCTGCTTGAGAAGCTGTGACATTCGCTTGAGCGTTTTGAACTGATTGCTTAGCTTGACTTTGCTTGACGCTTAAAGCTAGATTTTGACTTTGATCACTGGAAAATTTCTGTTGAGCTAGACTGACTGCACTGGCGAAAGACGTGTCATTCTGCAAACTTGCTAGCTTAGCTTGAGCGTTTTGGAGAACTTGTTGATCATTTTTGAGAGTGGCTTGCTGTTGCGTTAGTTGAGATTGCAACTGCTGTTTTTGATTAGCGAGAGCTGTTGAATCAGACAGTGCGGGAAGAGGCGTTAGATTGAGATTATTGGTATTGTTGGAAGAGGAAAAGAAGTTCAAGTGAGACCAATTTTGATCATCGATAGCAATACCCATCTGATCATAACCAGAATTTGCTAAAGTTTCCATGTGACCCCAATTGCTAGAGAAATCATTGAAAATCATTTCTTCGATACTCATAGCTGTCATAGCTTTCATTGAAGCCATAGTCAATGTTCCATTTGAATATTCAGTGTTGAAGAATTGACTTGTAGCATTCTGATAACCACCACCAGCAGCTTCAGTCAAAGATGGATAACCATCACTAGTAATTCCATATTGAGTTGCGACATTATGTAAAGCATTCATGTCGTGTCCATTCGCCCAATTCCAATTATCAGCGTTGTAAGCGCTTGCAACGGATTGCGCAATTTGTTGAGAGACTAAACTAACATTTACATGTGGTTCGCCTAAAGCATCACGCAATTCATTGACTAGTTTAGCAGCAAATTGAGCTAAGTCTTGTAATTGTGATTGAGTTAGCCCTGTGGTAGAAGAAACTGAATCATTTAAGTCAGCTTGAGTTGGTTGATATTGATTAGGCTGTCCATAATTGAAACTACTTGCAGCAAATGCTTTAGCCATATAGGCATCAAAGTCACTATCACTCATCTGGCCACTTTCCCATGACTTTAACGTTTGAGCAAAATCGCTAGGAAAGATGAGATGATTTTGATCCGTGTCACTCAATTGATTTTCCACTGAAGTCAGCTGACTTTGTGTATTATTGACGGCAGTTTGATCAGTATTCACGAGAGTTTGCGCGTTATTGACGCCAGTTTGAGCGCCGGTAATTTGACTATTGTGATCAGTCAAGGCGGCGTTAGCTGAATTTAGTGCTGTTTGATCGGTATTTGTTTGAGCAACACCACTAGTCAATGCATTAGTCGCACTCGTTAAATTATTATTGGCAGTCGTCAATGAAGCGTTGGCTGAATCAAGATTCTTTTGAGCGGTAGCTGTTTCAGTGCCTGCTTGAGCGTCATCTAAAGCGGCTTGTTTAGCGGCTACATCGGCGTTATCTGAATCAACTTTTGTTTGAGCTTGGGAAGCAACTTCACTAGTTGCCGCTAGTGAGGAAGCTTGAGAAGTTTCATTTGATTGAGCGCTTGTGATAGCGTTACTATCACTGGCTACTTGATTGGTAGCTGAATTGACAACACTTGTTTGACTAGCAATGCCGGCTGACGTTGCTTCACTTGCTAGTTGACTGGCTTGTGATTGTTGACTCTGCGCTGAATTTAGCTGATTATTCGCTTCACTTGTCACTGAATTAGCTTGCGATAAGCCTTCACTCGCTGAGTTTGCAGCTTCGCTAGTTGCTTCAGCAGAACTTGAAGCTTGACTAGCTAGAGAACTCGCAGATTGAACGCCATCACTGGCGGCTGACTGTTTAGCTTGAGCTTGCTCTAACGCTGATTGACTTTGTTGAGCTGTTTGTTGAGTCGTTTGATTAGTGGTATCAGCGTGGACGGCCACTAAACCAGGTGCCCCAAGTGTCAAAAATGTGGCACCGGCAACCATCCAAACCTTGCCTGACTTATATAACTTAAAACGACGTCCTTCGATTAATTGAGCTTGTGTTCGATGTTTATCCATTACCTAAACCTCCAAAAATATTTTTGACTCGAAATCGGGTCATTCATGCAAAAATAAAGAAATTGGTACATTGAATTTGTCGTGTAATTCTTGTGCCTCTTCTACTGTAATTGGCGTTCTGCCATGAATTTTATTGGCCGCTGTTCCAACTGATACTCCTAATGTTTTAGCCACTTCGGCTCTTTTAATTCTGTGAGCGTATAAATAAATACGAAGGTCATTAACTGGCGGCATCTGATCACCTCGGTTTGCTTGATGAATTGACCCACATTCGAATCATAACCCGAAATCGAATCAAATGCAATAACAATTTGACGAAAACTACAAAAAAATGTCCTTTTTGCCTTAAACTAAAGACAAAAAGGAGTTGCCATGATTAGTCAATTACTGCGAAACGCTCGCAATGCTCAGGGCTTATCTATCGCTCAATTAACAGATATTCTAAACGAACGCTACACCACAGTATTCTCTAAGAGCGCCCTGCAACGATATGAAAAGGGTGCCGACATTCCACCGAATCGTTTATTTATTCTCGCCGATTTTTTTCACTGGTCCTTGGATTTGCTAGCAGAAGGATATGTTCAAAACAGTCGACGAAGATAAGCATTGATCGACATTCATTCACTTCTAAAGACACTTCACTACCCAATTAACCCACTTTTCGTTATGGTAGAGCTAGTTTAAAAACCACGCCAAAGGAAGTCATAATCATGATTGAATTTAAATACGATACGCAATGTCTAATCGACGGACATGATTTAGATGAGAATGAAATTGATGCACACATTAAAGCAACTTTTGCCGGGGACAGTCTAATTGCCGTGGGCGATAGTAATCTGATTAAAATCCATTTTCACACCAATCAGCCTTGGGAAATCTTGGAATATTGCGCGTCACTAGGAGATGTTTTTGACGTTGTGGTGGAGAATATGGATCGTCAGTCTCGCGGTCTACCCGGCTAAGATCTGAGTATCATACGCTTTGACAACACTTTGTTGAACGACAAAGTGTTTTTTTAACCACATTACTTTGACACGCACAGTACATCGTGGTACATTGTACTCGTTTCAAAGAACAACCTTAAAAGGAGGTGCCTGATGAAGCCCGAAATTTCAAAGGATATTATCCGGGGCCATACCTCAACCATTATTTTGAATATCCTTAGTCAAGGCGATAGTTACGGTTATGAAATCGCGAAGGCCGTGCGCGCTTTAAGTAATAATGCCTACGAACTTAACGAAGCAACTTTGTATACCGCTTTTCGACGCTTAGAAAAGAACGGTGATATCACTAGTTACTGGGGGAATGAAACTCAAGGTGGGCGACGCAAGTACTATCAACTCACAACCCAAGGCCAAACTACCCTAGCTAAAAACGTTGCTGATTGGACCTTTGCCAAAAAAATTATTGATGACTTAATTACCGGGAGGATCACTGAAGATGGACACAATTGATCACATGGTCGCTCGTCGTTTAGCAGACTACTTCGCTGACTACCCGACGATTGATGAAATGACAGAATTAAAAGAAGAATTGCAAGCTGATTTAAGTGAGGCTGCTCATGAAAATGAAGGCCAAGGTGAAACCATCACCGATGCAGTTAATCATGCTTTTGACAGCTTGGGCAACTTGGATGACCTCGTTGACGAAATTATGACAAATCGCGAGAACTCGACTGACCAAGATGAACATAAAAAATATGATGACACAACCTCAACCACCCATCAATTTACTGGGACTCATCATTTTCGTGGTCATCATATTGACATCACAGATGGCAAGATCGTAGTGGATGGTGGTAAAACCATGCGCATTGATGAAGACGGCGTGAACATTAAAAATGGCAAGATCAGCTTGAATAAAGATGGCATTCGTTTAGGCAACCTCGTGATGGATGATCAAGGCATTTGGACAGATAACCATCAAAAAGCTCAACCCAATCATGAAACGGATGACCCCTTCGCCGATTTTGATACTGTGTTTGGACAAACCAATCCCGCCGATACGGAAATCTACGTGGAACGCTTAAACTTAGTGAATGAGCAACGTTTCAGCGCAAGTCAAGTCGAGCGCATTGATTTCGACTACGCTGACGCAGCTGTACGAGTCGTCAAAAATTCGGATAGTAATGAAATTATCTTTCGTGAATACATGAGTCGTGGCAATCAAAGTTATTTTGGCAGTAGCCAAGTGACCGATGGCACCTTGACGATTCGTTCGGGACGCCATCCTCATTTGTTACCGCTACGAATTCGGACCCAACTGCTGATTCCAGCATCGTTTGCCGGTGATCTGCTCTTAAAAGCCCATTCTGGCAGCGTTCGCTTCGATGAGCTAGCGGCCTTAAACCAAGTCCGTTTAATCGTGCGCAGCGGATCGTTGAACATTAATGGTGGGCAAATGAAGGATCTAGATGCTGATCTTCATTCCGGCTCACTAAAAGCGAATCATTTAGCGATAACCGGACTTTTTCGTGCTAATGCTCAAAGTGGGAGTGTTCGCTTCGATGGTGTTAAAGCCGATCAGTTTGAAATCAATGCCCACTCTGGTGCCATTCGGGGCATGCGTTTAATTGGTAGCGGTACTTTTAAAGCCCAGTCTGGATCGATTAACCTCGCCTTTGCCCAATTAACCGGGAACCTCGATACGACCGCCAATTCTGGTTCAATCAAGCTCGCCTTTGCTCCTGGTGTCGAATACAATTTTGATCTCGATGCAGACGGTGGCAGTATTAAGGGTCCAGCAAATGCAATCTATGATCATGATAAAACGTCCTTTAAGGATGGCGCAGTCGGTGACGATCCGCACATTTACGTCACAGCTTCTGCCAAATCAGGTTCCATTCGACTCGCATAATTTAATCTCACGACAAATAAAACCACAGTCCACCACCAAGCAGTGTGGTGGACTGTGGTTTTATTTAGTCCTGATTTATAAAATTGGTGATAATAATCGCGAAAATGTTTGTTTGAACCGGATCCAGTGACTTTGCCGATTAAAATCGGCATACGTGACCAGTCGGCTATCATGCATATCTGCTTCGAAAAGTCTCGCTAACTCAGTGGTAATCAGCGGGTCGTATAAAAATGCATTGACTTCAAAGTTTAGTTTAAAGCTGCGAAAGTCCAAGTTGGCTGATCCCACTGAAGCAACGCCGTCATCGACGACCATGGTTTTTGAATGGAGAAAGCCATTTTGGTACTTAAAGATTTTGACGCCCTCGTTGGCCAACTGCTTAGCATAATACTCCGTCGCCCGATAAACAAACGGGTGATCCGGCTTATCTGGAATCATAATGCGCACGTCCACCCCACTACCAGCCGCGACTCGTAAGGCATCCAACACAGAATCATCAGGAATTAAGTAGGGGGATTGAATCCATAGCCGTTTCTGAGCGGAATTAATCAGGCGTAAGTAACCCATTTTAATCTGCTGTTTATCCGAATCTGGCCCAGAGGAGACAATCTGCATATTAGTCTCGCCTTTGACCTTTGTCACTTTGAAAAAGTCTTCGGTAACTGCCAACGGATTTAGCCGACTGGTGGCGTTCCAGTCACGAATAAATCGTGATTGAAGACCGTAAACACCGGCGCCAACAATGCGCAAATGAGTGTCACGCCAGTAACCAAATTTAGCTTTGCGCCCAAGATATTGATCGCCAATATTAAAGCCACCAGTGTAGCCAATCGTGCCATCAACGATCACAATTTTACGGTGATCACGAAAATTCAGACGAAAATCAGCCCAAGCGCTATGTGTCTGTAAGAATGGATAAGCTTCACCACCGACGGCACGCAACGGGTCATAAAATTTTGGTCGAACCCCCATGGAGCCCCAAGAATCGTAAAGCACACGCACGGCTACCCCTGATTGCGCCTTACGAATCAATAATTGTAGCAACTCATTGCCGATTTCATCGTCGTAAATCGTATAAAATTCAATATGGATACTTTTTTTGGCCCGTTCGATGTCTTCAAAAAGATCATGAAATAAATCCTTGCCGTCACTGATAATGTGGATTCGATTGTTCCGGGTTAAAAAGGCTTGGTCCGACTCGATAAATAAGTTAACGGTTCCTAACGCCGTCGCCGTAACACTGTCCGCTTCATTTCGTTCAGATGATAACTCATCACGTTGCAACGCAAGTCGTTCATCCAGCTGAAGTTGTTCTTGCTCTCTAATTTGAAATAACCGATTCTTCGGCAGCCGACGCCCGACAAAAGCGTACGCCACAAAGCCAACAACCGGCAAAAAGACCAACACTAGCAACCAGGCCCAAGTGGCAGCGATATCTCGTGGTTCGCGAAAGACGGTAATAAACGCCAGCACCGCGTTCACGTAAATAATAATTTGTAGAATTAAATGCACCCAATCCATGGTGAGGTCCTCTCAATCATAAGCTACGTTCATCTTACTCATCTTTTCCTTATCCCGCGAGCACTTTTCGCTACTAATTGCGCAGTTTAAGTAGTTATTGATCATAAATACACACTGTTCAATGGCTTTTTAACTGTCTAAGCCGTTAAGTTATGCGTATAATGGGAAAAATCACATTCAACAAGTGGAGGAAAATGCATGTCTATCTTTGCGATTGGTGGCTTTCATGGTCTAGGAACTTTCCGGTTGTTGCATCGCGGCTTTAGTCAAGATCCACGCAGCGCAATGATCATACTGCTATTTTTAGTCATTATTATCGCCATCTATCTACATCGTCGGCAGTAATGGATCAATCTATTTTAAGAAAGTGAGGCGCTTCGATGGCGCTTTTTCGATCACATATTGCGCCTTTTAAAGACGAACATGACTTTTATGCGGAACTCTACCATAACCAGTTTATTTTTGAATAATTTCAGCATCTCATTAAGCAACATTCAGCTAGGCCTGCCCCACCCACCATTAATGTTGCTCTGTTGCTTCAGTCAAACCGTGGACTGGCGGTTTCATGACGAATAACTGTTTTTTTGAAATAAACGGGCACTGGCTCCGCAAAAGCATGACCCACCAATGTGGCCTCTCCGATCTCTTGATGAGCAATTGTTGAAATCAGCAATGAGGGCACCATCGCTAACGTTTGCAATTCAGATGTAGTCGTTAACCGGTGAACGATTAAGTTACCAAACTCCCCCAGTAATTGAACTGGCAAATCAAGAGGACTTTGCGTTGTCAGCAGCAAGTATAGCCCCACTTTGCGGCCTTCTCGAGCAATTCGTGAAAGACCATCTTCACTAAACGCGCCTATTTTAGTTGCGGCTGCAGTTAAGTAACGGTGAGCCTCATCAACCACCAGAACAACTGGTTGTTGCGCAGATGGATGCTGCTTAATCGCTAACAACTGAGCGGCCAAAATTGAAACAACTAATGCCCCAGCAGCTAAATCTTGACTTAACGCTGACACATCCACAACCAAGCAACGATCAGACGCTTTAACGGAAGCAAACAAACGCATTAAGTACACTACGTCCAATTGCGTATGAGCAGATCGCTGCCGCATTTCCTCAGCATTCATTGGCAAGCGAAAAACCTGTTGGAAGGCGCGTGTTGCTAATAATCTTCTGATAGCGATTAATGCTGGCCCCAGTTCACGTTGCCGTTTACCGTCATATTGTTGACCGATCAAAGCGAAATCAGCCTGTTTGCCGACTGCTGGTATCACACATTCTTCTAATAATTGAGTTGGTAATAATTCAATATGATAGGGTCGTGGAAAATCATGCAGCTGTGCGACCTGCCGCTCATAAATTGACCAGGGACGACCTAATTTTTGGTACGGGGTTTTCTGATGCAACACATTATTAGCAACCCGTAAGCTCGTTATGGCTTGATCAATCAAGACAATCACTGCTGGATCCTTAATTCCAGCCAACGAAGCTAATTGCGATGCAGTGAGCATCCGATAATCAAGAAAGGCATTGGTCCCAAGCTTTCCCACGACCGCGTGAGGCAAATGGGCATATTCGCCGGTTGGATCAATCACGATGGCGGTTTGATCGTTTTCCATTAAAGCATTGATCAGCGTTACCGTGGTGGTCGATTTACCACTGCCCGTCTGACCCACGATTAACAAATGTTGATTGAACCATTGATCAGCGGTTAGTCTGACCGGTCTTGCCTGCGATCGCGTCACCGCTACATCAGTTAGCACTTTGGTCATCAATTACCCCTCACTTTCATCAGTCCATGGCAAAGTAAAGTCAGCCATAAAGCTAGTCACCCATTGCTGTTGGTTTTTGACCTGCTTACCGAAGCCATCAATGAGGGCATGCAGCTCTTGAAATTCATCCCAGTTCAAGCTCGCATTCATTTCGACTAGCGTTTGAAAGGCACGGTAAGTCGCCGGAACCTTCACACCCATCCAACCAAACTGGCGACGAGCATAAGTATCAGCGATAAAAAGTGGCTTATGAAAGCCGTATAACATAATATCATCTGCCGTCTCATTGCCGATTCCTTTAACAGCTAACAATTCAGCCTGCAAAGTTGCCCGATCCATTTGTTCAATTTCAGCTAAATCATCGTGATGTCGACCGACCCACTTGGCGGCTTCGATAAGATAACTCGCCTTGGTCCGGTATAATCCGGCTCGTTTAATCACTTCAGCTAAGTCTTCAACCGAATAGGCACGAATTTGAGCCGGATCATTATTGGTTGCCGCGAGCAAATCTCGAGCAGCTGCATCTGCATTCGTTGAACTAGCATTTTGAATTAAAATTGCCGTCCACATCACTTGCAGAGGTGATTGGGCCCACAATGCGCCAATCGTCATCCAATTTTGTGGTCCCATATTCGTTTCTAAAATGTTGTATAGTGGTCGTAAATTCATTATGGTTATCCTCTGAGGTTATTTTAGCTTACTCACTACTGAAGGAAAAGGAACTACACATGTCCGAAATAATCGTGCGTACGGCAAAAAAAACTGACTATCCAACTTTGGAACGCATTTATTTTATCGATCGTTATCGTGACTTTCCATGGGTCAATCAACCCCAATTAACCGATTTCGAACGAGATAGTCGACACGAATACATTCTGGTCGCCGTTATTGATCAAAAAGTTGTCGGTTTTCTATCATTTTACCGTCTAGCTAACTTTATTCATTTATTATTTGTTGATCCTGCCTATCGCCATCAACATGTCGGTTATCGGTTAATTGAAACGATGCGTCAATCCGCAACCGGCTTAATGCAATTGAAAGTCGTCACAACTAATTTCTCTGCCCGCGCTTTTTATGAACGGCTTGGTTTTCAAGAAACCAAGCGTGATGATTTAGCGACTCCGCCTAATATCACTTTAACCGATACCAGACGGGACCAGTATCCATTTTTAGCTCTTTACTAGCTACCACCAAAATAAAAGGACAAACTATTAATGAAGACACAAACTCACTTTAGTGCAGAAATTAAACACTGGCTTGCACTAGCCGCCATTTGTTTGGGCATTTTTATGGCCTTACTGGACGTCACCGTCGTTAATGTGGCATTGCCTACCGTCCAAAAAGACTTTAATGAATCATTCGATAATCTGCAATGGATTATCAATGCTTATACAATGATGTATGCCGTATTCTTACTCGTCTTCGCCAAACTTGGTGATCTGTTCGGACGCAAGCGATTTTTCCAACTAGGGATGGTCATCTTTACCCTGGGATCGTTAGCATCAGCTCTTTCGCAAAGTGGCCTGCAGCTCAACTTGGCTCGCGGCGTGCAAGGTGTGGGTGGTGCGGCGATGATGAGCCTTTCAATGGCGATCGTGGCAGCGACCTTTACTGGTCAAGAACGTGGGATCGCGCTGGGGATCTGGAGCTCAGTGATTGGGCTCGCAACTGCCATTGGTCCGTTAGTTGGCGGTATATTAGTTCAGTTATTTTCTTGGCGAGCAATTTTTCTCATTAACATCCCAATTGGTATCATCGCGTTAGTCTTAGGAAGATGGTTCATCAATGACTCTTATGGTAACCGGCATGGGCATATTGATTTAATTGGCCTGATCCTAAGTACATTAGCTATTTTTGCTATTATTTTAGGTCTTCTACAAAAGGAAAATCATCCTAGTTGGGCATGGAGTAACCTGCATATTGTCGGACTATTAGTCGGTGGATTCATCTTATTAGTTAGTTTTGTACTGATCGAACGTCATCTTAGTGATCCAATGATTGATATGCATATGTTTGCGTCCCCTTCATTCGTCGGTTCAGCTGTGGCATCCTTTGGCCTAGGTGCTGGTTTGTACGCCTTTTATACTTACCTAACCGTGTTGATGCAAAACTATATTGGTTATTCTGCAATGCAAACTGGCATTCGGCAACTAACGATCAGTGTCTTTAGCCTTTTCTTAGGTCCAATTGTCGGAATGCTCACTAATCGCTTCTCCAATCGCTGGCTAGCCTTCAGTGGGTTAGTTTCAATCAGTCTCGGACTATGGCTTATCTATCGATCGATTAATCCGACCGTCACCTATGTCGACTTTGCACTCGGTTTCGTCTTTCTTGGTTTAGGTAATGCCACTGTGAACCCACCACTGTCATCGGCTGCCATTGGTGGCGTGAAACCAGAGCATGTCGGCATGGCCAGCGGAATTGCCAATGTCTTTCGCCAGTTTGGCATTAGCTTTGGGGTCGTGACGTTAGGTATCCAACTCACCAATGCGTATCAACAATCTCTGACCGCTTCGCTGCCTAGCATTAAGCTCCCCCAAACTGCATTGTCCGGCATCCAACACGGTCTCCTGTCGGCTGGTCCATTTTCGGGTCCAGCCGTGCTAGCCAGTAGTCGAGCTAGTCAGCTGCGACGATTACCAGCATTTAAAGCGGTACATGGCGCGGTCATTAATGCATTCGACCTTGGGATGAAACATGTCCTCCTCTTATCGATGGTCTTTACCATCGGCGGTGCAATTGCTGCCGCACTGTTAATTCGTGATCATGATGACTTTAATCAATGACCGGTACGTAAAACGCCCAGTCCGAAGTTTTTATCTAAACTTCGGACTGGGCGTTTTTGGCTATTATGCACATTCATTGAATCGCATTAGGATTTTCAAACGTATTCACGATATGCCCGTCAGCAAATACAAAAAAGGCTCCAGTTTGCCCACGTTGGCCTTGTTGCATTGCAGCCTGAGAAAAGCCATCAAAATTATATGCCATTTGACCATCAATTGTTGACGCACCTAAAAATTGATAAACGGTATCCCCTTGGTTCGTTCCATACTGAGCTATTAGCGCATTTAGCGCCGTAGTTTGGTCGCTAACCGCCACTTTAGCCGTTGAGGTTGCTGCAGCTGGCGTTTTGGCGCTCGTTGTTGTACTTGAGGAATCAGATGTAGAACTCGCCACAGTACTGCTCGTCGATCCGCTGGCTGAAGTAGCTGATTGTGAACTGGAACTGAAACTCGACGTGGCGTTCATCTTTTTAGATGATTGACTCGTTTGCGACTGACTTGAAGTCGATGTTTTCGATTGCTCAGCGCCAGACCTGCAGCCAGCTAATCCTAATACCATTAACGCGCTCATTCCAAGCATAATGAACTTCTTCATAAAAATCCTCCCAGGCCCCATCAATATTCCTTTAACGTGGTTCAATTATAATTTTAAGCGTTGCTGACTTGCAAGCCGATTCACGACTTGTCCGGAAAATTTAATTTACACATTCACGTATCAAATTTGTAATAACTCAATAATTAACCAGTAGTGTTTAAAAAAATTAATTTGAGGTTTTTTTTACATATTTATGGCACAAATGTTGTTATAGCAAGGAACACTTTAAAACAAAATAAGAAATACGTGAATTAATCGTGAATCGGAACATAAATTCTTTAATATCAGCTTGAACACGGCACAATTACGAACGCTTAACGCCTTGAACTATATATTTGATCGTGTATACTAACAACTGCTAAAGGCCCTCGTCATCTCGATTAACAACTGAAAGGGGGGATGCCATCGCGAACTGTGGATTGGAAAGGAGGTGCGTCCGAACAAAAGTTAGTCCGGCCAATGCCAATCAGAAGAATGCTAAGCCGAATCAACTTTTGTTCTCGATCTGAATCGGACACGCGACTGTTCTAAGATCACGATTAACCAGTCTTTCGATGACGTTTGCTAGTTTTAATTTCTTACAAAATGGTGTTTGTGTCAGGGCACCGTTTACATATAGAACATTACCAATTTGAATGCTTACCCATGAGGTGCTTATGAACTTAACAATTTTATCAACCAGTGATATTCATGGTTATATTGCGCCAATTAACTATCATGAACAAAATCAAGTTGGTCCCGGCGGATTAACGCGGGTTGCGGCCTATCTTGAAGAAATCAAAACCATGGCCGGTTACAATGACATGATTTTAACTATCGATAACGGTGACTTTATTCAAGGATCACCATTAACCGAATATTTACATCGCTTTGATCCATTTGTTGCGCCTGATTTGAGTCGAATTATGAACCGAATGAAATATAATGCAGCAATACTAGGCAATCACGAATTTAACTACGGTCGCGATTATCTGGAATTAGTCATGTCCAAACGCCAATTCCCAGTACTTTGTGCCAATATTTTAGATCAAGATGGCAAACCCTATTTTGGCACGCCTTATCACATTTTTAGAAAGCATGACGTCACCGTCGCGATCCTTGGATTGACCACGACTGCGGTTACAAAATGGGAACCACGCCGTCATCTAACCGGACTATCCTTCGTTTCAGCAGTACAGACCGCCAAAAACTATCTGCCGCAATTACAAAATCAAGCGGATGTGGTTGTCATCGCTTACCATGGCGGTTTTAATGACAAGCCTCTGTCATCTGACGAATCAGACGAAGCCACCGCCCTAACTGCGCTCCCTGGCGTCAATGCGATGATCACCAGCCACCATCAACCACTCGCCACCATAGTGAACAATATTCCAGTCACCCAGGTTGGTTGCCATGGAGCTAGTATTGGTCGGCTAGATTTAACCGTTGATCAGCACCATATCACACAGACAAAAGCGAGTCTAATTCATACAGATACGCGGTTGCCCTCCTTAATTCCAGTTCCCCCAACGATTCAAACGGCTGAATTAGAAACCCGTTCGTGGTTAAATCAAGAAATTGGCTGTTTTCCAGGTGGTGCTAAACTATCTGACCTTACAGATGCACAAGTTCACGGTCATCCGCTCATTGATTTTTTTAATCAAGTTCAATCAGACGCCGCCGCAGTAGACATCTCCGGTGCCGCTATTCTATCAGCGACTGGTCAAGGATTTGAGGAACAGGTGACGATGCGCCAAGTCTTGACTAATTATCCGTTTTCAAATTCACTGGCAGTGCTCGAAGTCACTGGTGCCGATTTATATGCTGCTTTGGAAAGATGTGCCGGCTATTGGCAGTGGAACAACGGTCAATTAAATCCGGTCGCAGCGAGTCGGCCGAACCAATATGATCTTTTTACAGGGATTGATTATATTTTTGATGTCAGCAAACCAATCGGCAAACGGGTCGTCGCCCTCCATTATCATCATCAACCAGTTAATCCCGATGATCGCCTACACATCGTTTTAAATCACTACCGAGCACTGGGTGGCGATGGTTTTCCAATGTTTTCCGCCAACAAAATTATTAAAGAGATTCCGATTAGCATGCCAAAATTAATTGAACAATATTTTAAAAAACATCCGCATATTAATCTAACTCACCAACGTTTATATAAAGTAACAGCGAAAGATATCGTTTTGTAGACAAAAAAACACCCTGATTCCGTCATCAGTTCGAAAATCAGGGTGTTTTAGGCATGGTTAACTCAAATGACGGAGCATGTTGCCAACTCCCGATTCTTCCATGATGGTACGATCATTGACCATCTTCTTCAATAGTGAGACTTTGCGGCCGCGCAATTTCATACTGCCACGATCACCTAATTCGGCGATTCCGACGCTCGGTCCTAGTGAACATACTGTTCCGAGTGATTTATAAGTAAATGGTGTCATTGCGTTACCATCCAACTGAGCACGCAAATTTTTAGCTACATGAGTTGCCTGAGCGATAGAAATTTGCCCGGTCGTTGGATAGAAACGCCCACTTGCTGGATCAGGCACAGCGCTAACATCACCGATAATAAAGACCTCAGGATGATCCTTTAGTGTCAATGTCGGATCAACTGCCACGCGATTTCTTTTTTGCTGAAAGCCTGAATCTGCAATTACATGGCTGCCGCGCACGCCCGTCGTCCAAATAATCGTGTTGGCATTGAATGTTGTATCACCGCTCTTTACGCCCGTCGGTGTCACTTCATCAATCGGTGTGGACGTGTGGATAACCGCACCATGGTCGGCCAAGTATTGAACCGCATAATCCACTAACTTTTGATCAAACATTGGTAATACCTTTGGCGCCGCTTCTAAACAAGTGATTTGGATCAATTCAGCAGGCAAATGATATTCTTCAATCAGTGAAGGAATTCTGTGAACCAATTCGCCCAGTAACTCAACGCTAGTGAACCCGGCACCGCACACGATAATATGCAAGTCATTCTCATCTTGAGTTTCCTGGTACCCAGCCAATCGATCTTCTAAGTGTCGACGAATGGCTTCGGCCGTCTTAACATTTTCTAAGGGCAATGCATATTCATCTGCCCCTTTAATGCCAAAGTCCTCTGACTCAAAGCCAAGTGCGGTGATTAAATAGTCGTAAGTAAGTGGCTGACTTTGATCTGCCAGTGTAATTGTTTTGGCTTCCACATCAATTTTAGTTACCGTGGCTACCGTGAACGTGACATCCTCAGGCAATGCTTGTTTGATATCAAAGGTAATGTGATCTGGTTCATTAGTACCAATCGCCACGGTATGCAACGCGGTCGCTTCATAATGATATGGATCACGATTAATCAACGTTAAATGTACATTAGGCATTCCGTGCAACTCGCGTATTGCACGAAGACCAGCGTAACCAGCACCTAAAACAACAACTTCAGTCATAGTTAGTTCCTCCACTAAATTTTATTGATGTTACTCGTTCATCAATCTAAAACATCTATAATTTCATTATAAGTGGCAGCTGTTCAGATGTCTTAGAATACGCTTTCGCAATTCATAAAATTGCTTATATCTAAAAAAATAGTCTCAGAAATCGACGTTTGATTTCTGAGACTATTTTACTAATAAAAAACCACGTCTAAACGTGGTTAAACGAGACTAGATTCGATGCCGGATAGGTGACTCGAACACCTGACCCTCGGTTTACGATACCGATGCTCTACCAACTGAGCTAATCCGGCAAGACTAATTGGCACATCTGATAGTATAGCGAACTTGGCCGTTTGCTTCAAGTATCTTTCTAAATCAAAACGTGGGCCATCCAGCGACTAATTGGAAATCTCTTTTAACGGATTAAAGGATTAGCCTAGTGGATTAAGCAGACACATTGTCGATTGCGATTGCTATCCTGAACTTCACAGGCATTCATCAGAAACGCCCTGGGTCCACTCAGTTGATCCCCATTACGTCCAGGTTAGGCTAACTTCAATTTAACCCGGCTTTGTTTCTAAGTGCGACCGTCTTGATTAGCATCAGTCTGTTTATTCCAAAACGAAATGGGTTTTGGTATGAACCATCAGCTGTTTAGTTTTCATCACAACCGTCATTCTTCTTGATTAGCTTGGTTTGCCGTCTAACTTGGTCACTAATCGTCATCTTATTAGTTGAGATGAAGTCAAAAAAAATCGCCAATCCGCAGATTGACGATTCATATGCATGGCGACGGCCTACCCTCGCAGGGAGCGATCCCCCAACTACTCTTGGCGCGACGAAGCTTAACTTCCGTGTTCGGCATGGGAACGGGTGTATCCTTCGTGCCATCATCACCACACTCTGAGGGTTACCCACTCAAAACTGAATCTGATTCTTTTTATCTTAACCGGACCACCACTTCGTGGTTAAGTCCTCGACCGATTAGTACTAGTCCGCTCCATGTGTCGCCACACTTCCACTTCTAGCCTATCTACCTCATCATCTCTGAGGGGTCTTACTTCCATATAGGAATGGGAAATCTCATCTCGAGGCGAGTTTCACACTTAGATGCTTTCAGCGTTTATCTCATCCATACATAGCTACCCAGCGATGCGCCTGGCGGCACAACTGGTACACCAGCGGTATGTCCATCCCGGTCCTCTCGTACTAAGGACAGCTCCTCTCAAATTTCCTGCGCCCGCGACGGATAGGGACCGAACTGTCTCACGACGTTCTGAACCCAGCTCGCGTACCGCTTTAATGGGCGAACAGCCCAACCCTTGGGACCGACTACAGCCCCAGGATGCGATGAGCCGACATCGAGGTGCCAAACCTCCCCGTCGATGTGGACTCTTGGGGGAGATGAGCCTGTTATCCCCAGGGTAGCTTTTATCCGTTGAGCGATGGCCCTTCCATACGGTACCACCGGATCACTAAGCCCGACTTTCGTCCCTGCTCGACCTGTCTGTCTCACAGTCAAGCTCCCTTGTGCCTTTACACTCTACAAATGATTTCCAACCATTTTGAGGGAACCTTTGGGCGCCTCCGTTACCTTTTAGGAGGCGACCGCCCCAGTCAAACTGCCTACCTGACACTGTCTCCCGCCACGCTAAGTGGCGCGGGTTAGAGTGGCCGTATAACAAGGGTAGTATCCCACCAACGCCTCCTTCGAGACTAGCGTCCCGAGCTCTACGGCTCCTACCTATCCTGTACAAGTTATACAGACACCCAATATCAAGCTACAGTAAAGCTCCATGGGGTCTTTCCGTCCTGTCGCGGGTAACCCGCATCTTCACGGGTAATATAATTTCACCGAGTCTCTCGTTGAGACAGTGCCCAGATCGTTACGCCTTTCATGCGGGTCGGAACTTACCCGACAAGGAATTTCGCTACCTTAGGACCGTTATAGTTACGGCCGCCGTTCACTGGGGCTTCAATTCTGAGCTTCGCTTACGCTAACCCATCCTTTTAACCTTCCAGCACTGGGCAGGCGTCAGCCCCTATACGTCATCTTACGATTTTGCAGAAACCTGTGTTTTTGATAAACAGTCGCCTGGGCCTTTTCACTGCGGCTGCACGTTAGTGCAGCACCCCTTATTCCGAAGTTACGGGGTCATTTTGCCGAGTTCCTTAACGAGAGTTCGCTCGCTCACCTGAGGATACTCTCCTCGACTACCTGTGTCGGTTTGCGGTACGGGTAATTAAACGCTCACTAGAAGCTTTTCTCGGCAGCGTGACATCAACGACTTCCCTACTAAATTCGGTCCTCATCACAGCTTGGTGTTAAGCCCATAAGCATTTAACTCATGAACCACCTTGCTGCTTGACCAGACATTTCCATCCGTCTGGATCGTTTAGCCTTCTGCGTCCCTCCATTGTTCAAACACGTTTAACTAGTACAGGAATCTCAACCTGTTAGCCATCGACTACGCCTCTCGGCCTCGCCTTAGGTCCCGACTAACCCTGGGTGGACGAGCCTTCCCCAGGAAACCTTAGTCATTCGGTGGATCAGATTCTCACTGATCTTTCGCTACTCATACCGGCATTCTCACTTCTATGCGCTCCACCAGTCCTCACGGTCTGACTTCTCCGCCCATAGAACGCTCTCCTATCGCGCCACTTACGTGGCACCCACAGTTTCGGTAATGTGCTTAGCCCCGGTACATTTTCGGCGCAGAATCACTCGACTAGTGAGCTATTACGCACTCTTTAAATGGTGGCTGCTTCTGAGCCAACATCCTAGTTGTCTGTGCAACTCCACATCCTTTTCCACTTAGCACATATTTTGGGACCTTAACTGGTGATCTGGGCTGTTCCCCTTTCGACGGTGGATCTTATCACTCATCGTCTGACTCCCGGATAACACATCAATGGCATTCGGAGTTTATCTGAATTCAGTAACCCATGACGGGCCCCTAGTTCAAACAGTGCTCTACCTCCATGATGCTCTAATCCGAGGCTAGCCCTAAAGCTATTTCGGAGAGAACCAGCTATCTCCAAGTTCGTTTGGAATTTCACCGCTACCCACACGTCATCCCAGCCTTTTTCAACAGACACGGGTTCGGTCCTCCGGTGCGTATTACCGCACTTTCAACCTGCACATGGGTAGGTCACCTGGTTTCGGGTCTACTTCAACATACTCAATCGCCCATTTCAGACTCGCTTTCGCTACGGCTCCGGTCTTTCCACCTTAACCTTGCATGCTAACGTAACTCGCCGGTTCATTCTACAAAAGGCACGCTATCACCCATTAACGGGCTCTAACTACTTGTAGGCACACGGTTTCAGGAACTATTTCACTCCCCTTCCGGGGTGCTTTTCACCTTTCCCTCACGGTACTGGTTCACTATCGGTCACTAGGGAGTATTTAGCCTTACGGGATGGTCCCCGCAAATTCCGACGGAATTTCACGTGCTCCGCCGTACTCAGGATCCTGAACTGAGGGACTTTGATTTCGTCTACGTGGCTCTCACACCCTATGGCGACGCTTCCCAACGTCTTCGACTATCAAGGTCCTTGGTAACTCAAATGTTCAGTCCTACAACCCCAAACTGCAAGCAGTCTGGTTTGGGCTCTTCCCCGTTCGCTCGCCGCTACTTAGGGAATCGATTTTTCTTTCTCTTCCTGTTGCTAATGAGATGTTTCAGTTCACAACGTCTACCTTCAACTAGAGTATGTATTCCCCTAGTGATAACCAGCGGTTAAACTGGCTGGGTTCCCCCATTCGGAAATCTCCGGATCAAAGCTTACTTACAGCTCCCCGAAGCATATCGGTGTTAGTCCCGTCCTTCATCGGCTCCTAGTGCCAAGGCATCCACCGTGCGCCCTTGTTAACTTAACCTAACAGTTCTAAAGAACTGCGGTTGTGAGTTTAGCGAATAACAATTACTTGTTAAAAAACTCAAAAAACGCGGTGTTCTCGGTTTTTAATAAAAAGAATCAAGATTCAGTTTTCAATGTGCAATCCTCGGTCACTGACGTGACCAATGGAGGATAATGGGCTTGAACCACTGTCTTTCACTTGCAAGCAAGTGCTGCTCTCCCATCTGAGCTAATCCCCCATAGGTCATCACATGACTAAGCTTGAGAGTAAATCCCTCAAAACTGAACAACGTTTCCACTAATGTGTAAGGTTCCGATTTATTTCCTTAGAAAGGAGGTGATCCAGCCGCAGGTTCTCCTACGGCTACCTTGTTACGACTTCACCCTAATCATCTGTCCCACCTTAGGCGGCTGGCTCCTAAAAGGTTACCCCACCGACTTTGGGTGTTACAAACTCTCATGGTGTGACGGGCGGTGTGTACAAGACCCGGGAACGTATTCACCGCGGCATGCTGATCCGCGATTACTAGCGATTCCGACTTCGTGTAGGCGAGTTGCAGCCTACAGTCCGAACTGAGAATGGCTTTAAGAGATTTGCTTGGCCTCGCGACTTCGCTGCTCGTTGTACCATCCATTGTAGCACGTGTGTAGCCCAGGACATAAGGGGCATGATGATTTGACGTCGTCCCCACCTTCCTCCGGTTTGTCACCGGCAGTCTCATTAGAGTGCCCAACTTAATGCTGGCAACTAATCATAAGGGTTGCGCTCGTTGCGGGACTTAACCCAACATCTCACGACACGAGCTGACGACAACCATGCACCACCTGTCTTTCCGTCCCCGAAGGGAACGTCTTATCTCTAAGATTAGCAGAAGATGTCAAGCCCTGGTAAGGTTCTTCGCGTAGCTTCGAATTAAACCACATGCTCCACCGCTTGTGCGGGTCCCCGTCAATTCCTTTGAGTTTCAACCTTGCGGTCGTACTCCCCAGGCGGAATGCTTATTGCGTTAGCTGCGGCACTAAGGGGCGGAAACCCCCTAACACCTAGCATTCATCGTTTACGGCATGGACTACCAGGGTATCTAATCCTGTTTGCTACCCATGCTTTCGAGCCTCAGCGTCAGTTACAGACCAGGTAGCCGCCTTCGCCACTGGTGTTCTTCCATATATCTACGCATTCCACCGCTACACATGGAGTTCCACTACCCTCTTCTGCACTCAAGTTGCCCAGTTTCCGATGCCCTTCTCCGGTTAAGCCGAAGGCTTTCACATCAGACTTAAGTAACCGCCTGCACTCCCTTTACGCCCAATAAATCCGGATAACGCTTGCCACCTACGTATTACCGCGGCTGCTGGCACGTAGTTAGCCGTGGCTTTCTGGTTAAATACCGTCACAATCTGAACAGTTACTCTCAGATTCGTTCTTCTTTAACAACAGAGTTTTACGAGCCGAAACCCTTCTTCACTCACGCGGCGTTGCTCCATCAGGCTTTCGCCCATTGTGGAAGATTCCCTACTGCTGCCTCCCGTAGGAGTCTGGGCCGTGTCTCAGTCCCAATGTGGCCGATCAGCCTCTCAGCTCGGCTATGCATCATCGCCTTGGTAAGCCGTTACCTTACCAACTAGCTAATGCACCGCGGGTCCATCCTGAAGTGATAGCCGAAACCATCTTTCAAGCGAAAACCATGTGGTTTTCGTTGTTATGCGGTATTAGCATCTGTTTCCAAATGTTATCCCCCACTTCAGGGCAGGTTACCCACGTGTTACTCACCCGTTCGCCACTCGCTTCATTGTTCTTTCAATCTAGTGCAAGCACCGTCAATCTAGAACCAAAGCGCGTTCGACTTGCATGTATTAGGCACGCCGCCAGCGTTCATCCTGAGCCAGGATCAAACTCTCAAATTAATGAGTTATTTGAAATAGCTCTTGTTTTTGTTACTTGGTTATAAAGTGAATTGACTTCACAATTTGTATTGCTTTGAACCGAAGTTCAAAGACCCTACACATTTGATTCGTCGAAACGTTGTTCAGTTTTCAAAGATCTACTTTGTTGCCATGTGACAACTTAATTAGTGTATCATGCTATCAACTAGGAGTCAAGCAATTAAATGAACATTTTTTTGAAATCTGTTTATCAATAACTCGCTCTTCCGTAACAGCAAGTAATACTATATCAATCTGTTCTAGTTGGGTCAAGCATTTTATCAAGAAAATATTCAACATCGTTCAAAGATTACCAATATCGAACTCGTCGGTCGAATTCATTTTGGCAAACATATGCATTGTTCTAGAACAAAACAGCGATATTATTCATATTCATTTACTTTTATACCATTTTAGCTTTATATTATGCAAAAACCATTTTTCATAAGGAAGTAGCGTAAAAATATGAAATTAACTAAAGAATTTGACCTACTAATTCTATCCAAATATACATTCCCCCACATTAGCTACATGTACCCAATAAGAATGATCCAGAGCACGCTGACCAGCTTAACTTAATGGCTAGTGGAGAAATGCCAACGCTGGGTTCATCATTAGCAACACCCATCGCCCCCGCGCTAACAGTCTAAGGGTGTAAAATAACGTAAAACATCAATAAGGAAGTTTAATGTGAGTAACAATAATTCAGCACTAGCCAAACTGGCACCAGATCAACCTTTATCACCTCAGCAGTCGGAACTGGTTAAAAAAGCTCTGACTTTTTGCATACAACGGTTGCAAACCGGCTCTTTCAAACCGGGCATTTTTACGATTCGTGGTGAGGCGGGAACCGGCAAAAGCGTCGTTCTCAGTCATCTATTTAATACATTACAAGCGGCAGCTCGAACTGACCCACAGAGTCCGTTTTATCAAACAAATAATATTTTTCTCGTTAATCATCCGGAAATTCTCAAAGTTTATAAGGAACTTGCAGGTCCTTTACCCAATTTGCGAAAGAAGGACTTTGATCGACCGACATCGTTCATCAACCGTTCGCACAAACAACACACGCGTGCCGACATTATCATCGTTGATGAAGCACATCTTTTGTTGTCACGACCTGACCGCTACAATAATTTCGACCAACAGAATCAATTATGTGAGCTTTTAAAACTTGCCAAGGTCGTCATTATCGTCTTTGACGCTAACCAGGTTCTAAAAACAAAGAGCTTTTGGAATACACATCGCCTTCGACAATTGATCGGATCAATTCCCCACGCCGATTTCGAACTACACGAACAATTTCGTATGCATGCCGACTCATCTGTAGTTGACTGGATTAACGCCTTTACTAGTCGCCAACTATTGCCTTTGCCACTGCATCAAGGTCAATATGATTTGCAAATTTTTGACGATGCTCAAACAATGTATCAGCAGATTCGCAACAAAAACGAGCAAATGGGCCTATCTCGTATCGTCGCTACATCTGGGTATCCCTCCAAACTCGATGGTGGGCAGCACTTTGTCACCGCTGGCCATTTTAAACTACCTTGGGATCAATACAACTACCAAACCACGGCTTGGGCTGAAAAAGCCAGCACAATTAACGAGGTTGGCTCAATTTACACCGTTCAAGGCTTCGACTTAAATTATGTCGGGGTGATTATCGGGCCGCCCTTTGATTACAACCCTGTTACCGATCGATTAATCGTGGATCCAAGTCGTGTCACTGACCCCGAAGTCTTCAAACGACGCGACGATTTGTCAGATCCAAAAGAGCGCCAGCAAATTAATGAACAACTAACGTTAAACGTTCTAAACGTCTTGATGAAACGCGGCGTGAAAGGCTTATATCTGTATGCTAGTCAGCCAGCGTTACACCAACGTTTACGGGAATTAAGCGAATAAATTAAACGGCAGCCAATCACTGATTTTACAGTGATTGGCTGCCGTTTGCTTACTGGGTCAAGCCAGCTATTTCATACTAATACTAAAGTGTTATTTTTCCATAAACAGATAAATTTTACTTGTCGAAACGCCAAACGTAAATTTCACGCCATTCGAATAGATCGGATGAACCGTTGTATTTCCTTTTTTGGCCGCTTTCGTTTGCTTGCCAAATTCTTTCATCACTTTCTTTGCATCCGCACCAGTCGTACCAGCCATTAGGGCAAAACTCGTCCCAAATTCTTTTTGGCCTGCTTTGGACTTAAAAGCTTTAGTTGGCACCATCATTGATGCTGCCATAACTTGACCATCTTGTACATTCATCCGTGTTTGAACAACTTTTGTGCTGACCACGTCATGCAAGCCATTTTTCGGTGTGGCTACTGGCAATAGCTGGCCCTTGGCCGCAGTCTTAGCCTGTGCCATCGCAGCTTGAACTTGTGGTTGTAACTGTTGAACAGTAGCCGCCAATTCCGGATTAGGTTGTTGTTTTAACTGTGCGGCAGCCTTTTGTAAGGTTACGGCTTGCTTTTGCGCAGCTGGGGACATCTTCGAACCGGTCAATGCCTGATTATAAGCCTGTTGCAGGCTTTGATAATTGGTAAGTGGTTTCACCGCCGCCACTTGGACAGTCTGATGATTACCATTAGCACTCAGCTTAACTTGCTGGCGCTTGGTGGTACTCGGCACCTGAATGACGAAGGTCCCGTCGTGAACCGTTTGCTTGTGAGGCGTTTGTTGATCAATCTGATAAGTCACGGTCTTGGCGTTCGTGTGGCCTTTTACTGGTGCCACCAGTACATTGGCGCGATAAGTTTGTTTCGTTGTTGATAGTGAGGCACGGCCACAACCAGCTAATGCCAGCAAACTAACCGCGGCTGTCACAATTAATAATGAATTTCGTCGCATCTTAGTTAGCCTCCTCGTCCATCGAAATGTTGCCAGAAAATTGACTGTTGTAAAGGTCCGCATAAAAACCATTGGCAGCCATTAGCTCATTATGATTCCCCGTCTCAACGACTGATCCATGATTCATTACGATAATGTTATCTGCGTTTTGAATCGTGGATAATCGGTGAGCAACGACGAAGCTCGTCCGATTGACCAAAAGCTGCTCCATGGCATGTTGAATCTGTACTTCAGTCCGGGTATCCACCGAACTAGTCGCTTCATCCAAAATTAAAATCTCGGGATTGGCTACAAACGCTCTAGCAATCGTTAAGAGCTGCCGTTGCCCCTGTGAAATATTGGAAGCCTCTTCATTTAAGATCGTTTGGTAACCATCTGGTAATTTGCGAACAAATTCATCCACATGCGCTGCCTGAGCAGCCGCTAAAATTTCGTCATCGGTCGCGTCTTCACGCCCATACTTCAAATTGTCCCAAATCGTGCCAGTAAATAGCCACGTATCTTGAAGAACCATCGCAAAGTGCGATCGTAAATCTTCACGGGCAAGATCGCGAGTATCAGTTCCACTTAACCGAATTGACCCGCCGGAAACATCATAAAAACGTTCTAACAAATTAATAATCGTTGTTTTACCAGCGCCAGTTGGTCCGACGATTGCTACCTGTTGACCACGCTTAACGGCTAAATTATAGTCGGTCATCAGCAGTTCATCACCATAACCAAACTTCACATGATCTAACGTGATTAAGTTCGGATCATCCGTTTTCACTGGCTGTCCAGACTTCGTATCCGTCATTTCTTCTTCATCGATGACGTCAAAGACCCGTTCGGCCGAGGCGATCGTGGACTGAATGGTGTTCAATAAGTTGGCCAGCTGAGAAATTGGCTGAGAGAACTGTTGGGTATACTGCAAGAAAGCTTGTACATTCCCTAAGGTTACGTTCCCATTGGCGACTTGAATCCCACCGACGATCGCGACAAATACATAACCAATGTTGTTAATAAACATCATCAATGGCATGATCACACCGGAAATAAATTGTGCCTTCCAAGCCGCGCCATAGTAAACTTCGTTCTGCTTTTCAAAAGTTTCAATGGCCCGGTCTTCACGATTGAAACTTTTGACGACTTCATGACCAGCGTAATTCTCTTCGACTTCATTATTAATCAGTCCCAGGCTCTTCTGCTGTTGTCCAAAGAAACGCTGTGATCGAGGAGCTACAAGCCCAACAACGACCAAGCTCAGTGGGATGGTTACTAAAGCAATCAAGGTTAACTGCCAACTGATCGTAAGCATCATCCACAAAGTCCCCACAAAAGTGACTAAGCTCGTGATCGCTTGCGTTAAACTTTGCTGTAACGTACTGGCAATATTATCCATATCGTTGACAGCCCGGCTCATAATATCCCCATTGCTGTGGGTATCATAATACTTAATCGGAACCAGGCGCATTTTACCCTTAAACTCACGCCGCAATTTATACACGGTTCGTTGAGAAATACGAGTCATAATGTACTGTTGTAAAAAGTTGAAGATTGCCGAAGCTAGATACATGATCAATACAACAACAACAATGTTCAAAACTTTGCCGAAGTTAATAGGAAAACCACTCATGGGAATACCGGCTTTTTGTTCCGCGGTTCCCTTCATAATGCCCTTGAAGATTTCCGTCGTGGCTTGTCCTAAAATTTTAGGTGTCCGAATTTGGAAAATAACGGCCGTAATGGCAAAGATTAAAACCAAGACCATCCCTAGCCAGCGATCTGACATGTACCGTAACAAGCGGCCAAAAGTTCGCCAAAAATGATTCGGTTTTTCAACTAAACCGGGGCCACCATGACCACCGGGACCATGGCCACCCATCGGACGTGAAGTTGGGGTTGAACTTTTCGATTTATTTTCACTCATGATAAGGCCGCCTCCCCTTCACGTAGTTGTGATTTCATAATTTCTTGATAAACGACATTGTTAGCACGTAGTTCATCGTGAGTTCCCTTACCCACTAATTTGCCGTTATCTAACACCAAAATAAGATCGGCATCAGCCACCGTCGCAATTCGTTGAGCGACAATGACAACTACGCTTTGCTGAATTTGCTGATCGGCGCGTAATTGCGCTCGTAAGGCAGCGTCCGTTTTAAAGTCTAATGCTGAAAATGAATCATCGAAGACATACACACTAGCTTGTTTAACCAATGCCCTAGCAATCGCCAGCCGCTGTTTTTGACCACCAGAAAAATTGTCCCCACCTTGCTCAACATGGGCATCCAAACCGCCCTCTTCTTTAACAAAGTCAGATGACTGCGCGATGGCTAAAGCTTGCCACAAATCATCATCTGTCGCATCAGCATTACCAAATTTCAAATTGTCACGAATAGTGCCCGTAAATAAGGTTGCTTTTTGTGGGACCATCGCAACTTCACCGTGTAATTGATGTAAATTTTGTTGCCGTACATCCACATCATTGACTTTAACAGTCCCCTTTTCCACATCGAAGAAACGAGGAATTAAGTTAACGAGCGTTGTTTTACCAGAACCCGTGCCGCCAATGATTGCCACAGTTTGACCTGCGTGGACGTTAAAATCAATATCCGTCAACGCTGTCTGTTCAGCTTGCTGATAACGAAAATCAACGTGATCAAAGGCCAAAGCTTTTGGCGCTTCAGCTACTTGAGCTGCGGCTTCTTTTGGATCAGTAATATGACTCTCTAATGAAAGAACTTCCTGAATTCGTGTTGCTGAGGCTGCGGCCCGTGGTAGAAAGGCCATGATCATCGCCAGCATCATAAAGCTCATTAAGACCTGCATCGCGTAAGTCATAAACGCGATCATGTTCCCAACTTGCATTGTTTGCGAACTAATTAATTGGCCGCCAAACCAGACAATTGCGATGTTCGTGCCACTCATGATCAAAGTCATCACGGGAAAAGCAAAGGCGACAATCGTATTAACCTTGATCGAATTTTGCGTATAGTCTTGGTTGGCAGCTTCAAAACGATCTTGTTCAAATCGATCTTGTCGGAAAGCCCGAATCACGCGGACCCCAGTTAATCCTTCACGAAAGACTAAGTTTAAACGGTCCGTTTTCGTCTGCATCGCGCGAAAAAGTGGAATTGCCAGACCCATAATTAAGCCAATACAGAGGACTAACACGGGGATAGCGACCACAAAAATCCAAGATAGCTGGGGACTCTTGTTATAAGCTAAGAAGCTTGCCCCCACCAGCATGATTGGTGCCATAATCATCATCCGTAACGCCATCATCGTGACATTTTGAATTTGCACCACATCGTTGGTGGTCCGCGTAATTAAAGAAGATGTTTCAACTTGATCAAATTCATCGTTTGAAAAATTCATCACTTTACGATAGATGTCACTTCGTAAATTTTGCCCCAATTTTTGTGACGAGCGTGCTGCCAACAGCACATTGACGACCGCCGCTCCAACTGAGAGCAATGAAAAAGCAATCATTTCAAAACCAATCCGCCAAATGTACCCAATATTCCCTTTGGCGACCCCATTGTTGACGATATCTGACGTCAAACTGGGTAAATTTAGATTGGCGATGACCTGAATGATCATGAAAAAGACCGCCCCGAGGACTGCCCATGATGAAATTCGGCCTCTTGCAATTTTTAGCATTTAGCACGTTCCTCCTGTTTATCTAGCTATGTAACTGTGCATAACGACAGCAAGCCATTATACGCTTTTTGTACCGCTTGTAGTCGACTTAATTGTGGATTTCCAAAATTCATCAAATTAGTGGCTCAATAAATATCAGTGACGCCACAATTTTAGCAACCAGCGAGCAGTATAGCACCATTTGTTTCTAACGGAAACTGTTTTAAATAAAAAAAACACTTACCACTGTGACAAGTGTTTTCCGGTGATTCTGTTCTAATCTGTAGGAATGCCTACTCGACTGAAGATTTCATCAACGTATTGCACGTGGCGCTGCAGGTCAAACGCCGCTTCAACTGCATTCGACTCTAAATGTTCTTTAATGAACCGATCGTCAGTGACCAACTGCCTAAAGGACTGCCCGGTCGACATTGCCAGATTAGCTAACTGCTGTACGTGATCATAGGCTACTTCACGACTTAGACCAGTATCAATCAGGGCAAGCAAAACCTGCTGGCTAAAGACCAGTCCACCGCTCGCGTTAATATTGGCCAGCATTTGCTGCTCATCCACGACAAGTTCGTCCATAATCCGATTAAATCGATGCAACATATAATCTAACAGCGCCGTCGCATCCGGTAGAATAATCCGTTCGGCTGATGAATGAGAAATGTCGCGTTCATGCCACAAAGCCACATCCTCATAGGCAGTCACCATGTACCCACGGATTACACGTGCCAAGCCCGTAATGTTTTCTGACCCGATCGGGTTATGTTTGTGGGGCATCGCCGAAGACCCCTTTTGACCACTGGCAAACGGTTCAGCCACTTCATGAATCTCTGAACGTTGAAGACCACGAATCTCAGTGGCGTAGGTTTCCAATCCGGTCGCAATGAGTGCTAAGACACTCAAATAATGAGCATGCAAATCGCGTGGTAGAACTTGGCTGGTGACGGGCTGCGGGCGCAAACCTAACTGCCGACAAACATCTGCTTCGATCTGCGGTGGAATATTGGCAAACGTTCCTACCGCACCACTCAACTCACCGACAGCCAATTCATCACTAACCACTTGAAAGCGATTCAAATCTCGGTTTAGTTCATCCACCCATCGCGCAAGTTTAATGCCTAACGACATCGGTTCAGCCTGAACGCCATGAGTTCGACCCATTAACATGGTCTTTTTATAGCGTCTTGCCTGCCGAATCAACGTGTCACGTAATGTTTCTAAATCTGTTTTGATCAAAGTGTTAGCAGCCTTTAGCTGCAAAGCTTGCGCCGTATCGACCACATCGGTACTCGTCAAGCCATAATGAACCCATTTTCGTTCCGAACCAAGTGATTCTGATAGCATTCGCGTAAAAGCAACGACATCATGATGCGTCTCCGCTTCAATTTCGGCCATCCGATCCACATTAATGGTCGCGTGTGCCTTTAAATCATCCACATCAGCCTGAGGAATTTTACCGGCATTGGCCCATGCTTGGCAAGCAGCGAGTTCAACGGCCAACCACTGATGTAACTTGTTTTCCTGTGACCAAATTTGCTCCATTTCCGAACGAACGTATCGATCAATCATTCAGTCACCGCCGTTTCAACCTTAATGTTCGGCTTTTGCCAAACATCCGTCAAAATCATCGTTTGTTCGCGGTCAGGTCCGACTGACAAAGTCGCCAAATCCGTGCCAACTAGTTCAACCACCCGTTGCACGTATCGTTGTGCATTTATTGGCAATGCTGAAAATTCTCGACACTGGGTGATGTCTTCGGTCCAACCTGGCAACGTTTCGTAAACTGGTTGGCAGCGTAATAAGGCCTGTCGCCCAGCTGGATATCGATCAATCCGCTCACCATCTAGGTCGTAAGCCACACAAATTTTTAATTCTGGCAAACCAGTCAAAACATCCAAACAGTTCAACGCCAAATAGTCCAAACCTGAAACCCGTCGTGCATGACGTAAGACAACCGTGTCAAGCCAACCAATTCGCCGAGGACGCTTAGTCACCGTCCCATACTCATGGCCGACCTCGCGAATTTGATCGCCAATTTCATCATGCAATTCCGTGGGAAATGGACCATCCCCCACACGGGATGTATAGGCCTTAGCCGCACCCACCACCGCCATAACTTTGCTTGGTCCAAGACCACTACCAATCGTCACGCCACCAGCGATTGGATTCGAAGACGTTACATAAGGGTATGTGCCATGATCAATGTCCAGCATCACACCTTGCGCCCCTTCAAACAAGACGCGTTCGCCTTTAGTCAAGGCTTCATCGATAACTACTGACGTATCCGTTACATATGGGGCTAAACGCTTTGCGTAACCGACATAGTCTTGATAAATCGTGTCGAAATCCAGTGGTTGTGCACCGTAGACCTTCGCCAGCAAGTTGTTTTTAGTAGTTAAATTACGTTGCAATAATGTTTTAAACGTTTCCGGTTCAAGCAGGTCAGCCACACGGATGCCAATCCTTGATGCCTTATCCATATAGGCTGGCCCAATTCCTTTATTGGTTGTCCCAATTTTATGGCCTTGTTTACTCATCTCTTCACAGTGATCTTGCAAAATATGATAAGGAAAAATGAGATGTGCTCGATCAGAAATTCGTAAATTATCAGTTTTAATGCCTCGTCCATGTAAATAATCAATTTCGGCTAACAATGTCTTCGGGTTTAACACGACCCCATTACCAATTAGGCATAATTTATCAGATTCAAAAATGCCAGATGGCAACAATTGGAGTTGGTATCGATCGCCAGCAAAAGTGATGGTATGGCCTGCATTGTCACCACCTTGATACCGAGAAATCATGTCAGCACGTTGACTAACGAAATCTGTAATTTTTCCTTTTCCTTCATCGCCCCATTGACTACCAACAATCACAACTGCTGTCATTTTTTCACCTCAACGTTTTATTTTCGAACAACAAGCTTGATTTTAACGTAAATCGTTCAGTTTATCAACAAAAATCGAACGAACTAATCAGTTTCTTTTTATAACGTTCTTTTATATTGCTGAAACATTTGACTTACATCCTAAAAACGCTTATCTTAGTTTCCGTTGCCGAACTTTACAACGATTGATTTAGAAAGAGGTCGCCACGTGATGGAAATTTTTGATTACGAAGATGTGCAGCTCATTCCCAATAAATGTTTGATCGACAGTCGATCTCAAGCCGATCCAACAACAACATTTGGTGGACACCACTTTAAGCTCCCAGTTGTTCCTGCTAATATGGCAACCGTCATCGACGAGCCTTTAGCAATCTGGCTAGCGGAGCACGATTACTTTTACATCATGCACCGTTTTAACCCAGAACGTCGCTTAGCCTTTGTACAAGCCATGCGCGAACGTGGCTTATTCAGTTCGATCAGTGTCGGCGTGAAGCCAGAAGAATACCAACTCATCGATGAACTAGCCACCGCTGAATTGACACCTGACTTCATTACCATTGACATCGCTCATGGCCACTCAAACCGAGTTATTGAAATGATTCACGCCATTAAATCACGATTGCCAGATAGTTTTGTAATTGCTGGTAATGTTGCAACACCCGAAGCCGTTCGTGAACTAGAAGATGCGGGAGCTGATGCCACCAAAGTTGGTATCGGACCGGGCAAAGCATGTATCACTAAACTTAAAACGGGGTTCGGAACTGGCGGTTGGCAACTCGCAGCTGTCAGGTGGTGTGCTAAAGCCGCTCGTAAACCAATCATTGCCGACGGGGGCATTCGTCATAATGGTGATATCGCTAAGTCACTTCGTTTCGGTGCCAGCATGGTCATGGTCGGTTCATTATTTGCTGGCCACAAACAATCGCCAGGTACTGATCTCGTGATTGACCATCGTCATTTCAAACAATATTATGGGTCGGCCTCTGCCCAGCAAAAAGGCGCACACAAAAATGTCGAAGGTAAAGACATGCTGGTGCCTTACCGTGGCGATATCCAAGATACACTCACCGAAATGGGTGAAGATTTACAATCATCCATTTCTTACGCTGGCGGCAATGACCTAACAGCTTTAAAGACAGTTGACTATGTCTTAGTTCGTAACACGATTACCATTGGTGATTAATTAATCCACATAAAAATGGCGGTTGCCCTGCACAATCAGTGCACAGACGAACCGCCATTTTTTATTGATCATAATAACCGAGTAAGCTTAGTTATGCGAAACAGGTTGTTCAATCTCGCTAGCCGTTGGGGCTGCTGTTACAGTTTCTTCTTCCGGTTTTAATAATAGATTCAAAATTACTGCAGTCACACTAGCCATCACGATGCCATTACTCAGCATCAATTGAGCCGTTTTCGGTAAAGCTTGGAAAATAGCTGGTTGAACTGTGACACCCAAACCTAAGCCGATGGAAACCGCGGCAATCAGAATATTCTTATTGTTTCGAAAATCTACCTGGCCTAACATACGAACCCCTTGCATCGCAACCATCCCAAACATCACGACCATTGCACCACCGATAACTGGCACAGGAATCATAGTTGCCAATGCGCCTACTTTAGGTAGTAACCCTAGTAACATTAAGAAGCCAGCTGCGTAAAAGACTGGGCGCCGCGTTTTGATGCCAGATAATTGCACTAATCCAACATTTTGTGAGTACGTAGTATAAGGAAAGGTATTGAAGATCCCGCCTAACATCACCGCTAACGCTTCAGCGCGATACCCTTTTTTAAGATCTGCTGTTGATACTGGTCGATTGAGTAAATCGCCAAGAGCAAAGAAGACCCCTGTTGATTCAACCATCGATACCAAGGCAATCATGACCATTGTCAAGCTAGAGGAGAGTTCAAAATGGGGCATGCCAAAGTAAAAGGGTTGTGGAAAATGGAACCAGCTCGCTTCTAGGACTGGCCGTACTGAAACCATCCCTGCTAATCCTGCGGCTAAACTACCTGCTAATAACCCGATTAAGACAGCAATCTGACGAATAAAGCCTCGACCCCAGATATTGCAAGCCAGAATGACGACAATGGTTAAGGCGCCAACCCCTAAGTTAACTGGTGAGCCGAAGTTTTTAGCAGTGACATCGCCACCGCCTAAATTTAAAAATGCAATCGGAATCAACGTTAAACCGATAACCGTAATAACCGTTCCTGTTACTAGCGGTGGAAATAGGCGCCGAATCTTTGCAAAAACACCAGCAATCGCAAAGACGAAAATCCCGGCAACAATAATCGCACCATACATCGTCCCAATCGTAAAGTGTTGGCCAATCATCTGTAGTGGCGCTACAGCTTGGACCGCACAACCTAAAACAACTGGTAGACCAATCCCAAACATGCGATTCTTCAGTAACTGCAATAAGGTGGCTAACCCACACATAAAAATATCAATTGAAACAAGATAAGTCATTTGGCTGCTGTTAAAATGCAATGCACCACCAATCAATAAAGGAACCAAAATAGCGCCTGAATACATTGCAAGTAAGTGTTGAAGTCCTAACATGGCTGCTTTTGACTCACGAGCGGTATTAACCTTTTTCAACATTCGTCGACTCCTTATCTTCGGTTTCAGCAAAAATCACATGTCCTTGTTCAAAACCACTGATACTGGCTAATGCAAGTAACGGAATGCCTTGTTCTTCAATCAGGGCATGACCACGCTGGAAGCGTTTTTCAATCACGACCCCTACGCCGCCGACAGTTGCACCGGCTTGATGAATAATTTCTAATAACCCATTAACTGCCTGCCCATTTGCCAAAAAGTCATCAATAATAAGGACATGATCATCAGCTGAAAGGAAATCACGTGAGATCGAAATCTGATTATCTACTTGCTTTGTAAATGAATAAACTGTCGCCGTATATAAATTATCCGTGAGTGTCAGACTCTTGTGTTTACGTGCAAATACTAGGGGAACTTGTAATGATAAAGCAGTCATCATAGCTGGGGCAATGCCTGAGGACTCAACTGTCAGGACTTTAGTAATGCCAAGCCCATCAAAGCGATCAGCAAATGCCTCACCAATGTTTTGCATTAACTTTGGATCGACCTGATGATTAAGAAAACCATCTACTTTTAAAATATCATCGCCTAATACGCGACCTTCTGTCTCAATTCGTTGCTCTAATTCTTTGATAATGGTCCCCTCCTCTGATAGCTTGCTGAATCAATGCCATGTGTTCACGTTGAGAACCACTGTGGATCTGACAGATGAGCTTAATCTAAATGATCAGACACAAAAAGCTCCTTTTACGGAAATCCGCAAAAGGAGCTCACTAAAGACAGCTCATTTTGCTTATAGTCCAGAGTTTAAGGTTCTGGGTAGAGACAGCCATCCGTATTATGACCATATATAAGCGTTGTCGCTCAACGTATTAATTTATGTTGTCCACCTTAACACAGCAACTTTATTCGTGCAAAGGTTTTTAAGATCAGAGTGTGAGCCAGACCGTTATGAGACCGAGCAACAACAGACAATCGCGATTGGGCGCTTTTGGCCCGGTGGCGATTGTTGGTTGTGCACAGGGCTCAGGTCTGGCGAGCACGTTTATGCAGCGTGTAAGTCAGTTAGGCCGAGTAATAGTCAGCGGCCTCACCAAAACGAAGCTCAACTTTATCGTGGTTGCTGATAAAGAACCTCGGTCCCATATTTAAGCAGTTGATCTGCATAATTATGGTCGCGCTTCTGCTGCGAAATTTCACTTTTTAGTGTACTCAATTGATCCGTGATAATCCCATCGACGTCCAAACGCATCATTTGGTCCATGTCATCTTCATCATTAACGGTCCACGCAAAAACGCGTTTGTGATCACGATGGGCCGCTGAAACAAAGCGATCGTTTAACGTACTGTATTCCATTGTGAAAAAGTTAGCTCGCGTGCGTGGGACGCCAACGAAGTTATACGGCAAAATATATCCGACCGTTAATGCTGGACGCTCACGCTTTAATTGTTCCACAATGCCGTAATCAAGAGTATGGATAATGTCGTGATGCGTCAATAACGTGTCCGCATAGCGATCAATAAAACGATTCACCAGCGCCTTACGATCCTGATCAGAATCAATTTTAATTTCAACCAATAATTTCTGGTGCATCGCGTGTGCCGCTTTTAGATACTGATCAAACGAATCAATTTTGGTGGAATAACCGTTTTCGTGAATGGTCGTCGCAGTCAAATGAACTAATGTCTGTTGATCAACTTTTTCATTTTTACCCGCTAAATTGATCAGATTATCATCATGCATGGCAACAAAATGGTGATCCTTAGTTTCGCGAATATCCATTTCAACATATTTAGGATGATCTCGGTGCGTTTTTGTTAATGCAGGGATCGTATTTTGCACGCCATTGCCATCGTTAACACCACGATGTGACAATGTCTGGGGATTAACTTCCAATAATCCATCAAAGTAGCTATACCCGTAACCAGCAAAAACAACCGCAACCACCACAAAGGCAACAAATATACTGACCCGCCACCAGGATTTAGCAATAATATGGGGCAAATCTGGCAGTTGTTCTAATGCGCCAACATCGTAGCGTTGCATAACCTGTAAACTCAAATCCAATACCCAAACTGTCGTTAAAATCGAGACCGTGTAAGTTAATAATGATAGTAAATTGAAATTAACGATGGCCGCCGTCAAAGCAGTGATATGATTCTGTTGATCGAACCACGTTTGCGCGCCATAAAAGCCCATAAAAAGAACCAAATACAATACAGCTGCACTGACGATAATGCCGATAATTCGTAGTGTTATCCACCAAAACGATCCCTTCGTTTGTCGCCATGATTCTTTGACGGCCTGCTTAACAGAATTTCGTTTGAACATTAATAATGGAATCACAACCAATAGGCGCAGACCAAAATAATATCCGAACGCATAAACTAAAATCAGCGCTGCTAACAGTAAAGGTTTGGTCGTAATGAATTCCAAAATAAAGGCTGGAATTTGAACTTTTGCTAACAGTGGTGTGCGAATAAAACTCCCACCAAAGGGCACGATCAAGATGAAATAAAGGACAAAAAAGCCAAAGGTTCCGAGTGACAAACGTGGTAGTCGCCGCCAAAGCTCGCTCACCAATTGGCGAATCGTTGGTCGTTGATTCTTACGTCGATAGGCCACCATCAGTAACAAGTATGCAAATTGAAGATAAATGCCCACCAGAATCACTAGCAATAAGAGTAGCAGACTGGCCATCGCGCCCGGATGCGCTACTACCACAGCGCCAAAATTCGTATAAGACAAATAGGCAATATTGCTCCATCGTAAAATGGCGGCTCCCAACCACGAAAAGGTAGGAATTAGCACCGCGTAGACGACAATAGCTGTAAATGAATAATGTTTAAAAAAATACCAAAACGCTCGCGTAAACCGCCAAATGCTAGTTCGTTTAGTCCCCTTCATCCCCAGACCCCCTTGATTATTAGAATTATCATACCTGATTTCTAAAATCTGTACAGATTTTAACTTCCGATCAGCCCTAGCAAACAGGCAGCGACTGACATGCTTAATTAATTGCTGATAACTGCCAAAACATCGAAAGTAGGCTGGTGCCGCTCAACGAAAAAGCCCACCAATCACTTGGTGGTCAAAGAAATTAATTTGAAAACAATTTCAAATAAAGTTGTTCTGCAAATGGCTTAAAACTATACCGCGACCGAAAGCTGTTGCTTAACATAATAACTGCATTTTTGCCGTCTTTTGACACGCAACTCATCGATTGATATCCATATCCTAGGCCATGATTGACAGCCGCCCCATACAGATTGTATGTGCCACCACCGTAAGTGCTGCGACTACCGGACTGGTATAGTTGCGCTACAGCTTGTTTAGAGATGATTTTTCCCGCCATGATGCCACTAATCATTCCGTATAGATCTCGAGCAGAAGTGGCTACCCGCCCCGTTCCGACCTCATCATGCCATTGTGCCGCTGGCGTAACGACTGCTCGATTGTAATCAACATCCCCAGACGGCGTACCCGCATATGCAACCGCCACTTGTAGTCGGTCTGAAGGCATCATTACCGTTTGATGTAAACCAAGTCGTTTAACCACTTGTTGATTAAATAGCTGTTCATACGATTTCCCCGTCAATTTCTTCAGCACACCAGTTAAGAGATTGTAGTTGACTTGTGAATATTGCCATTGATTATAAAGCGCTGGATCAAATATCACATGATGGACGTCATAATCGACAATTTGATCGTCCGTTTGTAAATTTGTTGGGCCGACTGGACCATCCATGCGCAACCCAGAGGTCATATCTAGCATTTGGCGAATCGTGATCTCATTGCTATGTGGCACCTCAGGAAAGAAGCGCTTTAAATGATCTGTCATCGACAAGTGATGTTGTTCAATCTGTTGCATCACTAGCGCACCTGTTGCAATTTTCTGGATTGAATCAATTGCATAAGCCGTCGAAGCTTGATTTGGTAGTTTCCTCGCCACATTGGCTTGTCCAAACTGCCGTTCATAAGTGATTTTACCACCACGCACAATCAGCACAGATCCAACAAAATGCATGTCACTAATTTGCTGATTCAACGTCGTGGTCTCTTGTTGATTAATGGTCTTCGGTAACTTTAACGTGGACCATTTGTGGGCTGGCTTAGCGTTGGCCCTGCGGTGATGAACTACATGTTCGACTTTGGTCGTCTGACGCACTTGATGATATACGCTGCCCCAAGCTAATAAACTAATCAAACCGACAGTAATTAAAATCAAGCTAATTCGCATTGGTCTGGACATGATGACTCCTTATAAACAGCTGGGTTCAGTCCCATCCGCTTTAATTAATTTTCCAATGTGAACCATTATAACAAAGCTCATCTTAGATACCTATTTTCATTTCTCAAAGACTGGCTGTTTCACGTGGAACAAGCATCACATGATATTGAATTATTTTTCATTTCAAAACTATGAACAAGAAAATAAATGAGCTAAAGTTATATAAAACAATTCGCCTCTGAGGTTTTAAATTTTATGAAGAAAAAGTCAGATTATATTGCATTTGCATCATGTGTAACCATGTTTATTATCTTTACAATCCTATTATTTTACCGAATTGGTCAAGTTCCTGGCGTTTTCATGGACGAGGCTGACTACATAAATGAAGTTATCAGTAAAGCCAATTTTGGAACTGATATCAATGGTCTTCACCATTCTATGTACTTTGCTAGTACGTGGGGACAGGGACAATCCGCCGTTTATAGCTGGATCGTCGTCCCCTTCATCCGATTATTTGGTTTTTCATTGTTTGTGTTTAGAGCACCCTTTGCTGTACTCACACTATTAGCTATGCTAAGCATTGTTATTTACACATATTATGCGTTTGAAAACAAACTATTAGCCACTACCATCACGCTATGCATGGTTACTGCACCTGGACTATTCATGTCTGGTCGTTGGGTATTAGATGCTAACATTGCACCAATTTTTATCACCTTTGCACTTCTTTTACTAATCCTTTCATTCAATCAGCATAAATTCAAAAAAGCTTGTTTGTTGAAGTGAACCCATTAAGTTGGACAATTAAATTAAGCGACTGATTGAGAGGTAGACTGCCGGTATTGAACTGGTGATCTACCTTTTAATTTGATTTTGATTCTGCGTTGATTGTAATAGTCCAACCAATCAGTCATAGCTAGAACTAATGCTGCCTTGGTTGGATAAGCTTGGTCGAACAGCTCGGCTTTCATGATGTGGAAAAATGATTCCATTGTCGCATTGTCTAAACATGTTGCCTTTCGAGACATACTTTGGAAAGCACGATGCTGTTTTAATACTTTTCGCCAAGCCGTATTTTGGTATTGAAACCCTTGGTCCGTATGAACTGTCGTGCGGTACGATCGTCCCGCTACTTTATTCAGTGCTTCCTGAAGCGGTTTAATCGCGAAGGCCACTGTTGGATGATCACTGATATTAAAAGCTAAAATTTCACCTGAATATAAGTCCATCACTGGCTCTAAATAGACACGTTCATTAATTGACTACCATAACGAAATTCACTCACATCCGCGACTAATTTTTGATAGGGTCGATCTGTCTCAAAACGTCGTCGTAGTCGGTTGGGAGCGAGTTTACCCACTTGCCCTTGATAGGAATTATACTTACGTGTTTTACGATTGTAGGCTGTCGATAGGCAACCCATTTGATGCATCAAACGTAAGACATGTTTATGGTTCACACTGAAGCCTTGCTGATGTAATTCAGCCGTTACGCGACGATAACCATAGTGCTTATTAGCACGCTTAACTTCATCAATCGCTTGGATTAACTGAGTGTCAATTGGTATCAGGCTCGTGTCATTTTTGTTGGCATTATAGTAGGTACTACGTGGTTGGTGAACAATCTTTAAAACTAGTGCTAGTGAAACTCGAAAGATTTGCCTTAGTTCTGTGATGATTTGTGCGACTTCTCTCGAGTTTCTTCTTCCCGATCTAAGGCATCTAGTTTTTTTAAGTAGGCGTTCTCAATTCTTAACATCAAGTTCTCTTCACGTAACTTCTTTAATGCATCTGAATCATCATTAGGAGCTTTTGTTGGTCGCTTATGTTTTTTCATTACTGGACGTCCTCGCTTTTGTGTGCTCAGACCTTCGATCCCAAATTGCTCGAACCGCGTTTGCCAAGATAAAATTGTCGTGTCACTTGGTATGTTGAAATGTAACGCAGTTACTGCATAGGAAGTCTGATGTTGTTTCATCCAGTTTAATACTTGTTGCTTAAAGCGACTAGAATAGACACGCTGAACATGTTTGATTTCTAACCCTTCAACACCATAGGCTTGGAACTTCTTGACCCATTCAAGAATCGTACCGCATTTTGGAATCTGGTATTTATGGGCTAACGTCGTGCTGCCAGCGCCTGCTAAGTATTCTGCGACAATTTTTGCTTTAAATTCATAATTATATTTGGTCATAGTAAAACCCCCAGAGTTGGATTTTGTCCAACTCTGGGGGTTCACTTCAGATTAGTAAAAAGCAAAGTCAGAATCACTAATGAACAAAAAAGTAATGTGAGAATGCTAATAACAAATGAAATTTTATAAATTTTAGGCGGGACAAATTCAATTTGAATTGTGTTAAAAACCTTATTGTTAACGAGTCGAACCCGAGCCAAATGATATCGATCTAATGTTACTTTCGAGACGTGATGATTTACGATGACTCGGTATTCTCGAACATTATAAATCCAAAATGGCAGGCGAACTGTTGTATTTTGTACTACTGGCTTCTTCGTTTCTAATTTATACACAACAGTATTGGCACCAACATGAATATCCTCCGGCCGTATTGTTTGCTTACCAACCAAAAGCAGATGCCGATCAACTTGCAATAAGGCTTGCCGATCTAGCCCATAGTCCGGAATATAATCACGATAGATAGATGCTCCAATGTCATTTTTAAAACCTGCATTTGTTATTCTAAAATTATTACTAGTTACATTTTGCATCGTGCTCGTTGCAGACACAGTGTTGGTTTGATCTTTATGAATTTTGTTTTCCGTATTAATTAACGTGGTCGTTACGCTCACCATTAAAATAACAGGCAGGATAATAGCACCCAATGTTAACCGGTTAACTATTTTAGGAGATTTTTCCAATGAACTCAGATAGTTACCGGTAGCGACAGCAATGGCATAGCATAGAAAGAAATTAGCCATTGGCATCATTCGTCCCGAGTACTGAAGTCGACTGATAACAGTCTTGGTCATTAATGACCAAGGGAAAATATCCGTAGACATTATCGTTAATCCAAACCCGATGATCAGAGTAATCCTAACAATCCGCGATAAATAACGCCATTTAGAAATCAATACCAGACAGCCAACAACGATCAATATGCCAAATTGTAGCTGATAGACTTCAATTCGTGTATCTAGCGAATTGTTAATTATTTGACTAAGTGCCAGACCATTTTGTGTTCCAAAATTAGTTGCTGGTGGCGATAAAATCTTAGTATGTAGATATTGATCGAAAAAGGGAATCCAAAAATTTAACGTCGCAACCATATACAGAATTGAAGCGGCAAACAAACGTAATATCGCTGACCAAGATATCCGTCGAGCAATAATGAAATATATCAAGGATAAGCCAAATCCAATAAACGTTATAAAGGCGGTCATGAAGTGGGTCTGCGTAATTAATGCCAGACTAAAGCCTAAAAATACCCAAGTAAATTTTCCAAAATAATTATGTTCTGACTGATAAATGAGATGATAAAAACTTAAAATAGCTAAGGGAAAAAAGAGCATCGCCACAGATTCGCCCAAGTCAAACCGCCCTACGTTATCTTCAATCAAGTAAATTGAAAAAACATAGCCAGTAGCAAAAATAACACCAGTACGCCACGCATATCCAGATAAGCGAATTGTTATGAAATTCATCCATAGGCCCAAAAAAGCAATGATCGCTTCTCCAAGCGCCAATGCAATGATGTGTGGTCCCGCAATTTTTAAGCCAATTAAAAAGGGGGTTAGCCCAAGCCATGGATAGAAAAAATTAATTCCTTGGCCAGCGTTACCAAACGCCTGTGTCGAAATATATGTTAAGTGCCCTTGTTTTAAATTTCCATAAATTTCCAACAACCGTTGTAAATGAAATGCCCGATCGCTTCCCACCAACAACCCTGATGGAGGGAAAATTAATAATCCAAAAGCAATTGCACTAATACCAAAGAAGATAAACAATAAACCATTTTGCTTAAACGTTTTCATGAAGTATCCCCATCTTTTTTCTGCCTAGTTTAAATTATAATCAAAAACAGACAATCAATAGAATTAATTTATATAAAATTTCATAAATTCTAATGATTGCAATATACTAATAAAACAATCTAACAAGTGATATTGGAGGGATATTGTGAAACCTAAACATACGATCTTTTTTTATATAGCCAGTTTTTTAATACCAATCTTAATTTTCTCAGTTCTGTTAGCAGCTGCTCACATCACACCATTCGGCAATATTTCTCCACTGCGTAGTGACATGAATAACCAGTATGTAAGTTACTTTGCAGCGTTAAAACACATTGTCTCCCAGCATTCATGGTATTCATATTCATTTACACTAGGTGGGAATCTATTTGGTTTAGTTACCTACTATCTGATGTCACCTTTGAATTTGATTTTTATACTGGTACCTTTGACAGCCATCAATCAAGCTATTGTGGTGATTACGACGATAAAAATTGGCTTGCTCGGACTAACAATGGGGTTATTTTTAAAACAGGAACCTGCACCGAATCTTAATACCCGTTTGTTGCCATGGCTTCGTTTATCCCTGACAACAAGTTACGCTCTATCAACTTTCTTTATCGGCTTCGAAATGAACATTATGTGGTTTGATGGCTTCATTTTGCTCCCATTGGTTTTATTAGCTATTGATTACCTAATTAAAACGGGGCAATCGCGTTGGTTCATTGTGACACTAAGCGCATCTGTAATTTTAAACTATTATATCGCGTTTATGATTGGCGTATTTAGCTTCCTTTGGTTAATATACCGGCAGTTAACCCGGTTCAACACAGACTTATTTTGGCAGCGTATGCGTCAATACATACTTGCAGGTTTTGCTTCACTTAGCTTAACAACAATTATCTGGTTACCAACGTTAATTTCACTTCGCGGGGCTAAAAAACAATCCTTTTCGGCCTTTGTTCATCCCCTCACCCAATTCAATGCAATAAAAGGCTTCGGCCGATCCTTTCTAGCCGGAACATATGGCGCAAATATGAGCAGCGATTTCAACAATGCGCCACTCATTTACTCATCCACATTTATAATAGTTTTATTGATTGCATATTACTGCGCGAATAGTATCCCCATACAGCATCGATTGATAAGCCTCGGCTTTTTATGTTTTATGGGTCTCAGCACTTGGTTTACGCCCCTTGCTGTTTTCTGGCACGGGGGAACACCCCCCATTGGTTTTGACGGCCGTTTTGCTTTCACAATTGTCTTTTTAACAACAATTTTGGCCTATCAAGGAGCAAATGCACTTAAAGCTGGAATTAATCAACCCGCTTTTTTAATGATCAATGCATTGATCATTATCGTCGTTTATCATCGACAATTCCCGCAGTTATTAACTCTGAAATTTAGCATCGTTAATATAAGCTTGTTATTACTTAATTTTATGTTAGTTCTGTGGTTAACAAACGCCCATCAAAACGCTAAAAAATTAATTGCTGTGACAACCAGTCTTCTTCTACTAAATCTAATTAACGTTACTATCAATGATCATCACGTACTAGCTAATAATTACAACCCACCCACTACGAACACCTTTAATCAATTTGTAAATTATACTGCACCGGTTTTAAATTCATTGCCGCGTTTAACAAGAGCCAATAACAGAATAGAAATGGATTTCTCAAGAAGTAATAATGATCCTTTATTGCTTAATTTCCCAGGTGTTAGTCATTACAGCAGTTCGGAACCCAATAACATTAAGCAATTTATGGGTAACCTTGGCTATTTACGCGATATGAATTGGACCAACTATAGTGCTGGCAGTAGTAATTTTATTGACGATTATTTTGGCATCAGTAACATTGTCAGTGATCCTCATCAAAGTTTATCAAGTGCGATTGATAATGACGACTACATGGGCCATTCTCAACCTGTATCATATGCTGATACAAAAATTAAGCAAAATAATAGAAAAGGACTTGCTGTCACTCATCACACAGAGGCGCTACCACTGTTATTTCCGCTGCAGAAAAACAACACTAGTGATAAACTAAACGCCTCGGTAGAAAACGTTTTTCAAAATCAAAATATCTTAGCAACTGGCTTGTTTGCTAGGAAGATTATGTCTCCTGCAAAGGTGCAGGCAGTTTCTAACCTCAAATATAGCGTCACACCAACTCAAGATGGGGAAGTCTATCTTGCCCTACCTGCAACCAACTTTCCTAATTTCCTTGAATGGGCGCCAATCAACATTCAACGAAACGATTTCAAAAAATCATTAGTCACGTATAATTTCGGTGAGAACAGCGTCTTAGACCTAGGTTCAGGAACTAAGAATATTCCCTTTATGATTACCATTAAACCAACAATACCAAATGTACAAATTAATCAACCAATAATTGCCAGTTCTCCTAAAGAATCAACTCTGAAAAATGCATTACTTGATATTAAAAACAAGGTAAAAACCCAACGAGTTAGCGGAAATCACATTAGAACTACTGTTTATGGAAATCAAAATCAGTCAATTCTATTAACCTTGCCCATTGATGCTGGCTGGCATCTGACCATTAACGGCAAGCCTTATCCGATATCAAAGGCTTATGGCGCCTTAATTACCTTTAAACTTCCACGCACTGGTAAAAACTTAATTAAGCTCTCTTTCGTGCCACGCGGTCTTAAGGCAGGCCTGATTATTAGTATCGCTTCTTTAATCATTTTGGCTATACTCTTCACTCTTCAAAAGCGTCGACAAAAATCATAAAAATCTGTAATAAAAAACTCCGAATTTGATCACATGATCAAATTCGGAGTTTTATTTCGTTCCGAACCATTTGATGATGATTAATTCGGCTACTATCACAAATTCATAAAGCGCCGCAGTTTTAATTTAATTACTCCCCAAATAAGACAACCCGCCGATTGCTAGAAAAATCACGACTAACCAGATCGCTAAATGGGCAAAGAACATAAACGCACCCACGACTAATAGCACGCCCAAAATCCAAAAAACTAGTTTACCAATAAAACGTCCGAATAAAAGTAACAAGGCTAAGCCGATTAATAAACCCATTTGCGGGCCTCCGTTTTTCTTGTTCGATTTACTAATGTCACCAAAGTTTAGTCTTTTTTACCTAGCTTTCAAGGTGGGGAATCGTAAGGATTGGTAAAAAATCACCACCGTTTGACCTAGATGCGATTTGCAGATGGATACCATTAGCAATCCAGTCGACCAGCACCATCTATTTACACAATTATTTTGCAGTCCAAGTGTGGTATATTGAGCCACATGGAGGCATATCATGTGTACAGCAATCACAACGTCTAGTTTAGACCAACACCATTTTTTTGCGCGCACGATGGATTTACCGACAACGACGCCATGGCGGCCAGTTTATTTACCCGCGGATAGCTGGTGGCAACCATCCACTGACGATGCTGGACAATCGCTGCCGTTTGCCTTATTAGGTGGCGGTCGCTGGACGCCCGGCAATCATTACCTAATGGGGGATGCGATGAATACGGCCGGTTTAGCCTGCGCGGAGCTCTTTTTCCCCATTGAAGCACACTATGCATCGACGCCATCGGCACACCATTTAAACATCACACCCCAAGATTTTATTTACTGGGCGCTCTTACACGACTCGATTGCTAGTGTTGCGGCCGATTTGCCAACCCTACGCATCGTTGCAGAAGCTTGGCATCAAGAAGACAACTGGCGACCGTTTCACTGGGTATTAACCGATCGGACAGGACAAACTGCCATTCTTGAACCACGTGATGAGACGCTTACCTTAACACCGGCCCCATTACACGTCCTGACGAACACGCCGAATTATCCGGCACATGTCAAACGGCTGCGGCAACGATTAGGTCACCCGGAAGCGACCTCTTGGCCAAACTTACTTTCACAGATAGAAGCTTTTAATGGGGCTCTGCCACATACAAATTTACCCACAGATCGGTTCCAACGAACTGCGGTTCACCTGTGGCAACAAGCACAACCGCAGGACGCCAAGACCGCGGTTAACCAATTAATCGCTTTGTTAGATGATGTGGTCATTCCGCGCACCCTAGATCGCTTAACCCATCATAATCTAGATTACACTCATTATGAGGACGTTTTGGATTTAACTAGTCTGAAAATGACCTTTAAATCCACTAGGACCCAACAAATTCATCAAGTTTCACTAAATAATTTACAAGACCGCTTTCCCCAACAGACCATTGCCCTACCATTTACTTAATCTAACGAAAAAAGATCAGCAACTTTGCTGATCTTTTTTCGTTACTCATTCTAATGCGTAATGTGTAAAGCCCGCTTCCATTTTGCGTATACAACAGATTCAATGCGCGTTGTCATACTCTGGTAGGCGTGTTGGCTCATCTGTTGCCATAGTTTGTCATCTTTAAGAAGCCGGATCATCGCGCCTGCTAACCCATCCACATCTCCACGACTGACTAAATAACCGTTACGGCCATCCATAATCAGATCAGCTGGCCCATAGAAAACGTTATACGTAACCGCTGGTAGGCCATGTGACAACGCTTCTGTTAATGCTAGTGGCTCATTGTCGCCCTCTGTGGCATTCACGTAGACTTGTGCTTGATCATATACATCGTCCAGATTGGCATGATAGCCATGTAACTTCACACTGTCCGTCAATGCTTGTTTTTTAATTTGCTCATTTAATGGCTTTTCTTGATCTCCATAACCATAAATCGCTAATGTCGCATCAGGAATCTGTTGCTTGACCTTAGCAAAGGCGGTCACGACATCTTCAGTATGCCGTTCTTTGGTTAACCGACCGACGACGACTAACTCGTGCCGGTGACGTTGGGCCAACGCAATGTGCTTAGCATGCTCTTGTTTTGGATCGACAACGCCGGCTGGAACAGCAAAAATCGGTGTTTTCACGCGGTCTTCGCCGCCCATCCACCGCGTTAAATCAGCTTTTTGAGCTTCAGTCGCTACAATCACGCCGTCGAGCTGATCGATATGATTAACCAACGCGTTGGCATACAATCCTGACAGGTTGGCATAAACTTGGTCTTTAGCGTCCACCGTATGTGTTGTCGGTAGCGTTATGTAACGCCGCGCCTTAGTCGTCATACTCAAAACTGCATCGTAGGAAGCCCCAGGTCGATCTGCCACAAAAGTCGATTTCTCACCGTCACGCCGATTAAGCTCATCCAAGAAGAACGTAAATAATTCGTCATAACTATTAAAAAACAAATCTTGATTCTGATAGTCCAACAGCTGTAACAACGTCAACACAGTGCGGCCATCTGCATCATGCCCAAAGTACTCTTCAATCACTCGTTGACCACTTGGGGCATAGGTCACCTGACTAATCAGGTCACCCTCGTTACTAAAGAATTGATCCCGCGTCTTGAAACCACGGAAATCCCACAAACTCATTTGAACTTTTTTTCCGGTCTTATCATACACATCGACGCTGTACAACTGGCCGATTGTCCCGGGTGCAAAATGGACATCCATAATGAGTTGATCACCATCATAGACGTGACTCACATCTGCCCCTGGATCAACATTATATTCGGGCGCTAAGTGAAGTGCTTCAATTTTTGGCTCATTTTTCCCAACCGGAACCCGTGTTTCAATCCCTTGAAAAAAGTCATACATATTAACAATTTGATCATCTTCGAGGCCAAACCGTTGCTTGTTCGCGTACAACATTTGATCAAAATTTCGGGTCACTAACTTCGCTGGTTTACCTTGATGTTTAAATAATTGGAGTCGTTTAATTTCGGCGTGTTCAATCCCAGAGTTCAATGCCATCAAGTATTCATTTACAAAATAAATCACGCTTGAACCTCCTGTTCATGGCCTTGATTAAATACTGCCACTGCCTCAAAAACCGCCTGCCATTTTTCCCAAACAGCCGCTTCAGAAAAGCGTTTTGCGTCTTCATAAGCATGCTCACTAAAAGTCTGCATTAGCGCATCATCGCTCAATAACTTGCTAATTGCGCTAGCTAAGGCGTCCACATCATCAAGTTTGACTAAATAGCCGTCTCGATCATTTTGGATAATCCCTTGTGGACCATATTTAGCATCGTAAGAAACGGTTGGTACCCCGTGTGACTGCGCTTCTAACAGCGCTAATGAGAAACCTTCAGCTCGAGAAGCTAAGACATTGATCTGCGCACCGTCATAAACTTTGCCAATATCTAACGTGTAATCGTGGAAGGTAACGAGTTCACCCAGTTGCTTGTCAGCGACGATCTTATGCAACCGTTCACCTTCCTTACCGTTTGCGTAACCCCAAAATTCTAAGCGCGCGGTTGGAACCTGTTTGTAAACCTGCTCAAACGCCTCAATCACCTTATCCTGTTGCTTTTCAGGCGAGAGACGCGCCACCATTATAATTTTCCCGGGCGTCCGTTTACGCCAATCCACGTGCGGGGCATTTAGAACCTGGTCATCCACAATTCCCACCGGCAATTCGAAAACCGCTGGTACATCACCCCACCGATGCATAAAATCGAGGCGTTGTTGCGGCGTCGGCGCAATCACGCCTTGCCACTGATGTAAGTTCTTAATCGCATATTCATAGTTATAATTAAGCGTCGCCGTCATCACTTGTTCCGGATCATTTAAGTGATTGGAATGTAAATGCATCATTTTGAAGGCGCGCGTCTTCATATTTAATACGGACCAGGCTAATTCAAACGTCCGATCAACGACCATGACGTTATTCTCACCATCACGCCGGTTTAATTCATCAAGGAAAAAGCGCATCATCGCTTGCTCACCGTTAAACGAGTAATCGCTGCCGTGCCAGTTCAAAATCCGATAAAGCGAATTGTCCACTTTCCCTTGTTGATTTTTCATATGAAATGTTTGATAGACCACGTCGCCTTGCGGGTTAAAGACTTGTTCAGCCGTGACTGCCCCATTAGCATCATGCCACTGTTCCAGGGCCTTGAATCCTCGAGTATCCCAGTACTCACTCTTCACTAATTTGGCGTAACGATCAAATGTCAGGACATTTTCGACTTCCTGATACTCAGGAGCACGCATTTTAATTCGCTGAATAATTCGTTCTGAATTGCGCACCATAAAACCATGCTCGTCTTGATCATTTACTAAGACTTGCAAATTCGGTTTGACGTGCAAATCAGCTAGCTTAAAGGACTGCTTAGGAAATGTCTCGGTCCCTTCAAAAAAATCAAATAAATTGACCATATCGTCATCAGCTAAACCAGCGTTGGCTAGCGTATCATGTAAGCTCAGTGAAAACGAGCGCGTCACAATTTTAGCTGGCACATGGTGATCTTTAAATAAATTGAGTCGCTTCATTTCAGCGTGCTCAATCCCTGATTTTTTTTCATTGAAACTCGCATTAATAAAATAATACATTTTTTGACCTCACTGAGTGCCTTTCAAAAAAATAGGATCTAGCACATTGCTAAATCCTATTCTACCGTACCTCGTTACGACTGAACGAACTTTTAACCCCTCTTAATTATCTTTTTTTCGGCGTGTGGTACCAAGACCCGTCAAGCCGAGTAAGGTTAGGCCAATCAATCCCCATCGTGATGGGCTTACCGACGTATTCGTTGCTGGTAGTTGCACTTTTGTCGAATGCTTAGTTGTTGAAATATTGCTTGCTTTCGGCGCTGATGCAATTGTTTTAGCACTAACTTTAATCGCCTCGACTTGCGCTTTGCCAAAATGTTGATCTGCGAAAGCTCCGGGCTTTGTTGAAACCATTGGCTGATTCGAAGACATTGATTTTAATGGTTCAACTGATTTCGCGCCACCATTCGTTTGCGCTGCCTCTAGCAATAACTTTGCAATTTGATCTGCCAATGACGAGATGGTCGCCGCCATAGATTGCACTTGTTGCTGTGTGTTTGCCAAATTGGTTAGTATCTGTCGATCTTGCTCATTAGTCATGTGGGGTTGAAGCTGCTTCGTTGCTTTTCCCACCAATCGATTAACATCGACTTGCATACTTGCAGCTTGGCCGGCCAATCGTTGAGCCTGACTCGCCAGTGATTGAGACACTTGGTTCTTCGCAGATTGCGCTGCAACGTCTGTTTCCTCCACCAACTTAGCTGCTGATAACGCCGTCGTGGCATTAGCTAACTTAGCGGTTGCTTCAGCAATTTGACTTGCCAGTTGCGCGGCGGCCATTGAATCAACCTTAATTAATTGTTGAGCCTGCGATTGAGCTTGCGCTGCGACTTGTCGCCGCTGTTTAACTGCACTTGTCAGGCTAGATAAGTAGGTAGCATCTCGTTGCGCTTGCGTCGCCCACCACTTAGCTAGTGAAGCATCATTGCTTGTGGCAGCGCTACTTGCTAACGAAGCCGCTGCACTAGCAAGCAAAGCAACTGATTCAACAGCACCATTCAATGAATCGGCTGCTTTATCGGCAACATTAGCTGCATTGACTAAACTTTGCACCACTTCGTTACTGGAATCAGTGGCCGCCAAAGCTGCTACATCAGCCGTTGCTAAGTCTATCTGGCGCTTGTTCTCAGCCGCGGTACTTGCTAGCGAATCAGCAACTGAAGCTTGCTGTTGAGCAACTTTCGCCGCACTTTGCGCGGTTGACTGATCAGTTCCAATTAATTGCTCAACTGCAGATAAGGCGTCATTGGCTGAGCGAAATGCTTGAGCCGCAGATCGGTTCACAGAAGTAGCGACGCTTTGTGCACTGGCTGCTTCACTAGCAAATTGACTGGCCGCGCTAGCATCATTGATATCAGCAGCGCTTGCAGCTAATGAGGCGGCAATACTAGCAACCGACGCAGCTGACTGGGCCGCACTAGTTAACAATTCAGCTACCTGATTAGCTGAATCAGCCTGGGTAACCAGACTTTGCACGGCGGCATTTTGTAAATCGTGCTCGGCAAGTGACGCGGCTTGGGCAGCTAGTTCGCTGGTTGGTCGAGTCAACTTAGCAGTACTATTTGTAATTGAGCTAGCAGAAACTGCATCTTGACTGGCCTTTTGGGCGTCCGTCAAAGCGGACGTCGAATCAACAGTCACCAATGAGCCAACCATGGATTGGGTTTGACTGACGCGAATTTGTTCAGCGCTGGCGACCTGATTCGCAGAAGCAGCAACGCTCTGTGCACTGGCTGCTTCACTGGCAAATTGACTCGCTGCGCTAGTATCATTGGCATCAGCGGCATGTTTAGCTAGTAAACTTGCTGCGCTGGCGACGGAGGCCGCAGATCGGGCTTCACTAGTCAGAGAATCGACAGTACTTGCTGCAGCAACAGTAGCACTGGCCAGACTTTGAACGGCGGAATTCTGTAAATCCGTTTTTGCGAGTGAACCGGCTGTTGAAGCCAATGCACTCGTTTGCTGATCAACTTGATCAGCACTAATTGCTGTCGCCTCTGCAGCATCTGCGGCTTGGCTGGCCTTCGCTGCCTCATTCAAGGCCGCACTGGCATCATCAAGGACCGCTATACTTAATTCATTGACCATCTGACTGGCCAAGGTTTCGACACTCGTTGCTTGACTAGCGGCTGACTGCGCCACAAGTTGGGCACTCATTGCCTCACTAGCAAATTGACTGGCGGCACTGGCATCGTTGGCACTAGCAGCACGTTTTGCTGACTCAAGCGCTGCACTAGCCACGGCCGTCGCTGATTGGGTAACAACCACTAATGAATCAGCACCACTGGCCGTCGCGCTCACAACGCCCGCTAAACTTTGCACAGCGGAATTCTGCAAATCCGTCTTAGCTAGAGAAGCGGCATTTGCAGCAAGTGAATCTGTTTGTTGCCTACTTTGATCGGTACTGTCAGTGGCCCCACTCATTGAAAGGGTTGCTTCACTAACTGCCTTTTCTGCGGTTGATGCCGCATTTGAGTCACCTGTCACCAGCGAATTAGTCTTCGATTGAGCTTGACTGGCAGTCATCTGTTCAGCGCTGGCCGCTCGATTTGCCGAAGTAGCTAGGCTTAGGGCACTCGCTGCTTCACTAGCAAATTGACTGGCAGCACTGGCATCGTTAACGCTAGCAGCACTGGCTGCTAACGACGCAGCGATATTAACAACGTCCGTGGCAGATTGGGCTTGGCTGACTAACGAATCAACAGCGCTGGCCGCCACCTCTGCTACACTCGCCAAACTCTGAACCGTTGAATTCTGTAAGTCAGTCTTGGCTAAAGAAGCTGCATCAGTGGCCAATGAATGCGTTTGTTGGTTGCGTTGGTCCGCACTTGTCACGACATCGCTGGTAGCACTGGCCGCTTCAATGGCGTTGATGGCATCTTTTGACGCAGCTAGTGAATCAGCAAATACCAATGAATTAGCTGCCGATAGCGTTTCCGTAGCGGCCTGTTGTTCATCAGTCACTGCTTGATTAGCGGAAATGGCGACACTTTGCGCGCTAGCCGCTTCACTAGCGAATTGACTAGCGGCACTGATATCGTTAACACTAGCAGCATTTGAGGCAGCTATGGCCGCCACACTGGCCGCTGAAGCCGCTGACTGAGCCACACTAGCTAATGAATCGGCGGTATTAGTGATCGAACTGACTTCATTAGTTAAACTTTGAACCGTTGAGTTCTGATCATCAGTCTCGCTTAAAGAAGTTGCACTGGCTGCTAACGAACTTAGCTCTTTACTTGCCTGATTAGCGCTATCAGCCAAGTCACTCGTATGATTGGCCGCAGTACTAGCTTTCGTTGCATCACTTGCAGCCGTGGCAGAATCAAACGTTACCAATGAATCGACGGCTGACTGCGCTTGACTAACAAGTTTGGCAACATTACTTTCTGCTGTCACGGCTGAAGTAGTGGCACTTTGCGCACTTGCCGCTTCACTAGCAAATTGACTAGCCAAGTTAACATCATTGTTCTCTGCTGCACTAGCTGCTAAAGAACTTGCTTGCTTAGCAACGGTGGCCGCAGATTGCACTAATTTTGCCAATGAATCAACAGTATTGGCCGCTGAAGCCGCGGTACTAGCAGCATTTTGAACGGCCGAATCTTGTAAATCGCGCTTAGCTTGGGAGGTTGCACTGGCCGCCCAATCACTCGTCTGCTGGTTAAGTTGATCGGCACCAGTGACCGTTTTGTCAGCACTGCTTGCCGCCAAGCCTGCCATTGTTGCTTCATCTGAAGCTGCTGTAGAATCCGTTGCCACGGCTGTACTTAAATCAGTCATCGTCTGACTGGCAAATTGTTCAGCACTGGCCGCTTTACTAGCGGCAGAACTAGCCACACGATCTGCACTAATCGCTTCACTAGCAAACTGACTAGCGGCAGTCACATCATTTAATTGAGCTGCATTTGCAGCTTTTTGAGCATCCAAACTAGCGACCTCATTGGCACTAGCGGCGACAGATGCCAACGACTGAACCAGGATATCGGTAGCTGATAAGGCGTTTGCAGCACTTTGAACAGCAGAATCTTGTAAGTCAGCCGTTGCCAGATGTTGGCCGACGGTTGTCAAACTGCTCGTCTTAGTGTAATCAGTTTGGGCGCTCGCTGTTGCCACACTGGCTGAGTCAGCTTGGTCACTGGCATTATCCGCATACCCAGATGCAGCTTGTGAATCAACCGTTACCGTGTCACTAACGGTTGATTGCGCTTGATGCGCAGTTACTGCGGCGGTACTAGCGGCGGCTACTGCTGAAGTAGCCGTGCTTTGTGCGACTATTGCGACACTAGCAAATTGGCTAGCAGCACTGACATCATTAGCACTAGCAGCACTGGTGGCTTTAGCCGCCGCGACGCTGGCCACGTCAGCGGCTGATTGCGCCACACTTACGAGCGAATCGGCGGTGCTATCCGCTGAAACCGCCGTACTGGCCGCATTTTGAACAGCCGAATTTTGTAAATCAGTTTTGGCCAAGGTCGCGGCACTATCAGCCAATGCACTTATTTGCTGGTTAAACTGATCAACACTTGTGGCTGCCTGATTGGCACTATTTGCTGCAACACAGGCTGTTGTTGCGTCATCCGCTGCCGCCGTCGAGTCTGCCGTGACTGAACTTTGAACTTTTGTCACGGTGTCTTTGGCAACCGTCGCTAATGAATCTAATTGTGCAGCAGCGGTTGACAAGGCTTTGGTCGCCACTTGTGCAGCTGATAAAGCAAGACTTGTGGCATTAGAATCATTGCTTAAGGCTGCGGTGGAGGCCGCCTGTTGCGCACTGTTAATCAAGGAAATGGCAAGTACGGCTTGCGAATTAGCTAAGCTAGCCGCTGCCTGCGTGCTACTAGCATCACTAGCCAAACTGGTAACTGCAGCATTCTGTAAATCAGTCTTGGCTGTTAACTGACTGGTCTTGTCGGCACTGGTCAGGTTAGCAAACGTATCCGCCAGCGACGTTGCTTCATTATTTGCACTCGTATTCAACGTATCGGCTGCCACATGATCTTGCGCAGCGGCATTTTGGTCAGCTGAATTGATCGCTGCCGCACTAGCCACTAATACCGCTAATGATTGTTGGATCGTAGCGGCTGTCGCTGCCGCACTTGTTGCGACACTAGCCGCACTAGCGGCCGTTGACGCCGCCTGACTGGTCAATAATGGATTATTAAATTCAGCTAAACTACTTGCCGCACTGACAGCACTCGCGGCAATTGTCGCCATTGAATTAGCCAGACTAGCGGCCGAATCGTAACCACTACTCAAAGATTGACCCGTCGTAAGTGCGCTTGCCAATCGCGAATCATTTGGTGTCTGCGTAACATCGGCTCGCAAACTGGCAACATCACTAAGAACCGCTGCTGACAGCGTATTCGCTGAGGTGACGTTACTTGCAGCAGGGACCACTGCCACTGCGGCTGTCGACGCTAAATCAGATGAAACAGTGTGATCGACCGTTGTTGCCACACTGGCCATCTGACTAGCTAAGTTTTCCGCACTCGTTTCCAAACTATTTGCTAAGGTCTGCACAGTTTTCGCCTGATCAGCCAACTGACTAGCTGTATTCAGATCGTGACTAGCAGCAGCGACACTAGCAGCACTGACTAAGGATTGCGCCTGTTGTTCCGCGCTAATAGCCGCACTGGTTAATTCCTCATACCCACTCACTAGCTGTTTAGCCGCTTCAATGTTTCCTGATAGCGTCGAATTAGCTGCATCACTTTGCGTTGTTTTAACGATTGAATCCACCGCTGGTGAAGCGGCAGAAGCGTTAGAGGCCACTAGCGACGCGGCGATACTTGTCACATTTTCTGAACTTGTAACTTGATCAGCAGCGTCATTGGCGCCAATTGTATCGTTAATTAAGTTGTTGGTCGCATCCGCTAGTGCATTTTTAGCAGATTTAGCCGCAGCGACTGCTTGATTAGCCGCGCTAGCCGCCTGAACTTCAAGACTTGCCACCTGGCTGGCTAATGTTTGCGCTGCGATGGCGTTATTATCTGCAGCAGCTAAGCTGGCTTGACGTGATAATTCATTTGCTGAGTCAGTAAAAGCAGCTGCGGTACTAGCCGCATTAACAGCTTGGTCAGCCAAACTTTTGACTAATGAGGCATCAGCCTTAACTGCCAAATTTTTCTGATCAGCTTCAGCAATAGAATTTACTTGATCAACCATGCTATTCAAATCAATCACTTGCTGACTAGCAAGTGCTGCATCGCTACTAGTTGAAGAAGCAGCAGCACTGGCACCACTAGCGGCACTGGCAGCCACACTGGCGTCGGCGCTAACAGCTTGACTAACTTGGTTAGCCAAATCGTCAACGCTAGTCGCTAACGCTGTTGCACTGGCCAAAGTAGCCGCGGCTACACTGGCTTGAGCAGAGGCGACTGATGCCGCCGCACTGGCCGTTTGATTGTCATTTAAGCCAGTAGCTGATTGCGCGTCACTTGCCGCAGAATCAGCCATACTCTGCGCGACTGAAGCACTGCTGGTTAGCGCACTGACCTGCTGATTCAATTGATTGGCTGAAATTAACAATCCCGTTAAATCGCCATTAGCCGAATCAGTTGTCACCAACTGGGCAATCTGACTGGCAGCCGTACTCATCGTTGCTGAAGCCTGTATTGTTGCCACATTAGCGCTAGTCGCTTGGCTCGCATAACGATTAGCTTCACTTAAAGCTTGGTTAGCAGCCGACGCATCCCCGGCAACTCGGGTTGTCATTTGACTGTAAACCTCGTTGGCCGTGGTAGCCAAATGATCCACTTGATATTCCAAGGAACTCACAGTTGAACCCGCTGTAGATGCAGCTAACGCATAATTTGTCGCACCTGAAACATCATTATTAGCCGCCGCTGACACAGCTAATGAAGCATACCGATCAGCATCACTAACTGCTGCAGAAGCCGAAACGTTATCAGCGTTTACCTGAGCTGTTAAGCTATTGGCTTCAGAAAGCAAATTGATTACCGCGGCATCTTTAGGTGCTGTCGCCGCAATCGCTTGAGCAGAACTCAAAATATGATTGACGTTCGTACCTTCTGTTGAGCCAGCACTGGCTGCCTTGGTCGCCGCGCTCGCTATCGTTGATGCAGCGGAAGCTTGTATTTGAGCGGCTGTCTGGTCATCGATTACTTTTTGCCCAGCGGCACTCGCTAATGAATTAGCCGCACTAATTAACAAAGTTAGCGAACTCTGTAAACTCGGGACTAACGCCGCATAACTAGCCGCGGTTGAAGCGAAGAAGGTCGCTGAAGCAACATCATTCGCCTGCGCCGCACTTTGCGCGGATGTATTGGCCGCTGCCGCAGAGTTTTCATCTTCCTGAGCGATTGTCGCAAGTTTATTTGCAAGATCAGCCATCGAAGCCGCGGAAAGTGCTGCGGACTGTAACTTGACATCCGTGGCTGCAGCACTGGCCGCGCTCATCACTTCACTGGTCGCTTGTGAAATTGTATTTGTTTGTTCACTAACCGTTTTAACTTGACCTGACGCCGTTGAAGCCGCTGCCGCCGCGTCTGAGGCCTTTTCACTGGCGGTCACGCTATCTACGTGCACCGCCTGGCTTAGAATTGGCGACTGTTGGCTAATCACCGTCGCAGCCGAATTCATTGATGCAATTAAGTCGTTATCCTCGACGACCAAGTAATTGACTTGTGAAGCCATCGTAGCCGCTTGGCTGGCGTCATAACTCAAGGCCACACTAGCAGCACTGGCGGTTAACTGGTTAATCATCGCCTGATTATCTTGCAGCTGTTGAACAGTACTAGTAATTTGTGAAGCAGCCGTACTAACCGTGGCGGCCGAACCTTGCACCGAAACGTTTTGCGAATCAGTCGCGGCAATTGATAACGCTTTGTTTGCCAAAGACATCGCCACACTGCCGTTAGTAGCAGCATTGGTTGTTATCAGAGTCGCGGCAGAATCTGCGGAAGCCGCCACCGAGGCATTCGTAGACGCCACCGTTGAATCATCATTGACTTGTTGTTCCATACTGTCGTCAACAGCTAAAAAGTCCAAATAGAGCCGCTGTGCACGAGCAGCAGCAGAATCAGCAATGCTTTGAGCATTTGCTGCACTTTAATATATTCCTTGAGCCGATTCTGCTTGATTTAAACCCGCAGCTGAGGCAGCTGCAACATACAGCTGATTAGCACTCAATGTTTGGGCGCTAGCAACAGCTTGCAAGGAGGCATTTTCAGAAATAACGACTGTTGCTGACGCTGCCTGCGTTTGAATTTTCACATTATTTGGATCTAATTTAGCTAAAGACGCGGCTTTATTACTTAAAGATGTATTGTGATCACCATAACTTTGAATCGTGATGACATCCTGACTAGCTTGTTTAGCGGCCAGGCTGGTAGCCGTCGCTGCTGAACTGGCTGCCGCACTATCAGATGCCACCGCACTTTGAACGTAATTATTAGCACTTTGCGCCACACCGAATAAACTTGTCGCTACCATCGCTGCCGAAAAAGCAGCCGTTTGGGCACTGGCAGCCGATAATGCGAATTCGCTAGCCAAACTAGCATTGTTTGACGCCGCTGCTAGCGAAGCTCGACTAGCAAAGTCGCTGGCTGTACTTGCATAGTTACTCGATGCACTAGCAAAGGAGGTCGCTTGCTTGGCTTCATAACTGGCCAATGAAGAGGCAGATATCGCACCACTGGCAGCCGACTGGGCTAAACTGGCCGCACTAACAACACCACTGTTCGCCAAATCAGTCCGCCCAGTAGCTGAGGCCTCATTGGCGTTGGTTACTGCTGAGTCAGCCGCGCCACTAGCGGTAGCCGCATTAGTTACCGCTGTTGAAGCCACGCTTTGCGCTTGACTGGCTAGTTGTGAAGAAACCTGACTGTCAACTGTAACCTGACTGGCCACTTGTTTTGTTGAAGAAGTAACGATTGACGCCGCACTGTGCGTCACCGCTGCTTCAGAAGTTGCCTGTGCCGCCAAACTGGAAGCTTGCATGGCATAAGAGTATGCGCCACTAACATCATTGGCTGAAGCGGCACTCGCAGCTAAGGACGCATACTGCAAAGCTTGATTCGCATCATTGGTCGCGGATTGGGCGGCCACATTTCCGGCATTAGCGGTTGTCGAGGTCGCAGTTGCACCTGTCTGCACATCGTTATTGGCTTGGTCAGCACTAGCCAATGACATTGCCTGACTGGCAGTTAAATTAGCTTCAATTGCGGTCATAGCAGCTGAAAGTGCCATTGATTGAACAGAATCAACCACCTTTTTCGCCGTCGACGCTACATTTGAGGCCGCAATCGAAGTGGCTTTGTCCGCAACAACGATCGCTTGTGAGGCCGTTGAAGTCGTCTGAAAAGCAGTTTGGCTGGTAGCTAAAGTAAGCTCTTGAGCAGCAGCGGCGGCGCTGTTAGCCACACTAGCCGCATTATTAATTGCAGTTTGTGCTGCTAATAAAGCACTATTGTAAACCTGCGTTGCTGAGGTGGCGGCAGTTGTTGCACTTGCTGCTTTTGCCGTATCACTGGCGGCCATTTGTGAGTAATAATTGACATTTGAATCTAATTTAAAGGTACTGCTTTCAAAAGCATAGAGTGAATTAGCCGAGTTGGCGGCTGCTGTGGCGGCTGCGGCATCTGCCAATTCCTCCAGATAGGTTTGTTCTAAACTGGTCGCTAAGTTATTAGCCGAATTCGCTGTAGTAATCACATTTGCAACTTGCGCATTAACTGAATCCAATATAACTTGTGCACTAACCGCTGCCGATCCTTGGTTCGTCACGGCCATGTAATACGATTGGGTAGCCGAATATTGAGCTGCGACTGCCGAATCATCGGGCGAGACTGATGCCGCATAACTAGCTGCCGATAGAGCCGATTCTGCATTGGATAACGCCGTGCTAGTTAACCCTTGGTACGAATTAACTTCCGATTCCGCTGCCGTCACAGTTGGCGTTGGATCAGATGTAAAGGTGTAGGTCAGTGTTTGATTATTCGAAAATTTCTCATTCAATGCTGGCGAGGTTGTTAATAAATATTGGCCGCCATTTATGGTACTCGTCACCTCAGCACTGGGCTCAACTGCTGATAGATCAATGGCTGCTCCTGCTACCCCAGAAATCGTTCGACTCGGTAAAATAACTTGTCCATCAGCATCGACATATTGAATGAGTGTCGATACAACTGATGCAGTCTCAATTACGTTCGTTGTCTGAGTCAGATTGTTCTTAACTACATAATTAAATGGCGCCTTCAAACCATACCCAACACTGTTATCCCACACCACCACTGTGGCGGGATCCATCCCCATATCAATCGCTGCTTGAGCTGATTTTTGATCGGGGTAAATATGAATCGTATCCCCGATGTTAGCTGTCACAGTCAATGGTGCTGACGTTCCATTTGGCGTTTGAATGTTAAGGGTTACTTGTGAAGTTCCTTTAGTGTATTCAAACGACGTCACACGTGCACCTTGTTGATTTGAGGAACCTCCAGTTGAAGCCGCGAAGGACATCGTATAGTCGGCTAATGCTGGATCGATTTTAATTGTTTTACTTAATTGTGTATTTTCACCATTGTCAGGAATGGACATAGCAAAGGTTCCCATTCCAGTTGAAGCATCATAGGAATAAGTTAAAGTGAAGTTATGAAAACCAGTATCCAGAATTTTCGCATCCATTGGTTCCCAAGTGTTTGAACTAGCTGAAACCATCGGTGTATTTGGGGTAAACCAGCTACCTGGAATTGCTGAGTAGTTATTAATTAACCCAGTACTGTCAGTTGTCCGCCACCCGACATATGGCGTTGTTGGATCACCATACAGCCCATTGGTCAACGTTGGTACACCTGAATTCCCCCACGGATCAAAGGTAAAACCTAGCGCGTTCGGCAAACCAGCGATCCCTAACCCTCCCCCAGCTTGCGCATCATGGGTATCACTAGGATTTTCTGGTGCTTGAACAAGAACTAACGAAATTCCGTCAGCACCACCACTTTTACCAACTTCAATGGCCCCAGTTAAGGTGAAATTTTTGGTCAAATCCACCACATTATTTAAATTAGCATGCCCAACTTGGTTACCTGTATCCGCCGTTAGTTGAACTGTCCCGCTGCCATCGAACTGCACACTGGTCCCATTGCCAGTAAACTGGGTTGACGCGTTTGCGGCCGTCACGTTACCGACTGTCGTGCCGATTTCCATCCCGTTGCTTAAAGTTGCGATCGTCGAAGCTGCTGCTGTTTGCGTAATTGCAACCGGTTGATTTAAAGCAGCTAATTCAGCCTTAACCGTTTGCACAGCTGAACTAGGTGTATCAGTTGGTAAATTGACCGTTAACACACCATCAACAGCGGTACTGGAAGTCGCTCCAGTTGGCAAAACCAGTGTGGGACTAATAGGTGTCGTCTGCGAATCAACAGCTAACGTTGCCCGTGATGTTAGCGTGGCCGGATTAATAATCGCTGCTTGAAAATCAACTGGTTGTGGTGCAGGTGTATCAGTCGGTACGTCTGCTAAATCAGTCAGACTAGCCCGTGATGTTAGCTGAGGTGATTGCAAGGCTGAGGTGTCATCAACCTGTGCTTCACTGGCTGCAACCAGCGAATCAGCTTGCTTATTATCTGTTGCCGGTTCACTAGCAGCACTCGTGCTCGACAGCACGACACTGCCTTGACTGGCAACTGAACTGGTTGCCGCCATTGAATCGTCAGTCAGTGTTATCTGATCTGTACCAGTATCAGCGGCTGCAGTCTGTGTAGTGAAGCCCTCAGCGACACCAAAGAATAGCAAAGTTAAGCCCGCAAACAGCCATTGTTTGCCGGCTTTATACATTTTATAGTGGGTTTTTTGTGCGGTGTTTACACGCCCCAATTGACTTTCTTTCATAACTCCCTCGGCTCCCAAAAAGCAACGCTTGTGTCAACATTTTTCCAAATTAAACATTTAGTATAATAGTATAACTCATATAATTGTTTGTAAACCTACTGATAATGCTAAGCTAGTCAACTTTTCAAGAAAAAAACGAACCAATTTTTCATAAAAATTTGGTTCGCACATAATATCGCCCAATAAGGCGTTAAATAAATTATTCATTATTGGGACAGTACTTGATAGATCAATAAATCACGCCATTAACATTGCGGTTAAAATGACCCTATTCATTTATACATGCCTGATACTCAATAGTTAGTTCATCTTCAAATTCTCTATCGAATATCGACAAACAATTTGAACAAAAAAACCAGTCTGGGTTAATCCCAAACTGGCTATTTGTTGATTCAAAAACACTAATTAATCTTCACTACCCATCAAACGACCAACAAAGGCGGCAATCACAGCTCCAACAACCGGGGCGGTTAAGTAGACCCAGTAATGAGCCAAAGCAGAACCACCAGCAAAAATAGCTGGTCCAAAACTCCGCGCTGGGTTTAATGAGCCACCCGTTAAGTTCAACACGACGATGATTAAGAATCCGAGAGTTAACCCAATCGCTAATGGTGCCATTTGGCCATTACCATATTCGTCACTCGTCACCATCAAAATAACAAAGACGAATAAGAATGTAATGATAGCTTCCGTCAAAAATGCTGCCCCAGCTGAAATATTGGGGAAATCTGTTTGCCCAAAGCCAACCGCTTTAGATAATTTTAGTGCGTGTTCCATAAAAGCAATCACACTGGAAGCCACAGTTGCTCCTAAAAATTGTGAAACAATGTAAAACAAGGTATCTGTGCCGGATAACCGCCCGTTAATGAACATGGCGATTGAAACCGCAGGATTAAAGTGACCACCAGAAACGCCACCGACTGCGTAAGCCATCATTGTAATAGCTAAGCCAAAAGCCAGTCCAATGGTTAATGTACCACCCTTTGCGATTGTCACCGCACCAGTCCCAATAAAGACGAGCATAAAAGTTCCGATAAATTCGGCGAAATACTTTCTCATCCGTGTGTCCTCCAAAAAATTGCTCAATAAAATTTTAATCGTCCTTTATCATACACTACTTTACCCGCTCTCAACAATTTTCAATTTTAATTGAAGCAATTCATCATGGCGACGATTAAGCCAACAAAAACAAGCCTCCAGATTTCCGGAGACCCTTAGTTTTAAATTTATGATTGATGGTTGTTGGCAATCAAAGTCACTCGGCGACCAGCGAGCCATAAGAAAATGCTGGAAAGCCATGAGGCAAGTACAAAACTGATAATTGCCTGACTATAAAACATCCGCGCATTAATTAGCCAATGATCGCTCAACCGGCCCACTTGAGTGTATTGCCAGACCCCCACCACAGCTGGTATTAAAAATAACATATAAAGCCAAAACGGTGCGCCATTATTTAACATTGTCCAAGCTAAAACCACGCCGACAAAGATATTAATGAGACTGGCCCATAGGAGAAGGCCTCTAACCGCTGTGGTTGCTTCATCACGCCATTGCTGATTCATGGAATCCCGTCCTTTTTAATTAATGTCATCCATTATGACACAATTCCACGGATCACACGACCTCATTCAAAAACTAGGCTTGATGCTCAGCTAGCGCTTGTTTACCTTTATCGGTCAATCCCGTTACAGCATTATCGGATGCGTCAATGTAACCATCCGCAATCAATGGCCGCGGATTACCCCCAATCGCGTTATCACAGTAATCGACGAAATGAGTAACCGGTGTCCCTGGTTCAACACGCCCATCGGCAATGGCGGATAAAATATCGTAATCTGTTGCTGATAAATTCATTGTTATTTCCTCCTGTCATTCATTGTTAACGATTGTTATTATAACTGACTAATGTAAAAAAGGGTGTTCTCAGTGCTCCCAGATTGTTTTAAAAAATTTTTTATTGTTTTTAACGGCCCTTTTCTGCGCTAAATCCAAGTCATATCAATGAACTAGCTCCTCATGATTCACCAACGCAAATTTTTTGTAACTTCTTTTTAAGCTTCACTTTAGGTTACATCGGTATATTATAAGCATCGAAGGAGTTGATACCCCTCGCTCCTTCGCATAATGTATCTCCCCCCAGATATGTTAAGACTCTCTCTAGAATGATGACTGACCTAGGATTCCCCGATCCTAGGTCAGTTTTTTTGTGGTTACATTTCGCTTTTTGGTCTCGTTCTTTGGCTCACAGTCGCCAAGGAATTTTTATTCAGACTAAGACGGTTGCTAAAAAGTACCTAATCAATGATCGTAATGAAGCTAATGTAGTAACGGCCAGTGGATCAATTTCAGCAACCGTTCCTGACGCAAAGCTTCTACTGCTTCCATTTGATCTCAGCTCAACCGCTGGTCAAAAAGGACTAACCACTACTTTTCCTTCGATAGACATTCTCATCAACAACATAGTTATTTTTGAAGTGATGTCTTATGAACAAATCGATGATATAACTTGGCTGCCTCGTGTGAAATTTAACCGAAAATAACAAGACCCTTATTTCCAAACAAGTCATCATATCTTGGAAATAAGGGTCTTTAATTTAAATGTCGTTTTACTGGGCTATCACTCATGGTTGGGGATGCTAATTTCAACCTGACGTATTGTTTCATGTGAAACATTAATACCTAACCGTTTTGGCATAAAACGTCCGCCGAACAATAATTACTAGGCCTAAAATCACTACCACTGCAACTGCCGCAAATCCAAACATGAATTTATAAGACGTCGCATCGATTAAAATACCACCTAATAATGGACCTAACGCTCGCCCTGCGGATGCAGCTGCATTGACTGATCCTTGATACTTCCCTTTTACTGCCAAAGGCGTTAACTGATTTACTAAAGCTGGAATAGCTGGGAATGCCGTTGCTTCACCCAAAGTTAATACCGCCATTGCCAAGATAAAACCACCATACTGTTTAACAAAAAGCAAAATAATAAATGAAACAACTACTGCCGCAATCCCTGGAATGATTTGATAGTATGGATTGCGAATTCGGTCCCCAAGGATATTTACCCCCATCTGGAAAACTAAAATGAGCGCAGCGTTGATCGTCCATAGAAAACTATACTTCGTCAAAGGGATCCCTTGATCGGTCATGTAAACGGCCATATTAGATACCCATTGTTCATACATGATCCAAATCACGATTAACGAGATAAACAATGTCCAGATCACAATTAGATTCGGTCTAGGCAGCTTAACTGACGACTGTGGCTGATCACGGTGTTGCGCATGATGACTGATTGTCGGTACATTGAATTGAAGTAGCACAATGAAGAAATATAAAAAATACATTGCTGCCGTGATCATGAAAAGGTACTGTACACCATGCTGGTAAACAAAGCCCACCATCATCGTACCAAAAACCGTTCCTAGATTCTGCATGAAGTAAATCATGTTAAAGACATAGCGGCCATCACGACTTTTAATCGTGGTGCCTAAAGAATTAATCAGGGTAATTAAGAGACCGCTACCAAATCCCATAAAGACTAACCCGATTGGAAAGGCCGGCCACCCGTGCCAAAAAATTAAAAAGAGAGTAGCTAAAAATTCATATACGGTGACAACCAAGGTTAATCGATAGGCATTTACTCGATCAAAAAGCCAACCACCTAAATAGGCGCCGATGATACTAGCCGTTGAATTCAGTAATAAGACAATTCCGACCATTGTCAATGACTCATGGAGTGCATCGTGAATATAAATCGTCGTTAAGGGCCAGATGAAACTCTGCCCCATATTATTCAATAAACCGGCAACTAGTAACCACGGTAGTTTAATTTCTTTACCGTTTGTCTTTGTTTGCATAGGTCCCCTCCTCCCCGATTATTTCCCTGGAAATATGCAACTTACAGCTCACTGGCTAAAATCACTTTGTGGCGATATTAACCAGGTGCATTATAGGCAATATTAGAAAATTTATTATATGACTTCACAAACAATAGCTTAACCGTTCCCCGCGCGCCAGAACGGTTCTTTTCAATGATAACTTCAACCTCACCAACATTCTGGTCTTCATCATCCCGAGGATCGCTATTACTATCTTCGTCATCATTGTCACGCTGATAATAGTCATCCCGGTATAAAAAGGCGACAATATCGGCATCTTGTTCGATTGAGCCTGACTCACGAATATCAGATAAAACGGGGCGTTTATCTTGACGTTGTTCCAAGCCACGTGATAATTGTGATAATGCGATGACAGGGACACTAAGTTCTTTAGCTAATTTTTTCAACTGTCGGGAAATTTCAGAAACTTCTTGTTGCCGGTTTTCTTTATTTCCCCCTTCAATTAGTTGTAAATAATCAATGACAATTAGCCCAAGATCATGCTCCTTTGCTAATCGTCGACATTTAGCACTAATTTCGGCCATCCGGTTCCCTGGCGTATCATCAATAAACACACTCGTCTTGGATAATGCCCCCATGGCAACCACCAAATTTTGCCACTCATCATCAGTCAATTGACCAGTTCGCAAATGATTAGCGTCAATACTGCCTTCCGAACACAACATTCGGTTCACTAGGGACTCGGCACCCATTTCTAGGCTAAACAACGCGACGGTTTTATTAGTTTTTGTCGCGACGTTTTCAGCAATATTCAACACAAAGGCCGTCTTACCAACCCCCGGCCTAGCCGCCAAAATAATTAATTCATCGTCATGGAATCCCGTTGTCATTTTATCTAACTCATGAAAACCGGTAGCTAAACCGGTAATTTCATCACCGTGTTTCGCTAATTCATTGACAGTGTTCATAGCTTGATTCAAAACTTCGGCAATCGGTTTAAAGCCACCACTCGTGCGATCATCTGACACTTTCATGATCTCAGATTCAGCATTTTCTAATAATGTGGCAACATCGTCGTCTTCGTTATAGGAATGCGTCACGATATCCGTGGCGGTTTTGATTAGACGTCGTAATACTGCCTTTTCGCGAACAATTTGCGCATAATATCCCACATTAGCCGCGGTAGGTACTGCCTGGGCCAATTCCGCAATATACGCAACGCCCCCGACATCATCCAACTGTCCATTAGCAGTCAAGGCCTCGTTGACAGTAACGGCATCCACGACAGTGTTGCTATTATTTAAATCCACCATGGTTTGGAAAATAATCTGATGGGCGCGTCGATAAAAATCTTCCGGTTGTAAATACTCGGCTGCTTCTGAATAGGCATCATTGCTTAAAAATACCGCTCCTAAAACAGCCTGTTCAGCTTCAATATTTTGTGGCGGGGTTTGTTCCCGCAAATCTACATTATCCATGCTTTCTCCGGTTTAATAACACGATTTTAAGACAATGACCGTACTATTTCCTAGGAAATAGTACGGTCAAGATTGCGCCATTATTGAGATACGACGTGAACTCGAATCTTAGCCGTTACTTGGCTGTGCAACTTAACTGGGACATTTGTGTACCCAAGGACTCGAATTGGTTCTGGTAGTTCAATCTTATGTTTATCCAATTTTATCTGAAATTGTTGGTTCAACTCTTGCGCAATCTGTTTAGATGGAATGGAACCAAACAGCCGACTGTCAGCACCAGCCTTAGCCTTGATTTCCACAACCGTTTCATCTGCTTCCAACTGCGATTTCAGTGCCTGTGCGTTAGCCAGTTCAGTCGCCTCTTCCCGCGCTTCTGCTCGTTGTTGTCCTTTTAGCTGACTTAAAGCAGCCGCTGTTGCAGCTTTGGCTTTACCAGATTTAATCAAAAAGTTCTGAGCATAGCCATCCGGAACATCTTTCACTTCGCCACGCTTGCCTCGTCCACGTACATCTTCAGTAAAAATAACTTTCATTGTCTTACTCCTTTGCTTCAGTAGGATTGTCGTCCGTTTGATTAATTAACAAGTCAACCAGTGTCTGCCGAACGTCACTAACACTTTGCTTTTCAATTTGAGTCGCAGCATTTTGCAAATGTCCGCCACCACCCATTTGTTCCATAATGACTTGCACGTTCACTTCGCCCGTTGATCGAGCGGACACACCAACCCGACCATCACTTCGTTGTGTAATGACAAAAGACGCATCAATTCCCGACATACTCAATAACGAATCCGCTGCCTGCGCGGCGGTCACCGAGTCGTACGGGCGGCTATCTTCACCAGCAATCAGCGCCATGTTATCGTTGATCAACTCAACCCGACTGATTAAGTGATTCCGTTCCATGTAACTGTCGGGATTTTCTTTATTGAATTGAGCAATCAATTCCGCATCAGCGCCTGCAGACCGTAAATAGCTAGCTGCGTCAAATGTCCGTGTCCCTGTATGGTCTGTGAAGTGCTTGGTGTCGATTTCGATCCCAGAAAGCATTGCCGTTGCTTCAATCCGATTGATAGAATTAGCTTCTTGTGGCTGATACTCTAACATTTCAGTAATCAGTTCACAAGTAGAACTTGCATAGGGTTCAATATAAACTAGCAATGGATTCTCCGGAAATTCTTCGCCCCGTCGATGATGGTCAATAATCACGGTCCGATTCTGGAGGGGCTCATAAATGCTACTTCCCATTGAAAGGGATGGCTTTGAGTGATCGACCATAATCAGCAAACTTTGGTCCGTTGCGCGGTTGGCAGCGTCGACCGGTGTAATAATGGCATCTTGAATTTCTGAATCCTTTTCAATAACGGTTAACAGTCGCTGAATATCAGAATGCGTTTGTTGCGCTTCATCAAGAATAATCCAACATTTTTTCCCATTCATTTGCGCAATTCTTCGAATACCTAAACAAGCGCCTAATGAGTCCATATCGGGTGACTGGTGACCAGCGACAAAGATCTGATCAGACTGACTGAAAAGTTCTTGTAAGGCCTGTGAGATCATTCGAGCACGTACCCGGGTCCGTTTTTCCATTGGGTTGGTTTTACCGCCATAAAAGCGCGCCTCGGCATCTTCCGCTTTAACGACTACTTGATCACCACCACGACCAAGCGCCAAATCCAGGTTGCTTTGCGATAGGGTGGCCAAACGATTCAAGTCCTTTTGACCATAAGCAATTCCCAATGATAATGTTAGCGGGTAATTTTGTTTAGAGGTCGTTTCACGAATCGTATCAAGTATTTTAAATTTATCCGTCTCTAATTGCTCTAAATCACTTAAGTGCCCCAAAATTAAATAACGATCTGAACTCAATCGACGTAAATACATATTGAACGCTAACGTCCAATCCGTTAGCGTGCTGGTCACATAGTTTCTAAGCGTGGACACATCTGAGTCATTCATACTTTGAGTAACTTCATCGTAATTGTCTAGCGAAATCATACCTAAAACTAATTGTTCATCATGGTAATCTCGTTCAATCTGGGCATAATGGCTAACATCCATTAGATAAACGACATTTAGTTCTGGTTGAACGAGCAGATAAAATTGTTTATCAGCCCACGTGATGGTTGTGTATTCACCATCTTTTTCATGTGCCTCAATGGCCTCTGCTAACTGACCACTCACTTCCGCAATTGTCTTGCCTAATACGTCAATTTCACCAAAATAAGTTTGTAAATAAGGATTAATCCAAGAAATTCGCTGATGCTCATTAAAAATCAAGATTCCCATTGGCATCTCGATTAACGCTTCTTGCTCACCACGTTTGATGCGATAAGACAAATCTGCGATGAATTCTTGAGTATCAATACTGATTTCCTGAAGCGTATTAAAAACTAGGACTAGCAAGACGAGCACGATTAGCAGCATGACCAAGCCAAAAATCCAATTAAGCATGAACGCGATAATCACACTTAACAGGCCTAATGCGAAACCATATCCAGCTACCCAGCGTAACCGTGTATTTTGCATAAAGACAGGTAGATGAAGTTTTGCAAATAATTGCCGCATAACGTCTGGTCCTTTCTGTATAGCCTACTGATAGTAGTTTATCACACCTAGCCTGTGATAACTTGAAACACAAAAACTAGCGCGTCAGCAAAGCTGAGATTATTGCTGACGCGCGTTTTTCCTTTGATTGAAACTAGCTAGCGGTGTCACCATAGTACAAAAATCAGTTAAACAGAACACACCAAAAAAGCAGCCCATCATGGACTGCTTTTTCAATACGTTCAATTAGTCTTCTGCCACGAATGGAAGCAAGCCCATGATCCGTGAACGCTTAATTGCCACCGTCAAACGACGTTGGTTCTTAGCGGACGTTCCGGTTACTCGACGAGGTAAAATCTTGCCTCGTTCTGAGATGAAGCGTTGCAATAATTCAGTGTCTTTGTAATCGATGTATTCGATGTGGTTTGCAGCGATAAAGTCTACCTTACGGCGACGACGATTACCACCACGACGACGTTGATCTGCCATTATCTAATCCTCCTAACGATTAAAATTAGAATGGAAGGTCATCGTCCGAGATATCGATACTTTCACCATTACTAGCAAAAGGATCGACAGGTTGGGCAGGTTGATTGCTGGTTGGCGCATTGCTAACGCTGCTCCCATTATCCCCACCATTATTCCCGAACGGATTGGCACTTCCCGCTTGAGGAGCGTTGTTGGCAAAGTTGTCATTGTTATTCGTGTTGCTTGTTCGCTGCTCAGTTTGTGAACGCGATTCAAGTAACGCAAAGTTTTCAACGACCACTTCTGTGACGTACACGCGCTGGCCTTGTTGGTTTTCGTAATTCCGGGTTTGAATCCGACCTTCGATCCCCACCAAAGATCCTTTATGCGTAAAATTAGCAAAATTTTCTGCAGATTTTCGCCAAATAACACAGTTAATGAAATCTGCTTCACGTTGCCCCTGTTGGTTAGTGAACTGACGGTCCACAGCCAATGTAAAGGTAGCGACAGCAGCACCTGATTGTGTGTAACGAACTTCAGGATCCCTAGTCAAACGACCAGTGAGAACTGCGCGATTGATCATAGTGAAGTGCTCCTCTCTGTAAAAGTTGAGTTTTACTGATTATTCAGCGTCACGTTTAACAATCATGTGACGTAAAATGCCATCGTTGATCTTAGCCAAACGATCAAATTCGTTTAAAGCTTCGGCTTGGTCAGTGGTCAGGTTAACAACGTGGTAAGTTCCTTCGTTGAAGCCTCCGATTTCGTACGCAAAGCGCCGAGTTGACCAGTCCTTTGAATCAGCAATTTGGGCACCGTTATCCGTCAAGATTTTGTCAAAACGGTCCACTAAGGCTTGCTTAGCTTCGCTGTCTAAATCCGGACGAATGATGTAAGTAATTTCATACTTAGTTGCTAACATCGACTGTCTACCTCCTTATGGTCTATTGACCCGCTGGTATTCCAGTGGGTAAGGCGTCGTTCATCAATTAAGACGAACGCTCACAAGCTAAAAGTATAGCATGATGAAGCTTTAATAACAAGGTCCTTTGCCAGGCACCTGAAGTTCGTTCACACAACTATACATACGTGACTTCTCTATTTTTAAATGCCAAGTCACAAAAAAACGCCTTGCAACCAAGGCGCAATTTTCAACACTATTTAAATTTGACTGCCGTTCCATAAGCGGCGACGGTTTCCATATCTTGACTGATGGAATCCGAATCAAAGCGCATCATTACGACTGCATCGGCTCCCATCGCTTTAGCATTATCTCGCAATCGACCAATTGCAGTGTCCCGTGCTTCGGTCAACAGTTCTGTGTACGCTTTGATTTCACCACCAACGATGTTTTTTAATCCAGCACCAATATTCTTAACCACGTTTTTAGATTGACTGGTTAAGCCAAAGACTTCTCCAATCACTTCGTACTCTTGTCCAGGAATGTGTTCTGTGGTCACAACCAATAGGTCCTTCGCTTCACTCATCTGTTAACCTCCATCTGAACTAAATTTCAATGTAAGCCCATTGTCGCCCAAACAACTTATAAAAGGCAATTAATACTATTTTTAATCTCAACTATAAAAAAACGGCCTCAGTTTAAAACTGAAACCATTTTTTTGATAAACATGAGTAATAGACGCTATTCAGCATCTGGATCATCGGAATCATCATTTTCTGCCCGTTGCAAAAGTTCCTTCACCTGCGCATCAGCATCGCCGGCAGGTTGATCGCCAGCTAACGGTTCCTTCTCCGTATCTTCCGTAGCACCTTTATCAGTTTCATCTTCAGCCAACTCTGGTTCTACCTTTGCCATCGTGGCAACGGAGGCATCCTCGTCAATCCGAATAAGATGAACACCTAAGGTTGCCCGGCCAGTTTCAGACACGCTATTAATGTTAAACCGAATCATGACACCCTTGTCGGTAACAAGCATGATGTCTTCAGTGCCATCAACGGTCGTTAGCCCAGCTAATGGACCATTCTTTTCCGTCACATTAACGGTCTTAATCCCTTTACCACCGCGACCCTTAATCGGGTACTCACTGGCCTTGGTTTGTTTCCCATAACCTTTTTCACTGATAACCAATACGTGACTATCAGGGCTTAATACATCAGCACCAACAACATAGTCATCATCACGTAGACGAATCCCACGCACCCCGGCAGCCGAACGTCCCATATCACGAACTGTTGTTTCCGCAAATGAAACCGCATAACCTGCGTGGGTTCCAATAATTATGTTCTGACTACCATCAGTAATCGCCACATTCATAACTTCATCATCATCATGTAACGTAATTGCCTTCAATCCGTTACTGCGAATATTGCTGAATTCTGTTACGGCTGTCCGTTTGACCACCCCGTGAACCGTCGTAAAGAACAAATAATTCTTGCTTTCACTCGGGTCCCCAGTGACATTGATCACTGCCTGAATGCGTTCACCACCGTCAATCCCTAACAGATTGATCACGGGAATTCCTTTGGCAGTCCGACCATATTCAGGAATTTCGTAGCCCTTCATCGTATAAACTTTACCCGTGTTGGTAAACAACAATAAACGGTCATGGGTTGAAGTAGAAATTAAATGCTCAATAAAGTCATCATCATGCACATTCATGCCTTGAATGCCACGTCCACCACGATGCTGCGATTTAAATTCAGTCGTTGGTAATCGCTTAATGTAGCCTTTGTGCGTCAAAGTGACAATGACGTCTTCTTGTTCAATAAGATCTTCATCTTCGATGCTCGAAATGTCACCAACTTGTAGTTCAGTCCGTCGTGCATCACCAAATTTATTTTGAACCTCTAATAACTCCTGATAAATAATTTCATTAATCCGCGATTCATGAGCCAAAATATCCTGATAATCAGCAATGTCTTTCATCAAGGCATTGTATTCATCTTCAATTTTACCCCGTTCCAAACCGGTTAACCGAACCAACCGCATATCCAAAATGGCTTGTGCCTGTTTATCGGAAAGTGAGTAGTTCTCCATCAATTGCGTTTTAGCAATATCGGCAGTTTGAGAATTACGAATGATCGAAATGATCGCATCAATGTGATCTAACGCAATCCGCAAGCCTTCCAAAATATGAGCCCGCGCTTGCGCACGTTTTAAATCAAATTCAGTCCGCCGACGGATCACACTTTCTTGATGACGCAAATAATCAACCAAAATTTGCTTTAAACTCAACACTTTTGGCGTTCCGTCCTCAATCGCCAACATATTAAAGCTAAAGGACGTTTGCAACATCGTCATCTTATACAAGTTATTTAAAACCACCGATGCCGACATATCCCGGCGAACATCGATCACTACTCGTAATCCTTCACGGTCGGATTCGTCATTGATATCGGTGATTCCTTCAATTCGTTTGTCACGGGCTAATTCAGCAATATGTTCAATAAGACGAGCCTTGTTAACCATATACGGCAATTCCGTCACAATGATGCGTTCTTTACCGTTCTTAGCTGTTTCAATATCGACTTTAGAACGGACAGTGATGGAACCTTTTCCTGTTTCATAGGCCTTGCGAATGCCTGCTTTCCCCATGACAATTGCGCCAGTTGGAAAATCTGGTCCCGGAATGGCTTCCATCAAGTCAGCTGTCGTCGCTTCCGGATGATTCATCAGGATGTGAATCCCCTTGATGACTTCAGATAAGTTATGCGGCGGAATACTGGTTGCCATCCCCACGGCAATCCCGGAGGTTCCATTCACTAGCAAATTGGGAAAACGAGCCGGCAAAACAGTTGGTTCCCGTTCTGTGCCATCATAGTTATCTTGAAAATCAATGGTGTCTTTATTAATGTCCCGCAACATTTCTAGCGCAATTTTGCTCATTCGAACTTCGGTATAACGCATGGCCGCCGCGCTATCCCCATCAACTGACCCGAAGTTTCCGTGGCCATCAACTAACATGTAGCGATAGCTGAAATCTTGTGCCATGCGGACCATTGACTCATACACAGCACTATCCCCATGAGGGTGATACTTACCTAATACGTCTCCCACAATTCTGGCAGATTTTTTGTATGGTTTATCTGGCGTGTTGCCCAGTTCATGCATATCGTACAAAATTCGACGATGAACTGGCTTCATCCCATCACGCACATCTGGCAACGCCCGTGCCACAATGACGGACATGGCGTAATCTAGAAACGATGTCCGCATCGTTTGCGACAGATTGACGTCGGTAATGCGACTCGGTAAATCTTCGCTCATTTTGCAACTCCTTTAATCTCAGTGTGACACAATACGTTTTGAAGCCGAGCACTAACAAAATCAACGGGATTGACGTTCTTGGTCAATGGCGATGATTAGGTTAGGCGCAGGCTTCAGCATTGTGGAACACGACAACAATCTCAGTGTGACACAATGCGCCTTGAAGCTGAGCTCTAACAGAATCTAAGCATCCAAATTTTCAACAAACTTCGCGTTGGCTTCGATAAATTCGCGCCGTGGTGCGACCTTGTCACCCATCAACATCGTGAAAATTTGGTCGGCTTCAATGGCGTCTTGTGGATCAACTCGCAGTAAGCGACGCTTTTCTGGATCCATTGTCGTTTCCCATAATTGTTCAGCGTCCATTTCACCTAGCCCTTTGTACCGTTGGATGGTTGGCTTTGGCGAAGGTGGTAATTGGCCTAAAATCGTGTTCAATTCTTCGTCTGAATCGATGTAGCGCATCATTTTACCCTGTGCCACTCGATAAAGCGGTGGCTGAGCAATATACACGTAGCCGGCATCAATCATTGGTCGCATGAATCGATAGAACAAAGTTAATAACAAAATACGAATATGAGCGCCATCCACATCGGCATCGGTCATAATAATTAATTTATGATAGTTCGCTTTAGAAATATCAAAATCTTCACCAAATCCGGTACCTAATGCAGTGAACAGCGACCGAATTTCCTCGTTAGCCAACACCCGATCCAAACTGGCTTTTTCAACGTTAAGGATTTTCCCACGAATTGGCAAAATTGCCTGGGTTAACCGTGAACGCCCCTGTTTAGCTGAACCACCGGCGGAATCCCCTTCGACAATAAACAATTCTGAGATTGCCGGATCCTTCGATGTGTTATCAGCTAATTTACCAGGTAAATTCGAGATCTCTAATCCCGATTTTTTCCGTGTTACTTCACGGGCACGTTTGGCCGCAACCCGAGCCTTAGAAGCCAGAATTCCCTTGTCGACAATCTTCCTAGCCGTATCAGGATTTTCCATCATAAATCGGCTAAACGTATCACTAAACAAATGATCCGTCGCAGTTCGTGCATCTGAATTACCAAGCTTGGTCTTGGTTTGCCCTTCAAATTGTGGATCTGGATGTTTAATTGAGACAACAGCGGTTAATCCTTCACGCACATCATCACCAGATAAGGGGTCGTCATTGTCTTTTAGCTGCCCGCTCTTATGCCCGTAGTCGTTAATTACTCTAGTCAACGCCGACTTAAATCCGGTCTCGTGAGTACCACCTTCGTACGTATGAATGTTGTTGGTAAATGTGAGTAAGTTGCTGTGGAAATCATCGGTATATTGCAAGCTGACTTCGACGACAATGCCCTTCTGCGTACCTTCAACATAGACTGGGTCAGTAAATAAGACGTCTTTACCTTTGTCCAGATACTCGACATACTGTTTAATGCCACCTTCATAGTGAAAGGCTACAAACGTAGCTTCTTCAGGCCGCTTGTCTTCAATCGTGATCTTCAACCCTTTATTCAAAAAGGCCAGTTCGCGAATACGAGTCGTTAAAATTTTAATATCATAAGTAGTCGTTTCTCGAAAAATATCGTTATCTGGTTTAAAGTGCACAATCGTCCCATGTGCATGGGGATCTGCCTCACCGATCACCTTCATTGGCGTCTTGACGCGGCCGGTCGCAAAGTCCATGTAATACACTTTTCCGTTCCGCATTACCCGGACATCAAGTTCTGATGACAGTGCATTAACCACTGAGGCACCAACTCCGTGCAAACCACCAGAAACTTTATAACCGCCACCGCCGAACTTACCGCCGGCGTGCAAGATCGTGAAAACAGTCTCTAAGGCTGGCTTTCCAGTCTTCTTTTGAATATCAACTGGAATTCCCCGACCATTGTCTGTGACAGTGATGGAATTATCTTTTTCCACGACCACGTTGATTTCATTTGCGAAACCAGCTAATGCCTCATCGATACCATTATCCACAATTTCCCATACCAAATGATGGAGTCCTTGCGACGTGGTTGTCCCAATATACATCCCAGGACGTTTACGGACGGCTTCGAGCCCTTCTAAAACTTGAATCTGATCTGCATTATACTGACCAGCTTCTGCTTCTCGAGTCGCAGCATCCCCTGACGCAACTTTTGAGGCCTGATCGGCTTCCGCCTGCTCAGCTTGCTCGCGTTGCGCCTGTGTTAATTGCTGTTCGTTATCTTCAGCCACGTTCATTCCTCCTGTCATTCTTCCAACTACTCAATCAAGCTTCTGTTGAATCTTGTTGTAATCGCCCATCACTGACATTAAAGACCGTCGGTGGATTAATTAGTTTTCGCGTAATCCCACTAAGTGACGTAGTGGTTAAAAACGTCTGCACACGGTCTTGAATAGACCGCAATAGATGCGTTTGCCGGGCATCGTCAAGTTCGCTCAGTACATCGTCTAATAACAAAACTGGATACTCACCAGTGATCGCTTTCATCAAGTCAATTTCAGCTAGCTTTACAGAAAGCGCAGTTGTTCGTTGCTGTCCTTGGGAGCCAAATGTTTGAACATTTTTACCATTCACTAAAAAGTGTAAGTCATCGCGATGGGGGCCGATCAGCGTTGTGCCCTGTTCAATTTCCTTTTGTTGCTGGCGTTCAAAGGCCGTTTGGTAAGCCTGATACAAACTTTCAACGGAGGCACCAGGTGCCGCCTTAATTTGGTTAATGTAGTCAAACGTCAGTTGTTCACGTGCTTGAGAAATCACCTCGTGGACGCCTTGCGCCCACTTTTCCAACTGTTTGAGAAACGTCAAGCGCGCAACGACTAGTTCGGCACCAAAAGCTGCCAACTGATCACTTAAAACGCCGAGAAACACCAAATCTTTTGCCTGTTTACGCTGTAATTGCCGCAAATAATTGTTTCGCTGACGCAGGATGGTTCGATATTGCCCCGCGTTGTAAAGATATTTGGGGCTCATCTGACCAAACTCTTGATCAATAAAATGCCGACGAACCGAAGGCGATCCCTTAACTAACTCTAGATCCTCTGGCGCAAATAAGATCACATTAAGCTGACCAACGTATCTCGATAATCGTGCTTGTTCAAGATGGTTAACCTTGGCTTTCTTCCCTTTTTTACTAAAGGTGAGTTCTAAGGGCGTGATCGTATTGGTTTTTCGGACACGTCCAGCTACCAATGCCTCGTCAGCTTGCCAACTAATTAAATCTCGATCGTTAGCGGTTCGATGAGACCGCGTCAATGCCAAGACATAGATTGCCTCTAATAAGTTCGTCTTTCCTTGTGCGTTTTCACCCAGCAAGATGTTAACTCCTTGATCAAAGTCCACATCGAGGGTCGAATAATTACGAAAATCCTTCAGATGCAAACTTTCTAAGTACATTACGCATCCTTTTCTGAAGTTACGTTCGCTTGATTTTGTCGTATAAAAAATAGCCCTACGTCTGGGACATCAACTGAATCGCCAGGATATAACTTTCGTCCTCGTCGATCATCTGGTTCGCCGTTAATAGCAACCGCATGATCTTTGAGATACCACTTCGCCTGACCGCCAGAATCAATAACCGATTCCTCTTTCAATAATTGTCCCAAAGTAATGAAGGCTGTCTTGATTAACACTTCTTTTTTCACAATCAACACCATCCTTACATATACTCATTATTATACCGGTTTCAATAGTGAAAAACAATTGATAAACCATTTTTAACGGCCTAGTGTTCGTTTTAAGGGTTTTTAAATACTCGATACTACTCATCCCCTAAAATCCCTCAGAAGCGATTTCTGGCGTTAATAACTCGATGATCCTTTATCACCACCATTAGAGCGGTGACAAAAAAAGCCTGCAAATCTCACAAAGATTTGCAGGCTTAGCAATCAGCTTATTCGATTGACGTTAGAACGTACGAACAGGTGTGATGAGCTGGATGAAGTTATCGCCGTCTTCACTTGGAACCAATGTAAAGGGTCGTAAAGCCGACGTAAAGCTCAGCTTAATTTGTGATTGGCCAAATGAACGTAACGCATCTTTTAAATAGTCGGGGTTAAATGAGATTTCCAAATCATTACCGGCTAACGTGACCACTGACAGGTTTTCTTCAACCGCCCCGACGTCAGGCGAATTACCAAAAATTGTGGCCAAATGTTCATTCGCTTTCAACGTCAACTTAACGACATTGTTACGACTTTCATGTGACAGCAGTGAGGCACGCTCAATCGCTGATAGTAGCGAAGGGGCGGGAATCTCCATTGTCGTCTCGGATTCACTGGGAATCAACCGTGAGGTATCAGGGTAGTTGCCCTCTAGCAAACGAGAATAAAATGCCGTGTCACCTAACATAAAGAGCACTTGGTTCTCTGATAAACGCATTTTAACATCTTGGCTATCCTCGTTAATCATTCTTGATAATTCAACTAGCGATTTACCAGGAATAATCACGTCATGTGTCTCAGCGGCAGCTTCTGGTAAGGTAACTTTTCGTTGACTTAACCGATGGGAATCAGTGGCAACTGCCATAAACTGATCACCGTTAAGCGTGAAGTGAACCCCGGTTAAGATCGGACGACTTTCTTGATTAGAGACGGCAATAACCGTGGTATTAATGATATCTCGAAAGACATCTCCGGCAAGGTTAACTTCATCTGTACCATCAATTTCTGGTAAGTGCGGATATCCATTGGCGTCTAAACCATTGATCGTAAATGCCGCTGCGCCAGATGTGATATTAGCCTGAAACCCTTCTTTAACAGTGATGGTCATCGTTGCTTCGGGCAGCCGTTTAACAATTTCACTAAAGAAGCGAGCTGATAATACAATTTGGCCAGGTTCTTCAACGGTCAATTCAGTGGCATCGTCATCACCACGTAACGTGGTTTCAATGGAAATGTCAGTATCTGACCCGGTAAAAATAATTTCACGATCTGTAACGACCAATTTTAACCCGGTAAGAATTGGAATTGTCGTCTTTGTTGAAATGGCTCGTGAAACGTCATTAAGTTTTTTAATGAACTGTTGTCGATTGACTGTAAATTTCATTTCAATGCCCCCAAATGGTTATGTAAATGTGGGGCAAAGCCCCATTACTTAATTTAATTATAAAGACAGTAGTAGTAGTAGAGCATGTGGAAGCTGTGGATAACTGAAAAGTAATTGATGAGCCTAAGTTTTCCCCATGTGGATAACTCGAGGAAAACAACCCACCTTTTTGCTGACTTTTCCACAGCCAAAGCAAAGCTCAACTTTAATCATACGCTAGTTATTAACGCCGTTGTATCTCAATTTTAAGCTGTTGGATATTTTCAGATAACTTTGGATCAGATGTTAACGCGTCCGCAATCTTATCACACGAGTGTAATACTGTCGTATGATCCTTGCCACCAAAGGCCTTACCGATTTTTGGCAAGGATGAATTGGTCAGCTCGCGAGCTAAATACATCGCAATTTGACGCGGGACTACAATCTCTTTCATCCGCTTTTTGCCTTTTAAGTCGACGACATTAACATCGAAATAGGCAGCAACTTTTTGTTGAATTAATTCAATCGTCAAAGTTGGTTTGTTTTCTAGGTTCAAACTCTTCAACGCCTTATGGACCAAGTCTTCATCAATCTCATGATGTTGTAATTTAGAATAAGCTTGGACGCGTGCTAATGCGCCTTCTAATTCACGCACATTACTATTTACCTGACTGGCAATGATACTTAGAGCGTCATCAGGAATTTGGATCTGTTCACGATCAGCTTTATTACGCAAAATGGCAATCCGAGTTTCTAAATCCGGAGCAGTGATATCAACAGACAGTCCCCATTTAAAGCGACTGACTAAGCGATCTTGCAACTTAGGAATATCATTTGGCAAACGATCAGAGGTAAGTACGATTTGTTTGCTGTTGTTATACAACTGTTCAAATGTATGGAAGAATTCTTCTTGGGTTCCTTCTTTATCGGCAAAAAATTGAATATCGTCTACCAGTAAAAGGTCAACATACCTGTATTTCTGGCGGAATTGTTCCTGGGTCTTGTCACGAATGGACATCACCATATCATTGGTAAATTCTTCACTAGTGACATACATGACGTTGGTATTAGGGTTGGCAGCGATCATGGCATGACCAATTGCTTGCATCAAATGAGTTTTGCCTAAGCCAACGCCACCATATAAAAACAATGGATTGTAGAGGGTTCCAGGTTCTTCAGAGACTGCTTGGGCAGCCGCATTAGCCATTTCGTTTCCTTTACCAATAATGAAGGCGTCAAAAGTGTACTTATCATTAAGTGAATTTTGCCGTCTTACCGTGCTGGTAGGGACTGATTTAGGCGTCATTGTGGTTTCAGGATCGGGCGTAGCCGGTACTTGGCCGGCAATGACGTATTCAGGTTCCAATTCTGCCTGAAAGTCAGAATACGCAAATTCAACGAGCTTTGGCGTTAATGTGCGCTCCCAGTAGTCTTTATGTAATTGTGAAGGAACTTGTAGGCGGAAATGTGGTGCCTGAAATGAGATCGGCTCAGCCGATGCAACCCATGTGTTGTAGGTTACGGAAGAAAGATCAGCTTGAAAGCTTTTTTTCAAACCGGCCCATAGTGTATCTTTGTCAACCACAGCGATGCCTCCTAAAGATAATGTCAGACGGAATAAAATTGAATTAAGAAAACCATCTGACTAATTCGCCTAAATCAAAATCTGCAGAATCAACTTTAGCATGAAGAAAACAAGTTTTCCACAGGTGGAGGCAGGTAAATCGAAAATGTTCCACAGGCTAGGGGATTAGTTTTCCACAGGAGCGGGAATTCAGCGAATTTTGTCGCTGTGAAACAAGTTTTCCACCGGCCGTTGTGATTAAAAAGGACTGAGAATAAAGGCCTTACAAAAGTTATCCACAAATAAAATCGACCATGTGGATAACTTTAATAACAGCCTGTTATTTCGTGGATTCGCTTGTCGATATCCGGTGTTTTGGTTAAAATGCAGCCGTAGTTTTCCCTGAACTTGTGGATGGGGTGTGGATAACTTTAACGGGTTAATCGACTGATTTTAAAAATCAAGATCGTTAAAACAAAAATTCATTGTTTTCAAGCGAGGTCGACTATGATATTATGTTTAAGAATTGCACGAGTTATTTCGTGCGCTAATTTTTGAATTAGGTCAGTCAGCAAGAACGCTGGATATCCGAGTGGGTCGTCCCGCAGGTATCTGTGGCATGACGATCCCATAAAGGAGGTGCAAATCACATGAAAAGAACTTACCAACCGAAGAAACGTCACCGCGAGCGTGTTCACGGTTTCCGGAAACGGATGAGCACAAGTAACGGCCGTAAGGTGTTAGCACGTCGGCGCCAAAAGGGCAGAAAAGTATTATCTGCATAAAAACAGGCCACTGAGTTATTCAGTGACCTTTTTTATTTCTAACTGACTGGATTTAAGGCATGGAGGAGATGAGGACCCGTGAGAAAGTCTTACCGGATCAAAAAGGAAAGTGAATTTCAAACGGTCTTTGAAACCAGAAATTCCGTGGCTAACCGGCAATTTGTTATCTATACTTTAGCTAAGCCACAACAACCGCATTTTCGAGTGGGAATTTCGGTTGGGAAGAAAATTGGTAACGCGGTTCATCGTAACTGGGTTAAGCGGCGCATTCGTCAATCATTATTAGAGTTAAAACCAATGCTGCGCCAAGACGTTGATTTCTTAGTGATTGCTAGACCATCTGCCGATGGGTTATCAATGGTAGATACCAAGCGAAATTTAGTTCATGCATTACGGTTGGCCAAATTACTAGCTGCTGAGTAAAAAACCATTTAGACTTTAAAATTAAAAGATGAGGAAAACATCGTGAAACAACGCGAACATCGAGCCAGTAAAAAGAGCCGTCGCGGACTAGCATTAACGTTAATTGCCACGGCCAGTTTGTTTCTAGCTGCGTGTGGAAAACAAGCGATTACAAGTCATAGTACTGGTTTTTGGGATCATACGATCCTATACAATATGAGTCAATTTATTATCTGGCTAAGTAAGTTCGGTGGCTATGGGATGGGGATCATTTGGATCACCTTAATCATCCGAATTATTATCTTACCGTTAATGATTTATCAAACGCGTTCCATGCGGAAAATGCAAGAGATTCAACCGCAAATATCTGCATTACAGAAGAAGTATTCTTCTCGAGATGCGGCAACACAACAGAAATTGCAAGAAGAAACGCGAAAATTATATGCAGAAGTTGGCTATAATCCTGTTTCAGGCTGTTTGCCGATGTTAGTGCAATTGCCAGTTATCTGGGCGTTGTATCAAGCAATTTATCGGACTGAAGTGTTAAAGACCGGGAACTTCTTGTGGATGCACTTAGGTGATCGAGACCCATACTTCATTTTGCCGATTTTAGCTGCATTATTCACCTGGGTGAGTTCTTGGTTAAGCGTTAAGAGTCAGCCAGAGACTAACTCAATGAACGCTGTCATGGTCTGGGGGATGCCGGTGATTATCTTCTTCACCGCGTTGTCGGTTCCAACCGCGTTGTCGTTATATTGGGTGATTTCAAATGCTTTCCAAGCGGGTCAGACGTTATTAATTCAGAATCCTTGGCAAATTAATCGTGAACGAGCTGCGAAACAAGCTGCTAAAAAAGCGCAGGAGCAGGCGCGTCAACGTGCAATTAAAAAAGCCCGTCGTTCTCGGCGGCGGTAACAGAGGTTTATAAGTCTTGAACAAGTAGCCCCAACCTCCTTTTTTAGGAGGTTGGGGCTACTTGTTTAAGTCATTACTGGAATTGTTAAAAAATTGTTTATTAGATATCTTTGAGGTATCCGTTAATAGTGTTGAGCAAGAAGTCGATGTTTGATTCTAGGTTATCAACATTTTCTCGCGGAAAGACGGTTAGAATTTGTTTGGCTAATTCTTGCAGCCGAGCATACCAAGCGTCGAAGATTTCAGTTCCCTTAGGCAGAAGCGTTAAATTATGCACTCGCCGATCAGTTAAATCTTCAGATTGTTGTACCAATTCAAGCCGCATCAGTGCAGTAATACGAGTCGATAACAGAGGACTAGAGATCCTAAACATACGACTTAATTTTGAGGAAGTAACATTGGGTTCGAGACCAATTTCAGTAATTAGTAAAATATCGCGAAGACTGAGTTTAGTTAAATTCGCGGCACCTACATTCACTTTTTGCAAGGCGTAAATGTCGGTTAAATGGCCATGGATAAGTAATGTGGTCAGCCGATCGATGTCAGCTTGTGAAGGTTGAACTGTTTTTGCCAATAGAATTGCACTCCTAACTTTTTACGAAAATTCTCTAGATATTATAAAAAATAAAAGTATTTTTAGTATCACGTTGGTTAAAGAATAGCCGCTGATTATTAATAGTTCAAGACGACTTGCCTTACAAACGTGTGACAAGAACAAATATTATCACATTTGACCGTTCAATGGGAATAATTTTCTATTTTGAACCTAAAACGGAACAACTTATTATTAACATTGACGTTTTCGTTGACGATTTGTCTATGGGGCAATTTAATTTTGGGTGATTGATTATAAACCTGAACGATCTTCAGTAGTTTTGTTTATGAACGATACATACACTTATGAGGAAATTAACGTTGAACGGGGCAGCTTGCTACAAAGGAAGTCCGTTTCAGCACTTTTTTTGACGTCATTCTTAGAAATGAATGCGCTAGTTAAAACAAAGACCATAACGACATTAGTTCAGACAGGCCTTATGGGGGGTGTGTGGTTAACTTTGGGTTAATTTCGGTGGCTTGGTATAATCAGCATAACGTAATCAATTTATCTCAACGGGTTAACAACTGAATTTATTTTGCCATTAGCTGGATTAATTAATACTGTTTTACTTGTATTCGGTAATTTAGCGCGATTCTGATATGCAAGGTAATTCATTAGGCTTATACGGAGGAAACAAGATGTTAAAGGATAAACAGATTGCTGTCTATATTACTGGCGGAATTGCTGTCTATAAAGCGGCGGAGGTTGTTCGGGGCTTAATTAAACAAGGCGCTAAGGTGAGAGTCGTAATGACCAAAAGTGCGACTGAATTTGTCACGCCTCAGACATTTGCCGTTTTGACCAAACAGCGTGTATTGGTTGACTTATTTGACCAGGCCACCAACCAATTGGTGCCGCATATCGAATTAGCTGATTGGTCAGATTTAGCTGTTGTCGTTCCGGCCACGGCCAACGTCTTGGCTAAATTAGCTAATGGCCTCGCTGATGATGCAGTGACGGCTGCTTTGTTAGCGACCACCGCTCCGAAATTAGTTATTCCAGCAATGAATGAACATATGTGGCAGGCACCTGCAACACAGCGCAACTTAGCGCAGTTGCGGCAAGATGGCGTGATCATTTTGGAACCCACTGTAGGGATGTTGGCAGAAGGATATGTCGGCCGCGGACGTTTACCTGAAGTAGCAACGATTGTTGACTTTATCCGCCATCAAGTTGCTTTAATGAATGGTCAGTTGCAGGGGCGGACAGTGTTGGTGACTGCTGGCGGAACTAAAGAGCGATTGGATCCAGTTCGTTTTATCAGCAATGATTCATCTGGCAAAATGGGCTATGCGTTAGCGAGCGCTGCTGCCGATCAAGGAGCAAAAGTCATTCTAGTCAGTACGATTCATGATCGAGCAATTCCGGCAGGCGTGACATTAGTGCAGGTAGAAAGTGCGCAAGAAATGTTAACGGCCATTCAGCAACGATTTGCGACACTGGATGTGATTATTATGGCGGCGGCAGTTGCTGATTTTCGTCCAGCAACCGTTGCCGAACAAAAGATCAAAAAAACGACGGACAATGATCGAATGAGCTTGTCATTAATTAAAAATCCGGACATTTTGAAAACATTAGCCAGACAGCGTGAGCAACAAGTGATGGTTGGGTTTGCAGCTGAAACACAGCAATTAATTGAAAATGCCACGCACAAGTTAACTGAGAAGCAGTTAGCGATGTTGGTGGCAAATGATGTTTCTAAAAAAGATCGTGGATTTAATGCTGACACAAATGAAGTAACAATTTTACGTCCTCATCAAGCACCGGAAGCGTTACCGATGATGAGTAAAACCGCTTTGGCGGAAGCCTTGATTGAACGAATTTTACCTTTATTACCTTAAAAAAATGATTTTTTTAAGTTTCATTCGTTGTCCATGCTACAATAAACTCAAGTTTTTGGTTGAGACTTGGAGGGATTACCGTGACGCAGTATCAAGGAGCAACAGTCGAAGCAGCCATTCAAAATGGATTGAAAAAGATTCAAATTAGTCGGGATCAAGTTACGGTGACGGTAATTAGTGAACCTGTTCACGGTTGGTTTGGACGGCTTAAACAACCGGCAATTGTGGATTTGACGATTAAACCCATTCAAGTGACTAATTTAAGTCAAAGTGCCGACATTCAAGAAGCAAGTGATATATCAAGCCAGTCAGCAGGAGTCAGTGCCGTTCGACCGACGACTAAACATTCAGTTAGTGATGCTCTTCGACCGCCCCGCCCCGCAGTAACTAAACGGGCTGAAGAGTTAGAACGGGACGTTGACGCTCAAGCGGATGTTCGCCGGCGTGAAGGTGATCATCCACATCCAACGCAAACACCATTGTCGCCAGCAGCATTACGGGAACGCCAACAGACAAATCAAGCGAAAGTGGATCAGAGTATGGAAGCGTTAGCCAATTATTTGCTAACATTACTAGATCAAATGGGCATTGAGGCTGAGGTAGATGCTGAAGCAGATCATCGAAGCGCTATTTTGACGTTTACAACGCAACAAGAAGGTCTCTTGATTGGGCGTCATGGGCGAACGATAAACGCCCTGCAAGTTTTAGGAACCACGTTCATGCTTCGTTTGGGCCTTCAACATTTTGATTTGTTGCTTGATGTAGCTGGTTATCGAGACCGACGCGCTAATACTTTAAGACGTTTGGCAGATAACACAGCGCGTGAGGTTATCGCGAGTGGCGAACCGGCTTTGCTTGATCCAATGCCAGCCTTTGAGCGTAAGGTGATTCATACTGAGTTAGCACACCATGATTATGTGGTCACAAGTTCGCAAGGCCGTGAGCCACGACGGGCCGTGGTTATTTCACCACGGTAGCCGGATTTAAGGTAAATGATATGAATTTCTGCTTACTGATGTAAACGCGCTCGCCAGACCCGAGTCCTGTGCACAACCAGCAATCACTACCGGGTGAAATGCGCCCAATTACGATTGTTCATTGTTGCTCGAGATCACCCGTGATGACTCATATTCTGGCGTAAACGCGCTCGCCAGGCCTGAGTCCTGTGCACAACCAACAATCACTAACGGGTAAAACCCACCCGTCCGTGATTGCCAGTTGTTGCTCGGACTCAAAACTGCCTGGCTCACGCTCTGTTCTAAAACAGAAGTAGTTGACAAATGGCAACGACGCTTTTAAGATGAACACATTCAAAACAAACGATTAGAGTTAAAGTAGTCAAAGTGCTTTGCTCACGTGTAACGACGCGTGAGGTGGCACTTTTTTTATGCCGTGAAATAGGTCACATAAGGAAGTCGAGGAAATATGTCACAAACAATTACTGAGTTTGATACGATCGCAGCGATTTCCACGCCGCCTGGTGAAGGGGCAATTTCAATTGTACGTTTAAGTGGTGAAGCGGCTTTATCAACTGCGCAGCGGGTTTTTAAAGGACGTGATTTGGCGCAGGTTGCGAGTCATACTATTAATTATGGACATATTATTGACCCGGACACTGACGAAGAAGTCGACGAAGTGATGGTGTCAGTCATGCGGGCACCCAAGACGTTTACTAGAGAAGATGTCATTGAAATCAACTGTCATGGTGGGATTGTGGCGACAAATCGTATTTTGCAACTGTTGCTAAGTCATGGTGCTCGGTTAGCCGAACCAGGTGAATTCACGAAACGAGCTTTTTTAAACGGACGAATTGATTTGTCCCAAGCCGAAGCCGTGATGGATTTAATCCGGGCCAAGACCGACCGTTCAATGAAAGTGGCATTAAACCAATTGGATGGTAATTTGTCAACTTTGATTCGGCAGTTACGCCAAGATATCTTGGATGTTTTAGCACAGGTAGAAGTTAATATTGACTATCCCGAATATGACGACGTTGAAACGATGACCACTAAGTTATTGTTGGAAAAAGCACAAGATGTGAAAGTCCGCATTGGTGAGCTGTTAGAAACGGCCCAGCAAGGTAAGGTACTTCGTGAAGGGTTGGCAACGGCGATTGTCGGCCGACCCAATGTTGGTAAATCGAGTCTTCTAAATCATCTACTTCATGAAGACAAAGCAATCGTGACTGACGTGGCCGGAACGACGCGAGATGTCATTGAAGAATATGTCAACGTGAAGGGCGTGCCCTTGAAGCTGGTAGATACCGCGGGAATTCATGAGACAGATGACAAAGTCGAAAAAATTGGTGTTGAACGATCTAAACAAGCGCTTGCCACTGCAGATTTAACGTTACTAGTCATCAATGGTAGTGAATCGTTAACGAGTGAAGATCGCGAGCTGATTGAGGAAACGACTGGTCAAAAACGAATCGTCATTTTAAATAAAACGGACCTTCCTCAACAGGTCGATTTAGCTAATTTACAAATGCTCGTCGGCGATGATAGTGTAATCGGAACCTCTGTTTTGACGAATGACGGCTTGTCACAACTTGAAGATCAAATTGCCACGCTATTTTTTGGTGGTATTGAAAATAGTCAAACGACGGTGATGGTAACTAACGCGCGGCACATTGGGTTGTTGAAGCAGGCATCAGCTGCATTAGACGATGTGATGAGTGGCATTGCGGCAGGGATGCCAGTTGATTTAGTCCAAATTGACATGACACGGGCCTGGGATTTGCTCGGCGAGATTACAGGAGATTCAGTTCAGGATGAATTGTTAACGCAATTGTTTTCCCAATTTTGTTTAGGAAAATAGTCTGTTTCACATGAAACAATTCGATTAAATATTGGCGTGGAAGCGAAAGGGTAAACTAGATGATTTCAAAAGGAAAGCCATATCAGGCGGGCGCCTACGATGTGATTGTTGTCGGCGCTGGTCATGCTGGTTCTGAAGCAGCACTAGCTGCTGCCCGAATGGGTAATAAAACATTATTAATGACAATTTCATTGGAAATGGTTGCTTTTATGCCATGTAATCCATCAGTAGGTGGCCCGGCTAAGGGAATCGTCGTTCGTGAAATTGATGCGCTAGGCGGCGAAATGGCACATAACATTGACAAAACGTATGTCCAGATGCGGATGTTAAACACGGGTAAAGGCCCGGCAGTACGTGCTTTACGTGCGCAAGCTGATAAACATGCTTATCATGAAGAAATGAAGCTAACAATGGAAAAGGAACCTAATTTAACCTTGCGGCAAGGTGTCGTTACTTCACTGTTAGTCGAAGATGGTATCTGTCAAGGTGTCCAAACGGCAACGGGTGCTCAATATCGTGCCAAATCCGTTGTTTTGACTGCTGGGACTGCCTCACGCGGTAAGATCATTATTGGCGAGTTGATGTACTCATCAGGCCCGAATAATTCTCAACCATCTATTGAATTATCGGAGAATCTCGAAGCGTTAGGGTTTGATTTGGAACGATTTAAGACGGGAACGCCACCGCGGGTAGATGGTGGGACGATCCACTATGATGAAACCGAAGAGCAACCTGGTGATGAACAGCCAAATCATTTTAGTTTTGAGACACCAGATGCAAATTATTTAACCGTTGCGAACCAGTTAAGCTGTTGGTTGACTTATACCAACGAACATACGCATGACATTATTCGTGAGAATTTATCGCGGGCTCCGATGTTCTCTGGTGTCATCGAAGGGGTTGGACCACGTTATTGCCCATCGATTGAAGACAAAATTGTTCGTTTTGCGGACAAAAGTCGTCATCAATTATTTTTGGAACCCGAAGGCCGTCGTACAGATGAATGGTATGTTCAAGGGTTGTCAACCTCGATGCCAGAGGAAATCCAGCAACAGATTGTTCACTCGATTAAGGGGCTTGAAGATGCAGAAATGATGCGTCCAGGTTATGCGATCGAATACGACGTGGTCGCGCCGTATCAACTGCGGAATACGTTAGAAACAAAGCTCATTAAGAATTTATACACCGCGGGTCAGATGAATGGCACCTCAGGCTATGAAGAGGCTGCCGGACAAGGATTGATTGCCGGCATTAATGCGGGTCGCCGTGCCTTAGGTCAAGCTGACTTTACGTTAAAGCGGTCTGATGCTTATATTGGTGTCATGATTGACGACTTGGTGACTAAGGGTACGAAAGAACCTTATCGACTATTAACGAGTCGGGCCGAATATCGATTGATTTTGCGGCATGATAATGCAGACTTACGTTTAACGGCGATGGGGCACGAATTGGGTTTAATTAGTGAAGATCGTTTTGCTCAATTTGAAGCGAAACAGGCGGCGATTGATGCGGAACTGACACGCCTGCAACAGGTCCGTGTAAAGCCTACGCCTCAGGTGAATGCTTGGTTGGCTGAACATGATGACGCACCATTAAAAGATGGCGTGTTGGCGGCCGACTTTTTACGGCGACCAGAAGTCACTTATCAAGACTTGTTACAATTTATTCCTGAACCAGATCAGCCATTGGATCATCGGGTGATCGAGCAAGTTGAGATCGAATTAAAGTATGCTGGTTACATCAAAAAGGCCGAGGAAAAAATCGCCAAGTTAAAGCGCATGGAAGCTAAAGCCATTCCTGCTAATATCGATTATGAAGCAATTGAGGGATTAGCCACTGAAGGTCGGCAGAAGTTACTGAAAATTCAGCCAGAAACACTGGCTCAAGCGAGTCGGATTTCAGGGGTCAACCCCGCAGACATTGCGATTCTCTCTGTTTATATTGAACAGGGACGGATTGCTAAAGTTGCGAAGTAGCAAGATTCATAGATTAATAACATTGTTATAGTGGTGTCTCGTTTCCGTTTGGAAATTGAGATGCCTTTTTGTGTTTGCTTCCTTGGCCTAGCTAGCCATAATCACTATCAGTTTATTATGATCGTTAAAATAAAAATGATATACTTTTTGTTGTACATTAATCAAAGCATTACTTGATGCTTAAGTTTATAGCATGGATAATTTAGTTAAAATTAAGTGCAACCAGCATTTTGGTTTCACGTGAAACAACGGGGATTACATATGTCGATCAAAAAAAGCTTAGCCATCGGACTGATAGGTATAGGGATGTTGTCAAGTGGCAAGGCTGGAGTGGTTGTCGTGCATGCTGATCGTCCAACCCAAACACAACAAGCACAAGCAACGGCACCACAACCAACAAATCCACAATTAACGGTGCCGCAGCAAGTAGCTAAGTTTAAACAATTATTGCAGCAAAATAACTGGGTAGGAACTGCTTTAATGGTTCGTCATGGCCAGGTGGTCTACTATCAAGCTTCAGGGTATGCCAATGTGGCTAAAAAAATTAAAAATACCACTAGAACACAATATTTGATTAATTCGACACAAAAATCGATGACGGCAGCGATTGTAATGAAGGTGATCGCTAATGGTCAGCTAAATATGACAGATCGGCTAAGCCAATGGTATCCCAAAGTGCCAAACGCTAAAAATATCACAATTCGACAAATGCTGGATATGACGACTGGACTAGAAGGGCCTACTGCTACAACTAAAAAGGCTTTGCCTGCCGCTAAAGAGGCGACTTATCTATCGCAACACTTAATATTTAATGCGGCTAAATCTGGCAAGTGGGACTACCAGTCAATTAATTACAATTTACTTTGTGGTATTATTCAAAAAAAAACGGGACATGATTATCAATGGTGGTATGAACATGAATTTGTTAAACCACTAGCTTTAAGGCAAACTTCATTTAGTTACCAGCAGAGCCTCACTAAGTCACCGAGACTAGCAGTTGGGTATGCAGGGAATCCTAAAACCAATGCCATTGAATATCGACGGACGAAAGCGACAGACTTTACGGCAGGAAAACAGACACGTGAATTAGGTTCTGGAAATTTGTACATGTCTCCTTTAGATTTATTTCGCGCAGAAGCGGCTATTTGCACAGGACGAATTGTATCAACGGCAGATGTTAACCAATTAAGAACGCCTGGTAGCACTAGTAGTTATGGCGGTGGTGTTTACAATAGGCCAACAGGTTATACCATTGCTAATGGCATTGGTTACGGATTTTCCGACATGTTTGTCATCTCAAATGATGGTCAAAATGGACTTGTGCTGCTTAGCAATCTTTGGCGTCCTAAAGGGCAGGACCAAATGTTTTTCTATCATTTGAGTCAGATGGAGGCTTTTCACCAGTGGTAAGAAACGCTTGATTGCGACTGAAGAAAAAACATTAATTTAAAATGAGCTTGACATGATAAAACAATTAGCGTAGAAATAATGTCAACAAGTTTATCAGCAGGCGAAATGATTAGGGCGGGAACGTGCAAGTCTTCCGTGCAGCGAGCATCACACTTGGTGAAAGTGATGCCAGAAGCGCGCTAGTACCAATGGCTTTATGATCGTTTGTAGTTGCATGAGTAACTACATGGGGCGGCAACCATTATCAATGCACACCATTACTTAATTGTTGATGGTTGGCGAGCGTTTCTGTGAAAATAGGAGCGAATTGTAGAATGGTACCGTGTGAAAGCACTTCTCTGATTGGAGAAGTGCTTTTTTTGTTCTGCGCTGTTCTGTTTTTATGTCGAGCTTGATAAGGTGCAAACGTGTTTCGCCCTGATTTTTTGCTTGGTGATGACTGTTAATTAGAGGGAGGTCAGATTCATGCAACAATCACATGATTTGCGAACAACGGCCGGTGGGGTGACTTATATGTGTCAGGCGAGGTAATTGGCACATGAGTTAATCAAAACGGGGGAATTTTTAAGATGAAACAAACAAAATTATTGGCTTTAATTTCCGCTTCGGCTGTCTTATTAACGGTGACAGCAGCTTGTGGAAATAAACAGCCAGCAGCGCAAGCTACTAAGCATCAAATATTGAAAGTAGTCGTGGCGGCTGAAGTTCCGACCATTGACTCGGCCAAGAGTTACGATGTGGTTAGTGATGATCAAATTTATAATTTCCAACAAGGACTTTATCAACTTGGTAACAAGAATAAGATTATCCCAGCGATTGCGACTAAGTTACCTACAATCAGCCATGACGGGCTCACCTACACGATTCACCTGCGCCATAATGCTAAATGGAGTAATGGAACGCCAGTAACTGCGGCCGATTTTGTCTACGCATGGCAGCGGGTGGTTAATCCTAAGACGGCTTCGCAGAGTGCCTCCAAATTTTTTGATATTGCGAATGCCAAAGACATTTCGCTGGGAAAGAAACCAGTTCGTGAGTTAGGGGTGGCGGCGCATGGCAAGTATGAGTTAACGGTTAAATTGGCGACAGCGAACCCATACTTCCTCAATAGTTTGACGGAAACAAATTTCTTCCCACAGAATAAGGCCTTCGTTGAAAAGGCAGGTAAGAAATACGGCAGTTCGGCTAAGTATATGCTTGCTAATGGACCGTTTGAATTGAAAGATTGGACGAGTACGAGTCTAAAATGGCATTATGTAAAAAATCCAGATTACTATGGTGCAAAAAAGGTCCACTTGGCGCGGATTAATGAGTCCGTGGTTAAGAGCACCTCAAGCGCGACCGATTTATACAACAGCAAAGCGGCCGATGTGATCCCATTATCTGGTGATTTTGTTAAACAGTATCAAAATAAACCTGGTTATAAAAAGGTTTCGACGTATGGGGTGTCGAATATCGAAATTGATTTAACTAATGAGCAACATCCTGAATTGGCTAATCGTAATTTCCGAAAAGCACTCTTCTATGCGGTTAATCGTCAACAGTTTACTCAAGACATTTTACAAGATGGTTCAACACCTAATACAGGCTACCTAGCCCGAGGAAACACGGTTAATCCGAAAACAGGGAAGGATATTAATGATGAGTTAGGTAAGGAAACCTATTACAATCGGACCAAGGCCCGTCACTATTTGAAATTAGCGCAAGATCAGTTGCACCAAAAGACATTTACGTTAAAGCTGCAGAGTGCAGATACTGATACTGGCAAACGGGTGACTGAGTATTTGCAATCAACATTGTCGAAAAATCTTCCTGGCGTCAAAATCGAGACGCAAAACATTCCAGCTAAGAATTTGTTTGCTTCGTTGATGTCTTATAACTTCCAACTTACGACAGGCGGTTGGGAAGCAGAGGCCGATCCAGCAGTCGTGTTGGAACAATTTACAACTGGCTACGCGCACGATCATGGTGGCTACAGCAATCCAACATATGATCGGCTCATCAAAGATGCTGAAGGCAAGGACGCGGCGAACGCGTCCAAACGTTATCAAGACCTTAAGCAGGCGCAACAAATTTTGCTCAATGATGCTGTTGTAATTCCGCTGTATCATTCTGCCAATAGTTATCTCATAAATCCACAGGTGAAAGGCATTCAGACCCATTCATTCGGACAAATACTAGATTTTACGAACGCTTACTTTAAAAAATAGCGAGCAAAATTGTATCGAAGTATAATTAAAGATGACGCCATTTCCAAAGAAATTCAGGAAATGACGTCATTTTTGGTGAGCTGCGTCAGCCTGATCCTTGCTAGTGCTCGGAATCGAAGCGGCTGACTGCACTCTGAGTTAATTTGGCTTAGTTTTTTGGTGTTGGATCGTCTTGCTCTTGCTCAATGATGTCATGACCGACCCGGTCCATAATCCGGCGTAATTCATTGGCATCGTGTTCACCGATAATGTCTAACCAGTTGGAGAAACGTTGTAAAATAACGGCGTTAATTTTCACGGTGAGTGCTTCACCAGTCGATGTGAGATGTAAATAAAAAATGCGACGATCCACTTCGCTTCTGGCTTGAAGAACATAATTTTGATTCATTAATATTTTGAGTTGTCTGGAAATGGCCCCCTTGGTTACCCCACGTTTTTTGGCCAATTCTGAAACAGCCAATTGTTGACCGTTGGCAAGATCACGCATCATTAAAAATTGCTCAAAAGAGATGCCATATTCTTTCATCGGTTCGGAAACGAGATCACCAATATATTTAAAAGTCGTCATGTAGAGCGAGATATATTGCTCTAACATTGCCTGTTTATCCATGTCGTTAACAAGCCTCGTTATTTTTTAATTTATTGTCGTTTATGATATTGCCATTCTAACATCAGCAAACGGTACTTGACATAGCTATTGGAAAAGTAGATAGTGATACTCATTCAAATAGTATATGCCATATACCGTATACACCATACATTAACAAGGGGCGTTTGAGATGTCAAAAATGAAATCAATGTCACATTGGGTCAAATTAGGCCTTCTAACAATTGGCTTGCCATTAGGCCTGCTAGCTGTATCACTTAGCTTAGTAAAGTATGAACAAGTCCATGAGTTACAACATATCGACGTGGCCTTAGTTGACCACGATAAGGCGGCCGACTTTAAAGGAAAACAAGTTGCGATTGGGAGTGCCGTCCAAAAACAATTGGTAAAAAATCATACGGTGCATTGGCATTTTGTTACTGAAGCCAAGGCGAATCGGGAATTGCGTCAAGGACACTATTTAATGAAATTGACGTTACCTAAAAATTTTTCCAAAAATGTGACGTCGGTTTTAAACCGTCATCCACGCCAAAGTGAAATTCAAGTGGCGTTGTCAGATCATAATAACTTCGCTTCACACATGATTACCAAACAAGTCGCCGATACCATTCGCGGCAATGTGATTCAAAATGTGCAAGTTTCTTATGATCAAGCATTGCTAGGGGTTGTTAAACAAATGGGATCGGGCATTAAACAAGCTCACCATGGCACACAACAGCTCAGTGATGGCGCCAATCAGTTAGACGCCGGCGGCCAAAAGCTTAGTCAAGGATTACGTTTGCTGGCGGATAACATGGTGACATTTAAAGCAGGGAGTGAACAATTAGCTAGCGGTATCGGTACTTATACGGCTGGTGTGAGTCAATTAGCAGTAGGTAATAATCAATTAGCGGCTGGTCTAGGTGCGCTTAATCAGGCGACAGGACCCTTAGGTGTTGGCGTAAGTCAATTAGCAGCAGGTAGCGGACAACTGGCCAATGGTATTAACGCGTACACCAATGGAGTAAGTGCGATCAACAATGGAAACGGTCAGTTGCTAGCCGGATCGGCTAAACTTCGCGACGCATTGGCAGGTGCTGCCGGTGAAATTAATCAAGAATTGGCCGCTGGACAACCGAATCTTAACCGGATAAACGATGGTATTATTCAAGTCAAACAGGGAATTACTGAGCTTAATCAAGGTGTCAATGGGTCGACAGTTAATCTTGATGAAGGCGCGTTGAAACAAGACTTACTTAGTGTCCGTGACGCGGCAACTGGTGCTGGTATGCAATTACAAACTGCTGGTACCAATTTAGGCGTTCTTAACGATAAGGTGTTTTCGACCGGAAATTCGGCCTCTGTTGCCAGTCAATTGACGGTAGCTGGCCGTAATTTAACGGATATTAAAGCGATGATACCAGCCCTCATGAAGAATCCGGCTTTACTCGCTGCAATGAAGCAAGACCCGCAGCTGATGGGCCAGTTGTTGAGTCTATCCAGTAAATTGACGGCTGTGGGGACCTCTGTGGCTAATAGTGGTCAAAGTTTAAGTGAGGGAGGTAACGCGGCACTCCAAATGAAAGCGAGTTTAGGTGCAGCGGGTAACTCGCTGTCAGGCATTTCGGAACCAATGAAAGACGTTCAAAATCAATTGGAGGGTCTCAGTGGACTCGCGCCACAAATTGCCCGACTTAAACAAGGGATTAACCAACTTGCTGATGAGCAACAAGGTGCCCCTGCAGTGTTAAATGGCGCACAGACCGCGATTACAACCTTGCAAAATGGATTAGTGACGGTTGAAACCGCGCTTACACGCCAAGGTAATTCATTAGATACGATGGGTGCTGTCCAAGCGATGAGTCAACTACGTGATGGGCTCAAGCAGGTAGCGGATGGGTCTAATCAATTAGCTACCCAGAATGGCAAGCTCACGAATGGTGCACAAGCAGTTAGTGGTGGTTTGGCCCAATTGAATGACCAGGTGCCAACTTTGACTGCTGGGGTAAATCAACTAGCCGTGGGTGCTCAGCAAGCAGCTGCTGGTGGTCAGCAGTTAACGGCCAATAGTGACAAGCTAAATGATGGGGCAGCAAAACTGACCTCAGGCGCTGGTCAGTTAGGACAAGGTACAAATCAATTGAATGATGGTGCTGGTCAGCTTGGCAATGGCTTGGGTCAACTAAATGGTGGCTTAGGACAATTAAATCTTAAATTGGCAGATGGTAGTCGCCAACTACAAACGATTAATGGTGGTTCTGGTAATGTCAAACAAATGGTGACGCCAATCAGTAATCAAATGCAGCACGATGCATTGAATGGTCCGTTAGTTTCCGTGTTCGCACCAATGCTGGCGTTGTTTATTTCATTTATCGGGGCGTTGATTATCGTCGTTGTTGATCGTCGACGATCAGCAACGTCCGATCAAGCTTTGGGCATGCGCTGGTTGAAAATTACTGGTTTAATTGTTTTACAAGCGGTAGGTACGGTCTTGGTTTTAAAATTGATGGGGGCTACTTTAGCTAATATCATGGTAACCATTGTCCTACTAATCCTTAGTGGCTTAGCTTTTACCGTAATTAATGAGTTATTATTCCGCTGGTTACATGTTTGGGGATTGTTACTAACTGGGTTACTGTTATTCCTGCAACTGATTATTTCTGGTGGTTTACTGCCTAACGCAATGTTGTCGACGATGTATCAGCTCTTGGCTAAAGGTTTACCGGGGACATACTTGTTGCAAGGCCTAGCATACAGCATCAATGGTTTGGCAGTTAATATTTCATCCAGTATTTTGATGTTAGTTGGCTTTATCATCATCTTTGGTTTAGGTCTCCTATTAACGTTTAATCACGATCGAGTGACTGAACCTGAAGCAGTGCAAGACTAGTGACGGATAAATATAATATGAGTTTTTATCAGTGAAATTTGCTGAAAACTGGCTGTTTCCCACTTCGGGAAGCAGCCAGTTTTTTTTCTGATTCAAGGTGTTATTTGATTAGTTTTAAGTAATGAATGAAAAAACAAATCTGGAACAGAAGTTATGATCTGGTTACGCGGTTTAATAAACGTTAAATAAATTGCCACAAGTGCTGAATTTGTTTGCTTTCTTATACATAATAATTACGTTATTTTAATTATTAGATAAATCTTTATAAGGAGTGATGAGATGAAGCCGAAGTATATGATTCACTCGGTCAGTAATGAACAGGTAGGTAACTATGGATGGGGAATTGTCTTGTGTTTGTTACTGCTTTTTGTGGTAAGTATGGCGACGCTTTATGTTGCTTGTCTGCACGACCTTAGACCAATTAGCGTCAGCAAAACATTGCTTATGCAAGGAGTGTGGTACGTCTTAGGAGCCAGCGTTGCAGCGATTGTCATGCGGTTGAGTGAGACACAATTAACTCGGTGGGCGCCGCTTGGTTATTTTTGTGGTTTGGCCTTACTAGTATTGGTTTTATTTTTTTATAGTCGCGCCTATTTTGTGCAAACCGGCGCTAAAAGTTGGTTTGCCTTTGGTCCGGTGACCTTTCAACCAGCAGAAGTCATGAAACCAGTCTTCATTTTGATGATGGCACGCCTATTAGTTAAGGATCATCATAACGGGCCTCATCTTAGTTCAGCAGATGACTGGCACCTCCTAGGTGTCATGGTTTTATATACATTACCGGTTATTGTAATGCTAAAGCTGATTAACGACTTTGGCACTACGATGGTCTTTATGGCGATGTTCGTTGGTTTTCTCATCATATCTCAATGTCGACCTAAATTTTTATGGCGACTGGGACTAATTGGCGGCACTATCGGAGCATTGTTGCTATGGGCGGCCACGTCTAATCGTGGGCAACAACTGTTAAGTTATGTGGGTTTTCAGCCATATCAATTTGCCCGAATAAATGCTTGGCTAAACCCCAGTGGTGATCAGGCTAATCAGAGCTATCAGTTATGGCAAAGTATTAAAGCGATCGGTTCTGGTGGTGTATGGGGTAGCGGTGTTCACCATCTCGTCTATGTGCCTGTTAGAGAATCTGACATGATTTTTTCGGTTGTTGGTGAAGTAACAGGCTTTATTGGCGGGCTCGGTTTGTTAATGATTTTTATGTATTTGTTTTATCTGATTATTCGCTCCGCACTAGTTAGTAAGCGCCTCTTTTATGTCTATGTTGCTACTGGAGTGGTGTCAATGCTGTTATTTCATACTTTTGAAAACATCGGCATGACCATTGGTTTGTTGCCCTTAACTGGGATTCCGCTCCCCTTTATCAGTCAAGGAGGATCAGCATTGATTGGGAACTTCATTGGGATTGGCCTTGTTTTATCTACTCAATACCCAGATGTTCGCTCCATTTTCGCCACGCCAGGGAAGTTTCGTTAAACGGTTGAGGAGGTTGGAAAATGGGTAAAAAGGCACAGCTTGATTTATGGATTGCGATCCCTTACGTGGTATTGAGCCTGATTGGTATTGTGATGGTTTATTCGGCCAGCGTCAATATTGGTGGCTTAAATCTAGCAACGGCGGCCCTACATAAACAAGTCTTTTATGTGTTGTTAGGATTTGGCGTGGCAAGTGGTGGTTACGCGATTAAATTACAAGTACTTCGATCTTGGCACGTACTGTTAGGTTTTGCGGCGGTGGTGACGGGGACGCTTATTTTAGTGTTGCTTGTCGGTGGGACTGTCAACGGGGCTAAAAGTTGGCTGATGATTGGTCCCATCAATGTACAACCTGAGGAGTTTTTAAAACTCTTTATTATTATTTTTTTTGCGAATTATTTGAGTAGCCATCTTGCTTCAAATCAACAACATTATTGGCATCATGTAAAACCAGCCTTGATACTACTTTTTATTCAAGGATTGCTTGTATTGGCTCAACCGGAAACAGGCGGTTTTGCCATTAACATGAGTTGTATTTTAATTATGGTTCTGGCGAGTGGACAATGGCGACATGCACCAACCGTGATTATCAGTGGTTTATTCGCGATGTATATCGTCATGATCGTGGTTTTAGATCATGTGAACGTACACAGTGCTTTTTGGTTACATCATTACCAATTACAACGGTTTGCCGCCTTTGTTGATCCATTTGGTACGCGACGCACGATCGGTAATCAGTTAGTTAATTCCTACTTGGCAGTTAGTAATGGCGGCTTGTTTGGCTGCGGATTAGGTGCAGGTATTCAAAAGCAAGGCTATTTACCTGAGCCTAATACAGATTTTATTCTTGCTGTGATTAGCGAGGAGTTGGGCGCCGTTACAGTCTTGATCATATTAATTATTTTGGGGGTACTTGTCGGTCATCTGATTCGGTTGGGGAATCGATCATCGACGATATTTGAACGATGCTTTTGTTTTGGTTTTGGCACTTGGATCACAGTCCAAACGTTATTTAATGCCGGCGGGGTTATCGGTGCCCTGCCAATAACCGGTGTTACATTGCCATTCATTAGTTACGGCGGCTCTTCAACACTTGCGTTAGCTGGTGGCATTGGCATTGCCCTCAATATATCCCGGCATTATCGGCTTAAATCGGGCAATACTAAATGGTGAGCAGCTAAATTTTCATAATTATTTAATTATAGTAATTATAAAGAAAAAGTAAATAATTGGTAAATTTGGGCACGATTTTGGCGTTTGCCGTTGACGGTCAATTTTTACGGCATTAGGATGGGGCTGTTGATTCCGGAATCAATAATTATTAGGTTGCAATTAGGTGAGGTTACTTTAAGAACATAGGTTATCGCCCAGAAATGTCGAGAGACAGTAATGAGTAAAGCAGAAATTGCCGAATTAAGGCTTTTTCAAGATAACTAGACATGTCTTACGTCTTAAAGTGCTAAAACTCAATGAATGCGCTGGTTTAGATATCGCGGTCCATTTTTGTTTTACGACTCATCAGCTAGTTGTTGCTGATGGGTCGTTTTTGTTTGGCTAGACGGGTCGGTTGCTTGTGCCTAGCTGAGACTTGGCCAGTGTCACAGTCCATGAATGGCTGAGTCTCTACTAGTACTTGAACAACACCTGGCCTGTTTTTCCGTGAGTTTTTGTCTCACCCAAGCGGAGCTTAGCGAAAGAAGGGAATTATCATGATGAGATTACAAGAAACCAAAAAAAGGCACTCCGCTGCGGGTACATTTGTTTTGCTTGGGATTAGTATGGGGCTGCTAGTCATGGTGGGCTGGTGTGTGGCTCGAATGGACGTTCCATTAGGTCAGTTACCTACACAACATTATTTAGATACGGTGCGGCAGGGCAGCTACTTTACCTTAGCCAATTTAGCAGAAGCCTCGTTGAGAACGACGACACGATTGTTTATCGGCCTAATTTGGTCACTATTATTCTCAATTATCTTTGGTGTTCTGGCAGCGCGATGCAAGCCGGCTCGGCACGTCATTTTGCCATTAGTTAATTTATTGGAATCCGTTCCGCTGTTAGGTTTTTTAACATTCACCACAGCGTGGTTCATGGGATTGTTTCCCAATAATGTCCTCGGTGTGGAAGCTGTCGCGACCTTTGGTGTTTTTACCGCTCAGGCATGGAACATCATGCTATCGCTTTATCAATCGCTACGGGTGACTCCACATGAGCTTCTGGAGGTAACTGATCAATTTGGTTGTAATCAGTGGCAACGTTTTTGGCGATTGGAGTTACCTTATGCGACACCGGGAATTTTATGGAATGTCGTCATTTCTCAATCGGCCGCTTGGTTTGCTCTTGTTGCCTGCGAACAAGCATCGGTTGCGGTGCCGCGAACAGAAACATTCATTTTACCGGGGATTGGTTCTTATTTACAGATTGCTTTAGATCGATCTAATTTTGGCGCGGTTCTAAGTGCAGTTGCAGCGATGGTCATTTGTGTTTTGGTCGTAAATGTGCTCATTTTTCAGCCTTTGATTAAAGCGACAGCCAACTACAAATACGGCACTAGTAGTGCGGAATCATTTTCCCCGCAATCAGCTATTTATGATTTATTGAAGGGGGCCAAGTTACCAAGCGACAGCCAACGTTTGGGCCGATCAATCAGAACCTGGTGGCTATTCACGCTACCGCAAACTTGGATCATGAGGCAGATTACAAGAACAATTCGTCGTTTGAAAAGGTTAGCGACACTGTGGACGATCTTATGGTATGGCGTTTTAACCGGGTTAATAACTTGGTTGGCTGTTTTTTTGGCTGGCTATTTAGACTGGCCTAAATGGCAAACCTTGCTTGATTGGACACTGCTGACAACAGGACGCGTCGTGTTAGCTGTGATTATGTCCGCGGTGATTTTCATTCCGTTGGCGATTTGGGTAGCCAGTACGCCTACCCGGTTGAGCCGTATGCAACCAATCGGACAAGTGGTTGGTTCAATTCCATCTGATGTCTATGTACCGATCGTGGTTGTCATCATTGCGGTAACTGGTTCTAGCCATCAATGGTGGGTGTTGCCACTGATCATGACTGGGACGCAGTGGTATTTCTTCTTTAATGTCATTGCTGGCTATCTTGCGATTCCAAATGACATTCATGAGGTCACCCATGTTTTTCACTTAACCGGTTGGCGATGGTGGATCCAATTTCTCATTCCATCCATCTTTCCTTATCTCATTACAGCGATTATTAACGCTGCTGGAGCTGCTTGGAATGCGGATATTGCCGCTGAGTTAATTACATGGGGCACTAAAACATATGCCATTTCCGGTCTGGGTGCTTACGTTGCCAAAAATGTTGATAATAAACCAGCTGAGGCAACCGGTGTCTTGATTATCTGTGGCATGGTTGGCCTTTGCGTCATCTTTGTTTGGCAGCCGCTGTATCGGTTTGCCGAACGACGATTCCATTATTGAGTAAGGAGGGTGTTTGCAATGAAAAACGATGTTTTATTAACAGTGGAACGCGTGTCAAAAACGTTTGTTCAACGGGAACAGGCAGCGGAAAAAACGGTCTTAAATAATATCTGTCTACAGGTGTCAGGACATCAATTTGTCAGTATTTTAGGTCATTCAGGTGTCGGTAAGTCAACGCTATTGCGCATGATTGCTGGGCTGATGCAGCCCACATCTGGTGTTGTGACCTTTGAGCATCAACTTGTAACTGAACCCAGTCGCCGAATGAGTATGGTGTTTCAAAATTTTGCACTCTTTCCTTGGTTAACCGTACGCAAAAACATTTCCTTTGGTTTGGAGGGACAACCAGGGTTAAGTAGGCAAGCGATTAATGACCGCGTAACACAGCTAATCGAATTGATTGGTTTAGTTGGATTGGACGATGTTTACCCTCATGAGTTATCAGGCGGCATGAAGCAACGCGTGGGGTTTGCCCGAGCATTAGCTGTAAATCCAGACTTACTTTTACTTGATGAGCCGTTTTCCGCATTAGATGTATTAATCGGTCAGCAGCTCAGCCAAGACTTCATTCGATTGTGGGAGCAAAATTTACTTCAAACCCAATCCATTATTATGGTGACCCACAATATCGAAGAAGCGGTGCGATTATCGGACGTGGTCTATGTTTTAGGTGGCACACCGGGTGAGGTTGTGCGAGTTTATTATCTCAATCAACCTAGAAACGAACGGACAATGCAACAAATTATGCAGAAAACGATTGAAATCACGAATCAATTTAAACACGATATGCAGTCCGAATAAGAACGGGGGAATTGGAAAGATGAATCGCCTTCAAATGCACAATCAACGGCGTAAGCGATTAATTACGCTTGTCATAACGCTTTGCTGTTTAATTCTCATTGCTTTTACGGTTGAAGGAATTCAATTTTTCCGGATGCTACATTCTTTTCATGAAAAGAATGTGATTGAACGGCGCCAGCCTTTAGCCAAACAGTCAGTGACAACATTTTTATTGCTCGGTTTAGACAATAGTGGCAAACGGCGGCTTTCAACGACGCGTACCGATGGCATGATGGTGGCGGTTGTTAATCGACATACGAAAACGATCACGTTATGTAGCCTATTGCGGGATACCTTTACAAAGATTTATTCGCAACAATATCATGGATACCAGCGAATTGAGGCAGCATATACCTATGGTGGCGATGCCGCTGCAGTAGCGACAGTGGAACACTTTTTGAAATTACCAATCGATTATTACACTACAGTTAACTGGGATGGTTTTATTAAAGCGATTGATGACGTTGGTCCGCTCAAAGTGAAAGTTGATCGACCTTTCGTTGGACAAAGTTATTGGGGCCGACCGGTTAAATTTAAGGCTGGAATGCAACCAATGAGTGGTGCGAGAGCATTAGCATACGCTAGAGAACGGCATGTGGATAATGATCAATATCGTGGTTTTCGACAGCAAGCCGTCTTATGTGCATTGATTAAGCGATTAAATCAAGGACAGCTCGTGACCCATGGTAATCAAGTCATGCACGATTTAAAGGGGCAGTTACGAACGAACCTGACTGAAAGCGAATTGGTTAGCTTGATGAAGCAGCATGCAGCATTCCAACATTATCAGATAAAGCGGCTGACCTTCCAGTGGCGAACATTTGATACGAGTGGGCGTAGTATGGTCGAAGTTTATCCAGATAGTCAGGACCATGTGGCTCAAGAATTACAAGCCGCCGCTGGGCTGCGACGGCCACTACCTGATCGACCGTTCTTAACTAACGGACATTATCGTTACGCGACTGATGAAACAGTTCAGACGATCGCCAGCGAAAGGAAGGAAGATACTGCTTACGGGCAACTCCATACTTATGTTGGTCATGCTGGTAACACCAAAACAGGCCGATTACCGATTGAAGTGCAGCTTGAAAATGGTTTCAGAGCATCGGATCAGACAAGCACGAACTACCGTGTTCGATGAATATCATCGCCAATGATTCCCACCAGGAAGAGGGGGAGTAGTAAATGAAATAAAGGGGGGATGTAAATGCAAACGGAATTCCACACAAAAAGAGAATTTGGGCTTTTCTTGACGTTTATTGGTGGTGCGATGGACGCATTTACATTTATTAAATACAATGCTTTTCCGGTTGCGCAAAGTGGCAACTTGATTATCGGTATTTACGATCTATATAACCGTAATGTTGCACAGGCAATTTATAAATTTGCGGCAGTAATCGCTTTTTTCGCCGGAGTTGTCTTTACTAATTTGTGCCGACTCTTTGTGGAACAACGATTGAAAGATGATCGATTTTATCTGAGCGTGCTCGTTATTGAAGCAATTACATTTGGGATTGTTGGGCTCCCAATGGTGATTTTGCACCTGCACCTTGTACTACCCGTGATTGCTTTTGTTGTGTCGATGCAGTGGACACTGTTTAACACGATGGAAGGTCAGAGTTATGTCAATTTGTATGTGTCAGGAAATATTAAAGGATTAGCTTCTGAAGTCGTTTTGTTCCTATTCGGCAAGGCAAACTTGCAAAATTTAGGACGCTATTTATTACTAACGATCTTTTTTGTTCTTGGCGCTATCAGTGCGTCATTAATGTTATGGATTGGTGGTGGCTCACTAGCGGCTTTCTGGATTGGCGGCTTATTTTTAGGCTTGACTGCGGTAGCTTGGTCAACGATTTGAGGGGTGTCTAAATTTTTCAGGTACTAGACCAAGATGATCAGATTATCAAAATTATCCGTGGTTAAGTACGGCCGCATAGCTCAAAACATCTAGACCAATTTGCGTATGATCGCTACTTTATTGTCAATTGTTCATCATAAATTATTGCGCAATTTGTTTATTATTGGGCGCGCTTCAAATTGATTTGTGATCGACATTTTACTGATTAATTTCCATAAAGTGGCGTTTTTTGTCTCAAAATGAGGAACCTGCTGCGCATGGTGAGGTTGGTAAATCTATGCTAGCCTAACTTCATTGAAAGGAGGGTGTTTATGATTTCGAAAAAGTTAGCTACGACGTTGTTGTTACTTTCTAGTTTTGGAATGATGGGGGTTACAGGAACTAATGTAGCTCGGGCTGACAATTACTTGCCAGCGCAGGCCAACACAGAACCGAATGGAGATACAGGAACGGCAACGGGGAAGTCTGATGCGGTAGTCAATGTTTTGACGGGGTATCTGGTCCTCGAAGCAGTGCCAGATATGAACTTCGGTGGAACGGTTCAAACAGCCAGTCCGGTTAAAGGCTTGCCATTGATTAGTAACCAAGGAATTATTGATGATGACGGGAATAACGCTGGGTTGTTAAAAGTCACTGATTCACGGACGCCTGGTGCTAAAGGTGAGGGGCATACGTGGAAGTTAACTGCTGCAGTTGATAAATTTACGTCACAAGATCCTAAATTTGCTGGCGGAAATGACTGGCAGATTAATTTGAAACAGAAAAATGGGCGGAATACCGGTAATGGTATGCCATCATTGCTTACACCGTCGCTGATTTCTAACAATATGGCTCAAACGGTTATCCAAGCAAACGAGGGTAGAGGGAGTAACTCCACGTTGGTTTACTACGACAAACCACAAACAGCCAGCTTAGATATGCCTGGAAACATTCCAACTGGTCAATATAGTGCACCAATTACTTGGACGTTAAACGCAGCCGTCACTGCGGAAAGTAATTAAGGTAATTACCTGTCTTAGGGGGATTGTTGTTAACAGCAATTCCCTTTTTGTTAAATTTAATGACCTAATATGGAGACGAGTTATGGAAATTGGGGGGCATTATCAAGCAATTAATTTACACAAAGTATATGGCCTATTGATCCTTGCCTTAGCAATGTTATGTCAGGTGATCGTTGCGCGAGCGGATACCCAGACTGACCCAGGAATTAATCTTGCGTTGGCCCCTGTTTATCCCCAAAACCAACTGATGAAAAATAACATTTTCGATGTGCACGTGGTTCCGCGGCAAAGGCAGAAATTAACGCTAAAAGTAATCAATTTAGCTAATCGTGAGCAAACAATTAAAGTTATCCCGCGAACAGCTTATACAAATGATGCTGGCATTATTTCTCTGGATCGCCAGCGAATTCCGGCAGATAAAACATTGAAGCAGCCGTTTAGTCATTTAGTGGTAGAGAAAAGCCAGCGACGTAAACTGACTCCTAGAAAAGTCCAATACCTAACCTTTACGGTTAAAGTGCCTAAACGTCGCTTTGAAGGCGTCGTTGTTGGTGGTTTTTACGTTCAAGTGCTTGCTAAAAAAGGCCATGATCGGCATAAAGGCATCACGATTAACAATCGTTTTGCTTACGCCATGCCAGTTGTTTTAAAAGAGCAGCAGCAAACTGCTCGACCAAAATTACGGTTAGGTTCAATTAAAAAGCCGTCTAAATTACGTCAAAAAATCGTCGTAAAAAGTGTTTTACACAATCTGCGACCAGCCATTATTAGCGGCATGAAAATCGATTCAACTATCAATCGGAAAAAAGATGGTAAAAAGGTTGGCCAGACACATGTCAAGAATTACGAAATGGCGCCTAATTCCAACTTTTCATTCACCAATCATTGGCAGAATAAAAGCATTTTACCTGGTACTTATCGTTTACGAATCGATGCTAAAGCGGTCAATGGTCGATGGCACTTAGAACGGGATTTTCACATTACGTGGCGTGATTCATTAGGTTACTACAATCAGGCACACCCATCAGTAAAGTACATTCTTTTGGGATTATTACTCCTGCTGTTGCTATTAATTATTGTGCTGGTTTATCGACGTCGGCAGCGTGAACAGTCAGGTAATCGCCAGGGGTAGCGCACGAATGAACTTTGTAATGATGAAGTCAGGTGAAATCAATATGAAATTCACAAAGTCAATGTTTGATAAGACAGTAATTGTTATCTTGAATTTATTAACGGCTGGGTTAGTCGGACTGTCAATCACGACAACGATTTTTGCGAAAGAGCAGGCCACCGAAACTTCCATGAGTCAAACAAGTGGTACAGGCACGTCGGATGATTTAATTAGCGGTGATTCAAAGTCTAGCCTCGTTAAGGATCCATTAGCGGACCTTAGTTCTAATCTTGAAACACAGCCGCGACAATCGCAAAACGAAGCTAAGTCGCGGGTCAAACGTGATGTGGGTGCACAAACTCAGCTAAAAAATGTTGGCGAACATGCGTGGTCCGATTTTCAACCAGTATTCGTGGATGGAGTCAGTCAGGTACCAAGTATTCAATCAAATAACGTGGCAGTTCCTGGTAAGAATGCATTTACGCCGTTATTGACTAAGGACACCCGTTATTATGATGAAAAGACGGGTATGCAGCTACCAAATGGGATTTCGCCGGCATATCCGGGTCCTTACGCGATGCGGGTGACGCACATTGGATATTACAAGGGTCAAGAGCTAGATATGATTTACACGATTTTGGCTTCTCGAAGCGATAAAACGATTCGTAATGCAACGATGTATACATTCACCGCTGGTTGGCATGTGCCAGATAAGTTCCTATTTCAAAGCACATTTGGTGGGGGGCTTAAGAGCGGCGCGAGCTATGTAAATACGGTTCAATTCGTGAAGGCGGGGACGAATACACCGGTTCAGGTTTCAGGAACTTGGACGTATGGGGCGCTTTCTTGGAATAAATTTAGTGTTATGAATATGAATCAGTATGACGGTGGTCGAGGTCCAGCAGACAGTAAGATTTTATTTTATGATGCCAAGGCTTACAACGAGACGGGAGCTCTGTATATTACTGCTAATCGCGGTACTGGTGATAGTACACAAGCAACATCACGATTTTCAGAACAATTTACAACCGATAAAGACGGGATTTACTACATGATTATTCAAAAGCCAAGTAGTTACGTCTCACTGGATGTTGCCTATACGAGTCTATTTCCAGCAGCGATATCGCCTGTTGATTTACCAGACCCTGAAATAACCGGCGTAGATAATAAAAACAAAGATCAGCAATTTAAAATCAGCTGGGATGCCATTCAAACATTGCCCAACCAACCCAGTTCTGCTGCGCTTAATGCATTTAAGTTAACGGGTGATTTACCCCCCTTGGCTAATATAAAAGAAAATGGCATCACAATTAATGATGTCACGACTGGTACCGATCTTACAGGACAGTTTAATATCACAGTCGCCGATGGGAAGTATCAATTAGTTGCTCGAGTACCTAGTGCTTTGATGAACCGGGTGATCAAAATTAGCTTTTCAGGCAAACTAGATGTCAATGATCCAGAGCTATTGAAACACTTAACAACCGATCCAGATGGAGATCCTGCCATTAAATTGGATGCTTCAATTAGCAATGATTACATTTTGTTTGCTCAACATTACATCTCGCCGGTTCATAAGAGTAGTGCCTATGTTGGGTGGTCATTCTCCGGTATTCAAATCGAGCCCGCCAAAATGCTTAATTTTGGCAATGTTTTTTCCGCCGGTCGCTATAGCCTCCATGAGGTACCTAATCCAGTCGTAAAAGTGGTTGATAATCGGCTTAAAAAAACGGCAGCCCAGTTAGAGTTATCTCAAGTAACGCCAATTATCAATAACAACGCGCAAGAAGCCTTGAATGCCCGCTTGTTAGCGCCCGCAGTTACTGGCGAATTAACACCTTTGACCGCAGACCCATTAATTGTCGAAAAAAGCCGCGGGGCACTGCCTAACCTCGTTTGGAATGGTCATCAGGGGAAAGCACTTCAATTGATTTTGAATCAAATGCCGAATACGACAGGTCAATTCCAAACCACGCTTGACTGGACCGTTCGCTCCGGTGATTAGTTGCTTAAAGGTGAGTAAAATGCGCATTAGGTTCATTGTGACTTGCTTGACGTTAATAACGGTAATGCTATTTGTGGGAAATTATGTTGTTACTGCGGCTGGAAAAGACTCGTTTAGTGTGATGCCGCTTCAATATGGCCTACCACAAAAGCGAAGCGTTACGGATTATTATTCACTCTTCGTGAAAGGTGGGCATGAGTATCAGGTTACTGCGCTCATTCATAATAACGGGAAACATCAGTTAGTTGTTAATGCGCGTTTGCTTGGATCAGCAACTAGCGCAAAGGGGACGATTACGTACCATAACCGATCTACAGGAAAATTAGGCAAGCAAAACAGCTTTCGTCGTTTTATCATCGGTCCGACTAGTAAGCAAATTAAAGTTAAGGCCCATGGAAATCAAATCGTGACGTTTCATTTGAAAGCGCCAAAATATCGACATGGAACTTATTTAGGAGCACTGGCTGTTTCTGGCACGGTTCATTCAAATGAATTAGTGCGAAATCGCGTTACGTATCTTAAAAGTATTGAGCTATCTTACAGTCACATTTTATGGAAGAATCGGCGGCTTAATCTGCGAATGAGAACGCCGGTTAAACATGGTGTACGGCAATTGATCGTTGTTAATGCTAAAGCGCGAATTATCAGCCATGTAACCTTGACAATTCGGACCCGTACTCATGGACGGATATTGTATCGGCAACGTGATTTTAGTATGGCTCCGCTAACTAAATGGCAGGTTCCTCTAGGGAAGAAGGGGGCAGCGGGTCATGAATCGATGGTTGTAACCTTAACGAAAGGCCACCGCACATTGGCTAAGATTCACGAATGGGGATGTAAGTAAAACTCGATTGAAAATAAAGCCATCACGGCTAAAAAAATTGTTGGAGGTGCCGGATGCAGTTTACAGAGTTATTAAGTAAACAGGACCAAAAAATGATGACCCTGTTAAAAGCAATTGTTTTAAAAGGCATCACTGATAAACGGGTTCTCAGCGAAACAATGCGATGTAGTAGTCAAACGATTAACCGGCTGATTGTTCAGATCAATCATACGTTTGGCGATCAGGGTTGGTCACTGGAGCAAAGCGTGCATCATGTTTTTTTAAAAAACAAAGCTGATATTGTTAACCTTAATAAGTCGTTGGCATTTCTCATGCGACGTTCAACAAAATTTATCGTTTTAAACGCGATGTTCCATTGTGAACAAACAAAAACGAATGTTTATACCCGATTATTTTTGAGTAAGACTGAGTATTATCGTCAGGTCCAACAATTAAACAAGACCTTATCTAGTTTAGGCTTAGTCATTCATCAAAAAAATTTAATTGGGCCATTAAGTCAGCAAGTTTTTCTATTTTACGAGTTATATGACTTGTTGTTAACGGCCAGTGATAACGTAACAGAAATAGCTGTTACGAATGATGAACGGCAATGGGCAGTAGCGTGTTTGGCGTTGGTTAATGAACCGGCGACAAAGATTAAAACGGGTCGGCTAGGCCTTTTCCTTAAAGTTTTAAAGCGATTTGATCGAGATCATTATGAAAAGCATCGACCGATTCCGTGGTTATCGCCGATGAATCAATTGATGAGTCAGCTTCAAATCGCCGGGAATTTACACACAGCGGATCAACCGATTGAGGCCACGGAAATTCTGACAGTTTTCATCATTTCGCGGCTAGTTAGTGTTGATAACCCTGTTTTAGATCAATGGCAAGCATTTTGCGAACGGCATATTAAAAAAATTACGCAAAATGTCAATCAAACGATGCGAACGTTATTTTATCGGAAGTCAGGACCGGCTGAAGTGTCTAAAGCGGTTTTGCAGATCATTACCTTTTATTACTATGTTCCTGGTGGAATTGAGGCTTACGTTACTGATGTCTATCAGCGGTATCCACGTAAATTATTAGAAGAAACGTTTCAGGCAATTGAGCAGGCGCTAACGACTTACGTCTTGCCAAAATCGAGTTTATCGCGACCATCGACGAAGATCATCATTAGTTTATATACGGATTTGTTCTTATATAAATTAGCTAATCTAAATGTGGAAATTACGATTGGAATATTCGTTAAAAAATATTCAGCTACGTTGGTATTAAGCTATGTGTTGGATTTGATTCATTTATTCACACAATTAGGTGCACAAGTTAAATTACTTCAGGATTGGTCAGATGGGGCTGCCTGTGACTTAGTGGTGACGGATAAACAGATTGTTGACCAAGAAAATTTGTCCACGGAACTGGTTGAATTTAAGGGACATGTGACTGACTTAGACGAAGTCCCAGAAATTGTTAACGACATATTTATCGACAAATACTTAACCAAACTTTTTAAGATGTAATCAACAATATTGGGTGACGTTGCAATGAAGCAGATAAATATGCTCAATGTTGGGGTGATCTGATTGATACATGAACCAGTTTCAAAAAATGGAGGACATGAATCACGCCCAGTCTAAAGTGTTTGCGGAGTATAATGCGGGCTAATGTATTCTCGTATGTCTTGGCTAAGAGTTGGATGCTAATTTTTGTTGGAGATTCCAAGACATCAAAAAGACTAACCAAAATTAGCGAGTACCTTTCCCAGCAACATTTAAGTTCAGCGGATAGAGTGAATTTTTAAGTGAATTGATTTGCCTTTTCCAATGACGTTATATCAGGAAAGGCAAACAATTGAGCGAAGGTGTGCCCAGTTTGGTTACACCTTTGTTTTTGTGCGCAATTGTCTATTTTTTAACCTAGCGATACTTAGTTTTATTTTGATGAATTTCAATAAAACTCAACGATGATTTATTTAATGTACAAAAAAAACCAGTAATCACGGCGTTTTATCGCATCGTGAAAACTGGTTAATCGTCTTTGATGGATCGCCAGGGGATCGAACCCTGGACCCACGGATTAAGAGTCCGTTGCTCTGCCAGCTGAGCTAGCGATCCATATCAATTCAACTTGTATATAGTATCATACGCTCCCCAAGGCTGACAATAACTTTTTCAAAAAAATTTCACGTCATCTAATTGATTGACTAAATAAGTTGTTTGAGGGACGCATGCAGTGGTACTCACAAGATTTTACATAGGTTGATAGTTGAGACGATGAATCAGCCACTGGTTATTGTAACGATCACAAACTAAACGATCAGAAACCAGTGTCATCGTAAATGTATAGGGTTCAGTTAAATGATTTTCCGTTTCAATCATCACGTGACCGTGAACTAAAGCAACGAGGTCTAATGAAGGAATATCGATGCTCAGATCCGTTAGTGATTGGATTCGGTTAAGCTGGTTAGATTGTAGTAACTCTAAAATTGCAGCACGCCCAGCGCGTTCTTGATGCTCAAAACGAATATAAGATTCTTCGCAGAAGAAATCAGTGACGAAGTTTGCGTGAACAGGTTGATTCAATGAATCGAAGTAGTGCTTAACGGTTTTGTGAACCATGACGTGGTTAAGTTTGTTTTGCGCGTGAATCTTTTTAGTGTCAAACATCATTTTTGACCCCCTTAAACGATCAGCAAGCAATTAATGGCATGGTTTATTTAATGATTACAGTTTAAGTGGTTCACTAGTTGCAAACGAGGAAAAAACCGACTAATTGGTAAAAAGGCGACATTTTGGGGAGAAAACTTGATGAAAGATCGACGGGCAATAATTGAAGGTGAACTGGGTCGCTTAATGACCATCCAGCTAGTTGAAATTGATGGGCATGGTCAAATCAAGGGGCAGTTAGCGGGGATCGAGTTGGATGAGGTTGCTTGGGGTTTTTTAAAGGAGGCACCAAAAAAGGTTGTAGGTCGACAAGTGGTGTTGCTGGAGAGTTCGACGACACATCGACATGGATTTTGTTTTCGTTTAAGCGAGCAACGGATCTTATGTGGGATCGCAATTTCAAATATGAAGTTGGCACAATTGCGTTTGAGTGCACTTTGTCTGTATGTGGCGCTCCTAGGGTCGATTCCAATTCTAATGCGATCGATAGTGGTCGCTGAACGTCAAAAAAATACCCAACCACTTTATCACCTGTTAATGGCGATTAGTCAGCGAGATTGGGGAATGGTTAAGCAAGTAATGGCTCGCCAGTGGGATAAAGTGACGAAGGGGCGACAACAAACGATTGGATTGTCTTTTCTTGTCGGATTGGTCTTTGGCCGGCAATTGGAGAATGGTGCGCCCATCCAGCGCTATACCAATAAAGTAGCACACTGGTGGCAACGTATACAACGGGACCAGCTAGTAATCAAACAGGTACAAGAGGCGCTGTTTGATGAGTTAAACATGATGGCAGAAGGAGATTTAAGTCAGCATGGTGATCAACTGATTAATCGGATCAGTGAAGATGTCGACCATCATTTGATGACACGCCTAACCGTTGCTGACATTGCGACTCGACTAGGACGCTCAAAGGATTATCTCTCACGCCATTTTCATCAGCAGACGGGATGGACATTGAAGCAATATATTTTGCAACGCAAGGTGCTTTTGGCCAAACAGTTATTGGGAAAACAGTCGATCATGGATGTCGCCTATGACTTACATTTCAGTGATCAGAGCCATTTTGCGAAAGTTTTTCGGCAAATAACGGGTGAATCACCGAAACAATATCAACAGGAACATTGCTAGTGGACTCAGCCGATACCGGCCCTCAACGTGAAGCTGCATGTCTGTGATATAATGTAGAAAGTTGCCGTAAGTTACATTACGGCGTTGGCCGTGAATTAAAATCAATTACAGACCCTGTTGGAGGGGAATTTGCATGAGTAAAATTTTAGTAGTCGATGATGAGAAACCCATTTCCGATATCATTAAATTTAATTTGGAAAAAGAAGGATACGACGTTGTAACCGCTGCTGATGGCGAAGAAGCCATTGAAAAGGTTGATGAAGAGCAACCCGATTTGATCCTGCTTGATTTGATGTTACCTAAAATCGATGGCTTAGAAGTTGCGCGCCGGGTTCGGACTAAATATACGACGCCGATCATTATGGTGACCGCCAAAGATTCAGAAATCGATAAAGTGTTGGGACTCGAATTAGGCGCAGATGACTATGTGACAAAACCATTTTCGAATCGCGAGTTAGTTGCGCGAGTGAAAGCAAATCTACGTCGTCAAGATACTGTAGTTAAGAATTCTGCAGCTGCTGAATCGGAGTCAAACACGATTGAGGTCGGTGATTTAAAAATCGATCCAGATGCTTATATGGTGTCTAAACGTGGTGATGATATTGAACTGACTCACCGTGAGTTTGAATTGCTTTATTATTTAGCGCAGCACATTGGACAAGTGATGACACGTGAACATTTACTACAGACAGTCTGGGGATATGATTACTTCGGTGACGTGCGGACCGTTGATGTGACGATGCGGCGGTTACGGGAAAAGGTCGAAGATACACCTAGTCATCCATCGTGGTTAGTTACGCGTCGTGGGGTAGGTTACTACCTGAGAAACCCGGAAACTGACTAATCAGAAATTGAGGAGCTCTTCTGATTGTGAATAAGAAGATTCGTTTTTTTCAATCAATTAATTTTAAAATTGCGCTTGTATTTGCCCTGATGTTATTGATTACGCTTGAAATCGTCGGGGCTTTTTTCGTACGTCAATTAGAGCAGCAGAATTTGAGTAATTTCAAACAACAAATTCAGCTACCTGCTTATATTGATAATTCGCTATCGGATCAATTAATTCGCAGTAATACAACGTCGGCAAATTCGCGAATTAGAAGCATTTTATCAGATGTGAACAATGCGAACATTACCGAAATTCGCGTGATTGACAATAAAGGAACGGTCCGTGGTACGAGTAATATCAATGATCAAACGATTGTTGGCCAAAAAACGACGGATAGCAACGTAAAGAACGCTATCTATAATAACCGATCTTATCAACGCGATATTTATGATACGCGAGATAATAATCGTTATTATATTTCAATCGTACCGTTATTGAATTCGTCTGGTAGTAACGGAAATAATTTAGTGGGTGTTTTGTATATTCGTGCTTCGTTGGAAGGCGTTTATGAAAACATCAATAATATCACGTTGATCTACTTATCGGCGGCACTAATCGCCATCGTCTTAGGGTTATTTATGTCCATTGTTATTTCCCGGGCAATAACAAGACCAATCGACGAAATGAAACGTCAAACCGTTCAAATCGCTCAGGGGGACTATTCTGGTCAGGTTCGCGTCTACGGGACAGACGAATTAGGCCAGTTAGCCAGCGCCGTTAACAATTTGTCGGTCCGGGTCGAAGAGGCACAAGAATCAACGGAGGCCGAGCGTCGTCGGTTGGACTCCGTGCTCGCTCATATGAGTGATGGCGTGATCGCCACTGACCGACGCGGAACTGTCAACATCATCAATTCAGCTGCCCGTGAGTTCTTGAATGTTGAAGAAGATGAGGCAGAAAACGCATCCATTTTGGATTTGTTGCATATTCGTGACCAATATACGTTGCGCGAGCTTTTAGAGAGCCAAGATGAGGTTTCTTTGGATTTGTCTGAAGAAGGTCGTGATTTGATTTTACATGCCACTTTCTCGCTCATTCAACGTGAATCAGGTTTTATCTCTGGTTTGGTCTGTGTGCTCCATGATGTCACTGAACAGCAAAAGGAAGATCAAGACCGCAAGCAGTTTGTTTCTAACGTGTCACACGAATTGCGGACGCCGTTAACTTCCGTCAATTCGTATATTGACGCATTGGTTGATGGGGCATGGCAAGATCCTAAAGTGGCACCGAATTTTTTGAAAGTGGCACAAGACGAAACTGAGCGAATGATTCGGATGGTCAATGATCTATTGGCATTGAGTCGCATGGACTCAGGCACCACCAAGCTGGAATTGGAAACTGTTAACCTAAATGAGCTATTTAATTACATCTTGAATCGATTTGAGATGATGCTCAAGAATGAAGATAGCCCGCATCATCAAAAGCACTACCAAATTGAACGAGACTTCACTGATAAGGATCTTTGGGTTGAGATTGATACCGATCGGTTTACTCAAGTGGTCGATAATTTGATGAATAACGCGATTAAGTATTCTCCTGATGGTGGTATCATTACTTGCCGTTTGCTAGAAACGCATAATCAAGTCATCATGAGTATTTCTGATCAAGGATTAGGGATTCCACGGAAAGATCTGACCCACATCTTCGATCGTTTTTACCGTGTCGATAAGGCGCGATCTCGGGCTCAGGGGGGCACAGGTTTAGGGTTAGCCATCTCTAAAGAGGTGATTCAGATGTTAGGTGGACGTATCTGGGTCGACAGTACTGAAGGCAAGGGATCGACGTTCTATATTTCATTGCCATTCGAGCAGTTTGAGGAGGATGACTGGGATGTGGAATAAAATTCGTTCAGGCAGTTTACCGGTTGCCTTATTTTTGTTAGTGATTATTAGTATTATATTATCCTTTTTGATTTGGACCAATCCGGCGCGCTACGATCGCACACGCTTGAATGGCGCTGCTAGTACGGGGTCGACACACTCAACAGTGACGACAAGAGCCATTGATGATATTTTTTTGCCAACCCAAGTGGTTGTGACCAACCAGCAAGGTCAATCAGAAACGGTCTACAATCCGAAGATTAATTTAGTGACGTCACTAAAAAGTGTCGTTGAAAAGTGGCAAATGAGTGACTTTCGAAAGATTAGCCAAGGTGATGTGAGTGCTTATCAAAGGCTGTTAAATCGTCATGGAATGGTGCAACTTGTGTATGCGGATAATATTGGGCGAGGGATTTTTAACCGCTCTTATGGACAAAAGTTATTGATGTCGCCAACCGCCAAATTTTCGCGAATTATTTTTTCAACGCACGCTGCTGGAAGCCTGTATTTATTGAACGACGATAATCAATCGATCTATCAAATTCATGTTCGAAAGCAGGCATTAAGCCAGATTCGTCAGTTATTGAGCAAGGCCAATCAACGGTATCGCGTGACCGAACACGCTGCTAATGATCATACGTTAACCTACTATGAGAACTCGGTGCGCATACCGCGCTACAGTTACTTGGTTGGCAAACAGAGTGCTAGTTTTTTTGTCACATCGTTACTTAATACTGGCGAGTCCACGTCTGTGACCGTTCATCGCACGACAGGCCATACGATTTACTTAGCGGGCACGTATAAGCGGATGACTGTCACCAATAAAACGGGTGCTGTTCAATTTGAAGACTATAATGCCAATCAAAAGATGACCCGAGATTTAGGGAATAACTTAATCAAGAGCTTTAATGGTTTGTCTAAAACGGGCCTACCGTTAGATACGATTCGCTATTTTGATAATGAACATAACGGTCATCAAGTGACCTATCGCTCTTTTGTTGAAGGGTTCCCCATCTTTAACCAGACAGATTTTGGAGCTGTCCAGGTTAAACACGATCATGCTGGCACGCAAGAAATTAACTTTACATTGACGAACTTACAAGTGCCGTTACCGACAGACTCCACGAGTCGCGTGACATTACCGAGCACGCTCACGGTCATGAGCCAACTTGCGGCGGCTGGAACGCCGGCAAGCAAAGTTAAAGACATTGTCTTGGGCTATCAATGGGAGAGTAATTCTGATTCAAATCAAGTCGTGGATTTACAGCCAACCTACTATGTCTATGTGGCCGGCAAGTGGCAAGTTTATACAGATTTACTAGGTGAGTAATTTTGCTAGCTGAAGATCAGTGAGACTGTTAAGGGAAGGAATTCAACATGAACTTTCGCCGCATTCAATGGATATTTTTAATTGCGTTTATTGCGATTGATATCTTTTTATTAATTTCATGGCAGCAAAGCGATGCGACGGTGAAGGAAACCTCACCGCGAAATGCGAATTCTGCGACGACGATTTTACGGGAAATGCGTGGTGATGGCATTACCTTTAGTACGTTGTCAAATAAAGAGGCCCAAGGCTACTATGTCTCCGGTAAGACAGGCTTGGCGCGGTTAAGAACTGGTGCGCAAAATTTGACCTACCAAGAGTATCGGTTTACATCAACTGAAATGACCAGTACCTTACATCAAACATTGGTCATTAATCCTAAATCACCGCAAACTCAACTCAATCGTTTCATTAAAAGTGGCTCTAACGTCACAGCGGGCAATGATTATGTTTATAGCCCGGAACTGTCTCGCGTGGCAGCAAATGAGGTCGTCTACGTTCAAGTTGTCCCCTCTGGCACAATTATGGCACCCTCAGGTCAACTACGTTTTCGGGTAGGGGATAAGAACCAAGTCATCGGCTATACACAATCCTACGTTAGTAACGTAGAACCATTACGCGAAAAAACCACCACTATTAGTCAGCAAAAAGCGCTAATCTGGCTGTACCAGTACAATGAATTACCGAATAATAGTCGAGTTGTTTGGTCGCGATTGGCTTATTCCCGATTATTACGCGTTTCCGATAATAATGTGTATGTGCCAACGTGGTTTATCGCGTTACGTTCTAAGAGTACAAACAATGTTGTTATTAAGCGGGTCAATGCCTTCACTGGTGCGGTGATGAAGTCGACGGATTCAACAACGGCGGTGACGAATGGAAATGGAGCGGTTAATAGTCGTGTAAGCTCGGATAATTCTCAGTCACCGACTGTTGACCAAAGTAATGTTGACGTTAGTTCTGTAGGAGATTAAAAAAAGCTTGTGACTTCCGCGTAAGCGGCCAATTCGTGTTACGATGAGATGTGATTTTTAAATGACATAAATTTAATTGTGATGGAGATGGCTTTGTGATTAATTTGAATACACCACAATTGGGATTGGGTCCGGTTGCTGAATCATCAACGGATGCGATGAAAATTAGTGTTTTAGCTAGTGGAAGTTCCGGTAATGTGACTTATATCGAAACGCCGACGCATAAAGTGTTGGTTGATGCGGGTTTGTCTGGTAAAAAAATTAATGAATTAATGCAAAGCATTGGTCGTGATTTACAGGACGTTGATAGTTTATTTGTGACGCATGAACATACGGATCATGCAAAGAGTGTTGGTGTGCTAGCGCGTAAATATGGGATCAATGTATATGCAAACGAAAAAACTTGGTCAGCTATCGCTGGTAAAGTTGGCAAAATTCCCTTAGAACAAAAGTTTGACCTTGAAGCGGGAGAAATCCAAGAATTGGATGGCCTAGATGTTCAAAGTTTTCCTGTTTCCCACGATGCAATTGATCCGCAATTTTATGAAATGCATTATGGTGGCAAGTCCTTTGTGATTCTGACGGATACCGGATACGTCTCTGAGCGGATGGCTGGTGTGATTAAAAATGCTGATGGCTACTTGTTCGAGTGTAATCATGACATGGATATGTTACGAATGGGGGCTTACCCGTGGCCATTAAAACAACGAATTTTAGGTGATACGGGTCACTTGTCTAATGAAGACGGCGCCAATGCCTTAATGGAAGTGTTAGGAAATCGGACGAAACGGATTTACTTGGGGCATCTTAGTCGTGAAAATAACATGAAGGCCCTTGCTCATCTGACAGTTGCTTCAATGATGACTGAAAAGGATTACGGCGTTGAACATGATTTTCATTTGTTAGATACCGACCCTGATGCAGCAACAGATTTGACAATTCTTTAGCTATGTTTCACGTGAAACACTTGGACAGAGATGTTCAAGTGTTTATTTTTTGTCGCTAAAGTGGTTGAGGGATGTTTTCTTTAAATTTTTAGCAAGTCCAGGGACAGGTTTAAGTGGTTTTTAAGCTGGAACGGTATAATGGAACTAATAAGAAATGAGGAGGTAGGCGGGTTACCGCAAATTGCCTATGGATTATAATGACATGAATAATCAAACAAACGGCGGCCCCCAACCGCACGGGCCTAAACAATCCAATCGTGGATTAGTCAAAGTTGGGATTGTCGCTCTCGTTGCGGGTTTATTGGGCGGAGGGATCGCTTATGGTGGCGCAAGTGCGATCAATAATGCCAACGGTGGCGATACATCTTATAAAAATGGGACGACTAAGGTGGCGAATGTCACAGTTAAGACGAACTCTGACGCGACTAAGGCCTTTAGCAAAGTCAAAAATGCGGTTGTTTCTGTAGTTAATCTACAGAAACAATCTTCCAATAGTGAAAGCGGACTGTATGGTATTTTTGGCGGTGGCTCCTCGTCTAACAACTCTGGCAGCAGTAGCAGTAGTAGTTCTGACAACTCTTTAGAGGCAGCCAGCGAAGGCTCAGGCGTTGTTTATAAGAAGTCTGGGAACGATGCTTATATCGTGACGAATAATCATGTAGTGTCCGGATCTAGTGCCCTAGAGATCATTTTGAGTAACGGAAAGAAAATATCAGGTAAGTTAGTCGGAACAGATTCAACGACTGATTTAGCCGTGATTCGCGTTAAAGCAGATGAAGTTTCAACAGTCGCTCAATTCGGTGATTCGACGGCTATTCAAGCTGGACAATCGGTGCTCGCAATCGGTTCGCCATTGGGATCGCAATATGCGACATCAGTGACCGAAGGGATTATTTCAGCGACAAAACGGACGGTGCCTGTCGAAAATGAATCTGGGAACCAAACCGGTGATGCAACGGTTATTCAGACCGATGCGGCGATTAACCCTGGGAATTCCGGGGGCGCACTGGTGAACTTAGCTGGACAGGTGATTGGCATTAACTCAATGAAGTTAGCCTCGTCTTCTAGTGGCACGTCAGTTGAAGGGATCGGCTTTGCGATTCCATCTAATGAAGTGGTTTCTATAATCAACCAACTCATTACGAATGGTAAAGTTGTGCGACCAGCATTAGGTGTCGGTTTGGTAGATCTCTCTAATGTGGACAGCAACAGCCAATCTAGCACCCTAAAACTGCCAAACAGTGTAACTGGCGGTGTGGTCATCATGAAGGTTTACAGCGGGTCAGCTGCGGAGAAATCAGGCTTGAAGAAGTATGATGTAATTACCAAGATGGATGGTAAGAAGATCACCTCACAAGCCGATTTACGAGATGTGCTCTATGCCCATAAAATTGGCGACAAAGTTTCAGTGGAATACTACCGTGATGGCAGTCTTAAAACTGGCACGGTGACATTAAGTGAGAGTACGAGTGATTTAACCAATCAAACAAAGTAAAACAAAAAAGGTCATCAGTGGATGGCCTTTTTTTATGCGATAAGGCGTGAAATAGAGTCTGGTTACTTTGTGAATTCGATGATTGTCTGGCGTAATAGTTTAAACACTATAAATTTTTGGGTAGCTAAAACCCTTGATAAGGTGCATTAAGTCAGGGATAGACAGTGTTTTTGAGCGTGGACACGCCTAACTTCCTTGAAGAATACAAATAATGATATAACCACGTTTTGTTGTGCAAGATAACGGAATGTGGCGAAAATTGACGCACTTTATGCAGCTTTTTTTGGTAATATGCAATTAGGCAAAAAGTAAACGAGCTGATGAAGTAAACATGTTATTCGGTCTGTGTTTAATTTTTGTATAGTAAGATTACAAATCCGAATGTTATTTTTTTATGTGAGTGCTTTTTTCACTTATTGACTAATGAAATCAATGAATAAACCGAACAAAGACGAAATAGAAAAATAAAGTGGTTCGGACGCTAAATTGCAATGATAAAATTGTTTTGCACAGAAGTGGAAAAGTATGTGGAAAACTGTGGATAAGTTTGTGAATGCGAAATAAACGCCGAAAAATCGGGATCCAGTTTCCGTGGAAAAAGTTATCCACACCCTCGAAAAACGAGGTGGATAACTTTCTGTTTTCAGGTTTTTTCGTTTTTAAAATCCTTTTGTATCAGCGTTTTACACGAACGTGTTCGCTCTGATTCTCCCTGTGGATAACTGTGGATAACTTTTATTCATTGTGACTAAGTACGTCCGTTAGAATTGCACGAAATGTTTAAACTTTTGGTTACAAAGATTAAGGAAATCTAAAGCACTCTGCTGGCTTGCCAAATTGTTAGTTGCTTTTTAGTGGGAGGATTCTTGTGAAAATTAAGATTATTGGCGTGGGGAAATTAAAAGAAAAGTATTTTAAACAAGGGATTGAGGAGTATGCTAAACGGCTAAGCAAGTTCTGTACGTTTGAAATTGTTGAAGTGCCCGACGAAAAAGCCCCTGAAACCTTGAGTCAAGCAGAAATGGAGCAAGTGATGGCCAAGGAAGGGACGCGGATTTTAGAACATATCAAAGATCGCGAGTATGTTTATGCTCTCGCGATTAAGGGCCAAGAACGAACTTCCGAAGCCTTTGCGAAAGAAATTGATGAGCTAAGCACGTATGGCCACTCAGATATTACATTTGTTATTGGCGGTTCGCTAGGACTAACCCCAGCTGTTTTGAAGCGCGCCGATACACAAATTTCATTCGGGCGGTTTACATTACCGCATCAGTTAATGCGGCTCGTGTTGACGGAGCAAATCTACCGCGCGTTTATGATTAATGCGGGCAGTCCGTATCATAAGTGATGCGGTTTTTTAAAATAGATACGAATCGCCTTCCTTGGATGGAGGGCGATTTTTTTATTATTTGAAGTGTACGTAACTTGATTATCGTTTCAAATATATATTATTCAAATGATGTCTGATCATAATCATCATAAAAAATGAAAGGGGCAGATAAAATGGATGAACTTAGTATTGCCACTAAGCAAATTAGCGATTATCTCGGCATGGTGGTTGTGGCAAAGGAATTAACGCAAGAATCAGTTGTACTAACATCGGATGAAGTGGACGCTGAAATACTAGGAGCTATGCCAATTAGTTTGTTATCGGGATGGGTCATTGTTGATATGTATGAGTCAGACATTGGTGATCAAAGCGTCATGATTTATTTCATTAGAGAAGCTTCTGGCGTCGGAGATCCCATTGTCGAAGGGTGTGTTGTAAATAACGAAAAGATTATTTGGACTCAGATCCTTGGTAAAGGAGAGAACGAGTGATGAGGTCCGATTGGTATTCCATTTATCAGGAGATTGCAAGTTTCACTTCAGAAAGTACAACAATTCGGCTTAGTGAGCATTTCGGAGGGGAATCAGTCTTTTTTCCGCAGCGCATGATTAGCCCAGAAGGAATGGTCAAAAATGCTCAAATTTTACAGGAAAAAGGCTTGAATCATCAGCAAATTGCTCATGAGTTAGGGATATCCGTTCGAACCGTCGGACGCTATCTAGGGTGACATAAAGGGTGCACAGTTACGTGCAACTCTACATTCATCTAAGGGTGACCGATGTTTTTCCAATGACTTAATCAAATTGCTATGATGTCATTAGTTCTTTGGAGGATCGCTGATGGGTGATATTGATGAGGATGCGTTGCAAGATACGTATCAACGGATTGCTAAGGAAATTGGCGTTGAGAATATGTTGAAAATATATCGGTTGTGCCGTGGTGAGCAAATTTCATTTCCACTTCACATGTACTCACGAGAACGGGTTATATCAGCCGTTAAAAAGCAATATGACGGTACCAATTTACGTGAGTTGGCCGATAGATACGGTTATTCTCGCCGCTGGCTCCGATCAGTTCTAAAGAACAGTTCGCAGCTGGAAACAAATAATAAATTCATTTAGGGGTGTTTCGTATGAAAAATAATGTGAAGGCCATGTTAGGGACAGTAACTGCACTAACAACAAGCTTGTTGATTGGGGCCACGACAACTAGTGCCAATGCTAGTGCTAAATGGCAAGCACGCAGTGTTACACAAATTAAGCAATCAATTGATCAAGTTGGTTTTAACAACTATGTCATTCAATGGGGCGACACGCTATCAGGCATTAGTGAAGCAACTGGAGTATCAGTCCCTCAATTGGTTCAGATCAACCACGCGACCAATGCAGATTTGATCATCGCTGGAACTCATTTGGTGTTTAATGGAAACCAAATGTCGGTGGTTCAAGCAAGCGGTACAGTCACTGGGACATATACGGTGACCCAAACGCCAAGAAACACGGCTCAGATCCAAGCTAGTGGTTCATATACTTTGCCTAGTGCAAATGCATCAGCCACAAACACCCAATCGTCAAATACTTCTGTAACGACAACTACGCCATCGCAGGGATCCACAACTACGTCGAATGGGACAGCAACTTCAGTAGCAACTGGATCAAATGAGGCGGGGACTACTACAAATTCTAATCCAGATCAAAATCAAGTTTCTTACGCTGTTAACTACTACTTGGTAACTTCGGATGGTCGAGACATTGTTGGAACAGGCGCACTCGGAAATGAGACGAGAACTGCACAAAGTGGCCAATACGTCACTATTAATCCACGAGTTGACGCTGATGGGAATTATCCAACTGAAGGGGCTATATTAGCTGGCTCAGACGGACCTAATGGACGAGTTGGTGTTTACGGGCAAATTGGGGCAATACCGGACACGAACCTGAACACGCCAGATCGTACACCAGAATCTACAGACACATTTAATCCAAGCAATTATGCTCAGAGCTTTAACGCGGCAAACGGACAACAAGTTAACTTCTACTACGTACTGAATAAAACCGTTGCAGGTTGGGGATCCGGGAGGTAAAGCATGATTGTTATCTTATTAATTCTGGCGATCGCTGGTGGTGCGTGGTTCGTTCACGCTAAGATGGGGTACTCATGGTCAAAAATACTGACTGGTGCAGGGGTAGCATTGGTAGGCATTGTTGGCTGGGCTTTAAGAACAGAAAGTAACACTAACAAACATTTGCATGAATCAGCAGATCAGGTTTATAACGCTAGCAATGAACAGCTAGCGAACTGGGCTATGCAAAATGATGATCCAACTCTACGTGATATGGCGGACAGGGAATTACGCAAGCGTCACGGTGATAACTGGCGACGATATTTATAAGTGTGTTGAGAAAGGCGAATCTTCAATTGAAGACTCGCTATTTTTTTGTTTATATGGGTCAACGTTTGGAGGATAATCTATGATATTAAAAGATTGGGCAAGAATTGTTTTAAAAGTCACTTCAGTTGTCTGTTTGGAGCTTGTTAAACAACTAGGAAAATGACTATTTAGCCAAGATAGTTTGGCATGAATGGAGACAACACGATGCAGGAGAAACCAATAAGAACAAGGATGATTGACAGTCTTATAGGGACAAAGATGATTGATATTCTTAAACTGGTTCCTTATCCCTTGAAAGTGCCAAAGCATGATGAAAAATTCGACGAGGCAGGCTTCGAGTTAATTTCACTTGCTGAAGCTGATCATCGTGTCCGACAGCGAGCAGTGAGAGACAGCTTACTATTGCTGAACAAAACATGTTCAAAAAGAAATGGATATGATGTTTACAGACAAATGTTCTCAGATGAAAAATTAAAAAAATTTACTGAGAATATTATGATTGATGGAGATACTTTAGCGGCCTTCATGATTATTTTAACAACATATACCTTTTGGTCACGAGAGAGCAGTATGCAGGTGCTCGCGGCTAGAAAAGGGTTAACGTTGCAACAGAAGCGAACCATTTATAATAAGCAAGCGAAAGCTTACTATAATCCTAAACTCACACCAGAACAGTATGAACAAGTTATGAATGGCGAGGTTGACGTGAAGACATTATACACGGATCCTGTTTATCAGCGTTTTTTGAGCGTGTATGACTATGTAAAGTCTGAAGTAGAGTCCAATGAAAATGTAGACAAGAGTATTACAAATCCTTTTTTTGAGTATTTCAGAAGTGCTGACAATTTCAAATTGTTAACAGGTTATGAGGCTACTGATAACCTGTTGGCCGAGGTATTACCCCGAGCTGAAACTATTTCTCGATCGGAAAATTCAATACTGGATGCCATCTTTCAGGCTGTCACGCGACCTGGCTACGCAATTCATAGTAGCGTGGCCGACAATATCACAGTAATTCAAATGTTTTTATCTCAGGCGTCGCGTCCACAGTTATTTAGATCAATGACACAGTCCTTAATACAGGAAAATGATAAGTTGTTTAAGGAACTGTTGACTCAGTCTGAAGCAGTCGGTAAGCGACTCGGTCAGGATCAAATTGAAGTAACGGATAATCCATGGCTTCGTGTGTATGAAATTGATTTGCACGAAAAATTAGTCAACTTAAAAAAATTTATTGAGAATAAATAAAGTCCGTGGAACTTGATTTCACGGACTTTTTTTGTATTGTAGGACGATTCATGTAGGGGGTTTTTTCATAGTTGTCACTAATCCTTTGTAAAGAATCTTGCGATCATGTAGTTGTTGGTCACATGGAATTTATCCATGTGACACAGCAAACGCTTAGTTAATGGCCATTAAGTTAAGCAATCACATTGACGGAGGATTTTTATTTATGATACCAGAGCAAGAGCTTTTGGCTAGCGATTGTTACGTTGAGGGCGTTCTCGTAGATTGTAGGGTAATTGATGAATATGTGATCTTTGTTGAGATAGATCCATATAAATGCACCATTTCCGGACCTGGCTTTGAAAGGATAATCGACAGTTTTGCGTATTATGCGCTGGGCGAGCCAAAAAGATTTCGAGCTTCAATTTCAACGGCTTTCAACTGTCCAGCCGAAGAGCTGCTAGAACTTAAAGGAAAAAGGGTTGCGTTCGATTTGACTGTGTTGACATCAGCATCCATTATCGGGTATTTCTCTATGACTTCTGCTGGAGAGGTAACTGAATGAATAAGCTTAGAAAGCACAGGAATCCAACAGTCAATGTTCTTTTGAGGACTAACGAACTTAAAACAATTGGTTTTAGTAATACCAGTGTTTCAGGTGGTGATGACTGTGACTAACTTGTTGTTGAGATTGGACTTTTTAACGATTAGCTTCCAGCAAGTTAATGCTTTCCAGTTGTTGGGATATTTATTTCCGACGATTGGCACGGGATGTTGGGCCGGAAGAAATAGTGGTATTAAGGGTTTTAACCGTCAGCTTACTAACGGAAAGATTCATCTTCATTTTGCGGCGAGTTCTTTCACAAGTTTACTTGTGATGTCCGGCGAGACGTGTCGGTCTCTTGAGTGTGGTAATTGGTCTTGGCGGTCTTTCTTAGAACGAGTTATTTCTTGTGGGAGTCGTGGCTTGGCTACATCATTTCGTTTCAAGCGACTTGATGTCGCGGTTGATGAACGAGGATCGTCAATTAGGTTGAAACCTAAGACAGTCCAGAATTATTTAAGCAAGGGTTTGTTAACCAGTCGATTGCAATCTGTTCGGTTTATCAATGAAAGGAAGATTTCTTCAGGTATCGATACTGGTGTTAGTTGTTATTTGGGAAAACGAGCCAATGATGCACATGTCTTTATTTACGATAAAGGGCTCGAGCAACAACAGGTGGTAGGGCAATGGTATCGGGTTGAGCTTCGCTTTAAAAACAATTATTGTAATCAACTTGTTGCTGTTTTACTCAGTGATGACACGTCTTTGGGGAAGTACGTTGCTGACTGGCTAGGGGCGCGTGTACAATTTCGCAGTCCTATTGGGGTTTCAGAGATTAGACGCAGAGGTTTAGTTGCTTGGTACGCTCGTTACTTGAAAGAGTTGAGCAAACAAGGCTTGGATTTTTATTAGGTAGGAGTGGTGGTATGGAATCAAATGGTAATCATAGTTTCGATCAAATCGTTCGAGCGTTAGCTGATGCAATTGAACAATTGATCGTGGAGGAACAGGAACGTCATGACTAACCAAGCGGTAGCGTACTACCGTGTGAGCTCAAGACGTCAGAGTCATAATTGGTCAATTATGGCACAACAAGAAGCCGTCCATGAAGAAGCTGGGCGGCTTTTCTTGACGATTGAAGCCGAGTTTCACGACATCAAGTCTGGCTCTAACTTGAATCGTCCAGGCATGAACGAGCTGTCCAATGCCATTCGTTCTGGTCGTTATGGTCATGTATTAGTATGGCGTTTAAATCGGCTTACACGGTCTTTAAAAGATTTTTTATTGTTGCTCAATTTGTGTGAGGAGAACAGCGTGGTGCTTCACTCGGTTATGGAACCTGTTGACGTCAACATCATGGGACGTTTTCAGCAACAGCTCTACGTTATGTTTGGTGAGTGGCAACTAGGTATCTTGAAAGTGAATCAAAATAACGCCTACCGTCAAAAGTTTCGTGAAGGTCAGTTGTTATCTTCTAGCGTTCCACTTGGCTACTACTACACCAAAGGTCTTGCAAAGATTGACTCAGAAACTAGCAAAATCGTTAAGTTTATTTATGAAAATTACTTGGAGGGGGACGTTGGGTATCGTAAATTATCGCGAGCCGTTATGAATAAATTTGATTATCAACTGACTGCTAATGGTGTGGCTAAGGTTTTGCAGAATCAGGCGTATGTTGGAAAGCTTGTCAATCGGTACGGTGTGTCCACCAAAGTTTTTCCACGGCTCGTGACTGATACACAGTTTAACAATGCACAGGCGCTTCGTAAGTCACGGCGTGTTAAACAGAAGTTCATTACCAATCCCTTATTCAAGAAGAAATTACGTTGTCCTTATTGCCAGGGGATCCTAACAGCAAGCCATGTTATAACAGCCAGTAAAAGCCGCATTGATTACTGGTACTGTAGTCGCGACTACTGCAAAGGAATTAGAGTAGATGAACAACGTGTCCTTAATCAATTAACAGCGGTCATTAGTGGTTTGGTGACTAGTGATTTTAAAAAGTCATTGATGGTGAAATTGAATGATGATTGGCCACTTCAGACACGTCAAGATGTTGTGCCAGCAGATGAGATGTTTAGGAAATTTGAGACTGGTGGAATAACGGTTGACGAACTTGAGACTGCTTTGACAAAAAGTTCTATGCCAAATTTAGAGATCGAGAGAAGGCGGCATTGTCGTAAACTGGCTCAGCAAATCGTTTATAAGCTTACCGATCCACGTGATGAAGACAACATCGCCAGCGTTGTTAAGAACTTGAATTTTGATCGAATTGAAATAACTATGAATAAGGATATTGGAGGAGTGTTTTTGGCAGAGTTGCCTGCCATTAACTTACTCTCTTTGAGAGGGGGAAAGTGAGCATGACTGAAAGACAACCAAGTTTGTCCTTGAAGCACGCTGTCGGATATGTCCGTGTATCTACGGCAGAACAAGCAGAGGAAGGCTTTAGTATCGCTGCACAAGAAGCGCGTATTCGACAGGAGTGCGAGCGTTACGATGGTCAAATGAAGCTTGTGCATGTTTATGCCGATGAAGGAATTTCCGGGAAATCAATTGAAAAACGACCAGGCATGATTAGACTACTTGACGACGTAAAGGCTGGTGGCATTGACGCTGTAATTTGTTGGAATATTTCACGAATTGCCCGAAACGTCGCAAACTTATTAGAGATTATCGATATTTTGGAGAAAAATAGTGTCAGTTTCATTTCAATTACGGAGAAAATGGATACGCAAACACCAGCCGGTCGTTTAATGCTGCAAATTATGGCCAGTATGGGAGAGTACGAGCGCAATAACATTGCAGAGAATGTTTATCTGGGTAGTCGTCGACGAGCTCAAGAAGGTTGGACTAACGGGGGTCGTGTGCTAGGCTACGATAACGTTGTAGATGCAGACGGGAATCGTACGTTAACAGTCAATAAATCCGAGGCTATTATTGTTCGCCGGATATTTAGAGACGCGTCCTTAGGGAAGGGCTATCGTAGCATTGCTAACGCTTTAAACAAAGAGGGCTATAAAACTAAGCGAGGTAATGATTTCTCTTCAACCGCGGTTAAAGGAATCGTTAGCAATCCATTGTATGTTGGAAAAGTTCGCTACGGAGAGTATCGTCATTGGGAAAAACTGCGTCGTAAGGGTAAGCAAGAGGATGTTTTATTGGTTAATGGAAAGCATCCAGCGATTATCGATAAGAATATGTGGAATGATGTTGCTAGACTCGTTCGTCATCGAAAGAAGGTACCTACGTGGAATGCCAGTGGTGAAAATGTGCTAACTGGGCTTTTGAGATGTCCAGAGTGTGGGGGGCCAATGGCAGCATCGAATACAACTAATCGTTTGGTAGACGGAACCAAAAGGCGAATCCGGTATTACTCGTGCGCAAACTTTAGAAATAAGGGATCAGCAGTGTGTCATGCTAATTCTATTCGCGCAGACGAGGCAGAGGAACTTGTCAAAATGAAGTTGATTCAAACGCTTTCACTAAAGGACATTGGTGAATCTGTTCTCAGACAAATGCGGGAAAACAGTCAAGAACGACTGAGCCGAATCGAGCGACAACAGACAGCGAATTTGAACAATCAGGATGATTTGCGTCACAGTCTTGATAAGTACCATCAACTAATACGAGCCAATAAAGAGCTTGAAACAGCCATTCTTCCAAGAATTGAGGAAATTCAAGACCAATTAAACGACAAGCAAGAGGAGGAGCTCAATTTAGAAAAAACTAAGAAGTCCTTTGTGAATTTGCCAAATCCCCGAGATATTCAAGAACTTTTAGTGGTAGTTGCTCGGTTAATAAGACGAGCTGATAAGTGCTCGTTAAAAGCGTTGTATCAAACATTCATCGCTCAAATAACATTTAGCAGAGAAAAGAAGCTGGTTTGGGTACAGTTAGAATTTGATAATGAAATCGTTTCACAGCTAAAAGCACAGAGTAAAGAGGCTGAATCCAAAGCGGATTCAGTCTTTTCTTTTACAAAGCGTATTGAATTTGTTGTGTGAATGATGTGCGACGTTGGTTGTTTCACGTGAAACGCTAGAGCAGAGCAGGGGGAGTGGGTTAAAATTATAAGTGGGAGATGGATCTTGTGACAATAGAGTTGATCGTCGACGATGCGAAACCTGCAGAGATATTAAAGGAGAAGTACGATTGTGAAAGATGAATTGAATGATTTAACTGCTAAAGGATTTTTTGGTGAAGAATCACGACAGTTATTGGAAAAGCAAAGTACAGAGTCTTTACCACAAAGTCTTTACTCAAGTGTGGTTTCTATTTATAGTTCTTCATCAAATGTAAAAGAGTTAAATAATTACACTGAAGTATTTTCTAAGCTTTTTAAAGAAGCAGCAATGAAAACTGATCCTAATACTGTTTATGAGCTAATTGGAGCTTTAGTCAATGGAACGAAAAAGTATCCGGAATTGGAAAACAAGGTTGCGTACACACGTTTCATGGAAGAAAACCAAATACTAAAAAATGGCATTCGTAAAGGTGATAAAACGGATACTGGAAGGTTAAGTCTAGGGAGTCGAGTTCTAACAACGTATGTCTCTGGTTTTGAACTAAGTATGAAAATTTTCACATTTATTTATGCAATGATGTTGGAAATGAACCAACAAGAATATGATTTATTAGAAATATCTTCATTAAGTACATCGCAAAAGTTAAATGGCTGCCGTCAGTTAGATCAGAAGTCTGATTATATTTTGTTGACTGAGGGGTGGAATGACATTTTACGTAATGCAGAAAATCATGGTGATATGCGATTTGATCTAGGAAAAGGGTTATTTACTGGTCAAAATAGACATAGCTATAGGGTACATGGGAAAAAGATAGTTAAAGTAGATCCTATCACTATTAGCCCTGAGGAAATGATGGGCGTGATACTACCAAAGGTGGCATGCTTCATTCAGGGGTACATCAGTGCTGGGAATTTGCTGTCTTTGTCGATGAGTGATGAGCTTCTTTTTGAACAAGCCAAAAGGTTCATAATTAGGAAAACAAATTGAAGAATTCAGTCCAAGAATTTGATTATAGAGAACCGCAGGGCATAAGGATACGGAAGTCCGTATCATAAGTGATGCGGTTATTATGACTAATAGAAACCGCTAATTTCTAGTCTTAAAAACTTCATGGGCCACTGATACAGCATTGAGTACTTTTGGAAAACCAATATAAGGAATGCATTGAATAAAAGTTTCAATCACTTCAGTTTCCGACAAGCTGACGTTAAGAGCACCGTTAATATGAACGTTTAGTTGTGGGGCAGTGTCTCCTTGGACCAGTAGAGCCGTGATAGTAATCATCTCACGTTGTTTGAGATTTAAACTGTTGCGGGTATAGATGTCACCGAATGCGAATTCAACTATATATTTGGCGATATCTTTTGAGTCACCAGTTAAGGAATCCATGACATTCTGTCCGGCAGTACCATCGATATTTTGTAGGGCATTAAGGCCGTTTTTAAAACGAGTATTTTCTTTTTCCATGAGTGTGCACTTCTCCTTTATTTACTCAGTAGTTTTACCAATAACAGCACTGTAAATGCTGGAGTGCACTCCATGTCAAATTTTTTTTAATTAGCAAAGAAACTATAGTGTCTAGTATTTTCAAGTCAGGAGCAGCTAAAGATGAATTATTCAATTGGTACTGCCTCAGCAATGTGTGGATTATCCATAGATACGCTACGTTTTTATGAAAAGAATGGATTACTTCACGTTAATCGAGATGCAAATAATCGTCGATATTATACAGATAGGGATTTGGAGTGGATTGCTTTTCTGACTAGGTTGAAGGAGATTGGAATGTCTCTTAAAAATATGAAGGAATATGCCGACTTACGGTATCAAGGGGACGAAACAGTTTCTGAGCGGTTAAGGATGTTGTTTGATCAAATGGATTTGTTGAAACAGGAACGAAATAAGCTTGATAAACAATTGGACTTTTTGGAGAGAAAAATTAAAAAGTATCTGAAAATAGAGTAGTAGGTTAACGACATTTTAGTGAAAATTTTAATTGTTATGGGTGCAAGGAGAAAAGCTATGAAAAAGGAAAAATTGGAAGATGAAGAGGGGTTACAATTGGTGCAGAAGGTTTGGAAAAAGTTTGATGAAACTAATAGAAGCAAGAAAATTAAACAATGCTTGTATCCTAATCATGATGAATGTACCGATAACATACTAAAAGCTCACGCTATTCAAAATAATGGGGTTCTAACACAAATAGCCGAAAACGGGAAAGTCTTATGCTAAAGCCTAGAGGGAATAACCCATTTGAAACATTTGTTGAATACGGACGAAAGCAGGCAACCACCTTTTCTGGGTTTTGTGGCTATCATGATGCAACTTTATTTAAAGATATCGAAACTGGCATTTTTAAATCCTCAGATTGGGAAATCTTTTTATATACATATCGAACTTTGGCTGCACAGTTACATGCAAAAGAGGAAGCGGTAAAGCAACAACAGCAACTAGCGGATATTTTTAAAAAGAGAAATAATGAAATCCTTGACGCTTTTAAGAGTGGAGCTAGTGATCTTGAATTTGATAAACGCAAAATGGATGAATTTATTTTAGGGCAGAGACCAAAATCGCCAGTTACATCAATAATTTGGCGGTTTAATCAAAAAATTGATTTTGCAGGTAGTGCCTTTTATTCACCAATTCGAAATTTTTAAAATGAAACTATTCAGAATTTGAGAACGAATGAAAAGATTGCACATGTCTACATGAACGTATTTCCGCAAAATGATAAAGCATATTGCGTAATTTCGTGGTTGGAAGACTTTGATGAAACTTTTTCAAAATACGTTTCGACTTTAAGACATCTGACAGAATTGCAAAAGAAACGATTCATTGATTATCAGTTAGTTGTAAACACTGAGGATCTTGTTATGAGTCCCAGGTTAGTTCATAGTTACTCCGAGAGTGAAAAAGAAAATTTTGGAATGACCTCAATGATGGAAATGATGCTTTTTCCTTTATTTGACGATAATGAGTTGGATGAAAACCACGCTTTTGAAAATCATGGATACAGTCTATTCAATTGACTATAGAATGTAAGTGCAGTGAAGACTTTTGGGTACAGAAATTTCCGATATATATGCTTTTTGAGTAACTAGTTTAATGGTTTTGATTTGTTTATGAAATGGCTCAATGAACGGTGGTAACGCTGTTTGTAGTGATACGGTACTCTGTATCATAAGTGATTTAAACAGAGAATAAATGACGGAGTAGGCGAATGGAACTAGACAGAGTCACGTTTTACGGTGAGAATAGTTTTGCTTTTAACACGGATTGTGAAGCACTTAAAAAGCGATTCAAGTTCTTAAAGGATTTATCATATGAGAAATTAACTTTGGAGGATGTGCTTGAGTTAGATCAAATTAGCCGGTATCTACCTATCATTCTTCAAGATAAAATAAGATTAAAGGCCGATCTTTCGGCTATTAAAAGCAGGATAGGTAAGTGGTTTTCATCAGTGCCGACTAGCACTGTCAGTTCGGGAATAAAAGATTCTAAATTTTCACGACAATATCAGAAGTCTCTGTGGCACTTATTAGCATCACAAAAAGCACCTAATCTAGAAATAAGGGATATTTTGAAATTGTATTCCGGGACAAAAGTAGTTTATCCTTTGCAAGAACAAGTCATTAGAGCACGATATGGAAGAGATTTAACCACAATTGTTATGCAAGATTTAAGAAACATTGGGCTAGTTTTAAATCCAAAGCTGTATGATGCTGAATTACCTGAGGAATTTAATCAGCATCAAATAGAAACGTTTTTATTAAACTATATTGGTTCTGAGGCCCCAAATCCAAATATGTTGGAACGGGTGGCTACTTCAAGGTCCGTGAATGATAGTATTCGTCTGAAAGCGCAGAAAAAATATCAAGAAATAATTGTTAATGTTTTGAAAGAAGAAAAGGCAAATAGTCTTGGTATAGGGACAAAAGTTTCGATTAACTTTACGTTAGATACTTTACATTTATACAAGTTACATGCAGAAATTGAGGATAATGTTAACTTTGCAAATGTTGAATACAATGGTTTAGTTCTAAATGAACTAATAGATTGGCCGACCATTTTGAATAACTTTATATACATTTTTGGCTTTATAGATAACTTTGGGATTTTAACAATTTCTTCTCAGGTCGAGGACGATGGATCATTAGAGAGAGCGTTTCGATATGAAAGCGGAAGCATACTTAATACAGGTACTTCATTTCAACTTAAAAATCAGCAAGCGCTACTGTCATTTGTGTCGTACTATCGTTTTTTAGCTAATCGAGGGATTCAACTAGAGCGAGTTGTAGAATGGTTTTTTTCTGATTATTTGGCTTCTAATTTTAACGTTAACGGTCTTTCTGTTAATCTGCCTAAAGGAGAGGAAGCGCCAGAGATTAAGGCTTTACTAGCAATGACGCAATTGCATAGAATTGTTAGAATGTTTGATCTACTAGCTTTAGATAAAGATTTTGATAGGGGTCTTGTTGATAACTATTCACATACAAAAAATGATTTTAGAGATATTGGAAGCTCCTTTAAAAGAAAGTATGGGAAAATCATAGACCCAGATTTGTTAAGGTGCGAGGGAACTTTATTTTCAGACCAATCCCCTATGCCAAGCAAGAAAGAAAGATACTTTGCTGATTTAGTACTCAAGGAGAATATTAAAAGAAGTGAGTTAGATGAGTACCAGTCTAAGTTGTTAGATTTCTTACTTGAACAAAAAGTATTAATTTGTGCTGACGAAATTATTCGCTTTAGAAGTTTTGAAGTATATCAGATTTTAAAATATGATTTTAAAAATGATTGTATTCCAGTCATGGAAATGCATCTCCAATTTAAAAAGCACCCAATCTTAGATGACTTATTCCAGAAAGGTAAGGTAAGAGGTATCACGCGGTTATTAACAGACCGAGAAGCGTCGGTATTTAATTACTATTTTTCTGATTTTTATGCAAATGGACTTGGACTGCGGAACAAGTACGCACATGGCGCATTTAATTCTTTTAGTGAAGAAAAACACCAGAATAACTACATGCTGACGCTAATGTTCATGGTAATGTTAATTATAAAGATCAATGCCGAATTAGATGGCATGGATAGAATAGGGACGAACGGATAGGATTAATGGTTGACTAGTGAGATGCAGGAATTTGAACCAAAAACAAATTTCGTAGTAGAGGTATGGCGTTAGGAGGTTGTTGTAAAAGAGGGCGACTAAATTAGTAAAGTAATTGCTATTAGTGGTGTAACCACCGGCTGAAAAACCAATGTTATTAGTGTATTAAACGAACAGCTAGACCACATTGTTGTTACTTTCTTTAATGATTTTGATATTGATTCGTTGCTTTCAGCCCCACCAATTAATTTGCCATTATCTCAGGTTGTTAATCAATATGATGTTCAGGTAATGATCGATAGGTGGTAAGAAGTTCAGGGCAAATCCGATTATATTTTGCTGGGTTCTCCGCTTCGTCGTCGACATTAGGTTTTAACTGTTATAAAAATCGCAACCCTTGTGGAGTTAAGTACCGCTGCATATAGCGATATGGAAGTCCGTATCATAAATAGGGCACCTACGTACATGTATGGAATGTGGCGATGCCGATGGTGAGCATTCAGCGACTGAAGCGTCGAGAGTATCAATAATCATGGTTTGGTGAGTAGCTGGAAATGGCCAGTATAATGAATTTAATCAATTTTTTTTGAAAGAGAAGGTCCGTTTTTAGGAAAGCATTGGGATGACATTTCTCAATCACGATGTCTGTTTGCTGGCGGTCTAATCCAGTGATTAATTGCCAAGCGATGGTGCCATATTTAATTTCTTGATCGTTGTGTTGAATAAATAGAATTGGTTTTTCAGCCTTTCGATATTCAACGATGCGTTGGTTAATTCTAGTCAAAAAGGCTGGTAGATCAGGATGATTACCAATAATGCCATTCTGTAAATCGATAACAATTAAAGTGTCAGTTAACATAGTTAAGTCCTCTCAGTATGATTTTGACTAAATACCGATTCCTTGAATCTCACAGTAGGCTAGTAAATGCATCGGCACAATGGCGGATGCTTTTTTTGTTTCAAATTAACTTGTTTCACGTGAAACGTCTGGAGAAATCAGATGAAGTGTAGTTAAATGGTCTAAGTTATCTCGATAATGAAGTGTAAAGAGGCCGTAAATGAAAGTGATCAAGTATGAACCACGTTATTTTGATGAAATCGTTCAACTATACGTCCAAGTGTTTTCACAAGCGCCATGGTTAGAAAATTTTGATGTAGCACGGGTGGCCGCGATGCTTAGAAAGCATGTCGCCAATAACTATTTTATGAGCTACTTAGGGATTGAGAACCAGCACGTCATTGCAGTGAGTTATGGCTTTATCAAACCATGGTATGAAGGATTTGAATATACTATATTGAAATTGAAGAATTTTTTATTGCGCCAAATTATCAACAACAGGGACTCGGGCAACAGCTGATCAACGAGATTCAAAGCGCGCTAGTTAAACAAGACATCCATTCGATGATGTTGATGACTCGTCCGCATAGTGGTGCGCAAAAATTTTATGGGAAAACTGGTTTTCAGCAACTAACCGATTTGGCGGTTTTCACGGCCGCCTTTTAACATGACATCGGGCAGTATCAAACGCTAGGACATGGTTAACAATGACTGATGCTCATATTGATAAAGCGACTTGAAGGATAATCATGATGGAAATTAATTTATTAGTCACACTGAATGCACAGTATCTGCTACCACTCAAGACCGCCTTACTTTCTTTAGCTGATAATAATTCGGATATCACTTGCCACGTGTGGTTATTACATCAATCGATTACCAAAAATGAATTAACGCAACTATCGCGGTTCGTTAATCATTTAGGTTGGACATTTTCAGCCATTAAAGTTGATCAGGTGTTCGGCACACAAGCGATTGACACGATTCATAACTATCCACAGGAGATGTACTTTCGTTTATTGGCAGGCGACTTGTTGCCACAATCAGTCACACGGGTCATTTATCTTGATCCAGACACGTTGATTATTAATGACTTAACAAAATTGTGGCAACTGGATCTTGGCACTGCCATGATGGCAGCTGCAGCGCATGCCGGATTAATTGACGCCGTTACGCCGCTCAATAATTTGCGCTTAAACACGGCAACAAAATATTTTAATACGGGTCTCTTACTGATGGATTTGGGTCAAACACGAAAAATAATTAAGGCCGTAGACATTCAACAGGCGATTGACCGATACCGTGGCCAGCTACTTTTACCAGATCAAGATGTATTAAACTTTTTATACGGATCCCATATTTTAGAGGTACCAGAGGAAATATGGAATTATGACACGCGCAAATTTATGACCTATCAGTTGCGCAGCCGTGGCGATCATGATTTACAGTGGGTGATGGCTAATACGGTGGTGTTACATTTTGCTGGCCGGCCGAAGCCGTGGGAGCAAAATAGTGATGGTCGTTTCACGACGCTATATCTTCAGTATCGACGTTGAACATGATTGCCAAGTTGGCGGTCAAGTAAAATGAGTGGGTTAACGAGTTATCAAGCATCATTAATCTGTATGATGCTTTTGGTGATGTAGATTAGATGGCGTGGTATTCTATTTTAGAAAGTTTGTGCTTGTTTGGTCTATTATCCTCAAGGCCTGATTAGGCGATGGTGAAAGGAAGTACCTGTACGAATGAATAAACAACGAGAACAAGGCATCATCGCCATTTCGACCTTAGGATTAGGGCTGCTAATTGGCATTGGTGCCTTAACATTGGGTTCTTTTTTAGATCTCATTGAACATGTTTTTTTGAGCTTTGAGGAAAACGCACTTTATCCAGCGGCAATCTTCATCTCGCCTGTACATCGGTTGATTTCACTCGTGTTGGGTGGTGGGATTGCCACAATATTGTGGTGGTATAGTAGTGTTCATTTTAAACCAGTCGTAGGGATTAGTGATGGCGTTGCTGGTAAACGGATGCCAATTCCGGCAACACTCGTTGATGTTTTTACTCAGATCTTTTACGTCGCCACTGGCGCACCGGTTGGTCGAGAAGTCGCACCTCGTCAATTAGGGGCGTTGATCGCACAGACCTGGATCGATGGGCTAAAAAAGTTTCGACACATTCAAGTGAGCGAAGATGATCGACAACTATTAATTGCTTCCGCTGCTGGTGCTGGATTCGCCGGCATTTACATCGCCCCCATAACGGGGATGCTCTTTTGCGTAGAAATTTTATTGAAAAAGGTGACTAAACGAACCGTAGTGGTTAGTTTAACCATGTCGACAGTTGCTATGTTGATGGGATCGTTATTGCGTGGGTTTGGTCCATATTACTTAGTCGGTCGCACAAAGTTTACCGTGGCATCATTGCCGGTGGTGATCATTTTGGCGCCACTCTGCGGGATTACTGGTGCCTATTTTCGCCAGGCCTTTCAGTGGGCCGGGCGGACACGGGCGACTAAGCAACGAATCCTGTGGCAATTGCCAGTGATCAGTCTGGTGACCGGGTTGATTGCGATGTATTTTCCACAAATTATGGGGAATGGTCGGGCATTGGCTGAAGCTGCTTTTCATAGTCAAACTAGCGCGATGACAAGCCTTTTGTTAGTGGGGGCGGTAGCAAAAGCTTTTGTCACTGTGTTTACCCTTAAGTCAGGGGCCTCAGGCGGGACATTAACGCCATCGATTTCTTTAGGAGCCGTTTTAGGGATGTTAGTCGGTTTTATCGCTAGTTTATTTATTCCTGGTATTCAAATCTGGCAGTATGCGGTCATTGGCGCGGCGTCCTTGCTGGCCACTTCACAGCAAGCACCATTAATGGCGTTATTTATGGTCTTTGAGGTGTGCCATTTGAATTATTCGGCGTTTCTTCCCCTAGGGGTCGGCATTAGCTTGGCGTTAGCGACGGGAAATTTTGTGTTAAAACGAACCCGTCCGGTTACATCAAAGTGACGTTGCCCGTAGAACTCAGCGATGATTATTGTGGTTAAAAGTCGGTATTGATCGGTAATGTTTGTTAGAAACGAATAGCCGGGTTGGAGAAGTCTTAAGACTTCTTCAACCCGGCATTTTTGAATGGTGGTGAGCTAAGGCGTATTTGGTTTTGGGGAAGGGTAATTTAGTACAATCAGCCAGCGAAATAGTGCCAGGCTAGGTGGCCGTGCTTCAATTTGGTTTAGAAGAGGATCGACCTGCCATTAAAGCAATCCAAGCACAAACTAAAAAACAAGTCATTGGCGTGAACATTGGCAAGCTATCGACCATGGGTGACGCCGTGCCCTGCACAACATGGGAGGTACCACAGAAGTCCCAGCTGCGATAGCAAGTTGGTCCGCTTGTTAATTGCCTTTGGTGGCAATAAAGACTAATGTTGAATCGGTGGATCTTACGGGATCGTATTGATAATTTGGATCATTAAAAGTCGTCAAATCAGCGATGGTTTCCAGTTGATTTTCCGCGATAAAACGCACCATTGATCCACGTGCCATTTTGGCTAAAGTAGCCCGTGTTTTCAATTTACCATCAACTAGATGAGCAAACTTAATATCCACCAGTTGGTCGGTAGGGCGTAAATAGGGCCGAATTGACTTGGCATATTCATTGGAAGCAAGATTAATAATGGGCTCTGACGCGGGTTGCAGAGCGGTGTATAAGCGATCGCCCCAAAAATCGTATAGATTATGTGTTTGTGCCGTCTGTAGCGGGGCTTGCATCTCTAATCGATATGGAATGACACCATCAAAGGGTCGTAAAATACCGTATAGTCCAGATAAAATTCGTAGGTGCGTTTGGATATAAGATAATGCCGGTGCCGTGAACAAGTCGGGGGCCATATATTGGTATTGAATGCCAGAGAAAGCCATGATGGCTGGTGTTAAGGCTTGGTCCAAATCGGCTTGCTGTAATAAGTGGTAGTTGGTCTGAGCCACGTTGTCACTGCAATGCCACAATGCCTTTAATTCAGCGTAAGATAATGATTGAAGTTGCTTGTGTAACTGTCGTGCTTCAACTAGAAAGGTTGGTGTGCTACGGGGTGTAAAGTCATCGGTATTGATAACCATTTTCTTGGCTGGCGAAATAATAAGTTTCATAAGTTAGGCGACTCCCACATGTATTGATGGCATTATTTTATCAGTTTTATTCGTCAACTGAAGGCAAAAACAGTGGCATCAGGAAGCGATAAAGGGCCAATATGAAGCTGCCTAGTTAATCACAATGCAGATGACTAGACTTGTATGGGTAATGTGGTTCATTATGCATAAGAAAGTGAGTTAGCTGAAAAAGGTTTATAGTGGCGGCATTGAAGCATCGACACGTTGGTTGTTAAAGCTCACTTATCTGAATGAAGTTCATCGATTGGTGTAGTAGTACTAAGTAATTGAAAGGATAACGAATTATGAAAATATTTATTGCTGGTGGAACTGGACGGGTGGCGTCTGCATTAATTCAAAATCTAGTTGCCGATGGACATGAGGTTATCGCGGGAGCCCGACATCCGGAAAACGTGGTGTTAAGGGAAAATGAGTTGGTCACCGCTGTGAAGTTAGATTTACAGGCAGACATGAACGATATTGCCGAAGTGATCGGCCAGGTGGATGTCGTCTATTTCACCGCTGGTTCACGAGGTCAAGATTTACTGCAAACGGATGCGTTTGGGGCAGTCAAGACAATGCAGGCAGCGGAGAAAAACGGGATTAAACGATACATCATGCTTAGTTCGCTACATGCCTTAGAACCTGATAAATGGCACGAAGGTGGTTTAGCTAATATCATGGATTACAATGTCGCAAAGTTTTTTGCAGATAATTATTTAGTTAATCAGACTACTTTAGATTACACGATTTTACAGCCAGCCACGTTGACTGAAACGACAGGGACAGGGAAAATTTCGATTGGAAAATTATCGGCAACCACCAATCCAATTGCCGATGTTGCGGCGGTCTTAGCCACGTTACCAACGTATGATCAAACAATTAAGCGTGTGATCGAAATGGCTAGTGGTGGTGAATCAATCGACACTGCCTTAGCACAAGTTAAGTGAAAGAACTGTGAAAAAGCTACTTAGATGGGGTATGGAAAGTGACCCTGATCGGGTAGCTTTTTTTAAGCAGTTTAAATTTCCCGGGGAATAAACGAAGAATCCGTGTATGATGACTAATAGATAGTAAGTCAGTTGTGGTTTGAGGAGAAATGCGCATGAAGAAAATTGTGGCCGGGATTGTGGCCCATGTTGATGCAGGTAAAACAACCTTGTCAGAAGGGTTACTTTATCGAGCTGGCGAAATAAGAGCTCTCGGTCGTGTGGATAAAGGAAGCGCCTTTTTAGATCCAGATGCATTAGAGAAACGGCGCGGTATTACAATCAATACTCATCAAGCCAGTTTAGCATTTCAAAATTTAAGCCTAACCTTGCTAGATACACCGGGACATGTTGATTTTGCTGCCCAAACAGAGCAGGTGCTGTCCGTTTTGGATTATGCCGTATTAGTTATTTCAGCGACTGAGGGGATTCAAGGACATACGCGAACTTTGTGGCGACTGCTTGACCGCTATCATGTGCCAACCTTTATCTTCATCAATAAAATGGATGCACCCGGTGTCGATGCAGATGCATTATTAGCCACATTGAAAACGAACTTGTCAGCCGGGTGTGTGGCATTTACCACACCTTTATCAGTAGCAATCAGAGAAGAAATAGCGGTTCAGGACGAAACTGTGTTAGCTGACTATTTGGCGAACGAAACTTTGAGTGACCAACAGGTTAGACAGCTGATTCAACAGCGGAAAATCTTTCCTTGCTATTTTGGCTCAGCACTAAAATTGACGGGTCTTGATGAATTGTTGACTGGTTTAAATGATTGGACGCAGGAGCGTGAACCTCAACCAAAATTTAGTGCACGTGTTTTTAAAGTTTCTCACGATGTACAGGGCGAACGGCTCTCTTGGATTCGTGTCACCGGTGGCACCTTGTCAGCCAAACAGCTGTTATTACCTGATGAGAAAGCCAATCAATTGCGCCGATATAATGGCGCAAAATTCACCACTATTCAAGAAGCTAAGGCCGGTGAAGTAGTCGCTGTAACTGGGTTAACACAGAGCTATCCAGGTCAAGGATTAGGTGACAGTCATGACGCAGCCAAAATGGTCATTCAACCGGTGATGACTTATGCGATTGATCTACAGGAGCGAGATCCCCATGTTTATTTGCCAGCTTTAAACCAATTGGCTGATGAAGATGCCAACCTGCATGTGACTTGGTCGAGTGAACTGCAAGAACTTCGGGTGCAGATCATGGGGCAAGTTCAGTTAGAAATTTTGCAAGAGCGGTTGCAAGAAATGATCCATTTACCGGTGATTTTTACGCAAGGACAGATCATGTATCGTGAGACGATTACGCGAGCGGTAGAGGGCGTGGGGCACTTTGAGCCACTACGTCACTATGCGGAAGTTCATTTACGGTTAGAACCTTTACCGGCAGGAAGTGGCCTGATCTTTGCTTCAAATTGTTCATTGGAAGTTTTGGATAAAAATTGGCAACATCAGGTGCTGACGGCCTTACGTTCGAAGGAACATGTTGGGGTTTTAATCGGTGCGCCTTTGACGGATGTTAAAATCACACTAATTGGTGGCCGAGCCAGCAATGTTCACTCCGTTGGCGGTGATTTTCGCCAAGCAGCCTGGCGAGCGGTGCGGCAAGGCTTGATGATGCTTCGAGCCAATGGTGATTGCGATTTGCTGGAGCCTTGGTATTCATTTCGATTAGTGGTGCCAGAAGATCAAATTGGGCGGGCAATGACGGATATTGAACGCATGCATGGTCATTTTGATACGCCTTTGGCCAGGAGTAATGGAAGGATATTGACTGGTGCGGCACCGGTGGCCAATATGCAAGATTATGCTAAAGAAGTTCAAGGTTACACCCGTGGTCAAGGTGAATTTGAATGTTCAGTGGCTGGGTATCAATCGTGTCAGGCAGCAGACCAGGTGGTGTTTGATCGTCGTTACGATCCTAAGGCCGATCTACCTAACACACCAGACTCTGTTTTTTGTGCGCATGGGGCTGGTTACCCAGTAGATTGGGATCAAGTTCCCAACATGGCGCACTATCCCTATCAAACCAAAATGTAAGTTGAATTTGTGTTAGACGGGCTGGTTAAGTAAGTGAGGCAGAAAATGATGAAAATTGTTGAAGGATACATGCCATTTAGAGGCTATCAAACCTATTATCGAATCGTCGGCGAAAGGCAAGCGGGGTTAGCACCCTTGCTGTTAATTCATGGTGGGACAGGGTCATCGCATAACTACTTTGAATTACTAGACGATTACGCTAAAACGGGGCGTCAATTAATCATGTATGATCAGATCGGTTGCGGAAAATCTTCTTTGCCAGAAGATCCTGCGATCTATGTGAAAGAAACGTGGGTGGCGGAATTAATTGCTTTGCGTGAGTACCTGCACCTTGATCAGGTTCATTTGCTGGATCAATCATGGGGTGGCATGCTTGAAATGTACTATTTGACGCAATTTAATCCGGATGGTGTCAAAAGTGTGATGATTGATGATTCACCGGCTTCGATTAAACTATGGACTCAAGAACAACATCGGCTCATTTCTTATCTGAGTTATGAAGATCGTCAAGCCATTGCCGAAGCGGAACGAACAGGTGATTTCACAGAGCCTAAATATTTAGCAGCAAATGATCGTTATATGGAACGTTATTGTTGGGATGATCCTGATGAAAATTCACCTGAACCGTTACGCCGACCGACGAATGGTCAACGGGCAAGCTTAATTGCTGAAGGACCCAATGAGTTTACAGAGAATGGTACGATTAGTGATTTTGAATTAACCGATCAGTTGGCTAAAATTCAGGCGCCAACGCTAGTGACTAGTGGCACGGATGATTTATGTACACCGCTAATTGCGAAGTCAGTGGCCGATCATATTCCTAACGCTAAATGGCATTTATTTGCTAATAGCCGTCACTTAGCCTTATTAGATCAGCATGACGCCTTTATTCAGGTGTTAGATCAATGGTTACACGCTCATGATTAAGTAAATTGAACATGAAACCGGAGGCGAGATTATATGCCACAAGTTTACTTTCTATGTACAGGCAATTCTTGTCGGAGTCAAATGGCAGAAGGCTTCGCTCATCAATATTTGCCCAAGTGGCGCGTGGACAGCGCAGGCATCGAGGTGCATGGTTTAAATCCACGCGCGGTTCAAGTCATGGCTGAGCGAGATATTGACATTTCGCACGCAGTTTCCAAGCGGATCGATTTAGCTTATTTACAGCAATGCGATTTGGTTGTGACATTGTGTGGTGATGCTCGTGATCGATGTCCAAGATTGCCAGCATCAGTTAAACATGAGCATTGGGACTTTATTGATCCAGCACAGGCGACAGGTACTGATGATCAAATCATGGCCATTTTTCGAAACGTACGTGATGGCATTGACCAGCGTGTTCGCCAGTTGGCTAGCCATGAGACAGCAATATAACCGAATTTGCCTTGGATCTTGCGTTATTTAGCAAGATCCATTTTTTATGTTCATCATTAATGTTTCACGTGAAACGATCGGCTGATGAGCTAAAATAACGACTGATTTAAGTTTTGCTCAGGACCAAAGTGCTATTTGACGTCCGGTGTTATAATCGTCCTTTGTTAGAATTGGCCGGCTTAATTTAAGTTAGCTTGGCGGAAAAATTAGAGTAAAGTTGGCTGAGCCAGGGTGGGCATATGCTTCGATGAGGAGTTGTCCTGAGCTGAGACAATCGAACTCAATGAGCTGGGGAGGCAGCAAATGAATGGATCGAACATAACCCCAGTTGCTGAGTGGCGCAGTAATTTGCGTGTCCTATGGTTTGGCAATTTCATGGTGGGCATTGGTTTTAGCAGTATTGGTCCTTTTATCGCGTTATACATCGGGACATTAGGCCATTTCACCAATGGACAAAATGCTTTTTGGAGCGGCATTGCTTTTGCCGCACCATTTATTGTAAAGGCACTGGTGTCTCCGTTATGGGGACGCCTGGCTGACACACATGGACGTAAATTAATGCTGCTACGCGCTTCCTTGGGGATGGCGGTGGTTATTGGATCGATTGGTTTTGTCACTAATGTGTATGAACTAATCGGATTACGATTGTTACAAGGTGCTTTTTCTGGTTTTATCAGTAATGCTAACGCCTTAATTGCCACATCGGTCCCGCGAGAAAAGAGCGGGCAAGCTTTAGGTACATTAACAACGGGTAATGTTTCTGGCACATTAATTGGTCCATTAGTCGGTGGGGTTATTGCTGACTTTGTCGGCTATCGGTATACCTTTGCGGTGACTGGGATTATGATGCTAGCGGCGTTCTTTTTGGTTCTGTTTTTTGTTAAGGAACATTTTGTTCCGGTGACTAAGGCACAGTTGCAGCAACGGGGAAACTTTTTTAAAACCCTCGATAATCGGCGGATTATTTTGGGAATGTTTATCACGACGCTTATTATCCAGGCTTCGAACAACTCAATTGAGCCGATTTTGAGTTTATACGTCAAGCAATTAATGCATGGCGGTGGTCACGTGGCAATCGCAGCTGGTGTCATTGAAGCAATCAATGGTGTGGCAACCATCATTGCTGCGCCCCGTTTTGGTGCCTTAGGGGATCGAATCGGTACTCACTGGATTTTAACGGTTGGGTTGCTTTTTTCCATGTTGGTCTTTCTTCCTATGGCATTCGTCCGCAATGTTTGGGAATTAGGTGGATTGCGGTTATTGATTGGCATTTCAGATGCAGCATTAATTCCGAGTGTTCAAACGATCATGGCCAAGTATTCATCTCCGGATACGATGGGACAGGTCTTTAGTTGGAATCAAAGCTTTCAAGCGACCGGTAACGTCATCGGTCCCTTGATTGGATCAACCGTCACCAATTTTGCCGGTTATCCTGGGGTGTTCATTTCAACGTCGATTTTAGTGCTGATTAATTTCTTATTGGTGCGCCGTAACACGGGACGTCTTCGTAAGGACCAGCCCTTACGTTAAAGTTTGTCATGACATTTAGTTGTTAATTCTTAAGGTTAGCCTTTTTTAGCGTATAATGGCTTTAATCTAATAAAACGAGGAGAATTCTATGGCAGAGTTAGCGCGTTTTTATCAAGCATTTCAACCATCGCATTATGATATTTACCTAGATATCAATCGAGAGACTAAGTCATTTAGTGGACAGACCAAAATTACGGGTCAGGCGACTACGACAGCGATCAATGTTCATCAAAAAGGACTAGCAATTAGTCAAGTCCAAGCAGATGGGCAAACCGTTCCGTTCACTGTGGATGACGAAAATGAAGCGATTCGGATCACGTTGCCTAGCAACGGTGATGTAACCTTAACCATCGATTATACGGCTAAATTGACTGATTCAATGATGGGTATTTACCCATCTTATTACGAAGTAGATGGCGTTAAGAAGCAGATTATTGGGACTCAGTTTGAAACGACATTCGCGCGCCAAGCATTTCCGTCAATTGATGAACCAGAAGCCAAGGCAACCTTTGCTTTGGCAATTAAGTTTGATGAGCAACCGGGCGAAATTGTCTTGAGCAATATGCCAGAAAATCACGTTGAAAATGGTGTTCACTACTTTGATGAGACAGTTAAAATGTCGACTTATCTAGTGGCCTTTGCCTTTGGTGATTTGCAAAGTAAACAGACGACCACTAAGAGTGGTGTTCAAGTTGGCGTGTTTGCCACTAAAGCGCATCAACCACATGAATTGGATTTTGCGCTTGATATCGCCAAACGTTCGATTGAATTCTACGAAGACTTTTATCAAACGCCTTATCCGTTACCACATTCCTGGCAATTGGCACTGCCTGATTTTTCGGCTGGTGCGATGGAAAACTGGGGGTTAGTGACCTACCGAGAAGCATACTTATTGCTTGATCCTGAAAACACCGCGTTGGATATGAAACAATTAGTGGCGACGGTCATTGCCCACGAATTGGCTCACCAATGGTTTGGTGATTTAGTGACGATGCAGTGGTGGGATGATCTATGGTTGAATGAAAGTTTTGCTAACATGATGGAATATGTCGCAGTGGATCATTTGGAACCGGACTGGCATGTCTGGGAAATGTTCCAAACATCGGATGTACCCGCTGCGCTACAACGTGATGCAACGGATGGCGTTCAATCCGTCCACGTGCAGGTTAATAATCCAGCTGAAATTGATGCGCTCTTTGATGCCGCCATCGTTTACGCAAAAGGGGCGCGGATGCTTGTGATGATGCGGGCACTAGTCGGCGACGATGCGTTACGTGTTGGCTTGAAGAACTATTTTGCCGCTCATCATTTTGGCAATGCAACAGGGGCTGATTTATGGGCTGCCTTGGGTAAAGCTTCGGGAATGGATATCGGGTCAATTATGAATTCATGGCTGGAACAACCTGGTTATCCCGTGGTTACCGCTAGCGTTATTGATGGCCAGTTAACGTTATCACAACAACAATTCTTTATTGGCGATGGCCAAGAAGTTGGGCGGCAATGGCAGATTCCACTTAATAGTAACTATGAAGCCGCGCCGACGATTATGAGCGATCAACAGCTTGTCTTAGGCGACTACCAATCATTGCGGGCGACAGCCAACGTGCCTTTCCGGTTGAACTTAGGGAATAGTTCACATTTTATCGTCAAATATGATGATACGTTGATGAAAGATATTTTAGCTAACGTTGAGACGCTTCCAGCGATTGATCAGTTGGCCTTACTTCAAAATCTGCGTTTACTGGCGGAAGGGCAACAGCTCTCTTACGCCGAGGTGATTCCGTTATTAACTCAGTTTGCGACTAGTCATTCAGCGGTGGTAAACGCGGCTTTATACACGGTTGCCAATAACCTCAAAAAATTTGTGACACCTGATTCAGTTGAAGAACGCTCGTTAAAGACGCTCTTCGACCAATTGAGCGCTGACCAAGTTAAGCGTTTGGGCTGGTTACCAGTGGCGAATGAATCAAACGATGACCAGTTAACCCGACCATACGTGTTAAACGCGGCGCTCTATGCCGAAGATCAAACGGCGATTAGTGCTGCTCATGATTTGTTTAGCAGTCATCAAAGCGATCTTGCCAACTTACCAGCTGATACGCGTGTTTATATTTTAAGAAATGAAGTCCAGCATTTCGGTTCCTCAGCGCTCTTTGATCAATTGCTAGCGGCTTACAAGTCGACACCAGATGCAAGTTACAAGCTTGACCTGATGTCTGCATTGACCAGCACTAGGGATCAGACACTGGTTGAGGCACTTATCAGTCATTTTGAAGATGCTGATACGATCAAGCCTCAGGATTTGCGCGGTTGGTTCCGCGGCGTTTTGGCAAACCAGGCCGGCGAACAGGCAGCGTGGGATTGGATTCGGCAAGATTGGCAATGGCTTGAAGATACTGTAGGCGGTGACATGGAGTTTTCGACGTACATTACGGTCATTGCCGGTGTGTTCCATACACCAGCTCGATTGGCTGAATTTAAGGCCTTTTTCGAACCAAAATTGCCGACACCTGGCTTAACCCGTGAAATCACAATGGATACGAATGTGATCGCGAGCCGTGTTGCCTTGGTTGAAGCAGACAAGGCAAAGGTTGCCGCGGCACTAGCCCAAGTTATTAAATAAGACTCATTTGAATGCAAAAAGAGCATCGTTTCAGCGATGCTCTTTTTTTGGACTCATTTAAAATTTTAGGCCGGGGTTTATTTCCTGGGGAATAAATGGCTAGTTTTGGATCAAGTGATTGGCCGATTATTCTAACAACAATTTATCTGCGTCGATAATTTTGATTTGGTTAGTTTTCGGGCGACTAATAGCGCCAGCTTTAGCGAGTCGGGCCGGCAAACGGCTGACTGTCTCTGGGGTGGTGCCAATAAAAGTCGCTAAGTCTTTTTGCTTGAGCGGTAACTGAAATTGATTGGTATCTAATGAGGCCGCTGTTTCAATGAGATAGTCTACTAGTCGGTCAGCAACGGAGGCTGTATTCGCCTTGGTTGCTCGTGTTTCAACGCCTAGCAGTTTGTGCCCCAAAGCTTTTAAAACTTGGAGATTGATCGGCGGGTATTTTAGTAAGAGGTTCTGAAATTCACGGCGTTCAATTGAGCAAACGGCTGTTGGCGTCAGCGCTTGGGCAGAGACTGAATAGTGCTTGTCGTCGCTAAAGAGGGCTGCTTCACCATCAATATCGCCAGCTTGTAACAAGTAAAGGAGATGTTCTTTACCTGCCACGGTTGTTTGGAAGGCTTTGGCTTGACCACTGGCAACAATTGTCAATGCCGTCGTTGGATCGCCTTCTTGATAGAGAAAATCGCCAGTCGCAAAGTGGTGATGATGAACGATCTGATCGATTAATTGAATTTGTTGGGTTGAAAGGGTCTTAAAAATTGTCACAACTTGATCCTCGTCAAGTTGTGGCTTGCCACCAGCCCTTATGCTTAAATCATTCAAATAAAAGGGGGATCATTAACATGAAAATGGTCGTGGCATTAGATGCATTAACCTGTCCCAGTTGTTTAACAAAAATTGAAAAAGCGGTTGGCCGTGTGACCGGCGTTGAAACGGTCAAGGTGCTCTTCAATGCTAGTAAAGTCAAAGTTACGACGGATAGTAGCGTCTCTGAGGCGAGCTTAACCGAGCCGATTGAACGACTTGGTTACGACGTTAAAGGGGTAAAGGTATCAGCATAGGAGGCAGACCATGGCATCAATTGGAGATTTGTATCGGACAGAACAAACACAAGCTAATTATGATCACCACCATCCGACAGCCGCCGCGATGACTGACCACATTATCGCCAATCTGGTAATGGAATCATTGAAAATTCGGCAATTTGGTTGGTATATCACTGGGAAAAATGTTTTAGCTGCCCAAAAATTTTTAAGCAACATTCATACTGTGGCTGAACAGCAAATTGATTCCTTGGGCCAAGCCGTGCTGGCTGAGGGTGGTAAGCCAGCTTCGGCGCTCGCTGAATTAAGTGAATACGCCATGGTTGAAACTCATGGTGAGGACAAATATCTTGCAGTACAAGCAATGTTTGAGCAACTAGTGGCCGATTTGCAGACGCAATTAATGTTTATCGATCGTGGTGTGAAATTAGCGCAGCGCGATGAACAGCCGTTACTTGAACACACCTTGTTGACTGTGCAACGGCAATTAATTTCAACTAGACAGCAGTTGAAAGCACGCCTAGGGCGGTGGGGATTAGCTGGTTTGGTCGGGGATGAAGATGAGGATGACGATCATGAGTAAAGTTCAACGGTGGATGAACCAAAATTGGACGACTCTGACGGCCATTGCAGCAGTTACGTTAATCGCCGGCTTAATTAGTCAGTATATCTTGCACATGGCGCAGTTAACCGCCGTTTTATTTATCGTGACTAGTATTGTTGCAGGATTACCCACAGGATTAAAAGCGATCGGTGCACTGCAAGCGCGAACCATTAGCATGGAATTACTTGTGAGTATTGCGGTCGTCGGCGCTTTCTTGATCGGAGAACTGGAAGAAGCCGCCATGGTCACCTTTCTATTTGTGTTCGGTACCTATTTGGAACAGCGAACGCTTAATAAAACGCGACGAGCGATAAAATCGCTGACGCAAATGGCGCCTACGACAGCTGTAAAACTAGTGGCTGATGGCGAGACAGAGACAGTTGAAGTAGATGAGATTGACCCAGGCGATCAGCTGCTGGTCCGTCCAGGTGATCAAGTGCCAGTTGATGGGGCTGTTTCAACAGGGACAACGGCCATTAACGAGGCGATGATCACCGGTGAATCTGTATCAGCTGTTAAACACGTTGGGGATCTTGTGTACATGGGGACTATGAATGAGCAAACGGCATTCACCATGACGGCGACGAAGTCTGGTGAGGACTCAACGTTTAGTAAGATCATCGAATTGGTCGAAGAAGCACAGGACACCAAAGCGCCGGTGGCTCGCTTTATCGATCGATTTGCGCAATATTACACGCCATTGGTGCTGATTATTGCGATCTTCGTTTTCGTGATTTTTCGTGATCTTCGTTTGGCGATTACGATTTTAGTCTTAGCTTGTCCTGGTGCTTTAGTGATTGGTGCACCGGTATCTAATGTTGCTGGCATTGGCCGTGGCGCGCAAGCAGGCATCTTGTTGAAGGGCGGTACGGTTATGAATGCCCTTGCTAAAGTGGATACTGCTTTGTTTGATAAGACGGGTACCTTAACAATTGGTCATCCCGACGTTGTCGATCGGCGTTTCTATGGTGAAGATGATCGTTGGTTAGGTTTATTGGCGGCGATGGAAGCACAAACGACACATCCACTGGCCCAAGCGATTTTAAACGATGTCAACAAACGAGGGATCAAGGTTCCTAAACAACCCTTATCAGTCACAACGGTTGCCGGTGTCGGCATTACCGCGGAGTTTGAGGGCCAGACCATTGTCGTCGGCAGCCCGCGGATTCTTACTGACCAGGTGAAGTTAACGCCCCAACAACGACATGATTTAGCACGCATGCGCGAACAAGGCGAGACAGTTGTTTTGACGCTTGTTGATCAACAACTGATGGTGTTACTGGGGATTAAAGATGCTGTTCGGCCTGACGTTGCCGCAACATTACGTTTATTAAAACGCCGGAGTATTCGCAAGCTCACAATGGTGACTGGTGATGATCAAGTGATGGCGCAGACAGTTGCCGATCAGTTAGGCATCGACAATGTTCAAGCGCAGATGTTGCCCGAACAAAAGGCGGCTTACCTCACTGCTCAAACAACGGCTGGGCACCAAACCATTTTCGTTGGTGACGGCATTAATGATAGCCCAGCGTTGACGTTAGCTAATGTTGGGATCGCGATGGGAAGTGGCGCCGATACAGCGATTGAAACATCTGACGTCGTGTTGACGGATGGCAAGTTTAGTAAATTAGCCGACGCGCAATATTTATCTAAACGAACGGTATTAAATACCACTGAAAACATCGTGATCGCCATTGGCACGGTTGTGCTATTGATGATTGGCCTGAGCTTGGGCAAAATCAACATGGCCAGTGGCATGCTCGTACATGAACTGAGTATTTTGGTCGTAATCGCAAATGCCATGCGCTTGCTGCGGTTAAAATTTACTACTCATTAGTTGCCCTGAGTGTCGAGCTCCACCAGCCTGATCCTTGTGCCTAGCCTGTTGCCAGCAATTGGTAAAGCCCACCAATCACTGCCAACTTGCTAGTGCTCAGGCTCAAAACGGCTGACTGCGCTCTGAGTTCTTTTGTCATGACAAGGTAAACGATGTTAGTATATCTTCAAAGAGAATGATGTCATCAAACACACAGGGGGTTATCATGACGCTTTCAGATCAACAAAAAACAATCATTCGCGATGCGTTATTAAATATTGACGATCCATATTATCACAATACATTTCAGGATGCGGTCGATGAGGATGAATGGTTCCGGTTGAATGAAGGGTTTATTCAACAAGATTTACAACAGTATTTACCGGTAGGATTATCAACCGAAGATCCGGCAGTTTGGCGTGTGATTCGTGCCTTTTTGAAGCAATATCCGGCTTAGATCAAATTGATCGTTCAGATTTTTTCGTAGTTGATTTCGTTTAGTTGTCCGGCTAAAAAATTAGCGATGATAGCAAAGCATTGTTCAAGCTGTTGCCGCTCAGCTTGATGGATGGGTTGTCAGGATTGGACAGTAAAAACTGACTGCCATTTTGGTAACGGTTATTTGCCCATTTAGAGATGACATGACTATGGGGACATCAAGAGCCTGTTTTTAAACCACGCGATGGGCTGATAGGGTTCACCCAGCGAAGAGCAAGGTTAAATTTGACCATTCGCTGATCTTGCTCCTAGATGCCAATGTTTTACTGGGTAATGGTCATTGCAGTGGGGGACGCCGACGATAAACCGTGGTTTAAAAAATGCCAAAGCTGTAGTTCGTTTGCTAACATATTTTGTTCCTTATGATCATCGTGTGACATCAATTAAATGCGGGATGTTCACGGATTGGCTTACAATAAAGGTGATGGTTAGTGGAAATTGTCAACGAAGGTGAGGGTGGGCCATGAAGTTAATCGATTTGACGTATCAAGGTAAAGCTGTAACTAGTGCCGCAGATGTCGAGGCAATTACTTCTTATTTAGCACAGCAAAATCCTTTTAGTGAAGATACGTTGCTGTTAGCGACTAATCGCCCGGTGGTGGTCATTGGTCGCCTGCAGGACGCTTACACGGAAGTGAATTTAACCGCTTTGCGCGATGCCGGTGTCGAACTGATCCGACGTTCATCAGGTGGCGGGGCCGTCTATATGGACGAAGGTAGTTTTGTGTATACTTTTAATATTGTGGAGGTGGCTAGTATGGGCTTTAGATTGAATTTTGCCCATTATGCACAGCCACTCATTCAAACATTAACCGACCTTGGCTTACCAAATGTGGCGTTAACCGGCCGAAACGATGTGACGATCGCTGAACGAAAAGTGTCCGGGATGGCTGGTTTTCAAATCGGACAACGTTTCGGTGTTGGTGGCACGATTATTTTCAAAGCTAATCCGACAATGGCGAGTCAATTGTTGACGCCATTGCGTTCAAAGTTTGAATCAAAAGGTTTTCATTCAGTAGCGAGCCGGATCACCGACATTAAGTCGTTATTACCGGCTACTCAACAGGATTTAAGTGCGGATGGCTTTCGGCAACGGTTCCTCGCACAAGTGTTTCACGTGAAACTCGGCGATCCAATCCCAACTATTAGTTTTACTGATGAACAGTGGGCACAGATTATGGCGATTAAAGCTGAACGGTACGGCAACGATTTATGGAACTATGGGCGGCAACCGCACTTTAGCAATTATGTGCGCCATCATTATGATCAGGGAACCGTCGCCATTAATTTCGAGGTAGAACAGGAACGGCTTACACAGGCGATGATTTTTGGCGATTTTTTCACTGAAGTGGCAGATTTATCGACGGCCGAGGGTCAATTAGTGGGGACGAAGATGACGTTTAACGATTTAGCACAAACGTTTGATACAACTGCGATTAAGCAAGTCTTTCCGTGGATGAGTGGAGAACAGTTCGCTCATCTGGTGTTGGCAAAAGATTAACTAGCTAGTGCCATCAACGATTTAAGCCAACTTTTGCTCTCTGCATCGGCATCAACTGGGATGCTAAACGGCGTCCCAGCAAACAGCGCTGCCACTTGTGACCAATTCACCTGATCATCAGCTAGTAAGCTGGTGGTTAATTGTTCGATTTGTGCTTGAGTCACATTTGCCAGGCGGTGTTGGTCACCATTAAATAGCAATAATAAGTTATTAACGGCCAATTGTTGAGCTAATTGTTGGTGCCATTGAGGCTCCGTGAGTAATTGGGACACTCGACGGCGATCGCTTAGCGGTACAGCGGGGAGCTCCTTTTGGATGAATGATTGAAAATGCGACCATTGCTGATCTAACACCAAGTAGAATTGCCAAGGAACATCGCGGTTAAATTGGGCTAAGGTTGCTTTGGCTGCCACCGTTAGATTCCAAGGTAAGGTTGATTGTTGAGCAGCTTGTTCAAGCCAGGTGCGTAAGAAATGCAGCATCGTCTGTTCGATGACGTCTGGCTGGTGCTGAGTTAAGTGCCAACGCACCGTCAGAAAGTCACTCAGTTGGGTATCGGGAATTGTACGACTATTTTGTTTGGTAAGGCGCTGGTTTAAATGACGTAATCGCTTTTGCCGACTACTTTTTGCGTAGTGACCTTGTTTAACCACTGCTTGTCTGACCTCCTGAAAGAAGTGTAGTTATTAGCTTTATTAAACCACTAAAAGAACGAACACACCCGTTATCGGTGAAAGTTTACCGATAACGGGTGTGTTTTTAAGCTGGATTGATTAAAATTTATGTCTTAACTAGGTCAACTAGGAATGTGTGCGAAAGCTATTTGACCTAGACAACAACTAATTAACCGATTGTGGTTTCAGCAAAGCATCTGTTTCAGTCGTGATCTCAGTCAGCGTGTGCATGTCGCCTTCGAGATCTTGATACAGCTTGCGATACAATTCATAATATTTATTGTAAGCTTCGTGACGTTTAGGGTCTGGTTCAACCTTGGGGCCAAGAACTTGCCATTTTTGCACGTCATCGACGGTTAGGGTATCCGTGCCTAGACCAGCCAACATAACATCGCCTAAGTTGGCTTCAGCATCTTCAATGGGGGTGCGAACCGCGTAGCCAGTGATATCGGCAAACATCTGGACCCACCGTTTGGAATTAGTTACGCCACCTGCAATGACGATATAGTCACCTAGATCGCGACCGGTACTTTCAATACTGTGACGTAAGGCATAGCAAACGGCTTCTTGGAAAGCATGATATAAGTGAGCTTTGGTATGAACAAGTGAGAGACCAAAGATTAATCCCTTAGCATCCGAATTCCATACAGGTGCGCGTTCACCCATGAAGTAAGGGAGAACGATTAAACCATCGCTACCGACGGAAATGTCTTTTGAAAGCTCATCCAATGCGACATAGGCGTTTACACCACCGGCTGCTTGATCTTGGACTTCTTTTTCACCTAAATTGTCGCGGAACCACTTCGTAATAGCACCAGCGGTTGCTGAACCGGAGAAGTTATAGACGAGATGCTTGGAATCATAAGGATACGGCCAAACGATCAGTCCTTGACCTTTAATCGGTGTTTCACTCACTAGCGCAGCGTTCATTGAAGAACCAATCGCGGCCACGTAACGACCAGGTTCGAAGACGCCCATGCCAATGTTAGCGGCCCCAACATCAACACCACCGGGAACGATTGGTGTGCCAGGTTTTAAGCCCAGATCAGCAGCTGCTTCAGCAGTGAGACCACCGACGATGGTGGTTGAGTCAACGATTGAATCAGGCATCATGCTGGCGGGAATTCCCATGGCATCCAACATTTCTTGTGACCAAGTGTTGGTATTAATGTCATACAACCCACCTAGATTACCGGCGGCCGAATGGTCGATTGAAATTTGACCGGTTAATTCATAAATTGCGTAGTTATTCGGCGGCAAGAATAAACGAATTTTTTGCCAATTTTCTGGTTCGTGATTCTTAATCCAGAGAATTTTTGTGTAGCCGTAGTAAGGGTCGGCAACATCATTACCGGTGATTTCTGTTAAACGTTCTGGGCTAATGTGTGACTTTACCCAGTCTGTTTCGGCTTGCGCACGACGATCCATCCAGATTAGATCCGGACGAACGGGTTTCATATGCTCGTCAAGTGGCACACCGGAGCCCCCATACAAACCGCTAATCCCAATGCCTTTGATATCTTCAGGGTTTAACTTAGCTGCCTTAACGACGGCGCGGATCGAATCCTTTACTCCTTTAACCCAAACATCAGGCCATTGTTCAGCCCAAAGTGGTTTAGGAGTTAAGACATCGTATTCTTCCAAATCTTGTGCAATCAAGTGGCCTTCCGTATCCATTAAGATACTTTTAGTCCCTGAGGTTCCAATATCAGTCCCAATTAAATAATTCATGGGTTGACGTCCTTTCTGACTGTTAAGGATAGACAGAGGCGGATTATTGCAGCCGCAATAACTCGCCTCAGTAACGATTAACTTAGGTTTACCAAGCAGTGAAGGCACCGTCAACCAGATAGTCATCCCCAGTTGAGAAGCTGCTAGTGTCGCCAGCTAGATAAACGGCAATTCCTTGCAATTCATCTGGACGACCTAAACGACCTAATGGTGCCCAGTCATTCCACGTCTTGATTAGTGGCTTGAGATCAGGTGAACTCAAGGTTAGATCAGTTCCCATGTAACCAGGACTGATGGTGTTAACCCGCACGCCTTTTTTAGCCCATTCAATGGCGAGTGATTTAGACATTTGAATAACACCCGCTTTAGTTGCGTTGTAAGAGACTTGTGGTTGTGGACGGTTAACAATGTGTGCTGACATTGAAGCCGTATTAACAATTGAGCCTTTACCTTGCTTAATCATGTAGCGACCAGCAGCTGTTGAGCAAAGGAAGACAGCATTTAAGTTCAAGTTAACGACTTTTAACCAGTCTTGATACGACATTTCTTCGGCAGGAATATTTAAACACATCCCGGCGTTGTTAAAGGCCGCGTCTAAACCGCCTAATTGTGAAACAACCGTGTCAACCATGCCCTGAACTTCATCAGGGTCCGTGACGTCGGCTTTCACCGCAATTGCTTTACGGCCAGTTGCATCAGCAATTTCAGTCGCTGTTGCTTGCGCCTTGTCACCGTTGATATCAACAATAGCGACATCAGCACCTGCTTCAGCTAACCCAGTTGCCATGGCTTTACCTAGGCCTTGAGCGCCACCGGTAACATAAATTTTCTTATCGGTGAGTGCCATACGATCTAAAATACCCATGTTTATCCTCCTAAGGTAAACGATTTTAAAAGTAACATTGGACTAATTGGATATTTAATTCAAATAGTTTTGCAAAATCGCTTTATTTAATACACCAACAATGTAAAACGTGAGCGAGAAGATGTCAACACTTTTTTGAAACCGTTTTCTAAAATTGCTTTTATTTTTTCATAATGGTAGTTTTTGAGTAGTGAAAATGGAGTGAGGGGACAATATGACAGATGCCATTACCACTGGCACACCGCATTCAGCGGCCATGTACCAGCTGATTTACAACTCAAAAAAAATATCTAAACAAGAAATTGCTCAACAAATGCAACTTAGCTTACCGACAGTGACACAGACCTTACATCAATTACTAGCTGATGAGTTGATCGTAACTGATGGAAAGTTTTCTTCACAGGTTGGCCGCCGGGCGGTAGTTTATTCACCAAATCGCGATCGTCGCTTTGCCATCGGTTTGGAAATTTTTTCCGATCACGCAACGCTATCGCTATTGAATGTGATGTTTGAAAACTTAGGGACGGCTCGGTTAACGATTGATTTTACGACTGATGACACTTACTTCACGAAGTTAGCGCAATGGCTCCATCAATTTTTGCTGGAGCAAAAAATTGATCAGGACAAGGTGATTGGTGTTGGCATTGGCATTCAAGGCTTGATTTCCCCAGATGGAAAAACAGTCCTGTATGGAAAAATTCTAGATTGCACTGGATTAACCAGCGCACGGTTTGAAACGGCGTTTGGATTACCAGTTACTTTGTATCATGATGCCGATTGTGTCGCGATGGCAGAACAGACCTTGTCTAAGGATCATCGCGATGCGGTGTATCTATCGATTGGTGAACACCTTGGCACTGCGATTATGATTGATGATGACATTTATACTGGTCAAAATGGTCGTAGCGGAACGATGGAGCATATTACCTTAAATTCTCAGACAGGTAAGCAATGTTACTGTGGACGAAAAGGGTGTTTAGAAACTTATAGCGCGTTGAGTGCGCTGCTACAACCAGGCGAAGTTATCGATCAATTTATGCAACAAGTTGCGGCCGGAGAACCAGCTGCTAGTGTTCGTTGGCAACAATATTTGGATGACCTAGCCGAAGTTATTAATAATCTGCACATGTTTGTAGATAATCGCATTGTCCTTGCTGGCGACTTAGTTCAGTACCTTGATGACGCTGTATTAACGACTGTGAATCAGCGAATTCGTCAAATCACGGCATTTCCTGAGGATCGTGATTATGTCCAATTAGGAACGGTCAGGAATCGGCCGGTCTCGACAGGAGCTGCTATTCCCTTGATAAAGGCCGCGCTTCAAACAATTCAATAAAAAATTAAGACGGCTAGTTGCCGTCTTTTTTGTTGGCATTAATACACAATCAAGTTGCCAGGTGTTTAATGAGAAACACAGAATCGTTACTAATGTCACAAAGTTGACTTATTTTTATATTTTTTCCTCATTGCGTCGATTTGGTTTGGGAGATATTTGTCGAATATATTAGATATTATCCGTATAAGCCAAGCAAATTTAGTTGTTGCTCAATAATGAGCTAGACAACGAATTTACCGCAGATGGTTGCAAAATGAAATCGGTTACATTTATAATGTGGCAGAAAAGAAATACAATTTTATAAAACTACTTTGTTTAAATTGATGGGCTAAGCAGTTTGTTTTGTAACTAATATGACATAGGTCATGCTGTGGATGGTTGACCTGTGTTCCAGGAGGGACTTCTTTTGAAAAAGTTTGTGTCTTATGCGGTCGGCGCATTTGGTCATGATGCGTTTTATAACACACTAAGCATTTATTTCATGATGTTTGTGACGAGTCAATTATTTACGAATAAGGGTGATGCAGCGATGGTCGGAATTGTGACGACGCTGATTGTCTGTATCCGGATTGGTGAAATTATGTTTGATCCGATTATCGGTGGGGTCGTCGACAATACCCAGACCCGCTTTGGTAAATTCAAGCCATGGATCTTGTTGGGATCAGTCATTGCCTCTATTGGTTTAATCTTAATCTTTTCTGATTATGGTGGCTTAGCGACCAGTAATCCGATGTTTTACTTAGTTTTATTTGGAATCACATTCTTAATTTTGGATATTTTTTATTCCTTCAGTGATATTGCGTTTTGGTCAATGTTACCAGCGCTAAGTATTGAAAGTAAGGAACGGACGCGCTTTGGTACCGCTGGTCGATTTGGTTCAACCCTTGGTGCACAAGGAGTGATTGTTATCATCACACCAACCATTGCCCTATTTTCAAAACTTTTTTCTGGTGCGAAGAATGGTCAACAGACACAAGCTGGTTGGCTTGGTTACGCGATTGTGGTTGCACTTTTATGTGCCGGTGGCGCCTTGTTGACAGTGTTGAATACCAATGAACAACACAATTTGATTCGTGCCAATGTTAAACACACGAAGTTTACTGAAGTTTTCAAAGTAATCGGACGTAACGACCAATTATTGTGGATCGCATTGTCATATTTTTTGTTCGCGTTTAGTTACGTGGTGACTAACTCACTGATTATGTATTACTTCCGCTATCGTTTGGGCGACGTCACAGCCTATACATGGGTTGGGGTGATTACGTGTATCTTAGGCGTCATTTCCGTCGCACTTTTCCCAAGCTTAGAATTAGCGATTCACCGTAAAGCAATTTATATCGGCGGCATTGGGATGATGTTGATCGGCTATATGCTCTTTGTTTTCGCCGGAGCAAACTTACCCCTAGTGTTAACGGCTGTTGCCTTATTATTCTTCCCGTATCCACTCATCTTCTTGGCAACCTTGATGGCGATTACCGATAGTGTGGAATATGGGCAGTTGAAGAGTGGCTCACGCAATGAGTCGGTGACATTATCTGTACGACCGTTAATTGATAAGCTAGCTGGCGCCTTTTCAAACGGGGTCGTTGGGATTGTGGCCGTCGTGGTTGGTATGACCGGTAATGCTAAGCCAAGTGATATCAGTGCAGCTGGCGTCCAACGCTTCAACACGTTTATGTTTTATGTTCCGATGATCTTGCTTGTTCTTGCGGCAGTTATTTTCTTCTTCAAAGTTAAGTTAAATGAATCAGAACATGAAAAAGTAATGCGTCAGTTGGAAGCACGGCTGCAAAAGGATCAGCAGGAAACAACAACTTCTGAAGTTATGACCGACGAATTAAACGCTCAATCAACGATTGAAGGAGCACCAGAGCATGTACAGTGATCACGATAAAATCCATGTTGACCCAACTAAATCCGCTTTAGCAGTGCTGGGTGGAAACGCCAAGCAGACCGATGAATCAAATCAACGTTATTTAAAGCGGCAATTAACCGTTTACCTAGAAGCATTGCTACTGGTTCAACAATTTAATGAGTTAGAAACGACCCGTTTTGAGTTGGCCCAATCAGACCAAATTGCCCGAATTTTAGAACGGGTAATGATAAACTAAATTAAAATTTTCAAGTTATTCTCATTGACTTTTAATTATAAACGTCGTATATTATGTCTATTCGAATAGTAAAACGATCTGATCAGGAGAGTAGTTGAATTTGTCAGTATTTAGCGAGCCTCAGACGTGGTGAAATGAGGAGACTGACGTTCAATGAAGATGGCCTGTGATCGGCACGATTGAGCATTGGTGAAATTGTGATGGGTGGCGACCTTTAATTCGCACACCGGCTGGTTTAGCGGTTAGTGAGCATTGGAGTGTGAATTTCAGTGAAATGAGAATGGTAACGTGCGGTAGCGCTTCTTAAAGAGATTTCTTTAAGAAGCGTTTTTTGTCGTTGAACCACTTGGCCGGTTGTCTAGGCTAAGGTTCGATGCCACTGGGCTTAGGCCATTTTTCAAGATGTGATCAAGGGAGGATATTCATTATGAAGAAGAAATGGAAATTATTGAGTTTCATCAGTGTGTTGGGAATTCTATTGTTTACCTTGGCCGGGTGTGGCGCTAACCAGGCTAAAACAGTCAAAGTCGGAGTGGTCGGTGATGAGGATGCGTCCATCTGGAAAGATGTCGCTAAGACGCTGGCCAAAAAAGACCACATTACCTTGAAGGTGGTTAATTTTACCGACTATACGCAGCCTAACGCCGCTCTAAGCGACCATAGTATCGATATCAATGCGTTTCAAAGCTATAATTTCCAGCGTCAATGGAATCAAGCCCACAAAACGAACATTGTGGCCATTGGCAACACTTACTTTCAGCCGTTAGCGTTGTATTCATCGAAAGCAAAGAAATTGGCTGATTTAAAACAAGGTGCACAGATCGCGATTCCGAATGATGCGGCCAATGAGGAGCGTGCTTTAATTTTATTACAGCGCGCTGGACTAATTAAATTAAATAAGACGAATTTGGCAACGCCTAAGAATATCATCAAGAACCGCTTGAAACTTAAGATTACAACGGTGGATGCTGCGCAAACCGCGCGATCATTAACAAGTGTAGACGCTGCCGTTGTAAACGGAAATTACGCATCGGCGGCAAAATTGTCACTGAAGCAGGCACTTTACGCAGAGCATTTAAAGACGGGTGGGCAGTACATCAACGTTGTTTCAGCCTTGAAGAAGGATAAAAATAACGCCACATATAAGAAAATCGTTAAAGCTTATCAGACAGAAGCGACTAAGAAGAACATCCAGAAGTACTACAAGGGTAATACCCTGCCTGCTTGGTAAACAAGAATCTGGAATTTAAATCTTTTTATCATTAAAGACGATCTTTAGGATAAATGGTAGGTTTTAATAAGACCAAAAAGTCCTTGGCAACTTTGAATCCCTCATGTGAATTCAAAGTTGCCAAGGACTTTTAAAATTATTTATTTTGTTTCACGTGAAACTATTTTACTGAAAGAATGGGCGGAACCAGTCGTTGGATTGCTTGTGATAGTGATTTAATTTATTTTAAATGCGCCGGAATTACTAATTTCCCTTGTGGATGATCATCCTTACCGGTCAGGGTGTTGACTAACACTTCTGCGGCACTGGCACCCATTAAATAGGGATTCTGTGAAATGAGTTTGAGACGTGGTTCAATATCTTTGGCCGTTGCCGTGTCAGAAAAGGCAGTGGCAGTGGCGTGTTCATTATCGAGATATCCTTGAAAAATGAGGCTCGGGATAAATTCTAACAACCAACGTTCTTTGAGGGCAAAGACCAGCGTTTTTTCAGTAGAATTGGTGATTAATTCAACGAGTTTTTGATGTACTTGGGTATGATTGTAAGATTCTTCCGATACTTCTAGCACATCGACGTTAGCGGCTACTGACTTTATACCTGCGTAACGTTCCCGTCGAGTAGACGCTTGACCAATTTTAGAAGTTAGGACAACAACGTGGGTGTAGCCACGTGAATAAAAATAACGAGTCGCTTTCTGGGCCACGTCAAAATTATCGGTGACGACCTGTGTCCATGGCGAGCGTTCCAATTCTCGGTCCACGATGACGACAGGAATGTTGCGGCGCATTAGATTTTGAACTTGAACCACGTCATTAGTGAACGGTTGAAGAATTAGGCCATCGTACGTGTGCTCATTCACAGTTTTAATTAAGTCGACTTCTCGTTGCCGATTTGAGTCAGTGTCAAACAACACACCAGTGTAGTGGTTAGCTTCAAGAATATCGCTAATACCCTTGAACAACTCTGTCGAGAAATAGTCATCAATATTGGCGACCACCACGGCGACCATACTACTCGAGTGAGTGATCATTTGGCGGGCGGCAGAATTCGGCACATAGTTTAGTTGGTTAATCGCATCTTGGATATGGCTAGCCGTCGCTTTGGACATGCGGTCTAAATTGCCGTTTAAGAACCGCGAGACGGTCGCAATTGACACATTTGCCAGTGCGGCAACGTTTTTCATGGTTGCGGCTTTTTTTTGCGCCATTCGTGTCACCTCATAAGGTTAGTTTTCTTAACTATAGTGGACAAGGCGTGCACTTGGCAACGGTTGCCCTAAAGTTATTTTTTTCGTTAGTTTGTGAAATTTTAGCTTTCAGACGGAAGGTAAATGAAAGCGATGTATTTCAGCTGTTTTGGAAAACGTTTACCAAAATTCTAGTCAATTCAGCGACATAATTCACGAAGTACGCTCTAAAACACGCAATTTAAAGCTTGCGTTTATTTGGGAAAGCGTTTACCATAGCTTTCGAAAGTGTTGGCAAACGTTTACCAAGCTTTAGCTGGCTGACGCCATCTTTGGATCACTAATCACAATTATTTTGGAGGGAATCGAACATGACAGTCATTTTAAATACGTGGGTGTTTGAACAAGACGTCAAACGCGGTGTTTCACAGGTTGATCTAGTTGATCGTGTTGCGAAACTGGGCGCGGATGGCATTGAGGTTCGACGAGAATACTTTACTGATTTAGCTACAGAACTACCACAGGTTGGCGAAAAGGCCAAGGCTCATGGACTTATCGTCAATCTTAGTGTGCCTGATCAATTGTTTTTGGATGATGGCACCGTTAATCCTAAACTACCGGGATACTTTGCTGAAGGGCAAACGATGGGGATTTCGAAAATCAAATTTAATACCGGTCATTTTGACCGCTTCACAGGCGATTTAGCAATGGCCTTTGCTGAGTTGCCACTCGACCAGATCGAACTAAACGTTGAAAATGATCAGACGCCAGTATCAGGTACTGTATCAGCCATTACGACATTTCTGACCGCTGCTCATGAAGCTGGGTTGACTAGCCTTGGATATGTATACGACTTGGGTAACTGGGCGTTTACTCACGGAGACGCAACGGCGAGTGCAGAAGCCTTAGCGCCATTTATCCATTATATTCATTTGAAAAATACGGCCGAAGCTGATGGCAGCTTAGTGACGACTGACGATTTAGATACTGGACTTTACGACTGGCGAGCACTTTTGAAAATCATGCCAAGTAACGTTCCATTTGCCCTAGAATTTCCCATGAAATCAGATGAAGCAATTAAACAGCAATTAGCATTATTACGAACTGAGGTAGGTGAGAGCTGATGACATCAACAATTATTGCCATTTTATTATTGGTCACCTTTGGTGGATTTATTTATTACATCCTAAAGGGCGGCAACTTAATGATCGGGTTCTTCGTGATGGCCATCTTATGGTCTGTCATTGGCTTGGTCCCGTTCAATACCGCCATTCAGAAGGTCTTTGCTGAACCAGCATTAAAGTACGGTCCAACAATTATCTATATTGTCTTTGGTTCTTGGTTTGGGCGTGTCTTGGTGGATAGTGGCATTGCGCCAGCCATTTCCCAAGAGACGAACAAAGTTGGTAAGAAACGTCCCTTGTTAGCGGCGATTCTTGTGATTCTGGTAACCGCCTTTATCTTCGTTAGTGCGTACGGGGTTGGTTCTGTGATTGCGATCGGGGTTATTTTGTTACCAATTATGTTATCGGTTGGGATGCCAAGAGATATTGCTTTGTCAGCATTTTCGTTGGCCATCGGTGCACCGATGTACATTAACGTGGTCCTTTTTAATCAGATCAAAGCCTTTTTCCCTAAAGCAGAATATGGTGGTAAATACCTCGTCTTCGGGTGTATCGCCGCTGCCATTCAGTTAATCGCCGTGGTGATTTTCCTGATTTGGAACCGTAAGAAGATTAATCCTAGTCAAGCAGAAGCCAATTTGCGAGCCATCGGGGCGGAGAATAACGATGCTGCTGAAGTCAAATCTGTTCCCAAACTAGCCTTTGTGATCCCGATCATCCCTGTGTTGATGAACATGTTGTTCAAGTGGGATGCCATTCCGGCCTTAACTTTGTCGACGTTATTAGCAATTTTTATCACCGGGAATGCCAAGTCATACAAAAAATTCGTCAGCTTTTTGGATAGTTCAATTAAACAAGCAATCGGCGATATTGCTGGTTTAATCATGTTCTTGATGTCATTAATCATGTTTAGTGGCGCGGCCTCAATTAACGCCGTTCGCTTCAAGCCACTGTTTGAGGCCATTTTGCCCAGCAACCACTTGATTTTGGCGTTAGCGTTGGGTGTTTTAGCACCATTGGCGTTGTTTAGAGGACCATTACATGTCTGGGGTGCTGGTGCAGCAACCGCAGCGGTGCTGTCAGGAACCGGATTGTTTAACGATGCCTTTCTATTACCGTTATTGTACGTACCAACATTAATGGCGGTTTCGACGGATATTACCCAATCATGGAATGTTTGGGGCCTAGATTACATGAAGGTTCAGTCAAAGGATTTCCTCAAACACGGGATTCCGATTATGTGGGTCGTTTCAATTATTAATGAATTGCTCGTCTTTTATTTCTTTGGCTAAGTGAAAATGATAAGGAGTTAACAACACATGAGTGATGTGATTACAATTGGCGAACCCGTTGTGACGTTTGCCTCAACTGATATGGACGCCTCATTAGCAGATACAATCAATTACAAGAAGATCTTGGGTGGCGCTGAATTGAATGTTGCCATCGGAGTTAAACGTCTCGGTCATTCGGTGGATTATATTTCTCAGGTTGGGACTGATCCAATGGGCGATTATGTGATTAAGACGATTTCTGATCATCAGGTCGGGGCCCGCTATATTTCTCAAGATCCCAATCATTGGACGGGTCATCAGCTCAAACAATTGGTCTCAAAAGGAGATCCCAAGACCTTTAACTACCGAACAAATTCGGCAGCAGCCAACCTTGAAGATGCTGTGATTGATGATGTCGATTTGAGTGATGTGAAAATCGCCCATATGTCAGGTATTTTTCCTGCTTTGTCATTAACTTCACGCCAATCGTTTCGACGGTTAATGGATCGATTGGTGGCTAAAGACATTCTCATTACGTTTGATCCTAATTTGCGGCCATCCTTATGGGAAGACCAAGAGACGATGATCAAAACGATCAATGAGCTCGCTGGATCAGCTAATATCGTGCTTCCTGGTGTTGAAGAAGGTAAGATATTAATGGGCAGCGATGACCCGGAAGCAATTGCTGATTTTTTCTTAAAGGGTGCACGCACTCAGACAGTGATTGTGAAAGTCGGGGCAAACGGAGCCTTTGTCAAGACGGTTGAAGGTGAAAGCTACACGATTGATGGATTTAAGGTGGATCATGTGGTCGATACGGTTGGTGCTGGCGATGGTTTTGCACTCGGTGTCATTACGGCCTTATTGGACGGCAAGCCAATGAAGTCTGCTATTTTACGCGGGAATGCTGTTGGCGCACTTCAGGTGCAAACACCCGGCGATAATGATGGTTATCCTGATCCAGCAGGATTAGCCTCTTTTTATGCCAAGGAAGGAGTTAATGAAGACGAATGAAATTACAAGCTGCGATTGATCGGGTATCACTAGATCAAGCGGTCTATTTGGCCCATGCATTAGATGGCGTAGTCGATATCGTTGAATTAGGCACATCGATTCCAAAGGACTTTGGTTTAAAGACATTAAATGAACGTGGTGTGGCATTGACGCAATCGGAATTGTTGATTGATCTGAAGACGATTGATGAAGGTGTTTATGAGTTTACTAAGGGATTTGAGCTACCGGCAGACATTTTAACTGTTATGGCGAGTGCATCGATTGACACGATTGAGCAGGTGTACGCGTTATCCGAAAAGTTAGGTCGACAGACCTTTATCGATTTACTCGAGGTTTCCGATGACCAGATCGCACGGTTGACTCACCTTAACCACGCCATTTTTGGCCTGCATCACTCAAAGGATACGGGGGGCAACTTTGATGCAGTGGCGTCAGTGGCACAATTCCACGCCGCTTTTCCCAATGTCGAACATATTGCCGTGGCTGGCGGTATTAATGTAAGTCAGGCCGCCAAGCTGGCTGAACAAGGAATTGTTGAAATCGCGATTGTTGGTGGCAAAATTGCCGGTGCCGATGATCCAGTAGCTGCCGCTAAAGAATTTATGGAGGTGATCAAATGACATTAATTGAACCAGTTATGAAAGAAATTAATGAAGTGATGAGTCTAGTTGATGAGACGCAAATTGACCAAGCTGAAAAGCTGATTACGAAGGATGAACGCATCTTTGTCCTAGGTGCCGGCCGGTCAGGGTTGATGGCTAAAGGCTTTGCGATGCGCTTGATGCACATTGGCTACACTGTTTACGCGATCGGAGAAACCATTACGCCATCAATTCAGCCTGGCGATGTGCTAGTGTCTGTTTCAGGTTCAGGTAAGACGAGTAGCATTGTCGAATTAACTGAAAAGGCTAAGGCGGATGGGGTCACGATTGTTGGGGTGACGAGCCGTGCTGATTCTCCGTTGGGTGAATTAGCTGATGCGACAATCGTTGTTCCAGGTGCGACCAAAGCGGGCGATGGTGTTAAATCGATTCAACTATTGAGCACGCTATTTGACCAAAGTGTGCACATTACGCTTGATGTGCTTTGCCTTAAGTTGAGCCAACGCGATCATGTGTCAAACGGATCCGCTGCTAATACGCACAGCAATATGGAATAAAGTTTTGAAAAACGGCAATCAGTAAGAAACAGGGCCCTCTCAATTTGAGAAGGCCCTGTTTTCTAATGAAATGATTTGGTAGAGTCTTGTTTCACGTGAAACCTTAATCTTCTGCTACCGCCCTGCCTTGTTTGAAATGACGAAGCGCTGGAATGGTTAACATAACGGCTAAGCTCACGAGGTACATGCCCGCTAAGCACATCATGACCACACTGACGGAGAAGTGTTCCATTAACACACCAATTGCTAACGATGAGAAGCCACCGATGGCCCGACCGATATTTACAATCACGTTATTAGCGGTGGAACGCACATCGGTTGGGTAGAGGCGGCTAATCACGGCACCATAGCCGCCGAACATGCCATTTGAAAAGAAACCAATCAGGGCGCCGGCTAGCAGCATGGTCGAAATATTAGTTGCCAGTGTAAAAATATAGACAGATAGCGCTGCACCGGTTAAAAAGAGGCCAAAAGCAATTTGAGGACCAAAGTGATCCAAAATTTGACCGAATGTCATCATACCAATAATCATGCCGCCGATCGTCGCTAACATCCAAATGGAAGAGCCAGCTACGGAAACATGCAACTGTTTTTGCATAATTGCCGGTAGCCAATTCATTAAGCCAAAGTAGCCGGCGATTTGAACCACTGACATTACGGTTAAAGCAATAGTTTGATAAGCGATGCGTGGTGAGTTGAACAATGGCGCGATTGTGAAGTGGGCCGTCGACTTAGTTTGATGGGCTTGAATGAAGGCTGGCGTTTCATGCACATGCCGCCGCACAAAGTAAGTTAACCCAACAGGAATTAAGCCGATTAAGAAGAGGGCGTGCCAGCCTAAACGTGGCAAGATGATCGCGGCTAAAATTGCCGCGAACACAGCTCCAATCTGCCCACCAATCGCGGCCACAGAAGTTTTCCGACCAATTTGGTTGCTGGCGAAGCGTTCTGAAATTAATGCGATCCCGACGCCATATTCGCCGCCGGCACCGATACCAGTTAGGAAACGACATAGATAGATTAGGTTGATTGAGTTGGCAAATGCCATTGCCGTCGTCGCGAAGGCAAAAATAAAGATCGTATATGAGAAGGTTTTCACCCTGCCATAACGATCACCAATTAATCCGAATATGAGACCACCCACTAACATGCCCACATTAGTGATGGAAGAAATCAAGCCAGCTTGACCTGCTGATAAATGCAGGTCAGTGATGATGGAACTAAGGGCAAAGGAGAGTAACATCACATCCATGTTTTCTAAGGCAAAGCCAGCACTAGTGGATGCTAAGGTCCAGCGTTGCTGATTTGATGTTGCAGCTGTTGATTCAAGCGAAATTTGACTCATGGTTGTACCCTCCAAAATGAATGCTCACAGGCATTCGTTATTTTTCTTGTCGTTTATCATGCCACGTAGAAACCACAATTGCAATCATAAATTGATAAATCAACGTGGCTTAAATCCGAACAAAAAATGAAAGGCGGGTTATAAACTAACTTGTTTAACCAGTTTGGCACCAAATTAAGGCCGCAATTAATCAATCGGATAAGCTTTTTCGTTGTGATCAAAATAATTAGCGTTGACAGAACCCAAAACTTCAGTATGATTAAATCAATCAAATACATGCCGCTTTAATTCAATCCTGTGAGTTTGAAAAGCTAGCTTGATCATCATCCATGATTATGACACCAATGGGAGACTGAACGGTTAGCCGGGCAGAAGACCATTGGCTTTTTTTGTCGAGCAAAACAAACCATAATCAGTTTGCTTCAACCTGAGGTCTTGTGTCCAAGCGGCGGAAATGAGGGCAGTGTTGGAATCAGTCATAGTAGCACTAGATGTCACAAATCTGGTGGCAGCAAAGCAAATCATACAGCAGTTGGATTCACAAGATAAGCCGACCATCAAGGTGGGAATGGAATTGTTTTATGCAGCTGGTGTTGAGGTGATTACTTGGTTGCAGCAACAGGGATATCCAATTTTTTTGGATCTTAAACTGCACGATATTCCCAATACCGTGGAAAAAGCTGCGTTTCAATTGGGAAAACTCAATGTTCAATATCTGACGGTGCACGCTCTCGGCGGACAGACAATGATGACCGCCGCCGTTAATGGTTTAGCTGCCGGTGCTAGGCAGGCCGGCATAGAGCCTCCCAAGTTATTAGCGGTGACGGAGTTGACCTCGATTTCGCCAGCAATGTTGGTCAATGAACAACATGTTAGCTTGTCAATGGACAAACAAGTGGTGAGTCTAGCTCAGCTAGCTGCCAAGAGCGGTGCAGCCGGGGTAATCTGCTCACCTCAGGAAGTTGTCGCTTTACGAATGGCACTGCCGGCCAGCTTTTTGCTCGTAACCCCAGGGATTCGGCCGGCTGGCTCAGCAACTGGTGATCAACAGCGGGTGATGACTCCGGCACAAGCTGCTCAAGCTGGTAGCAGTGCGATCGTAGTGGGCCGACCAATCACCCAAGCATCAAATCCCGCATTTGCTTATCGACAAATTGTAAAGGAGTGGACCAGTCATGAATGAATCATTGCAAGCTCAGATTATCAGTGAACTACTCAAAATAAACGCAGTTAGTGTAACACCGACGAAGCCATATCGTTATGCGAGTGGAATGTTGTCGCCCATTTATACTGATTTACGAATGACAATTAGTGCACCACGGCTGCGTCACCACATTGTAGCAGGGCTAGTCATGATGATTCAAAAACATTATCCAACGGTTACAGCGATTGGTGGAGTGGCGACCGCTGGCATTCCGCATGCCGCTTGGGTGGCCGATGTGCTCAATTTACCCCTCGTCTACATTCGTGCAAAGGCCAAGGACCATGGCGCTGGTAAGCAAATTGAAGGAACATTAACGGCGGATGATCAAGTTGTCTTGATTGACGATTTGATTTCAACTGGTGGTAGTGTTTTGAAGACGGTAGCGCCTGTTGAAGCTACTGGCGCCAAAGTCCTTGGCGTGGCGGCTATTTTTAGTTACGCTCTTCCTGATGCGACAACCAATTTTGCTAAGCAACAATTGCCATTGGCACCAGTAATTACCTACCCACAACTATTGAAGTATCTGCAGCAACAAACTGTTTTATCGGCGACAGCCCTAGCCTCTGCCAAAGCTTGGCATCAGGATCCATGGCATTGGCAACCTGCTGTTAATGCAATTCAAGCGGAGGAAGACTAACTCATGTTGCAAACGGGAATTAAATTAGCGGGTGTTTCATTACGTAATCCAGTTATGGCAGCCAGCGGTACGGCTGGTTATGGCGAAGAAATGAGTCAGCATTTTGACCTAAATGCACTTGGCGCCTTAGTCATTAAATCAACGACCCGTGCACCACGAACGGGTAATCCGTGGCCAACCACCGCTCAAACATCGGCTGGTTGGCTCAATGCAGTTGGGTTAAAGAATCCTGGTATTGACGTTGTCATACGCGAAAAGCTTCCGTGGTTAGCCACTAACTATCCAAATTTGCCAATCGTCGGCAGCGTGGCTGGCGCTGATATTGCGGAGTATGTTGATGTTGCGAAACAGCTGGCGAGTGCGGTGAATGTCGCATTTATCGAAGTGAATATTTCTTGTCCAAATGTCGCTAATGAGGGAATGGCCTTTGGTACTGATCCACAAACTGTCCGTGAGTTGACCCAGCGTGTTGTGCAAGCAGTCGCCAAACCGGTGTTTGTCAAATTGACGCCTAATGTGACAGACATTGTCGCAATTGCTCAAGCGGCAGCTGCTGGCGGAGCAGCTGGATTAGTGATGATTAATACACTAATGGGAATGGAAATTGATTTAGCCACCCAAAAGCCCCATTTGGCGTATGGTACAGGTGGTTTGTCTGGCCAAGCCATTCATCCGCTGGCGATGCGGATGATTCACCAAGTCCATGAAGTCCTGGATTTGCCAATTGTCGGAGTCGGGGGTGTGATGAATGGTAAGGATGCGGTTGAAATGATGCTAGCAGGGGCCAGTGCGGTGCAGGTTGGCGCGGCCACCTTTGGTGATCCATTGGCCTGTGTCAAAATCGCTGAAGAGATTCCGACGGTGTTGGCACAGTATCAGCTTACTTGGCCCAAAAATTAATTAAGCGAATCATAGAAAGGTCGACGCAAATTTTTATGTGTCGGCTTTTTTTGGTCAGCTGGCGAGCCGTTTTTTCTGAAAAACATGGTGTAAACTTAGATCCAATAGTGATCCTAATGCTTAGACGAGGTTGAAAGATGAAATTTTTACACACGGCGGATTGGCACATTGGCAAAAAGTTACATGGGTTTGATCTGATGGAAGAGCAGGCGGACGCCTATCAGCAGATTTTAACGATCGCCAAGGACCAAGCAGTAGATGCGATTGTGATTGCTGGCGATTTATATGATCGAGCACTGCCAAGCGAAGCTAACGTTGCAGAATTAAATCGGATGCTGGTTGATCTGAATTTGCACCATCAGCTGCCACTATTAGCAATCAGTGGCAATCACGATAGTGCGACACGACTACACGTGGGCAGTGAGTGGTACGCCAATACGCAGTACTATTTAAATACGGAGTTGGCTGGTGCTTTTACCCCAGTCGAGTTAGAGGACACGCAATTTTTCTTGTTGCCATATTTTGAACCCTGGCAGGCGCGCAACTACTTTGGCGATGACCAGATTCGAACGGTTGAACAAGCCATGCGTTTGATCGTCAAAAAGCAAGTCGCCGCTTTTGATACCAGTAAGAAGCACGTACTGGTGGCGCACTTTTTTGCGGCGGGCAGTAGTCAAACGGACTCTGAAACGCGCGTCATCGTGGGTGGCTTGAACGCAGTGCCATTAGATATTTTGGCACCCTTTGACTATGTTGCCTTAGGGCACTTGCATAACCATCACGCGTTAAACCAACCGAAAATTCGGTACAGTGGCTCACCAGTGAAATTTTCATTGTCAGAAGCTGGTGAACAAAAAGGAGTTTGGCTTGTTGATACTGACAAATCCGAACCAATCTACATCCCCATCAAGCCATTTCGGGAGGTGGTAACATTGACGGATTCATTTGCTCATTTGACTGATGATACGTATTACAACACTTTAGATCGTGATGCTTATTATGGCATCACGTTAACGGACCGAGCAATTATTCCAGATGTTATGAATCAACTACGAGCTGTTTATCCACATATTGTTAGTTTAGAGCGATTAAATGGGCATGAAGATTTGCCGACTGTCGTTACCATTGATCCAGAACTTGACCCGTTGACGTTATTCGAGCATTTTTTTGAGCAGGTTAATGACACGAAATTAAATGAGCAGCAATTGACGTGGGCCAAAGCTAGCCTAAGCGCTGCCCAAGATGGGGAGGAATAAAGATGCGACCCTTACAACTCCATTTAGTTAATTTTGGCCCGTACCGCGATCAAGTTATCGACTTTGAAGATTTCAATGAAGTTCCACTCTTTCTCATTAGTGGGAAAACCGGAAGTGGTAAGACGACGATTTTTGATGCGATGTGTTTTGCCTTATTCGGTCAGTCTTCTGGCGGTGATCGCGATCCGGAAGCGATGCGATCCGATTTTGCTGCGGATAGTGAACCGACATCTGTCACCTTAATCTTTGAACATCACCGGCAACAGTATGTGATTACGCGGTCACCGAAGCAAACCTTAGCTAAAAAACGGGGCACTGGCACGACAACCCAAAATGCGAGTGTTGATCTAACTGTCACAGACCGCAACGGTAAAGAACAAAGCTGGACTAAGAAAAATACAGTTGAAGCCAAATTATATGATCTTTTACATTTAACACCAGCGCAGTTTACCCAAATTGTCTTATTGCCGCAGGGACAATTTCGCCAATTTTTAGCAGCTAACAGTAATGAAAAACAAGCTTTATTAGCTGATTTATTTGGCACAAATCTATACGCGCGGTGGGCTAATCAGTTAAACGACCGTTTACGGGAAATGAAACAGGCCGCTAGTGAGCAGAGCACAAAATTGGCCACTATGACACAGATGATTGAATGGGTCACCGAATCAGCACCAGCAAAGGACGTGCCCGTCCAAGATGTTTTGACGGCATTAACGAGGCAGGCTGAGCAGATGACTCCGGAGGTGCAGCAACGAAAAGCTGCCTTAGAGCTGAGTCAATCGCAGCTTGCCAAAACCATGGCAACGCTGAAAGCAGCTGAAAGTCTGCAAACGTTAATGACGGCACGTGAGCGTGCTAGTCAGCACCAGGCAAACTTAGCCAAGCGGGCACCGACGATGGCCGATCTAGCAAATCGAATCGCCCAGATTGATTGGGCGAAAACGCTGGTTCCATTGCAAAATAAACGACGGGAAACAGCCCAACTCGTCGAACAGACGCGACAACGATTAGCGACCACCAATGCTGATTTGACGGCAAGCACGACGAAATTAACTGAAGCCACCACAAAGTTAGCTGAGATGAAAGCGCGTCAAGGCGAAGAACAAGCGCGGCAACAGGAACTGACGCAATTAGTTTCAGTCCGCCCACTATACGAGCAAGTTCGATCGTTAAGCGACCAAGTAAAGGTACAACAAGTTTTAACTGATGAAACGACAACCTCAATCACCAAACGACAGCGTCAGTTAACCGAAGCACAACAACAGGTCATGCGATTATCACAATCGCTGACCCAACTTAACGATCAAGAAAACGAATTAACGACGGTGCAAGCCAAACGGCAGCAGGTTACAATGTGGCAGCAACAAGGGACCACACTTGAACAACACCAACAAGCGGTGACTGCTCAACAACAGCATCTTGATGAATTACGTCAGCGTTTGGCACATGCCAAGCAGGAACAAACCGAAGCGGAAGTGGCTTATCAAAACGCTGACCATGCTTGGACAGTCACTCAAATCAAACGGCTGAGTGCGAAGCTAGTTCCTGGTGAGCCGTGTCCAGTGTGTGGGGCTACCGACCATCCTAAAGTGGCCGTTTTAACGGAAACTGCGATTACTGAAGCTGAGGTGAAACAGGCCGAACAGCAACGGCAAGTGGCTTTATCGGCAGTGGCTAGTTTAGCGGCCGAGCTTGAAACACAGACAGGTCACTGGCAGCAAGCTCAAGCTGAGCTGCAGACAACAACGCAACGGTGGCTAGCTGATGTTGCGGCTAATCAGGCAGTTTCAAGTCAGATGACAGTTGATCAAGCAGTCGCTTGGTTGAAGCAGCAACTTGACCAATTAACCCAAGCACAGGCTCAATTAAGCCAGGCACTCGCGCAGAAAGGGCAAACAGAGACCGCCTTGACCAACGAAAAGCAACTGGTTGAACAGTTACAGTCTGGTTTGACTGAGCTGCAGGAAAAAGTACAAACTCAAGCCCAACAGCTGGTTCGCTTACAGGCTCAGTTGAGTGATCGAAAACAATCGCTCCCTGAACGATTTGCTGATTTATCGGCCCTTGACCAGCATCTGACCCAACTTGAAGCGGCTAGTTCAGCCTTTTTGAAGAATCAACAAGCATTACAAGAAGCTGAGAATAGTGCGCAACAGGCTGTGACGCGTTTACAGGCCAATCAGGATTCGCTGACGGTTGATTTGAATTCGCAAGCAAATGAGAAAGCCATGGCCGCAGAAGCCTTCGAACAGGCATTGGTTAGTGAAGATGAAGGGATGACTAAAACTAAGTTTGCCGCTTTGGCGGAAGCAATTCCAACCTTGGTCACCTTAAAGCAGCAGTATCAAGCCTATTTAGATGAGCAAACTTCGGTTAAAAGTCAGTTGGCGACGTTGGCTCAGCAAATTGGTGACCAAAGCTTACCTGACCTCGCACAATTAGCTGAGACCCAACGCCGTCAAACCGAGCAACGTGATGAGGCGCAGAAGGCTTACTATGAATATGAACAGGTCGTCAAACAAAATCAGCAAGTGGCAGACCAAATCACCCAGACATTAACTGAGCATCAGGCCGCCCAACAGCAATTGGCCGACATGACACAGTTGGCTAATACTGCCAACGGGAAGGGCGATTTGAAGCTGAGCTTAGAGCGGTATATCTTACAGACTTATCTGCAAAAAGTGCTACAAGTAGCCAACGGTCGCTTAGGTCGTTTGACAGGTGGCCGCTATCAATTTCGGTTAGATCCTAATGCTGGCTCTCATGCGACTGATACAGGGCTGGAGATTGATGTTTTTGATGACCAAGCCGGCAAGGTTCGCAGTGTTCATACATTGTCCGGCGGTGAGAGTTTTATCGCGGCATTATCGTTGGCCTTAGCCCTTGGAGAAGTGATCCAACGTGAGTCTGGCGGGATTGCGATGGAGGCACTGTTTGTGGATGAAGGGTTCGGATCGCTGGATGAAGAAGCTCTACAGATGGCCATGGAAGCGTTACAGAGCATCGAAGGTCAGAACCGAATGATTGGGATCATCAGTCATGTCACCGAATTACAAGAACAAATTCCGGACCAGTTGAAAGTGATTGCCCTTGCCAATGGACAGAGTCGCATTGACTATCAACACGAACTATAGTCGTGCTATTTCCTGGGAAATAATTATTAATGGCCATTTCGTCGACTATCATTGAATCCCTTCACGATGTTAATTAATGCCTCAGGCACAGTTTCGATACAAAAATGAACGCAGCCAGGGATCCAAAAGTGTGCTAAACAGTTAATGCCGAGAATAACTGTGTGCTTTGATAGTGCCCGTTCAGGCTGACGCCAATTTTAATCTTTAACACCTCCTCATTTATGCTGAGTTTACCGCTTTAATGAGTTGGTGGAAGTAAATTGAACCGGGCTTATTGGTTACTCGACCGCGTAAAGTCTCGGATGACGGAGACGTTAAGGGGTGGTTGGATGATAAACACGAATTAAAGGTTTTATATTTAAGATATAATTCGTATTTATATACATTTTCCAGCTCATTTAAAAATAATGTTCGTTGGAGTTCGCTTTTTGATGATTAATTGTTAAAAATGGCTTGTTTTCTGTCAACTAAGTGATACACTTACTTCAATCAAATTGACCTTTAATTAAGTCCGAGAGACTTAAAAGGCGCATGCGCAGAGGGATTGGTCCAGCAAAAATGTTGAGACCGTTCAACTGAACTTAATTGTTAAAGCAAATGCCTTTAGAGAATTCTCGGAATTTTCTGAAGGCATTTTATTGTGGCACTGATTTTGGTCAAAAGGAGTGCGAGGATGGATCACTTAACAAATCTCAATGACTTAACAGATGAGCAACTAACTCGATTAATTCAACTCGCTTTGGATTATCAGACAGGGGCCTGTCCAGTTCCACGGGAACCACATTATGTAGCAAACTTATTTTTCGAAAATTCCACGCGAACACAAACCAGCTTTCAGATGGCAGAACTTCGTTTAGGCTGGCAGCGTATCTTAGTCAATCCAGCAACTAGTTCAACGGCAAAAGGGGAAAGCTTTTCGGACACGCTGAAGACTTTGGGAGCCATTGGTGTTGAAGTGGCCGTTATCCGTCATGCTCAGACAGAGTGGTACCAACCGTTGCTGGTGGAACAGTCTCCATTGTTGCCGAAACTAATCAACGCCGGCGATGGTTCCGGTCAACATCCCTCGCAAAGCCTGCTGGATTTGATGACGATTCAACAAGAATTCGGGCATATTCGAGGACTTAAGGTGCGAATTGTCGGTGACTTAGCGCATTCGCGAGTTGCTCGTTCCAATGCGGAGATCTTGCAACGGCTTGGCGCAAGTGTCACCTTCAGTGGCCCGTTAGCATGGTACACCAGCGACTTCGACCAATTTGGGCAGTTTGTTGACCTGGATGATCGGTTAGCTGATGTCGATATTGTCATGCTATTGCGGGTGCAACATGAACGGATGACGACCTTAAGCAACGAGCACTTTGATCAGGCGGATTATCATCGTCAATTTGGGTTAACAACTGCTCGTTATGATCGTTTAAAGGATCGAGCGATCATCATGCATCCCGCTCCCGTTAATCGCGGCGTTGAAATGACTAGTGACTTAGTTGAAGCCCCCAAATCACGTATTTTTAAACAGATGACAAACGGTGTCTTTGCACGAATGGCCATGCTAACAATGCTGATGGAGGATTAACATGACACGACTACTAATTAAGCATGCTCAGATGGTCGAACAGCCAGAGCAATTAATCGATGTCTTAATTGAAGATGAACAGATCGCGGCTATTGGTTCGTCACTGGCAGTATCTGGAGTCGAAGTTATCGATGCACGTGGGGCACTGATTATGCCTGGTTTGGTTGATGTTCATGTCCATTTCCGTGACCCAGGACAAACGGACAAGGAAACCATTACCACTGGTTCTAAGGCAGCGGCACGCGGCGGTTTTACGACGGTGTTAGCAATGCCCAATGTGCAGCCAGTACCAAATACGGCAGCGACACTCCACGAGATGGTAATTCACAATCATGAAAAAGGGCTGGTTCACATTGAACAATACGCAGCGGTTTCGGCTGAACTAACCGATCAGTCCATTAACGATTTGGTTGGCCTAGCGCAGACTGGTGCGGTCGCCTTTTCAAATGATGGTAAAGGTGTTCAATCTGCAGCCACGATGTTAGCAGCTATGAAAGCAGCAGTGAAAGCTAATCGTGTGATATCAGCTCATCTTGAAGATAACGACTTAATGGGCCATGGCGTCGTTGATCAATCCGTTGCTGATCAATTGCAGGTTGCTGGGATTGACCCCTTGGCCGAAACGAGTCAACTAGCTAGGGATTTGGTGTTAGCGCAAGCGACTGGTGCCCATTATCACGTGGCACATTTGTCAACTAAGAACGGCGTTGAACTCGTGCGGTTAGCTAAACTACACGGGGTTCACGTCACTGCGGAAGTGACACCACATCATTTGCTACTAGACACGACTGCGATTCACACTCGAAAAGATGTGAACTTGAAAATGAATCCGCCATTACGCACGCCAACTGATCGCGCAGCCGTAGTGGCGGGATTATTGGATGGCACCATCGACATGGTAGCGACAGATCATGCTCCCCATACGGTGGCGGATAAAGCAGGCGATATGGTGTCGGCAGCATTTGGCATCACTGGATTAGAAACGTGCTTTCCGTTGCTATATACCCATTTGGTGCGTCCCGGCATTGCAACATTAGCTCAAGTCCAACGTTGGTTAAATCAAGCACCAGCAAAGGCTTTTAAGTTATCGGCACCGACAACGATTAGGGTGGGACAAAAAGCTGATTTGGCCCTATTTGATTTAGAACATGCCCACACCATTCAAGCAGATGAGTTCGCGTCTAAAAGTGTGAATACACCTTTTATTGGCGAAAAAGTTTACGGCATGACAGTGGCAACTATTGTCGATGGACAGCTCGTTTATCGAGCAGATTAGGAGGACATGATGCGGCGGCATTTGATTTTGGAGAATGGGTCAGTTTATACGGGAACCGCTTTTGGGGCGACGACCAGTGTTGCCGGTGAATTGGTGTTTAATACTGGGATGACTGGGTATCAAGAATCAATCACCGATCCGTCCTATATTGGGCAGATATTGGTCTTTACCTATCCGTTGATTGGCAATTATGGCATCTGCGCTGAGGATAACGAGGCACCTACGCCGAGCGCTAGTGCGGTGATTGTCCATGAAATTGCTCGCCGCCCTAGTAATTGGCGCATGTCAACGACTTTACCAGCTTGGGCAGCGGAATATGGTTTGCCAGGGTTAACAGATATTGATACGCGGGCTTTAACTAAAGAATTACGGGACCATGGCAGTATGAAAGCCATGTTGGTAGATGAAGTTACACCGGCGATTAAAAGCCAGTTACAATCATTGTCTTTACCGAGGAATCAAGTCGCCTCTCACCAACCAGTTTTATCACCAAATCAGTCGACAGTAACCACTGATCTGACGATTGCAGTGATTGATTTTGGCGCGAAAGCATCTATTGTAGATGCGCTTGTTCGTCGTGGCGTGAAAGTAACGGTTTATCCACCAGATGTTACAGCCGAACAGGTATTAGCTGAGAGGCCAGATGGCGTTTTATTGTCCAATGGGCCAGGCGACCCTGCCTCAATGTTAGCGAGTCTGCCATTGATCCGTCGTCTGCAGGCCCAATTGCCACTGATGGGCATTTGCTTAGGTCATCAGTTGTTTGCCTTAGCCAATGGTGCAAAGACATACAAAATGAAATTTGGGCATCGTGGCTTCAATCATGCGGTTAAACGTTTAACTGACGGACAGCTGGCATTTACGGCACAAAATCATGGTTATGCGGTGGCGCAAGCGTCACTGGCTGGAACTGATCTGGTTGTTACACATGAAGAGATTAACGATCACACGATTGAAGGGTTGCGATTAAAAAATCGACCGGCGTTCTCGGTGCAATTTCATCCCGATGCCACACCTGGTCCTCACGATGCTAGCGCATTATTTGATGACTTTCTTGCCAGCGTAGTCACAGAAAAGGAGCAATTACATGCCTAAACGGACAGACTTGCACAAAATTCTCGTCATCGGTTCCGGTCCAATTGTGATTGGTCAAGCGGCAGAATTCGACTATTCCGGCACGCAGGCGACCATGGCCTTACGTGAGGAAGGTTACGAGGTGGTATTAGTTAATTCTAATCCAGCGACAATTATGACTGATCAGGAGGTCGCTGATCGAGTGTACATCGAACCATTAACGGCTGAATTTTTAACGCGTATTTTACGACGTGAACGCCCTGATGCGATTTTACCCACACTCGGTGGGCAGACGGGCTTGAATTTAGCCAAAGAGCTGTCAGAATCCGGAATTTTAGCAGAATTAAACATCGAATTATTAGGCACACCGTTGTCAGCAATTGAAGCAGCAGAAGATCGGGAACAATTTAAGGCTTTGATGAAAAAATTGGGTGAACCTGTCCCAGAATCAACGATTGCGACGACTGTTGCAGCGGCGGTGCATTTTGCTAACGAAATCGGCTATCCGGTGATTGTGCGACCTGCTTACACCTTGGGTGGTACAGGTGGCGGAATTGCCCAGACGGAAGCACAATTACGCGAAATTACGACTAATGGGTTGAGTTTATCGCCAGTGACACAGGTGTTAATTGAGCGTTCAATCGCCGGTTTTAAAGAAATCGAGTTTGAAGTGATGCGCGATGCACAAGATACGGCGTTGATTGTTGCCTCAATGGAAAATATCGATCCGGTGGGCATTCATACCGGTGATTCGCTGGTCGTCGCTCCAGTCCAAACATTATCTGACCGTGATTATCAAATGATGCGTGATGCCGCTTTGAAGATTATCCGTGCGTTAAACATCGAAGGTGGTGTCAATATTCAAATGGCGTTGGATCCCAATAGTTTTCACTACGATATCATTGAAGTGAATCCACGGGTTTCTCGCTCGTCGGCCCTAGCTTCGAAGGCCACTGGGTACCCGATTGCTAAGATGGCGGCTAAAATCGCTGTTGGGCTGACACTAGCCGAAGTAACTAATCCAGTAACTGGTAGTACGACGGCTGCGTTTGAACCGGCGTTGGATTACGTCGTAGTTAAAATCCCTCGTTGGCCGTTTGATAAATTTCCAACAGCGGACCGACATCTTGGCACCCAGATGAAGGCAACTGGCGAAGTGATGGCCATTGGGCGGAATCTAGAAGAGGCACTGAATAAAGCAATTCGCTCATTAGAATTAGGCGCGACTCCTGATTATGTTTCAGTTAGCAGCGATGATTTATTGCAAGGTCTGATGCCGGCGCGCGATGATCGTTTATTCCAATTATTGGAATTATTACGACGCGGTCAAACGATTGAAACGTTGCATGAGCAAACGGGTATTGATGTCTTTTTCTTGGATAAGTTAGCCCACTTGATCGATTTAGAAATCGCATTGCAGCAACATCCCAATGATTTAACCATCCTAAAAGAGGCTAAACAAAATGGCGTCTCTGACAACAGTATTGCTCGTTTGTGGCAGAAGACAGCTTTGGCGGTGCGCCAACAACGATTGTCAGCAGGTATTAAACCAGTTTATAAGATGGTTGATACAGCTGCTGGCGAATTTGTTTCACAAACGCCGTATTATTATGGGACTTATGAGCAAATCAATGAAGCAAATGTTTCTACCAAACCCTCCGTATTAGTGCTCGGTTCAGGTCCAATTCGGATTGGCCAGGGGGTGGAGTTTGACTATGCGACCGTCCATGCGGTCAAAGCTTTACAAGCCGCTGGTTATGAAGCAATTGTCATGAACTCCAATCCAGAAACAGTTTCAACGGATTTTTCTGTCTCAGATAAGCTTTACTTTGAGCCCCTGACGGTTGAAGATGTGCTAAATGTGATTGATTTGGAACGACCGGTGGGTGTAATTGTTCAGTTTGGCGGACAGACAGCCATTAATCTTGCGGCGCCGCTAGCCGAGCAGGGGGTTAATATCTTGGGCACTAGCGTTACCGATTTAAATCGAGCAGAAGATCGGGAAGACTTCGACCAAGTGATTAAGCAACTGGCCTTGCCGCAACCATTGGGGCAAACAGCGACCACGGTGACGGGGGCACTGCAAGCCGCCGCTCAGATCAGGTATCCCGTCTTAGTCCGTCCGTCATATGTGCTTGGTGGTCGCGCCATGGAAATTGTCACAAATGCCAATGAACTCACGGATTACATGGGCCGGGCAGTCAAGGTGTCTCGGGATCACCCGGTCTTAATTGACTCGTATCTGACCGGCTCAGAAGCGGAACTAGACGTGCTAGCTGACGGTGAAACGGTCGTTATTCCTGGTATTATGGAACACATTGAGCGAGCTGGTGTACATTCGGGCGACTCGATGGCTGTTTACCCAGCACAACAGTTGAGTCCAGTAGTGCAAGTGGCGATGGCAGATGCTGCTATTGCACTAGCTAAAGCGTTACACATTCGTGGGGTGATGAATGTTCAGTTTGTGATTCACCAAAATTGCGCTTACGTCATCGAAGTGAATCCTCGGGCATCGAGAACCGTACCGTTTATCTCTAAAGTCACGCACACTCCGATTGCTCAGTTAGCAACGCGAGTGATGATGGGTGAACGGTTAGCAGAAATGGGCTTTACGACGGGGGTATTACCCGAAGCAAAACAAGTATTTGTGAAAGCGCCGGTTTTCTCATTCACGAAGCTGCCAGCGGTTGATTCATTATTGGGACCAGAAATGAAATCAACTGGTGAAGTTATGGGGGCGGATACCACTTTTGACAAAGCTTTGTATAAAGCCTTTGAAGCGGCAAAAATTCATATTCCAACGATGGGTAAGATTTTATTTACAGTGGCGGATCCGGATAAACCGGCGGCGATTGAATTAGCGCAACGTTTTAACGAGTTGGGGTACGAACTGGTCGCCACTGCGGGAACTGCCCAGGCACTCACCGACGCTGGGCTAACGATCCAGTGCCTCGGTAAAGTAGCTGACTCGACAGATAATCCCGTGACTGCTTTACACCACGGCGATTTACAAATGGTGATTAATACCACTCAGCCTAGTCAACGCACGCAATTGGATGGTCAACAAATTCGCCAAGCCGCAATCGAAAATGCGGTCCCGCTATTCACGGCTTTAGACACAGTGGCAGCATTGTTGACGGTATTGGAGTCGCGGAGTTTTGGGCTAAAGGCAATGTGAGCGAAATGTTTCATGTGAAACAAGCCCTCAAAAGAAAAGGATAATCACAAAAGCAATCCTGGCCGACTGGGGGTTATCAGCTGACTAGGATTGCTTTTGTGATTTAGTGGATTTTACCTTATTTATCGGTATGCCTTGCTAACCAATCAGTACAAAAATCAATTTTTGCTTGATTAGCATGAAGACCATATTCGTAAGCAAACTGCTCGCCAGTTGATAATTCATAATTACTGGGCAAGTATTCCGCTAAACGATCTTGTAGTTGCTGATTTTCAACCTTTTCACGTTTTATTTCTTGTTCTACTAACTTGACCAGCTGGGAATCAGTGAGATTATCACCGAACATGAGTCGTGCTAAAAAATCTGACTTACGGATGTCGGGTTCGACAGGTGAAGTTAAATAAGCCTGAAATTCGGCTCGACCTGTTTGGGTAATTGAGAAAACTTTTTTATCAGGTTTCCCAGTTTGTTCGATGACTGCTTTAGTAACCTTGTCTTCTTTTTCAAGACCACGTAGAACCGGGTAAACCATACCAGCTGAACTATCGAAGAAAAATGCAAAGCTAGTCTTGAATAGTTGGGTAATGTCATAACCAGTCATAGGGTGCCGGTTGAGCATACCTAAAACAATTTGACGACTTTTCATGTTGAAATTACTCCTCAATTGATTGGATTTAGTTTAGCACAAAAATTCAATCGGCGGCGTTGTGAGATCGGTGTAACAATCTAAGGTAATTTCGACGGCGATAAAAGAGTAAGCAAACTGGTACGGACAAAAGCGTTAATGGAAGGAACCATTGATAGAGTTTTAAAAAAGCAGTTGTTATATGTGATTTAGTTAAAGTAGTAATCTGGTGCGTTGTTTGATTAACTTGCCCGTTATCGTGGGCGACAGTTGCCTTAACCTGACTGGTGACAGTACGACTAATCTTTTGCTTAACCGTTGGTTGAAGTTGGCTTGGCAACTGATTTACTTTGTCTTTATTCCAAGCAAGCTGAGTTTCCTTTTGAATTAAGTGCTGTGTTTGTGCAGGTGTAATACCACTACCATGTTGACGAGTCGTTTTTACATGGTCACTAGAAATTCGTGAATGTGCTGTCGTTAAAATTGCTGTCTTCACGGTGCTTGGCAAACTGGTTTTACCCACAGTAGTCTGGACTTGATACCAAGCGGCTGTCTTCGCGTTACTAATATTACTCGTTAGTAGTGAGATAAAAATTGCCACCGCTAAAATATTCCCAATTTGTCGTAAGACACCCATCACACTTTGCGAAGCAGTTAGTTTTTCGCCCTCAAAATCTGAGGCTGCTAAGACGGTAATCGGGCCAATAACTAACCCGTAGCCAATACCTAAACAAGCTAAACCGATAAATGTTTGCCAATAATGATCTGGGTCCATAAACCCTAAAACGCTATAACTAATTGACATGCTAACGAAACCTAGCAAAATGATGATTCTTGGCCCAAGAGTTTCGACCAAAGTTCCCGAAATTGGTGAAACTATAAAGATGGCCAACGATGCGGGGGTGATCAATAACGCTGCAGTTAGCTCCGACTTGCCCTGTACTTGAGTAAAGAAGGTTGGCATAACCACCATAACGGCTACCATGATTAAACCAGCGAGAATGACGGTCACTGCGGCGCCAGAAAATTGTCGATCTTTAAACAGATCTAATCGAATCATGGGTGATGTGACATGATGTTCAACGAAAATAAAGCTAATTAAGCATCCGATTGTTAAGACAAATAAGCTAATGACAGTTTTGCTAGACCAACCCCAAGTTGGACCTTGGGTTAAAGCCATTGTCAGTGACAATAAAGTAATGATGAGCAATAGCATGCCACCATAATCAACCTTTGCATTGATCCGTGGTTCTTTTTGAATCGGTAGTTGAATTAGAACACCAATTAAAGCTAGGGCAACTAATGGTAAATTGACGTAAAATACCCAGCGCCAGCCGAGAAATTGAGTTACTATGCCACCAATCGTGGGACCTAATGTAGCAGCTAATCCTTGAGTTAAACCGACCGATAATAGTGCCAAGCGGCGTTGTGCTTGTGGGGTAGTCGCGATCGCAATTGTCATACTTGTTGGAAAGATAATTGCCGCGCCGACGCTTTGAACGCCTCGACCAATAATGAGCATCCTAGGTACATCCGCTTGTCCTGAAACAAAAGAACCTATAGCAAAAATAATTAAACCACCTAGATAAACTTTGTTGCGACCTAATAAATCTGCAGCCCGAGCTAAGGGGATGGTAAGCGCTGCAAAAGTAATGGTGTAAATATTAAGAGCCCAAGATAACTGACTGAGTGGCACATTCATATGGTTTTGAATGGCCGGTAAAGCGATATTCATTACTGTTGTATCTAACATACATAGGAATGTACCGATACACATGGTTAAAAGGAGTAGCCAATTGGTTTGTTTCATTCTAAAACGCCTCAATTCATATTAACAATTATAGTATAAAAGACGCTTCATACTATAATTGTTAATATAGAGGGTGTCAATCATCTTTTTGAAGATCATTTCATTAAAGTTAACCGGATCTAAGACGAAAATAGATGTCTTTTGATTTGGCATAACGTTGGAAACATTAAAAGATCTAGGCCTTAATGTTAATTCATTTCTGATGGTTGCCATTTAGGACCATTATTTAAAGTGTTTTAAATTAAGCGATTCATGGCGAGCTGATAGATTTTCGGATAGTTCTTGAATACTCAGCCAATCAGTAACGGGGTGATCATATCGAAATCCTAGATTAGGCAACTTAATAGCTTAACTTAAGGAGCGAGATTGCATCACTCACGTTTCGATAAAAATCCCTTGAGCTAATACAGGCACAACAGCCTTAATTGCTCAAGGGATAAAATGGAATTTATACTAGATCATTTAAAATATCTTCAGGTCCTGATATTAAACTGAACCGGAAGTCTTAAAAAGAATTGTGACACAAGTTGCCATGAAGAAGGTGGTGGCAACCGGAATAAAAGTTGCGTTTTGAGCCAAGAAGAGAATTAGTTCCAGAATTGCGATAATCCAGACCAATGCCAGGATGAATTTTTTGATTTTACCCATAATAGTCTCCATTTCTTATATATTAATATTATTAAACTTATTCATAAAACACAAGTCGGGTTGCTTTAACAGTTCATAGTTACCTCAAAGTGCGTACTTGTTGGTAATAAATTAACTTGTTAGGATGGACAAGGTTACCAATAAAGACGAGATTACTTTTGAGACATAGCATTAACGATAGAAGCAGGAATTATAAAAGGAGCTTTTGATGAAATATCGTACATTAGGAAAGACAGGATTTAAAATTAGTGATGTTTCGTTAGGTACGTGGCAACTGGGCGGTAAGTGGGGCGCCCCTTTTGATGAACAGGATGCCCAAGCAACGCTAGCGGCGGCTTATGATGCCGGGGTTAATTTTTTTGATACGGCGGATATTTATCAAGAGGGACTTAGTGAAAAGGCCATTGGGACCTTTTTAAAGGGGAAGACGGACAAAGTGTACGTTTCAACCAAAATTGGCCGTAAGCTTGACCCCCATGTGGCAGCTGGCTATACACCGGCCAATATTGATGCCTTCGTCGATGCAAGTTTACAAAACATGCAGGTAGACGCCCTCGATAATGTGTTGCTGCACTGTCCGCCGACAGCAGTCTATTACAATCCGGAGGTTTGGTTCGAACTGGATCGTCTCAAAAAAATCGGTAAAATCCGCAATTATGGTGTCAGTGTCGAGAAGACTGAAGAAGCGATCAAAGCATTAGATTATGACATCTCGACTGTTGAAATTATTTTCAACATGTTTCGATTAAAGCCGGCAAATTTATTCTTCAAGTTAGCACAAGCTAAAAATGTTGGTATTTTAGCCCGGGTGCCACTGGCCTCTGGATTATTGTCCGGGAAATATTCGGCCGAAACGAAATTTGGTGCTGAAGATCATCGTTCCTATAATCGCGATGGATCCGCCTTTGATAAGGGTGAAACATTCTCTGGTGTCGATTATCTGACTGGCGTTAAAGCTGCCAATGAGCTCAAGCAACGTTTGGGGACGGAGCAGTTAGCTCAAACGGCATTGCGGTGGATTCTGATGTTCGATGCGGTAACAACCGTGATTCCCGGTGCTTCCAACCCAGGCCAAATTGCGCGTAATGTTAGCGCATCGGATGTACCAGCATTAACGGATGAACAGATGGCCATCGTTCGTGATGTTTATAACCGGCTGATTAAGAATCCGGTTGAGTATCTGTGGTAATGTGTAAATGAATCAGCGACAAGCAAAAATCCGCTAAGCAGACCTCTTGAACGAGGTGCTTAGCGGATTTTTGTGGCTCTTCAGGACCATCGGCACTTAATTAACGACCACAAATTGGCCAACTGCAATCGGCAGTAGTAGTTTGTTTTGAACTGATTTTCTACCTGATATGTTCTTAGATTCAAAAAGATCGGCCCTGCAAAATTGCATGAGCCGATCTTTTGAGTGATTTTTGGGTTTCAAGCCTTATTCTGCATCATAAGCAGCTTGGAAGATCTTGATAATGTCTTCTTTGGTCCCTTTACGAGGGTTGGAGAAGGCGTTACCGTCTTTCAAAGCATTTTCAGCCATCAATTCAAAGTCTTCAGGCTTAGCACCGATTTCTTTGATCGACTTTGGAATACCAACATCTTGTGACATTTGCTTCATGGCTTTGATGGATAATTCAGCGGCGTCACGAGTGGACAGACCTTCTGTGTTTTCACCCATAATTTCAGCTAATTCAGCAAACCGCTCTGGGTCAGCGATGATGTTGTATTGTTCAACATATGGCAATAATAGGGCACAGCAGACACCATGCGGCGCGTCGTATTGACCACCGAGTTGGTGCGCCATGGCATGAACGTAACCTAGGTTGGCATTATTGAAGGCCATACCGGCGAGCATTTCTGCTTCAACCATCTTGGTCCGAGCCTCAAGGTTATGACCGTTAGCAACAGCTTCACGTAAGGAAGTTTCAATCAACTTGATCGCTTCAATACATTGTGAGTCCGTGATCGGGTTGTGATCTACTGAAACATATGGCTCGATTGCTTGTACGAAAGCATCCATTCCCGTGGCAGCTGTTAAGCCTTTTGGCACGTCCAACATCAAACTTGGATCGTTGAAAGAAACCAATGGAATGTTCCGCCAAGAAACAACAACGAACTTCAAGTGTGTTTCTTCATTAGTGATCACCGCGTGACGCGTCAATTCTGAACCAGTGCCAGCCGTCGTATTGACAGCAATCAGTGGTGGCAACGCGTTATCGAGTGTTTCGATACCAGCTAACTTAGTGATGTCGTCACCGTTCGTTAAGATAATTCCGGCACCTTTACCTGTATCGTGAGCAGAGCCACCACCGACCGTAATAATAGAGTCGGCACCTGATTCTTCGTATAACTTCTTCACTTCCTGAATATTGCGAATCTTTGGATTAGGTTCAACGCCGTTATAAATAATGTAGTCAACACCAGCGGCTTTCAAGGAGGTCAGTGTTTGTTCAACGGCGCCATCTTTTAAACCTTCCAGAAATTTATCGGTAACCACAACGGGCTTTTTCATACCCAACATCTTGGCACGTTCACCAATCTTACTAATCACGCCAGGGCCAAAGAAGTTGACACTTGGCATCAAAAAATCATAACTGCGTTCAGCCATAACTGAAGAACCTTCTTTCCAAAATTGTGCGAACACTAACTAACTCATTCACAAGTAAACTATAACTTCAATACTTACAATTATCAATAGTGTTTTTGAACATTCACAAAGTCTGCTGTATCAATGTATATGAACCGTTACAGTCGCCTGACTTTTATAAAAGCGCTTTCATACATAATTAACATTTTTCACAAAATCGCCGTTTAGTGAGCCATCTTAAACATTGACCTGCTAAAGTTTGCTAGTTGTTAAAGCTATTATGGAAAAATTGATGTTTATCAAATTGCTTCTTTTATTTTTTAAAAAATAGGGAGCTTGATTTGAAGTATTTAAAGCGTTTTCGTGTTAGCATGTTCAAGTCAAGTAATTGTGAACTCACAAGGCCGACAAAATTTATATAGAAACGAAAGTGATTAAAAATGGCAGTATTTTGGACGTCGATTCAGAGTGTTTTATCAATTGTATTAATGATTGCGGTCGGTTATTGGGCGCAAGGACGTGGCTGGTTTGATGACAAGTTTTCTGGTGCGTTATCAAAGATAATTATGAACATCGGGTTACCGGCTTCCATCTTTATGGCGATGCTTGAACGTTTTAAACCGGCACAATTGGCCACACTTTCCACTGGCTTGCTCTACGTTATTTTAGCGGTTGTCATTGGCTATTTATTGGCTTGGTTCTTAACGCGGTTATTCCGAGTACCCAAGGGACGACGGGGTTTAATGATGACGGCGATGAACGGGGCAAATACGGTCTTTATTGGATTACCCTTGAATGTGGCCTTATTCGGTCAACCCTCGGTACCGTACCTTTTGGTTTATTATATTGTGAATACGGTCGTAATCTGGACTGTTGGGGTGTGGATTATCGCCGCTGATGATCCAACCACTAGTGGTGAAAAAGCCCAATTTGATTGGCATCACTTATTGCCGGTGCCACTATGGGGCTTCATCGTCGCGTTGCCATTTATCTTTTTCTGGCCACAAGCGGCGACTAGTTTACCAAGTTTTATTACTACTACATTAACAGCCATTGGTGGACTGGTGACACCACTATCCTTGATCTACATCGGCATTATGTTGCGTAATTTTGGTTTGAAAAATATGTCATTTGATGGTCATGTTATTTTGACGCTACTTGGTCGGTTCGTGTTATCACCAATTATTATGGCGCTCATCATCTTTGTTGGGTTACATGCCGGAGTTCCAATGGTCGGCGTATTTCAAAAGACTTTGATTATTCAATCTGCAACGCCCGCATTGGCAGTATTGCCTATTCTAGCTAATACTTATCACAGTGACGTTAAATTTGCGACTAACATTGTCGTTGCGACTTCAACACTATTTATTATCGTGGTACCAGTCATTATGGGGATTATTAACTTAGTGTAGGTCAAGCAATTTACGTTGAAATGCCAGATGAAAATTTAATTGACGAATAATGAGTAATCGGGTACGCTATGCACATATTAATTTTAAAGCGGTTTAATTTTTGAAAGGAGTGTTTAATCATGATGTCATTGTCACAATTCTGTTGTTGTTACACCCGTCTATCAAGCCAAACGATACTAATCGCGGCAAAACAGGCCTGTTAACACGATGGAATTTTTCAATGATTAACGATGATTAAATGACTTTCATCGGCAAATTCAGTGAAAAATTGTGTAACGGCTTTTGCCCGCGTGTGGGCAAAGGCCGTTTTTTTGTTGTCTTCATTTTAATGACTAGCGCCCACACTTGAATTTCAAGAACGTTTAGAGGGGAAAATAAGATGAAAAGGCAGTCATTTAAGACACGTATGCTTTTGATAGTAACCAGCCTCGGTTTATTGACGATTGTGTTAGCCGCCTGTGGTCAAAAGAAGACTAGCGCTAGTGATCAGCAAACCTTGCGATTGTCGGCACAGGCACCATTAGACACGATTGATTTAGCGAAGGCGACAGGTTACGGTCAAACTGGAAATATTTACGAAAGTTTCTATCGATTAGGCAAACAAGGGAAACTCACACCAGGATTAGCAAAATCGGTTCAAGTAAGTTCGGATGGTAAAACGTACACATTTCACCTGCGTCCTGGTTTGAAGTGGAGTAATGGGGATGCTTTAATAGCAAAAGATTTCGTTTATTCATGGCGGCGAACCTTAACACCGGCGACAAAATCACAATATGCTTATTTGTTTAATGGGATAAAAAATGCTACTGCCGTTAATCAAGGGCGCCTCTCACCAAAAAGCTGGGCATTAGCGCGCCAAATTCTCGAACCGTGGTTGTGCAACTTGACCGACCGATCGCATATTTCAAATTGTTGATGGCATATCCGCTATTTGCGCCGCAGAATCAACGGGTTATTGATAAATATGGTAAAAAGTACGCGACCAAGGCACAGTACATGGTTTATAGCGGGCCATTTAAACTGGTTAACTGGAACGGTACTGGTAATCACTGGCAGTTTGTTAAAAACGATCAATACTGGGATAAAAAAGTTGTTAAGCTACATAAGATTACCTATCAGGTGCTGGGCAATCCGACCACTGGTGTTGAAATTTTTCAACAAAAGAAGCTGAGTTTAACGTTGTTGTCGAATCAACAGGTCAAGAATTATCAGAACAGTTCATTATTCAAAGAGTACCCATACTCCTTAATCAACTATTTGAAGTGGAATTTTCATGACCCGGATGAAACTAATAATAAAGTCACGAATAATCAAAATATTCGTCAAGCTGTTGCGTTAGCCATTAACCGACCACAATTGACGGAGAAGGTCTTAGGTGACGGGTCACGGGTACCAACTGGTTTTGTCCCGGGAGGATTAGCTCATGATCCGAAAAATGGGCGAGACTTTGCTGATGAACAAGCAGTCCCGGACACAGTGACTTATAATCCGAGCCTGGCTAGAAGAAAGTTTGCAGCTGGATTGAAAGAAATTGGTGAGAAGCAAGTCCATTTGACCCTCCTCGCTGCTGATGACGATGCATCGAGCACCGTGGTGACCCAATACTTAAAGAGTCAGTTAGAAAAAACGTTACCAAACTTCACGCTAAATATCCGATCTATTCCAGGAAAAGCCGCAAACCAACAAGGGCAAAAAGGTGATTTTGACATAAGTCTATCCAGTTGGGGTGGCGATTTTAATGATCCCATCACCTTCCTCCAAATTCCCCAAAGTAACACGGCTTATAACTATGGTAAATGGTCGGATAAAACGTACGACGAGCTCATTAGTCGAGCGGAAGGAGCTGATGCGAATACTCCAGAACGACGTTGGCAAGATTTAGTGAGTGCAAGTCAACGACTCAATGAAGTACAGAGTTTTACCCCACTGTATCAAGCCAATTATGCTTATCTTCAGCAAAAGGATGTGCATGGTATCATTCATAATACGGCAGGAACTCAGTGGAACTACAAGTATACGTACATTAAATAACGAATTAAGAGGGAGCATAAGTCGGTAAGCGCTGTCAGCCGATTGGGGTCCCTTTTTTTGACATTTAAGGTTGGAATTGAGGGGATCTGTTTACTTTTGTTCGGTCTGAAAACCCTTTAATAACAACGCGTGACGGAATTTTACAACTTGTTCCTTAGAACCATTTCAGATTAGTCAGAAGACTGGCTTTTTAGTGGATGAATGTGCTAACGTATAGCTATTACAGTAGTACTCAGTAAATTGTACTCAAGTAAATATGGAGGCACGAAAATGGCATCGAATCCAGAAGTCAAGCCACGCTTAATTGATGAACAACTCTGCGTGGCAGTTTATAACGCAAATAAATTATTCAACCACTTTTATATTGAAACGTTAAAACCGTATAATTTAACCTTTCCCCAGTACATCGCGCTCTGCGCTTTGTGGGAACATGATAAGCTCACGGTGAATGAAATTGGTTCCCGCTTGAACCTTGATAGTGGTACTTTAACGCCACTATTACGGCGGTTGGAACAAAACGGTTGGGTAAAACGGACCCGTTCAAAGATTGACGAACGGCAAGTGATCGTCCGCCTAACACCAATGGCTAAATCAAAGCGTGATGAAGTTTATTCACAAGTTACTGATTGTCAGAGTTTGCTGGGGTTTGATGATCAAACCTATGTTAGCTCTCGTACGGCAATGTTTGACTTAGCGGATCGCTTGAAGTCAATTGATCCTAAAGATTTAGCAGCAGAGAACGAGACTAAAGACTAACTCGCTTGTGCCGAGGCTGCATTGGTTCACAGCATCACCACCGGAAGTTTTGTTTGAGCGTGTTTCACGTGAAACACTTACAAGATGATGAATGTTATAAGGACTATTTCAACGTTAATAAAACGCCATGTGTTACATTTGCCTCATCAAGAGTGTGAGGAGATGGCAACATGGCGTTTTTATTTGATTGGTCAAAGATGGAAACCGAAGAATATACTCACGATGTCACCCAAGGCTCAGTCGTTCAATTGGGCGAACGAAATTATATTATGTTATCAGGAACTGGTGATGAGCATAGTGAAACGTTCATGACGCAAGCTAAAGCGATGTTAGCACTAGGTCAGTACTTAACAGAGGCACCACAACATCACATCGAAATTAATGATTTCCGTAACTATGTTCATTATCCGCTAAATGTTAGCTGGGTAGGCAACATTGGCGAACCTCATAGAGACTATCAGATGTTGATGAAGCACCCCAACTTCATGCCGGCAACGGCTGTTGAACAGGCTATTGGTCAATTAGCCCAAAGTGATCCAGTGGTGGGACAGATTAAATATGGTCGGTTTGAGGAAGGTCTCGAGGCACAAATTGGTCATGTTGGTCTGACTGACGCAGCCACCGTGCAACAATTAAAGGCTTTTGTTGCGGAGAGTCCATTTGCAATCGATAATACAGAAGGTGCCCATCGAGAACTCTATTTAAATGATATCAGCACCTTGCCAAATACGCAGTGGCAAACGATTTTACGTCAACGAGTGACGCCGGTCGACCAACGGGCTGCGGAACAGTTCCCAATTGCAATGAATTAGTCTTCATGACTAGTCGACAAATAAAGCGATTTCCTCAAAGAGGGAATCGCTTTATTTGTTGGTTTCTAATGCGTTGATAATACTGTCTTCGATATTTTCTGGTGTCGTGGTCGGAGCAAAGCGTTTAATGAGGTGACCATCTCGACCAATTAGAAATTTTGTGTAGTTCCATTTGATTCGACCATGACCAGAAGCCTGCTTTAAATAAACGAATAAAGGATCAGTTTGCTCACCATTGACTTGGATCTTTTGGGTCATTGGAAACGTGACCCCATAGTGTACTTGGCAAAAATCGTTGATGTCAGAATCGTTCGCTAGCTCTTGATGAAATTGATTTGAAGGGAGACCGAGTACGACTAATCCCTGGTCTTGATAATTTTGGTATAGCTTTTCCAAACCTTTTAGTTGCGGAGCTAGCCCACATTTGCTTGCTGTATTCACGATTAAAACGACATTGCCACGATAGGCTGAAAGTTTAAGTGGTTGGCCACTTAATTCGGTTTCTTTAAAATCATAAATTGTCGTCATCATGAACCTCCTGTAATGCTTAGTACCCCCATTATGGGGAATTAATCGGTAAGATGCGAACATTTAGATTGTGACTCGACGACGAAAGCAATTAAGCTCTTTCGCTGGATAGATTGACGTTAGCCATCGCTGATAGGACCTCAACCGCTATCTGAAGTTGATCTTCACCAAATTGAGCCAAAACAGTCTGGTAACGTTGTCGTTCTGCTTCATGCATTCGTGTATGCAGCGGTGCAATCAAGTGACCACGCGCCGTGATCCTGATTGAAACGGCTTTTTGGTTATCGGCCGGATGAAATCGGTCAATTAGCCCTGCCGCCTCTAGACGTTTGATGTATCTAGATAGTAGACCCTGAGAAAAATCAATCTGGGTGACTAAGACCTGATAGGCCAGTGTTTGATCAGGGGCCTGGTCAATATAACCCAGCAGTTGCATTTCTGAATGATTGAGGTGCAAATGTTCAAGCTCCGTAATTGTCGCCGTTGGTAATTGGTCTTTAAATTCATTCATGGCAGTTTGCCAGAAATGTTCTTTGAACTGATCTTGTGTTTGATTCAAAATATGAATCGATTGGCGTAATTGTTGAAAATAATCTGTCATGCGTAAAATCTCCTTAATGGAACAAGGTAGCTTGGTGGGTTATGGGACATTTTAATAATAAATTACTAGTAATTTATATGCAACTAAGCTGTCAAGCTGGTGGCATGGTGCAACTATGATGCGCAGTCGCTGACTTCATTTTAGTAAGCGCTTACAAAAAGACTAGGAAAAACAAATTTGTGATGATAAAATGAACTCGTATTAAATTTGAAATTGTTTTCACAAATGGGGGGATTTCATTATGGCAAAGCTAGGTATGAAAGTGGCAACTTTAGCAGCGGCGGTAACAATGGGTAGTTCTCTGTTTTTGATTCCAACGACGGGAGCTAATGCGGACGATAGCGAGCAGGTTGTCTTAAAACAACTTGACGGATCGCCACATAACAATGAATCATTTGCTGTGACGACGGTGGCTATGAAAGGCAATAAAATTTTAGCCGCCAAAATTGATGAATTTCAGTTTGTGAAGAAAGGTAGTAAAGGTTTTACCGGTGTGCCGAATAGTAATAGCGACTTCGGCAAGGATTATAAGAGTGGGCAAATGTTAATTTCAAAGAATGCTAACGATGCGGCCTATTCTGATCTGATGAAGAAGAACGCTAAAGCGACCAAGTCTCGCGCTGATTCAATGACAGCCATTGAAAATTATGTTAAAGGCAAAACGGCTAGTCAGTTGCTAAGTGCTACCAAGAAAAATAAAGCCATGCAAAAGAAAGTAATCTCAGGGGCCACACTGGCCAGCACGAATGGCTATGTTAAAGCAATTGCTAATGCGGCCAAGAAGGGGTACACCACTAAAGGGACCACGGTAGATGATGATAATGTTGTTTTGAAGCAAATGGACACGGCGCCGCATGGAAAACAGGCATTTGCTGTCACTACTGTGGCGATGAGTGGCGACAAGATTGCCGCAACGAGCATTGACGAATTCCAATTCGTTAAAAAGGGCAGCAAAGACTTTACTGGTGTACCGAATAGTAACGCGAAGTTTGGTAAAGAAGGTTACAAGAGTGGTCAGATGCTTATTTCCAAGCAAGCCAATGATAAGGGCTACTCGGCACTGATGAAGAAAGAAGCTAAATCAACGCAATCACGGATGAAGTCAATTAAGGCGATCGATCAATTTGCTGCGGGTAAAACAGCGAGTGATTTAACCAACACGGTCAACGACAGCAAAGGTAAAAAAACGGATGTTGTGTCTGGAGCAACCCTAGTTGACACCAACAATTACCTTACCTCGATCGTCCAAACAGCCAACCAGCAATAGTTAACGCGGTCTGCTAAAAATTAAATTTTCACTAGCGAAGGCTCGCAAAATTATGGTACATTTAAACCCTAATAAGCGTGCGTATAATGGTTCAGCACAAGGATTTCTCTCTCCTTGTGCTGAATTTTTTTGCTTAAAATTTAAAGAATGAGGTCTGTATTTTGGAATTTCAACAACGGTTACCACACAGTTTTAAAGAAACAGTCTTATTTATGTTAGTGATTTCAGTTCTATCGGTAAATATCATCGCACCACTCATCACCGGACTAGAGATTGGATTTTCAATGAGCCATTGGTTGGGAGTCCTCCAACAAATTCCACTATTGTGGCTATTTGTCATTGCCTTAGTCTTCTTAACAGATAAACCGAGTGGGCAGCTGGCAAATTTGATTTTGGAACCTGGCACATCATTTAAGGCGACGATGCTAATTCGGGCTATGTGCCAAGTATTCTTGATGTCACTAGTCCTAACCGTTCTCGGTACATGGATTGGAACACGACAGATCACGATGGCCCCGATTAATCACTTCTTTCAAATCTGGCCGCGTAATTTCACAATTGCATTTATTGTCGAAGGCTTTATTGCGCAACCCATAGCTAGAAGCGTAATGGCATTCTATCACCGCCAAAGCGACGCGACTGATGAAGCTTAATGAAGCTGAGGTTAACCATGCTTCGCTCTCGGCCATGCTGGTGACGTAAAGCCAAAAGTATGATAGGCTAAGACGACAAGTGAACATCAGTTAGAAAACCAACCGTGCAGTGGTTTAGGCGCGGCTGGTTTTTAGTAAAGAGACGAGGTAGTTATGTTAACAGTTAACGACGTCAGTATGCAGTTTGGTACCCATAAACTCTATAGTGATATTAATTTAAAATTCACCCCTGGCAATTGTTATGGTGTGATTGGGGCAAACGGTGCCGGAAAATCCACCTTCCTAAAGATAATTGAAGGTGAGCTCAAGCCAACAACCGGGACCGTCAGCCTTGGGCCTAATGAACGAATGAGCAGTTTAAACCAAAACCATTTTGCATTTGAGGATGAAACGGTGATGAACACCGTTATTCGTGGTCACCAACGGTTATATGAGATCATGAGCGAAAAAGATGCGTTGTATGCGAAAGCTGATTTTAGCGATGAGGATGGGATGCAGGCGGCAGAATTAGAAGCAGAGTTTGCTGAATTGGATGGATGGAATGCGGAGGTCGAGGCTAATCAGTTGCTGCAGGCACTCGGGATTAACGAGGCCATGCATCAACAAAAAATGAGCGAACTGACTGAATCACAGAAGGTTAAGGTGCTCCTAGGCCAAGCGCTATTCGGTAATCCTGATATTCTATTGTTAGACGAACCAACAAATGGTCTGGATGTTCAGTCGATCGGTTGGTTAGAAAACTTTTTAGCAGACTATCAGAATACGGTGATCGTGGTTTCGCATGACCGACACTTTTTAAATCAAGTATGCACACACATGTGTGATGTGGATTTTGGCAAAATTACGTTGTTCGTTGGAAACTACGATTTTTGGATGGAAAGTAGCGCCTTAGCAACGAAGCTGCGAAATAGCGCCAACCAGAAAAAAGAAGAGCAGATTAAAGAATTACAAGATTTCATTGCTCGCTTCAGTGCAAATGCTTCGAAGTCTAAACAGGCAACTTCGCGGAAGAAGCAACTTGATAAGATTACACTAGACGATCTCAAACCGTCGTCGCGAAAATATCCCTTTATCCAATTTACGCCAGACCGGGAGATTGGTAATGATTTGCTTCGAGTGGATGGCGTGTCAAAGACTATCGACGGGGTGAAAGTTCTCGATCAAATTACGTTTACCCTTCGTCCAAATGAAAAAACGGCGCTACTAAGTCGTTCAGATTTGGCTACGACGACATTGATGCAGATTATTTCCGGGGAAATATTGCCGGATACGGGGACGGTGACCTGGGGACAGACAACCACAAGGACGTATTTGCCCAAGGACATCAATAGTGAATTTGCAGACAGCCATCTAACAATTTTAGATTGGTTGCGTCAATATGCGCCAAAGGGTGAGGATGACAATACCTTTCTTCGCGGTTTCCTAGGCAAAATGTTATTCTCTGGCGAAGATGTATTGCGGGAAGTTAATGTCCTGTCTGGTGGCGAAAAGGTTCGGGCAATGCTATCAAAAATGATGTTGAGCCGAGCCAATGTTCTGTTGATGGACGATCCCACTAACCATTTAGATTTGGAATCCATTACCGCCTTGAATGACAGTCTCATTGCTTTCAAAGGTGCGGTGGTGTTCACTTCCCATGACCATGAATTTATTTCAACAATCGCCGATCATTTAATTGAAGTCAGTGACCGAGGAATTGTTGAGCGCGCCGAAACAAATTATGACGAATTTTTAAATCATGAATTTGTTCAAAAACAAGTAAGCGAACTGTATTAGTCATGCAATTAGATGTTTTAAAAACCACCGTCGCATTTTTATCGCTGCGGTGGTTTTTTTAGGTACCAATATTCCAGCGAACATCGAACTGATCTTCGACAACTCCGAATGAGCCACCGCATTCTTTGATCGTGAAAACAATGATGACGTGGCCGCGCGTTGCGAACTGACTGAATCGTTCGTTGGCTGCTTCGATAGCATTAAAGCTAAGGCTCATTGAGACAGTTAGTTTGTCCAGGTTGAACTTCTGGTGCGCCTGGAATGACATCCAAGGCTGAGATTTTGAAATGTTCATTTACCGGTAAAGCACTGTGAATAACTAGATCTGTGTTTTTGGCATTGGATTGACTATGAAACGCCAAGTAAGGTGAAAAATCCATCGTAAAATCGTCCTCACCTTTTATTTAAAATTGCTTCCACTATCGTATATTTAGTTAAAACTAACTCAACGAATGGAAGATTTGGTATCCATTTGGAAAATCAAGTATATTGATGGTGGAAACGGATACAAAGATGATTGGAGGAAACGATGATGACTTTTAAACCACAACAAATTTTAGTTCCTTTGGATGGCTCCGAAAATTCTGAACAAGCATTGGCAGTCGCTGTCGACATCGCCCAGCAATTTGACAGCCGCCTGCACTTAATCCGGGTCTACAATCCGGCATTCGCATCAGCTGCAGTCGACGTGAGTGAAGCCGTTAAAGGGTTTGATAACAATATGATTATGGAAGGTAAACGTTATCTAGAGGCCAAGGTCGTTCAGTTATCAGAAAAAGGCGTCAGCAATGTGGAAAATCATTTGGTTCAAGGCAACGTTAAAAAAACGATTGCGATTGATTATCCACAAGCACATCAAATTGATCTGATTGTGATTGGGGCAACTGGATTAGATACTTTCAGTCAAGCTGTCTTAGGGTCAGTTACTGGGTATGTCGTCAATCGAGCCACGGCAAATGTGATGGTGGTTAAAAAAGAGCCGACAACCGAGTAAGAGCGTTGTTGAGGTCGTGAGTTATAAATAAAAGTAATTGTTTCACAACCATTTGACTATAGTCGGGGTCACTCAGTATGATGTGGGGTGTGAACGGCAAGTCACCGTCAATTACAATAAGTGAATTAAAGCACAAAGATGCTGAAGCAAAAGTGAAAAGGGGTAATCTCATGGCCGAAAAATTTCAGTTTCAACCAAGCAGTATTGACACATTGCAATCACATTATGATGTGGTGATCATCGGTTCTGGTAGCACTGGCTTGGTTAGCGCTTTACAGGCGCACGAACTGGGATTAAAGCCCGTCATTTTAGAGAAAATGCCTAAAATTGGCGGCAACACAACGCGGGCTTCGTCCGGAATGAATGCAGCGGAGACAAACGTTCAATTACATCATGGGGTTGTCGATAGTTATGAAGAATTTTATGACGAGACGCTCAAGGGCGGCGGCAATCTCAATGATCCAGATCTACTCCAGTATTTCAGTACACATGCTGCCCTCGCCATTGATTGGTTAGCTGATCATGGAATTCGGCTTGAGGATATTACCATTACTGGGGGGATGAGTAAGATGCGGACCCATCGCCCCGCAAGCATGGCCCCGATTGGTGGATTTCTCGTGACTGAGTTGCTCAAGCAAGTTCAGGATCAGCAATTACCACTCTTTACTGAAGTGACAGTGACTCATTTGAATAAAGATGAGACTGACACTGTCAACGCGGTGACGGTTACCTTACCAGATGGCGAGCAAACGCAGATTAATGCAGGTGCCGTTATTTTGGCCACGGGCGGGTTTGGTGCAAATGAGGCAATGATCGAAACTTACCGTCCGGATCTAAAAGGTTACAAGACAACGAACCAACCCGGTGCAACTGGTGATGGCTTGAAGTTGGCCCAGGCGGCGGGAGCCGCACTAGTGCAGATGGATCAAATTCAGGTGCATCCCACCGTCCAGCAAGATAACCCACATGCTTTCTTGATTGGTGAAGCTGTTCGTGGGGAAGGTGCGATCTTAGTTAACGCAGCGGGGCAACGTTTTGTCAACGAATTAGATACACGAAAAGTCGTTTCTGATGCCATTACTGCATTGCCAGCACATAGTGCCTATTTGATCTTTGACCAAGGCATTCGGGACCGAGTAAAGGCCATTGAATTTTACGATAGTATTGGTTTAGTGGTCACTGGTGATAGTTTGACCGAATTAGCTCAATCATTAAAAATGCCAAGTGAGCAGTTGGCCGATACAGTGGCAACTTGGAATGCAGCTGTGGATGAAAACGGGGACACCCAGTGGTCACGAACGACGGGGATGGATCGACAAATCACCGAAGGACCATTCTTTGCGATTCACATTGCGCCAGCGGTTCACTATACGATGGGTGGCGTAAGAGCGAACCACAAGACGCAAGTCCTTAATGAGAATGGTCAAGTCATCCACGGGTTATTTGCCGGTGGGGAAGTTGTTGGTGGTCTTCATGGAAACAACCGGATTGGCGGAAATTCGATTGCTGAGACGGTAATCTTTGGTCGTCAAGCTGGTCAACAAGTGTTCGAATACATCAAACAGTCATAAAATACAAAATTAAAAAAGCGGAATATAAATCGGTAAGTGATGAGATAAAAACGAGCTTTGCATGATGATAATCTAGTCATCATGCAAAGCTCGTTTTTAAGTGGCGCCACTTGATTTATGTTCCGCGTTTTAGTTATTTAGTTTGAAAGTGGAATTTAGATTGTGGTTTTATATCTCAAACACGACTGTTTATCTGTCAGCGCTAATGAGCATCCGATTAGTTGCCCATAGTGTAGCCAGTGCTGGCATCAAGCTTAAACCGTTTCTTCAGGCCATCAGTTACATAAATTTTCTTTTCGTTCGTGATGAAAATGGCTTGAATGTCCTTTTTCTGATTCATATACGCTAAACCATCTTTAAGCCCTTTATCAAAAGCGGCGTTTGATAAAGCATCCCCATCGATGGATTTCTTTGAAACAATAGTCACACTGGCTAAATTGTTTTCATAAGGGTAACCAGTTTTGGCATCAAAAAGATAAATATATTTATGCCCACCAGACATTAAATATTGTTCGTAGGTTCCGGCCGTCACGACCGACATGTCGCTTTCTTTAATGGTGCCAACCGCATCGCCACGAGGCTTAACCGGGTTTTGAATGCCAACTGTCCACGGCTTATTGTGACCTTCAGGCGAGTGACCCATGACAATAATATTGCCACCAAGGTTGATGATGGCGGAAGTGACCCCGTTTTTCTTGAAGACTTTTTTGACTTGATCAGCGATATACCCTTTCGCGATCCCGCCAAAGTCGAGGCGCATCCCTTTTTTCGTTAAGTAAACGGTCTGTTCCTTATCGTTAAGTTGAACATCATGATAATCAACGAGTGGTAAAGCAGCGTCAATCTCTGATTGCGCTGGGACCCGCGCACCAGGTAGACCAATTTTCCATAAATTGGTAACGGCACCGATCGCCATGTCAAAACTACCTTCAGAATTCTCGGAAACGGATAGAGCCTTTTTAACCATCGGATAGAAGTCATCGGGAACCCGAACCGGTTTGATTCCGGCATTGTCGTTAATTTTATCTAATTGCGAACCGCCCCGGGTTAATGTTGATTCATCATCCATATGGTGAATTTCTTTAAAGCCTTTATTGATCACATCTTTTTTACCCTTATCGTAGATTGATAGGGTACAAATCGTCCCCATGATCATTTCACTTTTCTCGTACGGATTTTTAACCATCGGCTTAGCCTTGGCTTTGGGCTTCGCCGTACAACCAGCCAATGTCACGGCTAGAACGACTAAAAGGCTACCCCAAATTAGCGATTTTTTCATGTATGTAAACTCCTTTAAGGCCTCTAAACGGGCGGGTGGTGACTTGTGAGAACCGTTACATTTTACTCCAAAAAGCAGATGTTGTGTGTAAAAGTCTGCAACCGATTACATCTGGGCGACTTCGAGCAAATGACTTATTTCAGCCACTGAGTGAGTCGCTTTAATTGCCTTAACCCAAGCCACGTCTTGAATTTTCTGAAGCAGCTGTGAAAGCGCGGCCAGATGTGATGTTGCATCAACTGGTGCTAGACCAATGATTATCTGAATCTTTTTTGCAGGGGTATGACCTTCAATTTGAATCGTCATTGGATGCTGACAGAGCAGTAGACTCATTCCTAAATCGTTGACACCATCATTCTGTGTGGCATGAGCTAACATAATGCCATCACCTAGTACCATATAAGGCCCGTTTTTTTTGGTTAGATTAATCACTTGCTCTAAATAATGGGTATGGATAAGGCCATCATGTAGTAAGGGACTAAGCGCAATTTTGACACCCTGCTGCCAAGACAAAACATCAGTTGAATATTTAATGTGGGCTGTTGGCAGAAGGCGCTGCAGACTGCTTAATGTTTCATCAGTTTCAGCTTGGTGTGGATGTTTGGATTGATTAAGATAACCATGCAGTGCGCCTGTTAGGCCATCAAAGTCTTCGATTCGCGCGTAGTTACTGATGATATCGAGTAAAGCATTTATTCGGGCTTCATTAAAGTTGATATCTGATAAATGAGCGTTGACTAGAGCCTTACCGATCGTTTCCCAATCGCGGTGGTTCGGCAGCGGAGATACGGTTACTACCGGAATTTCTAGAGGGACGGTCAATTTGATGGTACTAATAATGAGTTTGATATGATCCAAGTCGTGATTTTTAAATTGCAAAACACTGAGTGGTTGTGAGAAGGCAATGTTTGGAAATCGTTGGGTTAACTGCTGTTGTAGAATATACGAGGTACCAATACCGCTTGAACAGACCACTAAAACATCCGTTTGAACAGTTTGCTCATTTTCAATTGATCGAAGTTCACCACCAAAATAGAGCGCAATTAAGGCGATTTCATCATCACTAAGTTGGCCATTAATAAATTTTTCAAATGGGCGAATTGCATATTTGGTGAAAGAAAATAGTTCTTGGTACCCTTCGGTGATTTGCTCTAAGTTCGGGTGATGATAAGGAATCATAAATTTAGACCGATAAAAAGCTGATAATAGATGAGTGGATAAGGTTAACTCAAGCTTATCAGGGGAAATGCTGGCGCTGGAGGCAGCATTGAATCGGTCGATTATCTCACGTGCAATCGGGAAAATTCTTTGTATTAGGCCGTCAGTTTTATTCACGCGATAAAATTGACTCGTGTTAATAATGCGACCGAGAAAATAAGCCTCGCTATAGTTTTGGATATCATTAGCGGCAAGAAAGTTAATGGACCAGTCGATTGATGAGGAATCAACGGTAGTTCTTCTCGACGGTGAATCTGGTAGTTGATTTTGTGGATCCTTGATGCGATCTAAAAACCACAGAATAAACTCATCGAGTGTGGATAAAGCATCATCGGTGAAATAGTTGCCGGTAATTTTTTCTAATTTATGAATTTTTGTATTAATTGCAATTAATCGCGATGGATTAATATCAATTTGGCTGTATAGAATGGAGCTTCGATCATTCAATGCTTCTAAAACCCAATTTCGCTGGGTGATTTCCGAACCAGAAAGAAACTTGCCAGTGGTACCTTGGACAATTTCTAAGCGATGGGCTGCTAAGGTTTGTCTAACCTGCTTTAGGTCAGAGATAACTGTGTGTTTTGAGACATTAAAGCGTGCCGCCAAGTGAGTTAACGAGAGTGCTTGGTGATTAACCAGCTCCCAAATAATTAGTTGGCAGCGTTGATATTTAGATAGTTGGTCAATCGTTGCTTGAGCATTTGAAAAGTGCTCAAGCAACGATTTTTTGGTCTCGCTTTGAATGTAATACCCGGCTCCTAGAATATTGGTGATAGGTTCTAAATCATCTGCAATCAGTGCCTCATTAACGCGTTTCAGAACGTAAAAGACACCTCTTCGTGAGAGATTCAATTGCACCTTTAAATCATCAATTGTGGCATAGTCGCTTTGCTCGATAAGAAAGTTCAAAAGGTCATTGCCGTGTTTAATTTTTGTGTAGTTAATCATTTCACGATATCCCCAAGCAAATGTTACATGTGTAGTGAACAAATTGCACTATCAATAGTGTAAGTATTGCACTTGTTGGCGTTTTCATCAATGATACGATAAGTGCACCATCAATTATTGGAGGCGAAGGAATGCTCAGCGATTTATTAAATCGAGAGACAATTCAGTTGATTTCTGGAGAAGCATTAACCTGGCAGGAGACTATTAGATTGGCTGCGAAGCCGTTGGTTGATAACGATAGTGTCACGACTCAATACGTCGATGCCATGATCAAGGTTGTTGATGAAGAGGGCCCTTACATTAACATCGGCGATCATGTGGCGTTGGCCCATACTCGGCCTGAAAATGGGTCGAATAGAATTTCTTTGGCACTACTGAAAACAACGGAGCCGGTTGATTTGGTTAATAAGGAGCATCCGGTAACCCTCTGGTTTGTCTTATCGGCAGTGGATAACCAGAGTCATTTGCAAGTTATTCGACAATTGATGATGTTATTAACAAATGAGACAGCACTTAATGCTTTGAAAACAGCCACGTCGGTTGATGATTTGATCAAGATCATTTCAGCCATCGATAACACAACGGAGGAATCAAAATGAAAATTCTAGCAGTGTGCCAAAGCGGTCTTGGTAGCAGCTTTATGGTTCAAATGAACGTCCAGCAAATTTTAAAAGATGAAAAGGTCGATGTAGATGCAAACAACATTACCGTTGATCATTCAGATGTAGGTAGTGCCACTGCCGACGCTGCCGATTACTTTTTTGTTGAATCCACATTGGCTGATGCTTTGAGTAGTATTCCAGAAGACCGTGTTGTTTTGCTGAAGAGTTTAATCGATAAAAAAGAAACAACAGATCACGTCAATGATGTGTTGGATCGTAACCAGATTCAACATGATTAGTGGGGAAAATTAATTATGAAAAGTGTACTGAACTTATTCGTCTCCATCGCGACGCAGCCAGCAATTCTGGTGGCATTGATTGCGATGCTAGGCTTGTTATTACAAAAGAAAAAAACAACAGAAGTGGTTCAAGGAACAATCAAAACCTTTGCGGGATTCTTAGTTCTGACTGGCGGTGCTGGCATCTTAAGTGCTTCTTTGACACCATTTGCTAAAATGTTTCAGTTTGCACTCCACGTTCAAGGGGTCGTACCAAGTAATGAAGCCGTAGTGGCCATTGCGTTAGTGAAATACGGTTCAACAACGGCGTTAATTATGTTGGTTGGCATGATCGTAAATATTTTACTTGCCAGGTTTACACGCTTTAAGTACATTTTTTTAACGGGGCAGGCAATGCTGTACATGTCTTGTCTGACAGCTGTAATTTTAGTAAGTGCCAAGTTAGGTACTGGTTGGCAAACGATTTTACTGGGCGGCATCTTTGAAGGAACGTTATTAACAGTCACGCGGGCCTTATGTCAACCATTCATGCGGAAAATTACCGGCGGTGATCAAGTTGCCATGGGGCACACTGGGAACATTGGGTATGCAACGGCTGGCCTGATGGGACAGTGGTTTGGTAATAAAGAAAAAAGTACCGAAGACATCGAGATGCCTAAAGGATTAAGCTTTTTACGTGACTCGACAGTATCGATTACTTTGTTAATGGGTGTTGTTTATTTGGCATTGGCCATCATCACCGGGCCCCATTTTGTCGAAACAAAGCTGAGTGCAGGAACTAATTATTTAGTTTACTCACTCGTTCAGGCCGGAACATTTGCAGCGGGCTTTGTGGTTGTACTGCAAGGGGTTCGAATGATTTTAGCTGAAATCGTGCCAGCTTTCCAGGGAATAGCGCAACGACTGGTTCCAAATTCAAAACCAGCTTTGGATGTGCCAATTATTTTCCCATACGCGCCTAATGCTGTGTTAATTGGGTTCTTTACCAGCTTTATTGTTGGGACAATCAGCATGTTTATCATGATCGCATTACACACCACAGTGATTATCCCCGGTGTGGTCGGTCACTTCTTCTGTGGTGCCGCAGCGGCAATATACGGCAACGCAACTGGTGGCCGTCGAGGTGCGATTATCGGAGCATCAGTGAATAGTCTGATCATTAGCTGGTTGCCACTCTTTATTCTACCGGTGTTGGGCACACTGAAATTGGCAGCGTCCACATTCGCCGATACAGATTATTTAGTACCAGGGATCTTGCTTGGTAATCTTGGTAATCTTGGTACAGTTGCGATTGTCGTTGGGATTCTTGGCTTCCTGGCAGTCGTGCTAGTGCTTAGCGCAATCTTAAACGGCCGTGATAAATCCACTGCCAAATAGTCACTCGCGTTATTGACCCGGTCAAGTCCCTCTTGCCGGGCCATTTTTGAAAGGAAGAGAGTTAATCATGACTTTTACTGATTCAGATCAAGATGCAGTCAATGCAATTCGTTTTTTAAGTGTTGATATGATTGAAAAAGCGAATAGTGGACATCCAGGACTACCGATCGACGCTGCACCAATGGCCTATGTTCTGTGGGAAAAATTAATGAATTTTAATCCGCATGACCCTAAATGGATAAATCGTGATCGCTTTGTTTTAAGCGCCGGACATGGTTCAGCCTTACTTTATAGTTTGCTTCACTTAAATGGTTTTGGGGTCGAAATTTCTGACTTGCAGCAATTTCGTCAACTTGGCTCGGTTACACCTGGACACCCTGAAGTGACGGAAACGTCAGGAATTGATGCAACGACGGGTCCACTTGGGCAAGGATTGGGTATGGCTGTTGGGATGGCGATGGCCGAAAAACACTTAGCAGCGATGGTTAACCGTCCTGGTTATAACGTGATTGACCATTACACCTATGCCATCGTTGGTGACGGGGATCTCATGGAGGGAATTAGTCATGAGGCGATCAATTTAGCTGGGAATAAAAGCTTAAATAAATTGATTGTATTGTATGATTCTAATGACATTTCTCTCGATGGCCCGTTAGCGTTAAGCGCGACTGATAGCGTTCGTGATCGTTTTAAAGCGGCCCAGTGGGATTACGAAGAGGTGCTTGATGGTAACGATTTGGCGGCAATTAGCCAAGCCTTGATCCATGCAAAGCAAAACGACCGGCCAACGTTAATCGAAGTCAAAACAGTTATTGGTTATGGGACACCCGAAGCCGGCACCAATAAGGTTCATGGTGCAGCACTCGGTGAGGCTAATTTGACCCAAATGCGTCATTTTTATGATTGGTCTTTCCAGCCGTTTGAAATTTCAGATTCAATTTATCAAACTTATCACGATGCAATGCCCGATAAACTGGCACAGTACAATGCTTGGCAAACAATGTTCACCGATTTCACCAACAGATTTCCTGACCAAGCGCAGCGGCTAACAGTGAATACGTTAGACATGGCTGGAGTTACGGTTGACGATCAGAAGTATGCGACACCAACAGCGACGCGAGTGATCAACGCAGATTTGATCCAACAGATCGCCAAACACAATGAAAACTTTTGGGGTGGCGCTGCTGATCTTTCCTCCTCAAACAAGACATTTTTAAGCGACGTTGGGGACTTTACAGCACTGTCACCACAAGGACGCAATATTTTCTTTGGTGTCCGGGAGTTCGGGATGGCCGCTGCGCTTAACGGGATCATGTTACATGGTGGCAGTCGCGTATTCGGTAGCACCTTTTTCGTCTTTAGTGACTATTTGAAGGCCGCGATTCGATTAGCTGCCATTCAAAAATTGCCGACTACATTTATTTTTACCCACGATTCATTAGCAGTTGGGGAAGATGGACCAACACACGAACCGGTTGAACAACTGGCGGCTTTGCGAAGCATTCCAAATGTGAATGTATTCCGGCCTGCAGATGCCTCGGAGACGTTGGGGGCATGGCAAACGATCAGTAAAACTAATGACCGGCCTAACGTTCTCGTTTTGACGCGGCAGAAACTACCTCAATTGAGCTGTGCTAGTGTGGCTAATGTCGAAAAAGGGGCATACGTTATTTCCCCAGCAAAAAGTCAGACACCTGATGGTATTTTAATCGCCACAGGATCTGAAGTTAGTTTGGCAATTGAAGCACAAGCGCAGTTGCGAGATCGATCCTATGATTTGGCAGTTGTCTCCATGCCAAGTATGGAGCGATTCCGAGCCCAATCTGTTGAATACCGAGAAAGCGTGTTGCCACCAGATGTATCTCGTCGGATCTCCATTGAAATGGGCAGCGCCTTTGGCTGGGGTGAATTCACGGGTCTGCATGGCACCAACATTAGTGTCAATGAATTTGGCATGAGTGGCAAAGGACCTGAGGTGGTTAAACAATATGGGTTCACCGTTTCAACGATTGTTCAAACGTTTGAACGATTATGGCGAGAAACAGAAAATTAACAAGTGAATTTGGTTTAAGACAAATAAACGCGGGATATAAGTTGATAAGTGACCAGCATTAAGCTGCCATCGCTTGGCTTACGTCCTGCGTTTATTTAGATTGGCAATACGATATATATCGTATTGGGCGCCAACATTTAATTGTTTGTCGATACTGCCAAACGTTTTTCTAGCCATGCTTGACCTGCTGTGAGTCCAGAGCAACAGGCCCAATAAATGAGCGCGACTAATAAATAGACGGTCATGTAATCAAACTGTTTGCCGCCTTCAATCTTAGCGCGCATGAACATTTCCGAAACAGTGACCATGGCAGCCAGTGAGGTGCCTTTAAACATGTCTAAAAGGATGTTTCCTAGTGCAGGAATGGCGATCCGAAAGGCCTGAGGTAAGATAACGTAGCGAATCGCCTTGGTGTAAGAGAAGCCTAATGAATAACTAGCTGACCACTGACCAGCGGCAACACCCATAAAGGCCGACCGGAAAACTTCGGAAACGAATGCAGCGGCGTTTAAAATGAAAGCAATTGCGGCCGCTACGAAGGCGTTTAGCTGAATACCAGCGTATGGTAAGCCAAAGTATAGAATGAATAGGAGGACCAACGCTGGCACACCACGCATAAAGGAAATGTAGGTGCGCGTTAACCAATGAATGATCCGCCGTGAACTGAGTTGGCCCAACGTTAAAATGAGTCCCCAAATAAGCGCACCGATAAAACTGACCGCTGTTAACTCAATGGTTAGTGGTAGCCCACCTAAAATAAAAGGTAACGCGTGCCAAGCAAAACGGGCATTAAAAAAATTAGGGATGGTTAGCCAGGATAGTAATTGATTCATGAGCGAACTCACTTAATCTTGATGTAGGTTGTTTTAACGGTTGGACGTTTAGAGACATTTTGACCACCGTAAAATTTTTTAGATAGCTTAGCAATCGTGCCATCAGCTTTCAGCTTTTTGATTTCACGATTAACTTCTTTTTGTAACTTTGAGTTACTCTTTTTCATCAAAATACCCGTACCATTTTTATCATCTTGTGTGGTGAAATAAAGGTTCTTCGGGATGGTTAATGGTAAGTTTGGCAAGGCTTTTAGGGCCATGGACTGAAGGTAATAATCATTTAAAATCACATCAGTACGACCATTGGCAACATCACGAAGATAGACGTCATTAGAGACATTATCGTAATTGACCTGTTTGGCACCCAATTGACTGGCCAGTTTTTGATAATTTGTGCCGGCTTCCCCAGCGGCCTTTTTTCCCTTAAGATCAGCAAAGCGATGGATGCCTGAGTCGTCATCTTTTCGTACAATCATGCTATCAAAGCTATATTTATAAGGGGTCGATAGTGCGAACTGCTTCTCACGCTGTTTGCTGATGCCGAAATCGTTGGCGGCCATTTGAACAGTGCCGTTATTAACGGCCGTCAGCATCCCATCAACGTCCATTTCCTTGAATTTAACTTGTTTATGTAGTCCTTTAGCAACGGCCTTAACGACGGCAACGTCGTATCCGGTCAATGCACTGCCTTTACTTTCGTGATATGAAGTTGGATATAAGGTACCTGAAGTGGCGACCGTCCATGTTTTTTGGGTTGCGACCTTGTCATTTGTTGTCGCTGCTGACTTACCACAACCGGTGAGAACAAACACTAGCAATAATGAACCGATCAATAATAAACCATGAATTGTCCTTAATCTGCGTCGCTGAATCACAAATAAAACTCCCTTTCAGAATAAGATGGGTTAAGCATAGACTTTATTGTGAAAAATGTAAACGCCTTCTTTTTACATCTTAATCCCTATAAATCAAAATGTTAGTAATGCGGATTATCTTGTTTTCACAAGCGGTTTTATAACAAATCGTTAGATGACGTGACAGTTTGTTTCAATTAATGAACTGGGGACGCGTGGTATAGTATTCATTATCAATGAAAATCGGGTGGCGAACGAAATGCAACATAAGCAAATGGCACAATGGCAAAAAAATATGTACGCACTATGGATCGGTAACTTTGTAACCGGTGCAGGTGCTAGCATGAGCTTGCCATTTTTGCCATTATTTATTAGTCAGATGGGTCACTATCCAAAATGGGAGTTAACGCTTTATGCAGGACTAGCTTTTTCGGTCACGTTTTTAAGTCAAGCTGTTGTTTCGCCGTTATGGGGTAAATTGGCCGACCGAACTGGCCGTAAACCGATGCTCCTGCGAGCGGCCGTGGGAATGACGATTACCGCAACCCTCACTGGATTTTCAACTAATGTTTGGATTTTAATTGGGCTGCGTTTAATTCAGGGGGCGTTTTCCGGTTATGTTAACAATGCCTATGCGCTAATTGCTAGCGAGGTGCCAATGGAACAAAGTGGCAAGACAATGGGCACATTGACGACTGGCTCAGTAGGTGGTCAACTGATTGGCCCAATTATTGGCGGATATATCGCTGGATTATTTGGGTTTCGAATTCCCTTTTTTATCTTTGGCTTACTAATGTTAATCGCCTCAGTCGTCACTGGTCTGTTTGTAAAGGAAGACTTTGTGCCGGCCGATCCAAGAAAGGCCGGGGCGAAAGCCAGTGCTTTTGCTGGGATCAAACATGTCCGAATCGTGTGGGCAATGATCGTTTCCTCGATGCTCATTCAAGGGGCGACGACCTCCATTAATCCGATTATCAGTCTATTTGTTAAGGAACTCATGCATGCGCAAGGAAATATTGCCTTGGCCAGTGGGGTAATTGCGGCCTTGCCAGGGATTGCGACGCTTATTGCTGCGCCACGACTGGGGGCTTTGGGCGATCGCATTGGTCCGCAACGGGTATTGGTGGCCGGTTTGATTTTTTGTGGGTGTGTTTTCTTGCCGATGTTCTTTGTAACAACGGTAATGATGTTAGGAATTCTCCGCTTTTTGGTAGGCATTTCCGATGCCGCTTTATTGCCAGTGACACAAACGGTGATGACGCTCAATACACCACAAGAAGCGGTTAGTCGAATCTTTAGCTACAATCAGTCAGCACAAGCTATCGGTTCGGTAATTGGGCCAATGCTAGCTTCTGGAGTAGCCGGAGTTTTAGATTATCGATATGTATTTTTGATGACGACTGGGTTAGTTTTAATTAATCTGGCAGTGGTGGTGTGGGCCTATCGAACCGATCCAGTGGCGTCAGTTAATTGATTGAGATAAAGAGATGTCTTGTAGGATTTGTGGGTGGGATATACGTCGGGAACTTCGCTTTAAGCGAGGTGCACACGAGGTATATCCCATCTTTTTGCCTGAGCCAGTCTGGCATGGGCTCGAGCAACAATGGACGATTGAAGTTAATGAGAATAAAACTGTGGTGTCGGGATTTCATGTACCAGACAGTTATTTTCGAAGTGACTTTGTTTCTCGACAAACTTGATAAGTTTTTCTAAAGCGGTTTTGATGGAAAAACTAGTATAGCAACCAATGGTGAATTAAAAGACCGTAACATGTGTCATAAAAGCTAACATTCACCTATACCAATTAGAGAATTTACCTTTACAGGTCGCAAAGCGACTTCTATACTGCTCAACCATAGGCAAAGAGAGATTAGAAAAGGGTGGTTAGATGAATGCAGCCAACACGGCCTTTATGGCCTTAGCAACCATTTTAGTGTTATTCATGACGCCGGGATTAGCCTTTTACTATGGCGGATTAGTCAGCAAACGTAATGTTGTGAATACGATGCTATCCGTATTTGTTATCTGTGGAATCGCAATCTTATTATTTATTGTCGTGGGCTATGAATTGGCGTTCAACGGTGACCTTGCTGGTGTGATTGGACACGTCAATCACTTCTTTCTACATGGCGTATCTTTAACTAAGCTCACCGCGACCGGAATTCCAGAAGGGTTATACTTCCTCTTTGAAATGATGTTTGCCATCATTACGCCAGCCCTATTTGTTGGTGCGGTAGTCGGTCGAATTCGCTTTAACTTTCTTCTTGCTTTTATCATCTGCTGGAGCTTATTGGTTTATTACCCAATGGTGCATCTAGTCTGGAGTACACATGGGTGGTTAGCTCGCTTAGGAGTGCTTGATTTTGCTGGTGGTACGGTTGTCCATATTAATGCCGGGGTCACAGCTTATGTCTTGTCGGCTTTTTTAGGACGTCGACTAAAAACGACTCAATCAACAGATGAGTCGCATCCGTACAATTTGCCGTGGGTATTGTGTGGAACAGCGATTTTATGGGTTGGCTGGTATGGGTTCAATGCAGGTAGCGCATTAGCCATTAATCAGATAGCTGTGACCGCCATGCTAACGACAACTGTGGCAACTGCGAGCGCAATGGTTGTGTGGCTGATACTTGAAATGACATTGCGAGGTAAAGTATCGCTCCCCGGAATTTGTACGGGAACATTGTGTGGTCTGGTAGGGATCACGCCGGCAGCTGGCTATGTTACGGTGGCTGGGGCCTTTTGGATCGGGATGTTGGCCACGCTAGCTAGTTATGGATTTGTCCATTATTTAAAGGCTAAAATTGGGATTGATGATGTGTTAGATGCTTTTGGATGCCATGGCGTTGCTGGTATTACCGGTTCAATTTTAACTGGTGTTTTTGCCACTCGGCAGGTCAATCATTCAATTTTGCGCAACGGGTTATTATATGGTGGTGGTTGGCAGCTATTTGGTCGTCAGTTGATAGGCACTGGGTTGACAGTTGTCATAGTTGCAGTGGCGAGCACGGTAGTCGTGATGGGTTTGCGACTGGTTATTTCAATGCGAGTATCACCCGCGGCCGAACGTCTGGGCCTAGATGAGAGTGAACATGGTGAACATGTTGACGATAGTGAAAATTCAATGCGTGAAATTGCCCAACATCAAACGGAATTCGCTGGTCAATTAGCCCGGTTGAACACAGAACCTAATCATGATTCGGACGATTAAGTTCTTCTTCCACCCGCCGTTCAGGAATAAACCAAATGAGGATGGCTAAGAAGGTACTGATTAAAATCATCGGTGACCACCAAAAGCCGATTCCAATTCCGATCAGTGGAATGAGAATGTAAGTCGTAATTTTACCAGGCCGTGAGATGGCGTAGCGCAATTTCTTGTTTTCAGGATCTGCTAAAACCAAGGTCCACTCTAAGGCAAAGTAGCCAATGGACAACAAAATGAAGACGACACCGTAAAAAAGTTCGGCCGGGAAAGCGTTGAAGTGTTCATCCACGAATTTACTGGCATACGGGAAAAATGAGGCGCTGAACAGCATGAACCCATTGGCCCACAAGACACTACCGTTAATTCTGCGAACAAGTTGGAAAATGTGATGTTGATTATTCCACATCACCAGCAAGGCGATAAATGAAATAAAATAGGCGATAAAACTTTGCTTTAATGCCCAAATTGCGGCCCAAGTTGCTGCGTCGGGTTGCTTAAGTTCTAAGACCAAAATAGTCATAGCAATGGCAAGAACTGCGTCTGTAAACGCGGTTAAACGTTCCTTATTCAATTTTAACTGCCTCCAATTTGATTTTTGAATTTATTATGACATAACTTATAGGACGGATTGCTGTCTAGGATGTTTCCATAAAAAAATGCTGACTTGAGCACCTTCAGGCACGAAATCAGCAGGGTGAATCTTAATTGTTATTAAGCTTAAAATTTATTTTTTCCAGTGCGCTTCGTCAATCTGCACTAGAAATTCAAAATCAGGATTAAGTTGAACCGAGACGATTTGTTGGTCATTAACTAGACCAATTTTACTGAAAAAGTCGTGTTTCACTGGTCCATCACCAAGATCGTAAGTCGTGCTGGTCTGACTGATGTGATCGATGACCGTAGTTAACAGTTGGTTAAAGTCGGTTGTAGTACCGCCAGTTAACCATTGCAGTTCGTCATAGTTAAAAACAACAGAAGTGGTTCGTAAGTGGTGCATTCGCGTCAAAATCGCAAAAAAGAGATTCAACTCATTTTTTGATAAATTGGCAAACGCTACCCCCTCAATGTGCATGTCATTATTTGCCATAATTACAGCTCCTTTCAAACATCTGCATTGCCATACTGTTACCATACGCTAGCCTAGTCGTTTTAATCAATTATTTATGACCATAATCGGTAATTATAAAGTTTTGCCATGCTTTGAGCACGATTACTGACGAATTGCCGTTTGAACCTGTATAATTACTTTTGTTGACTAGAACTCTGACAAGACTGAAGGAGTGAGCCACAAATGAGTAAGAGTAATGAACCACATAAACGCATCGACTTTGATAGTCCGAAGATGGATTGGGTTGTGGATCAGTTGTTTACTGATCCAACGGACAGTGAGACGAGTACCCCGCACAGTTTTGAAATTTGGATTAGTCCAGAAAAATAATGCGTGTTTCACGTGAAACAAGTTTCGATTAAACAGGCAATAGCATGCTGATTGGTAAGGAATACCAACAAAAAATGGCCATCTCAAGGGATGGCCATTTTTTGTTGGAAAATAAAGTTATTGAAGTTGATCCGGATAATCATGGAATTGCTACAACGAAAGAGATATTTTGGTTAGTGGTTAGGATGCTCCTTCAAAAATGCAGCGTAATCAGCTTCCACCTGTGGTACATAGGCTTCTGCCCATTGCGTCATCGCTAAATCAAAATCTTTGTCGTTATCAATGTACCCATCAATCATGGGAGCAGTTGGTGTTTGACAGTGATCGATAGCTAGCAAACGACCACAAGCTTCAGCGTAGAGGTGAAATTGCTGCCAATTTAGACTATGCAAATCAACGGATGTTTTCATATCCCGAAACTGACGAACATAAAAGCTATGATGACGACTTTGAAAGTAGCCGAGAAACGGGTCGGAAGCAGACTGGAGAATTTTTTGCGACTCAATAATCCGTTGACCTTCACTCTCTTCAAAAGTTGCGCTCAGATTCAATTGACGTTCTGCGCCTGTTTTGCGTGTGGGCAGAGCTTCCTTGATTTGTAGGACTAAATGGCTACCATCATTACTGGTGAGGAGTACTAAATAGCACCGTGAGCCAAAGCTGCCGACGCCGACACAGTGACGGGCTACATCAGTTAGTTCATATTGTGACAGCAATAATGCCACGTCGGATCGTACCGTGGTTCGATAGGCCGCTAAGTAATCGCTGATATGGCGAGTTACGTCATCATCGGTATGCCGAGTAATCTTGGCATTGTCGATAAAGCGTCGACCATGAGCGGTTAGTGAAGTGAACTTGTTAACGACTTGTTCGGAGTTACGTTTCTGGGCTTTGTCAATAAATGTTTGCATGAGTGAGCGAGCTGGGCTGGTCGGTGCCGCCGATAAAACGCTCTCCACATCATTTGCTGGATAGAATCGATCTAGTGTTGATCGTTGGCAACTAAAGTGAATCCCTTTACGATAACTTTTAGCGACATGGCGAACAGCTTTGTGGATCTTTTTTGCGGAGAAACCATTTTCTTGACCAGCTAAACTGACACTGACAAGTAGTCGTTTGACATCGCGTTCCCACGAGTTCACGCCAGCTTCGTCAAAATCGTTGAGGTCGAATACTAAGCGACGTTCCGGCGAGGCAAAAAAGCCAAAATTGCCTAAGTGGGCATCGCCAGAGATAACCACAGGAATGTGGGTACTGGCTTGATGATTTAGGTCATAAGCCATCAGTTCAGCGGTCCCCCGAAAAAAGGTAAATGATGAGACACCCATCCGCCGATAGCGTTCCGGTAATAATTCGGGGACTAGCATGTCAGCGATGCGTGACATGAGCAGGGTGGGGTCTCGTTGTTGGGGAACAAAACGGCCCAACTGAGCAAAGGAAACTTGTTGGCGTAGTTGCTGGCCTTGTTGATGTAACGCTTGTTGAGATTGTGTGACTTGAATGTTTGTGAGATTGAGTCCGGTCTTTGGCATGACCCTGCACTCCCTTAATTAGTTAGTGTAAACGCCTTGGTTCCATAACTTGTGAACCAAGGCGTTTGTGTGCTTTGCGCAAAATAGCAAAGCTTATAAATATTTAGCGTCAAATTCAGGATCTTGACTGGTTAAAATCTTGGGACCATCTTTAGTGACAACGAGTGTGTGTTCATATTGACAACTCAGGCTGCCATCTAATGTGCGAACGGTCCAACCGTCATCGGCCACCGGTGCACATCGCCAATCACCAATGTTGACCATGGGTTCGATGGTAATCGTCATTCCTTCACGTAATCGCAAACCTTTACCAGGTTCACCGTAAGCGGGTACCATCGGATCTTCGTGCATCGTTGGCTGAATACCATGGCCTACGTACTCACGCACATCTCCGTAGCCCATTTCATCTTCGACATAATGTTGAATCGCCCAACCAATATCGCCAATTCGATTGCCAATTACAGCCTGATCAATGCCGAGATAGAGCCCTTTTTTAGTGACGTCCATCAGTTTTTTGACTTCATCACTGACATCGCCAACGGCAAATGCCCAGCAAGAATCAGACATGTAGCCATCGACACTGATCACTGTATCCACTTTAACTAAATCGCCGTTTTTTAGGAGTAAGGCTTTTCTTGGGAAGGCATGACAAACTTCTTCGTTCACACTGACACAAGTCGCGTAGTCGTAGCCCTCGAATCCTTTCTCTTCTGCTTTTGCATGGTGATCGTCTAAATAGCGGAGCGCATAGCGTTCAATTTCCCAACTAGAAATGCCTGGTTTGATGATGTCGCGCAAACCGATATGCATGCCGGCTAAAATAGCGCCAGCCTTGCGCATCCCTTCAATTTCACGGGGTGATTTTAAAGTAATCATGACTAATTTTCTTCTCTTTTCTACAAGACTTAGTTACTCACTCGTCTAGTATACCCATTTATGGTAAAAAATGCAGGGTCGAGAAAGCCAGCGTACGTGTGAGAATGCTTTGAGCCTAAGTAGCCGTGCGAACAATCGCATTTTCGACAGGAAACCAAGCGTGAAGGCGATCATGTTCTTCGTGCAAGCATAGCCTGATACTTCCTTGAGTAAAGTTGTTACCCTTAGTGACTTATCTGGTGGTAGGCTAATTCTAGATTAGAATCCCAATGATGAAATGATAAGAAAGCATGGGTGAGATAAATGGCAAAAATTTCGCAAACGTTAGATGTCGTCTATGATGCGACTTTAGATTTGAAATTAGATGTTTATTATCCAGAAAATCAATCATTACTTGGTGGCATTATTGATGTTCATGGTGGCGGCTGGTTTCGTGGTGACAAGGCTAAAGATGCCGATTGGGCCACCCGATTAGCGAATGAAGGCTTTCTAGTGGTGGTGCCCAATTATCGGATTACGCCAGCTGGATATTATCCAGATCCGTTGACGGATATGGACCACGTATACGATTGGCTGAAACACAGCGATTACGACTTTGATAAAAGCAAAATTGCCGCTGTTGGTTCCTCAGCAGGTGGGAATATGACGGTTGAAATGGGGATTAAATTTGGCATTCCGATTGTCTCACTTTCTGGAATTATCGACATTGAAGATTGGTTACAGCATCATGAAGCAGTCGTTGCTAAACCGGACACGACGCAAGACTTTAATGCAGCTAGTGCTCAAATCGATCAAACCGGTGCGAATGATTCCTTCTATAAATGGTTCGTGACAAATTACTTTAATGGTCGAACTGATCAGTACAAGGATGCAACGCCATATTTACATGTGACGGATCAAACTGGACCAATGTATTTAGCTAATTCGCTCAATGAATTTGTGCCAACGTCTGGCGTAATTAGCTTGGCAGAAACGTTGAACGTGCATCAAATTCCGTCCACTAGTCGTTTCTTGACTGGTTCACGTCACGCTAAAGGTTACTTAGATGATGTGTATGACGAAACGGTGGCCTTTTTAAAACGAAATTTAGCCTAAAATTGGGCGGTATGTTACTTAAAACAACCATGATTGCCAAAGGGTGATCGTGGTTTTTTGTTGTCTTGATTGTTTGAAAAAATATTCACATAGATTATTTTAATGGTGACTACCTCGTTTGACTATAATTCGAGTCAACGGTTACGGTTACACCATCAGAATTGTGATGTTATCGCTACCAATGTTTCCGATGAGGTTCATTGCACATCCGTGAATTCTACGATTTATTTTTGTGCATAAATTCATTTATAGACAGCTACGGAAAGGAAGTTTACTTTGGCAAATCAAACCATACATCAAAAAGTTGTTTTGATCGGCGACGGGGCAGTGGGTTCTTCATATGCCTTTGCAATGTTGCAGCAGCAAATTGCTGACGAGTTGGTCATAGTTGATATTCAAACTGATCATGTTAGCGGGGACGCCTTAGATTTAGAGGATGTTCAGCCCCTAACAGGGCCATTAAATGTGCATCCAGGAACCTATCAAGATGCAACTGATGCTGACTTGGTGGTTATCACAGCTGGTGTGCCCCGCAAACCTGGCGAAACACGCCTCGATTTAGTTAATAAGAATTTAAATATTTTGAAAACAATTGTAAAGCCCATTGTCGAGAGTGGCTTTGCTGGCATTTTCATCGTCGCAGCTAATCCAGTTGATATTTTGACGATGGCGACCCAGAAATTATCAGGTTTTCCACGGGAGCGGGTGATTGGTACTGGAACCTCATTAGATTCCAGTCGATGGCAAGTAGCATTGGCTAACCGTTTATCAGTTGATTTGCGCACTGTGGACGCCTATATCTTAGGTGAACATGGTGATGGCCAATTTGCCGCCTATCAAGCAGCGGCAATTGCTGGACAGCCTTTGCTCGCAGTGGCCGCCAAACAAGGTGTTAGCCAACTGCAATTAACAGATTTAGAGACTACAACCCGCAAAAAAGGTGGATCAATCATTGGACTAAAAGGGGCCACCTTTTACGGCGTAGCGACAAGTCTGATGCGTTTGAGTCGTGCAGTGCTACATAACGAGAATATCGTGTTACCGATTGGTGCACCAGTTGATGGACAATACGGCCTGCATGACTTATACATTGGCACGCCAGCAGTGATTAACGCGCAAGGGATTGCGCAGATCTTAGAAGTGCCGTTATCTGCGGATGAGCAAGCAAAAATGGTCGCGTCAGCCAAGTCTCTACAGGCCATTGCGGCTGATGCCTTAGGGGATTAAAACTTCTAGAGATAGATATTTCAGCCCGGTTGAATCAGTGGTGATATTAAGATTTTTAATCAGTCGTGTAGGGTTTGACTATCGAGCTAAACGCGCGCTATCTTAGGCATAACAAAAATATCGTGATTCATTGAACAACGATAGAACGTTCAAAGCTGTTTTTTTAGCAGCTATTGTTAATAATTACACAAGAAAGTGGAGGGACCACTAATGTCAGATTTTCGTGTAGAAGAAGATACAATCGGGCCAGTTGAAATTCCTACTGACGCGCTGTGGGGACCGCAGACGGAACGAAGCCGAAATAACTTTCCAACTGGGCAGTTTATGCCAATTGCCATTATTCGCGCGTTATTGCAAATCAAAAAAGCTGCTGCAGAAGCGAACTTAGAGTTAGAGCAGATTGATGCTGCAAAGGGCAAATTGATTGTGCGTGCGATTGAGACGCTATTGGCCCTCAATGACGAAGAACTGCGGAAGGACTTTCCATTGCGAGTCTACCAGACAGGCTCTGGCACACAAACGAACATGAACACCAATGAAGTTGTCGCTCATCAAGCCGCAAAAATAGACCCAACAATTGAAATTTTACCTAATGATGATGTTAACAAGGGCCAAAGTTCCAATGATATTTTTCCAACAGCGATGAACATTACAGCAAGTGTTGCGATTGCCAATTTGGAGGAAGCAGCCCAACATCTGATCGATGAACTCAAGGTAAAGCAGGATCAGTATTGGCGAACGGTTAAAATTGGCCGAACTCATTTGCAAGATGCGACGCCATTGACGTTTGGCCAAGAAATTAGTGGCTGGGTCAGTGCATTGGAACATGATCGCGATTATTTGAAGTCTTTGGATCACACGTTATTGGAATTGGCGATGGGTGGAACTGCTGTTGGCACTGGTTTAAACGCGGCACCAGGTTTTGCTGATGATATTGCTAACCGGATGAAGCACGTTTACGGGCAATCCTTCACTGCGGATACCAACAAATTCTACGGTTTGGCGCATCATTCTAATTTAGATGTGGTTCACGGTGCTATGAAGACACTAGCGGCCGATTTAATGAAGATCGCTAACGATGTCCGTTTCTTGGCTAGTGGTCCACGGGCGGCTTATGCAGAATTAAACATTCCAGCCAATGAACCAGGCTCTTCAATTATGCCTGGGAAAGTTAACCCCACGCAAGCCGAGGCAATTACGATGGCAGCTGTGCGGGTGATGGGCAATGATGTGGTGGTTACGATGGCCTCCTCACAAGGGAATTTCGAAATGAACGTCTATAAACCTGTGCTCATCGATGCCTTTCTCGAATCGGCTGAATTGTTGCGGGGCACGATGATTGGTTTTGCGGATAAGATGATTCATGGATTGACCGTTAATGAAACACGAATGCAAGAACTCGTCGACAATTCCCTGATGACGGTAACAGCTTTATCGCCACACATCGGCTATCATGATAGTGCAAAAATTGCCCAAGAAGCTGATCAGGCGGGCACCACCTTGCGCGAGGCTGCCCTGAAATCTGGGAAGGTTTCCGCTGCGCAATTTGATGAATGGGTTGATCCGTTGAAGATGACGAACATCGATCGATAATCAGTCCAAATGGAGGAGTTAGCATGGCATTTCTATTCCTAAGTGGTCTAGGTCTGACATCTTTGCTCGTTGGGGTGATATTAGCGGCCTTACCAAGTGAGACAATGCGCTATCGTGATGTAGCAGTGTCTGACATACCGATGGACGAAAAATAAGGGGAATAATTATGGGTTTAGAAAAGGTGAATTATAAAAAATTTCTTTGGCCGATCATCATTGGTTTGATCATCTGGTTTATCGCGCCTGTTCGCCCAGCAGGAATTTCGCTGGCGGCGTGGCATGTACTAGCTATTTTTGTTGCTACAATCGTTGGTTGTATTACACAGCCACTGCCGATCGCTGGGGTTGCTTTATTGGGCATGACTTTAACCGTTCTGTTGGGACTTGTCCCGATGGAAAAAGCCGTGACCGCCTTTGGCACGAATGTGGTCTGGTTAATCGCCATGGCGTACTTTCTTTCCCGTGGCTTCATTAAAACTGGCTTTGGTCGCCGTGTCGCGTTAAATTTTGTGCGGTTGTTTGGTCGGCGGACGCTTGGACTAGCCTATGCCTTGATTGGCGTAGATTTAGTAACTGCACCGGCAACCCCGAGTAACACGGCTCGTGCCGGGGGAATCGTCTTTCCGATCATTGATTCATTGGCGACAACTTTTGGCTCAAATCCTAAAGACGGGACTGAACGAAAAATTGGCTCATTCTTGATGTTCTCAGAATTCCAGGGAGACATTATCACATCGGGGATGTTTATGACCGCGATGGCACCAAACTTAGTTGCTGTTGCAATGGCCAAAGCCGCCCACGTTAACATTACCTGGGTCGGCTGGTTCTTAGCAGCTTTGGTGCCAGGGATTATCAGCTTGATTGCGGTGCCATGGATCATTTATAAATTGTATCCACCAGAGGTCAAAGAAACGCCAAATGCAAAAGAGTGGGCGGAAAAAGAACTGGCTGAAATGGGTCCGATGAGCGTGGCTGAAAAGATCATGTGTGGTGTTTTCTTGCTCGCATTGTTCCTTTGGGTTATTTCTAGTTTTATCGGTTTAGATGCAACATTGGTGGCCTTCATTGCTGTGACGCTCTTATTAATTACCGGTGTTTTATCCGTTCAAGATGTCTTAAAAGAAACTGGGGCATGGAACACAGTGCTGTGGTTCTCAATTCTGATTTTCTTAGCGAACCAATTGACAGCTATGGGGTTAATTCCGTGGCTATCTAAGTCAATCGGAGTTGCGCTTCACGGTGTCAGTTGGTTGCTAGTGCTCGTTGTTTTATTCCTGTTTTACTTCTACACCCATTATTTATTTGCAAGTGGGACAGCGCATGTTAGTGCGATGTATGCGGCCTTGCTGGCGGTGGCCATTTCAGCACATGTACCGGCAATGCTAGCTGCAATCATGTTAGCTTTATGTGGTCCGTTGTTTAGTTCCACAACCCACTATGCAAGTGGTCCAGCGACTGTTATTTTCGGGGCTGGCTATGTCAAACAGTCTGATTGGTGGCGTCTAAATGCCATCTTAGGTGTCTTTTACATTATCGTTTGGCTTGGCGGTGGTCTACTCTGGACCAAAGTATTAGGGATGTGGTAAAAGCTTCCATTTGATAATTCAGTTAAACAAACCATTTTTTGAGTCTTTGAAAATGGCTTGTTTTTTAGTTAGCTTATTCGTTTGCTTGTTAACGGTGGACAGATTGTTTTACTTTTTTGTTGAAACTCCTATGATGAATTTAAAATGGTAAATCAACGAGGAGGATAACTAAATGACAACAAAAGTGACGATTGGGAAGAGTTCAGTGATGACCACTAAGTTAGGTTTAGGGACGAATAAAGTTGGTGGTCATAACTTGTTTAAGGATTTAGTTGATGAGGATGGCGCTGCGGTTGTGAAAAAAGCTTTGGATCAAGGAATTCAACTACTGGACACGGCATATATGTATGGCCTTGGTCGTTCAGAAGAAATCATTGGATCAGTGTTGAAAAAATATGATCGCGATCAAATCGTGTTAGCGACCAAGGCAGCCCAGGACCCGGAAGATGATCTAAAGCCCAATAATGATCCAGACTTTTTGACTAAAGCGGTGGATGACGCGTTGAAACGACTGCAGACCGATTACTTAGACATCTTTTACATTCATTTCCCAGATGACAAGACGCCTAAAGCGGAGGCAGTGGCAGCGTTGGCTAAATTGAAACAGGCAGGTAAGATTCGTGCGATTGGCGTGTCGAACTTTAGCCTGACTCAGATTAAGGAAGCCAATCGTGATGGACAGGTTGATATTGTAGAAGATAATTATAGTTTAGTTCATCGACAACCAGAACAGGATCTGTTTCCTTACCTCCGCGAGCAGGATATTTCGTTTGTACCTTATTTCCCATTAGCGTCTGGATTATTGACCGGGAAATATTCTGACAAGGATGCAGATAAGTTCGGACAGTTCACATCGACAGAATTTAAAACAATAATGACAGCGGTAACTGTCGTGCGTAATTTAGCCGAACAACATGAAGCAACAGTCGCGCAAGTCGTCTTAGCATGGTACTTAGCAAACCCAGATGTGGCGGTCGTTATTCCTGGCGCCCGTAAGCCAGCGCAGGTAGAAAGCAACGTTCAGGCGTTAAATGTGCAGCTTTCAGATGTTGAATATGCGGAGATCGATCAAGCATTTGCTGCATTTAAAACTAGAAAATGATGTTGAACACTTTTGTTGAATATTAATAACAGGGTGGTCCAAACCATTTTTATGGTTTAGACCACCCTGTTATTTTTTTGACTTATTCCGCAGCTTCCAATAGAACCCGATTGGCCACCGCTTCATCCGTAATGATATCCGTTAAAAAGCCACCACGTAGGGCACCTAATAGTGCACGACTCTTGAATTTGCTTTTAACGATAGCGACACGGCGTGGAATGGCTAATAAATCGGTCATGGACTGACCCATCGTTTTATCTTGGCGGTTAAGTAGTTGACCATTAATGTCGTATGGCCGGCCAAATAGGACTCCGGCAATGGCCTGACTGGAGACATCTGGAAACAAATCAGCAAAGTGCTGCTTCCAAACAGGAATACTATTGATTGACGCTAAAGTACCAATACCAGCAAAGATGAGATCCAACCGGTTAGCGGATGTGAAGGCCTCTTGAAAGGCTGGTTCTGAAGCCAATTGCTCGCGGACGTGGTCATTTTTAATATAGAGTGGCGCTGGCATGGTGACAAAATGAGCATCAAATTTGGCAGCTGCTTTTTGAACCAAAGGGACCGTGCTGGCCGCCGTGTTGAGCTTTAAATTATCCCCGATAAACTGGGTAAAGACGAGGTTTTCTTGAACCTCAGCTTGAAAATGATCAATGATGTTCCAAACGGTCCCACCCCAAGTCATCCCGACTGTACGACTGTGGTGGATTAATTCTTGAATTTCGCTAGCGGCAAAGTCAATGATGTTAGCCGAATCCTTATCTGGCGATTCACTATCACGTAGGATAAACATATGGTCCAATTTAAATTGACGTTTGAATTGTAATTCTAATTCCAAATTTCGGGAGACTGGCGCATCAATACTGATTTTAACCAGTCCAGTGGCAAGTGCTTCGTCCAAAGCCTTGCTGAGCAAATAACGACTCAATTGGTATTTTTTTGACAGATCGGTAATTGGTAATTTAGATAGGTAATAATCTTGGGCAATACTAGCCAGTAAAGCCCGATGTTTCACGTCATCCATGAATTATGCCTCATTCTTTTTGTTCATTTATATACATTTCATCACAAGTTTTAACAAATGACAAGTCAATTCGTATATTTTAAAAATAAGCTGATAATATTTTTATGAATTAAAAATAATTGACTATTATTTGCAAAATTTAGACAGAGGAATTACACTGTGATTGTAGAATTCACTGAGTGGAACGTTGAATTATCAGTTCAATGTGATTATTTGCACGATAAGCGAGGAGATGGTGCGTCGATGGCAGCAACGGTTGTGGATCTGCATCTGCACGATCCACAAGTACGGCAGACGTGGATGACATTTTTAACGTCATTGGGCATTACAGATTTTGATAATAGTGAAACCGCGCAAATCGACTTTACGCTAGGTATCTATGAAGGTAATCGGTTGGTAGCGACTGGCTCGGCGGCAGGAAACGTCTTGAAATACGTGGGCGTTTGCAATGAAGGAGAAACCAATGGTGCTCGCTTCAACACGATTGTTTCCGCATTGATCAACCGCTTAGCTCAAGCACAGATTTTTCATCTATTTGTGTTTACTAAGCGACAGTATCAACAGAGCTTTCAACATGTCGGCTTTAAGGAATTGGCCCACAGTGACGTGGCTGCTTTGTTAGAAACAGGCGATATAGGTGTCGATGACTTTTTAGCAGCTGTACCCCGGATCGCTGATCAGCAGACCAAACAAGTTGCTGGTATTGTGATGAACGCTAATCCATTTACCAACGGACATCGTTATTTAGTCGAAACAGCGGCTAAGGAAAATGACCTCGTATACGTGTTTGTTGTGAACACTGATGTTTCTTTATTTGGCACCGAACAACGTGTTCAGTTGGTCAAAGCTGGTACTGCTGATTTGAAGAATGTCAAAGTCATCAATGGTGGTGACTACATGGTCAGCTATGCGACTTTTCCAGCCTATTTTTTGCCGACGCCGGATCAACAGATTGACTACCAAACAACTTTAGACGCCCGGTTATTTCGCGAACAGATTGCACCAGCTCTGGCTATTTCAAGACGTTACGTGGGTAGCGAACCGCGCTCACATACGACAAATATCTACAATCAAGTACTCCAGCGAGAATTACCGCCTGCCGTAAAGGTTAAAGTGGTTGAACGTAATCACACGCCAAGTGGTGCATTGATTACCGCCACCGCTGTGCGCCAGGCAATTGCCGAAAATGCGCTGGAGTCCGTGCGTTCATTTGTACCAACAACAACCTTTACCTTTATTGAGCAACATCTTGATGAGCTGCAAGCTCGCATTCAGAAAGGAATGAACATTAATGGAAATTAAACAAACCGCGTTGGCGGGAACTGTGGAATCCTCTGACATTCAAATCATGCTTTCAAAAGGTAACGATGGGATTCAGATTGACTTAGAGTCAGATGTTGAAAAACAATTTGGCAAACAAATCCGCCAGGTGATCACCCAGACGTTACAAGCATTTGAGCTAACTGATGTGAAAGTCAAGGCAGTTGATAAAGGCGCGTTGGATTGTGTTATTAAAGCACGCACCATCGCGGCTGCGCAACGTGCTTTATCAACTCAGGATCAACCTGCGTGGGAGGTATTATAGACATGGCGGAGACAGAAGAACGATTACGAAGAACCATGATGTTTGTCCCAGGAAATAACCCGGCGATGGTTAAAGATGCGGGAATTTACGGGGCAGACTCGATCATGTTTGACCTAGAAGATGCCGTTTCATTAGCGGAAAAAGACGCGGCTCGTGATTTGGTTTACGAAGCCCTGAGCAGCCAAGACTACGGTGAAGCAGAACTGGTTGTGCGGATCAACGGGGATGATACACCGTTTTATCAAAATGATGTTCGTGCGATGGTTAAGGCCGGTATCGATGTCATTCGCTTGCCGAAGACGGAAACGGCTGAAATGATCACCAGCCTTGAAGCGGATGTCTTAGCAGCTGAAAAAGAATTTGGTCGCGAAGTGGGCTCCACACATTTAATGGCTGCTATTGAAAGTGCCAAGGGAGTTCTCAACGCGCCAGAAATTGCCGCTGCTTCTGACCGCATGATTGGGATTGCACTATCTGCTGAAGACTACACCACAGATATGAAAACCCATCGCTATCCAGATGGTGCCGAACTCGAATTTGCCCGAAACATGGTGCTCCACGCCGCTCGAGCAGCTGGGATTGCGGCGTTTGACACAGTCTTTACCAATATGGATGATACGGATGGTTTCTATCGTGAAACTCGCTATATTCATCAACTTGGCTTTGATGGAAAATCCTTGGTTAACCCGCGGCAAATTGCGATGGTTAATGAAGTCTATCAACCCACCCAAGCGGAAATTGATAACGCTCGTAATGTGATTAATGCGATTGAAGAAGCCCGTTTGAAGGGTTCTGGTGTTATCTCAATGAATGGGCAAATGGTAGATCGCCCCGTTGTCTTGCGTGCTCAACGGGTGATGCGCTTGGCAAAAGCATCTCACTTAGTGGATGAGGAGGGTAATGACCTTGAAAAATAATGTAAATCGTGACTTACCAGACGAATTGATGACGCAATTGCAATATCAGCCTTATCAAACGACCGAGATTGGTCATCCAGAAATTCAGCGGGTGGCACCTAAGGTTCGGGCCCAAACTGGTGACGATAAGCTAGTAAACTCGATTGAAGATGTTGTTAAAGCAACGGTTAAAGATGGGATGACCATCTCTTTTCATCACCACTTTCGTAATGGCGATTTTGTCTTTAATCAAGTGATGCGGGTGATTATTGATGCAGGGATTAAGAATTTAACACTGGCACCCTCGTCATTGACTGGGGTGATGAACGATATGGTGATCGAAGCAATCAAAGCCGGTACTGTCACGAATATTACCAGTTCTGGCATGCGGGGTTCATTAGGCGACTTTGTGTCTCATGGTGGTTTGAAGAACCCAGTCATTTTTCGTTCTCACGGTGATCGGGCGCGTGCCATTGAACATGGTGATATTAAAATTGACGTGGCTTTTCTTGGGGTGCCAAATGCTGATAAATTAGGCAACGCGAATGGGATGGATGGTAAGGCGGTCTTTGGTTCATTGGGCTATGCGTTAATGGACGCTCAATATGCGGATCAAGTGGTTTTGCTGACAGATAATCTCATGCCATATCCGAATACACCGGCTTCCATCAAACAGACGCAGGTGGACTATGTGGTTCAAGTTGATAAAGTTGGTGACCCTGACAAGATTGGTTCAGGAGCGACGCGGTTTACCAAAGACCCTAAGGAATTGAAGATTGCCGAAACGGTGAACAACGTCATTGTAAATTCCCCGTACTTCAAAGATGGCTTCTCATTCCAGACTGGTTCCGGCGGAGCAGCCTTGGCAGTTACCCGGTACTTGCGCCAGTCGATGTTAGATAATCAAATTAAAGCATCGTTTGCGCTAGGTGGGATTACCAAGCCAACGACCGATTTATTAAATGAAGGTTTGATCGACAAAGTGATGGACGTGCAAGACTTTGATAAGGGTGCGGCCGATTCGATGCACACCAACCCTAACCAACAAGAAATTGACGCCTCCTGGTATGCAGATCCCGATAACAAGGGCGCCATGGTTGATCAACTGGATGTTGTCATTTTAAGTGCGCTAGAAATTGATACCAAATTCAATGTCAACGTAATGACGGGTTCTGATGGCGTTATTCGTGGGGCCATTGGCGGGCACCAGGATGCGGCGACTGCTAAACTGACCATTATTTCTGCGCCCCTAGTTCGTGGACGGATTGCGACAGTGGTCCCAGATGTGACAACGGTAATTACGCCAGGGGACTCGATTGACGTTTTAGTCACTGAATATGGGATTGCGATCAATCCTAAACGTCAAGATTTGCAGCAAGTGTTAGCAAACATTCCGGGTGTGCCAGTTTATACGATTGAACAGTTACAACAGATGGCTGCGGATAAAGTAGGCCATCCTGAACCATTGCAATTTACGGATCGAGTTGTTGCGTTGGCCGAATATCGAGATGGCACGATTATTGATGCTATCCACGAAGTTAAAGATTAGTGTCGAATGGTTACGGCAGGAGCTGACTGAAAGTGGCCTCATGTGGTATGAGTGATATCAATTAAGGTATCGAATACTAAAGGTTCCGCCGTTCCAGTAAAAATCACCTATCTCCTGAAAATGGAAAATAGGTGATTTTTAATTGTCTGGATCATTGATACGGCCTTGAACGACGCCATTTTTGAAACAACGGACGGCCTGCATGGAAAATATGGTAATCTTACATTAATTAAAAAATTAGCTTGGTCAAAGGGGTGCCCCATGAATACACGTGATTTGGCTTATTTCTCGGCGTTAGTGACGCAAAAAAATTATACAGTGGTCGCCAGTCAGTTTAAAGTGAGTCAACCAACGATTACAGTGGCTATCCAGCGTTTAGAAAATGAGTTTGGGGCACCACTCGTTCAGCGTGATCGGGCCCATAATAAATTAGTCATCACTCGTGCGGGGCAACTTTTATATCAACGAGCACAACGTATCTTAAAGGATTTAGACCTGGCCTACCTTGAAGTTGAACAAGCGGAACAATCGACAATTCGTTTCGGCATGCCACCGATTATCGGGACAATGTGGTTTCCACTGATTGCCGGCGAATTATTTTCCAAGGGCTTGCTTCACTATTTGGAAACGCTGGAGGTTGGTTCTGATCAACTGTTAAAGGAATTAGAAGCTGGTAAGATTGACGTCGCTTTGTTAGGTTCAGTGCGACCGATGCATGAAGCTAATTTAGGTAGCACGTTGCTGGCAGCTCATCCATTTCGAGCCGTTGTCAGCAAGCAACATCCCTTAGCTGACCAATCGGCCATTGCGTTTGAACAACTCGCTAATGATAATTTTGTGACGATGACTGGTAAATTTGTTCATCCACAAGCGCTTAAAGCGTACAGCGATTATGCGGGCTTTACGCCCAATGTCGTCTATAGCACGCCGGTGTTGTCACTGATTAAGGGGCTTGTGCGCGCCAATCTAGGTGTTAGCTTATTGGTTGACGATGCCATTCAGCCCAGCGATGATGTGGTTGCGTTGCCGCTAACCGATCCATTGCCCGAACGTTTTAACATGTCATTAGTGATTCGCAAAGCATTCATGCCGAACCCGGTTCAACAGGAGTTTATTAACGTGTTGACTGGATTGAAAGATGCGGTGGGAAAGAAGTAGCGACTAAAATCAGCCGTCACTAGCCAATTTGGTTAGTGACGGCTGATTTTTATATTATCTCTTAAAGGACTAGAAGGGCTCCTCAGGAGATCAATTAGGCAACTGTGTTTGTTGCTTTATTGATGGCATCTTTGACGGCATCTTTAATCGCATGGCTAGTAACGGAGGCACCGGATACGGCGTCAACTTCATACGTATTCGCGCTAACTATACGATCCGGCATTTCTTTGACCGCACGACCACCAACTTCACTGGTTTCGCTTTGTGAAACAATGTCGACATTGATTAACTGCCCAGCTTTATACGTGATTCGAACGATAATTTGGCCACCGATACCGTTATCACTGATACCTAAATATTGATCTGGACCAAGTGGAATTTGATCAAGATCTGGTTGAGCAGTAATCAAGTCGTTATCGTTAGTTGCCACTGTTGTTGAATGCTGACTAGCCCCAGTGGTTGCGTCAGTCTCAGCCGATTCAACCGTGTTAACGTTGTCTGATTTTGGCTTTGCAGCATTTTCACCAGCAATTTTTCCGAAGATTAAGCATTCAGCCAAATTGCCACCACCTTGGTACTGATTGGCAGAGATGCCACCTAATTCGCCAGCACCATAGAGATGCGGAATTGGTTGACGATTGGCATCAAGGATTTCTGCTTGTGCATTGCGTCGTGGACCACCCTGAGTGTTAAGTACATCATGAGTGAGTTCGACTGCATAAAACGGTCCTTGGCTGAAGGCACGCATCGTTGTTGGATTCCGATGGAAGGCGACGTCACGGGCAGTTTGAGCAGCGATGTTAAAGTCAGTTACTGTTTCGGAAAGAATTGTAGGATCGGCTTCAATCCTAGTTGCTAACTCGGTTAATGAATCAGCCGTAATCAGGTCATCTAAAAAGGCTGGGTAAGGCAAGGCTTTAGCTGCCTTAAAATCCGCTAATTGGTCCTGATCAAAGACTAGGTGTGGATGGACATTGGTTTGTGGGACGCGCCACATGCCATGGTCATAAATATGGCCATGACGATTCAGCTCGTCCTCCTTAAAGTAACGGCTACCATCATCAGCGACGGTGATGACACTACCGGAGTACATGGCTGCACCTGGATTAAGCAATAATTGAGCTCGTTCACCATCTTTTGGCTTGAAGGCTAGTCCATGAAGAAAGCCCAATGCCTCGTAATTATGCATATGCCACATATCTGCGCCGACTTCTTCAGCCATCCGAATACCATCGCCTTTGTTGTAGAGACTGCCTAAGACGGCCAAATGATCTGCACCAAGATAATCTTGAATAGCTTGATGATCGTTTTCGAACCCCCCTACTGCTAGCACAACGCCGTTTTTAGCTTGAACATAACGTGTCTGACCGTTTCGTTCGATTGAGACACCAAGAATCACTTTGCTTTCTGGATCTTGGATTAAATGTTTAGCTGGTGAATTTAACCACACATCGATTGAATCAGAACGATCCAGCACCTTTTGACGTAAAATTTGCCAAAGAGCGGCGTCAAAGAGGCCTTTATGAACGGTTGTAAAGTCATAAGATTGGACACCGGGGAATTCTGGATATTCATGAACTGCGGGTTCAAGCGGTATTGGGGCAACGGGAGCTAGGTCTTTAACGCCACTTACTGGCACGACACCTAAATATCGTCGAACATAATCAGGAATGTCGACCATCCCTTGCACGTATGTGTCAATCATCGATTCATCAAGGTCCATCGGTGCAGTGAGCGCCTGATAGTATTGTTTAAGTCCATTAAAATCAGTGCCGGTACCAATTAATTGTGCGGAATACCGTGTGTTACCACCTTCATGGCCATTGGGTGCGGCATCAGTCAATAAAACCTTAGTGTCTGCATCGGCGGCAAATCGAGCAGCAGTTGCGCCAGCTCCGCCGAATCCAAGTACAATCACGTCATAAGTTGCATCCCAAGTGGGAGAGGTAAATTTTTCATTCATGAGAAAGGATCCTTTCTGCGTAATAAGATTCAAGTTAATTGTTGAGCAAGTCCTTGCATAGATTATGTAACCGCTGTCAATAAAAGTGAAATTCGAATTCGCATCAACGATCATGACCAAATTGTCATGATTTGTAATGCGGTAAAATAGGGATAGCACACTAAAGATCACGGAGGAAAGGGATCATGACAGAACGTTTAACCGAATTTCTGACTGCGATTAACCAATTTGACACGTTAACAGCCGCTGCTCAAAGTTTGTATGTTAGCCAATCTTACATCAGTCGCCGACTTAACAATGCTGAAAAAGAATATGGCGTTCGACTAGTTGAACGGCAGCGAATCCCGGTTCATTTAACTTATGCAGGTGAGCGCTTGCTGTCCTATCTACAGCGGGAACAACAGTTGCAACAAGCCAAATTAACTGAAATGAACCGATTAGGAGAATTTAAATTTGGATCCATTAGCATTGGGATTAACCAGCCCTTAGCCGCCACTTGGCTTCCACAATTACTGCCGGACTTTTATCAAGTTTATCCGCAAATTCACACTGATTTACGAGAGGTGACAACTTCTAAAGCTGAAGGTATGTTACTGGATGGACAATTAGACGTGTTTATCGGTAAGACGATCTATCATCCTCAGTTGGAATCTAATCCTTTGGGGGTGATGCCATTGTCATTATTAGTCCCACAAAATTCACGTTTATATCGAGCGGGAATGTTTCAGCGAACAGCAACGATCCAAACGATTAGCCAGTTAAACGGTGAAAATTTTATTGCAATAGGTAATGAATCTCGTTTCCAAGAAGTGGTTAATCATCATTTTCATGATAGTGGTATTCATGTTAACTCGCGAATTGAAGCGAGTGATTCACGCGTGGCAATTCAGCTTGCACTAAAACAGCTTGGCTGTGTTATCGTTTCTCAAAATATGGTTGCCTCACTAGATCAAAAACTACCGATCAATATTTTTAACTTTGATGAATCATTGCTAAGCCTGGATTTTAGTGTCGCTTATCGATTGGCAGAAATGCCTTCGCAAACAACGGCAAGGTTTGTCGAGCTTTGTGTGGAAAAGGCTCAGCGCCTCATCAATACCGTGCCAATGTAATCACGTGCACATCCTCCCAAAATCGTGGTAAGATACCCGATGTTACTAAACAAAGGTAAGGAGATCTTTTCGTGATTCAATCAAACTACTGGCAGACGATTGCGGCGCAGGCGCGTCAGGAACATCGGCCAATCTTACAGCTAGCGCCCATGGAAGCAGTGACCAATGCGGTGTTTCGACGGGTAGTTGCGCAAGCCGGCGCTCCCGATGTTTTTTATACCGAGTTTGTCAACGCTAAGAGTATTACACATGCACAAGCAAAATTTTCAGCGCAGGGTCGATTATATGTGGCTGATGATGAAGCGTCCACACCGATTGTTCAATTATGGGGCGATGAGGGGGAAGACTTTGTCAAAGCCGCTGCAGCTGTTAAACAGCGTGGATATGAGGCCATTGATATCAATACAGGCTGTCCAGATGCCACGGTAATTAAGAATCATGGCGGCAGTGACTTAATTCGACACCCGCAAGTTGCTGCAGAGGTGATCGCAGCTGCCAAGACGGCGGGGTTGCCGGTCTCAGTTAAAACACGATTGGGTTTTAGTAAAATCGATGAATTTAGGACTTGGATTCCATTCTTACTCGAACAAGATGTGCCCATGCTGACGATTCATTTGCGGACGCGACAAGAAATGAGTAAGGTGCCTGCACATTATGAATTAATTGATGAATTGGTCAAAATGCGCGATCAGATTGCGCCACAAACGCTTCTTGCCATCAATGGTGATGTTGCCGATCGTACGCAAGCCACTGAATTAGCCAATGCGCACCCTGGGCTAGACGGCGTCATGATCGGTCGGGGAATTTTTACCAATCCATTTGCGTTTGAAGCAAATCCGCAACCACATTCCACGACTGAATTGATTCAGCTATTGGAAACGCAACTGGATCTATTTGATGATTTTTCTGCTCGTTATGACAATCCACGCTTCCCGTCACTCAAGCGTTTTTTCAAGATTTATATTCGCAATGTACCTCACTCAGCTGATTTGCGTAACCAATTAATGGAAACGAAGAGTACTGATGAGGTTCGGGAAATTTTAGCTGCAAGTCCAATCATTCATGCATCATGAATTTTACTCTAAAAAAGACCTTCTTTGCCGCCTTTACCCCCTCAAAAAGCTGAAACATCTTTTGGGGCAAAGGTTGTTGAGAAAGTCTTTTTTAATAAGAATTTAAGCCTGTTTTTGACGTCGAAAATTAAACCAACGGCGACGCGTGCTGTAGTCTAGGACATGACGACGATATTCACGTAACGCAACCCATGTGAGTGCGATCAATGCCATAAAGGCTAAGCCGACGCTAATCCAAACCTCAGTTAGCGAAGCGTTGCCAACTGCATAGCGTACAGGCATCAGACTTTGGGAGAGAAATGGCACAAATGAGCCAATCCGAATGAGGAGACTGTTACTGTTCACTGCGATAAAGGAAATGATGTAGGCAATCATGCCAATAGTGGTGAGCGGTGAGAGCACTTGACCAACTTCTTCTTGGCGAGTGACCATTGCTCCTAGCATGGCCGCAATGACGGTATACAACATGATGCCAACTAAAAAGTAAGCAATTAGGACACTGATCATACCTGGCTGAATTTGTTCAAAAGAGAACTGTTTCAGTGCACCAACATTCTGATGAAGGATTTTGACACCAATCAGACCAGCAATACCAGTAACCATCACCTGAAGTACAATTAATGCCAACATACCAGTAATCTTGCCGAAAAATTGAATGTCTGGACTGACCGAGCTAACCAGAATTTCCATAATATGGGAACCTTTTTCAGTAGCAGTCTCCTGGGCAATTAAACTAGCATATAGATTAATAAACATGTAAATCAGTAGCGTGACTGCAAAAGCCACTGCTGTGTTGGTTCCCTGCTGGTTGGAACGTTGACGTCGAACGTGGCCGTTTTGATAAGCGACGTTTTGAGTATGATAACTGCTTGGCGTGAATAATTCCTGTAGTTGCTTGGCGGTTAAACCTAAGCGAATAGCTGTTTGACGAATTTTAAGTGTGTTCAAATTATTCTTGAGGGTCGATCCATTCAAGGAGTTCCCATTTGTACGTTGACGATAGGTGGCTGAAACATTGGTATCAGTAATTTTTACCACAAGGTAACCATCAATTTTTTCGTTGGCCAGTTGCTTTTCGGCCGCAGTTCGTGACGTCAGTTGACGATTAACGTGATAGTCCCCATGGGTAGGCGCGTTGATTAAAGCCTTACGAAAAGTACTATGATTACTAATCACAGCAATTTGCGGTGTTTTTTGCGTTTGCTGATTGATGAAGACGAACAATGCGACTAAGGCAATTAGAATCACCGGGAATAACAAGGAAATAATGTAGGCCCGTGATTTTAAATTTTTGCGGATGACTTGCCGGGCGACAATTAATAGTTTATTCATTGTGTAGCACCTGCCTCAATGCGGAAAATTTCATCTAAAGTCGGTGGTTCTTGGGAGAATTCCGGAATGTAGCCTTGAGCCGTGGCAGCCGTAAATATTTTTTTGCCCACTGATTCTTCAGCCAACGTGAGATAAAGGGCATTTCCCTGTGAGGTGATATGAGTAACTCCAGGGAAGGTTGCTAGCTGTTCTTTAGTTAATGGGGAACGTAAGCGAAGTCGGGTATTACCAAATTGTTCCCGAATACTGATGGGAGTCCCCTGTAATACTGTGTTGCCATTACGCAACATGAGCAAGGTGTCACTGACTCGTTCTACATTGGCCATATCATGGGAAGAAAAAATAATACTAGCCCCCTGTTGTTTCATTTGTAAGATACTATTCTCTAATAATTGGGCATTAACGGGATCGAGACCGCTAAAGGGTTCATCTAGAATAATAAGTTTTGGTTCATGAATAAGGGTAGCAATCAATTGAACCTTCTGTTGATTGCCCTTGGATAGGTCTTTGATTTTATCAGTTAAATTTCCTTTCACATTGAAGCGATCCATCCATTGGGGTAATTTTTGTTTGGTAATGCCTGCTGCTTGTCCGCGTAAGGCGGCGAAGTAAACAACTTGTTCTTGAATGGTCATCTGCGTGTATAAGCCTCGTTCTTCGGGTAAAAAGCCCACTGTATTATAGTCAGCAGGAGTTAAGGGATGACCGTTCCATAGTACAGTCCCTGAATCTTCTGGTAACAGATTAAGAATCATCCGAAAGGTGGTCGTTTTACCAGCGCCATTTTGGCCAATGAGCCCCATAATTTGCCCATCTGCGATGGTGAAGGATTCATCGGTGACCCCCCGATTTTGACCAAATTGTTTAGTTAAATGACTGACTTTTAGCATTGTGTGTACCTCACTAGAGATTAATCATGACAATTTTAGTATACGGGTTCAGGCTTGATAAACCAACAAAGTTCGGCACTACAGTTCCATGCATTGATGACGGATGGGCCAAGCTGAAAAAGGGCGGATTGTGTTCAGTAAACGTTCAAAGGGGCACTGGTACTACAGAACTATTCTATATTTTGAACCAAGTTTCGATGACAAACAGCTGTTCTTGTTTGCGAATTGAGTAGACCTGGCCTAGACTGAGCTCAACTAACTCATGGAGGGCTTAACATGCCATTAATGAAATTTGATTTAATCAAGGGACAGCGTTCAGAGACAGAAATAGATCAGTTACTAGAGATTACTTATGAAGTTATGTTGTCAACATTTGGAGCGCCAGTGGGGGACCAATATCAAGTCGTCAACCAACATGATTCTTACGAAATGAAGATTAAGGACACCGGTTTGGGTATCAAGCGGACGGCTCAAGTGATGGTTTTAACATTAGTTACACGGCCAAGAACGACCCAACAGAAGCAAGCCTTTTATCGACAGTTAGTTGACCGATTACATAGTGAAATGGCGATACGCCCTGAAGATGTGGTGATTAGTCTAGTGGTCAATCAGGATGAGGACTGGAGCTTTGGTAATGGTGAAGCACAGTTTTTGACTGGCGAACTTTAAGGCCCGGTATTGTACGATCCATTTTATAGTCAGATGGTGAACCTAAAGATTATTACCTGCTTAGCGTCAGGCCTGTTAAAGAATTTAGACGAGTTTAAAAGTGTGCTGACTGGGTCTAATCAATAATCTGTACTATTGTCAGTGTAACAATTAAGCAAGGCTAACTAACGTAATTTAACTTGGCATATGCAGCAGGAGGTCTAATTTGAGTAAAGTTAATCATTACCGTTCTCAGTAAAGAGGACAATAATCAGTAATAGAAATTTTGATAAAAATCACACAATTATAATAGGTGGAGGTTTTAAAATGGCAGTTTTAACAGATCCTTTTATGCTAAGTAACGGGCATCAAATTCCAAAAGTCGGGTTTGGTACCTGGCAAATTCCAGATGGAGATGCGGCGTATCAGGCAGTCAGCAATGCGTTATCTGTTGGGTATCGGCACATTGATACGGCCCGAAATTATCAAAATGAAGCGAGTGTTGGTCGGGCGATTCATGATGCCAAGGTCGACCGGAAAGATTTATTTGTCACTTCAAAATTGCCAGCGGACATTAAGACATATGATGGGGTGATGGCATCGTTTGAGGAGACATTTACGGCGTTAGATGTTGACTACTTGGACTTGTATCTCATCCATGCACCATGGCCATGGTCTAAAATCGGTCAAAGTGACGATGAAGGTAACATTGAGGCATGGTATGCCATGGAAGCGTTGTATCAAAGTGGTCGCGTCAAAGCGATTGGTGTGTCAAACTTTAATGTTCATGACTTAGAGAACCTCTTTACTAAGGCAACGGTTAAACCAATGGTGGACCAAATTCAATACTATGTTGGATTTACAGAACCCAAAATCACGACATTTGCTAAAGACAATGATTTACTGGTGGAAGCCTATTCGCCATTAGCTACTGGTGATTTGCTGAAAAATGAGATGGCCATCACAATGGCGCAAAAATATGGTGTTAGCGTGGCGCAACTCGCCTTGCGTTTCTGTATTCAAAACGAAGTCCTACCACTCCCTAAAGCGACGAGTTTGGCACATATTGAGGCCAATACAGAATTAGATTTTGAAATTCAACCCGCTGATATGTTGACATTGAACCAGTTTGCAGACCCAGCGCCGCAGCATTTTCATAACGAGACTCAAGGTTAGGTCGACTAATAATTTTGACTCAGCCGGAGAAGTTAACTGGACATCTTTAAATATTTGAAAAAACTCCCTTTAAAAAAAGCACCGCAGCTAATGAATGCTGACTTGCCTTAGAGGGAGTTTTTGTCGAGCAACACCAACCTGATCCTTGTGCTTAACTCATCGCAGCCAATTGACCAAGATCGTCAATCCGCTCCGATACGTTAATGCTCAGGATCACCCGGTTGGCTTTGCCCTGAGTTTTTGTCGAGCAACACCAACCTGATCCTTGTGCTTAACTCATCGCAGCCAATTGACCAAGATCGTCAATCCGCTCCGATACGTTAATACTCAGGATCACCCGGTTGGCTTTGTTCTGAGTTTATTGAGCGGCCGATTGATTACAAATAAGCCCGCTATATTTTATCGGAGTACAATCATTACCGCTTGGTCAAATGACGCTGTTATACTGCGGGCATCAATCAAGGGAGGCATTTGTCGTGGCGGAAATTAAAGTTGAAAAAGATGTTGAATATGATGCAAAAAATGGTTTACAGCTAGACGTGTACCAAGACGCTAGCCAGGCCAGCGATCAACGGCGCGCGATTATCGATATTCATGGTGGCGGTTGGTGGCTCGGTTATAAGGAAGAAGAGACTGATTGGGCAACTGATTTTGCTAAACACGGTTACATCGTGTTTGTCCCTAATTATCGATTAGCGCCGAAAGTTCTGTACCCAGCGCCAGTTGAAGATATCCTAAATGTTTTTAACTGGATTAAGCAGTCTGACTATCAATTTGACCGTTCCAAGATTGGCGCGGTGGGGATGTCTGCCGGCGGGAACCTTGCCATTGAATTATCACTGCAAACCGGAATCCCAATCGCTTCTTGGTCAGGAATTATTGATTTAGATACTTGGGTTGAAAAGCATCCTGATGTTGTTGCGTCGAATAAAAATGCGCCTGTGCCAGGTACACCAGTCGGGGATATTAATCAAGACGGCAGCAACGATCCATATTACAAATGGTTCGTGTTGAACTACGTGAATGGCGATTTAGACTTATTGAAAAAGGCTTCGCTGTTGAACCGGATTACGAAAACGGCAGGACCAATGTTTATCGCTAATTCATTAGATGAAATCGTACCAACAGATGGTATTCTACGCTTGCAGCAAGAATTAACTGACCAGCAGATTGAAACAACGGTTCAGTTTGTTACTGGTAATCGGCATGGTGAGGCCTTTATGTCACACACGCAGGCCGCAACGCTCGCGTTCTTTGATGATCACTTTACCGAATAGGTGGGATAAATCTAGCCAATAACTGGACGACTTGAACTGTAATCACCATAGTACTTTCGATATGGCACACGCCTTGTATCAGCAGAGGCGTGTGTTTTTGTGTTCGCTCATACATGATTAAATGAGATATATGTCATGGATAGTTGTGGTGAAAATGCTGTAGTTAAACAGGATGTTTCAAATTTTTTAAAAACCTCATTGACTTTATATGCATGTGCATGTATGATGATCCTTGCTGTTTTAAATGCATATGCATTTATTTTGAAAGAAAGTGAGATTTTATCATGACGCAACGTCAACGATTATTAACGGCGACAATTTTGCTCTTAACCGCTTTTACGGCTCTTTTAAATCAAACGCTGATGATCACGGCGTTACCGATTATGGCAACAACGTTACATGTTTCGCTAAACTTGGCTCAGTGGCTCACGGCAGGTTATGTATTGATGATTGGGTTAACCACACCTTTATCAGCCAATCTTGCAGAAAAATATACTAGTCGGCAACTATTTTTAAGTATTGTCGCAGTCTTCATACTGGGAACGATTATTGGTCCCTTGACGACTAACTTTGCGGTTATTCTCCTTGGTCGACTTATTCAGGCGATGGCAGGTGGCGTCCTTACGACTTTTGTGATGACTAGCATGATCACGATTTTTCCGCCAGAGCGGCGTGGAACAGTGATGGGCTATGTTTCACTTGTTATTTCAGCAGGACCAGCGATTGGTCCTAGTCTTAGCGGGTTGATCATGGCTCGTTTCCCCTGGCAATTCCTTTTCTACTTAATCCTGCCAATTATGGTATTAGCCTTTTTGGTGGCTTGGCGCTGGCTACCCAATTATTCCGAACCGCATCTAGTCAATATTGATACACGTTCGGTTATTAGCTCAATGTTAGGTGTTGGGTTAATGCTGACTAGCATGACCGTTTTTGGTCACCATGCTGGCGTTGCAGCCTTGATGTTGTTGGCCGGGTTCATTATTACTTGGGACTTTTTAAGACGACAGGTACGCATCAAAAAACCACTATTAGATGTCAGCCTATTTAAAAAGCCGAGCTTTTCCCTCATGATTCTCATTACTATGCTGATCTTTGCTATTTTAATGGGAACGGAGGCGCTCATTCCAATTTATGTCGAAAATGTGGTTCATAGTTCCAGTTTGATGGCTGGACTAGTCATGTTACCTGGGGCTGTGGCCAACGCAATCACTGCGCCACTTGTTGGCCGATATTACGATACGCACGGAGTTCGTGGACCTTTGCTATGGGGTCTGGGAATTCTGTTGATTTCATCACTCCCGTTTTTGATGATGACGGCGACAACCTCACTAGGTTGGTTAGCAATTGTTTATGTTGTGCGGATGATTGGTGTTTCGATGATTATGTCTATCACGGCGACGGAAGCACTAAAGGATCTGAATCCGTCTCAGATTGGGTATGGTACCGCTTGGACCAATGCGCTACGGCAAATTAGTGGTTCGGCGGCCAATACATTGCTCATTATGGTATCTTTAATTCCGAGCCAACTAATTATTGGTTATCGATTGGCCATGGGTGTCACACTTGGTGCAGCCGTGATTTTAACTGGTGTCTGCCTTGGCTATTTACGAAATTATCGAACAAGCGAGGCGTAGGCAATGGCACAAACGACGGATAAAATCGAAAAATGGGCTTCAATGTTTAACCGGGCAATTCGCGATTGGCTAAATCATGAACTCCGCGATTTTTCAGATTTAAATGACAGTAATTACTACTATATTTTGATTGTGGTAGAAACGCCTGGTGTGTCACAACGTGAGCTGATCGCGGCCATTGATCGCGAACAAAGTATTGTAACTAAAGCCGTTCGCCATTTAGTTGCTAGTGGTTGGCTGCGGATTGAACGTGATCCAAGTGACCGGCGAAAATCGGCTGTTTATGGCACTGATAAGGCTATGGCTCAGTATCCAGTGATCAAGGATATGGCCACTCGAGCAAATTATTTTGCAACTCAAGGGTTGACGCCTACAGAAGGTCAAGAATTGGAACGATTACTTAAAAAAGCAATTGATGGTATCCAGCAATAATTATTAAAAATTATTGTTTTTTCATGCAAATAGACCCCTTGAGTTAGCTTTTAGTGATAACTCAAGGGGTCTATTTCAATTCAATAAATACGGCCGAGTAGCCTCAATGGTTCTTACTATAGCTGATTTATCTTTTAGTACGTTGCTGCTGATTCAAATGCAGGCCAACAGCCAACACGATAAAATTAATGAATAAAATACCGCTCAATACGATGAAAGCTCGATGGGTTCCCAATTGTGTTCGATAGGTGAAGCTGGCCTGATGCGAAGCCTGTGTTAACGCGACAATCGCCGAAGCAATCGCAGTTCCGACCGCGCCAGCGAATTGTTGGACGGTATTATAAATTGCGTTGCCATCACTCTGTTGACTAGCTGACAGTGCGCTGATGCCAGTTGTCATGATGTTACCGAAGGCTAGTCCAGTGCCAAACATAAAGATTAAGTACCATAGTAGCAAGTGATTAGCGGTTAAAGACATGGTAGTTATCGCGAGGCCGGCAACAGCGATTAATTGTAACAAGGCACCTGTTAAGATGGGAAAGCGGGGGCCAAAGTGATCTAATATGCTACCGCTCAGGGGTGCGAATAAAGCGCCAATGGCAGCACCTGGAAGCACGATTAACCCAGCCACCAATGCGGTCTTATCATTGACAAGTTGAAGAAAATTAGGCAACAAAAAGGAGAGCCCAAGCGAGGTTGCCTGTAACAAAAAGAAACCAAGTAGATGCCAATTAAAGACTGGTTGTTTGAAGACAGCAACATTAATTAATGGTTGATTGACCCGTTGAACGTGCCTAAAGAATCCGATAATTGCCAAACTACCGACGACGAGGCCAGTGATGGTGAACCACGGTTTAATTGTAATTAGGGTCAATTGACTGATACCTAAAATCAGACTGATAAATGCTAGAGCAATTAGTAGCCAACTGACAGTATCTAAACGGACATTCTTAGTCGGGCTGACTTGCTTAATGGCCGTTAAGCCAAGCAAAAGCGACAGTAATAAGATGGGAATTAAGAAAATGAAGATATCGCGCCATTGTAAATTACTGACAATTAAGCCACCATATGTAGGACCTAATGCCGGCGCAACAGCGGTCACCAGTGTACCAATCCCCATCAATAAGCCAATCTTATCCAACGGAGCTTGTTCTAAGATGATGTTGAACATCAAAGGAAGCGCAATTCCGGTTCCAACCCCTTGGATGAGGCGGCCGACTAACAGTAGGGAAAAAGTGGGGGCAACACTGTCTAAGAGAAGACCACTTAAGAAGAGTAAATTAGCGGTCAGAAAAAGTTGGCGTGTTTTAAAGCGCTGTTTTAAAAACGCGGAAATTGGTACAAAAGTTGCGACAATCAGTAAATAACCAGTTGTTAGCCATTGAACAGTACCCGTCGTGATGGCAAATTGCTTCATCAATACGGGAAAAGTAATATTCATGGCCGTTTCCACCACTACCCCGGCAAAAGACATCAGGCCAGTGGCAAAAATTGCAAGAATCAAGTTGACGTTTAAAGTGCGTGTTGGCGCCAAAAGAAAACCTCCTAAAAATTGAACCGCTCACGAGGATGCGTGAGTACACTTTTGTTTATAGCATAGTCACCGTAAAGGAGTAAGCTTTATTTTTGAAAAATCAGGAAGGAATCCTTACAGCCTAAGTGATTGTTGCGGGCTAGTGACAGTGTTACCATGTTTTTTGTCGAGCTACACAAGCCTGCAGTCTTTGCCTAGCCCAGCCCGAGCAATTGGCTAAACCCGCCAACCGCTCAGTCTCAGCTAGTGCTCAGGATCACCCGGCTGATTCCACTCTGAGTTATATAATAATAAATTTATGAAAGGTGGTGACGAGTTGGCAGACTCACAGACCGGACATCTAGTACGTAAACTCACTCATCGCCATATTCAAATGATTGCCTTGGGCGGCACCATTGGTACGGGACTATTTTTGGGTTCTGGTAGTGCAATTCGCCAGGCAGGTCCAGCCATCATTCTCGGTTACGCCATCGGAGGTTTCTTTTGTTACCTCATGATGCGGGCGCTGGGAGAACTATTATTGTCCGATTTACATAAAACATCGTTTTTAGATTTTATCGAAACGTATTTTGGCCCGCGGACCACCTTTGTGATGGGTTGGATTTACTGGCTATGTTGGTTGAGTTTAGCGATGGCTGATTTAACTGCAACAGGAATCTATCTTCACTATTGGTGGCCAACGTTGCCACAATGGGTCGCTCCGCTTGTCATCATTGGTTTATTGGTTGGTATCAATTTACTTTCGGTTGGGGCATTTGGTGAACTAGAATATTGGTTCTCAATGATTAAAGTGCTCACCATTGTAGCCTTAATCGGCTGTGGTTTAATCATGTTAGTACCAGGGATTTCATTAAACGGTCATGCGGCTAGCATGGCTAATTTATGGCAACATGGCGGTTTTTTTGCGACAGGCTGGCATGGCTTTCTAGCTTCATTTACATTAGTGATCTTTGCCTTCACTGGGATCGAAATGTTAGGGATAACTGCTGGCGAGACGGCCAACCCAAAGCAGGAACTACCACGCGCCATTAATAGTCTGCCACTGCGAATGATTTTATTTTATGTCGGCGCGCTGTTTGCCATGATGGTCATTTACCCGTGGAATCAATTATCATCACACGGTAGTCCGTTTGTTCAAGTGTTCAGCGGTTTAGGGATCAAAGTTGCGGCTGGTATCATCAACTTTGTCGTGCTGACGGCGGCTGTTTCGGCTGCGAACAGTGCCTTATTCAGTACTAGCAGAACTTTATTCGTATTGGCCAACATGGGGGGCGCTCCGAAACGATTAGGGCGCGTTAACCGTTACAATGTTCCCCGTGGAGCAATGCTGGTTTCAGCAATAGCGCTGTTGCTGACGGTCTTACTAAACTATTTGCTACCCGCGCAGGTTTTTACACTTGTAGCGAGTGTGTCGACCGTAAATTTCATTGTGGTGTGGCTCATGCTAGTCGCCTGCCATGTTCGCTATTTAAAGTTGCACCGAACTGAACCACGTCTTTTTGCGTTACCTTTAGCGCCGTTTACAGATTGGCTAACGATTGCCTTCTTTGTGCTGGTGTTGTTAGGCCTAGTGCTAGATGCCAATCGTTGGTGGATGGTCGTTGGTTCTGGGGCAGGAATTATTGGCTTGAGTCTACTAAGTCGGATCGTGATTAAAGCGCCGACTAAATAGGGAATGTTTGGCTGGTTATTCCTGGCTAATAGCAATAGCACGCTACTTTTTCGTCGAGTTACGCGAGTTCGATATTTGTGCCTAGCCTGCCAACACTAATTAGCAAAAGCGTAAATCGGTACTGACCAGCGAGCACTCAGAATTATTCAGCTGGTTCAATCGGCTCATATAAGCATCTTCTTTGCGTTACAATAATATTTATTGATAAAATTGATATACGAGTCGTGCATGACAGGCGGTTATGTCGCGATCGATTCCACCGAAGCCAGTATAGAAAGGACTGAGGCGATGAACCAGATTGCACAAACACAATCACCACACACGTTGATTGAAACCGGACTTAGCCAAGCAGATGTGACCAAACGGCAAGCCGCTGAGGGCCAAAACGTGTTGCAAGAACAACGACCACCGAGTCTTTGGCAGAAAATTGGACGTCAATTAACTGAAGTGACGACGATTATTTTGCTAATCGCCGTGGCGTTATCAACATACATGGCCATTGTTCTAGATGGCGGTTGGACAAAACCAATTGTCATCGGAGCCATCGTGTTGCTTAATGTGGTCATTGGATTATATCAGGAACGCAGCGCAGAACGAGCGTTAGCGGCTTTGAAACAAATGAGTGTCCCAACGGCGCGCGTGCGGCGGGATGGGCGTGAGCAAGAAATTCCGGCGTCTGAAATTGTCGTTGGCGATATTGTCTTGTTAAAAGCCGGTGATCAGGTACCGGCCGATGGTATTTTAGAATCAGTGACCGCTTTAGCGGTTGACGAGGCAATTTTAACAGGTGAAAGTGAAGCCGTTGAAAAATCCGTGACGGGTAATGGCGCAGATGTCCAATCAGTTGGCGACCAAATTAACCGCGTCTTCTCAGGGACTTCCGTCACGCGCGGTTCTGGTATTATGCTGGTGACTGCGATTGGGATGCGGACCCAACTGGGAGAAATTGCTGATTTATTGAATGCCACGAAACCACACGAAACATTGTTACAAAAGCGGTTATCAAAGTTAGCGTTAATTTTAACGGGTGTAGCTGTGGCTGGTGGTGCGTTAATTTTTGGTCTGAGCATGGTTCAAAATCTTGGCTCAACGGCTGACAATCTAATGATGGGCATCTCGCTAGCGGTGGCAGCCGTCCCAGAAACATTGCCGGTTATCGTGACGATTAGTTTAGCGGTTGGTGTGCAAAAGATGGCGAAAAAAAACGCGATCATTCGCCAATTGAATGCTGTGGAAACGATCGGCAGCGTGGATGTGATTGCGTCTGATAAGACTGGGACATTGACGCAAAACAAGATGACCATTACACGGCTGTGGGTGCCCGGTCAAACGCCAGAAATGGTGACGGACCAGCCACTGAGCGAAAGTGGTCTAGCGCTAATTAAATATTTTGGGCTATCCACCAATGCGACAATTGATCAAACGGATGCTGGCGAACAGACGAGTGGAGATGCAACGGAATTAGCAATTGTGCGCCTGCTCGCTCAACAAGAACTCACGCGACGGCAATTAGAAGCGACTCGACCGCGAGTGGCTGAACGGCCCTTTTCCTCTGACATTAAATCGATGGCGACCTTGCACCAGGATGAAGATGGTCACTATTTACTCATTGTCAAAGGGGCGCTTGACCGGTTACCAGTAACACTTAGCACCAGTCAGCGCGATCAGTTAGACCAAATTCACCAAGCGTTTGCCAAAGATGCGTTGCGCGTGTTAGCGGTCGGGTATCGACAATTTGATCAAGATCCGGGCGATGATTTGGCAGCGTTGGAGACAGACTTAACGTTTGGTGGACTCATTGGGCTGATTGATCCGCCACGACCAGAAGCAGCCCCAGCGGTTAAAAAAGCGCGTGCGGCCGGGATTAAACCAGTTATGATTACCGGTGATCATCCGGAAACGGCGCAGGCGATTGCCCAACAGATCGGGCTGTATCAACCAGGAGATCTGACTGTAACGGGCGCGCAGATGGCTAAATGGTCCGATGACAAGTTACAAGAAAAAGTCGATCAAGTCAGCGTGTTTGCTCGGGTATCTCCAGAAGATAAGATTCGGATCGTAAATGCTTGGCAGATCCAAGGCAAAGTGGTTGCGATGACTGGTGATGGGGTCAACGACGCCCCAGCACTAAAAGCAGCTGATGTCGGGATCGCAATGGGGATTACTGGTACTGAAGTCGCTAAGGGCGCTGCCGATATGATTTTAACCGATGATAACTTTGCTACGATTATTGATGCGGTTGCCTCTGGTCGAACAATTTATCAAAATATTTTAAAAGCCGTTGAGTTCCTAGTTGGGGTCAATTTTGCCCAGATTTTCTTAATGCTTGGTAGTGTCCTATTTGGCTGGGGTGCCCCGTTAATTGCGGAACAGTTATTGCTGATTAATGTGCTGGCTGACGGGATTCCTGGTTTCTACCTCGCCCGCGAGCCTGGTGAAGCCTCAGCGATGCAAGCACCACCAATTCCAAATGATCAGAGTATTTTTGCTAACGGATTGGGTAAAAGAATGGCTTGGCGAGCTGGTATTTATACGGGATTAACGCTCGGTATTTATGCGCTCGGTCGGTTTGTGCTCTCGGATAATCAGGCGATCGTTGGTAGCACGATGTTGTTTATCGTCTTAGCCATTGGCTCAATGATCGACATCTATCCAATCAAGCGCCGTGAGCCGTTGACTTGGGCCGCAATCAAGAGTAATCGTTCTTTAAACATCGCCTTAGCAGTAGCAGCGCTGTTAATTTTGGCCGTTGCCATACTCCCAATGCTTCAGCAGATGTTCGCGCTGACCAGTTTAACGGCGGGGCAGTGGCTAATCAGTTTGGTCGCGCTGTTGATACCGACGTTCTTGTTGGAGGCTTTAAAGCGCTGGCGTCAAATAGGTAAGCAAACGATCAGATAGCTTTTAGATGGTTAGCTTGAAACTAATGAATTTTTCCGTTTTGGCGTACGATTATGCCAAAACGGTTTTTTACTGTCATTACGAAGCCCTTCTGGTTGCCTTTTAGATGAAGCGGGGTTTATGGTCAATTTATCTATTTACGCGATGGAGGAGAGTTATGGTAAAGGGCGCCATTTTAGTGGTCGATGATGAAGCAACGATTGTTGACGTGACCAAACGTTATCTGGAACGTGAGGGCTTCGAAGTCGTGACAGCTAATGAAGGAAAAACGGCATTAAATGTCGTGAAATCACGAATGATTGACCTGATTATTACGGATGTAATGATGCCCGAAATGGATGGGTTTGATTTTATGGAGGCGGTTTTAGATTATCGGCCTGAACAGCCATTTCTATTTATTACTGCTAAAACCGAAGAGCGTGATCGACTATATGCATTGACATTAGGGGCGGACGATTATGTGACCAAACCATTTTCGCCTCGTGAATTGGTTTTGCGGGTTAAAAACATTTTGAATCGAATTAAGCGAGGCGCTAGCGAAACGAAGATTCAGTTGGGACCATTGACCATGCAGTTTGAGCAACGGACAACAAGGTTATATCAGACACCGGTGAGCTTAACTAATAAAGAATTTGACTTATTGTGGCTATTGGCTAGTGAACCCAATCGTGTATTCTCAAAAAGCGAATTATATCATCAGGTATGGGACGTTGATTATTTCGACGATGCTAATACGCTCAATGTGCATGTGCATGATGTGCGTGATAAACTGCAGCAGATCGCCGGTGACCGGCCGGTACCCTCAATTAAAACAGTGTGGGGGTTAGGCTACCGATTGGAGGATCAGACCCGTGAAATTACGTAATGTATTGATTGTTGCCTTTTTCACCCCGGTCATATTATCAGCGGTAATCGCGTGGTTGGCGGTACAACGTATGCTGTTAACGGGTAGAGAAGCCCTTGAATTGGTCGTGGTGATGGTCGGCACGAGTATCATCGGGTTGAGTGTTAGTTATGTTATGTTACGTCCAACCTTTCGTGGTATTCGTCAGTTAAGTCGGCAAACACATGCGATTGCCGAACAAGACTTCACGACGTCAGTTAAAATTGAACGTCCTGCTGAGTTGCGTCAATTGGCGAATGATTTAAATCAAATGGCTGACCAATTACAACAAACTTTCGTCGATTTAAAACGAATTAATGATGAACGAACGACGATGGTAGCCCAATTGTCCCACGATATTAAAACACCGTTAACCTCTATCCAATCACAGACTGAGGCAATTTTGGATGGCGTTGTGTCAGATGGCGAGGTATCAGATTATCTGCGATCAATTGAACAGCAAGTGACGCGTTTAAATGGGCTTACGGACGACCTACGTGCATTGGCTTGGATGGATCAGCCAATGGAAACTTTACGTCAAACAGATCAGATTTATGTCGATCAGTTATTGGTGATGATCATGGACGGTTTTAAACCACAACTTCATCGTGAACAACGTCACGTAAAAATTGATCTTGACCCAAGCGCAGAGCGACTGATGTCAAATCGACAAGCCGTGGAACGCGTTTTACAGAATTTAATCACGAATGCGATCCATTACTCGCCCGTTGGTACTGATTTAACGATCAAGGTTACCCGGTCAGATGATGTTTGGCGTTGTGCCGTTATTGATCAAGGCATTGGCATTGCGCCAGCTGATCAAGAAAAAGTCTTCAAGCGCTTGTATCGGGTAGAAAAATCGCGCAATCCACGGACGGGCGGAAGCGGGTTGGGACTATATATTGCTCGCCAATTAGCTCGCCAATTAGGTGGTGACGTGACCTTAACGAGTACCCTCGATCACGGCAGCACTTTTGTTTTTTCATTGCCACAGTCAATGCGAGTGAGTTAGTTCATGAGCTACGATCGTATCGGTTGCTTATTCAAATGCTGACTAAAAGTTGAAATGGACCTGCGAAATTATCATAAATTCGCAGGTCCATTTGGTTAGTGGAAAATTTTGTTAAGGGCAAGACATGACTATTTTTGCAGAAGTCCGTTTATGATCAAATAATTTCTCAGCACGTGTCGATTTAAGAACTAAATAAGAATTGAATAAGAGACGCTTTAGAGCCAGTTGTTATGCTGTTCATTGTCCAATGAAGTAAATCATTCCAAAATATTGTCTTGGTACAAATCTGGAGGGAAAATTCATGATCAAAAATAAAGTTCAGTCTACAAATCAAGTCGTTTCGACTCGCTTTAAGATGTATAAAGCAGGTAAAGTCTGGTTATTTAGTAGTCTTGCTGTTGCAGCTTTCTATACCGGATTTGGTGGCCAAATTACAACCGCCCATGCGGATGCGCAATCAGTGACTGAAACCCAAATCGTGACACCGTCATCGGCAGCTCCAAGTTCTAATGCTGCAGCGGTCGCGTTAACACCTACTTCATCAGCGGCTACTACAGTAGGGGTGATGTCGGCCAATGTGACTTCATCTAACTCAACAGTTAAAGCTTCTTCTGCAGCTAGTTCACCTGTCAGTGTGGCGCCAGCTCAAACGACAAGTACAGCAACCGCAGCAACATCGGCGGTGCCAACGGCTGCTCAATTAACGACTAATATTAAAGATAACGTCACTGTGCCAGCAAGTTATTTGGCCAACGCACAATATCCTGGTCCTTTCACAGCTGGCGTAAACCAGCAAATTCCATTTAACGCCTTTGGTGGTGATGGGATGTTGACCCGATTATTATTGAATTCGTCTGATGGTGCACCATGGTCAGACAATGGAGTGGCTAAAAATTCCGCTTTGTTGCCAATCTCTGCAAATGCAGATGAATTTACCTATGAAGTTGATTTAAATGGCAATACAGTTGGAAAGGCTGGTCAAGCTTTATTAAATCAACTGAAAGATAATGGAAAAACGGCTTATGCTGCAACGGTTAAGGTATTTGCTAAGGGTGATACGACAGCACCGGTTGCTACCAAATCGGTGACCATTAATTTAAATGGGCTAACAGATCACATTAAATCAACGATTAACGTACCTGCTAGTTATCTGTCTGCCGCTAATTACCCAGGCCCATTTACAGCTGGGGTTAATCAAGTCATTCCATTTAGTGCTTTCGGTGGCGACGGCATGTTAACCCGATTGCTGCTGGATTCTGCCGATGGCGCTCCATGGTCAAATAATGGTTCAGATAAGAATGCTGCTTTGTTACCAATCGGAATGAATGCAGACGAGTTTTTCTATGAAGTTGATTTAAATGGTAATACAACAGGCAAATCAGGTCAGGCATTATTGGATCAGTTGAAAGCTAATGGAACGATGACTTATAACGCTATCGTTAAAATATATGGCGTAAAAAATGGACAAGCAGATTTGACTAATGTTCTTGGAACGAAAACAATTCAAATTACGCTAAATGGCGCTTCAACTGTGTCTAGTGATAGTCAGGCTGGTTCTTCAGATAAAATTGGTACGACAGCTACTAATGTGACGGGTTCAATGGCAGCTAGTTCGATGAATTCTGGAAATCCAAGTAATAGTCAAGCAACAAAAATGCAAGCGCAAAGTGCTTCAAACATGGATCAATCCATGTCGATGATGGCGGCTGCTAAGGCGGGTACCAGGGCTCACGCAAAGATGGACGTTCAGCAAAAGTCGGCGGCTAAGCATTCGATGCAGCAATTACCTCAGACAAGTGCTGATCAAATGACAGGTTGGGCCGCAATTGAGGTAGCGATCTTGGCGAGTTTAGCAGGTTTAGCAGGCGTTTTAGGCTTACGTAAGCGTCAGTAATTTTCTAAAATATGTAAAACAAAAGGCCACGGAAATCGTTTCATTTCCGTGGCCTTTTGTTTTTGAACTATCTAAAGTGGCGGCTTGAGTTAATCAGGCTATTTAACACGATGCTATTAAAAGACTAGTTGTCCAAGTCACGAATTTTAATCTGATCATCTACCAAATCAGCTTCGAGGTGTTTAGCATCCAAGTGATCCAAGTAGAAGTCAGTGACTTGGTCGCGAATTTGCTGTTCAATGACGCGCCGTAGCGGACGAGCGCCCATTGCTTCATCATAACCTTGGTCAATAAGCCAATTCTTAGCCGCTTCGGTAACTGTTAAGGTGATGTCTTTCTTAGCCAATGTTTGATTGACGTCATCGATCATTAGGTCGACGATTTGATGCAAGTCGGTTTTAGTTAAGTGGCTGAATTCCACGATTCCGTTAAAGCGGTTCAGGAATTCTGGGCGGAAGAACGGCGCTAATTTGTCCATCAAAGTCTCATCATGTTTCGCGTCATCGGTCAGGCTTTCACGACCAAAGCCCGCATTGGAAGTCGCGATAATGATCGTGTTTTTGAAGTCCACCACGTTACCTTGACCATCAGTAAGCCGACCGTCGTCCATCACTTGTAACAATAAGGTTAGAACTTGTGGGTTAGCTTTCTCAATTTCATCGAGCAAAACAATCGAATATGGGTTTCGACGAACCTTTTCCGTCAGTGTGTTGGCGTTATCTTCATAACCGACATAACCAGCAGTCGTTCCGATCAACTTGGAAACAGCGGTCGTGTCCGTGTATTCACTCATGTCTAATCGGATGATCGCGTCTTTACTGCCAAACATATCTAATGCTAATTGTTTGGCCAGTTCAGTCTTCCCGACACCGGTTGGCCCAACGAACAGGAAGCTCCCAATTGGACGGTTGCCTTCGTCAAATCCCGCCCGGTTTCTCCGGATTGCCCGAGCAACCATGTCGACAGCTTCATCTTGACCAATGACCTTGCCTTTCAGCCGTTCATTAATTGTCTTTAACCGTTCAATGTCACTGGCGCCCATTTGTGACACCGGAATGCCAGTTAAACGTTCGATGGAGGCCGCGACATCATTGACTGTTGCAACTGGCCGTTTGGCATCGCCATCCGCGTGTTGTAGTTGTTTGGTGAGGTCGTCTACCTTAGCCTTGGCCGTTGCGGCTTGTTCGAAATCTTCTTCTTCAGCAGCCTTTTGCTTGTCAGCTTCGGCTTGCTTCAATTCAGCTTCCAGACTAACTTTGTCAGTGACGGGATGTTGCGCGGCTAAGTGGGCGGCGGTCATGTCCAATAAGTCGATAGCTTTATCTGGCAAAGAACGTTGTGGAATATATTGAATTGAATAATCCACAGCGGCCTTTAAGACATCATCAGGAAGATCAACATGGTGGTGCTTTTGATAGAGGTCGCGGATCCCCTTTAAGATGGCGACAGTGTCGGCGGCACTTGGTGCGTTCACTGTCACATCGTTGAATCGTCGTGCTAAGGCCGCGTTTTTCATGATGGTGTTGCGATATTCGTCTTGAGTCGTGGCACCGATCACGGTCAATTCGCCGCGACTTAATGCTGGTTTAATGATGTCAGCTAAACCTTTGCCACCATCCTCACCGCCAGTTGAGCCAGTCCCCAAAATCTGATGGATTTCATCAAAGAAGAGAATCACGTTACCAGCGGATTTAACTTCCTTAATCAAGTTTTGAATGTTTTCTTCAAAGGAACCACGATATTGCGTCCCGGCTTCCAGGGAAGACAGATCAATTGACCATATTTCTTTGTCCTTGATGGCCGCCGGTACGTCGCCACTGATAATCGCTTGGGCTAATCCTTCAACGACGGCGGTTTTACCAACACCAGCGTCACCAACAAGGATCGGATTATTTTTAGTTCGCCGGCTGAGGATTTCAGCGGTCTCTTGAATTTCTTTATTTCTGCCGATGACTGGATCAAGCAGACCATCTTTGGCGGCTTGAGTTAGATTGCGACCAAGCTTTTCTAGAATGCCGGCTTGCTTTTGAGCCTGGGCCGGGCGTTTTGAAGTGGCCGTCGCTTGGCTACTAGTCGGTAGTTTACCCGTTTGCCGATACTGGGCAAATTCTTCGGGAGTCATTTCACGACCGTTGACTAAATAGCGAGCTTCAGAGTTGAGCCCGTTCATGCGACCCATGAGTTGGTTAAAAATGTCGTCCATGTTGTTACCAAATGGATCGTTGGAAAAGTTTTGTTGTGCCATATTAAGTACCTCCTCTGTACTAAACATCCTGTTCAAAGGTTAATTTAAAGGTTATCTGGCCAAAAATAAAATTTACTGCATGTAGCGATTTTCTAACTCACGCAATATTTCCCACATCTGGACGTGTTGCGCTTGGGCAAGTGCGTCTAAATCACGAATGTTAAGGGGTGTTGCGTCAGTCTGTCTTTTATTAAATGATTTGTGCAGGGTGGTATAGCCATAGCCGCTACGTTTAGCAACTTCATAAATGGTCAGATGATGTTCTGATAAATACGTCTTGATGTCAATTTGCATCATGAGTTCAATAACCCTCCCTTCATGTAATTACTATAGCACATATGTGGATGTTCCACAAGAGTAAATGTACCACAAATGTGAAATAGTTTTTAATTGATTGGTGGTGAAGCGTTCGACACAAAACCCGTGGAGTTTCCAAACTGAGGATTCCACGGGTTTTGTATCGCAATCGCTTAATTGTGATGATTAGACTGGTTTGACCGATTTGGCCGTTGATGCATTTGTTGCCGCTGTTGTTTAAACCAAGCGGCCCACTGTTCCTTTTGTTCACGCGTGAGTCCTTGATGGGCGTTTAATCGACTGGTCACATTTTCACGCACGTCAGGGTTCGAATCTAACCATTGCTGCCAATAATTTTGATGGCGATTTTGTTGATGAGGATTAGGTTGGTTGGGCACGTGAGGATTCGGTGAAGTTGAACGAGGTGTGCGCGGACCGTTTTCAGATGTTGAGGTAGCTGGTTGCCTAGTGGCTGGTGTTGATGCTACTGATTCGTCAATTACTTCTGGGGATGAATCAGTTGGCGTATCAGCGGCTAGATTTTCTTGCGCCAAAGCGGCAATTTTTTGTTGCTGCTGACGGAAAGCCTTACGACCAGCGGCGTCAAAGGTTAGAAAATCGGCGCGTTGTTCAGGCGTGAGTTGTTCTACGTCATACATTTCCTGACGATCACCACTATTAATCAAGAAGTCAAAAATTGGGAAGCCTAGATAGAAGATGACCGCCCAGGTGGGTCTGATCAACGCTAAAATAATGACCCCAATGTTGATGGCGAACAAACCTTGATTATGTGTACCATAAATTTTAATATACACATTTTGCATATCTGTTTTATTGACATATTTGAGGTGAATGATGGTTTTGGCAAGCCCGCGAAAAAGGAAATAGATCGCAACTGATAATAGACCGTAGATGATGACGTTAACTTGCGTCGTGTTGTTAGCCATTAGACTCGTGGCAATTGGCATTAATGACAGGCCTGAGAGAAAGATAAAATCGAAAATAATGATGCGATAGTTAATCGTGTCGATTTCATTGAAGACGGTTGCGTGTTGATACCACATGTTGGCGACGTAAAAGAAACTGATGAGATAAATACCAATTTCTTTAGCCAAATTGAGGTAGGCGTTTAGATCGTTGCTGATAAACGTATGTAAGTTCAGAACCATGATCGTAATAATGATCGCGATAATGGCGTCGCTAAAGGCATCTAATCGATTTTTTAATTTTTTCATGATTACTCCAAACAATGCTTTATAATGGCTTTCATTTTACTGGTGGTTGGCTGATTTGGCTAGTTGCCGACACAAATAATTGCGCTTTGATGAGTAAATCCTTATGGTAAGTGTGTTCATAAATAATCGGAGGTGCACAGATCATGGCAGTGTTTAATGCATATTCACATGAAGAGATGATCGCAACGTTAAAACAGGCCGCACCGCATGCTGACATTTACACGGATGCCGACACGTTAGCGCAGCATAAAAATGATCCAAATGGCATTGGCGATGCCGATGGCGACTTATTGGCCTACATTGAGGTTAGCGATGTTGATGATATTAAAGGCGTTTTGGCGACGGCCAGAAAGTATCATCTGCCCGTTATTCCGCAAACGACGGCGACGAGTACTGTTTCCGGTTCGGATGCTGAAACCAACGCTCTTATGTTATCAACAGTCAAGATGAATCGAATTTTGGACATTAGTCGTGAAGATCAAGTAGCCGTGGTGCAACCTGGCGTTATCAACCAGACTTTGAATGAAGCGGCCAATAAAATTGGGATGTTTTATGCCCCCGATCCTGGATCGCGACCTATTTCAGGCATTGGTGGAAATGCCTCAACCAACGCTGGCGGTATGAGCACCGTGAAGTATGGCGCCACGCGTGATGCCGTGTTGGGGCTCAAAGTTGTTTTGGCTGACGGTCGCGAGTTAAAACTTGGCGGTCGTACGTTTAAACAAGCTTTTGGTTATGACTTAACGCATCTGTTTGTCGGTTCAGAAGGGACACTCGGAATTATTACGGAAATTACCGTCAAGCTGTTACCAATTCCGTTAGGCAAAGCAGTGATGGGATTAGCATTTTTTGACAATATGACTGCATTATCAAAAGCGGTCACTGAAGTACGAGCTTCAGGTGTTTATCCTGCCATGTTAGAAGCATTAGATGCTAAAACGGTGGCAGCACTTGACGTCTACGAAGGCACACATTACGCTGAAAATAATGGCGCAATGTTGATTCTACGGTTGGATGTCGGCGGTGATGAGGCGTTGGCAGCAACGGAAAAGATTCTCGATCAGTATGGCGCAAATCACTTACATGTCACCACTGATGATACAGAGATGGCCAGCATTGAAAAGTTACGTCAAGACATGTTGCCCGCCGTTTTTGCCGGCAATAACCATGTGATGGAGGACATGGCAGTCCCAATGTCACAGCTGGCACCAATGATGGACTATATTACTGAAGTGGCTGATCAATTGCACGTCAACGTGTTCACGGCTGGGCATGCTGGCGATGGTAATGTTCATCCCACGCTAACGTGGCCCAAGGACCAGACTGCAGTACCCGACAACGTGATCCAAGCTTTACAGTTGATGTTTAGAAAGGCCTTGGCGTTAGGCGGCACGATTTCTGGCGAACATGCGGTAGGAATGTTGAAAAATCAATGGGTTAACGAAGAACTAGGCGATAACGTCGACTATGTGCAACATCAAATCAAATCGTTATTGGATCCGATGGGGATTTTGAACCCGAAACGCAAAATCAACTAGTTGGTTGCACTTTGATAACCATTTTCTAATAGCTTAAATGACATAAAACGACCCAATTCTCCACGGATTTTCGTGAAAATTAGGTCGTTTTTGTTTGTGAATTATGAAGGTAAGCTGACTTTAATTCTGCGTCCAGCTGCCTGTTGCATAGTTAATTGTGGCACCATTTTGGTTGTTAAACACGTATACGTTGATGTTTAGTGCCGCTCCATTATCGGAGGCACTGACCGCTTGGACGTGCGTTCCACGTGGAACAATTTCGTTACCTTGATACAGTGGGGTAACCACATAGTAGACGGGAATATTGGGGCGTGAACGGACAAAGTTTCGTATCGCGGTTTCTGCGTAAGCCATTCCCCCGGCGGTATGCGTGCCTCGTCCGTTAGTCCCAACATTTTGCGCTCGCGTTCCGGTTGTGAGGTTAGGCCGTTGCATGATGGTATTGGCCGACGAGTCTGGGCCACCGAGATTACCGACTAACGACCAAGCAATCGTATGTGAGCGATTATAGAAATAGCCGCGGTAACCGACGAGTTGTGCAATGCGGTTATTGCCTCGGTAGCCAGTTGGATCAGCACTTTCAGCAAATGGTGGCCGTTTCATTCGTGAAGTTGATTCCACGGAATCATAGGTTACCAATGCTTGCCCAGTACCACTACGCCCTAACGCATCTAGGGGATCGATACTGACCCACGCGCGCTCATGATTATGGGTTAAGGCGTCGTGAATTTGTAAATGGGTTAACGTGGATTTGCCTAAATTGGCATAGTTTTCAGGGTACTTGGTCGGATCAAATTGTAACGCGAGTAATTGGGTATCTGTCGCATCGTGAGCAACCTTGGCGCCGTGAGGTTGTGGTGCTGAGGAAGTGCCCGCTAATTGGCTAGCAGATTTCGCCAAATGACGCGTTGCTTGACGAACGGAACTAGTCACTGGCGATGAGTCAGTAGTTTTAGAGTGATTAGCAAAGTAGCCACCGCCAACAACGATGAGCAAAGCAGTGAGCAATGTCAGTAGTGGATGTTTTTTTGTCATGGAATATGTGCCCCGTTTTTTTGAATGTCAGTCGATAGATTTAGTTTACCTGATGATCGATACTTTTTGGTGTTTAAAATGTATTTTGACAATTTGCTGGATTTTTATAATAAAGATTGTCGTCGATCGGCCATATCTGAACTAACTGGATAGTTTTTATGAGAAAAATTCAGATGTTTTTAAGCAAACTTGAGTAGAGGCAACTGTTCGGTGGTGGTGTAATACAGGCATAGCTTATGAATAATGCAGTGAAATTTTATGAAAGAAGTGATGAGTATGGATCGACAGTTTGCGTACAGTAAAGTCCCATTGATTACTGGCGGGTTCTGGCTAGCTAAATTGATTTCAACTGGGTTAGGAGAATCTGTTTCTGATTTTTCTGTTGGCATTTTTGGGCAAAAGAATCAAGTTGCTGGAGCTATTTTTACCGTCGTCTGGTCACTGGGTTTGTTTAGCTTCTTTCTGATTCGACAGCTACGCAATGATCGTTATCAGCCCATTAATTATTGGTTGTCCGTTGCCTTACTGGCAGTCTTTGGTACCTTTTCTGCTGATGGCTTTAAAGCAGTCACTGGGCTACATTATTTTGAAACCACGATGATTTTTTTCGTGTTGATGTTGGCTAGTTTTGCCGTCTGGTATTCACAAAGCCATGATTTATCAATTCATCACATTACCAGTCGTTTAAATGAAGTTTTTTATTGGTTGACCGTTGCGTTCTCCTTTATGTTAGGAACTGCAGCCGGTGATTGGATGGCCAGCTCTCGATCTGGAGCCTACAATATCGACACGAGTAGTTTAGGGTTAGGTTTTTTAAACACAGGGCTCTTATTAGGCGCCATTTTTTTGGTACTTGTCGCCTTTCGTCGCTTTGGCAAACCAACTCAAAATGGACTACCAGAAATCATTTCCTTTTGGGCCGCCTATGCGCTGACACGGCCGATTGGGGCAAGTTTTGCAGATTACTTTGGTTATGATTTTCACGGTGGTGTGCTCGGTAATCGTGGTATGTCACTGATCTGGTTCGTTGCCTTTGTGATCGTTTTAACGGTCATCGTCAAAAAATCCGGCTCTACGTCGGTTCAACTTGAACAGCCAGTCGAGGAAACAATGGCTCATCAAAAATAAGGTTTAGCTCAAAATCGTCGACGGGTCAGATCGTTGGCGATTTTTAAAATGATGAAGGCATCCGCAACTAGATGAAAATAGGTGAGAAGCATGCAGACAAAATCTCGTTGGCAGACGACACTATTGATCAATCTCGGATTTTTGGTGATTAGTCTAGTAATGTTTATGGCACTGGTTCATGGTTCGCAAGTCTTTGCGACAGGTGATTACCACTTTCATCAAAATCGGATTGAAAGTCTTTATGAGGCTATGCGGCATGGCAACTTTCTGCCACGGGTGGATGCCTTTTTTGCCGGTGGCTACGGTTATGCTGCTAGTTTATTCTATCCAACTTTATTCATTTATTTGCCGGCTAGCATGCGATTGATCGGTTTTAGTTCGGCGCAAGTTTATTTTGGCATGCTCATTGGTGTTTTGTTTGCGACAATGTCGGTTACTGAATGGGCCGGTCGCCAATTGAATTTATCTCGTCAACGCAGTGTTATCTTTGCCTTGTTGTATGGGCTAAGTACTTATCATTTGCAAGATTTATTCAGTCGTCAAGATTTAGGTGAAGCCGTGGCAATGGTCTTCTTTCCACTGGTGCTAGCTAGTTTGATCAAGCTTCGCCGAGGTGATCATCGGGCTTGGTTGTTGTTAGCGATTGGAATGGCAGCGATTGGTTACGCACATATGCTTTCGTTAGAAATGATGACGCTTTTTTGTGGGTTGTACGTCCTCAGTCATGGTCGGCAACTTTGGCGGCAGCATCGAGTTCGGCAGTTCTTTTGGGCAGCTAATCTTGCAGGTTTGCTGTTAGCCGCATACTTAATTCCTGTTGGTGAGCAACTACTATCCCAGACTTTTCAAGTCACTTCAACACCGTTAGTTTATATTTCACATGAAGCGGTTCCATTAAGTTCATTAATTGAAAATTCGCTTTCTAACCAAGTGTTTCACGCATCGACAGTTAATGTCGGCCCCATAATCTTATTAGGGAGCTTATTGACGTTAGTAATGGCCTTCCGCCAGGATAAGAATCGTGATTTAGCATTGATGGCAATGGCTCTTTTGTTCATGACGACAACGTTGTTTCCGTGGACGTTAGTTGACCACACATTTTTTAACACTTTGCAATTTCCATGGCGCTTATTCTCACTGATTAGTCTCCTTGTCGCCTTCGATTTAGCTGATTTAAACGTGGTTCACGTGCGCTATTATACGCGTGGACTCGTAATTTTGACGGGGCTAGTTACAATTTTACTAGGGTTACGCCTTAGCCAAAATACTGTAGCGGCCAGTCCTAAACGAGTTGAATCCGCGACTGCCTTTAATCGAATCGATTCTTACTACATCGGGTCGGGACATGAATATTTGCCCAAAGGACTTTCTTACAGCGATATATTAGATCATAAAAAGCGCGTTTTGATTTACGATCAGGAAGATGTCACCATCACGGCGGCCAAAACATCGGCTGGACATGTTGTTTTCCGATATCAAGTGCATAATCAACGACAACGAGCAACGATAACGTTGCCGCTAGTGTATTATAAGGGTATGCAAGCGATTAACCAATTTGATCATCAATTGGTTACAACGACGGAAAATCAACGTGGATTAACTAAGGTGAACGTTTCTGGCTCTGGTGTACTTAAAGTTGGCTATGCAGGCACGAATTGGCAACAGGTTAGCGGCTTGATTTCGCTGGTGACGAGTCTTTTCATCGGGCTAGAGTATTGTTGGCATCGTTGGCATCGACGATTTCGAACTCAAGGACAACTAGTGTGGTCAAGCTAATTCACCAACAGCATTACTTAGTGGAAGGATAAACGATGAGTAATCAAATTTTGATTGTTGAAGATGAGGCCAGTCTAAGTGCCTATTTGAAAACGGAATTGACTTTTGAGAACTACAAGGTGCTAGTAGCTGCAGATGGTGAGGCGGCATTGGCCTTATTTAAGGACCATCAGCAAACTTTGGGTGTGGTTTTACTCGATTGGATGATTCCCAAATTAAATGGATTAGAAGTGCTTCGGCGCATTCGTAAACAAACCACCACACTGCCAGTGATCTTTATGACTGCTCGTGACTATATTGGTGATAAAGTCGCTGGGCTTGATAACGGAGCGGATGATTATATTACGAAACCTTTTGAGATCGAGGAATTGTTAGCGCGCTTACGGGTGATCTTTCGCCGAGCTGCACAGCAAAACACGATTGCACCACGGTATCAGGTTGCTAATTTGACGTTAGATACGAAATCACATCAAGTAACTCGTGGTGATGGCGTTATTCAATTAACTCAGCGAGAATACACGTTGCTCTTATATTTGATGCAACATCAGAGCGAGACGGTTACGCGCGATGAATTACTCGACCACGTCTGGGGTGTTGACTTTGTGGGGCAAACTAACATTGTGGATGTGTACATTCGTTATCTGCGTAATAAAATTGATCGGGATCAGCGCCCGCGACTGATTCATACAATTCGCGGGGTCGGCTATACATTGAAGGTGATCACTGATGACGCTTAGGCAACGGTGGCGAATTGATCGTCATTCCAGCGCTGGATTGATTATTCGAACGTACATTTTGATTATGTTAGTGACGACTGGACTTAGTGCAGTGTTTACGGCAGGTGTTGTGAGTACCCTATTGATTCGTAACCGAGAAACAGCCGCGATAAAAGTCATTCAGTCACTACAAGCGTCTTTTGTCCATCAATCGCCCAATTGGGATGCTTGGCAAGCGACTAGTGAAGAAGATTCATCGCGAACCTACGTTAAAATCCAAACGATTACGAAAACTGGACGAACGGATGCAATTTTTTATGCGCCAGGAACGCGAGCTTATTTGGCGGCTAAACATCGCAATGCGCCAATTTTTTCAGCGGTTCGCTTTGTGGATGGGCATGGGGTTTTTTATTACCGTAGTAAACTGACGAAACGAGCGTACTATCAAGTTTGGCTAAGCTTAAATAGCATTTTGCAAGTTGTGCAGCTGACATTATTAAGTGTGTTGGTAGTTGCACTGATTAGCTTTGTCATTGGCATCACTTTGATCTTGTTGATGACACGACGGTTGACACGGCCGTTAACAGACCTGACAACAGCGACTCAAACCCGTTTAATTCGAGGTTGGCAACAACAAGCGTTATTACCTGTACCCAGTGCGCCCACAGAAGTTAAGCAGCTAGCAGATAGTTTTAATCAATTGCTGACTTCGTTGAATGACCAAATGGCACGCGAACATCAATTTGTCGCGGATGCCTCTCATGAATTGCGGACGCCATTGGCAGGTATTAGGGGCCACGTGAGTTTGTTACGCCGTCGTGGACAAGAACATCCCGAGATTATTGCTGACTCCTTGAAATATTTAGATGAAGAATCACAGCGGATGCAACATTTAGTGGAAAATTTATTGGCGATCAGCCGAAATGATCAGATGAAGTTAAGTTTACAAGCGGTGGACTTAAGTGACATTGTTAAAACGACGGTGATGGGTTACACAACGGAAATTCAACGCCGAATTCAAATTCAGGTTCCTCCGACCTGTTTGGTTTTGGCTGACGCGGAAAGCGTTCGACAAATCCTGATGGGATTGTTAGATAACGCTTTAAAGTATGCACCTGAATCGAGCAATATCACCTGTGCGTTGACCCAGCAAAACGATAAGATCAATTTGAGTATTAGTGATGAAGGTCCTGGTCTCACTGATGAGAATAAGAAACATGTGTTTGAACGTTTTTATCGAGTTGATGAAGCTCGCTCCAGCCAGGTTCCTGGGACTGGTTTAGGCTTAGCGATTGTGCAACAACTAGTGACATTGAACCACGCCAAAATTATAGTGGCAGATAATCAGCCACATGGAGCGATTTTTACAGTCAGTTTTGGGCCCTTGGTTTCATGAGAAAAACTAATTTATTCTTCAGGTGATGTAAGTAGTGCCACCTCAGCTGACCGACTATGATGAGATCAAGTTGGAAGGTGAGGTGGTTTTTTGACAACTTTATTGCTTACATTCAGCCACGTGACAACGTGGCTACCGGCACTAATGATCTCACATTTTGGACTCGTCAATCTCGTGTTATGGTTATTAGTTTTTATCGAAACCGGCGTTGTGATCATGCCCTTTCTTCCAGGCGATTCAATCCTGTTCCTAACAGGTTCATTGGCTGTCACAATTCCTCATGAAACACCATTACTGCTCATTTTACTACTCAGTTCTGCGGCAATCTTAGGTGATTGGGTCAATTTTGAAATTGGTCATCGATTTGGTAATTACGTGGTGAATAAGCAGCGGTGGCAACGGTTGATTAAGCCCAAGTACTTAAAGCGAACACAACATTTTTTCAATCGGCATGGTAATTTAGCGATCTTTTGGGGTCGTTTTGTGCCAATTGTCCGTACGATGGTGCCCTTTACCGCTGGTATGGGACAGATGCGTTACCAAGACTTTCTTAAGTTCAACGCTCTGGGTGGATTCACGTGGGTGAGCGTTGTCATTGGCACTGGCTATCTATTGGGTAGTATCCCTTTTGTCAAAGCGAATTTTGAAATCATCTTAGTGGGAATTGTGGGAATTTCACTTATTCCCATGGGATTAACAACACTGCGAACTTATTTTCGTCATCAAGTGTAGCAAAGTACAAAGTAAGCAACAAAATTGTCAGGAGATGAACGCATGGATCAAGGAAAGCTTATTGAAAATGTACTTACATTTGTTCTCTTGCGCACCAAGGCTGGTGACGTGGGGATAATGTTAAATGTTTTAGATGAACAAGTTGTCGTGGCCAGACAAGCGCAAAACATTGCGTTATTAGTTGAACTTCAGGCGATTCCATTGACGTTAATTCGACCTGAGTACGTTACAGAAATTGCGACAATCAAGCATTATTTCAAGTTACATCCTTTGCTGACTGTTCCAATGGTTTGTACAAATAGTGATGTCTTAGCGCCGTCGTATTAATCACAGTACAGACAATTCACGATCGTTAGGGGTTATTAAGCATGAGCACAAACGAAAAAGACAGTTTCCATTGAGGACTGTCTTTTTCGTTTTACACTATAGTTTGAGACAAAAGTAAAAGCAAAATTTGATTTTAAATCAAATTTGCTAAAGGGTGGGACATCAATAGCCAGCTAGTGCTCAAGCTTCATTTGGTTGATCTAATTGATGTTGGTTGAATGTTCCTTAAACTGTCGCCGTCGTTTATTCAGAGCTAGGCGAATTAGTTTATCAATTTCTGTGACAACTAATGTTACAAACCCGGCCGCAATGGCTAATCCCCATTGATTAAGTGACATGGGGCCTGTTTTAAAGATCGCTTGCATAAATGGTAGATAGGCTTGGGCGATTTGTAAGAGTAGTAATAGGCCAATCACGACAAAGGCCATCGGGTTGGTCCAGAAGCTCCTAGAAATGACGGGATGTGGCGTGCGAATGTTAAATAGATAAAAGATTTTACCCATGATGATCACATTGACGGTAATTGTGCTAGCGATGACTTGGCTGACGCCTTGACCAGTCAACAGATCAAACATCCATAAGCCCATTACGGCAATCAGCACTGACACATAAATCATCTGAAAGACATCGTGACGATTCATTAACGCGGCCCCAGTACGACGCGGTGGGCGATGCATCAGTCCATCTTCTTCTGGTTCAAAAATGAAAGCAAATTGAATCGTGATCGCTGAGACCATGTTAATCCACAACAACTGGGTTGGGACCAGCGGCAATTCTTGTTGCATTAAAATACTAAAGGCCACGATTAATCCTTCGGCAAAGCTAGTGGGTAGGAGAAAAGCAATTGTCTTTTTGATGTTGTCGTAGAGCCGGCGACCTTCGCGAATCGCTTTAGTCATCGTGGTAAAGTTGTCATCCACTAAGATCATATCTGCAGCATCTTTGGCAACGTCGGTTCCTTTGATCCCCATGGCGACCCCGATATCCGCCTTTTTTAGCGCCGTCGCATCATTGACGCCATCACCGGTCATGGCCGTGATTTTACCAGTTTCTTGATAAGCCGAAATAATGGCCAATTTGTTACTAGGGGTTGTGCGGGCAAAGACATCATAGCGATTGATCGTTGCTTTTAATTCCTCAGGAGAAAGTTGGTCAAGTTCAGTTCCAGTGATCGTTTGAATATCCGCAGCTAGGCCGAGTTGGCGGCCAATCGCGGTGGCAGTGTCTGGGTGATCTCCAGTGATCATCTTCACTTTAACGCCGGCGGTCCGCATTTCTTTTAACGCGGCGATAACTTCTTCACGTGGCGGATCAATAATCCCCACGATGCCGAGAAAATCGATACCTTGCGCGAGCGTGTCATGGTCAATTTGGTTGACGGTTTCCGGCACCAGCCGATGCCCCACTGCCACAACCCGTTTGCCGGCTTGGGTTAAGTCATGAATGGCAGTATCCCACTTAGTACGATCAAACGTAGGATCAGCAGCCTGCGCCATTTCATAAACTTTGTCTGGTGCTCCTTTGATGAAGATTTCATGTTGACCTGTGTCATTTACGGACAAACGGGCCATGTAACGATAATCGGAGTCAAAGGGAATGCGATCAAGCTCTTGATAAGCGGGGGCTGACTGGCCTAATCCCTTGTGGTACAGGGTTAAAAACGCACCATCAGTGGGTTCGCCGTTAATTAACCACTGCCCAGCCTCTTCGTATAACATCGTGTCGTTGGCCTCAAAGCCACTGATGAGCAGTTGCTTTAAAGCTGTTTCGGCGGAGACATCAACCGGTTGACCCGCTAAAGTAATGGTTCCACTAGGCGCATAGCCAGTCCCAGTGACTTGGTAGTGCGCCGTTTGGGTGATAATATCTTGAGCCGTCATTTCATTTTTGGTCAAAGTCCCCGTCTTATCAGTTGCGATTACGTCGACGGCGCCTAACGTTTCAACAGATGGTAATGTCTTGACGATGGCATGATTCTTAGCCATTTTGTTGACACCCATGGCTAAGATGACTGATGTCGAAGCGGGGAGGCCTTCAGGCAATGAACCGACAACCATCGTGATCACTGCTAAAGCCAAGGTTGGGAGCGCATAAAGGTGACGAAGCCATCCAAAAATAAACAATGCGATGGCGACCGCAATGATGAAGTAGGAAATCCACGTGCCTAAGCCGTCTAGTTCACGCATGAGCGGTGTTTTAGTCTGTTTGACATCGGTCACATCTGTCGCAATTTGACCAAGTTCGGTCTCAGCACCAGTGGCAACCACCACCCCAGTAGCACTCCCATTAGTGACCGCGGTACTGGCGTAGGCCATGTTGGTTCGGTCGGCCAACGGTGTTTTTTGGTCAATCAACGGCGCAAATGTTTTGGTGACCGCGTCTGCTTCCCCAGTTAGTGCCGCTTCTTGAATCCGTAAATTGTCGGCATCTAACAAGCGTAGGTCGGCGGGAACATTGTCACCAGCTTCTAAATAAACGATATCACCAGTAACTAAGTCTGCCGCGGGTATGTCAGTTCGCGTGCCATCACGAATGACGGTCGCTTCAGTCGAGAGCATTGATTTAATTTTGTCGAGCGCATTGCTGGCGTTTACTTCTTGGAAATAACCGATTAATGCATTGATAATCACCACTAACCCGATTACAACGGCATCTGAGTAATGACGAATCACGAGGGTAAAGGCCGCCGCAAATAGCAGAATGTAGATAATCACATTGTTAAATTGGCGGAGAAAAATCACCCATTTGGGGGTGACGGTGGTGGTTAATTCATTTGGCCCATTTTTTGCCAGGCGATCGGCAGCCATCTTAGTGGTCAAGCCTTGTTCAAAATCGGTTTGATACTGAGCTAGAACAGTTGCGGTGCTGGCGGTAAAGAGCGGACTGGGTCCAGGTTTAGCATCAGAGGCTACGTGTGTTTCATTTTCCATCGAAAGTAAACTCCTTTTTGTTATAAAGATTATTTTGGTCCAACTAGTATAGCATGGTGAGCAGGTTCCGTTAAAGTGACATCAATTGAAATGATAATATTTACCTAAAATTTATTGGTAGGTTTGTTAACGATAAGTTGTCCACAATTAAATTGTGTTGAAATATGCTTGCATCCGTTGGTAGGCTGTCGTATGGTTAGTATGTTGGTGATCAATTAGAATAATTCTAAACTGACAAAAAATAAACGGAGGCTGAAAGAAAATGGAAAAGACCAAGGTTGTTATTGTAGGGGCATCTCATGGTGGTCACGAATCAGCGATTGAGATTTTAGACAAGTATGAGAATGTTGATGTAACAATTTTTGAAGCCGGTGACTTTGTTTCATTCATGTCGTGTGGCATGCAATTATTCTTAGAAGATCAAGTCACTGCACAAGATGATGTGCGCAATTTCCGGCCAGAAGACATCACTCAAAAAGGCGGCCATGTGCTAAATAATCATGAAGTGACAGCCATTAACGCGGACAAAAAAGAAGTTAGTGTGAAGGATGCCATTAGTGGGGAAACAACACAGGTGGCTTATGATAAGCTGATTTTGAGTTCTGGGGTGACGCCAACCACATTGCCAGTCCCAGGGCATGAGTTAAAGAATGTTTACTTGATGCGTGGTTACGACTGGGCTTCCAAAATCAAAGCTGCTTTGACCAATGAGCAAATTCAAAATGTAGCGGTTATTGGCGCTGGCTATATTGGCATTGAAGCCGCTGAAGTCTTTGCCAAGGCTGGTAAACATGTCACGTTACTCGACATGATTGATCGTCCACTGGGTAACTACCTTAACCAGGAATTGACGGATTTGATCGCACCAGAATTAACCGGTCATGGGATTGAATTAGCCATGGGTGCAGCCATTCAGAAATTTGAAGGAACTGATACGGTCACTGGTGTTACGACCAAGTCAACGACATATCCGGCAGATCTCGTGATCAGTGCGGCAGGTGTACGACCGAATACTGGTTGGCTACAGGATACGGTGAACTTAACCGACCGCGGCTTCATCGATGTGGATGAATACTTACAAACCAACTTGCCAGATGTTTACGCCATCGGGGACGCGATTTTACCGTTATCGATTCCGGCTGGGCAAAAGATGCCAATTGCCTTAGCAACGACGGCGCGGCGTGAAGCACAATACGTGGTCGATCATTTGTTTGAAACAACACCAGCAGTGCCATTTAAGGGTGTAATCGGTGCTTCAGCGTTGAGCGTCTTCGATTATCATTTTGCAGCAGCTGGTTTGAACACGTTTACTGCAGATAAGGCAAATATCACCGTATCGACAAGCTATTATCAAGATTCATTGCGGCCCAACTACGTCCCAGAAAGGGCGGGCAACACGGATGTTTACGTTAGTTTGACGTTTGACCCATTGACCCATCAGTTGTTAGGTGGCGCAGTGCTGTCTAAATACGATATTACCGCGCAAGGTAATGTGATCGCATTAGCGGTAGCGCACAAGTTGACGGTTGAAGATCTGGCGACGGCTGATTTCTTCTTCCAACCTGGTTTTGACCGGCAGTGGAGTATCTTGAACCTGGCTGCCCAACATGCATTAGGCCGAGCGCGTTTCTAAAATAATTCAAATCAAATTCAAATGAAAATACGGTTTCATCACTGTAGTCAAGGATTGCAGCTAGATGAAACCGTATTTTAGTGGTTAATGAGACGTCGTTAGTTTGATCCCGATCAGTCCCACTACGAGTAGGCCGACAAACAGCCAGGTGAGTGGTGAGAATTTATCTTGAAAGATCAGTGCGCCGACAATGATTGAACCAACGGCGCCAATACCAGTCCAGATCGGGTAAGCAACACTTAACGGGAGATCCTTTAGGGATAATGACAGCATCACAAAACTAAGAATCATGCCGACTACGGTAGTGCCAGTCCAAAAAATCTGAGTAAAACCGGCACTTAATTTCATGGCCGACGCCCAGACAACTTCAAATAAACCAGCAAAAACTAGATAAATCCATGACATACATAAACCTCCAAAAAAATAGACAACCGTCAACATTTCTTCTCAGACCTAACGAAATGTTGATGTTGTCTTCATTGACAAATTCCCGGTGGAATCATTTACTTTATTAGCTACAGCATAACATGGCAGCTGTGGAGAGAAAAGTTTTGAGTGATGAAAAAAAGCCAGACCTCAAAGCGCCAGGTTAGTGATCGTTACCTGATAGTTGCCATTGGGTGCAGCGACCGTTTGGGTGGCGCCCACCGATCGGTCTAAAACGGCCCGACCAAGTGGTGAGTCAAATGAAACTTTACCTTCGTCCAAATTAGCCTCAAATTTACCGACTAGTTCATAGGTCGCCGTATTGGTGGGATCAGCATCAAACATCACGGTAAAGGTGCGGCCTAATTCAACGTGGTCGGTGGTTTGTGGTGTGATGACTTCAGCGTACTGTTGCAATTTATTGAGATAATGAAGGCGACTTTCCAACCAACGTAGATCACGTTTAGCGGCACTATATTCAGCATTTTCTGAGCGATCGCCTAGCGCGGCTGCGTCCGCCAAACGTTTGATCCGGCGAGGCCGATCGGCAGTTAACGCGTCAATATCAGCTTGGATTTGGTGATAACTGGCTGGCGTCATGGCGTTTTCGTTTAATTCCAAAGGCACACCTCCTAGATTCACTAGCGTCATTCTAGCGTAAAGGTGGTATCGCGTAAACGACAAAATCAGGGTGCGAAAAAGTGACGAATCTTTATTGGGCAAGATGGTTGCGTAGATCATCAATGCGTTGGTCGATCTCCCATTCGCGGTCTCGCATTTGACGCGTGGCTGAGTGAATGGTACTGCCTGGACGGCTGACCTTGTCGTAAAGAATCGCAGGATTAAAGAGAAACTTGTGGGTGGTGCCAGCTTCGTATTCAGCGGTAAATAACAAGTCTTCTGCTAACGCCAAACTGGTGTCAAAGCGCAGTTTCAGCTGATTAATTACGCTCATTCGAAAGGCTTTGTTCCACGTGTAACCACCAATTTGAGTACCATGTTCAGTTGCTTCTGCCAGCATGTCTGCCTGTGAAATCTCATGCCAACCTGAAAGTTGCCGCACGGCGCCGCGCGCCCAGCCGCCCCAGCTTGAGCCGACGGTGACTAAATCGATATTCGGATCAGCTAAACCTTCTGCAAAGGTGGCCAAGTATGCTGGCTCACACTTGTCATCGCCATCGACAAAGACAATAATCGCGCCATTAGCATGTTCAATGCCATAGTTACGCGCAACGGAAACGCCACTGTGCTTGGAAAGGTGAGTCACCGTGAAGTTTGTTTCCTGCTGTGCCCATTGATCAGCGACAGTCGCTGATTCGTCAGTAGAGTGATCATCGACAAGGAGCACCTCATAATTCTGATAAGTTTGATTTCTCAGGCTGGTTAAACACGGTGCCAAAAAGTGACCGAGATTGTAAATGGTGACAACGACGGTAATGAGTGGTGTTGGATCTGCCATGGCGAGTGCCTCCTAGATGTTGTTACCGCTAGGATACAAGGATTTGACGAAAAAAGGGGGAAAAGGGACTTGAATATCTAAGCAAATGAAGACTACGACGAAAACGCAGGCGGATTTTTCGGTAAAAGAGTGGATCACGAGAACTAATGTGGATAGCAAATAACTGAGAGCCTTGTCAGTAATATCTATAGCAAAATAGTGCGATAGCACAGGTTAGTCGCTACTTGCCCCACAAAAAGTTGATCACCAGTCGATTAACTTGAGCGTTATTGTGTAATTTACTGTGTTGGGCATCTTTGCCCTTAATCATGTGTTCTTGGTAGCTGATGGGCCGGTTTCCTAGTAGGTACTTGAGGGAACGTGATGAAACATTGCTGACCCGTCCATCGGAATTGCTGCCATCCTCTAAGTTGCCGTAAATATTCAGCACGCGAACTTGGTGGCTGGGATAGTTATTGATGTGTGCCAATAGATAGCGATAGTTTTGATCCATCGTTTTGGGTTGTCCGTTCGCTAGTAAGCGATTTTGATTCGGCTTGTCGCCACGGCCAAGAATGCCATCAAAGTGACCGGCCAAATCCACTTGTTTATTCAATTGTGGTAAATTCTTGTTTTGTCCATTGGCCGTTTCATAGTACATGACGGCCATGTTGCCCATTGAGTGAGCGACAACGTTGAATTGCTTAATGTGATAACGCGATTGCAGCGTCGTCAAGATGTTTTTAAGCCACTGGCCATCGGTTTTGAAGTCAGAGTTACGGTTATTTTCAAAGATAACTTGGACTAATGGATTCACTTTGCCCGAGCGCCAGTGACCACTGAGTTTGACGTGCCCCGTTTTCGTCACGCGAGCAGTCAACACTTTGGTGGCAGCGCCGGCTTTTTCAGCAGCGGCAATCTGATGATTAGATGCTGACGCGCCGCCACCGTAACCATGTAAGTATAAGGTCGGCACATTACTGTAGGTATAATTGTTCGTCGCTTGATGGGCGGTGAAGGTTGTCCATGAGATAACTGCCGTAACGACAGCGATCATCGCGATTAGGCCGCCCCAAAATTGCTTTCGCATATAAAAGTCCCCCCGACAAATTAAACTATTTGCCGTTATTGTAGGCACCTGCTGAGAAAGAAGCCAAGCAAGAGCACTTTTGAATACCAATTATCAGATTCTGCCAGACATGGTACAGTGAAGGCATTGGTGACTGGGAGGTGAGTGAATGACCAATTATGATACTCAGCTTGATCCGAATCGAACGGATTTAGGCGATTTTTTGAAAGTTGCCGCTTGTAGCGCCGTTATGTTGCAAACGGTCTTAGGTCTGGCAAGCAAATTAGCGCTACCTTGGGCAATGCAACGTAGCCTGATTCCAGTGTACGACGCCGTTAAATTCACCGCCCCAGCGTTTATATTTGGTATTTTATTTACGACGCTGCGGACGACACCATTGATGAGTCGTCGCGAGTATGGTCCTTATTTGCAAAAGCAATGGCACGCGTTGATGATGCCAACGATTTTGTGGACCGCAGTGTACTTAATCTTTATGCCAGGTCAGCAACAGCACACACCTTATCACAGTATTGCGACCTTCAACTGGCAGTTTATCAATGGGAATGCTGCACCGCATCTGTGGTACAACACGATGATGCTACAATTTATTATATTAATGCCACTTTGGTTGGCACTTTCACGTTGGTTAAATGGTCACCCGCAGCGGGAAATTGGCGTTTTAATCATGCTCGCAGTCGGATTTAGTTGGTGGTTGGCCGTTTATGACCTCAGCATCTTTAATGGACTGCACCAACATCAATGGTATTTAGCCGATCGATTATTCATCAGCTATTTACCCTATGCAATTTTAGGCATATCAATGTGGTTATTTTACGAGCCCATGATGCGCTGGCTTCGGCGTTGGTGGTGGGGACTATTGATTGTCGCAATTATGGCGTGGCTACGGGCCAATACAGAGCTGCGCAGCTTCGGTGCCCCAGTAAAGCTGGCAAATGCGCCCTATCTGAAACCGTCCATAACGATTTACGCGCTATGTATGATTGGACTCATTTGCGTGTTAGCCGATTGGTGCATTCGCCAGCAAGTGCGTTGGCTAGGCATCATTCACTTCCTCGCGATTTATGCCTATCGCGCCTTTTTAGGCAACGTCTTCTGGCTGGTTCTACTGTGGCAAATCGAGCGCTGGCTTGGTTGGCGTGATTGGATCTGGATTCGGATCGGTGTGACCGCTGTTGTTGGTTGGTGCCTGGCGTTCGGGTTCGCGGTAAAAGGACATCGGGTGGTGGATGGTAGGAGAGATTCAAATTTAAGATGAAGATACCGGCAGAACTTTTGTCGGTATTTTTTAGTCTGGGACTAGGCTAAATACCTAAATGGCAAGGATCTAACCATCACTATTTATGCTAAAATTAAGCATAGTTTATTTAGTTATAACGAGAACGATAAAGGAGCTATTAATGGCAATTCAAACCAATCAAGAACTTTATGGCCGATTGTGGAATGGCGCAGAGCAGCTGCGTGGTTCGATGGACGCGTCCAAATACAAAGACTACATGTTAGGGATTATGTTTTATAAATTTCTCAGCGATAAAACATTAGCCTCTTTTTCGTCATATAACCAAGTCCCAAGTGAGCAGGCTTACGATGTATACATGTCGATTTTGGATCACCCTGAAGCCCAACAACAGGTTTTTAAAGGACTCATTGCAGATCTCGGTTATTATGTACAGCCACAAGATTTATATCAAACGTGGATGGTTAAAATCGAACAAAATACATTTGAAGTTGCCAATATTGAAGATGCATTTAATAACTTTCAGCGAAATGTCCAAGGATCGACCAATAAGGATGACTTCGATGGACTCTTTAGTTCGCTGGATGTTTCCAGTCCTGACTTAGGTAGTGATCTTCACAAACGTAATGAGAATCTGCGAGCATTGGTACGATTGTTTGCCGACTTGGATATGAACGAACTTCAGAAAACTGACGTACTTGGGGATGCATATGAGTATTTGGTGGGACAGTTTGGTATGGAAGCCGGTAAGAAAGCTGGCGAATTTTACACTCCACGACAAGTTTCTGAAGTTATGGCGCAAGTTGTGACAAATTCCACTGAAGATATCCATAATATTTATGATCCAACGGTTGGTTCTGGCTCATTGCTGTTAACGGTGGCAAAACATTTAAAACAGGCAAGCCTTGAGACATTAAATTATTTTGGTCAGGAATATAACACCGCGACATATAACTTGACCCGAATGAATTTGCTGCTACATGGGGTTCAACCGGATCATATGACGGTGCGAAATGCGGACACGTTGAAGGAAGATTGGCCTGAAGACCCTCGTAACCCTCAGCAAAGTCGACAGTTCGACGCCGTTGTCATGAATCCACCCTATTCTTACAATTGGAGTAAAGGTGATAACAGCGCGTATGCCATGGCGACCTTAACCGATCCTCGATATCAGGATTATGGCGCGTTGGCGCCTAAAACCAAGGCTGATTTTGCCTTCTTACTACATGGTTTATATCACTTGGACCAGGATGGTGCGATGGCAATCGTCTTGCCACATGGTGTTCTTTTTCGAGGTGGTGACGAGGGCACGATTCGACAAAACCTCCTCAAGAAAAATCAGATTGATGCCATCATTGGTATGCCAGCTAATTTATTCACGAACACGGGAATTCCAGTCATTGTAATGGTTTTAAAAAAGAACCGGACAGATCGACAGCTGAATGATGTTTTGGTTATCGATGCCTCAGATGGATTTATTAAGGACGGTAAACAAAATCGACTACGTGAACGTGATATCGCTAAAATTGTTGACGTTGTGCGGAATCGTCAAGAAGTCGCAGGATTTAGCCATTTAGCAACGTTAAAGGAAATCGAACATAATGACTTTAATTTAAATATTCCGCGTTATGTCGAAAAAATTGAAGCAGAAGATGTTCAAGATGTCGATGCACATCTACATGGCGGCATTCCTGAATATGCGTTAGAACAATTGACGGTCTTGAATACGCTAGCTAAAGATGAATTAATGGGTAGCTTCAAGACAATCCGACCAGGTTATTTGGAAGCAATTCTTGATAAAGATGAATTGCGAACGAAGATTTATCAAGCGCCCGCTGTGTTAGCTAAAAAACAAAACTACAGTGAACTTGTGCAAGAATTTGCTGATGAATGGTTTTCTAAGTTAGTTGAAGTGAACGCTGATGCCGATTTAGAACAGGTGAAGCGGGAAATGACTGAAGATGCACAGCATCGGCTAGGATTGCCCGGCATTGTGGATGTCTACGATGCGTATCAAGTCGTTGCGGATCTGTGGACTGAAAACCTAACGCAAGATGTGGAATTGATTGCGAAATTTGGTCTGTTAACAACCGGTCGGGCGCTACGACAGCTTTATAAGACGAGTAAGAGTAACGGTCGTACGGTGACGAAAGAGGCTGGTCAGGAAGGACAACTTCTACCAATTGATTTAGTCACAAGCGTTTTGTTTGAAGATCGAGAAAAAGAGCTAGAACAGCTTCAAGACAAAATATCTGATTTAGACGAGCAATTTAATGAGCTGATTGAAGAGGCCGCCAGCGATGAAGATCTTGAAGACTATGTAGATAATGGCAAATTATTGCTTACAGAGGCTAAAAATGATCTGGATGAACTAGCTAAGGACGCAGAAACACCAGAAATCATTATCTTGCGAGAATATACGGATCAGAAGAAGAAAGAAAAGCTGGCGACAATTGCAGATCATCCAAATGCCTTCAAAGTCTTTCAACCCACTGATTGGGATAAAAATCATGAAACGGTCAAAAAATCAGCTGTCTTGAATGAAATCAGTAGTCTGCAGCAGGATGCACTGTTAAATTCGACTGATGGGGATGATCCCGTTGGCACATTTTTAGCGAAGGTTCTTGATCTTGATGCTCAGCGTAAAGAAATTAATGAACAACAAAAGCAAGCAGCAGCAAGCCTTTCAGCAGCGGTGTTGGCACATTTCACTAATCTTGATAAAGATGAAATTTTGACTGTCTTGCGGCAGAAATGGTTCGGTTCGTTTACTCATGATGTCACTAAATTATTAGATCATGCGTTGGATAGAGATCTGGACACCGTATCGTCGTTAATTGAGCGATATCATGACACACTAGCTGATATTCAACGTGAAAAAGCTGAAATTGAATCTTCTTTCAATGAAATGTTAGCTCAACTAGTGAAGACAGAGGATTTTGGCGATGATGAATAAAAAAAGTAACAAACCCTATCTACGCTTCCCTGGATTCACTGACGCTTGGGAAAAGCGTAAGTTGGGAGAAATAACTCAAGTAATAATGGGAGTATCCCCAAGTTCAAAGAATTATTCATTAGACTTGTCAGATCCGATCTTAGTTCAAGGAAACGCAGACATGATTGATGGGCAGGTTGTTCCAAGAATTCATACTAAACAAATAACGAAAACTGCGAAAAAAGGAAGCTTAATTCTTAGTGTTCGGGCGCCAGTTGGAGAAGTTGGAAAGACTGAGTTCGATGTTGTTCTAGGTCGTGGTGTGGCAGGAATTTCAGGTAACGAATTTTTGTTTCAGTATTTAAATAATATTCATTCATCTGGGTATTGGAAGGTTTTAAGTTCTGGGTCAACATTTGATTCCGTCACTACCACGCAGGTGTTAAATCTTTTGGTCTATATTCCAACGAAGCGTGAGCAACAACAAATCGGCACCTTCTTCCAAAAATTAGATTCCCTCATCGCAGCAAATCAGCGTGAGTATAAGAAATTAACAGATTTGAAAAATGCATATTTGCATAAAATGTTTCCAGCCGATGGAAAAGATGTTCCAGAGCTACGTTTTCCTGGATTTACTGACGCTTGGGAAAAGCGTAAGTTGGGAGAAATGACGAAATTAGTTAGTGGGTATTCATTCAAAAGCAGTAACTTTGGTATCGGATCTTTTCCAGTCATTCGAATAACGAATATTTTGGAGAATGGAAGTGTTGGAGGAACCTTTGTCACTTACGAAAAAAAAGAATTGGCTGATAAATATATTGCAAAATCAGGACAACTAGTTATTGCCATGTCGGGTGCCACTACGGGAAAAATTGGGCAAGTATCTGCTACAGCACTAGTTAATCAACGTGTCGGGTTGTTTGCAGAGCTAGCTATTAATGTTCGCCTATTGAAGGTGTTTTTAGCGAGTTCCTCGTTCAAGAAATACATTGGGAATCTTTGGGGTGCTGGGGCACAACCCAATGTTAGCGTGAAGCAAATCAATTCATATGAAATATCAATTCCAGCCACAAATAATGAGCAACAACAAATTGGCATCTTCTTCCAAAAACTAGATTCCCTCATCGCAGCAAATCAGCGTGAAGGGAAGAAATTGGAAGAATTGAAGCAATCGCTACTGAAAGAGATGTTTGTTTGACGAATAAAATACAATTTTACGAATAAATAATGAATAAATATACAATAATGGGAGGTGGCATGCTTGTTAAGCGATAAAAGCTTATCAGAACGTCGGTTTCAAGATGGAACAGTTCGTGCATTGGCTGGCTATGGCACAAAATCGTGGACTGCTTCGCCTGAGCTAGACGGTACTAAGCGAAAAGTAACCTATGACACCCTACTTCAGAATTGGCGAACAATTTTAAATCGAATCAACGCCATTGAATTAGAACAAGTCGATCTGACTGACCAAGAATTTGATCAAGTGATGGGTAAAGTCAATGGAATCAGTAATTCTTATGAGGCAGCCAAAATATTATCCGCCGAGAATTCAACTGGGAAAATTGACGGCATTATCCGTGATGCGCCGGGTGTAACGAAAAAGCGGATTACCTTACAGATTTTTAAAAAGGCCGAAGTGAATGGTGGCGACACCAGTTATCAGATTGCTCGAGAAGTTGTGTCAAAATCTGGTCAAAACCGTTTTGATTTAATCTTGCTAATAAATGGGCTGCCATTAATAAATATTGAACAGAAACGAGTTGATCACAGCACTGACGAGGCTTTTGGTCAATTTCGTCGCTATTATCAAGATGGCGAATACACGCATAACTTTTTCGCCTTTTCACAAATGATGGTTATTATGAGTGACATTGATACACGGTATTTCGCAACGCCAAAGAGTTTAGAGGCCTTTAACCCAGCCTTTCAATTCCATTGGGCGGATATTCATAATAATCCGTTAAACCGGATGGAAGACATTACTAAAACCTTGTTAAGTATCCCCATGGCACACCAAATGGTTGGCGATTATCTAGTTCTTGATGTGGAGCATGAAATTCATATGCTAATGCGTCCATACCAGGTGGAAGCTTTGCGAGCCATTGAATTTGCGGCAAACGGGATTGATAACAAGGAACATCAGCCTCACGGTGGTTACGTATGGCATACAACTGGGTCTGGTAAGACGATTACTTCGTTTAAAGCAGCGACATCATTGGCTAAATATTTTGACAAAGTGATCTTTTTGCTAGACCGAAAAGATTTGGATCAGCAAACGAGCGCTAATTTTAAGGCGTATTCGCAATATGAGAGTATTGAGGTAGATGATTCTCCTTATACAGATTCATTGCGACAAGCTTTGCAAAGTGGTGGTAAAGGAATTGTGGTGGCAACCACTTTCAAGTTAAATAATGTGATCAATGATTTACTCAATAATGGCGATGCAAAGGACATTTTGGGCAAGCACATGGCCATCATTATTGATGAGGCTCATCGTACAACCATGGGAACAATGATGTTAACCATCAAAAGTGCGCTGAAAAACACATTGTTCTACGGCTTTACAGGAACGCCGCTGTTTGATGAAAGTGATGTTAGTGGTGTCATTAATGAAAAATCCGAGCGAATTCGGACGACAGAGCAGATGTTCGGGCCGGAGTTACATCGCTATACGATTGATCAAGCTATCAAAGACCGCAATGTTTTGGGATTCCATGTGGATTACATTGATACCGGTGAAGTGGGCAGCTATGAGAAATTGTCTGAACGCTGGGTTGAGCAAAAGATGCATGAGTTGCCTGATCCTGATGAAGATGATTTAAGGCGACAAGCCAGAGAATATGAGGGTAATCATAGTAAGGACACTGATGGCATTGAAGATGGTCGGATGCGATTAGAAGAAGTTCTTCATTATGATGATGAATCCCATATTCCTGTTGTAGTCGAGCGGATTTTAAAGAATTGGGAAAAGCATTCTACGGGAATTGTTCAAAATCAGCGAGTTCCGTATAAGTTTAATGCGATTTTGACAGTTGCTCGTAAATCTCGCGTGATTGCGTATTATGAAGAATTTAAACGTCAACTAGCCGATCATCCTGAAATCCACCTAAATATTTCTGCCACTTTTTCTGAGGATAATGAGAATACTGATAGTGGGGCAAATGATAAGGCTCAACTCGCTCGTTTATTTTACGACTGGCATGCGATGGGGCATCCACAATACTCAGTCGATGGTAAGAAGGAAAATGGTGAATCGGGCTTCTTTGCGGACATAACGAGTGTCTTCAAAAGAGGTGGGCATGCGCTGGATGAAAAGAATATTGATTTGATGATCGTTGCGGATCGTTTGTTAACAGGTTACGATTCAAAACTATTGAATACGTTATATGTAGATCGTCAACTTCAACTTCAAGGCTTAATCCAGGCCTATTCACGAACGAATCGGGTTTATGGCTCAGATAAAGAATTTGGTACGATCATCAATTACTATTACCCGGCTACGAGTCGTTATGAACTAAGCAAAGCGCTTCATCTCTATGGTGCTGGTGGATCTAGTACGGGAGTTGTTGTAGCTCCATATCCTTTAGCAGTCCAAGGATTAGAACCACTATATGCCGCATTACAGGCCGCTTTGTCTGACCCAACGAGATGGCCGGAGTTAGTTGGCGATGAAGAAGCGATAGCGTCATTTCTTAGTAACTATCGTCAAGTCTCGAAATATTTAAATTTATTATCCCAATATTATGAATTCGATTGGAATGGCACTGGTGATCGACAGCTTGCACTAACAGAGGACGAGTGGCTACAGTATCAGGGTGCCTATCGTGCTTTACGCCCGCAAACTGAGGCGAGTGATGATCCAGAAGAAGTTGAATTGGGTGCTGTTAAACTGATTGATACGCAAGATGTCACTTTTGAAGAAATTATTCGATTAATTGGACAAGTTGTTAATGGTCAAGAAGGCGGTAGTGATTCAAACGAAGAAAACTTGCGATTGATTAATGATGGCATTTTGAAGTTACGCACGTACGGTGATAATGACAACGCTACGCTATTACAACAGTTTATGAATGAAGTGGTAGATCCAGGAACATTGAACAATGACGATGCAATTGAGGATAAATTTCATGAGTTTGCTGTTCAAAAAGGACTAACGGCGTTAAAAAAGTTTGCATATGAATGGGCAATTGATTGGCAAATTCTGTTAAAGGTTTATCAAAACTATCAACCAGACGCAGAGACGATTGATTATTTAGATGAGTTGCGTGAATCGGGAAATTATCAGGAATCGGAGTGGTACAAGATCCCAGAAAACCAAGCAGGATTTTTGCCGGCTGGTAATTATAAGACGGATCTAGGAACTGCTGTTCGACAGTGGTTACCAAAGATGCAAGCAATGTACGGTGAATTATAAGGATTAAAAAGATGCCAGCGCTGAAAAAATCGCTGGCATCTTTTTTATAAAGAACTTAGATAACGCATAATTTTGTCATTGTCGACATTTTCTAGTTCTTGAATGACATGAAGATATACTTTCTGAGTTGTGGTCATATTGGCGTGACCTAAACGTCGGGATACTGAGGCGAGGGAAACACCCGCATATAGCAATAGTGAAGCATGGGTATGACGGAGCGCATGAACTGAAATGGCTGGTACACCAGCCATCATGCATTTCCGGCGAAGAAAGTCATTAACGGTCGCGTTGAAAATTGGTTTATCTGTTGAAGCGAAGATTGGCTGGTCAGACGGTAGATCTTGAGTAAGTCGAGAAAACATTGTCAGTGTTTGCCAGTCAATGGAAACTTTACGAACAGAACTACGATTTTTCGTTGGTGCGAAACCACCTGTGCGGCTCTTATAGTTCCAAGTTTTATTAATAGTGAGCATTTGACGTTTAAAATCAAAATCTTTGGGCGTTACTGCTAGCGCTTCGGAAAATCTGATCCCAGTTTTGGCAATTAAGGCAATGAGATAGTTATTATCAGCTTCACCGGTGAAAAACAAAGTATCCATTAAACGACCGAATTCCTTTTGATTTAAGAACTTAGGCTTGTGGCTGCGCTGAACAGTACCCTTGATGACGACCTTTCTGGTGGGATCGCGTTTGATTAAGCCATCGTCTAGTGCATCCATCAATGAGGCTTTTAAGTGATGATGGAAATCAGTCGTTGTCACTCGTTCGTGCGTTTCTGCGTATGTATTCAGTAGCTGTTGATAAGAAAGCCGGGTTAATTCATCTAAGCGAAGATCCGGAACTAAAGTCACCAGATTTTGATAACACATTTTGTACTTATCGTAGGTAACTGGCCGAACAGCGCCAGCCTTGTAAAGTCTGATCCATTGCAAATAGTATTCGTGAAATTTTGGTGATGTCATAGATTCTCTCCCGTTGATTTTTTAGATGGTGCTATGGCTTAAAATACGCAATTTTTCGTCATAAAGATAGAAAAATTACTAATTTACGCTGATTTGCTGCGATGAGGGAATCTAGTTTTTGGAAGAAGGTGCCGATTTGTTGTTGCTCATCTAAAGATGGAACCAATACCGCATATTTTAAGAAGTGACGATCGTCTAATTTATTCGAAGAATTTGCCGACGATTTAATTGATTTGGAAAAAATTGGCGCCATTACCCAATCTAACTGAATGGCATATTTCCAATAAAACAAATTCATTTTGGCTATAGGCCTGTACACAGGAAATAACTCGGATACAACACCGTCTCCAATATCATTTAAAACGAATCTTCCAAATTCAAAATCTGCATTAGGGTGACCTTCAAAGGCGATATCTCCTTTTCTCATGACATAAGTTCTAGTATCTAGGTTATTAGATGTAACCCTATCTGCAGTTTGAAAATACATTTTTGCAACAGAAATCCATCTAGAACGACCAAACTGGCCATTGTTTCGTTCATTAACCCTTTCAAACAATTCTGAAAACTTACGCTTTTCCCATGCGTTCGTTTTCAATCTGCTCACTTGGGAAAAGCGTAAGTTTGATGAAATTGTCACCAGAAAGTCTGAAGTCTCCAATAGTTATTCCTTGCCGAATTTAGAATATGAAGATATTAATTCAGGATCAGGCACTCTAAATAAAGACATTACAAAGAAGCACGATGTCCGCCGAGGAATAAAATTCGAGGCTAACGATGTTGTTTTTGGAAAACTGCGTCCATATCTAAAGAATTGGTTGCTAGCTGACTTTTCAGGTGTCGCTCTCGGTGACTTTTGGGTTATGAAGCCGACAAGCATTGCAACAGCTGCATTCGTCTACTGCATTCTTCAGACAGAAAGCTTTTTTAAATCTAGTAACCACTCGGTCGGAACAAAAATGCCAAGATCTGACTGGCATACGGTTGCGAAATCAGAGTATTTTGTGCCCGTTTTGTCAGAACAAAAGTTGATTTCCAACTTCTTCCAAAAGTTAGATTCCCTCATCGCAGCAAATCAGCGTAAATTCAAAAATAAAGGGCCTCCAATAAAAAACTTTCATCTAAAACTAAGGTGAAGGGCCGATCTTTATGGAAGATGATCGTTTAGTGTAATAAAAGCACTCGCAATTTTTTTGCGAGTGCTTTGGCAATGGGATTAAATTTTCGTGGCTTTGATTTTCCTAATCCATCGAGTACCTCCCCGTCTGTCTCACAGCGGGTTCGTTCTGCTGGTTAAATGATTGAACGAGGGTGATGTTTTGTTCGTGCTCGGCACGGCTGGTTTTGCGATAGGTTAGGGGGGCTTGGCCGACGAGTCTGGTGAAGAGCTTGGTGAGGTAGTTGGGGTCAAGACCGACCTTAATGCCGATTGTGTTGACGGAGAGGTCAGTATACTCTAGGTAGTTTTGGGCATGTTTGATGCGGATGCGTTGTAGTAGATTTGCCGGGGTTAGGCCAGTATGTTGCTTACAAATGCGAATTAAATAATTTTTGCTGTAGTTGAAGTGTTTGGCTAAACTTTCTAAAGTTAAGGGTTCGTCATAGTGTTGTTGCAAATATAATTGCAGCGGAAAGGTCGCATTGGGGTCGGTAGCGGCCGAAAAATCATTAGGTAAGTCGGTCATGTGGGGTGTCGTGGCAAAGATGGTTTTGAGTAATAGTTGCTTGAAGTCGACATCGAGTTGAAGTGCTGAATATGCGTGAGTCCCCAACTCGGTCGGCACGCCTTCATTTAGCAAGTGGCGAAAGCTTTCGATGGCGAGAACAGGAAAAATTTCTTGGTTGCTTGCTGTTGTAATGAGCTGTTGAACATCTTCACTTAATTCAAATTTAATGTCGATAATCACTGTGTCGTGTTCAAAATGAAAACTGTGCGGGGTGTGCGGCTGGATGAGGACCAGTTGGTTAGCAAAAACGGTGAGTTGATGGTGATTAATTTCAATATACTCTTGGCCATTGAGCACAATTTGGGCTTGAGCAAACATATGTTGATGCTCTTCGACCACTTCATGACGGTGATAAAGCCGACCACTCATCCATAAGACTTTGATTTGTGGGTCACGAACTGCTAGTTGCATGAGAGGGATTCTCCATTTTGTGTGATATTTTCCAGAAAATGAGCTGGTTACGGCCAAATGTAAACGCTTTATTCAAGCTATACTATCGTCAGAAAGATGGATATCTGGATGGTTACTTTGTAAGGAAATCACAAACACAGGTGAGGACGTGGCTTCAATGACAGATGCAAAGCATAGCGCACTATCAAAGGTCTCTTGGCACATTTTGCCGTATCTATTCGTTATTTATTTTATCGCTTTTTTGGATCGTAGTAGTATCACTTATGCCTCGATTGGTGGCATGGATAAAGAATTAGGTTTAACCGCGACGACATACGGCTTCATTGCCGGAATTTTCTTTATCGGTTATTTCCTGTTCGGTATTCCGGGCAACATGATGCTGGAACGCATCGGAGCTCGCCGCTGGATGGCATTTATCCTCGTGTTCTGGGGCACGGTGACTTTGATCACTGGTTTTGTTAGTTCAGTATCAATGCTAGTTGTTTTACGATTCCTGCTTGGGGTGTCTGAAGCAGGATTATTCCCAGGGATGACATTGTACATTACGTACTGGATTCGCAGTAAAGACCGGGCACGAGCCATTGCCGCATTCATGATCGCACCGCCCGTTGCCAACTCGATCGGAGCGCCCATTGCAACATGGATTATCACGAGTGTCCACATGGAACTTGACTTAGCTGGTTGGCGTTGGTTGTTTATCATCATTGGGATTCCAGCCGTTTTGATGGGAATTTATACCATTTTCTTCCTAGCCGATGGTCCAGCAAAGGCTCGTTGGCTCAATTCAGACGAGAAGAACTGGCTCATCAAAGCCTTAGCTGATGACGCTGAACAGCAGAAAGAAAACAAAGTTGTCAATGCGCCATTTATTGATGCGTTCAAAGACGCCAAGATTTGGAAAATGACCGGGGTTAATTTCTTCTATTGTATCGGACTATACGGTATTACATTTTGGATGCCACAAATGGTTAAGTCCTTGTCGAACAATATCACAACGATGCAGGTCGGCTTAATCAGTGCCATTCCGTATTTGTTAGGAGCGATCGCCTTAGTCGTTAACAGTCGTTGGTCAGACAGTTCTGGTGAGCGAATTTGGCATACGGCCGGTGGAGCTATTCTCGGTGGTATCGGTTTTATCGGCGCGGCTTTAACAACTGGCATTCCTGTTTTGTCAGTCGGCTTTATCTGCCTTTCAGCGATTGGTGTCTATGCTTACTCTGGACCATACTGGGCGATCACGACCACCGTTGACCCGCGAATTGCGGCGGTTGGCTTAGGGATCGTTAACGCTGTAGGTAACTTCGGTGGTTTCTTTGGGCCATACGCGATTGGCTGGTTGAAGTCAGCCACTGGCAGTACCGAAGTTGGCATGTACTTTTTAGCGGCCACCTTGATTATCACCGGTCTAATTGTCATCAGTTTGCATGAACACAAGCCGGTGGTGAAACAACCAGATACGACGATGCCTAAAGAGGCTTAACTTGGTTAACTAATTATCTTAAAGGAGATCTTGACCATGGTAGAACGGTATCAACCAGATTGTTTATATTGCGCACACACGGAAAAACTAGCTGCAAACTATATTGAAATTGAACCATTGCATGTAGCCACGGTTTATCTGAGCCGCGATCAAACCCATCCCGGTCGCGTGGCGGTTGTTTTGAATTGGCACGTGGATGAACCATTCCAGTTGTCGGAAGTTGAACGACATGAATTTTATGATGACGTGGCTCATGCAGCTGAAGCGGTTGAAAAAGCATTTAACCCAGGGAAAATTAACTACGGTACTTATGGCGATACCGTTTCTCACTTGCATGTTCACGTGGTACCAAAGAAGCCAGGTGAAGCAGATTGGAACGACTCATTTGTCAACAATCCAGCTGATCCTAAGTATTTATCAGACGCTGAATATCAAGATATTGTTGAAAAAATCAAAGCTAATCTTTAAATTATAGGAGGTCATCTATCATGACAGTAGCAGGAAAAGTTGTTGTAATCGCTGGGGCTTCATCAGGAATTGGCGCTGCCACGGCAAAAAAGTTAGCTGAACACGGGGCCAAGTTATTTATCGGGGCTCGACGTGAAGATTTACTGAAGCAACAAGTTGCCGGCATTGAAGGCGCCGGTGGAGTAGCTGCCTACAAGACAGTTGATGTTACAGATAAACAATCGGTTCAAGAATTCGTCGATGCAGCCCACGAAAAGTATGGCAAGATTGACGTGATGTATAACAATGCTGGAGTGATGCCGAACTCAGCCTTGCGTGACTTGCGCGTAAATGACTGGGAACAAGCTTTCCAGATTAACGTGATGGGCGTTCTGTATGGAATCGCTGCAGCATTACCGATTATGCGTGAACAAGGATTCGGTCACTTTATTGCAACCGACTCAAACGCTGGCCATGTGATTAATCCAAACGCCGCCATTTACTCCGGAACTAAGTTTGCGTTACGGGCAATCATGGATGCTTTGCGTCAAGAGGAAGGTCCGAACATGATTCGCTCCACGATCGTATCACCAGGCAACGTCAATACGTCACTATGGAAGACGGTTGGCGATCCTGAATTGCAAAAGAAGGCTCGTGCTCGTGAAGAAGCGATCGGCTTGAGTCCGGATGACCTAGCCAATGCAGTTCTTTACGCAATTGATCAACCAGAAAATGTCGGCATCGACGAAATTCTCTTGCGGCCAACAGTTCAAGAAAACTAATTATCGTGTTAAAAAAGTGTTCCCTGTAGTAAGTGCAGGGAACACTTTTTTACATAGGGCCAACTTGTGAACAGGGTTAGTTCACGTTATGCTTAATGTAAGCGATTACTTAAGCTGAGGAGTGATGAAATGCAAGCAGATTTTTTAAAGCAGATCAAAGGTAAACTGATTATTTCTTGTCAGGCATTATCAGACGAGCCATTACACAGTTCGTTTATCATGAGTCGAATGGCAAAAGCAGCGGCGATGGCTGGTGCCAGTGCAATCCGAGCCAATTCAATCGTCGATTTACAGGCGATTCAAGATGTCGTTGATTTGCCGTTGATCGGCTTGGACAAAGTTGATTATCCAGATTCGCCAGTTTATATCACGCCGACACTTAAGGAAATGCGGGCAGTGGCGGCCACCGGCGTTGCTGCCGTCGCTTGTCAGGTGACAGGACAGTCGCGGCCACATGACGAACATTTAGCCGACATTGTGGCAGCTATGCACGCTGAATACCCCAATACGCTGCTAATGGCTGATACCGCCACTGTCAGCGATGTTATTGCCGCCGATCAACTTGGCTTTGACCTTATTGGTACGACGATGCATGGCTATACGTCGGCTACCCAAGGACAAAATATTGCCGATAATAATTTTGCTTACCTAAAGGATGTGCTAAAGACTGCCCAGGCGCCAGTAATTGCAGAAGGGAAAATTGATACACCGGCAAAAGTAACTAAAGCGCTTGAATTGGGCTGCTATAGCGTGGTTGTGGGGTCGATTATCACACGCCCCCAGTTGATCGCGGTACCGTTTGTGGAGGCGACGGCAGCGGTCGAAAAAAGGGATGAATGATTTTAATATCATTCATCTCTTTATAGCAATCAATTATTATGAATTAGTTGGCTTGTCGAACGTAAAACTGCCATCCGCAGTGATTTCATCACCAAGCTCAAGGTAATCAAATGATTCAAATTCAGCCGTAGATTGATAGCCAGAATAATCGACGGCTGCCAAACCAACAAAAGCACCGGTAAAGAAACCACCATACTCTTGCACAACATAATCATCAGAAAGAACGGCAGCATCTAACTGAACCCCAGTTTCGTTCCAATCCGATCCATCGAACGAATATAGATAAGTGTAAGATTGTTTTCGTACTTCTGTCTTGAACCAAACATACTCTGTACCATCGGGAATAATTGGTGCCTGGTCCTTGAGGTAAGAAGTATACATACCATTACGCAGCCCGCCTTTGTTTTCAGCAACTTCTACGACTCGCTTTCCATCATCATTTTTCGTAATAAAGATCCATGACCAATTGGAATGGTTATAGTAATTAGTTAAACCAGCCATCGATTGATAGGAATAAGGGTCGAATTTGACCTTTGTTTCAGCGTCGAAGTAGAATGCCTGCCAGCGCCGTGCGATTAAGGATAAATCAAAAGGATTTGCAAGTGATCCTCGGCCGATAAGTTCTAATTTGCCATGTCCGGCTCTTCCCATGTGTTGACTGAAAGGCACTCGCAAAGTATTCCAATTAATATCAAGCATGCTGTTTTCAAATTCATCGTGTTGCGAGTGTGTTTTAGGAGCGACGGTTTCAATGGCATCTTTTGGCGCGTCAACGAGGGTTTGACCACCGTGTCCTCCGACAATTCTTGGCCAACCTTCTTGGTCCCAGGTTACTTTTTGGATAGATGTTTCTCGACCAAGTGTCGACCAGCCACGTGGATCAGTCGACGATTCGTTTTGATGATGCCATGGGCGAGCTGATAATGAGGCATAATAATACTCGCCGCCAGGGGTCGTGACTAACGCGCCATGACCTTGCTTTTGTAAGTAGGTCTTTGGCGTATCAAAATTAGTGATAAAGGGTGCATCAGGTTCAGGTTCAAATGAAAGTTCACCAAGCGATTTTGATCGGGCGACGACCTCTTGGTGTGTGAAAATTGTGCCACCTTCAGCCGCGAATAGATAATAATAACCATTGATTTGATAAAGGTGAGGGCCCTCAACTAATTTGACTTCATCGCCATTCCAGATTGTTGTGGCAGTTTCGGGTTTGAGTTGCATAGTTGCCACATCGAACTCTGTTAAGGTGATCCCATTAAACGGGTGATGGTATTCACGATGATCCCACGTTTGTTGGACTAAGTATTTGCGTCCATTTTGATCGTGGAAAAGGCTGGCGTCAAAACCGACGCCGTTAACGGTGATGGGGTCAGACCAAGGTCCTTCGATTGTCGGAGCCGTCGTTAAGTAATTGGTCATATCCTTAAAAGCACCATCGGTAATTTTAACGTCGGTAAAAATTAACCAGAATTTACCATCGGCATAGGATAGATCTGGCGCCCAAATGCCGCCAGAAGACGGATTGCCTTTCATATCTAAAAGCGTTGTCGTATCTAAAACATTTTTTACTAGGTTCCAATGAATCAAATCTTTTGAAGCATGAATACGCACACCAGGGAACCATTCAAAAGTGGAAGTTGCTAGATAATAGGTGTCGTTAACCCGAATAAACGAAGGATCTGAATTAAAACCAGGTAAAACAGGATTCTTAATTTGTGACATGATCTTATTTCCTTTCACTGATTCGTAGCAAGCAAGATTGATTAGTTATTGTGTAACAGAATCTTTAGCTTTTAACTCAGCGTTCATCTTGGCAACGTAAGCATCTGACAGTGGGTAGCGACTCATAATAATTGCTGCCAATACTGCAAAGATAATCGGTAACCAAATCATTGAAAATTCGATACCACTTTGAGCTGACGCAGATTGAGTGGTAGAGCTTGATTTAAATTTTGCAAATTGCAAAATAAATCCGGGGATAATACCACCTAGGGCTAGCCCAATTTTAAAGAATAATCCCATGATGGCATTGATGATTCCCGCAACGCGCTTTCCTGAAATATATTCACCATTTGAAACAACTTCTGGAACCAATGCCCACATGAATCCGGTTGCAGACGTTAAACCCCACTGCTGCAAGAATCTGCCAAGAAATCCCATCCAGTTAGCAGAAGGCGCTTTAGACCAACCCCAAAGTAATAACGTACCCGCGGTGAAAATAATTAGGAAGGTGTAGAAAAATCCTTTTTTACCTAGGACACGTCGAAGCCAAGGCCAAAGTGTTACAAGAAATATTCCAGGAATGGAGCCGATAAGCCCAACTGAGGCCATCATGGCAGACTTTCCAGTACCACCGCCGAAGTTAAATTGCATGAAGTAAGCCCAAACAGTATTTTGGAAAAACATAAATGTGAAAGCAACTAGGAAGAACCCACCGAGAACTCGCAATGCTGTGTTCCGACGCAATTCTGCAAATAAGTCTGAATATTTAACTTGGTCAGATTCTTCATCTGAGGCGATAACTCGCTCTTTAGTCCCACGGTAAGTAATAAAAAGTAAAATTGCGCCTAAAATCATATAGACACCGAATACTTTAAACCAAGCTCCAGCTGCCGATGGGTCTGCCCAATTTCCCATGTGTAGTTTTAGGCCAAACAGTCCTGTATCGGTTAGCTTATTATCTTTTGGAGCCGCCATTTGAACAAGTAGTGGAAAAAGTGTGTAAACCAATAAATTGCCTGTATTGGCTAACATCATTCGAACAGAGGTTAGTTTGTTAACTTCTTCTTCATCGCGTGTTAGTGAAGCATTTAATGCACCATAAGGAATGTTAACAAAGGAATACACTAATGCCGTAGCTGCATAAGAGAGCGTTGCATAAGAAATGGTGGCCACTGTGTTAGTTCCTAAAACCTTTCCAACAGGTAGAAATAATAAAGCTGCCAAAATAACTAGCGGAATTCCGAAATTAAGCAGATAAGGCCGGTATTTACCGTTCCTTTTAATTTTGGATTTATCAATGACGGCGCCGACCCATGGATCCCAGAAAACATTAATCCATCGAACGACTAAGAAAATTGTGGCCCCAACTCCGGCTGAAATACCGTCAATACTAGTTAAGTAAAATAGTAACCAACCACCCACAGTTCCAAAAATCAGGTTTTGAGCGAAATCACCGGAACCATAAGCTAGTCTGTCACCAGTACTTAGATGAGCAAACTCATTTGGATGTTTTGCATTTGCCGCCATAAGACAGAGCTCCTTAATTATTATGTGTTTTATAAAGTGATGCGAGTCGCTTCAAAAAATTGATTAAATTGAGTTTTGAGTTTTCTCAAAGCTGAGATGATATTTAATTTGTTCAGTTTTAGTTTCTCCTGCCCGAAGAATTGTCGTACCAAATTGAGCATGTTTAGTTGCATCAGGCAGATTTTGAGCTTCAAGTGCAACACCTAGATAAGGGTTGCCAGTACCGTTGGTTCGGATGAAGTTCATGTGTGAATGTGTGAAAGAATTTGCCGTAAAAACAACGAGACCATTACGTGCTGATTCAATGGCAACACTCGTATTGCTGGTAGGATCATTTAAAGTTGCGACAATATTGTTGTCGTCTGGTTGAACATCAAAAACATCATCTAGTCCTTTTTCCTGAGTGTTCTTTAGTTGATTAATGGCGAAACCAAGTTGACGCGATTGGTGAAAATCAAAGGGTGTAGAAGTGGTTGATAAAAATTGGCCTGTCGGGACTTTGTTGGGTAAAGTTAACAATCGTCTTGTGCTATTAATTTGTAAGGTATGTTGCAGAATTGTGTTATCGGAACCAAGATTAAAATAGGTATGCAGGGTTGGATTGAAAAGCGAATCGGCGTCACTGGTACCAACAAATTCAATAGTAATTGTATTGTCCTCTGACAATTGGTAGTAAATTGAGGTTTGCAAAATACCAGGGAATCCATCATCTTCAGGGCGTTGAATCCTCGTTAAGTGAATGGCGGGAATTCCATGCCGCGTTGTTAATTCTCCAGACCAGACCTGAGAATTAAAACCGTGCGGTCCACCGTGCAATAAGGTGGTTCCTTCATTTGGGAGCAATTTATAAGAATGACCATTTAGTTGAAATTCAGCGTTGCTGATACGCCCCGCAGTTCGCCCAATTGCCATGCAGACATAGAATGGATTATCAAAATAGTCGGTACTATTAGGATAATTTAAGACGAGATTACGCGGGCCTTTTTTTGTTGGAATCGTGATTTCATACAGAATTCCGCCAAGATTGAGTACTGAGATACAGACGCCATTGTCATTTTGAAGCTTATACTGGTAAATCTGTTGATTATTAAAAATGTCAAATGGTCTAATTGAAGTTTGATAACGTTTTTTCATTCAATGAACCTGTCTTAAAAATTAGTTTAGTAAATCGTATATATTCGGAGTTACCACCAAAGTGGTGTGAAAAAAGGTGGTTGGACCGGATCTTTCTTTGTTAAAGGACGATTGGCCCAAATACAAAGTGTTTTAAAGAGCTGTTTGAGCAGCATATAAATCCACTTCCTTTAAAAGAAATATTTAGTTAAGGCTGTCTGAAGAAACTGTTTTGTCAGTTGATGTTTCTGGCTCTCCGGCACGTGCTCGTAAAGACATTTCAATATCTTCGAGTGAACGATTGCGAGTTTCGAAGACCCTAGCATGAACAAACCAAATTGCCACAAAACAAAGTATGCCGTAACCGATGAAAAGACTGCCGGTACCAAATAGGTTAAGCAATGGTGGAAATGTAAGTGAAACAATCATGTTAGCACCCCAGTTGACCACACTGCTGAAAGAGTTCCCTAAACCACGTATATTTAGCGGGAATACTTCACCAATCATGACCCACATTACTGGACCCCAAGTTGCTGAGAAAAATGCAATATAAATGGTTAGTGCGATGACACAAACGATTGCGGCAGTGGTTGATCCATGAGAAAACTTCATTGCAATACTCATGATTAAGAGGCATACACCCATTCCAATACCACCACCAATAAGCATTTTTTTACGGTCAATTTTATCCATGACAGCAACGGCAATTGCCGTGACGATGACGTTAAAAATGCCAATGCCGATATGAGCGAGTAAAGCTGCCGAGACACCAAAACCAACATCAGTGAAAATAGTCGGGGCGTAGTAAAGAACCGTGTTACAACCCATTACTTGTTGAAAAATGGCTAAACCGACGCCAATGACTAGGGCTGGTCGGACAGTTTTGCCAAATAACTCATGCCAACCACCACTTTTAATAGAAGCTTGTTGAGTAATTTGCTTAAGCTCTGTGTCAACGGCTGCTTGGTCGTGATGATTCATTTGATCTAAAACCTGCTTAGCAGTCTCAAGCTGTCCTGTCTTTACTAGGAAACGTGGGCTTTCAGGTAACAAGAGTCCTCCTAAGAAGAGAATTGCCGCTGGAATCGCCGCAAAGCCTAGCATCCAGCGCCAACCATAATAGAATCCGGAGAAACTGTAATTGGTAATATAAGCTAATAAAATGCCTGTCATTACCATGAGTTGGAACAGACTTGAAACCGTTCCACGTTTATCCGCCGGTGATAATTCCGACAGGTAAGTTGGAATGAGTGCAGAGGCCGCACCAACACCCATTCCTAAGACGATTCGAGAAAGGATTAGCGTCCAAAATTCAGGTGAAAAAGCTGATCCTAACGCTCCCACAAAGAAAATGACGGATGACAGTAGAACTAATTTACGCCGTCCATAATGATCAGACATAGGTCCGATAATTGCGGCACCTAGTACAGCACCTAGAAGGACAGCACTGACAACCCAACCTTGTTGCCACGAACCCAAACGAAGCTGTTTTTGAATAAATAAAATTGCTCCAGAGATGACACCAGTGTCATAGCCAAATAGAAGACCGCCTAAGGCACCAAAGAAATAAACGAAACCGGTCGATACTTTATGCATAGCAGCAAACTCCTCATGTTTATAGTTAGTCTGTAACGCCTTTGTAAGTTGGTCTAATAACACGAAAGAAACGAGTTAGTAGAACCGAAAAACTAACTGGTGACATTGTGGCGCGTTTGCTGAAATAATGCAAGCGCTTTCTCTAAAATAGTGATTTTTATCACAATCATTATTAGGACGGTAAACCGTTTTATTAGTTGGTGGAGACAGATCCCGGCGTAGCAAGCATAGATGTATATTTGATGATTTTAAAGTAGGTATATAAAGAAGCAATTGTCAGGACGTGGTCGATAATAAAATAAAATTAATGAAAGGGGTTGCAAAAATAGAAACATGCGAATATAGTTTGATTCGTAAGTTGGTTGTTTAGGAAAACTAACATAAAAAATGGAGGTTCATAATCATGGCTTATTGGAATGTTGACAAGGTGCCTTATGTAGGTACAAGCAATTTGAAATCTGGACTAGGTTTTCATTACTACCAGCCAGATAAAATGGTTGGTGGCAAAAAGATGCGGGACTGGTTGCGTTTTGCAGTTGCCTATTGGCATACTTTTGACCAGCGGCTAGTTGATCCATTTGGTGATGGAACTGCTCAGCGTCCCTACGATAAATTCACGGATCCGATGGACCTTGCTTTAGCAAAAGTCGATGCAGCATTTGAGTTTTATGACAAACTTGGTGTTGATTTCCTGTGCTTCCATGATCGCGATTTAGCGCCTGAAGGAAATACATTACGGGAAACTAATGCGAACTTGGATAAAGTCGTTGATAAGATTGTTGAGTATCAAAAAACATCTGGTATGAAAGTATTATGGAATACGTCTAATTTATTCAGTAACCCTCGTTTTGTTGAAGGTGCTGCAACTGCACCATACGCCGACATCTTTGCTTATTCTGCTGCACAATTAAAACACAGTCTCGAAATTGGTAAGCGTGTGGGTTCGGAAAACTATGTTTTCTGGGGTGGCCGTGAAGGTTATGAGTCACTTTGGAACACAAATATGAAGGAAGAACAAGAACACGCGGCCAAATTCTTCCATATGGCTAAGGATTATGCGAACGAAATTGGTTTTGATGCACAAATGTTGTTGGAACCAAAACCAAAGGAACCAACGACCCATCAGTACGATACTGATGCCGCGACAACGATTGCCTTTATGAAAGAATATGGCTTGGAAGACGATTTTAAGTTGAACTTGGAAGGCAACCATGCCAATCTTGCTGGCCATACTTATCAACACGAAATTAAGACCGCGGTTGACGCAGGATTACTTGGTTCACTTGATGCTAATCAAGGGGACAAGTTAATTGGTTGGGATATTGATGAATATCCGTCTGATTTGTATGAAACAACTGCTGCGATGTATGAAGTAATTCTAAATGGGGGAATCGGTCCTCACGGTGGATTAAACTTTGATTCAAAACCACGACGCTCATCGTTTGAACCAAATGATTTATTCTACGGGCACATTGTGGGGATGGACAGCTTTGCTGCCGGTCTCTTAGTGGCTCAAAGAATGTATGAAGATAAAGTATTGGAAGATCTTAAAGACAACCGATACGCATCATATAAATCTGGCATAGGCGCAGATATTGAAAGCGGCAAGGCAGACTTTAAATCACTGGAAGCATATGCAATCGATAAACCACAGTCTGAATTAATTGCTGCAACTCACTCTGACCATTTGGAACAAATTAAAGATACTATCAACCACTACATTGTTGATACCTTAGGCAAGTAATTATGTTATAAAAGTTAAACAGAGAGGGTGAGGCAAGTCCTCACTCTCTTTTTTTAGGAGGATGAATCATGAGTTATGTATTAGGTGTTGATTTAGGAACCAGCGCCGTTAAGGTATCAGCCGTTGATCGTCATGGTAAAATAGTGGCCCAAGAAAGTTATGCGTATGATTTGCATCAGCCAGCACCCGGTTATAGTGAACAAAACCCTGAAGATTGGGTTTCTGGAACGACGGTGGCTATCGTGCGGTTGATATTAAATGATCATATTCGATCTGAAGATATTGACGGGATCAGTTATTCAGGACAAATGCATGGGTTAGTTTTATTAGATGAAAACAATCAAGTTTTGCGACCAGCAATTCTCTGGAATGACACACGAACTAGTGAACAGCGAACAGAAATCATGCGGGCAATGGGTGATGACTTTGTTAACATTACTCGAAATGAACCACTGGAAGGCTTTACTTTACCTAAACTATTATGGGTTAAAGAACATGAACCAGATATCTTTAACCAAGCGACTACCTTTTTACTTCCGAAGGATTACTTAAGATATCGAATGACAGGAAAATTAGGAATGGACTATTCAGATGCTTCTGGCACTGTAATGATTGATGTCATCGGCCATCAATGGAGTGAAGTTATTTGCGATCGTTTTGGAATTCCTCGTTCAATGTGTCCGCCGTTACTTGAATCTGTTGACTACGTTGGCAATATTTCGACAAGTTATGCAGCTTTTTCAGGATTGGATAATCATACAAAGGTTTTTGCTGGTGGGGCAGATAATGCCTGTGGGGCAATTGGCGCTGGAATCCTTAAATCAAATATGGTTTTATCCAGCATTGGTACATCGGGCGTTGTTTTGAAATTTGAGGATGATCCTACTGTGAATTATCACGGTCAATTGCAGTTTGAAAACCATGCGATTCCAAATGCTTATTATTCGATGGGAGTCACACTTGCGGCCGGATATAGTTTAAATTGGTTTAAAAAAACGTTCGCCCCCGATGAAGACTTTAGTGATTTTGTATCAACTGCGTCGAGTGCACCTGTTGGTAGCCATGGATTGTTGTTCGCACCTTATATTGTTGGTGAACGGGCACCATATGCAGATGCAGATATTCGCGGTAGCTTTATTGGTTTAGATGGCACGCAAAAAAGAAGTGATTTTGTCCGTGCCATCCTTGAAGGAATTGTCTTTTCATTTCGGGATATTTTGGATCTGTTTAAAGAACAAGGCAGCCAATTTGATACCGCTGTTTCGATTGGTGGTGGGGCCAAAAGTGCGGTGTGGCTACAAATTCAAGCAGATATTTTTAATACAAAAGTAGTGAGCTTAAAAAACGAACAGGGTCCAGGAATGGGAGCTGCAATGTTAGCTGCAGTCGGCTTAGGGTGGTTTGACACTCTAGCAGATTGTGCGAAAGAATTTGTTCATTTTGATAAGGTTTATCGGCCGATTACAGAAAATGTTCGAAATTATCAAAAATTACATGAAATTTATCGACAAATCTATGGGAAAACAGCGGATTTGAGTCATCAATTATTGAATTTTAGACGTGATTTATAGAAGTTCGACAGCGATCTGTTTAGGCGGCAGATATCGAACTATAAAAGGTACCATTTTTCGTTTTTGAGCTGATAGCTACTATTCTGGTTTATACTTATGATAAAAAAGCAAGGTAGGAACAACTATTGGCGAAAAAAGTTTTAAATCAAGATGTGATGCGGGATGTGAACCAAAAGTTGGTGTTGCAGCAAATTTTCAACGAGGGACCCATTTCTCGAATTGACATTTCCAAACGGCTTAAACTAAATAAATCGACTGTATCTACGCTTTTTAATATGCTTCAGGATGAAAACCTTGTCGTAGAACTCGGTGAAGGCGAGGCGTCCGTCAATGGTGGTCGTCGGCCTCGTTTCACTAAAATAAATGGTCATTGGGGGTATACTGTTAGTTTTGAAATTGGCTACCGGCATTTGCATATGATGGTTAATTATCTTGGCGGAGAAATTATCTCATTCAATAATTACGACATCGTTGGCTTTGATATGTCGGCAATTTTAGAATTAATGGTGGCAAAATTACATGTTCTAAGGATTTCTGATACTAGTCGTGGCTTATTGGGGATTTGCGTGGCTGTTTCTGGAATTGTTGATAACAATCGCATAACTTATGCGCCTTTTTTAGATATGTCGCACGAAAATCTTCAAACAGACTTGGAAAACGAGTTTTCGGTCCCAGTTGTGATTGAAAACGAAGCCAACCTGTCGGCCATTTATGAACGAGATTTCAATAGTGCTGGGGATTTTAATAACACCTTAACGGTTAGTATCCATAAAGGAATTGGTGCGGGAATTATCATTAACGGCCGGCTGTATCGTGGCCTCCATGGTGAAGCCGGTGAAATCGGACGAAGCATTATGATGGATGCTAATGTAGGTGTGATGGATCAATTTCGCAAGGTTGAGGATTATTGCTCTGAAGATGCGATTATTGGGCTAGCACAGTCGATTAAGGAAGATTCCACTATTCAACGACAGGACTTAGTCACCTTGTTTTTGGCAGATGACGCGGATATAAAACGGATTTTAAAAGAATTTTGTGCCGCTATTTCAAAAATTTTATTTAACGTTGCTGCAAATTTTGACCCAGAAGTTATTTTTCTTAATTCACCACTTATTGAGGCTTTACCAGAATTGTTGTCCGAAATACGTCAGGATTATCGGCAAATTGCAGAAAACCGTTCTCTGATTCAATTGGCACAAAATTCACAGTATGCAACATTGCTGGGAGGATGCTCGTTAATCACTCATGAATTTCTAAATATGACGGATTATGTACTGAAATTTTAGTGAGATATTCTCAATAACTGGCAGCAATGATGTGAGTATGTTGCGGTTGTGATGGTTAGCCGAGTCATTGATGAAAGAAGATGTATTCTTTTTAAAAAGTTGTCAGTTAATTCTGTTTTGACGATTGAAGGTAATGTACAAGCTCAATTCATGTTCGTGATATCAGTTGATTTCGATCGCTGACTGAAAAAATAAAAGCTAACTTTAAAAAATTGTGTCACATAAAAGTGCCTGTAAATGAGAGATTTAAAGCTCATTTACAGGCACTTATTTTACCTAAAAATTTCCAGAATAGTCGTACAAAAAGTGGCTGGCGGTAAAGGTCCATAAGTTGCGTGTTCGTAACCATAGGCAGCCGTCAATGATGGTGGGGAGGCCAACTTCAAAAACAGCTTCCGGCAGGTTGTAACCGTAAGAACTATAATGCCAGGCACCAAATAGTAGGGCGGTCATGAGAAATGCCAACCAATATCGTAAGGTAGGACGGTTAATCCACCACAAGGCCACAAATAAAATCGTGAACAGACTCAGGCGGAAGACATCTTCACTAGGCAGTTCATACCAGTTGTTGATCATATAGGTGACAAAGCGTTGCCAGATGGTTCCATGAACAGTGACCAAACCTTCAGCGGCGTCTGTCACATCTTTAATCTTCGCTGCAGCACCGATTTGGCTAGCCCAACTATCTAAGACACCACCTAAATAAGTAATGATGATAATGGCCAAAATTGATTCGATGATTCCGGTCCGTCGAGGCGGTGCAGGTCGTTGACGGCGGTGTAACCAGCGGCTTAATTGCCAGAAAAAGAAAAACACAATTCCCGCGATATAATAGCTATACCAACCACCGAATACGACGATATTATTTAACCAAGCAGGGAAGCCTTGGGGTAGTAGGTGAGTATGCTGTAAATCCGGCAGTAATTCACTCAGTATGCCACAGACAGCAGTTAAAATAATCAGAAACCATGATAACCAAGGAGACTTCCCTAGCCAAAAGACTAGGGTGATATCTGTTTGGTCATTAGGTTCAAGAACGAAATAACGTTTCAAACGTTGCATGAAACCAACTCCTAAAGGTCGCTAACCAACCGAGTTAACGAATCAAGTAATGCCTAATTCTGCCAGGTAACGGTTAGAAGTGCAAGGCGATGGTCTTAAAGAGCGCCCAATAACTCAAAGTCGTTGAATATTACAGGAAAAGTATACAAATTTGGTCATTAATAACCATGGTAAATTTAGCAATAAAACAATTGTTATCTTTGCAAGATTGCAACCAATCCTGTTTAGTTAAGCAAGATACGTAACATTAAACGAATTGCTTCGAGGATGCCAGTTATCATTGCGAGGGTTGCTAACCCGCCGGCAACGTACCAGCAGGCGTGGTAAAAAGTTTGTTTTGTCATGAAAATATCCTCATTGTTTGTGATTTAGGGTTTGGTAGAGTTGGCTGATGAATACGTCGTTGGTCCACATCCAAACTGCGTGACCAAAAGATTCTGAGAGATGCTCTGCTAGTGGCTGATCTTTTGCGGCCGGAATGGTATGCATTTTTGGCAATAAGTACAGGTGATAAGCTGCCCATACACCTAAGCCAAAGATAACACCATGGCCAGCTTTTACTTTTGGCAGTCGTTGTCCGGCTAATGCGTAGGCAACAGCAAATGTTGTCGAGAAACCAAAATGCATGAGAAAGCCAGCAATGGGCATTTGCTGTTTTGAGTAAGTGTAACTTGCATTTAATAGGCGTGGTGGTAAGCGCAATTGTTCCAGCAGATGTTGCGGTGGGTTGGGATTATCACGCTCGGGTGTGCGCGGTGGCAATAGCGCCTCCCAGCCAATCTTGACCATGCCAGAGATAACGCCAGCGATTAAACCAGCTTCAATGGCAGCTGACATGTTGGTTTTGTGTTTGTTTGGTTTAGACTTATATTTTGCCATAATGATCAAGCTCCTCACGTTTTTGGCTAGGTTAATTATAGGCTGTGGCTGGCTAAAGTGCGAGTAATGGATGTGGCTAACGCGGAAAATAATTTTGCGATCCTTTATAAAAAGGGGGAGCGGATGATTGCGTACAAATTAGAACTAATTTAAAAAGAGGTGGTCCTCAAAAGGCCATCTCTTTGTCTTGCAGCGATTCTAATCCTCGCCGTGAAAAGCTTCCCAACCTTCGCTAGCGATGAAGTAAACGAGGACTAATGCACCGATCGAATCGGCCCACCACCAACCTAATAGGGCTGTGACCATAGCACCGATCAGAACGGTAGCCGCCATATAAGCGCAGGTAATATTGCACATGCCGTCTTCAATTAAGGCCAGTGAATTAATTTTCTTGCCCAACGATCGTTTGCGAATGGTCAAGATCGGCATCAGCAGAACCGAAGCGATTGCAATGGCCATCCCTGAAAAGCTTGATTCAGGGGCTTGGTGAGTCAAGAGATTATAGCCAGCCGTCAAGGTGACATAAACGGCCAACAGTAATAGAATACCGCCGACAATGCGACCGGAGCGCCGTTCAGCTTGTTCAATTCGTTCCTTACTAGCGCCGGCTTGTTCTTGCCGTAACCGCCAGACGAGCGTGATGCCAGCGATAATTTCCAGGAAGCTGTCCAAACCAAAAGCGACCAATAATATAGAACCGGCCTTAATTCCGGCACATAACCCGACTAAAAATTCAAATGCCATCCAAGCGACCGAAAAGTACTCGGTGTGCAAACCCTGAGTGATATAACGTGTTTTGACATTAGTGTCCATGCTTTTCTCCCCTAATAACGTGATCAACGTGCTCGAGTGCCTCATTTAAAACATCCAAAATATGCGGGTCGTCTAAGCGATACACATTTGTCTTGCCTTGTCTGGTTGCACTAATAAGCTGGTGTTGGCGCAATTTGGCCAATTGATGCGAAGCAGCTGACTGTTCTAAGCCTAATTGAGCACTGATTTGCGAGACCGTTAAATCTTGTTGTTCCAGCAGATACAATAATTGCATCCGAGTCGGGTTACTGAGTAATTGAAATAATGTATGAGCCTCATTGAGATGTTGTTCTTCGATGAAGCGAGGTGACGGAGATGTCATCAGATGATCATCCTTTCATATGATGAAATCATCATATAACCGTTTGCTCTAAATTGCAAACGGTTAAGTTGCACTAGTGTAAGCGTTTTCTAATATACTATCGTCTGATACACTATTGTTAAGTGTTCTGATAATAAACACAAAGGAGTTCCTAATGAAGAAAATTATTCTGGATTGCGATCCCGGCCACGATGACGCCTTGGCGATGATGTTGGCGGTCGCCTCACCGGAGATTGAGTTGGCGGCCGTAACGACTTCGGCGGGCAATCAAACGCCTGAAAAAACGCTAAATAATGCGATGCGGATGTTGACCCTTTTGCAACGGCAAGATATCCCGGTCGCCAGTGGTAATAAAACACCACTGGTGCAACCATTGGCGACTGCCGGAAATGTTCATGGTAAGACGGGGTTAGATGGAGCGGACTTACCGGATCCGGACTTCCAACCCCAAGATATGACGGCAATTGAGTTGATGGCGAAGACGATCCGGGAAGCAACTGAGAAGGTAACTTTAGTTGTGACTGGGCCGATGACGAATGCCGCCTTATTTTTGCGCGTGTATCCAGAATTGGCCGCACGTATTGAACGAATTGTCTTTATGGGCGGTGCGATGGGATTGGGTAATTGGACCCCATCGGTGGAATTTAATATTTATGTTGATCCGGAAGCCGCTAAGATCGTTATGAATTCAGGGATTCCGTTAACAATGGCCCCATTGAACGTCACACATCAAGCGCAAATTATGAAAGATGAAATTGCGACAATTGGTACGATTAATAATCCAGTGGCACAAGCTTTTAAAGGCCTTCTAGACTTCTTTGAAATTTATCATGAAAATCCAAAATGGGGCTTTTCTGGCGCACCGTTACATGATCCGTGCACAATTGCCTGGCTGATTGATCCGACGATGTTTGAAAGTGACTTGATGAATGTCGATGTAGAAACAACAGGGGATTTGGTCAAAGGAGAAACGGTTTGCGATTACTATGAATTAACGGGTAAGCCGAAGAATACAGATGTTTTGCTAAAAATTGATCGATCACGTTTTATCGAATTAATTATGCAATCGTTAAAATCATTCAACTAACTAAATGAGCAACCAAAAAGCCACCGATATCAAAATCGATGGCTTTTCAGATATAGGATTTAAATTTTAGTGGAAGACCATGCCACCGTCGACAGTGATTGTCTGACCGGTGATGTAATCAGAGTCAGTTCCAGCTAAGAAACTAACAACATTTGCAACATCTTCTGCCTCAGATAAGCGATTTAATGTGATGTCTTTTGTGAAGGTTTGTAGTCCCCACTCGTCATCTTTACCGGCATTTTGACCAACTTCATGAGCAATGTCCATCATCATCGGTGTCCGGACAATTCCCGGTGCATACGCGTTAACGGTGATTTGATCGGCTGCTAATTCTTTAGCCGTGGTCTGGGTAATACCGCGAATGGCAAATTTAGTTGAGCCATAAACGGTTAAATTTGGATTGCCGACTTCGCCAGCTTGAGAGGTGGCGTTAATGATTTTTCCACCGTGACCCAACCGTTTCATGGCAGCATGAGCAGCTTGCGTGCCCCAAACGACACCACCGGTGTTAATCATCGTCACGTTGGTTAATTGTTCTGGTGTCACGTCATCAATCGGAGTGGTTGGTGCCACACCAGCGTTATTGACGATGACATTTAAATCGCCTAACTGGGCAACGGTATCATCAACCGCTTTGAAAACCTGATCGCGGTCAGCAACATCGGCAACAAGTGCGATTGCTTTACCACCATGATTTGTAATTGTAGCAGCGACATCATCTAATTTAGATTTGGTGCGGCCGATAAGGGCAACGGCAAAACCATCACGAGATAAACGATCAGCAATGGCAGCGCCGATTCCTTGACCAGCACCGGTAATAAAAGCGACTTTTTGAGTCATGTGTAAGAACCTCTGTTTCTTGTGAAATTATGAACTAAAAATCAGTATACCGAACTCGACCAATAAAAACTAGTCCTAATTTAATGAGATGTATGCTCGAAAAAATTGATTTTTAGACAATAAAAAGCCAAGCCTTTTGGGCAACCTAAGGCTTGGCTGGGTGATTGGTTAAGCGTTGTTGACTGGAGTTTGACGTGTCATTTGTCCATCTTCAATTTTGTAGATTACATCACTTTTAGTAATCAGTCGTTCATCATGGGTCACCATGATGATGGCTTTATTCAGGTCATGAGCTTCACTAACTAAGCGATCAACCACATCGAATGACCGTTGTGAGTCAAGGCTAGCAGTCGGTTCGTCAGCCAAAATGACGTCGGGATTATGGAATAATGCTTTGGCGATAGCTACTCGTTGACGCTCACCACCGGACAATTCGTTTGGTAACGCATTATCCATATCGCGTAAATCTAAGCGGTCGAGTAATTGCCGCATTTCATCTACTTGGAATTTTTGATGAGCAAGGCGATCGATGAGCTTAAATTGTTCACTGACAGTTAAGAATGGAATTAAGTTTGAGCTTTGTAAGATAAAGCCCACGTGGTCAAATCGATATTGAAGGCGTTGTTTTTCTGTCTGTTGAGCGATATCAACGCCATTGAGTAGGACTTGCCCACTCGTTGGTCGTTGTAAACCGGCCGCAATTGTGAGAAACGTACTCTTTCCTGAACCTGAAGGCCCAATTACTGAGACAAATTGTCCAGGTTCGATTTGAAAATTGACGTTGGTTAGAGCATTAACGGCCACGTGACCGCTACCGAATTGTTTGGTGACATTAACAAGTTCCATTACGTTTGCCATGTGAACCTCCTATTTAATCGCGATAACTGGGTTAATGTGAGCAATGGTGCGCCATGATAACAAGGAACCGAGAATCGAGGCGACCACCAGTGAAATACCATAGATGCCGAGCTGACCATAATTTAGGGCAAATGGCATCCCACTTGGGGCCACGTTACCGATTAGAATCGTGACAGCTAGCCCGATAATGACACTGATGAGACTCATCACAGTGGCCTGCGTGACAACGCTAGCGAGAATATGATTGGTCCCAATACCTTCAACCTTCATGACGCCGAAGAGGGACTGCTTTTGTAGCGTTAAGACGTACATGAAGATCCCGATAATCGCTAATGACATGGCAAACAAGAAGTAAATCATCGTATTTAACGTAGTCTGTTCAGCACTGTAACCAGGTAAATTTTGAATGAACGTGTTGATTGGTAATCGCTGTAAGTTGTGATCATTTGAAGTCAACTTGCTGCTTTTTGAAATCAGCGCATTGATCGGTAGTGGCTTTGTGACTGGTTGGCCACCGACTGATTTGATATGAGCCAGCGTACTGATATCGGTATATAACGTTGGCGCAATGCTGTAGGTACTTTTCCCATAACTACCGACGACCTTCAGCAATTGGGTGTTAGAACCTAAGCGAATCTGATCGCCAATCTTAACGCCCTGATCCTTCAGATTCTTAGAAATAATCACTTGGTTCTTGCCATTAACTGCATGACCATGCGTAACCTTCGGCATGACGAACGCATCGCGGTTGGTTGCTAGTGCAGATATGTTAATTTTGGTCGATTTGCCGGCTTTTTGTAAAGCCGTGTTAGTCAAACTAACCGGCACAACTTTGCGACCTTTAACGTCATTCTTGGCTGCCGTCGTGAGTTGTGAGGCCGAGATGTTCTTATTGGCGTCTTTATTGAGATAGACATATTTTGCTTGCCACTGGTCGATTGCGAGGCGATTTCCTTGCGAAAGCCCATTGGCCAGTCCAGCCAAGACAAAGACGACTAAGGCGATTAGTACCATAACACCAGTGAGTAGACTGAAACGGAGTCGTTCACGGCGCATTTCTTTTAATCCTAAGTACATTTTATTTGCTCCTTAAGTTTATTTATCAAGTGATAAACGAATGACTTTATTATAACCAATGCTGATAAAAATACAACGATTAAATTTATCCCGAATGAAAATAACCTAATCCTGTTAGCTACTAACTGAGATTTAATGTGTGACGCCTGCTGCCAAATTGAAAGTCTAGGGAAGGTACAGGAGGCTAATCTTATTCGATAATCAAACAATCTCTGATGAGGCGTGCAAAAGCCGTATACTAGAAGAAACACGAAATGAGGGATGGTCATGTATCTGGCAAATGAACAACGTTATCAAATAATGCTTTATCGCCGAGCTGGTCATAGTGGACTAAAATTATCCGCATTAGGACTGGGACTGTGGCATAACTTTGGCAGTGTTGATGTGTTCGAGACGCAAAAAAAAATCGTGCGGACGGCTTTTGACGCTGGGATTACCTATTTTGACTTAGCAAATAATTATGGGCCAGAGCCAGGGAGCGCGGAAACAAATTTCGGACAAATATTAGCTACGGATTTAAAACCTTATCGTGATGAAATCGTGATCGCAACTAAAGCAGGTCATCGAATGTGGCCTGGGCCTTATGGCGATGGCGGTTCAATGAAAAATGTTTTGGCGAGTGCCGACCAAAGTTTGCATCGGCTGCAAACAGACTATGTGGACATCTTTTACTCTCATCGTCCTGATCCTGACACGCCGGTCGAGGAAACCGCGTATGCTTTAGACAAATTAGTGCGACAAGGCAAGGCTCTGTATGTTGGGATTTCAAAATATAATCCACAACAAACAGCGGCAATTGAGGCTGTTTTTGCAGATTTACATACGCCTTATGTTGTTCATCAGGATCGATACAATTTATTTGATCGACATGTAGCGGATGGTCTGCTGCAAAAATTGCGACAAGATCATACGGGATTAGTGACGTTTAGCTCTTTGGCACAGGGGTTACTGACGGGACGCTATTTGCAAGGGATTCCTGCTGATTCACGTGCACATCGGTCTGATAGCCCATTTTTACATGAAGATCAAGTCGAATCGTCCTTGACTAAGATTCGCCAGCTCAACGAAGTGGCGCAAGCTCGCGAACAGAGTCTGGCTGAAATGGCGTTGTCTTGGCTGATTCGTCAACCTGATATCAGTAGTGTGCTCATTGGCGCTAGTCGACCAAGTCAGTTGTTGGATAACTTAAAGGCGTTAGATCGACTTGACTTTACATCGGCAGAATTAACGAAAATTGATGAAATTACTGCATAACATAAAAATAGCCGTGGAAATCCGAGAAATGTTCGGAATTTCCACGGCTATTTTTATGTTAGATTCGTATTTCAAGAAACTTGTGGCGGTTCAATGCTGTTAGTGATATGATTTACTCGTTTTAAGGGAACTTTTTTCTTTACATTTGCTTGTATTGTTCGTATATGGAGGAAGAAATTGTGACTGACTATTTTAAACTGAAGCAAAATGGTACCACCGTAGGAACTGAAATTGGGGCAGGGATCACAACTTTTTTTGCCATGTCTTACATTCTTTTTGTTAACCCACAGATTTTGGGACAGACGGGAATGCCTGTTCAAGCAGTTTTTTTAGCCACAATTATTGCCTCAGTGACTGGTACATTAGTCGTCGGTTTGTTCGCTAATGTTCCTTATGCTTTGGCACCAGGAATGGGACTGAACGCTTTTTTCACTTACACCGTCGTGATGGGATTGGGGTTCAGGTGGCAACAGGCGTTGGCGCTCGTGTTCTTCTGTGGCGTCATCAACATCCTCATCACGGTCACTAAAGTTAGAAAAATGCTGATTTCGGCGATTCCCCTCAATTTACAGTTGGCAATTAGCGGTGGTATTGGTGCGTTTATTGCTTATGTCGGGCTGAAAAACGCGAATTTTCTGCAATTTACCAGCGATGCGGGTAATATACTGTCTGTTAATGGCACGACATTTTCAGCGACACAACACCATTTTGGCCATGGTATTGAAACTGTGGTCACCGGTGGTGGCATTGTGCCAGCGCTGCAGGCATTCAGTTCACCGAGCGTTTTATTGGCCTTGATTGGTTTAATCATTACCGTCCTGCTCAAAGTCAGAAAGATCCCTGGCGCTTTGTTAATGGGCATTTTGCTCACAACTGTGATTGGGATCCCAATGGGCGTAACAAATATTCATCCATCCAGTGATTTCTCCTTTGCAGCATCGTGGCATTCACTCAGCACGACCTTTTTAGCTGCTTTTTCAGATAAAGGAATGGGATCGTTATTTGCTAGTCGAAATCGAATTATGCTGGTGTTAATGACGATTTTGTCATTTAGTTTGTCTGATATTTTTGACTCTTTAGGCACTTTTATTGGGACCGGCCGCCAAACAGGCATTTTCGCTGGTAAAGAGGAGCTAGCATTAGAAGCTCAGTCAGGCTTTAAGTCGAAGCTTGATAAAGCGTTATTTGCGGATTCAATTGCGACTGGTGTGGGTTCGATTTTTGGGACGTCTAACTTAACAACTTATGTAGAGAGCTCCGCTGGCATTAGTGCGGGTGGCCGAACTGGTTTAACGAGCGTCGTGGTTGCAGGACTGTTCCTTCTTAGTTCACTTGCTTCGCCATTACTTTCGGTTATTCCAACCGCAGCCATCGCACCGTCATTAATTCTGGTTGGAATTATGATGATGAGTTCATTCAATCAGATTCCATGGAATGATTTGGCCGAGGCCATTCCTGCGTTCATGACCGCTTTCATCATGGCCTTTGCTTACAACATTACTTATGGCATTGCAGCTGGTTTTATCTTCTTCTGCTTAATCAAGACTGTCTTGGGTAAGCCGAGAGAAGTTCACCCATTGATTTGGATCGTTTCGTTACTGTTTGTTGTGAACTTTGTCGTCTTGGCCGTGGTGTAATCGTTGCTTTAAGGACAGGCTAGTTTGTAAAACGTAAACCTTGGCGTAGTCGGGATTAGCTGTCTATCATTTCAAATGACCCAATCGTAGTGAATTTGTGCTTGCTTCGAGTCTGCGAAATGCTGGCTCAATTAAAATGGCACCATCTTCTAGTTTTTGGAAGATGGTGCCATTTTAATTTGACCAGATTAGCTTGGCCGGAAGAGTGGTCGTGCCCGTTTTACGAACTGAGCCAGTCAATATGCTAAAGCACTGAACTATGGGCCGATAACTGATTTTATTAGTGAAAGTCGGTAAATACAGCGTGATGGCGGGTTGATTTCGTGTCAGTGTCGGGTTAATGGCGTAGCTTTTATCTTCAGGGTTTCTTATGCTAGAAGTATAAATCAGAACAAAGCAAGCTGAGTGATTTCAAGCAGTAACGAAGTGGCCACAGTTGGCTGGTTTTGGTGTTCGATGGTGGTGTGGACTAACAAAGATGAGGAGCATAATAATGAAAAACAAAACATTAATTGCAGCTTTACGGAAGCAGAAAGGTTGGACCCAAGAAATTTTAGCCGAAAAATGTAATCTAAGTGTCAGAACGATTCAACGTTTAGAGTCAGGTGAAGATGGAAATATTTCCACTCTAAATGTTATTGCTCAGGCATTGGACGTCAAGATTGGTGATTTATTTGATTCAATTGCAAATCACGATAAGGAACAAGAAATTACCAATTATGCTGAATTACAGCAGAATCAAGTGACTCAACGTAGAAGTGCACATAAATTATACGTTATTGCAAAAATTATTTTTGGTCTGGCCATGATTTGTTTGACATCGTTCATTCAAACCGGCTTGCTGTGGGTTTTCTGGCTATTTATGTGGCCAATTGGGTTCATTATCTTTAGTGTTGTTAACACGATTTGGCTACAACCGAAGTTAGATACGAAATATCCGTTAACGAAGGGTATTGATCTTAAAGCTTATAAAGAGGCTCATCAATCAGTAGAAGGAGACTAATCATGAAGTTGCGAAGATCGAGGACTAATCGAATTGTGGCAGGAATTCTTGGTGGAATAGCAGATCGGTATCATTGGAATACTAGTGTTCTACGGGTGGTGTGGGTACTACTGACTTTAACGCCATTCCCGGGATTGATTGTCTATTTAGTGATATGGGCCATTATTCCGAGTGATAATTGACGTAATTAAGGGTATCGGTTTGCTTCTTTCTGACAACAAACAAGTTTCATCAAAGTCGTTTTAGGTAACTCACGCGAGGTTCATCCGCTGATTTGGATCGGTTTCGCTACTGTTCATCGTGAACTTCATGGTGTAAAGGAAATTAGCAGGTCTAAAAGTATAATAATGTTGTTTATATCTCCTCTAACTAACTAAATAAGCCCTCTTCATGCATTTTGATCGTTCACCATTATGGCGCGCAATTTTTTTCTGCCGAAAATGTTAATCGATCATTAGTCACTCAATTAGCCTGCACATTGCGCAAATTGCCGAAAAAATTCAAGACAACAAAATAATACTTTTAGGTGTACCTACAAATCGTCTGTTGTTACAATGTAACCGGAGGTGAGTGAGATGACCCAGATTTATGTTGATCCACAGCAAGCAGACCAAACGATTACCTTATCAGATATCTCGCATTGCCAGTTATCAGTTGACACACACGACGGGGAGGTTCGCTATCGATTTAGCTTTGCTGAACACAAGCACACCAGTTTTTGGATAATGGGGCAACTAACCGATAAAATGCAGGTTAATGTCCAAGGAGTCGAAGGACTGGAACATTTCCAGATTAATTTTCGTTGATGGCCTTATCTATTTGCCAGGTTCTTAGTCCGAAGGGTGACAGAACGTAGCCATAGATAATGCTGGCAGGGATAATGGTGGTCAAGTCAGTTAATATTATTTGCGATGAAAAGACAAGGTTGTTGAAGAGCTCAAACGTCTGATGTGACTGGTGTTTAGATTAATTCAAACACCAGTTTTGTTAATGAATTCGCCGTTTTGAATTTTAAAAATGTCCAAAAATCGTGACGGTTGCCCGATTTTTGGACATTCTAATTGAAATACTGTAATGAAACTAAGCGAGTGATTTTTTGATTTAAAAACCCCTGTTTACTGATGAGCTTACAGTAATCTTTTATTGATCATATTCAGTTGTTTTACAGTTAGTTTTGCTTCTTTTGCGTCAACAATGGCATCAAAATTTGGTCGACAATTTCACTAATGGCTGTGTCATCTAATGATCCTTTGGAAATGGCTTCATTCAATAAAAGTAGGAGTGGCAGTTCTAATACGCGTTCAGGTATTGTGGCGGTAGTCAACTCACCGCGAGACTCAGCCTGTTCTAAAATGGTGTTTAGCATTTGGGTTAGCATAGTTGAACCATTGAGGGCACCAAAAATTTGGCCTGTATCTAGTTCCTTGATACGATCAGCCATTAAGCCAGTCATTTTGCCGGTTGTTAATTGTGCTAACGCCTTTTGAATTTGGTCTAGTAATGCGCGAAGATCTTCACGCAAATTACCTGTATTGGGTACAATGATGTCTGGGTGTGAACCAAATTGGCGGAAAGCTGCTGCGACTAATTCAACTTTATTGGGCCACCTTCGATAGAGGGTGGCTTTATTCGTGCCGGCTAACTTTGCGACATCTTGAATCGTCAATTTTTCATAACCAATGGTATTTAACTGGTCCCATGCAACTGACAAAATCGCGTCTTCAAGGGCCTTTCCCCGTCGCCGTGATGGTCGACCTTGTGAATTTTTTGGACGCCCCGTGGCTCGATGGTGAGGTGAGCGAGTCGCGGAGTATTCACTTTTTTCAGCGGATTGTGCGTTGTTTTGTGACATTTTTAGGGCTCCTACTTGCTTTTTTTTAAAGAGGGTTTATTATTAAGACACTCGAGTTCCTTAATAAAAAAATGAGGTTACAATCATGAGTGAAACAGAGCAAATGACGAAGCAACAGCATCGAGCGTTAGTTAAAGTGGCGGCAATTTTAGTAGTTGGCGCGATTGCCCCCATGTTAGATACCACTATGACCAATGTCGCAATTGCCACGATTATGAAAAGTTTAAACAGTACAGTGGATATTGTCCAATGGGTGACCACCGGCTATGTACTGGCGATGGGCGTGGGCGTGCCCTTCACTGGATGGGCGGTCGATCGCTTTAACGGAAAAATGGTGAACCTAGTTGGGCTGGCCCTGTTTTTAATTGGCTCAGTTATTTCCGGAACAGCCACGACAATCACCGCATTAATTATCGGCCGATTAATCCAAGGGGCCGGTTCAGGAATTATGATTCCTTTATTAACCACTTTAATCGTCCGAGCGGCTGGCGGCAAGAACCTTGGTAGCTTGATGGCAATTATTGGTTTGCCAATGGTATTGATTCCAATTTTAGGTCCAACCATTGGCGGCTACATTATTCAACAGCTAAATTGGCACTGGATTTTTTATGTCAATATTCCAATTGCAGTAATTTCAATCGGTTTAATTATGTGGTTAATGCCAGATTTTAAACCACCATTTCCAAACAAAAGATTTGACTGGCTCAGTTTCTTGATGCTTGGCGGGATGTTTTCAGGTCTTATTATTGGAATTGTTCAGTATAGTACGCATGACAATTTGGCGGCAATGGGAGTCCTTCTTCCGATCTTTGTCGGTCTTGATTTGATGGTCGCGTATGTTCTTTACGCACGCCGATTTCCTGATCGCGCCTTGGTTAATCTGGATATGTTTAAATTTCCCAACTTCTCAGGCTCCATGTGCATTTTGTTGATGTCGGGGATCACCGTGAATGGTGCAATGTTCATTCTTCCTTTATACCTGCAAAATGTTCGGGGGCTGAGCGTTGCTTGGGCCGGAACGTACTTGATTAGCCAAGGAATTGGCATGTTCATTAGTCGAACGCAGGTCGGAAAGTTAACTGATCAAATTGGTGCACGATGGGTCGTCATCGTTGCCGTTGTGATATCAGTGCTTAGCACGTTACCCTTTGCTTATTTTGATGCCAACACTAGCAAATATTTAGTCTTAGTCGTCTTATTCTTCCGCGGGATAGCACAAGCAGGAATGACAATTCCAGTAATGTCAGACTCATATGTAAGTTTGCCAAAGGAATTGGTTTCTCAAGCGACCACCGCAACACGGATGTTACAAAACGTTGGTGGTGCCTTTGGGTCGGCAATTTTGGCCACGGTAATTCAAAATCAAATTAACGGAGTTGTACCAACCGTCACTAAATTAACAAATGCTTATCACATGGCGTTTATTTGGTCTGTTGTTTTTACTGGTCTAGCAATAGTGCCGGCCTGGTTCTTGACTCACCATCGTTCAACTACCTCGGTTTCAGAAAAAACGAGTAAGGAGGCAGCCTAATGTTAATTGGATTAAATTTGCTTTGTATAACTGGGCTCATTTTAGTTGGTCTAAAAGTTGTTGTTAAACATCGCCGCTTTTGGTTAATCTTGATGGGAATTGTTTTGATTGGGTCGCAAGGTATACTGATAGCCAACGTGAATCAACATTGGGGTGCCCATATCCAAACAACCCAAACCACACAATCGTTATATTCCTTAGCAACGATGCCAGGTGATAATCATGTCTTAGTTTTTCGCAATGTTGGCTCGGGGAAAAATCAAAAGCAGATTTATGTGGCGACCAACAAATCTAATGGGAAGCAGAAAGTGATGACATATTCTGATGGTGCTACGATTCAGATACGTCGTAATGTTAGTGAGCGTGCGAAGCGCGTTAAATCAGTACAAAGATGGGTATATGATAATCGATTTGCTCAATTTCTCTTTGCTGGTGTCATGAATAATCAGCAAGTTAAGCGCACTACCATTAGTTATCGCCTACCAAGCAATTGGTACTTGATGACCAGCCAACAATTGGGTCAAGCGGCTAGTGAACTTAAACAGCAGCAAGCAGCATTGAAGGCTAGCGTAACTGAGCAGGTCAAACTGGCCGCTCAACCAGGGTTGGCTGCCAATCCTGCCGCATTAAAGCAGATCAAAAATCAGGCAATGCAACAATTTGTTGGGAAAATTTTAGCCAAAAATGCGGTTATGCGGGGGACACATTAGTCTAAGTAGATTTAGTCATATTAGCAAAGAGCCAAAGAGCCAAAGAGCCAAAGAGCCAAAGAGCGGGACATAAGTCGGTAAGTGACGAGCACTAAGGGTGACCGGCGAATGATGATGGTTTATTCATCGTTCGCCGGTCGCTTTTAGGTAGAGTCACTTGATTTTTTATGTCCCGTATTTGACTATCTAGATTGGAAATGAAATTTAGATTTTACTCTTATTCCAGTCGCTCATTTCTTAGGCAAGTTGCTCAAAGATCATCCAGAATTGTTAGCTTCTGTTTGGCTTAGTTGTTGATGACAGTAACTTGGAGCGTTGGGTGTTAAGATGAGTGACCTTTTGATCTAAAAAGATCTTCTGCTGCTGGATCTCGGTAAGCCGATGATCTAGCTGTTTATTTAATTGATTTAAAAAAGCGATGCCTTGATTCAATTCATCTATGGTTGGGGATGAGCTGTGAAAAAATGACATCATCTGCCGACTTTCTGCTATCGATGCACCAAGATGACGCAAATGAATGAGACGGTTCAAGTCATCAATGTCGGCTGACGAATAGACCCGTCGGCCTTGGGAATCACGGTTAATTGGTCGTAAGAGCCCTTCCTTTTCATAATAACGAAGCGTGTCATAGGTAATGTTGAATTGGTCAGCAACTTCGCGAATAGAATGCATGAAATCAGTCCTTTCACATGAGGTTTAGTTGATCCTTGCGCTAGTGTAACACCAGCGTGGTAGGCTAACTACATATTGATTTAGAAAGGAGATTTTAACAATGACAGAAACACAAATTTTAACGTTAGTAACCGGTGGTAACCGTGGTATGGGGCTCGAATTGGTTAAACAACTGAGTCAGGCTGGTCAACGGGTGTTGATGGGAAGTCGCAATTTGGATAACGGTGTGGCTGCTGTCAAACAGCTAGGACTAACTGATGATCAAGTCACGGTGATTCAGCTTGATGTGACCGATCCTGCGTCGGTAACCCAAGCTGCACAAACGATTGAAAACAAATTCGGCTATTTGACCACTTTGATTAATAACGCGGGTGCTGTATTTGATGGCAGACAAGCGCCATCCCAAGTTAATTTGGACGATGTTCGAGCGGATTTCGAGTTAAACTACTTTGGCTTGATTGATGTAACAGAAAAAATGATTCCATTGCTTGAAAAGAGTTCGCAGGCAAAAATCATTAACATTTCCAGCATGATGGGGTCTAAAACGGCCGCATTAGATCCAACCACGAATGTGTATCAGGCGGTAGCCGTTGGTTATCAATCGGCTAAGGCCGCCGCTAACATGTATACCGTTCAACTGGCCAAAGAATTTCAACGTCGTCAGCAACCAATTACAGTCAACGCGACTGATCCCGGGATGATTGCCACAGCGTTTGGCTCAGGTGACCCAGAAAAATCAAAAGCGATGGGAGCGTTGCCGATTGAAGACGGTGTTGTACGAACCATGGAGTTAGCCACCGATTTCACGAATCAAGCGACGGCGACCTTTACGAATAGTGATGGAGCTGTTGGTTGGTAAGCAGTGGAAATGTGATGATCAGTCCTTCTCCATTTGATCACCTTGTTGCGCAAAGTATTTTGCGATGCTATTAGCGATGCGTTCGCTAGCATGGCCATCTCCGTAAGGATTCTTTGCCGAACTCATGCGTTTAAATTCGGTTGGATCATTGAGCAGATGCGTCATCGCTTGATAGACAGCATGTTGATCTGTACCAACAAGTTTGAGTGTGCCAGCGGCAACGCCTTCCGGTCGTTCAGTGGTGTTGCGTAAAACAAGGACTGGTTTACCTAAAGCTGGTGCTTCTTCTTGAACCCCGCCGGAATCGGTCATGATAAAGAGCGCTTTAGCAGCTAGATTGTGGAAATCAACTACATCTAACGGCGCGATGAGGTGAATGCGGGAGTCATTTGCAAATACTTCTTTCGCCACGGTCTGAACGCTTGGACTCAAATGTACGGGATAGATGACATCTAAATGATCGTGTTGATCAACCACGTGTTTAATCGCTTGAAAGGTATCGCGCATTGGATTACCTTGATTTTCACGACGATGCATCGTTAATAAGATGTATTGGTGATCAGTCGGAATCTGATTTAAAACGTCGTGATGATAGTCTTCATTGACGGTTTCTTTTAAAGCATCAATTGCGGTGTTCCCAGTGACGAAGATGTTTTGTAACGGTAAATTTTGTTTGATCAGATTAGTGGCGCTAGTTGTGGTCGGTGCAAAATAGAGATCACTGAGGATATCTGTCATTTGGCGGTTCATTTCTTCTGGGAATGGCGAATATTTATGCCAAGTTCGTAAACCGGCCTCGACATGCCCAATGGGAATTCGGTGGTAGAAGGCACTGACTGCTGCAGCGAATGTTGTTGTTGTGTCGCCATGAACTAAGACAATATCCGGTTGTTCCTTCGTGAGGATTTCGTCGAGCTGATTGATAACATTAGTTGTGATACCGGCTAAGGTTTGGGCAGTGCTCATGATGTTTAAATCATAATCCGGCGAAATATGAAAGATGGCCAACACTTGGTCCAGCATTTCCCGGTGTTGTGCGGTAACGGTGACGACGACTTGAAAACGTTCATCACGTTGCAATTGTTGGACGACCGGCGCCATTTTGATGGCCTCAGGACGAGTGCCAAAAATCAGCATCACTTTAAGTTGATTTGATTGCATAATAACTTCCTCCAAAGGGTTCATTTTCGAGCCATTCTGACTAAAAATTGTAGTTTTTGAGACAATGTTGGTGGGATGAGTGAAACGGACAATAGCGAGTTCGTTCATTTTCAAACTGGTCGTTAAGTTGTTTGAATTCGGCATTGACCGGATTCAAACGCTGATGACCGGTTTTTTTGTTGATTTTTGATGTATTGGATTCTAAAAGATCCCCATCCCGAACTTTGGGATAGGGATCTTTTGGTCTGAACAAAGTTATCCGTTGTCACAGATGTGCTAAGGAACATTGTTTAATGATCAGCTTCGATTTGAAAAATTATCGTTAGCGACTGTTTTACTAATGCCGCCGTTGTTGTTTGGCAGCTAAGGTCGTGATCAAAGCAAGGATCAGTAAGGCTAATACTGCTGCAAAGGTGGCTTGTTCATCCGCGCTTGTCTGTGGTAACAATCCCTTTGTTTTTGTCTGCGGCGTTGTCTGTTTAGCCGGCGTTGATGTGTGCGGCTTGATAACGCTTGTGACTGGTTTAGTTAATGTGGGCGTTGTTGGCGTGATTGGCATTGTTTGGATGGTTGGGGTATTCGGAGTCGTCGGCAATGTCGGTACCGTTGGTTTCATTGGCTTAGTTGGTGCGGTTGGTTTTGTAGGATTAATCGGCGGCGTTACGATAGCCGGAGTCTTACGATCAACCATGGTGACTTGCTGGGGTTGGGCGACATTGTCGCTGGTGATTTGGAATAAAGCAGGTTGTGTGTTCAAGTCGTAACCCTGTGGAGCGATCATTTCAATAAATTCATAATGACCCAACGGTAGGTCATTGATCGCAACTTGGCCACGGTCATTTGAGACCAAATTGGTTTCCACAACCGCACCAGTATCAGTATTAACGACTTTGAAAATGGCGCCGGCCAATGGTGTCTTGGTGTCGGCATCAAGTTTGGTTAGCGTGGCTTGTCCAGTTTGGTGTTGATCTGCGATTGTAATGGTTTGTGTTTGTTGGTTATCAGAGACGGTGATTGGTGTTGGTTTGGCCAACTGATAACCGATGGGCGCCTTAGTCTCTGTCAAAGTGTACTGGCCAAGCAGCAAGTCCGTAATGGTGATTTGGCCATTGGCATCTGTTGTATAAGTGCCAACCACTTTGCCAGTCGTGGCGTTGGTTAGGGTGAAGGTGGCATTGGCAAGCGCTTGCTTGGTTTGCGCATCGATTTTGGTTAAGACTAAGGTACCAGTGTCGCCGGTTAGTGAACCGCCGGCAGTGGTCTTAGAAGTTGTGACAGTAATTGGGCTGGTGGTGGAAGAACCGGTTAGCCAAATGGTATTCGCGTACTGGCCACCTGCTTGTTCAGCTGTGATTTGACTGTCATATTGCACCAAATAAGTCGCGTTGATGTTACCAAAGGCAATGGTGAAACCCGTTCCATCATCACTGCTGGTTACTTGAAATTGATTTGTCACATCCTTAGAACTCGTGATATTGCCTGCTTGGTTATGGGTGACCTGTAAGATTTTGAGCGAGCTGGCTTTAAAGGATTGGCCAGTACCTAAAGTATCGTGCATGGTCACGTTGTTTAAGCTTTTACCTGCGTAGTTAACACGAGCAACCCAACTAATCGTGTTACTCGTTGTGTTTCCTTCAGCCCATTTGTAAATGAGTTCGTTAGGATCAGGAGCGTCTGTTGTGGAGCCACCATCGCCGGTTATATTAGTGACGACGGAGTTAGAACCAAGGTTGATCGTGACGTTTTCACCAGGTTTGACAACGTGAGTGTTAATTGTCGTCTCGAAATTTAATTGGCCACCGACATTACTATGTGTGGCCAGATAGTTATTTGGATCAGTAAAGTTGACGGTAACGGTACCATCTGCAGTTAAGGCAACCGTTCCAATTACAGTGCCGTCACTGGCCTTCAAGTCAAAATTAACATTATTCGCAACTTGCAAGGCGGCGGGTAATTTGAATGTCGCCGCATCACCTTTCTTCAAGGTGCCTAATTTCCAGTCATAGCTTAATTTGATGGTGTCATTGACATCAAGTTCATTGCTACTTCCCGTCTTTTCATCGGTTAATTTTGCATTGGATAGATTGTTAGAAAAATCTGTGGTCGCAGCGTTGACCGACGTGGTGCTAAATGTGAATAGTAATAAAAATATTGCTAGCAGCGTCGTCAAGAAAGGCAAAACTAATTTGACAGACATACTAGGATCTTTTTTTGAACTAATCGACATGTAATTCACCTCCGAATGAATTTATATCGTTATTATCCCGTCTAACCACCATCAAGCGGGTTAAATGATTCAAAACTGAATCGCGGACAAGTTAAATTAGACGCGATTAGTTACTGTATCAATGATGTTGGCGATGAATTAACTTGGTGTCATGGCAAGCACCCGCTGCAAAATAGCTTGATGCTGGGTTGCCGCATTAGTCATTTCCAGGGATTCAAAAATGTTGATTGTGCGTTCTGCCTGAGCGATGCCTTGATTTCGTTGGCCATGAAAAATCTGATCAATACCTTCGTAAAACATCAGGACGCTACGTGAAAACATATCGGTCACGTTGCGTTTGCGATGTTTTAATAACACAAAAAAGCGATTGGCGACGTTCATTGCGCCATCTTCAATGGCCTTCAAAACAATATTACAGATCATTAGTGTCACTTCATCATGCTCGGTATTGAGTTGTTTGTAGAAATCCATACGTTGCAGGACGCGTTTGAATAACATATCAACCACATTAATATCGAACATAAAAAAGCTGTTATTAAATAAAGTGAGTTCGTAATACATCCAATTTTCGTTTTTGAATAAATAATTCAAAATTTCAGTACTTTCTGGTTCAAAATTTGTTTCACGACGTAAGCGTTTAATTAGACCAGCTCCAAGCAAAGCTAGGTGTTTAAATTTTAGATTGTTGGTTTTGAGGTAGTGTTGATTAGCCTCTTTCACAACCAACTGGATTGTTGCTTCATCGCCTGAGATAAAAGCGTTGTTATTACGAACAACTAAGCTTTGGTAATCTTCGCGTTCGTGATCTTGGTCGTTAAACATGAGTTGAAATTCATCTAGAGTTACGTTTAAACGCTCCAAAATTTCCAAGAAGCTAGCGGCGTTTGTTTCCACCTGGCCGTGTTCGTATTTGTAATACATTGAACGGGAAAGCAAGTTGTCGTAAACAGTGTTCGCTTTGAGCTGTTTATCTAAGCGAATTTGTCGAATGGTGCTTCCAGTGTGCATAGTCAATTTTTTCCTCCTCCTAAAATTAGGTTGCGATTTAGCTAGGAAATTACAATTTGAAAATTTAAAAGGTCACAATTTAGTTGTGTGTAAGTTATGAAGCATCTACTCACGGAATTCGACTGCACCGGTACGCTGATCGTAGTTAGTGAAAGGATCAGTTCAACGCTGCTCCTCGGACTAGCTCAATTAGTTAGACGAATGGAGGCGTAACCATGTGGTACTTGATTGGAACCCGTGAATCCTAATGATGATCGTAATTAGATATGACACTATAATTGACGCCAACTGTATGTGGCAGTTTTGTGTTGCAAGCGGTCATGCGTTAAATGAGCGATGCAACTTGTCTTCGACGAAGGACGGTTCTGATCAGGAATCGTTCTTTTTGTTGCCATAAATGGCTCGCTTTTCATCGATTAACGAGGCGACGAATCGATTTGGTTAATGGTTTCAATAAAGCAACCATTAAGATGGTAACCATTGAAAAATGTAATTGATAGGCAAAAGCAGGGCTTGGATTGTAATGTTTTTGCTGATGATCGTGGTTAGGTAATAAAAACAGCAAATTAAAAAAATAAAACGGTTCCGTATCCGAATTTGGAGTGCGGGACCGTTTTAATTACGCCACTTGGTGGGATATGCCCGCTATGTGTGCTATGACTTGATCTTCATCATCAGATACTTTGACTAATAACTGTGAATTAAACGTAAGCGACTAAACCATGTGGATGTGGGATTTCAGCTAAGTTCATTCCAGTCGCCGCTGTGTCCCAAATAGCATTGGCTAATGAATCGGCGACTGCGCCTGTGATGCAGATTAGTGTGTGACCGACTGTTTTGCCGTTATTAGTGAGCTTAGCGATTGCGGAATCACAAGCCTGTAAGAGATCGTGAATCGTTTGATTGCACGTAGTGAGGATTGAAGCTGTTGCACAAAGAACCACACGGTCGGGTTCATCACTTAAGATTGGATACTTAATTTCGCCGTTGATCGTGCGAACGAGTCCATTGCCTACAGCGCCAATCAAATTAAATACGCCACTGCCGAGCGTTGCGGCGGCACTAGTTAAACCGATAATGACACCGCTGCCATCAACTAACGCAGGGGTGTTATTCGCATTTTGAATCGCATTAACAACACTTGTCCCAAGATTAGTCACATTACCCAAGATAGCGGTAACACCGTTGCCAACAATACTGGCAACATTGTTAATATTGAGCGAAGAGATGAAACTAATTCGCATGTCGGCCATTTGTTCATTGGAAACAAAGACATCATTTTCTTCTTTAGCTGTTGGGACTCTGGATCCAGATTGTGAAACATTCCCGTTGACGGCAACCGGCGTTGAAGTAGTTGCATAGGTTGTTTGAATGCCCTTGGCGATTTCATCAACTCGAGGAATGTTATTTACAACAATGGTTGAGACGGCCTGTTGCAACATCCCACCATTAATGGGGTTGTTGGCAGAGGCTGATTGATCAGGACCTAGACCAATTTCACCAAGCAAAGCACCAGCAGGCGTATTATCATGATCGGTTGGTGTCACGCTTGTATTACTAGGAGCCTGGGTGTCACTGCTTGCTGGTGACGTGCTCACTGAGTTGGTTGGTTGCGTTGCCGTGGTCGATGTGGTCGTCGATGAATCAGTTGAGTTAGTAGTTGATGTCACGGGATTCGCTGGCACAACGGTTGGCGTTGTCGTGGCTGATGGCACACTAACAACGGAGGAAGAGTAGAAGCTATTATTAGATCGTGGTGAGTTCATCGACAGATTTGAACTGGTCGAACCAGAGTAGCTAAATGAAGAGCCAGCGCTAAACACGTCGGCAGAAGCGTTAGTCGTCAATTGAGTGGCAGTTAGACCGCCAAATGTCATCGCTAAAGCGAGTGCAGTCGCAAACCGCACCCCATGGACCTGTGATTTATTCATGAGTAAATCCCCTTTTTTTAAAACGTCATTGCTAAGTAAAAAGGCTTGGAAACACCGTATAATGTGATTTCCAAGCCTTTGATGGCAACCTTTATCCCAATGTTAACGTGCTAGATCACGAGTCAATAGGAAGAATTACCAAATAATTGAGCTTGTGAAGAATGGGTTGTTTTGATAGTGACCATAGTCGAACCCGTTGCTCCCATTGGAACCGTTACTTCCATTGGAGCCATTACTCCCGTCAGAGCCGTTAGTTCCGTCTGTGCCGTTAGAGCCGTTAGAACCATTAGTTCCGTCCGTTCCGTTAGTACCAGCAGTACCGGCAGTACCAGCAGTACCGGCAGTACCAGCAGTACCAGCAGTACCAGCAGTACCAGCAGTACCGGCAGTACCAGCAGTACCAGCAGTACCAGCAGTACCGGCAGTACCGGCAGTACCAGCAGTACCAGCAGTACCACCAGTGCCAGCAGTACCCCCACCGTTGCCACCATTATTGTTGTTACCTGGGTTGCAACCATTACCATAGTGAGGTGTGATTACACTAGAGGTCCATAGGTTTTGGGTTGTTCCCTGGTCAACAACGGCGGCGTTGGCACTTAAACCACCGCCAGCTAAGACCAAAGCACCACTGAATAAAGTGGCACCAATTAACTTCATGGTATTTTGTTTAATTGACATAGATCGACGCTCCTTTTGAATTTTTAAGGGGTTTAGCCCTCATCGTCATTGTAATTTTCGACCCTAACTGTAATGTCGAAAGGGTCAGAAGTTACCCGTCTAGATTGGAAACATTCAAATTTTTCACAAAATAACGTTCAACAATCATCCTTGACACAATTTATTTAATGATCTGATGGTCCACGAATTCACGATAAAGTTCATGAGTTCGATATAACTGAGCATGAGTACCACGGCCGGTAATCCGGCCTTGTTGGATAAACAAAATCTCATCGGCTTGTTGAACCGTCGCAAGACGATGAGCGGAAATTAGTGTGGTCCGATCGTGCATCAGGCGGGTTAGGGCGACTTGGATATGGGCTTCGGTATTACTATCTAAACTGGCCGTAGCTTCGTCCAAAATTAACAATTTCGGATTTCTTAAAAAGGCTCTGGCAATTGCAATTCGTTGTCGTTGCCCACCTGAAAGTTTTAGCCCGCTTTCGCCGACCTGAGTCGCTAATCCATGCTCAGTCTGGCGAACAAAATTAGCAGCGTCGGCAGCGGCCAGTGCTGACCAAATAGCTTCATCCGTTGCATTTGACAGACCATAGCGAACATTATCGGCGATGGTTCCTGTGATCAGACTATTTTCTTGAGCGACGTAACCAATCTGTTGTCGCCATTGGCTTAATGATAGACTGGCTACATTTTGATCACCGGCCATGAATCTACCGAGCTTGTCAGCTTGACGAATATTCGGGTAGTAATAGCGTTCGATGATGGAAAGAATGGTAGTTTTTCCACCACCAGAAGGGCCAACTAGTGCATACACACGACCTGGTTGAAAAGTGAAGTTCAAGTTGTGTAAGACAGGACGTTTGTCGTAGCCGAAAGAAACATCACGAAATGTTAGCGGTATCTTGTTCAGCGCTACCGTCGCATGACGATCACCAAGCTGCTCACTTGCTAGTTGGAGCAAGTCATAGACGCGAGTCGTTGCGCCGTTGACCCGTTGCATTTGGTTACCAAATGAAGCAACCGTTGTGATTTGGGGAACGACTTGAAATAAATATAAGAGAAAAGCGACAAACGTCCCACTGGTCATGACGTTTTGACGAACCAAAGCACCGCCGTAGCTAATGACGCCAATGATGATGACCATCATCACAATCGACATAATTGGATTGATGATGGAAAAGAGGCGAGTTTCACGCATCCCCAAGTTAAATAAGCCATCAATGCGTTGATTGCCCCGATTTTTTTCGTAGGCCTCAGCATTGGCCGATTTAACGAGACGCATGTTGCTAAGGACTTCCTCAGCATAGCCGTTCAGGTTTGCTAAACCATCTTGAGTTAGTTTAGAGATATGGCCCATCAATCTCCCTAACGGCCACATGACCAAAAAAGTTACGGGAATCGCCAGCAAGATCACGAGCGTTAGATGCCAGTCCATCCACAATAAAATGACAAAACTGCCCGTTACCATCACAACGGCGGAAATAAACTGCGGCAGATAGCTGGTGGCGACATCCTTGATCAGTGTCGTGTCGTTAATGAGCCGGCTCACGCTTTCACCAGATGAGTGGTCGGTAAAGTAGGATAACGGTAAGTGTACATACTTCGCCCACAGGGTTTTACGTAGGTTGGCCACGATCTGGTTACCCACGTAGCCAAACAAATACATTCCCATCATTGATAGAACGCCGGATAAGAGAAATAACAAGGCCAAAGGTCCCAGCGCTGATAATGAAAATGTTTGGTGGGCCAAACGATCAATGAGTCGTTGAGCAATTAGCGGTAACACTAAGCTGGCACTGGTTGATAACAGGCTAATGAATAAACCTAAAGATAGGCGCCAATAACTCGGTCGAGTCTGCGCGATTAATGCACGTAGATGTGTCGAACGTTTATTCAAAGAATGAGTTGAGTGAGTTTTTTGTGATTGAGTCATTGAATGCTCCTAGTGATGAGAGATTGACTAGTTAACTTTTGGGGGATGCTAGCCATTCTCATAAGGTGTTGCAAAAAAACATGGGGGATGAGTGAAACTTTGATGATATAAAAATCACAGGCATATTGGCTTAGCGACAACCACAGGTACTACTTGTTTGTAGCGTGTTGCTGGTCGCCCAAGGCAGCTGTAAGCCACCGCCAAATACGATCTGCAAGCCTAGTTGTAGCCAATACGAAAGCTGTGCAATCCAAGACATAAGCGAGTCCTTTCCGCGGAATTACCGCATCATTGAAGTAAACCAGTTTTCAAGAAAAGTGGTAAATCCTGTCCACCAAATTTTAAATTGATCAATCCAAGAAGGCATTTGTATCTCTCCTTTCCACTAACGTTGCGTCATATTGATTTAAAAAGGCCGTCATTTCCACAGTTGGAAAATGACGGCTGAATTTAACAAGGCGACTGATCGTCACGCGGTTAAACTAATTCTGTGGGTACCATGGTAATGGAAGCCCGCCGCCAAAGACACCTTGGAAGGCGAATTCAACCCAGTAAGATAATTGTGCAATCCATGACATGATGTTCACCTCTTTTGTCATTAAATTTTTTGCGGCTTCAAATTGTCGCTAGTTCTTTGGGTACCAAGGTAATGCAAGACCACCACCAAAGACAATTTGGAAGGCCATCTGAACCCAGTACGATGCTTGTGAGATCCATGACATGAGGCTTCACCTCCTTTGTGTGACTGAGTTGTGTACAACTTGTGAAGCAGCTGTCTGTTTGCCACAAACTAAAAGATATCGCTGTTTGATAGCGCTTCACGAAAGTGGGTCAAAATTGAAACGCCCCGACGCTTTTTTACAATTTTTGACAAAAAAGACAATTTCGAAATATTTAATTATAGGTGGGGCTGATTTTTAAGCAGCTTGCACCTCAAACTATGAGACAGGCGCGGAATCTGAGTCACTACTCAATTGGCAACAACTGGCACAGTTCAGTAGAGCAAAAAAGCCTGTCTTTTTGGCAGATTCACCAAAGACAGGTTATAACGCAGGATTAATTTCATTAAAAATGATTAGCTGAAGAGATGTAATGACGGTAATGTAGGATCATATTTTGTATTCACAATTTCAAATTGATGATTTTTACGGTAATGAGAAGGGGTTTCATGACATGTTTTCTTAAATGCGTGGATAAAGGCGCTGCTGTCATAAAAACCGAGAGTTGTCGCAATATCAGCGATACTTAGGGCCGATGTTGTGAGTAAGTGTAACGCTATTTTGATCTTATTCTTGGTAATAAAGCTCATCAGAGATTCACCAGTTTCTTGTTTGAACAGTCGTGAAATATAAGATGTCGAATAACGCAGTTGTTTACTGATAGCACTGGGTGTTAGTTGGTCGATAGGGATCGTATCAGCAGCTTCAAGGATCATCAAGGTCACCTTAGAATATGGACGATGCTGTTGTTGTTCACTGGCGAGTTTATTTCCAAATGTCAGCATGATCTCTTTAGCGATCGCCAGTAGATTAGCTTGCAGATTTTGTTGGCGATGTAACTGGTTAATGAAATAGTCACGTAGATACATGTAAGGAACATGGCTGACACCAATTGTTAGTGCTGCATCACTACAACAACAGACAATTTCAATCAAAACATCTTCAACCTGCTGGTGTGACAGGTTGTTCAGCTGATCTTCATAAGTTGTGGTGAGCTGGTTAAAAGAAAATAACATCTCGTCGATCCCACCATTCGGTAACTGATCCATAACGAGTTGCTCAAAATTAAAAATAGCTAACCGAACTGGTGTCGAGTTGGCATTTTGGTGTGCGATGAATTGCTTATAGTCGGTGTCTACAAAGAACTGCATACAACTTTATTCCCCCTGAGTATTTAGCAGGGCAACCGCAAGCGTCGATTAATATTGAACAGAGCATGTGATCAGAATCAAGTCATGGAAGATTTTACGTTAAAGTCGTCTCGAATAAATGAACAGCACAAAAACTCAGGCCCATCAAGCTTAAGCAGTTCGATAAACACCTTTACCAACACATTGTGATTTTGAGTTAAGTATTTGTACTGAGATTTCGATTCGATAATTTGATTCTGCAAGTCGTATTTGGGATTACTGTGATTGTACCCAAGAATATTAGTAATAACGCTATCTTTATTTAGTTATTACCACAAAGTATGTAATTAAACCCTTTTTAATACAATTAATTTGCTAAAAAGTACAATATCTGACACATTATTCAGCTTATCCTAACTCCAAGGGGGATGTAAGCCGTCGATTTTAAAAATGTTGCATGGGAGATTTAAGTTGCACACCAAATAACTGGTGTGCAACTTTTTTGTTTCTCGATTTATTTCACACGAGAAAATTACAACTTTGGCCATTTCGACACAATACGTTAATTAAATTATTAGTTAGTTTTGATGCTGAAGACAGCTAACCGATGGATGGTGATTGCTAAACACTCACTTTTTCACATCGTTCACCTACGGGCTGCTGTGTTATCCAGTCTGTCATAGGACTTAAAACTAGGGGGTATTTCATTGATCAACAAGCATAATAATCTTCACGAAAAAGTGATTTCCGATAAGGTGCACTACAAGATGTACAAGGATGGCAAGCGATGGTTGTTTGCCGGAATTGCTGTCTTGACCTTCGGGATGGGGCTTACCGGTGTTGATGTGGTTGCTAATGCGGACACCGCTAATCAAGCAGTGGTAACCACGCAAGCTCCCGCAAATGCACCATCTAGCACGACGACGGTGACGCCATCCAAGTCAGCAACGTCAGCAGTAACTGCGGCACCGGTTACGCCGGCACCACAAGCAGCAACCATCGCTGCCCCTACCACAACAACTACGAATACCAATTCTGCGCCACTGGTTACCGATGTGACTCAGTTTGGAACCGCGGAAAGCGCCACTAAACAAGCCGCTGATACCCAGAATGATTTTACTGTTAATGGTAGTGCCGCACCGATTCAGGCTGATGGTTCAAGCCAATTGACGTCGGAAGGAATTGGCCAGCAAGCACACATGACCATGAACAACGCGATCGATTTTTCCAAGAATTTCTCCATTACTGGACAAGTTAACTTGGGCGATCACGATACCGGTGGTGATGGGTTAGCTTTAATTTTTAGTCCATCTACACCACAACAGTTGGCGCAAGGCGGTTATGGAACAAGCAACGATACCACGCAACACTCAGTTGATACATCATCAGGTTCACTGGGGATGACCGGGTTACCAAATTCGTTTGGGCTCGTTTTTGACGAAGTAGAAGGGAATAACTATGACCCTCAATGGCACGACGTTAGCGGAATCCAAGTCAACAAACCCTCCCAAAACGGGTATATCGGTTGGCGAATCACCGATGGCAATGGGAATCTGGTACCTGTTTCAGTAAAGGCTAACTCTTGGCTAGGACATACAAGTTACACATCAGATAGTACGATTGCACAATTAGTAACCTTAGACAGCAACATGACTGACGGTAACTATCATCAGTTTAAGATTGATTATGATGCGACAACTGGTGTCATGACCATCTATGTTCCAGATGCCGCTGATTTAAGTAATGGGAAACCGCAAGCCATGCAGGCTAAAAATCCAAATGGCGAATATGCGGTTGCAAATTACAATACTTGGACCTATACGGTGCCAGTTGATTTGCGGAACAAAGCGTTTTCATTTGCTATTTCTGCCTCTAATGGGACAGGTACTGGTGCAACTGGTGATGGTGTTGCCAATGACAAGGGAGTTAATCCATTTGGTGGCATGATTACCTCAGTAAGTTACTCAAAGGCTCCAGGGACACTTTCGATTAGTGAAGTGGATGCAGCGACTGGCGCATACCTATCAGGAACGACGACAACGATTGCGACTGGGTTTGTAGGTGATTCCGTAGCGATTTATCCAACACAAGCGGCCGCAGATAAGGCGATTGCCAATGGCGCGGATCCAACTTTAGTCGCCGTAGCTCCGACAGTTGCAGGATATACGCTACTCAGTCCCGTGACTTACGTTGTCGGCAACTCTGCCAATCCACAGGCGGTGAAGTTGATGTACGTGGCAAACCCAACAACTGGTGGCAGTGATCAGACGTCTGATGGAAACAGTTCATCCGAAGGTACTGGATCATCTGAAGGTACTGGATCATCTGAAGGTACTGGATCATCTGAAGGTACTGGATCATCTGAAGGTACTGGATCATCTGAAGGCACTGGATCATCTGAAGGCACTGGATCATCCGAAGGCACCGGATCATCTGAAGGCACCGGATCATCTGAAGGTACTGGATCATCTGAAGGCACCGGATCATCTGAAGGCACTGGATCATCCGAAGGCACCGGTTCGTCTGAAGGTACTGGATCATCCGAAGGCACCGGTTCATCCGAAGGGACTGGTTCGTCCGAAGGCACCGGTTCATCTGACAATAGCCAGACATCTGACGTTGCTAGTTCAGAAAAAGCAAAAGGTAGTTCTGACTTAGCTAAAGGTTCCAGCGAGACGAATGACGGTAATTCTGATGTTGCTAAAGGTTCTAGCGAGACAGCAGCCGGTAGTTCCGATTTGGCTAAGGGCTCAAGTGAAACAGACGCCGGTAATTCCGACGTTGCTAAAGGATCGAGCGAAATCGCTGCCGGCAATTCCGATCAAGTTAAGGGGTCTAGTGAAACGGCAGCCGGTAGTTCCGATCTAGCTAAAGGTTCGAGTGAAACAGCAGCCGGTAGTTCCGATCTAGCTAAAGGTTCGAGTGAAACAGCAGCTGGTAATTCCGACGTTGCTAAAGGATCCAGTGAAACAGCAGCTGGTAATTCCGATGTTGCTAAAGGATCCAGCGAAACAGCAGCTGGTAATTCCGATGTTGCTAAAGGATCCAGCGAAACAGCAGCTGGTAATTCCGACGTTGCTAAAGGATCCAGTGAAACAGTAGCTGGTAATTCCGACGTTGCTAAAGGATCCAGTGAAGCAGTCACGGGTAGTTCCGATATGGATAAGGGTAGCAGCGAAATGGCCCAAGGTTCTAGCGAAATGGTCCAGGGGTCCAGCGAGATGGCTACTGGTAGCTCAGATATAGCTAAAGGTGAATCAGAGGTCAATACGGGACTTAGTGACCTCGATAAAGGCCGGAGTGAATTAAATGCTGGTGACAGTACTGCAGGTAACAGTGACGTTGACAAGGGCCAGTCTGAAATCAATGCTGGGAACTCTGATAAAGCTAACGGCTCCAGTGAGCTGGCTAAAGGCAGTTCTGATTACGCCAAAGGCAGTTCCGACTACGCTCAGGGCAGTTCTGATTATGCCAAAGGCAGTAGTGAAGCGGCCGCTGGTGATTCTGATACCGCCAAAGGTAACAGTGAAATCGCGGCTGGCAGTTCTGATACGGCCAAAGGTAACAGTGAAATCGCGGCTGGTAGTTCTGACACGGCCAAAGGTAACAGTGAAATCGCGGCTGGCAGTTCCGACACGGCCAAAGGTAACAGTGAAATCGCGGCTGGCAGTTCTGATACCGCCAAAGGTAACAGTGAAATCGCGGCTGGTAGTTCCGACACGGCCAAAGGTAACAGTGAAATTGCCGCCGGTAGTTCCGATACCGCCAAAGGTAACAGCGAAATTGCCGCCGGTAGTTCCGACACGGCTAAAGGTAACAGTGAAATTGCCGCCGGTAGTTCCGACACGGCTAAAGGTAACAGTGAAATTGCCGCCGGTAGTTCCGATACCGCCAAAGGTAACAGCGAAATTGCCGCCGGTAGTTCCGATACCGCCAAAGGTAACAGCGAAATTGCGGCTGGCAGTTCTGATACGGCCAAAGGTAATAGTGAAAACCAAAATGCATCTGATTCAAATTGGTTGAATGCAGTAACGGATGCTAAGGCTGCGATTAACAACGCTGATGCGTCATCGGTCAAGGATGATCCGGCCGTTGTACAAGCAGAAAATGCATTAAAGAACTTATTGGCCACCGATCCAACCAGTACGACTGCGCAGATTGAACAAGCAGCTGCCGATTTAAATCGAGCTGTTGCAAATGCGCAAAAGCAAAATGATGCTTCAATTTCAAAACCAGCTGCAATTACTGATGCAAAGTCAGCAATCACTGGTGCTGATCAGTCTTCCGTTGCCAATGATTCCGCCGTCGCAGCCGCCAAAAAGCAGTTACAAAATGACTTGGATAACCCCGATAGCTCGGCCAAACAATTAGCAGATGACACAGCGGCGTTAACAAATGCAGTGGCCGACGCAGAAGCCAAGTTAGCCGCTAACGAAGGCTTGGCAGTGACGAATAGTGACGTTGCTAGTTCAGAAACAGCCAAAGGAAACTCAGACATTGCGAAGGGTTCTAGTGAAATTGCAACTGGTAACTCAGATATCGCCAAAGGATCTAGTGAGATCGCGGCCGGTAACTCAGATATCGCCAAAGGCAATAGTGAAATTGCAACCGGTAATTCAGATGTTACTAAAGGATCTAGTGAAGTCGCTGCTGGTAATTCTGATATTGCCAAAGGTAACAGTGAAATTGTCGCTGGTAATTCTGATATTACTAAAGGGAATAGTGAAATTGCCGCTGGAAGTTCCGATATTGCTAAAGGTAATGACGAGTTAAACCAAGCAGCTAGTGATATTGCCCAAGGTAATCATGATCTGAACAACGGTAGTTCTGAAGCAGCTGCCGGAACGTCTGATTATGCTAAAGGCGAATCAGAGTTAAATGCTGGTGACAATGCGGCCGGTCAATCAGATATGACCAAAGGGCTCAGTGAGTTGAACCAAGGCGCCTCTGATTTGGCTAAAGGTGCTAGTGAAGTCAACAAGGGTAAGTCTGAACAAGCCCAAGGCAATCAGGATATCACCAAAGGTAATAGTGAAATTGCCCAAGGTAAGTCTGATATTGCTACTGGTAATAGCGAAATTGCCCAAGGTAATTCCGACATTGCCCAAGGTAAGAGCGAAGTCGCTACTGGCAACGTTGATATTGCCAAAGGTAACAGTGAAATTGCCGTTGGTAAGTCTGACATCGCTAAAGGTAATAGTGAGGTCGCCACTGGCAATGCTGACATTGCCAAAGGTAACAGTGAAGTTACGCAAGGTAAGTCTGATATTGCTAAAGGTAATAGCGAGTTGAATGAAGCAAAGACGCCAGCTTGGGTCAGTGCAGTGACAGATGCAAATAACGCAATTTTAAATGCGGAACATTCAACAGTCACTAAGGATCCAGCTGTGGTTGATGCTGAAAACGCCTTGAAACAGTTATTGGCTCAAGATCCAGAAGCCAACGCAGACGCGATTGAAAAGGCAGCGGCTAAGCTAAATGATGCGATTGGCACTGCCCAGCGTCAACAGGCTGATCAAGCGACTGCTGTGCAAGCCAAGCAGGATGCAAACGCCGCGATGGTTAATGCCAAACAGTCCTCAGTTGCTGGTGATGCAACCGTTCAAGCTGACTTAAATGCTTTAAACAAGCTATTAAATGACCCTAATGCAACGCCAAAACAAATTGAACTGGCGACGGCCGATTTGAATCAAGCTGTTGCCCGTGCAGAAGCTGGTGACTCGACTTCTGGCTCTGGTTCAGAGGGTAACAACAGTTCCGAAGGCAACCAATCTTCTGAAGGTAACGATCATTCAGAGGGCGGCCAAACGTCCGAAGGTAGTGGCAACTCCGAAGGAAATGGGACTTCTGATGGTTCAAGTGTCGGTTCAAACACGGATCATACGAATAACAATGATACTACTGGAAGTCAAAACAATAATGGTGCTAATTCCAGCAACATGGGGTTTACCAATGCTGCACCGACAACTGTCAATGCTGCCAACCTTGGCAACCAACAGTTATCCGCAATGGGTTCCTCGAAGACGCCATTAACAGCTTCTTCAACTGGCTCCAACAAGGCTGGTCAAGGTAAGGATGCTGATGGGAACGATTTACCAAATACGGGCGCTGAAGCATCAGAGAATGGGTTGGCGATCTTAGGGATCAGTTTGGTTAGTTTACTAGCAGGACTTGGATTCCGTCGCCGTCAACACTAAACCGTCATTGGTGATCGATTGACATGAAAAGAGTGGGGTAACCCGCTCTTTTTTCGGGATATTAGTTCAGGCTGTGCAGTATTTAAGCGCGGAATAACCTTGAATCCTCAATAGATCACCACTGTAAGTGATTAAAAGGATGGTATTAAAGAAATGTTCTATTTTGTGAATAACACAGTGTTAGTAAATAACTCGGGGATTGAACATGCTCAATTTAAACGCTTGATTCTGTTTAAACATTTTCGGCAGCCGGCAAAGATTGTGACAACTGACTACAAACGCTTTCTCCACGATAATTTGCAGATGGCAGGGGTAGCTGATGATGACGTGATCAATATGTATGACTATTATCAACAGGCGCGAGCTGTGCCTGACCGCACCGTCGCCTACACGGATTTACTGTTGCCCACTTACGACGATGTTCAAACGGATGGTGGCAATCGGCGTTGCTTTTATCAAGGGCAGTTGGTGGCAGACGTTTCCTTTTGGCCAAAACGGCCTGGTTCAGTCTCAGCGGTGCGTTACTTTGACAAATTTGAGTACGCGATTCGGGAAGATTATTATGATGTGCGCGGATTTTTGTCGATGGTCGTTTTAAATGGTGCTGAAGGGAAAACGAGCACAGAATTAATGTTGACCCCGACTGGAGAAGTGGCTCTGGAGCGTCACTATCAGCGCAATCGGGCTGGTAATCGCAGTGAATCGGCAATTTTACTGTATTCACAGACTTCGGACACAGGCGTAAGGGTGTTTGCCGGTGAGAAAGAATTCATTGCGGCCTTTTTGGATGACCTCAATCAGGCCAATGAGGGTGAGACGACTGGTCCCAATGTATTCGTGATTGACCGTAATTTAACGGCAGATTGGGCCGCCTTGCACATGAAGACTCGTGCATTTAAACTCATGCATCTACACAATGCACAGGTCGCTGATACAAATGATGTGGATCATTCTGTTTTGAATAATAACTATGAATTTGGTTTAAGCAATGCCGCGGCGTGGAACGGGATTATTGCTGCCACACAGTTGCAGCGGACGGATGTGCTGAGACGTTTGCAAGATCAGCGGGCCAAGGTTTATCGGATTCCGGTTGGATATGTGACGATTCATGAGCAGCACACGGCCTCATTCGATGTTCAACGCGCTCAAGCACATCGAATCATTCAAGTCTCGCGATTAGTACCAGAAAAGCATCCAGCGGCGACATTGGCGGCATTTATTAAAGTGGCCAAACGTGATCCGCAAGCAACGCTAACATTTTACGGATATGGCGATGATGCGGTCGAACAAGCCTTGCGTGCGACGATTCATGAGCATCACTTGGATGATCGTGTGAAGCTTAATGGCTATACCAATGATATTGCTAGCGTCAATGCACAGGCGACAGTCGCTGTTTTACCAACTTCTGTCGAAGGATTTGGCCTATCAATTTTAGAAAGTCAGGCAGCTGGGTTACCGGTTATTACAACAAATGTTCGCTATGGGCCAGCTGAAATTGTTCAAGATCAACGTAGCGGTTATTTACTGGCGAGTCACCAAGAAGTTGATGAATTGGCTGATAAGTTGACCACTTTGCTAAAATCGCCAACCTTATGGCAACGATTACATGAAGGCGCTTTGGCGGCTAGTCAGAATTTTAGTGAAGAGGCTGTTTGGCAATGCTGGCAAAATGTGATCAAAGATGCGCAACAATTTTACGAGGAGGTTGTCCGATGAATTTCTTTTTGAATGATCAAATAGTGTTGCATAATTCGGGCATTGAACATGCTGAATTTGACCGGCTTCGGTTGTTTAATCGTAACGGTCAAACCGCTCAGATTGTAACTCGCAATTATTCTCGTCAAGTGACTTACTATCAAGAACAAGCCGGTCTGAAGGTCGGCGAATTACGCAATATGTTTAACTTTTTTCAAGAGGCTGAACAGACACCAGATCGGCCATTGAGTGATCGACAATTGCCGATTTTTAAAGGTTATGAAGTCACCCGTCACCAGAATTTCACCCAGATTTATGATGGTAGTCAACACATCGCGGAGATACGCTGTTTTACATACAGTCACAGTCGGGTGGACTGGATCCGTTACTTTGATCGTTTCGGGAACGTTTTGCATGTGGACTATTATGACTGGCGGGGGTTCTTGTCCATGACCCAGCGCTTTAATGGCGATGGACAGGTCAATGCGGAATGGATGTTTAATCCGCGGGGGAAACGTGTGTACGAATCATACTATCAGATCAATCCACAAACGAATCAACGGGAAAATTCCTTGCTGAAGCTGATTGATTACCACGGCCGTGATTTAAATTTTGCTAATTTGACGGAACTATTCCGATTCTTCTTAGATGAATTAAACCAGCAGACAGGCAAGCCTAATATATTTATCTCAGATCGCCGGATTGACCTTGACGAAGCCATGTTGACCATGCATACACCAGCAACCAAATTGGTGATGATTCACAGTACCCATTCGACGCAACCAGATAACCAAGTGACAGCACCCTTAAATTCTGTTTATGAAACAGCCCTAGTTGATCGTTTAGATCAAGTAGATGGCTTGATCGTGCAAACGCAAGCACAACGACAAGATTTGTTGCAGCGTTTAGCGATCTCAGTCCCGATCTATGTGATTCCTAGCATTGTATTGACACCAACTGAATTAAGCCACCGACCACGACCGTTAAATGATCGGCCGACTAACCGCTTGTTATGTGTTGCCCGGCGCTTTCCGGAAAAACGCTTAGATCAGGCGATCATTGCCTTAAAGCAGGTTCGCGAACGCTATCCGGATGCCACGCTTGAATTGCGCGGATATGGCACGGCTATCATCGATCAACAACTACACCAACTTGTCGATCAATTAGGCCTAGTCGATGCAGTCCAGTTTACTGATTACACGACTGATCTAACACCCGTGTATGAGTCTGCCCAGATTTTGCTATTAACCAGTGAAACGGAAGGCTTCGCGCGCGTCTTACCACAGGCCCAAGCCCACGGACTACCAATTATCGCTTATGACATCCACTATGGTCCCCGTGAGATTATTGATCAAACAACTGGTGTTTTGGTCAGTGATGGCAATGTGAGCGAATTAGCAACAGCGATTAATGAACTGTTAGCTCAGTCGAAGCGACGCCAATCTATGAGCCAAGCTGCCATTGACCACGCCCAACAGTATGGGCCGTTACCCATTTGGCGACATTGGCAGGAGCTATTAAGCGCGGTGACACAACCAGAAGGGCAGTCCTTGACTGATCGGTAATTAGGATGGATAAAAAAAGAAACATTCAATCAATAATGATGACAGATAAGTATGATGAAGTAGAACACCTTTGGGACCAAATTTATGTGACTGGTTTACATCAACTAACGAATTTGTTTGAAGAGCCAAGTAAAGCCATTTCACTCAGCTATAGTGAATTTCAACTGTTAGCGGCGATTGATATACAGCAAGGGGTCAGTTTGCACGAATTGGCCGCTCGTCGGCAAATTAGTCGGAGTCGACTATCGCAACTGATGGGCGCATTATTGCGTCAACAGTTGGTCGAACAGCACGTTGCCGCAACAGATCGGCGCATTCGAATTTTTACGTTGACGGAAACTGGTCGCCAAAGTTTGGCACAACTGCAAACAACTTATCACCACATTTTTGCGGAACTGCAGCTTGCCTGTGGTCCTACCCAATTGGCGGAAATGTTAAAGACGCTTCAGCAGATTCAAAATTATGTTGCGGAAGCGCAGTTACTAAGAAAAGCGGAGGACTAACTAGTGTCAGAAAAAGAAAGTCAATCAGAACTCTTAACGGCTATTAATGCCACGTATATGAAAGTTTATCGTCCACTGGATCAGCTGGTGCATACCTTTCCTCAAATGGCCGATCATTCGTTTCCTGTGGCCATGTTAATGTATGAAATTAGCCAGCACAAACAAATTACCGTGACGAGTTTAGCAAGCGCTAATCAGGTTAGTCTGTCATCGGTCTCAAGCCAAATTACCGGATTGATCAAGGAGGGATTGATCGAATCAGTACCCCAAAAAGTGGATCGACGAGTTCGAGAAATTCAGTTGACGGCTAAAGGTCAAGCGATTGAAGAACAGTTAGAAGCTTACCTGGCAAGCGCCTTTCAAGCGGTGGAGTTAGCACAAAATAAGCTGGACTTTAAGCAGATGATCAAGATTTTAACATCGTTAGCTGATCAAGAAGAATCGTTGGCCTAACACGATTATTCGCTGCTCAAAAAAGCGGCGAATCAATAGATAAAACGCAGGATATAAGTTAGTTACTTACCGACTTATACCCTGCGTTTTAGTTTATATTGCGTTAGATTTTATTTTGGTTGTCAATGGACCGTGACGGTCGAAATGAAGCGTTAGTGTTGATGCTGCGGTCGAATCATCGCACCACCATTTTGAATGACAAGAGAGGTTAATGTCAGTAAGGGGAGATACAAGACAATGTGATAGCGTCCTTGCACTTCAACAAGTAAGGATGCATAAAAGAAGCCTAGAAACAACAAGTTGTTGAATAACAGCAGGTTACGTTGTCGTGAAGATAGCCGTCGCCGTAATTGCGGCCAAAATAGGAGGCAAAGTTCGCCGACTAAGGGCACGACTAGCAAACCACTAAAACAAAAAGTTGACCATAATGTTAATAAATCACTTTGCTTGAAGAATTGACGTTGTTGAGCTCGCTGAATCTTTGTATGATGGGCAAAATTGTAATCTATCCAATCGAAACCATAGTCTTCATCTAGAAAGGCAGTTATTTTATTTCGCATAAAAATGGGCCAATCATGTTTTTGATTTAACTGACGGAGATGCTGTTTGGTTAGGCGATTAAGGTCATCAATGGCAGTCTGATCTGCCTTAGCACTGGCTTTAGGGCGCGACATTTGTGATATATGACGGTCTAAAACGGCTCTAACAGTTGTTGAATATGCGCCATTTGTTGCGGGATCAGTGCCCGTGGCAACGCTATAAGCTTGACTGACGCGATCTGGGGCGATAGTAATTCCATAAAATTTTGGTGTTAAGGCACCGACAAGCGTCAGGCTCATGACTGTTATCACCGTCATGAATCCCAAAATTAACCGTTGGCGGCGGTGGATGACACTACTGGATCGAGCTAAGCTACTAAAAATGAGGATCGCAATTAACCAAATTACGACGATTGGGCGTAGTGCATTTGCTAAGGTTGCCGCCACAACAGCCATCAGCAATGACATAATTTGGTCATTTCGATAACTGGTTACTGGCGGCATGATGACATTGAGTAATGCTAGGGTCGCGATTAACAATAATCCTATGAATAGAGGCTCGGCTCCATCAATGAGCGTGTAAAGCCAGTAAGCAGGCAACCAGTAGTAGCCTAACGCCACGGCAATGCCTAAGGAACGTAACTTGAGTCGTTGACCAATTTTAACAATGACCAGCATACTGACGAAAATCACGAGCGTGTTCGCGATTTGCAACACGCCGTAGTTAGCGCCAAAAATCGCTTCTGGCAGACTAAAGGCGGCGGCAATGTTTAGAACATGGGGAAAGACAAAGTTGTTAGCAATCAGGTGATGCTGCGACATTGCGACCCAAGACATGCCGTTTGCTGATAGGGCGGCAAAGTAATGGTAATTCCAAAAGTCTGAAGTTGGCCATGTTGGGATGGTCCGAATTGCGATGATTTTAATCACGATTAACGCGGCAAACGTTAACCATAAAGCGGCGTCACCACGCCGATTTAGCCAATGGGTGAGCAGCCAGACGATCCCGACCAAAAGTAAGCTTAAACCAGCGGATAGTAAGCCCAAATGCCAAGTGAACTGGTGCTTGGCCACGACTTGAGCTCGCCAGGTTCCCCAAAGTGTTAGGGTAAAAGTCAGGCAGGCGATTAGCATGATGAACCAATGAAACGTCATTAAGAATCTTTTTTTCTGGATTATCATAGGTACCTCCAATCAATTCGTTTTGGAGGCCACAACACTATGTGTCGTTTTCACCCAGGTGTGTCGACCACTCAGCTGCCGTCCAATGGCAATAAAAGGCACGATACTCATGATGATTAGATAAACTTGGAAGGAGACACTGAGCCATAATGCTGCTAAAAATGAAGGCATGCGAGTGACTTTGGCGTAGTTACGTTGATATTGCATGGCTAAGACAAAACAGATCATGACATTGAGAAACATAATTAACATGAGCGCCGGTGAAACCCAATGTTGTGGTGCTTGTGTCAGATATAGGCCGACTTGGGTGATGAGAACAATTAAATTGGTGATTGGGACCACGCAGGCAAGAAAAGGGGTGATTACCCATAAAGTTGTATCGACACGTTGGAATAAATTAACATAGTGGGATCGCCATAAACGAGGTAAGTAGGGTAAGCAGTCTAAGCCACCCTGGCACCAACGGATCCGTTGACGAATAAAAGGGCGCAGCTTGGTGATGCCTTCTTGGTGGACAATCACATTGTGCGTAAAAGCCGTTTGATAGCCATTTAGCCAAGCGCGAAGGGTGAACTCGAGATCTTCTAGTAAGCTATTTCCCCAAGGATTTTCAATAGCTAACCGCAACGTGACAAATTGACCATTGCCCGACGCAATTCCTTGACCTAATGAAGTTCGCAATTGTTGTGTTGAGTTATTCATACTCATAAATTCAAAGTCTTGAATGCGGGTTAACCAATTTGTTTGGTTGTAAATGGCGACAGCTGTCTGAATCATACTGAGCTTTGGATCAGCCTCAAAGTCAGCGATAAGGTGGGTGAAATCAGCTGCCGTCATAATCGCATCTGCATCGAGGATCCCAATGATGGTCATCGTATCGTCTAAGGTTGGGTAATGTTTTTGGATATGCTTAATGGCATGATTAAGCGCCGCGCCTTTTCCTTGACGGGCGGTAGGCGCCTGCCGATTAATAATCGTTAAGAATGATGAATCGATCGTTTGCAAAATCGCTAGACTATCATCATCTGAGTTATCATTAATTGCGATTATATGTGGCGTAATCGTGGCTGGTAATTCAGTAAATGTGTTAATTAAATTTGAAATAGTATGGGCGATGACTCCCGCTTCGTTGAGAACAGGGATAACAATAAATAAATGATACGGTGTAGCCCCTTTTTGCTCGAAGTGGACCAGTTGGCGCGCTTGATTGGTCAAAATAACGGTGATCAAGAAGTAACAATAGAAAGTAATTGAAATAACGGCCGCAACCGTGATGAGGGTTTTCACTTGATTTCCTCCAGCTTAAACGAATTCATTTTTTTGCAACTCATTTAAATATAAGCTGGCTAGTGGTTTGCTGGTGGCAGTGTTTCATATTGTGGATTGATTGTTCGAGCAAATAAAAAATGGCCTAATCACTAAATGCGAGTGATTAAGTCATCAAGGTTGTTACTTTTGGAGGTAAAGACTGCTCGGGTTGGAATCGAACCAACACATTCTCGATTAACAGTCGAGCGCAGTACCATTGTGCCACCGAGCAATAAGAAAAATATATCAATAAAGCAAGTTTATCAATAGGTTTATTAGAAGTCAATAAATAAAAACATGGATTTCACAGAAAAGGTCAATCCTTGAATACGAGCAGTTTAGTGGCCAAAAAAGTGCCGTAGACGATACGTGGCTGTGCTAAAGTGGTGAATAAAAGAACGAATGGTGGGGAACGAAGATGAATTTAATTTTAGCAAATAGTATTACGAATTACTTCAATCAATTCAGATGGCGTCAGATAGGTCCTCATTTGTTCGATGGTGTCTTACAAGTTATATTGTATTCAGTGTTATTTTGGTTGGTCAACCGTCTGGCCATTTTTTTGATTGATCGTAGTTTTGATACTTATATGAGTAACCGGCGGATCAATCAAAAGCGAGCCGAAACATTGCATACTTTGATTAAGAATACGACGCGTTACATTGTTGTTTTCTTCTATTTGTATACAATCTTGAGTGTTCTAGGTTTTCCAATCGGGACGCTCATTGCCAGTGCTGGAATTGTCACAGTGGTGGTTGGGCTTGGTGCTCAAGGAATCATTCGCGATGTCATTGCTGGGTTCTTAATCTTGATGGAACAACAAATGGAAGTCGGTGACAATGTCATCATCAATGATAAAGTTGCCGGTCGTGTTGTGGGGTTTGGCCTGCGGTTAACGACAATTAAGGACGCAGATGGTGGCATTAACTACATCACAAATAGCAGTATTACGGTCATCACCAATCAGTCACGTAATCACTTGCGCGTTCAGATTGATTTGCCAATCAAAACAGGAACCGCGACTAGTCAAGTCAATAAAGTTATCAAGCAAGTTAATGAGCGGTTATTACCCAAACATCCAGAAGTTGTTGGACGGGTTAGCGTTCAAGGACCAATCATCTTGCCAGCGACTGGGGGCTTGGCTGTCTCAGTGATCATGTTTGTTAAAAATGCTGAGGTTGATAACGTGCGGACCTTATTCACAACCAGTTACTTAACCGCATTGAGCCAAGCTGGTGTTGAATTAGGGTAGTCTATGGCGATCAAGTAGGTGGCCGTAATGAGCCTCAATTGAGCTTGGGACAAAACCAAAATCTAAATTTCACTTTCAACCTAAATAGCTAAAACGCGGGGCATAAGTCAAGTGCTTTCGCTTAACGACTCATGTCCCGCTCTCGAAATTATGCTGTTGTTTTTGGAGTGAGCCACTTGGTAATACTTGGCCAACTATTCGTGTTGATGATGACTCGGGGGGTTGATTTCAGATTTGTATGGGGTGTCACAATACCAGTGTTTAGCGTGTAAATCACCTGTAAAGGTTGCCGTTCGAGAAAGGCTTGTACTTGAATATCACCACTACCATACGGATAAGTGAAGATTGGTGTTTCGGCACCGATCTTTTTTTGCATGACATCTTGGCTAGTTGCATAGTCACGCTTGAATCGGCTAAATTGACTTGGTACGTTAAAAATTGGTGTGCCAGAGGCCGTTAAATAATGCATGTTGTTCGTGTGAACGCCAAAGGTGACAAGGTCTCCAGCAATTTTTTTCATTTTTAAAATCTGCGGCCACGTAGCTAATTTTGTTCCTGCCCGATATGCGCCAGTGTCCCCAGTAATAATGGAAACGGTAAAGGGATCGTGATATTTCATCATTACGGGAAGGGCATTATCAATCGTTGTCCGATCAATATCGTCAAACGTTAAGACGACATAACGATGCTTCAAACGCTGGTGGGACGTGGCCAATTGGATCATTTCAGCCGTTGAAATGACTTGAATGTGATGACGATGTAGATAAGCCATTTGTGCCTTGAAATCGTTCAAATTAACATTGAAATCGTGAAATTGACTATTGGATGACAAACGTTCATCTAAACGAACCGTGCGAGTGTTTTTTAAGACGCGGTGGTAACAAAAGACCATAATGCCCGACCGCATATTCTGGTCGTGGGTCGAGATGGCGTAGCTAGTTTTGTTTCCTAATTCAAATTTGATATTACGCTGCACGCTAATCCCTAAGAAGGCGAAAATTAAAATTAAGAAGCCAGCTAGTAACCATTTACGCATTGTTTTGCTCACGATCAAGGGCCCTCCTTTTCAACCGATTAATGTGAATCGTGCCGAAGAGTGTAATGAACCCAGCAACGACAATCACTAAGATGCCTAAGACTTTATAGAGATGTAATGATAAGTTTAAGACCAAGTAATCTGACACTAAATTATCAGAGTAAACGTTGAACAGAAAGCAAACATTGATGTAAATAATAAAACCCGTGACCAGCCATAGACCAATTAAGAGAATGGCTCGATATGCCATGGCGAAAAGTGAGGGACGTTTACGAATAATTAGTGTCGATTTTTGCTGTTTGTTTTTCATTACAACCCCCGATCTGGACTCCGCCATGTGCCAGTGTGGTGGGGGTCCAAGAAGAATGATGCCAGAGCGGTTAAGCAGCTGACTAAATTAATAAACCAGTAGAATACGATATAAATTGGTAATAAAAGCAGATCACGACCGGCAATGAAATCAGATTCTTTAGAATCCGCAAAACCGATGAGAAATTGCACAAGACTAATCAACAATAGGAGGAATAAAATGACGCCATCTAAGACGAGTGTTTGCGTAAACGCAATGGTGAAGACGTAAAAAAGGAGAACGAAGGCACAAGCAATCGCCCACGTGTCACTTAGAATCATATCAATTAGGAGGCCTTGAGCACTTAGAGGTCCACGAACAAACATCCCCTTGTTGCGCCACAGGACTTCAAAACCACCGCGAGCCCAGCGCTGACGTTGATGAATTAAAGCCCCAATGTGTTCAGGCACTAAAATCCACGCTACAGCCTGCGGACAATAACTAACATGCCAGTTGTGTTGATATAAACGCCATGTCACATCGATATCTTCCGTTAATGCTTCCTTATTCCACCAACCCACATCAGCCATTGCTTCAGCTCGGTAAGCAACAACCACGCCAGAAACAGTGGTGATGTGACCAGTAATAAAAGATTGACCGCGTTTGATAATATCAATGACCCCAATATATTCAAGTAATTCCAAACGGCCTAATAAGCTCGTTCGGTTACGGACAATTGGTTTGCCAGCGACGGCGCCCAAGCGATCATCGTCGTAAAATCGAGCTAGCATTGGTGTGAGGACGTCCTTGTCGACATAACAATCAGCGTCGAGACATAATAGAAACGCGCCATTCGCTTGTTTAGCGCCAATATTAAGTGCGTTCGCTTTACCTTGGTTAGGTGTAATCGGGACAATCTTAATTGGCATTCGATTGGCAAACTGATCAGCCAAAGTATGCATGACAGTTAAGGTGTTATCATCACTACCGTCATCAATGAGTAAAAGCTCAATGTTTTGGTAGTTCAAAGCAGCAACTGATTCAACGACACCGCTAAGGGTTTCACCTTCGTTATGGGCCGGAATGAGCACGGAAACGAGTTCACCTTTGCGTTTTGGGTGCTGATTGACTAACGGAACAGTCCGTTGTTGAATCGTAAAAAAGATCGAACTGATAATCCAGACAATTGAAATAATGACTGGATACAAAATGACGTAAGAACTAATTAAATTCATGAATTCCCCCAAGATATTTGAAGATTAGATTGGTTGACGTGCTAAGTCTAAAAATTTTTTCAAAAATGAACGTGAGCTTTGATAGATTTGCTTATCAGTGGCCGGTTTATCCGATTCACACCAAATTGAAATACTGCTACCGGTGATTCCATGAAGTGAATTGAGACTAGATTGAGCATCATTGTCCCAAATGGTTGGATCCCAGTTTTGTTTCATGTCAGAGCTCATATAGGCAACATTTTTCGGCTTTAAATTAGCCTTGGTGATATTAAAGTATAAATAATAATCGTTATAGTTCAACACTTTGAATCCCTGATGGATGAGCTGCGGCATTGTCGCCCAAGTCTGTTTACGTGCTCGACCAGCTGCCCCTTTTTCATCAGCGGTCCAATTCCAATAGGTGACTTGAATTTGATGATCTAGTGAAGGAAGATCGTGGGTGAGAAAGCCATCATTCCACGCCTCAGGAATAAAACCAAGCCGTTTCACGTTGGCGGCGAGTCGGTTGAGATAAGTCACGTAGGCCGGATTCGGTTTTGTATTGTCAGTGAATTCATCGCCGCCGAGGTGAAAACGCGCGTTTGCTTGACCAGTAAAGGAATGGGCGACTTCCGAATCAATTTGACTGACAAAGTCGATGCTGGCATTGGTGAGTTTGAATTCTGGGCCGTAACTGTGGTTTTGCGTGATCAATTGTTGAACTAATTTTTGCTGATGGTTAGCTTTTAATGTTGCAACCAAGCCGCCGAGATGAGCTGGGGTATCGACTTCTGGAATTAATGTCACCTGTTGTTGCTTAGCGTAGGCAAGCAGCGTGGCGATTTGAGCTTTGCTATAAAAAGCTTGATGTGTGGTCTTATTCCGCCAAACGCCATGTGATTGTGTTGCGTTGGCAAGGGTCTGCCCAATCGTTTCATTTTCAATGGCAAATGATTGACTGTCAGTTAAATGTAATTGGACGAATTGACCATGATTGATTTTTACTTGGTGGATGAATTGTTTGAGTGTCTTAACTTGGTAATGGTGACGAGCAACATCCAGTGTGAGGCCATTAAATTGACCAGCCTTGGTTGACGCATTAGCTGGTTGAAACAAAGCTAGTCCGGCAATCAGGCACACAATTGTTACCAAATAGCGCAAAAAGGGATTTAGACGCATAGCTTAACCTCGTAACAAATTAAAATTTTTCTGTACATAACAATACGCTCCTGGTTGCCAAAGGTCTGCTAATATTCCTTAAAGTGGGCAAAATCTTAAGACTTATCTTTTGGGAGGCGTTACCGGTCAACCCTTATAAGTGACGAACTTATGCTAAAGTAGATCAAGAAAACTGAGTAGATGAGGTGAGGACAATGGCGATGATTAAACTTGGCATTCGCGAATTGGTTGAATTCGTGCTACGCAGTGGGGATTTAAACCCACAAACAGCTGGTAGTAATAACACTGCCTTAGCAGGTGCTAGAATCCATCGTCGTTTACAAAAGCAACGGTTGGTGGCGCACCCCGACTACCAAAAAGAAGTTAGTTTGAAGACAACCGTTACTATGAATCATCAAGATTACGTGATTCAAGGTCGTGCAGATGGCATCTTTTATGATCAAGGTCACGCTCACATTGAAGAAATTAAAACTTCAGATTTAACGTTTGCTGACGTGCCAGACAGTACACTCACTTTATATTGGGGTCAAGCTAAGGTCTACGGGTATTTATTGATGGCGGATCAGAAATTGGATTCGGTCACCTTGCAGCTGACCTATTATCAAACGGGTGAGGACCATATCACCACTAACGAACAGGAACTAACCACAGCTGACGCAGACGAGTTCTTTCAGAGGTTGGTGGATGAATATGAATCATGGTTGATTTTACGTGCACAATTACGGCACCGGCGAGATGAATCACTAGACACACTGACTTTTCCTTATCCGGCCTATCGGGCTGGTCAACATGAGCTTGCAGCAGCCGTCTATAAGACCGTTTTTTTGAAAAAACAGCTGCTAGTTGAAGCGCCAACCGGAACTGGGAAGACAATCTCGACCTTGTTTCCAGCGTTAAAGGCGATGGGGGCAGGACTGATTCAACGAACTTTTTATTTAACAGCCAAGCAGAGTACACGCCGAGTTGCTGAAGAAGCAGTGGCACTAATGGCGCAACAAGGATTGTGTTTAAAAAGCATCACGCTAACGGCCAAACAACAGATTATGTTTCCTGAAGAAGCGGATGTTTCACCGACTGATAATCCCTTTATGTTGGGTTATTATGACCGCTTAAAGCCGGCTCTAATGGATTTATTGACGCATGAAGATGAGTTGACACGGCCGATTATTGAGCAATACGCACGCAAACATACCGTGGATCCCTTCGAATTTTCTCTTGATGCCAGCTTATTTTGCGATGTTATTATCGGTGATTACAATTACTTGTTTGATCCTAAAGTCTATTTACAACGTTTTTTTAGTGAACCGGACGAAGATAATTTTTTTCTTATCGACGAAGCGCATAATTTATTGAGCCGAGCACGTGAGATGTATTCTACGAGTTTAGATGAGCAAACCGTGTCTGCGTTAAAGCTGCTATTTAAAGGGGAACGCAGCTTTCACCGACGCGTTAATTCATTAGTAAAAACCTTTAATACGCTCAATGAGCTACTCGGGACGGAGGAAAATGGTGAGTTAACCTTTCAACCCCCATTGGATGCGTTTACGGATGAGGTGCAACACTTTGTCGATTATCTAGGGGACTGGTTGCCCAATCAAGAGGAATCTGAGGACTTACAACAGGTCTTAGCGGTTTATTTTAGTTGTTTAGATTACTTACGTTTGAGTGAATTGTACAATGCCACCTATCGAACTCGATTAGTAGGTACAAATCAAGGGGTGAGTGTGCGATTGGTTTGCTTGGACCCGAGTGAATTCTTAAATCAATCGCTTCACCTAGGCCGCGGTGCAGTTCTATTTTCTGCTACTTTATCGCCATTAGACTATTATCAGCGGGTTTTAGGTGTTGATGAAGACGGTCTCACCTACAAATTGCCGTCACCATTTGAGCCTCGGCATCAAGCAATTCTCATCACGAACTATATTCAAACAACCTACCGACAACGGGAGGCCAATTTGTCGCGAATTGTGGCTAGTATTCAAGCACTCGTATCCGGAAAAATGGGCAATTATTTAATTTTCTTACCATCATACGGGTATTTAACACAAGTCGTCGCTGCCTTTCAGCAGGCATGTCCCGATGTGAATACGCTTAGTCAAACCGGCGCGATGACGAGTGCCGACCGCGACGCATTTTTGGCACATTTTGGGCCGACACCCACCACAACTTTAGTTGGATTTGCCGTATTAGGTGGGATTTTTTCGGAGGGAATTGATTTACCCGCAGATCGTCTGATTGGGGTTGGCATTGTCAGTGTGGGTTTGCCAGGACTTAATACGGAGACGGACTTAATTCGCGATTACTTTGACGAACATAATGGACATGGTTTCGAGTATGCTTATCAATTGCCAGGACTGAACAACGTGTTCCAAGCAGCCGGACGCCTAATTCGTAGCGCGCGGGATCAGGGAATTATTTTGTTAATGGATCAACGGTTTAGTCAATCTCGTTATACGCAACTATTTCCGGCGCATTGGCGATATTGGCGATCAGTTGGTCGACTTGAACAATTGTCCGCTTGCGTCAACAACTTTTGGCAACAAGATCGTGAAGGAGCAGGATAAATGACAACTATGATGACCACAGCTGAAATTGAAACAGCAAAACAATTAATTGCGGCTAATCCAAAGTTAACTGGTTTTGTACCCGGTGAAGGTTCACTAACACCTAAATTGGCCATTATCAGTGAAGCACCTGGCGCTAAGGAGGCTGCATTGGGCCACCCGTTCCAAGGCCCTGCTGGGCAGGAATTAAATGAATGGTTAGCCCAATTAGGCGTAACCCGTGATCAAATATATATCACCGGTGCCGTGCGCGCTCGACCGTTTGATGAGCATGATGGGCGGTTACGGGACCGTAAACCTACCGCTGCAGAAGTGGCTGCGTTTGCGCCATTGCTGGACCATGAATTGGCACGAATGCCTATCAATACATTGATTTTGCCGTTAGGAAACACCGGCTTGCAACGTTTATTAGGTCCACGATACAAGATTACCCAAGTTCATGGACAACTTATCAAGGCACCATTGTTACAGTACCATCCGGCGATCAAGCGTTATGAGGCCGGCAACCAAATCATGTCACTTTTTCCGATGTTTCATCCGTCATATGTCCGCCGGTTCCCTAGCAAACGACCGTTAATTGAAGCTGACTTAGCTGTGCTAAAAGCATTGTTGTGATAGAGTCGCCGGTCAGTTAGTGCTCAGGCTCACCCGGCTGGTTCCACTATGAGTTATTTTCAAGCGTTTTTGCTTGTTTTTATAATTGTAATGTTTATAATTACAGTTAAACAGTGAGGCTGACTCAGACGGCATCAAGGGTTAACCACACCGATTAATATCTGAGAATCGTGATTGTCATTTTAATCAAGGAGGTTATTTTCATGAGTCATGTATTAGTTTTAGGTGCGGGCGGTCAAATCGCTCAATTTGCTGAACAATTTATGGTCGAACAAGACCAGCAACTGACGTTATTCCTACGTCATCCTGATAATTTAGAAAGAGTAACCCCAGACCATGAAAAGGTGGTTACAGGGGACGTTACCAACGCAGATGCATTGAACCAAGCGATGGTTGGACAAGATATTGTCTATGCAAACTTGGCTGGCAGTAACATTGAGCAACAAGCGAAGGATGTTGTTACGGCGATGAACCATGTTGGTGTTAAGCGATTAATCTGGATTTCAACGCTAGGAATTTACGATGAAGTGCCTGGTGCATTTGGTGAATGGAATCATGAAATGCTTGATGACGGTTATCTGCCGACTTATACCGCAGCGGCGACTGTCATTGAAACATCCGGCTTAGATTACACGATCATTCGGCCGGCTTGGTTACAGAATGAAGACGAAGTGAGCTATGAGCTGACGAATAAAGGTGAACCATTTAAAGGAACCGAAGTTTCCCGTAAGAGCATTGGTGCATTGGTGGCCGACATTGCTGCGCATCCTGACCAGCATGTAAAGGCGTCATTGGGGGTTAATAAACCCAATACTGACGGAGATAAACCAAGCTGGTATTAATTTTAATTACCATTGATACCGCATTGCGTTAGCGGATAAATCGTCAGTTAAACTTTAACTATCTGCCATTTTGGTGGGTAGTTTTTTGGTATAGGAATATCAATGGTGGGTTGGTGACGCCGCAGCGTTATTCAAGCCTTTTTAAATTACTTGTAATATATTTTGACTTTATGAGGCGCCTTGATTATAATGCTTTTATATTACATGTAATATAAAAGTGAAAATAAAGGAAGTCTTAAAAATGATGAAAGCAATTGTTGTACGAAATTTTGATGAGGGACCAAAATTTGAAACAAATTATCCAACACCAAGTGAACAAGCAGATGAGGTGATCATCAACGTGTTGTCATCATCGCTATCTAATCGTGCTCGGTCAAGCGCGACTGGGCAACATTACACAGCGACCGGAAAATTACCAATGGTACCCGGAATTGATGGTGTGGGCACACTGCCAAATGGCAAAAAGGTTTACTTCGTCGCTGATGGAAGTTTTGCTGAACAAGTGGCAGTTGAAAAAGGCCACTGGGTTGAATTACCAAGTAGCGTAAACGACTCTAAAGTAGCTGGATTGATGAATCCTGCGTTATCTGCATGGATGGCGCTAAAGTATCGGGTCAATTTTAAAAAACACCAAAAGGTGATGATTTTGGGGGCTTCCGGCAATGCCGGAAAAGTCGCCATTCAGGTTGCACAACGCCTAGGCGCAGGAGAGATTGTTGCTGTTGGCCGACACATTGAGCAAGCCGAGTTGTCAGCTTTAGGCGCAACGCAAGTTATTGAGTTGGATCAAGAAGCTGCCATGGTTAAACAGGCATTAGCGCTTGCAGGGCAAGATATTGATGTTGTATTAGATTATCTATGGGGCGAGGTTACTGCCAACGCGATGTGGGCGATTATTCCTCACCGAAATGATGATGAGCAGGAATTAAAGTGGGTCTCAATAGGGACCGCTGCCGGTCAAACAGCGTCGTTACCAGGGGCAGCTTTTCGAGCAGTGAAATTGCAGTTAATTGGTTCTGGTCAAGGATCAATCGGGGTTCACGATATTATAAAATCGTTTAAAGAAATTCTTCAATCTGAATCTCAACAGCCGTTTAGCTTTGTATTTAAACAAGTTCCCTTGGATGACTTTGAAGAAGCATGGCAGGAAAAAGGAACCAAAAGAATTGTGTTTGAAGTGCGTCATTCAAAATAGTCATTATTCGGAAAAATTAACAGCTTTTAATTGACTGCCACGTCCCCTTAAAATAATTGATTTGTGTGTGTTGCTATTTGTGTTCAATCAAATAAAGGCAGTCTTCCTAGTTATTCGGGAAGACTGCCTTTTGTTTAAGCGGCATACCAGTAGCAATGAAAAAGACGAATTTGTTAGGTTATTTTTTATCGCTCGGTAAGAATGGCTGAATCAAATTAGCCAGTGACTGCATATTCCGTGTTTGAATATAGATTGTACCATTGCCACTGAATTCAGTGACTAAGCCTTCACCAGTTTTGAAACCAACCACACCGCTGGCTGGCTTAATAGAATATTCTAAGCTACTATCCCAAGCGACCACATGATTATTATCAACCACATATTGGTGACTGCCGTCTAATTCAATCGGAATAATATCGCCATATGAGGAAACTAAGACAGTACCTGTACCAGAAGTTTCCATGATGAAGAAGCCTCCAGTTCCGCCAAAGATTGCACCACTCGTCTTTTGGCTAACCATGTTATAACTTGCCGTTGAATCCATAGCGAGAAAGGCACCGGTGTTCAGCCGATACTGATGATCAGCATCGATAGCGAGCGCTTTAATAGCTCCCGGGTTGTTCGGAGCAATAGTCATTTTAGCATCGACTGAAGTTCCAGTCGCTGTTGTGATGAAAAAGCTTTCTCCACTTGTCATGGAACGGCCCAGAGCGCTGACGAAGCCGCCGAGTCCTTTCTTACCATTATCATTCAGGTGACCGCTTAAAGTTACAAGGCCATTATGATAGATCAGAGAGCCAGATTCAATCTGGATCGTTTCATCTTGAGCTAAAGTCAGGTTAACGACGGGAAATGTAGTATTAGTCGTGATTGTATACTTCATGAGACTACTTCCTTTGGATTTACCTTTTTATTTAAAAAGAAGCATAGCATAGTCTCAAGCTCCGCACTAAGAAATCTTCTTGCTCTTTAAGCACATTCCTTAGCAACAAAAAAGGCTCCGAGCCTTCTCTACCCGGAACCTAGTTAATCAAGGAAAGATCCTCAATCGGCGCAACATTCGTTTTACAATTCTGAATGAGCTAACACCTCAATATTAAATTTACGCAATCCCTTGTCCTGACCTACCTGTCCACTTGTAAACTGTCTGCTAATGTGGGCGAAGTCAACGACTACCTCGTGACTGGTCGCTCATCACCATTTGATCGGCAGGCAAACGGCGGTATAGGCATCACGCGTGGCACACATATGACTATCTATCAGTCATACACCTCCAAATTGGAACGTGATTTATTTGGTGCAGGGTACGCATGAAACTCACATTACGAGTTTCGTTAAACAATTTGGGTCATTGGAATCACCTGCTGTTTCTCAGAAAAACTGATGCAACACGCTCACCAATTTGAAACTTTAAAACCTAATTTGGAACTTGGAGCGGATAAAAAATGGTTCAACATTCCGGTGCTACCGTAACCTACTGTGTCACCAACACTTCGCGCGGTCAGCTAATCTCGTTGACAAGGCGCGGTCTAAATGTTTCTCAACATCCATAACTTTACGTGACCTGCGGACTACCAGCTTTTCAAACGCTGGGGTAGCTGTGATCGTCAACCGTGGTTCCCAGAACCATCCCGGTACGACCATGATGAGAAGGCGTCGATTGAGGGAGGTAATTCCTTTCCTCACCAGTATAGTAGCACGTTCAGAAAACGCTTACAACAAAAATGCTTGGTAAAAATAATTTGTAACATATGTCGATTTGAGAGTGGCATGTACATGATGAATGAGTAATAACCAACCAACAATTATTGAATAACTTTTAATATAATAACGCTTCACATTTATCTAGCTGTAGTTATATTATGGTGTTTAGTGGTTTTGCTAGTTAACTGTCTTAACACAAAAACATATTTGAAATCACCATAACTGCTAGAATAGCCGACTTCAATTGAGTCGGTCCATTAATTGGCTGGGAGGCCACATCATGAAATTGAAGCATGGGAAACAATCTCAAATTCGGGTAACGCGTTTTAAGCTGTATAAGGCCGGCAAGCTTTGGCTAGTTGCAGGAACTGCGTTATTGACAATCGGTATTGGCGTTGGCGTAAGTGAAGTACAGGCGGCGACTACGCAGACCAGTGCAACTACGACCAGTGCGGCAGGCAGTCAAACATCTGCTCAAGTGTTGGCCAGTCACTCAGTGAAATCTGCTAATTCCACTGTCAGCCAAACGAGTCAAGCATTGAGTAGTGCAACTAGTGCAGTTGGTCAAACCACAAACGGCGTTCAACAAGCTTCAACTGCTGTGACTCAAGCATCGACTAACGTACTTGCAGCACAGCAGAGTGCGACTAATCTAAGTGCGGCCGCACAATCACTCAATCAGTTACAGAGTATGGTTAGTCAGGCGAAGCAGACAGTATTTGCTGATCAAAGTGGATTGAGTTCAGCACAATCAACAAATACTGATGTTGCCAAGCGGCTTACGACTGCGTCCACAGCTGTCAATGAGGCCAATGCCCAATTGACCAATGATCAACAGACGTTAACTAGCGCGCAACAAGCGCTGGCTACACTGACTGGTTCAGTTGACTTAGTGAGTGCACAGTCAGCAGAATCAGTTGCTCAGTCGGCAGTTAATGCGGACAATTCAGTCATTGCCAGTTTGACGGCAACACTTGGACAGACCGAGACAGTTCAGAGTAAAGCAACGAGTGCAGTTTCCTCTGCCCAATCATTGATGGCGCAACAGAGTCAGGCGGTTGTCAATGCATCAACAGCGCAACAACTGGCTCAGACCACATTCAGCAGTGATAATGTGACAGTGACGAGTTTACAGACACAGATTGCGGCTGCAAGTCAGACATCAACAGATGTGAGTGCCTTAAAGCTACCAACTACTTTTGCAAGTGAATACAACGCATTTAGTGCAGGAAATGTCACATCCGCCGATTTTAGCACCTACATGAGTAGTGTTTTTGCAGCTAATTCTTTGGCCGGATCAACAGAAGGTGCTTTATCAAATGCAGCTAGTGCAACGGATCAAACAGTTAACGTTGCCAGCTTGACGTCGGCCCAGGCTGATGCAGCCGGTCTATTCACAGTGGCCGTCGTTAACCAAGTTCGGAGCGCTTTAGGGGAACAACCGATTGCCGCTAATGCGGATATGATGAAAATTTCAGCGAAAATTGCCGCTCAGTACGACGCTGACAATTGGGATTTGAGCTCACAAGGTCATGATAAAGTCGCTTTAAATAATATTGACAGCGCTGCTGGCTTATCGAGCTGGAGCGAAAATGCTGGCGGACCAATTTCTGGTTGGAATACCAATGTTGGAAACTATACATTGTCTTTGTATCCTAATATGAACGACTTTGAAACTTTTCTATATATTTCCATTACCAGCATGCTGTTTGATGATGCTGACTCTGGATGGGGGCATTTAGAAAACTTCTTGAATTCATCGACCAATGTTATTGGGATTTCTGGTGATAAGTACGACTGGGTTCATTTTAATATGGATGGTTATAATGGAATTGCTGGATTGGGATCAGCACCAGTACAAGTTAGTTTGACTAACAACTTATCTGAACCAGCGTCATCTGACGTAACTGCCTTGATCGCTCAATTGAATCAAGCGACGGCAAAACTAACGGCTGATCAACAGGTCTTGTCACAGGCAACTACGTTATTGAATAATATTCAGTCAGATACAACTGCGCAAAATGCTTTGAATACTGCACAGCAACAATTGCGGCAAGCAAATAACAGTGTTACGATGACAACTCAGCAACTCGATCAGGCTCAAAAGCTGTTAGCGGCAGATCAAGTCACTTTAACCAAGGCATCGCAGATCGTTCAGCAAGCCAAGACGACGGCTGCAACTGATACCACTGCAATTAAGCTAGCAACGGCTGTGGTTAGCGCTGCTCAGGCACAGTTGACAACCGATCAAGCAGTTCAGTCAAAAGCTACGACGACTTATCAGGCGACGGCAACGTCTCAAACGGCGATTAGCCGACAACTAGATGCCGCTCAAAGACAGCTGATGAGTGATCAGGCTCAATTAGCCACTTTGCAACAACAATTAGCGGCCGCCCAAAATGCGTCGAATGAATTAACCAATGCTGATACTGCAATAATAATTGCTCAACAAGTTTTGGATCAAGCAAACGCGGCTTTGACCAAAGCTCAAAATGATGCTAAAGACGCTTTAGACGCCCAAAGTAGCGCCCAATTGGCGTATAATGCGGCTATTACGGCACTAAATGCTGCTCAAGTTCAATTAGAGCAAGCTAACGAAGCTGCTAATTCTACGTCATCAGCTACCAGCGAAGCAACGTCAACATCGACAGCCTCGACGAGTTCGGCAGCAACGTCAACATCGACATCCTCAACGAGTTTAGCGGCAAAGTCAACATCGACAGCCTCAACGAGTTCGGCAGCAACGTCAACATCAACATCCTCAACGAGTTCTATGGCAGAGTCATCATTAGCGATGTCAATATCTAATATGTCAAAGAGTACGGTCGAATCCATGACAGGTACAAGAAGTTCAACAGGGAATGTGACGGAAATGCCAGCTTGGGAGGTAAAACCGACTGACACGGCTGTTGTATTAAACTCTGTAGTGGCCCCTAAGACAAAGAGCCAGGCTATACAGACATCTCACGAAAAACAATTACCGGCAACTGGTGCACAATCGTCACAACAAACTGGTCTACTAGGGTTAGCATTGGCAATGTTAACTGGTTTAGGTGTGCTTGGTTTTAAGCGTAAGCGTTAACCAATTTAAATTTTTTTGGATTAAAAGGTGCCATACCTGGTTTGTGCTGGGAATGGCACCTTTTTTGTTAAAAAGTGTAATTTAGGCGATGAATTAAGTTAGAAGGTTTGTGTTTATTCAAATGATTTTTCGGAATAACGCGATCGTTACGGCACAAATGATGGGTATTAGTCGGGTGATTAAGCAAATGTTTTTCAAGTAGAAAATGTGACGAAGCCTATTTAGCAAGTGGAGACTTGAGAAAGTGATTTTAGTGGTTCATGGTGCATTATTGATAATTTGTCACAGGTGCCCCTAACCTTGGTGGAATAAATTTTTAGCAATGAGATAATTGAAGATTTCTTTCTCGGCGAGTTTTAAATTTTATGATTTTCTAATGAATTGTATTACCATTTTGCAAGTAGTAATCGGGAGTAAATAAGTGAAGATTGATTTAATTACCGTTAATATGAAGGTAGAACAGTAAGCTTTCATATTTTTAGAGACATCGAAGTTTTGCAAAGGAGGTTCGATTATGAGTAGAAAAATCGTTTTAGAATCAGCAGCACAAGCCTTTAGCGAAGCCAACCAGCCGCATCCACGAATCTATGAATTACCACCCAAAGACGGACGTGCATTATTGGAGGAAGTACAAACGTCACCAGTTAATAAATATAACGTTGATATTGAAGATATCCTTGTTGCAACAGGTAAGTGGGGCGAAGTGCCGGTGCGAATTGTTCGTCCAGCTGGCAATTATCGTCAATTGCCCGTCATCTTCTACATTCATGGTGCAGGATGGGTCTTTGGTAGTGCCCAAACTCATGACAAGTTAGTTCGTGAATTGGCGGTGCGGACGAACTCAGTTATCGTGTTCCCTGAATATTCGCGGTCTCCAGAAGCCAAGTATCCGACAGCAATTGAACAAAACTACGCCGTTTTACAGCAATTAAGTAACCTGGCTGAAAGTAAAAAGTTTGATCTTAGTCGACTGACCATTGCCGGCGATTCAGTCGGTGGAAATATGGCGACGGTGATGACCCTTATGACGAAGCAGCGCGGTGGATTATCGATCTTACAGCAACTTTTATTTTATCCAGTGACTGATGCTACTTTCACAACGACGTCTTACGATCAGTTTGCAGAAGGTTATTACCTAACGAAGGATGGCATGAAGTGGTTCTGGGATCAATATACGACAGACGAAAAACAACGAGCAGAAATAACAGCCTCACCTTTACGTGCGACGATTGAACAATTACGAAAATTACCACCAGCGCTGATTATAACTGGCGAGGCAGATGTATTGCGAGATGAAGGCGAGGCCTATGCCAATAAGCTGCGCGAAGCTGAAGTTAACGTGACACAATTGCGTCTACAAGGGATGATCCATGATTTTGTGATGGTTAATTCATTAGACCAGACCAATGCCACTCGAGCAGCGATGGCAATGGCGACGAATTGGATCATGAATGGAAACCACTAATTAAGCACTGACTTTAAATTTGCTCAGTGTTTTGGTTCTGAAAATAAGCTCAATAAAAGCTAGCGTCTCGAGATGCTGGCTTTTATTGAGCTTATAACATAGATCAGTATTTGGTGACCAAGCCTAGCAAAGATGGCCTTTGGACTTTTTGCTTTGAGTAAGAGTCATCGGATGATTCAGGCTCCAGATGTTTCTCCACGTACTATAACTTACGACTATTTTTTTCAAGTGCTTCCCAGAGCCCATTCAGATAGGCAATTCCTAGAGCACGATCATACAGGCCATATCCTGGAACGCCATCTTCTCCCCAAATATTACGGCCATGATCAGGACGGATATAGCCATTAAAGTTTGTGTCATGCAGTGCTTTCATAATCTCATACATATCTAGGCTTCCGCATTCAGAAAGGTGGGCTGATTCGTGAAAATCACCTTTTTTATTCATAAAGCGGATGTTACGGGCATGAATAAAAGGTGCGCGATCTTTACTGACAAATTCACGAATGATAGCCGGCACGTCGTTATCGGGATTTTCGCCTAATGAACCAGTACAAATGGTAAAACCGTTGTACTTAGATTCATGCATTGCTTCGATAGCACGCATATCTTTGGCATTTTTGTAAATGCGTGGTAGACCAAAGAGCGGACGCGGAGGATCGTCAGGATGCATGGCCATGCGAACGTCACATTCTTCGCAGACAGGGATGATGGCGTCCAAAAAATATTTCATATTTTCGCGTAGTTTACTCTCATCAACATTTTTGTAAGCTTTGAATAAACCCTCAATTGTGGCAAGACGATCAGGCTCCCAGCCCGGCAATGTATATCCGTTCGAATTTGCTCGTGTGGCATCGATAATTTCCTGTGGGTCCTCAGCTAATTTATCAGCTTCGAAAGCCATATCGTTAGAACCATCTTCCAATACATAGTGCAGGTCGGTGCGTAGCCAGTCAAATACGGGCATGAAATTATAACAGATAACTTTGATGCCAAATTCAGCAAGGTTTCGAATTGTTTGCTGGTAGTTTTCAATATATTGATCGCGACTAGGCAAGCCAATCTTAATATCATCATGGATATTGACTGATTCAATCACTTCTAATTTCAAACCAGCTGTTTCAACTTCTTTTTTTAACGCGGCAATCTTGTCTTTCGGCCAGACTTCGCCTACTGGTACGTCAAATAATGCGCCCACAACTTGTGTTGTCCCAGGAATTTGACGAATGTTCTGCAGGGTGATTGGGTCATTTTTAGATCCGTACCACCGAAATCCCATATTCTCCATATGTCTTACTCCTTCTGATACTTAATTAAATGTTTCGTGCAATGTTTTGCTAACGGCTCCGGGAGCCGCAATCATTTTAGTAAAGCTTTTTTCAATTGATTCGGTCAAACCTAGCGCACTCAAATCAGTGGGAAAAATCTGTTTATTAGATAAAATTGGTTTCAATACTGTGTGTGCATCAACTGTGTCGCCAAGTTTAATATTAGTCACATATGGCTGTAATTCTGCTAGTAATGGATCTGGACTTGGCACGAAAGCGTCGCCATCGTCGTTAATGGCCATCAAGAACCGGCACCAGCCAGCAATGATTAACGGAATGGCTTTTAACTTACTAGCATCGGCCTCTTTATCTAGATAATGTTTTAAAGTGACGCCAAAGCGAATCGGCAATTTTTGTGAGGTGTCACTGGCGATTCTTTGCGGCGTGTCCGGGATGTTTTTATTCGGTAATCGTTTATTGATTACTTCGTCAATGAAGGACTTAGGGTTAATAATTCCGGGGTTCTTGACAACGGGAAGGTCCTCGTTGTATCCCAGCTGTTTGACGAGGGATACAAGATCTGGGTTCGTCATCTCTTCTGCAATACTAGTATAACCGAGAATTGAGCCAAAGATTGCAAGTCCGGTGTGTAAAGGATTTAGACAAGCAGTTACTTTCATTTGATCGGCATCGTTCACAGTTTCACGATTAGTCAAAATGACGCCAGCTTTTTCCAAATTAGGTCGACCATTTGGAAAACTATCTTCAATCACTAAGTAATGTGTTTCTTCGGTATTACCAAACGGTGCAATTGTCGTATTTTTAGCAGTGTGAATGATCTTCGTGTCTTCAAACCCGCTGGCCTTTAAAATTTTTGCCACTGACTCGGCTGGATTCGGTGTGATACGGTCGATCATGCTCCAAGGGAAACTGACCAGAGTAGGATCATTTAAGTAATCAATGAAGCCTGGCTCTGCTGTCCCTTCGTGGACCCAACCGGTAGCAATTGTTAAGACACCATCTTGGAAACGCTGACCATTTTCCGAAAAATTGTCGGTCGAGATCATTGCAATCGGCAACTTACCGTGGCTATATCTGGCAAGCAGCAACCTGGTAATAGCCCCCATGTTAGTCTGAGCATTATCTGGTGCCCCATTTATATCAGCTTGAGCGGTCTTCGTTAGATTTCCATTGACGTCACGTAGTGAGTACCCTTTTTCAGTAATAGACATTGTTACTAATTGAAGTGACGGATTCTGAAAAATTGTTTTCAGTTTTTCCCATCCGTCTGCCTGCGCCTTATTGTAATAAATTGCATCGGACACGCTAGCAATTAACGTTTTTTGGTAATGACCAGTTTCATCCATGACAACTTGCAGGGTTCTATTGGCATAGGGTTTATAGGCTTCATTAATCACACCGTCATCGTAAGTTTCAGCAACGATAATACCGGAGGTCATTTCCCCAATGTTCAACAGATCTTGAGCAATTTTGGCGTGAAAGCAACGAAATAAATTTCCACCACCAAAGTGGACCCAAACTGGTTTTTTAACTGTATGTTCTGTAACTACGGCTTGATCAAAATTTGGTAAAGAAACGCCAGCATCTTTAAAAACTGATACCTTCGAAAGATAATCATCAGTTAGCTTATACATAACGCGTGCTCCTTTTAAAATAATAGATATACTAATATATCAGTTCTCAAAATCAGTTTATCACGAAATGAATCCGTTTTCAATTGCGGCTTTTGTCCTTTCGTGACGATAATTCAAGCTCTGTTTATCGAACTCATATTGGCACGCAAGTGATTTGTGAGTGGAAGGTCACCAATGTGTCTATATCAAAGTGCGACTAATGAGAGGCATTTAACACTTGATTTGTCGAAACTAATCAATCGCCAAACCTTGAGTGATCGAGAATTGACTGAACCAAGGAGCGAAAGGATTCAAAAACAGACAACAGACAACTGACTTATAGACACGCACTAAGTTAAAAGCGACTTTAAATTTTACCCTCATTGAACTACAATACTAATATATCAATTGGTCCGATTATTTCTTAGAATGGGGGTAAGGCGTTCGATAGAAGAGAGCCTTGATAAGGTTTGCAACAATTTGAAAGCGCTTTATTAGGAGGTAGAAAATGAGTGAATTTTTAACCATTGGTGAGCCGATGGCAGTATTTGCTTCGGAGGATGTCGATAAGTCGTTAGTAGAGGCTCACAATTTTGGAAAATATGCCGCAGGAGCTGAATTGAACGTTGCCATTGGTGTGAGCCGTTTGGGACATACCGCGGCTTATCTTTCATCGGTAGGTGATGATCCTTTTGGCAAGTTTTTGATTCAGGCAATGCAGGTGGAAAATGTTGATGCGACGTACGTGACTAAAAGCAATGAGTATTGGACAGGATTTTATTTAAAGGAGCGGGTAAACGTTGGCGATCCGTCAACTCACTATTTCCGTAAAAACTCTGCCGCAGCAAATTATGATATTCGGAATTTAGAAAAACTCAATTTAGATGATGTTAAGATTGCACATCTTTCGGGGATCTTTGCTGCACTTTCCGAAAATGACTTGGAAGTTTTAAAAGCTTTGGGTAAAACACTGCAATCAGCAGGTAAGTTGATAACGTTTGATCCTAACTTGCGGCCAGCATTATGGGACACGCAATCAAGAATGATTGAGGTGACCAATGAACTTGCTAAATTAGCAACAATTGTCGTGCCAGGTGTCAACGAAGGTGAAATTCTTGTTGGCACAGATGATCCAGCGAGCATTGCTGATTTTTATTTGAACCAAAGTCGTCATACTCAAATTGTGATCGTCAAGATTGGCCCTAAAGGTGCGTTTATTAAAGAAAAGGGTAAGCCAGGTCGGACGATTCAAGGTTTCAAAGTTGATAAGGTGGTTGACACCGTTGGTGCGGGCGATGGTTTTGCCGTCGGACTGATTACTGGATTGTTGGAAAAGCAGACTTTAGACAATGCAGTGAAGCGCGGCTGTGCAGTTGGTGCGTTGGCTGTTATGAGTCCAGGAGACAATGATGGTTATCCAACGCCTGATGAGCTCCACAAATTTATGAGCCAAAGTGTTTAATAGGAAAGGTGATAAAGATATGAAACGAGCCGAGTTACTAGAAAAGATGATCAATACAGGTGTTATCGCGGTTGTTCGGGCTGAAACGCTTGAGAAAGCCGTAAAAGTAGCCGATGCTATCATTAAAGGTGGTGTCACTGGCCTCGAATTAACTTACAGTGTGCCACATGCAGATACAGTTATCTCGAAATTAGTTGATAAATACGAGGGAACTAACGTGGTCGTGGGTGCAGGGACGGTACTTGATGCAACGTCGGCCCGCTTAGCCATTATCGCAGGTGCGCAATTCATTGTTAGCCCTACCTTTGATAAAGACGTCGCTTTCTTATGTAATTTGTATCAAATTCCATACGTTCCTGGCACATACACCGTAACTGAGGCCCAAACGGCGCTTAAATACGGCTCAGAAATCGTTAAGATGTTCCCGGGAGCGTTAGCTGGACCAGCCGCTATTGCAGAATATCACGGGCCATTTCCATACTTGAACGTAATGCCATCTGGTGGTGTAAACGTTGAAAACATGGCCTCCTGGTTTGAAGCAGGAGCCGTTGTTGTCGGCGCTGGTGGTGGTTTAACTAAGCCAGCAAACAAGGATGATTTTGCTGGTGTGACTGAGAACGCCAAGGCATACATCGCTGAATATAAACGAATTATGGCCTCGAAAAAATAAAAGTTCTTTCCTAATTATTGCCGTCCGTATCACTATTTAAGCAGGTACAGAAATTTCCTGGTGTTGGTTTTACCAGCACCATTTTTTATTCACAAATTTAGGACAAAATAAAAAGGGCATTCTGCCCTACGCTACGATATCAGCGACCAAACCTAATCAAAGCGAGGTATTTATGACGTCCCAAACTGGTTCTATCTTAGATATGTTCGAAATAACAGACCCACATTTACATATTTGACCAGACCAAAGTTATAGACCACTTTGGTGCGCATCATCGCGGCTAAATTAACCTATGAACGCAAATGCTGTCCATTTTGTGGGCAAAACATTTTGATTAAGTACAGTCAGTTAAAATCCATAAAAATGGCGATTCAACTACAGAATTGGTAGCGAGAGACTATCGCTTACAGTAGTTGAACCGCCATTTTACTTAATTTATATCGTATTAGAGATTAGATTTTTTAATCGAAGAAGCCAAAGTAGTTGCGTGCATTTTCGTAGCTAATTCGTTTAACAATGGTGCCGAGGTATTCTTCATCATCGGGAGCTTGACCACGTTCTACCCATTGGCCAATGATGTCACAAAGGACACGGCGGAAATATTCATGACGCGGGTAAGAAAGGAAGGATCGACTGTCAGTCAGCATGCCCAAAAAGTTGGGGAACATACCAACATTCGCATAGAGTTTCATTTGACTCTCCATACCATCACGGGTGTCGTTAAACCACCAGCCTGCACCAAGGTGCATTTTCTGAACTGGTCCTTCTTGGAAGTTACCTAACATCGTCGCGATGGCTATCCAGTCATTTGGATTAAGTGAGTACATAATTGTTTTTGGCAAAATTTGTTTAGCTTGGGCGTCATAGAATAGTTTAGTTAGTTGATCTGTGATGTCTGATTGAGTGCCCACCGAGTCAAAGCCAGTATTAGGACCAATCTTGTTAAACATCGGTTGATTCTGGGAACGATTGACATTGATGTGATATTGTAGAACCCAATTATGATCTTGGGCTAGCTTCATCATGGTTTCCACTAGGGCAGTGGTATACTGGCTAATTTCATTTTGACTGAGTGCTTTATTTGCGATAGCTTTCTGGAAGATTTGTTCTAATTCATCAACAGATGCAGCGACGTAATGGTAAGTATTCAAGCCAAGGTCAGCAATTTTGCCACCGTGATCAGAGAAAAATTGAACGCGTTGAGTCATGGCATCCTGCAAAGCGGAAAAACTGTTGATTTTGACGTCGGCAACCTTGCCTAATATCTCAAGATAGTCGGCATAGCTTTTAGCAGTTAAATTAAATGCATCATCTGGACGCATTCCTGGCAGAACCTTAAATGAAAGATTTTCTTTTGCCAATAATTCGTGATACTTTAAGTCTGATTCTGGTGAATCGGTAGTAACCACAACTTGGACGTTAGAACGAGCGATTAAGGCACGGGGAGTAAAAGAGGTGGTTGCGAGCTGTTTGTTGGCCTCGTCCCAGATAGCTCTTGCCGTGGACGGGTTTAAACGCGTGTTGATGCCAAAGAAGCGGCGTAATTCAAGGTGAGACCATTCGTATAGTGGCGATCCTAAAGCATTGTCAATCGTCGTCGCCCAGGCTTTGAATTTTTCAAAATCATCGTCGTCGCCCGTAATCAACGATTCAGGGACTCCCTGAGCACGTTCTAAACGCCATTTATAATGATCTCCGTAGAGACCCTCATTGATCCATATTTGAGCGAGATTGGCATAATTTTTGTTTTCGTAGATTTCCTTTGGCTCTAAGTGGCAGTGGTAGTCGATAATCGGCTGGTCTTCAGCATATTCGTGAAATAGTTTTTGCGAAATCTTCGTTGTTAATAAAAAGTTATCATTAATAAGTGCCATTATTTTACCTCGATTTCTTTACCTAATTGATCTAACAATTCCACCCAAGATTTTTTGCCTTTGTATTTGATATTCATGCTATCAACAAATCTAGAAAGAATACCCTGAGTTTGACTGCCGAAGTTATTACTTACCTCTTGCAAGGCCTCGTTAATGCGCAATGTTTCCCACTGTGTGTAGGTTAGACTTTGCCAGTCGGTTCCGTTGAAAACCAGCGCGAAAGTATCGTCGGTCAAGGAATTGCTTAAGTCTGTGGTTAACGAAAGATTGATTTCGGTTAGGTCTACTGAATTTAGGTTAGGTATTAACGAAAGCGTTGTTAACTTTTTTAAAGGTTTGTTATAGACGATCACATGTACTGCCATTTTTAAATCCTCCTTCCTATTTGTTTTTTTGAACTTGTCGTTCTTCGAAAGTTTGATCAGGCCAGAGACTTTCATAAGGATGACCAGTTAATTCTTCGACCACTTCTCTGGTTTCTGAAGTAGCTTCTGACTTATTGCCACCAGCCTCAAGTCGATTAATTTCGGCTTGCAAAGTTTCATGAGTTTGACGATTTAATTTAAAAGTCCATGAGACTATCAGTGCGATGGCAATTAAGATGATGGGTGCAATCATGAAAACTAGGGCAACTCTGTCAGTGACGCCCACTGATTGGTGTGTGGCATTAGTGACATAACCAAGTTCTTCAAGTAGAATCCCAGCTAACCAAGTGGCCAAAGCACCAGTGGATTTGCGGAAAAAGGTCATCACTGCTGCATATGTACCAGCCTTATCACCGCGCGTCATAATGTGGTCAACATCAGGAATAAAGGGAAATACATTCCATGGGGTGAATTCTAATATGCCCCGAGACATCTGATAGATAATCGTGATGATAATTAGGACGGTCAAAGGGTTCTTTACATGCAGGAAGTAAACTAATCCATAAGCAATCATAGCTAAAATAATTCCAATATATGAAAGACTATACAAGAATCGTGGACCGTGGGTGATCATTAATTTAGCAGCAATTAGGGTTGAGAGAATTCCGAAGACAGCAAAGGCGTTAAGAACCCAGGGGATATTTGAGGCCATTCCCAAACAAACGACGATGAAGGTAGGAAGCAATGTTGCATAGAAGTCTTTACCTGTAAAAGAGAAAATATAAATTGTTAGATGTTTGCGAAATGCAGAGTTTCGAAAAGTCTGACCATAATCATGTAAGGTTTCCCTGATGTATTGGCCAACGGTTAGCTTTGGGCGAGCGTCTAGTTCTGCTATGAATTCTTTTGTTAGAGGCCGTTCCCAAGTCATACGATATGAAATGAAAATTGCAACAACGAAAAGAATTGTCCAAAGAATTCCTGCAAATAGATAAGCATTCTTTTTGGCCGCTGCACTAGGCAATGATTGCAAAATGGCCAGAATAAAGAACACCAGCGAAGTCCCAGTAGCTGAAATAAACATCCGAGATCCTGACAAAACCGTCCGCTTGGTGTAATCAGTTGTCATTTCTGTTGGCAGTGTTTCCCATGGAATGAGAATCATGCCGACGAAAAGCTCGGTTAAAGTATAAACAGTCAGATAATAGACGAAATCATGCCCGGGCCCAAAAATTGAAGTTGCCGGTACCCAAAAGGCTAGAAATGAAATTGCGAATCCAATTAGGCCGATAAGCATCCAAAAATGACGACGGCCATATTTTTTACCGAGTTTAGTCTTATAAAAACCATCGGTAATCGTTCCAAAAATTAGGGAAAAGATAGCATCAAATATTCTCGCGACCCCAGTGATCGCCCCTGCCATCGCAGGATTCAAACCAACTGATAAGGTCAAATAAGCGAAGATAACCCCTGATACAATATTGTTCCAGCCGCCACCCATTAGATCAGTTAAACCATAGGCAACGCCACGCTTAACATTAATTTCCTTAGGTGTGTAAACCCACCGCTTTTGGTCCATAAAAATTCATCCTTTCATACAAGGATCATTCCTTGCTATCAACATCAGAAAAAACTGCGCCAGCCGAGAACTAATATATTAGTATATTTGAAACAAGCTCATGATAGCGCTTACTAAAAATGGTGTCAATGGTTTGTTCATATTCGAGCAATGTCAAATGCTGATGGATTGAGTTTTGAAGGCCAATAATCATCCTAAAGTAAGGACTTATGGGTAATAAAAAAAGCCCATCAAGATTGATAGGCTTTACTAATTGTGCACAAGATAACTATGAAAAATATTCAGGAAACTTCTTTTTAACAACTTCGGCGTCAGTATCCAACATATCAAGATGCCGGCCAATGAGTTTGCTTGCATAATCGCTGTCTTGATGTGCGATGGCGTCGGTTAACTGTTCATGATCCTGATAGATTTTTTTCCAATCAAGTGGCGAAACATCTAAGCGTAGGTACCGGAACCGATTATACTGAATATTGACTTTTTGAAGCCAGCTCCAAACATATAGCTTATGTGTAATTTCGTAAAAGCTTCGATGAAATTGTTCATCAAGATCAAAAAAATTGTCGTAGTCCCGAGAGTTTAAATAAACTTGCTGCAAGCCAAGAATTTTTCGTAATTCCTTTAGCTGAGTGGTGGTCGTTATTTTACTGGCATCGGCAACAACAACTTGCTCTAAGGTTTTCCGAACGAAGCGTGCTTGATAGACCTCGTCAAGCGTGATTTTAGATACGAATGTGCCACTTTGAGGACGAATATCAAGCAGATCCTCTCTTTGTAGGCGGATCAGAGCTTCGCGGACAGGTGTAATGCCAATATCTAAAGAAGCTGCTAGGTCGTTTTTGTTGATGCGCTCGCCAGGTTTTAATTCGAGACGTAATATCATACTTTTAATTTGTTCGAAAGCTTGATCCTGAAAACTGCTTGTTTGTGCCATGTCTTTCTTTACCCATCTTCTATGGTGATTACCGAATTTAATTCATGTGAACAATACTATAATAGTCTCTATCTAGGTGCAACTATTGCTAGATGGGGCGATGATGCTAATTTTGCCAAATTAACCTTTACTTTATGGGGGCAGCCGGCGGGCATGCTGTAGATTTCTGTTGGTTCCGAAAGTGAGGCCATTATATAGTCGGGTCTTATAGCAAGTGGATCTGTACCAACAGTCACGAGGGTGAGCGGGGCAGGTTACGTGCGGTGATCTGTCTTTGTATAGATGTATAGGATAGTTTTGCTAACAGAAAAGCAAAATGATTATCGTTTAAATTTTCAAAAGCTTAAACTAATTATCTTAGCTTAGGTTATACTGCTTTTGTGAACTAAAACATAATCAATAGAGGCATTGACATGGATAACTTCCAGACAAAGAACTTTTCAACGATGATGACTGGACGCCAATCTGTTCGGAATTTTGATTCAAATGTCACAATTGCACGTCAAGAAATTTCTGAAATGATTACCGAAGCAATTTCGGCACCATCGGCCTGTAATTTACAATCTTGGCATTTCACCGTCGTTGATACGTCGGATTGAAAGGCAAAGTTACGTGAATTTTTCTTACCTTTCAATTTTCGTCAATTGGATACTGCTTCAGCCATGATTATGATTTTTGTCGACACTAAATCATATGAGTCTTATCGAGAATTATGGCAACAGGCATACGAAAACGGGCAGGTTACAGCAGCCAAGCGCGATGAAATTTTAAAGACTTTTTATCCGTTTTATGAAACGGCCACACCAGAATTTTTGCATAATGATGCAACTGTTGACGCTTCTTTAGCAGCAATGCAATTTATGCTAGCAGCGCCTGTTCATGGATATGCAACGAATCCTATTGGTGGCTATGATCCCAGTAAAGCGGCGACTACACTTGGATTAGATTCGGAGCGCTATGTGCCCGTGATGGGGATCGCGATTGGAAAGCCAGCTGTCGAGGGTAATCTTGGTGAGGACTTAAGTGTCAAGTCAATTCGTTATTCAGCGGAGAAAGTGGCCGAATTTATTTAATTGAAGCATGAGGAGCGCAGAACGTAAGTCGATAGGTGGCTTACGTTCCGCTTTTTTTGTTTGAAAGTAAAATTCAACGCTAACTTTTATCCCAATTATGGATGTAAGTTAGAAAAAATAATTTGACAGCGAGAGCGTTCGATAGTTTAATAGTTTAAAACAATGAACGGAGGAGCGACATGGCAAAATTTACCGCATTGAAAGAAGCGTTTTCCACTTGTAGCGATTTTCTGATCGCTTTAGGTGATGAAAAGCGTCAAGCCATTATTATTCGTTTATTAGAAGATCAGGCTTGTCAAGGGGTGCGGGTTAACGAATTGACGGAAGTGACGCAGCTATCACGGCCGGCAGTTTCTCACCATCTAAAAATTCTTAAAGCTGCTCAATTAGTGCAATGTCGTAGTATTGGGACAAAGAACTATTATTATTTGACCCATGAAACACAAACGCTTGATAAATTACAACAGATGTTAAACGATGTCACCAAGATCATGACAAGGAGTAACTGATATGAAAAAAGTATTAGTGGTTGAGACCAACACGACACGGTATCAGGGCACTGAGGATCCGACCGGTTTATGGTTAGGCGAGGCGGCCGAATTTGTCGACGAGATGAACCATGCCGGAATTGGTGTCGACTTTGTCAGCCCTAAGGGTGGTTTTGTTCCACTCGATCCGCGAAGTATGAAGTATACCGATGAAGCCATTATGCGGGTGTATGAAAGTCAGGATTTTGTTGAACGCGCTTTAAAGAATACGTTACGACCTGATCAAATTAATCCAGCCGATTATTTTGCTATTTATTATACGGGTGGTCACGGGGTGATGTGGGACTTTCCTGACAATCCTGAGTTACAAAAGCTAGCGATGGATATTTATCGCAATGATGGGTATGTAACGTCAGTTTGTCATGGAATTGCGGGTTTGTTGAACATCAAGAATGATCAAGGCGATTATTTGATTGATGGAAGAAATGTCACAGGTTTTACGACAGCTGAAGAAATCATTGCTGGTAAGAAATCAGTTGTCCCATTTTTAAACAAGGCAGCCGCCGAAGCCCGTGGTGCTCATTTTGAAAAGAAACGTTTCTACAGTGAATATGCTGTTAAAGATGGTCATTTGCTAACGGGGCAAAATCCGTTTTCAGTTCGAGCAGTGGCTAAGTTATTGCTCAACGAAGTTAAATAGAAGATTATATCTTGAGAGTGGGACATAACGCCGAATTGAGAGCGAGCACTAGCGAAAAAGTGAGCATCTTCCGTACTTTGGCGGGTGAAGCGAACCCCCAGAGTTGGACAAAATTCAACTCTGGGGGTTTTACTATGACCAAATATAATTATGAATTTAAAGCAAAAATTGTCCCAAATTCTTGGTCAGTCGGTCAGCAAAAGCAAGGCCTGAGTCTATTTGAATTTAGGCTCAGGCCTTGCTTACAATTATTCATATTTAATTTTTTGTGTGTCGATCATTAATCATAAAGAGAGACATGAAATAATTTAACGGCGCTCTGCAAGGTGATCGCAACACTCATTGCAAAGCTCCAGCCAATGAGGAGACTTTGATTTGGCCAACTACGGGTAGTACCAATTGTGACCAACATAATGCCACCCATCAATTGCCAAAAGGTTGCCGCATGATAAGCGAAACCATCCACTAGTTTGGTGACGTTTAAAGAACTAGGAGCGGTCTGGTTGACCTCAGCAAAATGTGTTCCTAATAGTCGCACTGCTATGACCTCACCCACAAACATGATTAGCCAGAGTAAACTAGTTAAAATGGGGTCAACTGGCAGCCACCATTGGTGTGCAACTGACCAAAGTGTTAAGGCAAATAGAAATCCTGCGGAACTTGTGAACAAGCTCTCGCCCAAAAGCCAGATTGCGGTTGGCCTTTGATTTGTTTGACCGCGAAGCAACCTTGCGATGATTGTGACAATGAGGAAACTAACAGCAGAAATGATCATGAAAAGACCTTCGATTCGGGATCGTCAGTCATTTTCAGGATGATTTTTCCAGTTGCGTGACCGGAAGCTGAGTATGCCAGAGCCTCGTTAATCGCGGAAAATGGGACTATACGATCAATAACCGGTTTCAAAATATCAGCTTCAATGAGCTGACGCAATGTTTCCAATTCAACGCCGCTTGGTTTCATGAAGAGAAAGGTGTAAGAGGCGCCCGTTTGTTTCTCCAATTTGGTTAAATCACGAGTCACGAAGCCAAATGCCAGTTGTTTCCACAAGGGTACGCCGTATTCTCTGCCAAAACGGGCATTTGGCAAGCCAGAGATGCTGACGATTTTTCCACCAGGTTTTACAATCTTAAAGGCATCGCTTAGGGTCTTACCACCGCGAGTATCAAATACATAGTCATAATCGCTGAGCACGTCCGCAAAGTTAGTTGTCCGAAAATCGATTGGGTAATCAGCTCCAAGTGAACGAACTAAATCAAAGTTATCTTTGCTAGTTGTCGTAGCAATGTAAGCGCCGAGATAGTGGGCAATTTGAATTGCCATGACACCGATTCCACCAGAACCACCTTGGATCATTACTTTTTGACCAGGTTGGATGTCCATAATGTCGTGCAGTGCTTGATAGCTTGTTAATCCAACGAGGGGAATCGCAGCAGCCTGTGCAAACGTCAAGTTCGCCGGTTTCTTAGCAATGTCGCCTTGACCCACGGCGATATATTCTGCAAAGGTTCCAATGCGATTCTTTTGGACACGACCGTAGACGGCATCACCAACTTTAAAATCCGATACAAAAGAACCAGTTTTAGTTACAATGCCAGCGAAATCGCTCCCCATAATCATTGGCATTTTATATTTGAGTAACATTCGCAAACCACCGTCTTTGGTCTTAATATCGATGGGGTTAATACTAGCGGTCACAATCTTAATCAGCACATCGTTTGGCCCGATGTTAGGCCGTGGTACGGGTTTAATCACCGGCATTGGTTGTTTGTAACGGTCAATCACGGCTGCTTTCATTGTTGCTGTCAAAATTATTTTCCTCCATCTTTTTCGTTCGTTAGTTTAATCTTTTGAACTTATTATGAGACGAATTTTAGCGCGTTCTTGACCTGATGTCAACGAAGATTTGTTGACAAATTTAAGCAAATATCGTTAAATGGTTTGAGAACATGAACGTTTATAGAAATTATTTTACTAATTGAAGGGATGAGTAAATGGCAGAAAGAACGCTAGAAATTTTTAAAGAAGGTGCTCCCATCTTCACGATGCTGCAGGATGAAAATCGCCAACAAATCTTGGTGATGTTGTGCAAGACGGATCACATGACGGTTAACCAAATTACGGATCGACTATCACTCTCTCGCCCCGCCGTGTCACATCATTTGAAACTCATGCGTGATGCAGGAATTCTATCGGTTAGCCAGACGGGGACGGAGCGTTATTATAGTGCTCATATGGGGAATGCGTTAGATTTATTAAAGGAACTAACGTCATCTTTAGAAGCGGATATTGCAAGTAAGGCCGGTACTGAATAGACCGGTTTTGTTTTTGGCATATTAGTTCAGATGTTTAAACCAACGAATATTCATCTGACAATAACACTGTTATTGAGTGAAGGGAGCATTACGATGGATCAAGAAAAAGTTGTATTAATCACTGGTGCCAGTAGTGGTATCGGCTATCAGACGGCTGAAAAATTAGTTAAGCAAGGGTATCGAGTTTTTGGTGCAGCACGCCGCGTTGAACGAATGGCTGGTTTGACTCAGCTGGGTGTCACTCCAGTTTATCTAGATATTACTGACGAAGACTCAATCGCTGAAATGGTTCAAAGCGTGATTGATCAAGCAGGCCGAATTGACGTACTCGTTAATAACGCTGGCTATGGTTCATATGGTGTCATTGAAAATGTGAAAATTTCCGAAGCCAAGAACCAATTTGAAGTGAATATCTTCGGCTTGGCCCGCTTGGTACAGCTAGTCTTACCCCATATGCGAGCGCAACATGCTGGTAAGATCATTAATATTTCTTCAATGGCAGGCCGAATTACGACCTACATGGGTGCTTGGTACCATGCCACGAAGTATGCACTCGAGGCCTTTAGTGACGCTTTGCGAATGGAGGTCGCTCCGTTTGGCATTGATGTTGTTATTATCGAACCGGGCGGAATCAAAACAAATTGGGGCTTGATCGCTGCCGATCACTTACGCGATTCATCCAAAGGCACTGTTTATGAGCAGATGGCCGATCAAGCGGCAGACAAGATGCAAAAAACCTATACTTCTAACCGCTTGTCAGATCCAATGGTCATCGCTAATGCCATCACCCGTGCCACCAATAGTCCACATCCGCATCCACGCTATTTAGTCGGTTATGGCGCTAAAGTATCGGTATTTATGCACACGGTCTTGCCAACCCGAGTCTTTGATAAATTAATTAAAGCGATGGTGTGATCTGAATGCATAAAAAATGAGCTGCGATCCCTAACAGGACTGCAGCTCATTTTTTATGCATTAATTATTAACAATCGTGTCATCACGAACAAACAACGTAATTTCAACGCCATCTACGTTCACTGTCCGCCGTTCTTCGTTGGCTTCTTGACCAGTTGGAAAGTTTTGTGCCATATGCATTCACCTCTTTCACAAAAGATTACACGTTTATTGTAGCCGTTTTGCAGGGTAAATGCATATTTTCCTGTCTCTGACATTTTGTCTGATTATAAACTGGCTGTGGTAAAATCAGCGCAGAAGGTTTTTAGGGGGATAATTATGAAAGCAAAGTATGAAGTGACCCGCTACACTGGCGTTCCCGTGACGACTGATTCCGCAGGCCATTATGTGGTTACTACAGGCTCAAAGCTTCACGATTGGCGGACAGGCAAACATACTCGCGGTCATTTTAATCAACTTGGTCAGTTATTTTTAACAGAAAACAACTTATTAATCGCTGTTTTAGCAACGCAACCTGTGGCGTTTAAAGATCGTCATCAGTGGACGCCAATGCAACGATTTACCAGTGAAACCCTCAGCAATGAGATGGTCGTTAAACTTCGGCAGCAATTTCATCTGGATGAAACCTGAAGTGGTTAAAGATTGTCATTTTGCATGTAAACCATTTGATCGTAAGAAACTTGTTCGCGTAAGCTTTTGGCCAAACTGGTTGAGAGTTTATCACGACTTAAGGCATCTTGAACAAATTGATATTCCGCCTGAAAGGCAGCTAGATAGAGCGCGTTAAGCATCTCGTCATCAGCTTTGTCGTCATCATGCTTGAAACGCCGACTTCGTTTAATATACGTATCCCGAACAAAATTCACGGCTGCTTGATCAGAACTTACCTGTTGATTCTTTAACCAGGTCATCACTGCTTCATTCCCAAGTTGCTCAACGTCAATCATAATTTGGCGTGATTGGTTTAACCTTGCTAAAGGCTGTTCATTTACCGCTGAAATCAATGATTGGCTAAGTGGCTGCTGCTCGTTAGTGCGGGTAGCAGCCACTAATTGATCGCTGGTTGACAGCTGTGAAGATTTGCGTTGCTGTTCGGCTTGTTTGTAAATTTGGCGGGCCTTTTTCCGCATTTTATAGTGTTTGAGTGGGTGACTCAATTTGGCCAAAATGAATTTTGTCCGCAAACCAATCCGTGTGTGACCAGTAGGGCTTGCTTGCCGACTTGTCAACATGAAAACGTAGCGTTGATAGATGGTCTGCTCGATGTTGGTTAGTTCGCCGCTACTAATCCGATTATTAACTGCAGTCACCTCTGCTTGTGTCGCCATTTTGAAGAGTGCGTCTACTTGTTTACGGTCTGGACGTGTCCGTAACCCCTTTTCAAAGGCAAGCGTCTCAATGACTTGATGCCGGGCGTTTGATTCCGTTGCGTTATTCTTCAACCACGCAATAGCGTAATCTATCATTGCATGATGGGCAGTGTCGAAGTCGTCTTGATCATCCGACTCTTGTACTGGCAGGATAAATGGAACGGTGAACAATGGGACGATTAAACTGAGTAGGATGATAATGGCGGCGATAAAAATGAGTTCGTTGCGCATGGGAAAGGTCGTCCCATTTGTCAAAGTTAATGGTAATGAAAAAGCCATCGCCAGCGTTACTGTCCCATGGACGCCACTGAGACTCAGAAGGGCGGCAGATAGATTAACACTCTTGCCGAAAGGTAGTCGGATGAACTGACGAATCCAGAGAAAACGAATCCCCATCATTAAGATATAAATACCGATGGCAAGGGCCGTAAGAATTAAAATGGAAACTTGATGTTTTGCCAATAGGTTATCAATAATGGTTGGCAAACTAACGCCTAGTAACACAAAAACAAAACCATTTAACAGGCTGGTTACTAGTCCCCAGACACTGGTGCTGACCACCTGAATCTTAGTAGAAGTTAGTCGCAGGTTGTCTCGTTCAATCCCATGAATCAGGCCTGCCGCGACAACTGCCAGAATGCCGGAGACATGGAATTCTTCAGCCGCCCAGTAGATTATAAATGGGGTCAATAATTGAACTGGCACCGCGATAGAGGCACTTTCAATATTCCAACGAATTAACGCAATTCGTAGTGCCGTGACCAGCCAACCAAGAAAAGCACCGACAAGTAGACCACCGAAAAACGTTTCTAAAAAGAAGATGACACCGTGGCTAACAGAAAAATCGCCTGACATAAAAGCGGTTAGCGCTAAATCAAAAGCAACAATCCCAGAAGCGTCATTGAACAAGGATTCATTTTTCAAGGTATCCATCAGTCCAGTAGGCAGTTGCAAGTTTTGCGTGACTGAACTGACCGCTGTCGCATCAGTTGGGGTCACGATGGCAATTAACAGGAAAGCCAAGGATAAGGTTAATGCTGGATAAATTAAATGAACGCCAAAACCAACGATTAAAACGGTCGTAACCACCAGCATAATCGCTAAAGATAGCGTATCTGTGATATTACGAGAAAGCGTCTTGCGCGATGTTTCTTGGGCATCATTGAACATGATTGGCGCGATGATGGCCAACAAGAAAAATTCAGGATCAAATTGATAGTGGTGGTACAAGGTCGTCAAAGACAACAGCACACCTGCAGCAATTTGATAAAATGCGAGGGGGATCGCGGAAAATTGTTGATAAATAATTTCAGCGGCAATGACCGCCACAATTAAGATACCAACCGCAAACAAAATTTCCATATATGGGTCACAGCCTTTCGTGACAGAATTTTCATGAGATAATGGATATTCAAGTGAACATTAGTCAAATTGTATCAGTTCTTCAAGGCCATAGTGGTGATCAGGCTCACCCGGTCTAGCTCACGCTCTGATTTTACTTGACTTACAAAAAAGAAGTCGGTACACTAACAGATAATTTATAACGGAAAAAGAGGTGTGGACGATGATGAACTTAACTTGTTGTAGTGCTATCGATCGTGTACTAAGTTTTGGGAAACGTCATCTGTCCGTCACCACTGCTAGCTGTGTTGAGGTCTAGTCGGCCAACCAATAGCATTTTAAGCGACAGTGTCAACGCATCCACTTCCCTGACTTGGTCTCAACTGAGTTATCGGAAGTGGATGCGTTTTAATTTGACCTACGAGGAGGAAAAGGCGTGTTTGACACGATTGATCGGATCATCAAAGAAGATCCCGTCGCGCAAAGTCGATGGCAAGTGATTTTAACTTACCCAGGCTATCAAGCGACGGTCTTATACCGGGTAGCTCATCAATTCTGGCAGCATGGCCATCGATTGACGGCTGCGTTACTTAGCCACTGGGCCCGCCATCACACTGGTGTTGATATCCATCCTGGCGCTACTATTGGTCGTCGTCTATTTATTGACCACGGGATGGGGGTGGTTATCGGTGAAACCGCAATTATTGGTGATGATGTGACCCTACTACATGGCGTTACACTCGGTTCACGCCATGCCATCACCGGCCGCCGGCATCCCAAAATCGGCAACCACGTCTTTATCGGCGCTAACGCGTTAATCCTTGGGCCAATTACGGTCCACAGCCAAGCTAAAATTGGCGCAGGGAGCGTGGTTCTCAAAGAAGTTGCTTCTGGAACCACTGTTGCTGGCAATCCGGCGCATGTTGTTCGACCCTGGCAGCAACAAATTCCTGCGATCCACATCTATGACCAACAACCTGAATTGAAAGAAGGTACATCGTTATGATTAAAAAAGAAAGTATTTTAGATTACATCGGCCATACACCGATTGTAAAATTACAACGTTCTACACCTGAAGATGCCGCTGACGTTTACGTCAAATTGGAATTCTTCAATGAGGCGGGTTCCGTTAAAGATCGGATCGCCTTAAAATTAATTGAGTCCGCGGAACAGGATGGTTCGTTGACCCCTGAGACAACTATCATTGAGCCCACTTCTGGGAACACTGGAATTGGTATCGCTGCAGTGGCTGCGGCCAAAGGCTATCATGCGGTGCTCGTCATGCCCGATACAGCCAGTGAGGAACGTAAACAATTGATGCGTGCTTATGGTGCGGAATTAATTGAGACACCAGGCGCAGAAGGGATTAATGGCGCCATTAATCTAGTTAATGAAACCTTAAAAAAGGGTGGCTATATTCGCTTAGGCCAATTCATTAATGAACTGAATCCGCAAGCTCATTATGAAACGACTGGTCCGGAAATTGTCGATTATTTTGATGGAACGCCTGATGCTTTTGTCGCTGGGATTGGCACCGGTGGGACTATTTCAGGAACGGGAAAATTTTTGCGGGAGACAAATGCTGATGTTGAAATTATCGGTGTTGAACCGGCGACTTCGGCGGTCCTAAATGGTGGTGACCCTGGAAAGCACCCCATTCAGGGGATTGGGACAGGCTTTGTCCCGGATGTTTTGGATACTAAAATTTACGATAGTGTGACAGATGTCACTGGCGAAGATGCAGTTGCTACTGCTCGAGCTATTGGACGCCAGGAAGGCATCTTGCTAGGCTTCTCTGGTGGTGCAGCTGTTTGGGCGGCGATTGAAAAAGCCAAGACGTTGCCTAAGGGTAAAAAAGTCTTGGCTTTAGCGGCCGATAATGGTGAACGATACTTATCCACGCCGTTATTTCAGGGCTAATTAGGTTGATTAAACCGGCTGATGATCATCATCAGCCGGTTTTTTTAGTCGTCATTACGATGGCGCATCGCCAATAGAAAGCGGATGATGACAGCTTGTTCATCGCCATTGAATTCATCGAAGACCGCTATTTTGGCTTGTTGGTCATCGGATTGGGCGCCTTGAACTAAGGCAAGCAACCATTCGCCATTATCGGTCAAGTAATAAAACTTTTCCCGCCGGTTGTCAGGGTTGGTTTCTTCCTTGACGAGATGTCGGCCAATAAGCGCTTTTAAATATTTAGATAAAGTACCTGGCAGAAGATTCAATTTACCGCTAATCGTTCGAGCGTTGATGCCAGGATTTTTTTGAATCGTGCTTAAGACATTGCGGACTGGTTCCCGGAAGTGGTGATTAAAATGCTCCGACCAATGTTGCCAGTTATGCATGTCGTGGGAATCAAAGGGGAAATCACCATGATGACCATGAGCTCTGTGCATATCGATGACTTGTTTGAAACGCTGGTCAAATGGTTGACGCGCGGTTTCAAAGCTAATTAATTGGGAATAAAGATCATTTAATTCCTGGCTCTTTGATTGATCTTGTGCCATTAGTTCTCCTTTATGAGTAGGATAGATAGTCGATTAAAAGCAAAATCGATGTGTGGGTTTATTTTAACGCAAAATGTTTCTTTGAGAAACAATGGGTGCTATACTCATGAAAGTTTCCAAAAGAAACAATATTCACGAAAAGGAAGTGATTTGGATGCAATTAATCGATACGACTCGCTTTGACCTTGTTGCAACTGTCGTTAATGCCAAAACGCAGAACGTCGACGGGTTTGATTATGCGCTCCAAACGGCATTAGCGAATCAAGCGACACTTGGCATTATCGTCTGGGTGGACGACGATGAAATTAGCATCTTTGATGCATTAACGCCAAATTACGTGACTAATTTAATGGCTGAGGCGTCGCACTTTGGCACTGATTTGGCCGACATCGCTCAAGCTTTAGGCGTCAAACAAATTAAAGTTAGCATTCAGCGAGGCAACAACTTAGGTTCGATCGCCACTGACGTATACTGCAATGAATTTTCCTATGACTTACTCGTTTTTGAACAGGAACATCATTATCAAAATCAGATTCAGCACGCGGTGACGGTGGTTAATGAAAAATTATTATCGTCAACGATGGTGCTGTGAGAAAGGTGATAAATATAATGAGCTAATCGCGATTCGTTAGGTGTGTGACTGGTCTACGATAAATTTAATTTGAAGAAAGCATGAGGGCGAGTCGCCATTTCGAAGGAAGAGGAACTTGCAAACTAAAAGTTAGTGTGTTTTACTTAGTTTAAACAAACGAACATAAAGAAAGCTCATTTAGGCAACGTCAATCGTTGTCTGTTTTTTAAGCCTATACGTTCATTTGTTTAAACCTACAATTAAAAAATGAATGGAGATCGATTTATGACGACATCAACTTTATTTGCACCGTTGACACTAGCTAGTGGTGAAGTAATTAAAAATCGTTTTTTGAAGCCAGCGATGAGCGAGGTAATGGGTGATAAATCGCATCGTCCTACCCAACAGCTGATCAATTTATATCGGCATTGGGCGGAGGGTGGAACAGGCTTACTCATCACCGGTAATGTAATGATCGATTCAAACGCCCTTGGTGAGGTCGGAAATGTTGTGATTGAAGACGAAAGTAATCTAGGCTGGTTACGCACCTGGGCTGAAGCAGGTCAACAAAATGGCGCGCAAATTTGGGTTCAATTAAATCATCCTGGCAAGCAGTCGCCGCGTAATGTGAGTCAGCACCCCGTAGCTCCCAGTGCAGTACCAATGGCGGGCGCTAATAGCTTTGCATTTAATGATCCACGTGAGTTGACTATCAATGAAATTCACGAGATCGTTCGTAAATTTGTCAGATCTGCAGAAATCGTTAAAAAGGCCGGCTTCAATGGCGTGGAAATTCATGCCGCACATGGGTATTTGCTGAATCAATTTTTGTCTCCTCATGACAATCGTCGTTCTGATGAATATGGGGGTAATCTCACTAATCGGATGCGGATTTTAGTCGAAATTTATGAGGGAATGCGTGAAGCCGTTGGCGATGATTTTTCCATTGGGGTCAAGATTAATTCAACTGATTTCAGTGAGGATGGCTTTAGTGAAGCAGATTCATTGACGGTAATTAAACAATTGTCTGAACTAGGGGTCGATTTAATTGAAATTTCCGGTGGAAACTATGAAAATCCTGAAATGATAAAGACAACTGGCGGCGCCTTTTTCGTTAACTACGCGGCAAAGGTCAAGGCTCAAATTGCAACACCAATTGCGGTGACTGGCGGTTTTAAAACAGCAGCGGGGATGAACGCGGCTGTGGCCGATGGCGCAACTGAAATGGTGGGGACGGCCCGGGTTTTGGCATTAGTGCCAGACTTGCCGATGCAGATTCGATCTGGTCAATTTCAGTCGATTGATTTAGACTTCTTATCCACTGGGATTAAAAGTCTTGATGGTAAAATTGGTTCAATGATTGGGTTGAGCTATTATGAAATGCAAATGGCGCGAATTGCCACGGGCAAGTCAGTTCGGCGAACCACCAACGCCTGGATTCCATTGTCATTTTCATTACGCAAACAAGGTTTAAGTATTTTGATCCCGCAACGTAATTAGGTTGGCGCAGGTTTGGCTATTTAGGCTTGGACATGGTGTTTATCTTTGGCTTTTGCCCCAAATCCGCGATCTTACTCAGGGGTACAAAGGTTTGTTTAATCTTATGTAATAAAACAAAGGTGGCGGACCAGAATATGCTACGATAACAGCACTGAATTCAGGGAGGCTCTTTACGTGGAACATTGGTCGCCAACTAAAATAACCGCATTTCGCAAAACATTACTATCTTGGTACGATGAAGCTGGTCGGGTTCTACCTTGGCGTAAGGACCACGATCCCTACCATGTGTGGGTTTCCGAAATCATGTTACAACAAACGCAAGTCCAAACGGTCATTCCATATTATCAACGCTTTATGACCATGTTTCCAACCGTTGATGCATTGGCGAGTGCGCCAACTGAACAATTGATGCGTGCATGGGCTGGGTTAGGCTACTATTCGCGGGCGCGTAATCTGCAGCGGGCCGCTCAAGAAATCGTCAATGAGCGTCATGGTCAGTGGCCAACGACGGCGGTTGAATTGCAAAGCTTGACTGGAATTGGTCCGTATACGGCTGGCGCAATTGCCAGCATCGCCTTTGGAGAACCAGTACCAGCGGTCGATGGCAATGCTTTTCGCGTGTTTAGTCGGCTGATGGAAATTGACGCTGATATTACAAAACCACAAACGCGGCAATTGTTTGAGCAGGTTATTGGAGAAGTTATTGATCCTAAACGGCCGGGTGACTTCAATCAAGCGATTATGGACCTTGGGAGTAGCTACATGACGGCCAAGCAGCCGGATAGTGAACATTCGCCGGTTCGCGCATTTAATCAAGCTTTCTTAGATGGGAAAGAGCTGAATTATCCGGTTCGGAGTGCAAAACCACGACCGGTGCCAATGGCTTATTTAGCCTTGGTGATCCAGACTCCAACCGGCTACTTATTCACGCAGCGTCCTTCAACTGGGATGTTAGCGGGATTGTGGACCTTTCCGTTGCAATTGGAAGCAGATTTAGTGCAAGATGACGAAAAACAAGGTGAACTTGACGAAGAGATTTTAATCAAACGGGCAGCAGAGGAGTTTGCTGCCGATACCGGGATTGAAGTGACCCTTTCGGCGGTTCCTAGTCGTCGTGTCAGCCACACATTTACGCATCAAAAATGGCAATTGAAATTGGTTCAGGCAACATTGTCAGCAGACCCTGATCTAAGCTTATTTCCAGGTCAAGTGATCGCACCGTCAGCCTTTGCGCAGTTTGCAATGCCAACGGTACAACAAAAGCTATGGCGAGCGTGGGTGAAGACCATGGAGTCCGACAAAGGGAAGGAAGGCTAAGCATGGCAGGTCATAAGTTTTACGCAATTGCCAAGGGAAAGGTTCCTGGGATTTACACCACTTGGTCGCAAGCTAAACAACAAGTCGACAGTGTAGCCGGGGCGCGGTATAAGAGTTTTCCAACTCGTCAAGAAGCCCAAGCATGGTTAGATACAGGTGGTAAATATCAAACGCAAGTATCGGCCAATGCAGCGACTAGTCATGTAGGGATTAACCGAGTTCGAGGTCCCCAGCCTGATGAAATTGTCATTTATTCCGACGGTGGTTCACGAAATACCGGTAATGTCGCTGGCGGTCATGTCAGAGATGGTGATCCAGCTGCATGGGCCTACCTAGTTCAAACGCCGACAGATCGATATTTTGATTCGCAAGGTGAATTTGGCGCCACAAACAATAAAATGGAGCTCACTGGCTTATTGACGGCGTTACGTGCGTTAGTCGCAACTGGCAAGCAACAAGAATCAATTGTAGCGGTTCTTGACTCAAAATATGTGTTAGATGCCATTACCAAACGATGGCTAGCAGGCTGGCAACGGCGTGGATGGCGCAAGAGTAATGGTGAAGTCGTGGCTAATCAAGCACTTTGGCAAGCGATGAGCCAGGTGTTACCCCAATTTAAACAGCTCCGTTTTGAATGGACGAAAGGGCACGCAGATAACCGCGGGAATGTATTTGTGGATGAATTGTTGAATCGAACAATGGATGCCATGAGTGCTGACAATCCAACGGGAAAACACGATGGCGTGCAACCTTTGGCAAAGGCTCAGTCGATAGTGGATGAAGTCAGGCCTAATGACCACCAATTAGATTTGTTTTAAATAAAAGTCGTTAATAAAAACGTGTTTCTCCATTAGTGGCAGAAACACGTTTTTTTGTCGAGCTGCACCAGCCTGATCCTTGTGCTTAACCTGTCAGCAACAATCGGCAGAAGGCGCCAATCGTTGCTGACTAGTTAATGCTCAGGATCACCAGGCCGGCTTCACTCTGAGTCATTGATTGTGGACTATTCAGAAATTAAATCATGATACGGTAATTCAACGGGGCTTCGCGCTTCAAACAATTTGTAGTATGCTCGCGCGATATTGTCTGGATCTTGATTTTCCTTTTTGCCATGGCGAATATACGTATTAATGGTGACCATTCCTGCATAAACGGTTGACTGCTTTTTCGTTAAGTCTTCGTTTAAAGTAATCACATAGTTGCGCATGGCAGCTTTTTCCATGGCCTGCAGGGCAGCATTTGTTGACGGCTTGGCGCCAGCAATACTATTAGTGAATAACAACGCAGTTGGTTCAGTGGTGGCGGTTAATTGCGGCAAGGCGGCTTGAACAATGGCTACCGGTGCCACAGCACCAATCGTGAGTCCGGTCTGAACGAGATCGGCAGTCATCTTAGATGGCGCGATTCCTGGTCGATAAGTGGCGTTAAAAATAACAGCACGTAATTGACCGAGAGATTTAATCTGGTCGAAGGCGGCTGTAATTGTGTCTAATTTGGTTAAGTCAGCTGTCAGAATTGTGGTTTTAATGTTCAAAGCCGCCAATTCATCGGTGGCCGTTTTCAAAGCGGTTTGATCACGAGAAATTAGGGCGATATCAAAACCGTGTTGTGCAAATAGTTTTGCCTGGCCTTGAGCCAAACCTGTCTGCCCAACGCCGACGATTGCTAAAATTGGATTTGCCATTTTTATCGTTCCTCCTTATAAGGTTGATCAAACTCAGTATAAGCGTGCGGCGTCACAATGTCTGACTTTGATGCTTATAAAAGTTAACCAACTAAAGATTTCCCAAAGGGTGGTACCACGGCTAGTCACCGGTGGACAAAAGGGGTACAGTGACAATGATTAATTTATGGGAGGAAAGGCTATGCATAGACGCATTTGGACCATTGCGGGTGCGATAATTCTTGTCTTAGGTGCCAGCTTCACCTTATTCAAAAAAGTAACGAGTATTGGCGTGGCACCGGAGCCTTTGACTGCCGCTAAGGTGAGCGCGACAGTTCATCAAACACACATCCCAACCATTTTTATGCCTGGTTGGGGTACCTCTGCGAACTCCTTTAATCAAATGATTGGATATATGCAAGAACAGCACACCGCTGGGAAAGTAATGCGGATCAATGTTGATTGGTTGGGACATATCCATGTGTATGGTCGCTTAAAGGCGACTGACGTCAATCCACTTATTCAAGTGACCTTCTCCCGTAATTTGGCGAACACTTATCAACCACAGGTCAAATGGCTCAACCAGATTTTAATCCTGCTAAAACACCGCTACGGGATGACACAATATAATGCCGTGGGCCATTCTTGGGGTGGGAGCGCTTTGGTCAGTCAGTTGATTCGTTATGGAAATGACACGCGTTTACCTCGGTTAAATCGAATGGTACTGCTGGGAACTCCAGTAGATGAAGGCGCTAATCATGCCAAAGACTTATTTAGTAATGGTAAACCGAAACGTCCTACACGGATTTATCGGCAATCGATGGCGGACGCACCGCATTTGTTGGCCAATCGTAATGCCCAAATCGATAATGTTTACGGTTCAACAGATGGCGAAGACACGGATAACGCGGTACCGATCGTTCAGGCTCAGTCATTACGTTATTTGACCGCCGGACGTATCCCAAATTATCATGAAATTTTACTCAAGCATATGAATCATCATCAGATTCATACGACGGTGAGGAGTTTTAAATTAGTGACCAAGTTGTTGTTTAATTAAGTTGGGTTGAACAACGAATAAACTAAAAAAGATCCCTATCTTTTTGCCTGCGCTGGCGCCTGCCGATTTGGCAAAAGTCATCACAGTTTGAAGATAGGGATCTTTATTTGTTAGTGTCATTTAAACACCAACACTAAGAGCCAAGTTTAATGGCGCGTGGTACGCAATGAACCGGTCTGGTGATTTTTCAGTTGGTTCGCTTTGAACCTTAGTGATGCGGCCTCACCTTCAAACCTAAAATGGCGTAGTCGTCCATGATAGGGTTGCCCCGCAGCGCGCACACGGGCCCAACGATCCATTTCATTGGCCATCGAGAGGGCAGTGTCGTGTCGGTTAGGAGCACCTTCGTTAACTGCGGCAGTAGCAATGTCATCGCGTAATGAAGCCGCTAAATTGTGATTATAGTCGACCAATGCTTGGGTTATCGGCGCATCTTTGTAGCGATTAAAGAGCCGCTCAATGTAGCGCATCGCATCTTTACTGTCTTTGGGCTGGTAATAGCGTTCTTCCGACACAATGAATCCCTGACTTTCCTAACGTGATTTGGTGTTAGTGTACGCGAATTTTTAATGGCTGTAAACGGGGGCTGCTATTGACTTGAATCCAGTGTGGCAGGCAGCCGCGCCGAAAGTAAACCGTTGAAAGGTCACTTTAGTAAACCCTGCCGTTTCAAAAGAGTCTGATAAAGCTTGGTAACTAGGGAAAGCGGCCGTTGTACGTTGTAAATAATCATATTCATCATGAGCATGAGCAAACACTTGTCCAAGCCACGGCATAATTCGACTAAAGTACCAATGCCAAAGGGGGCGAATGATTGGCGCAGTTGGTTGGGAACTCTCTAAACAAATCAGCTGACCGCCTGGTTGCAATACGCGTAAAATTTCGGAAAGGCCGGCCGCCCGATCAGCTAAATTGCGTAAGCCAAAGCCAATCGTGACGACGGCGAAGGTATCGTTTGGAAATGGTAAGTGCAACGCATCGCCGACGATGACGGTCGCTTGATCAGTCAAATCTTGGACCGCGATTTTTTGGCGTGCGATGCTAACCATGGCGCCACTGAAGTCTACGCCGACGATATGACCCTTAGCCCCAACACAATTGGCTAACGCAATCGTCCAGTCACCTGTACCACAACAAAGGTCTAAGGCCAGATCGCCTGGTAGAATATGTGTTATTGCCATGGCGCGTTGTCGCCATTTTTTGTGCTGACCAAGTGAAATAATATTATTCATGCGATCATAGCGTGGTGCCAATTTGGTGAACAACGCCTGAACACTGGCAGGCCGTTTGGGCGAGGCTAACGACATATGAGCAGCTCCTTACTTATTTTATGGTGATTATGGAATTAAAAATACGACATCCTCGTTTAATATAAGGGTTTCAGGAGATGCCCGCAAGCGTATGAACGAGGTGATGCCAACATTTAGGCGGAAAATAAAATTGGTATTAGGATCAGGTTAATCTTTTGTAGTGTTGTTTACTGTCGATCAGCCTGAACGTCACAGGCATGTTGATCGACTTTTTGATTAATTCACTCATATTCCGAAGCTATGTGTGATTCCGTCCTAGTAAAAGCGAAGTTGTTGATTAAACTGTGAAACAAACTGGTTACTGACCACCGCTGTCACATACGATGTTAGTTTGCGATTATCTTGTCAGTTGTGTAGAGGCTTACATAAATAATCATTAATTAGGCATCTTGACCGTTTAAAATTAATTGTGCGAAGGTTTGATCTGGCACTAGTAGAACTATTTTCCTTTTTTAGAATTGTATCCGCTTAAACTTTACGCAAACCGCAGTTAAATCAGAACATGAACCTTCTTTACTCATCCATTCCTGGCCAAGAACAAGCGTCATTTAGTGATGATTAGGTAGCTATTTAAACACATTTGACTTTCGGGGATGCGATCACCATGCGTATAATAGGTGTACATCTGCGAAAGGAATGTAACCATGCTGACTTTATTTTTACTAATGATGCAGCGCGTTGGCCTAATCATTATCTTGGCCTTTATGCTCGTCAATGTTCGCTACTTTCGCCAGTTACTAAAAGATCGAGATACGTGGCCGGCTAAAGGGATCTTAATTATTATTTTTGCGTTATTTGCCATTATTTCTAATTTAACTGGCGTGGAAATTACCGCCCACAATACACTTATCTCCAGTACTTGGTTGACTGGATTACCTGCGACCGACTCCATTGCTAACACTCGGACATTGGCGATCACCGTCTCTGGCTTAGTCGGTGGACCAGTTGTAGGGGGAATTGTTGGCCTAATTGCAGGGGTTCATCGTGTGATCCAAGGAAATGGTTCTGATTTATTCTACATTTCCAGTTCACTGCTGGTGGGCATATTATCTGGTCTTGTTGGTCAACGAAATGCAGATCGAAACCAGTATCCCAGCACAGCGATGTCAGCATTACTTGGCCTTTCAATGGAGGCGGTCCAGATGCTATTCATCTTTGGGTTTAGTCATGCTGGATTTGCATTGGTCCGTCTGATCTTCTTCCCGATGATGATTCTAAATAGTGTTGGGACGTCGATCTTTATGTCAGTCATCTCGGCCTATTTGCATCAAGAAGAACAACTACGGGCCGTACAAACGCACGATGTGTTGGAGCTGGCTGACCGAACGTTACCCTTCTTTAGTTCTGGATTGAATGAGGCCAACGCGCAGCAAGCCGCAACAATTATTCGAAATTATACGAATTTTGATGCCATTGGAATTACCGACTCCGTCGATGTGTTGGCCCATGTTGGCGCAGGAAGTGATCATCATATTCCGGAAAAAGAAGTGATGACCAGTCTATCAAAAACAGTATTAGCAACTGGTGAAATGAGAATTGCTCATAGCAAAGTGGAAATTGGTTGCCCACATGCGGATTGTCCATTAGCGGCAGCGGTAGTTATTCCACTGATCGTTCAGCAACAGGTCGTGGGGACGTTAAAAATGTACTTTACCAATGCTAAAAATTTAACTCCCGTTGAAGAACAGTTGGCGAAAGGTTTGGCGTCAATTTTCTCCAGTCAGTTGGCATTGGGAATGGCTGAAGAACAATCTAAACTAGTCAAAGATGCGGAGATTAAGTCTTTGCAGGCACAAGTTAATCCGCACTTTTTCTTTAATGCGATTAATACAATTTCGGCGTTAATGCGAACGAACGCGGATAAGGCACGGCAATTATTGTTACAGTTGTCGACTTATTTTCGAACTAATTTACAGGGGGTACGCGAGACAGAAATTACGCTTCAGCAGGAACGTGAGCATGTTGAAGCCTATTTGTCACTTGAGCAAACGCGTTTTCCTGATAAGTATCAGATTCATTTTAATACTTCGGTTAAAGATACAGTCATGCTGCCACCTTTCACAATTCAAGTTCTAGTGGAAAATGCGTTGCGACATGCGTTTGGTGATCGAAGGTATGGCAATCAAGTGTGGGTTAACGTCCGCCAAGTGTCAGCGGCACTGCAGGTCGAAGTGATCGATAATGGCTTAGGAATTGATGCCGAGGTATTGCCGCAACTTGGTCATCAAATTGTTAAATCTGCCAAGGGAAGCGGAACCGCTTTGGAAAATTTGAACGCTCGACTAACAGGACTTTATGGTCAAATGAGTCGTTTACATTTTGAGACTGGTATGACCGGTACTCGTGTGAGTTTGACCATTCCGGAAAAGGAGGTTGTTGGTGATGAAAGTGCTCATCGTTGATGATGAACCATTAGCACGTGATGAGTTGGAATATTTGTTAACTCAAAATCAAGTGGTGACGAAAGTACAACAAGCGGACTCCATTAGTGCAGCAATCACACAGTTAGTTGCAATGCCAATGGATCTAGTCTTTCTAGACATTTCATTGAGCAACGAAAATGGCTTTGATTTAGCTGATAAGTTACACCAATTAGCGACGCCACCGTTAGTTGTTTTTGCAACTGCCTATGATCAGTATGCGGTTCGGGCATTTAATATTGATGCGATTGATTATGTATTAAAACCGTTTGAGCAACGACGAATCGACCAAGCACTTGCTAAAGCTGCAACGGCCTTGCAGACGCGCAGTGTTGACCAGCGAGAAACAAACCTCACGCCCACACCGATGGCAAATGCAGTGATATCGATCACCGAAGATGAAAAGACACGGGTATTGAAGCAACGCGATATACTTGCGGGATTCGTCGAAAATGGAGAATTAGTCATTATTACCGCAACACAACGGATTGGCGCACACCAAACGTTGAGCTGGTTATTGACCCGGTTGGCACCTGAACAATTCATGCAGATTCACCGCAGTATGGTTGTAAATGTAAACGCGGTTTCAGAAGTCGAACCATGGTTCAACCATACATACCAAATCACACTGACAAATGGAGATAAAATGCCTGTCAGTCGCTCTTTTGTCAAAGAAATGAAACAGCGATTGAATATGTAGCTCGATCACTATCCGATTAAATCTTGGCCATCTACAAGTATTTGTGGACTGGTCTTTTTTTGATGGTGGCTTGATTTTTGTGTTTAGTTTATTGTGTCGAGTGTTGCAGAGATACTAGTTGCCGGGTTGTTTGTTTGGGTTAACCTTGCATTTTAAGAAAATTTGATAAGCGTTAGATGTTTCATAAGTTCAAATGTGATCAAAGTCAACTGATGTATTTGTCATTTCACCACTTGATTATGGCATTTCGATCGCTTTTTTTGACCTTTGACAAGTGAAACTGCAATTAGAGCGCGGATATTCGTAAAATAAGGGTGTTAGGTGAGATGAATTTATGTTCTCATCATTGTTACGCAATCATTCACATGACTAGGAGGTCATTGTCATGGCAGCAAAGCAACCTAGCTCTAATCAAACAGCATCACAGGCGACAACTGGTGAAAAGACACCAGCAGCACCAATTCTTATTCAGATTGGGATTTATGCCACGATTCTCTTTATTTCGTGGTTAATCTCAGAATTCTTCGCGAAGACCTTTCCCAAGTTTCCTTTGCCAACACCAGTGATTGGTTTGGTGCTCTTATACCTAGCACTAACCTTGAAAATTGTGAAGGTGGAATGGGTGGATTCGTTCGGTGGCTTCATGATTAGCCTGATTGGTTTCTTATTTGTTCCTTCTGGAATTCAATTGGCCGGTACTTTGGGAATCCTGCAACATGAAGGGTGGAAGTTAATTGTTGTCATTATCTTATCCACCGTGATTCTTTTGGTCGTTGTGGCCTACACAACGCGGCTATTTATTTGGATTCGGGTCCACTTATTCCACGGCGATGCAGAAGTCGACGCGAAGAATAAACAGTAGAAAGGAGCATAATCATGTCATTTACAATTCTTGCAGCGACAGCACCAGTTATCACCGGACCGTTAGCCTACTTTGCAACACCATTCTTTGGCATTTTCTTATCCGTGATTGTTTATTTGTTAGGTCAATGGTTATTTAAGAAGTTCAATGGTTTCTTTCTCTTCCAGCCCTTATTTGTCGGCATGGTCTTAGGAATCATTGCCCTGATTGTGTTAGCAAAAATGCTAGGCATGGATACTGCGAAATTTTACACCATGGCCTACAAACCAGGTGGCGATATCATCTTCTGGTTCTTGAACCCAGCTACGATTGCGTTTGCCGTACCACTGTACAAACGTAATGATATTGTCAAAAAATTCTGGTTGGAAATTCTGCTTTCACTCATTATTGGGGCCTTTGTATCTTTGTTCGTCATTTATGGCATCTCAAAGGCCTTTGGGTTGAGCAATATCGGGATTGCTTCAATGCTCCCACAAGCAGCAACGACAGCGATCGCCTTGCCAATTTCGACCGCGATCGGTGGTAATGCAGCGGTTACGGCCATGGCCTGCATCTTGAATGCCGTGATTATTTACGCGCTGGGTGGCTGGCTTGTTAAGGTGTTCCGTTTGAACTCTGATCCGATCGGGACTGGACTAGGATTAGGTACTTCTGGACACACCGTTGGTTCAGCATTCGCGCTTGAACTCGGTTCAGCCCAAGGTTCAATGGCTGCCATTGCTGTGGTTATTATCGGGATCGTGATTGATATCGTTGTACCGATTTTCTCGGCGATTGTTAATTTACACTAATTAGTTTAACGATTAATAACAGGATTGAACGATACTGAGTCTCTTTCGAGATAAGGTATCGTTTTTTTGTGGCCCGGGGAAGTCACATTGTGAAATTCATGATTTTATACAAAAATCATGAACAAACTGGAATAAAATTCTGATAAATTATAAAGCGCTTACAATACCGATATAAAAGCTTCTAAGCTGATATATAATCGGTTATAATTCAAGGGAAGAAACTCAATTTCACAAACTCAAGCTTGCTCAATTGAACGGAGGAAACGTTGATGGAGAAGTCAAAGAACACGCCAAAATCAGCGCCAAAGCCTGCACCAATTTTGATTCAAATTGGCGTTTATGCAACTGTCTTGTTTGTTTCTTGGTTGATTTCTGAGTGGGGTGCGAAAACCTTTCCCAATTTTCCATTACCGACACCAGTAGTGGGGTTAGTACTTTTATATGTCGCTTTGAATTTGCACGTTATTAAAGTTGAATGGGTGGATGGATTGGGCGCCTTTTTGATTGGGATCATTGGCTTCTTGTTTGTTCCATCAGGGATTCAACTAGCCGGCACTCTTGATATTTTAGGTAAGGAAGGATGGAAATTAATTGTTGTCATCATAATTTCGACGGTGATTTTGCTGGTTACGATTGCGTATTGTACGCGGCTCTTTATTTGGATGCGTGTTCACTGGTTGCACCAAGATGCTCACGTGGACACAGAAACGAAAGATGAGAGGTAAGCAAAATGACAATTGGTACGTTACTAATGGCAACAGCACCCGTTGTTAAGGGACCTTTGGCCTACTTTGTTACCCCATTTTTTGGTATTTTTCTATCGATTGTGGTCTTTTTACTGGGTCAATGGTTATTTAAGATTTCGCATGGTTTCTTTTTATTTCAGCCCTTATTTGTCGGCATGGTTGCTGGGATTTTAGCATTAATGGCATTGGCAAAAATGCTCGGAATGAGCACCGCGGCCTTTTACACGCAAGCTTATAAGCCGGGTGGTGACATTATCTTTTGGTTCTTGAACCCCGCCACAATTGCGTTTGCAGTCCCGTTGTATAAACGTAATGATATTGTGAAGAAATTTTGGAAAGAGATCTTATTAGCGTTAGTTGTTGGTTCTTTTATTTCTTTAACGTTGATTTATCTAGTGGCTAAGGCCATTGGATTAAGCAAATTAGGGATTGCGTCAATGTTGCCACAGGCCGCGACGACCGCGATCGCATTACCAATTTCAGCGGCAATTGGTGGTAGTCCAGCAGTTACAGCTATGGCATGTATCGTTAACGCAGTGATTATTTACGCATTGGGTAAGTGGCTAGTGAAGGTCTTCCGGTTAGACTCTGATCCAATTGGGACAGGGTTAGGTTTAGGAACCTCTGGTCACACGATTGGTTCGGCCTTTGCCTTGAGTTTAGGGTCAGTCGAAGGATCAATGGGGGCCATCGCGGTGGTCATCATTGGTATCGTTGTCAATGCAGTAGTACCAGTCTTTGCTAGTTTAGTTGGTTTACGTTAATTAGATTAAAAAACATTATAAAAACGGCATTCATTTATTCTTGATGGATGCCGTTTTTATAATGGTGAAGTTGTCATTTACCCAATTAAATTCAGTAAATCGTGCGGTTGATCCAAGACTTCATCGCTATCACGAATGAGCGATTGGGCTTTTGGGCCGCCCCATGTTGCTAAACCAAATGTAAGTCCCGCTGCATGGGCTGCTTGTAAATCATAAATTGTATCGCCGATATAGATTGTTTGGTTAGGCATTAATTTTAATTTAGCCAAGGCTAGCTGCAGTGAATCAGGTGCCGGTTTACCTCGTTGAACTTCATCAGCAGTTACGTGGCCATCCATGAACTGATCTAAAGGAAAATTAGTCACAAGATCACGTTGATATTCAGGTGCTAACTTTGATGTCACAATGGCTGTGGTCAGCCGAGGATTTTCGTGGAGTTGCTGGAGAACTGCTTCAATTCCAGGATAAATGCGCATTGTATCATAGGTCGATTTCGTATAATTTTGCCAAATATCGATTAAGCCTGGAATTTCGTCATCGGGGATGCCGAGTTGTTGAAATGCAATTTTGCCGGTCGTTCCAAATGTTTGGGCCAGCCGCTCATACTCAAAATGCCGACCGGTTTCATCTAGCGCCTGCTGCATGGCAAGCATGTACATTTTTTCAGAATCAAGCAAGGTTCCATCTACATCAAAAAGAAAGTTCTGCATCTAAAAGTAGCCTCCGCCTTTATGGAATTATTTTAAATCAATTATAACAGAGGTGGTAACTAGAACTGAGAAAAGCCGATTTATTAATCAGAAGATGGTTGCACCATTTGCTTAAACGCGCTCACCAGACCTGAGTCCTGTGCACAACCAGTAATCACTACTGGGTGACCCCCGTCCGTGATTCCCAGTTGTTGCTCGGACTCAAGACGGGTCTGGCTCACGCTCTGGTATAAACGCGCTCACCAGACTTTAGTCCTGTGCACAACCAGTAATCACTACTGGGTGACCCCCGTCCGTGATTCCCAGTTGTTGCTCGGACTCAAGACGGTCTGGCTCACGCTCTGGTTTCATAAATTAAAGAGGAGTACACTTATTTTTAAATATAAAAATGGATATGTAAGAAAGGATTGAACCAGTAATGAAATGGGATAAAGCTTGTACCACCGTGTTAGTCGGGAAAAAGGCCTCAATTGATGGCTCCGTCATGGTTGCTAGAAATGACGATACTTTTTTACCAATTGCACCACAACGGGTCATTATGCGACCAGCTGTCACCGGCCGACATGAAGAACTGGCGTCAACCCAAAATGGGTTTAAAGCACCACTGCCAGAAAATGGTTATCGCTATCAAGCAACACCAAATGTCGATGTCGCTGGTGAAGGTATCTACGATGAAAGCGGCTTTAACGAGAAAAATGTCGCTATGTCTGCCACAGAAAGTGTCTATGCCAACGAAAAGGTACTTGCTTACGATCCACTGATTCCAGATGGCATGGCGGAAGACACGATGCAGACGATGGTCTTGCCTTTTATTGACTCTGCCAAAGATGGCGTTCACTACCTAGGGGACCTCGTGGCAAAATACGGTTCGCCAGAGGGTAACGGGGTCATCTTTGCTGACCAGGACGACATTTGGTATATGGAAATCGTGACAGGTCATCATTGGGTGGCTTCCCGGATTCCAGACGATGCTTATGTTGTCGCTGCAAATCAGGTAGGACAAGAACAAATTGATTTTGATGATCCAGACAACTTTATGTGGTCAGATGGAATTCGTGAATTCGTGTCCGAACATCATTTAAATCCCGACAAAACGGGCTGGAACTTTCGCCACATTTTTGGAACCGATACTGAAAAGGATCGGCATTACAACACACCACGCGTTTGGTTCGCGCAGCGGTACTTAAATCCAGAGATCAAGCAAGAGCCTGAGTCTAGTGATTTGCCATTTATTTGCCACGCCAATCGGCTAATCAGTTTGGAAGATGTTGAATATATCGAAAGTTCTCACTACAATGAAACACTTTTTGATCCATTAGGTCACGGTAGCGACGAAGACAAGACACGTTATCGAGCGATTTCATTGAACCGGACACAGCAGAGTCACATCTTGCAGATTCGGACTAATGTCCCAGCGGCAATTTCTGCGGTGATGTGGATTTCCATCGGAATCCCGGCTTATACGCCATATCTACCTTTTTACGCCAATGCGACGGACACCGACCCCAGCTTTGCTAACACGTCCATGACGTATAATGTGAAAGATGCATACTGGATGTACCGCACTGTTTCGATGTTAACTGAAAGTCATTACAGTCATTTTATTCAGGCTGATACTGACTATTTGAAAGAATGTCGAGAGGAATTACGGCGATTGATTGAAACGATTGATCAGCAAGCACAGACGTTAAGTGGTGAAGCCTTAACTGCTTACTTGACGGAACAAAACCATGAAGTCGTTAACCAGATGCGGGATAAGACGATGACATTCATTGGTCAATTGGTAACAGACGGACTTGGGATGTCTAAACTGACTTTTAATATGGATGTTAATCTGTAGGATTCTAAAATATTGTGGGATAAAACAAGCAACGTGAGATTTGATAAAAAGTTCGTTTTGGCAATGTCGCCAAGGCGAACTTTTTTGTTGGGCATTGGCTAGTCCGATTCTTGTATTTAGTCTGACGTTTTTTCTTGGGTCTTTTTGTGTATCAAGGACAAGGATACATTCTAGGTGGTATGTAAGTGCAACATATGATGCTTATAAGCAGATTTTTTGCGATTGAACATATCAATACCATAAGATTAAGTTAATCAAAAAAGGAAGGAAGTGGTTTTAATGCTTGGATGGTTATGGTCAATTATTGTTGGTGGTTTGATTGGATTTGTGGCAGGGTTAATTATCAATCGGGATGTTCCTGGTGGCGTGATTGGTAATATTATTGCGGGATTGGTTGGTGCTTGGATTGGTCAATCATTGCTAGGGTCTTGGGGGCCTTCATTGGCTGGAATGGCCGTTGTACCGTCAATTCTAGGTGCAATCATTTTAGTTTTGATCTTGTCATTAATCATGAACGTGCGAAAACGCAAAGATTAGTTAGGAGGTCACTTGATGAGACCAGTTAGTAAATGGATCATTAGTCTCACTGGGTTAATTGTCTTAGTGACCGGTGGCCTGGCGATTTTATTAGCGATTAATGTGCCTGGGGTCACCAACGAGCTTAATCATTGGTTATTAATTAATCCGGATGTGACTCGCTGGGTCTTATTAGTCCTAAACGTAATTACGGCCCTGACTGGTGGGATCTTGCTCTTGATCGGTATTTTTAAACGAAAGCGATTGCGTGCCGTTCGTTATCAGAAGAACCACGGCGAGATTATGCTGCCAATTGCCGCGATGGAACATGATTTGCAGTATCGTTTGTCCGAAAGCGGTCGTTTGGATCGTCCCCACGTTTCATTAACCGTACGTCGACACAAACAGGCTGATGTGAAGGTGTCAGCGCTAACTACTGATCCGGATTATCAACAAGTTGGGCAAGAAGCCTTGCAAGTAGTGAATGATTATTTGCAAAAAAGTTTAGGATTAACCCTCCGGCGCCCACGGATTGAAGTCCGACCGGCAACCCCTGATACCCATCCTGCCCGGGTGGTTTAGAAAGGAGTGGTTGAATGAATCGAATGATGTTTGGCACTCTGGTCGGCTTGATTCTTGGCTTGGCTTGGGTTCTAGCCGGATTTTGGAGCATGATTCTAGTTGCTGTAATTGCGATTCTTGGTGGCTTAATTAGTCACTTCTGGCCAGTAAGTACGCGTCAATTAAAACAAGAGATTAATCGGTTTTTGTCTGATTAATCACATAGGAGGAATGAGTGATGGCGGATACAAAAACACCCCCTTTAAAAAGTACCTTATCATTTGATGATGGGGTCATTGAGAAGATTGCCGGTTTGGCAGCTCGTAACGTTGATGGCATCTTATCCTTAGACGGTGGGATGTTAAGCGGGATTACCGACCGCTTTAGGAACCAAGCCGACCCAACGCAAGGTATTGACGCGGAAGTCGGGCAAAAACAAGTTGCGTTGGACATGAACGCGACGGTTGAATATGGGAAAGACATTCATCAAATCTTTGAGCAAGTTAGTGATCGAGTTGTGCGCGATGTTCGCAATTTTACCGGTCTGGATGTCATTGAGCTGAATTTACACATTAATGATGTAATGAGTAAACGTGATTGGCAAGAACAGACAAAAGGTAAACCAAATTCGCAACATGCGCCTGAAGCAAAACATGTTGAATAACCACGACCGTTTGAAGTAATGGTGTAAGGAGGAATTTAAATGGCTGAAGCAGCAACGAAGAAGCAAATTGTGTTTGATGATGATGTCTTAGAAAAAATTGCCGGTAAAACAGCCCATGAGGTTGACGGCGTCTTGTCGCTATCTGGTGGACTAATGGATAATTTATCGACCCAAATTCGTGGTGATCGTCCTGAACATGGCGTTTCAGCTGATGTCAATGAAGATGATCAAACCGTTGATTTAGAGCTCGATGGTACGCTGGAATATGGTCGTGATGCGAATGATATTTTTGATAAGTTATCACGTAAAATTATCGCGGCTGTTCGCTCAATGACTGGCTACAAGGTCACATCGATTAAACTTCACGTGAAAGATTTATTGACACCAGAAGAGTGGCAAGCTCAGCAAAAAGATGATTCAAGTAACGATAAGAAGAAAGATTAATCAGGGAGGAAGCAAGTGATGAAGAACTTACTATTAGGCTTCAGTTTGGCAGCCAACGTGGCCTTGGGATACATGTTATTTCAAGATAATGACCAGATGAAAGATTTGAAACAGAAATTTGATCATTTCAGTGATGAAGCTGGAGGCAAAGCCCAGCAAGTCAAAGGGGCGATTACTGGCGATACCGGCGATAAAATTGGCGGTAACGTTAAGGAAGGTGAAGGCAAAGTTAAAGAATTTGCCGATTCCATGGGCGACAACTTTGATTAATTCATTAAAACGCATTGATATTACAAAAACACCACCGGCAAATTGTAAGCCGATGGTGTTTTTGATCGTATTGGATAGACATATCGTGTAAAGGATAAATATGTCAGAAAATTCAATTTAGTGCCAAGGTTAAGCTAAAGCTTCTGCCTTAAGCGTTCGAATCATGTTGCAAACAAAACCATATTCGTTATCGAACCAAGTAGCTGTCTTAACGACTTGGAAGTCACCATTTTGGGTTACTTCAGTTAAAGTTGGGTCAAATACAGCACCATGTGTGTCGCCAATAATATCGGAGGAAACAATTTCATCTTCGTTCCAACCGAAAGCAGGATTATTCTGCGTGTGTGGCTTGATAGCTTCGTTAACTTGGTCAGCGGTGACTTCTTTGTCCAAGATGGAAACTAACTCACAAACAGATCCATCAACCACAGCAACCCGTTGGGCGTGGCCGCTAAGGTGACCATCTAATTCTGGAATAACTAAACCAATTGCGGTTGCGGCGCCAGTTGAATGCGGAAGCGTGTTTGCAGATGCGGTCCGGTTAGGACGGAACTTGGAGCCCTTTGGACCATCTAAAATCATTTGTGAGCTCGTGAAGGCATGGATCGCGGTAATCGTGCCGACCTTAACGCCAAACTCCTTGTTTAAGAAGTAAGCCATTGGTGCAAGTGCATTAGTTGTACATGAGCCAACGGAGATGATTTGGTCATCGTGTTCAATTAAATCGTCATTAACGCCCATCACGATTGTCTTAATGGGACCTGCTGGTGCTGAAATAACAACTTTCTTAGCGCCGGCATCAATATGTGCTTGTGATTTGTCTTTGGATGTATAAAAGCCAGTACATTCAAGCACAATATCAACCCCATCGTTAGCAACCCACGGAATGTTATGCGCATCACGTTCAGAGTAAACGCGAATCTTCTTGCCGTTTACGACTAATGAATCGTCAGTGGAACTCACATCAGCGTTAAGACGGCCAAAGGTGGAGTCGTACTTAAACAGATAAGCTAACATAGCTGGACTAGTTAAATCATTGATGGCAACAATATTCAAATCTGGGTCATCCAATTCTAAAATCCGTCGAAAAGAGTCACGACCGATTCGACCAAAACCATTAATACCGATATTTGCCATAAGTTTTTGCCTCCTAGGATTGCGTGTGTTATTTAACTACACCAGTAGCCTAGCAGGAAATGACCGAAAAAGCCAATAAAGTGACTCGTGACTTGAGGTGCCGAAAACAACCTACGCTTTTTAATTGTCGTTGTGCGCGGAAACGATATAATGAGGGTAGTCAAAAAGTGAGGTGGGTGCGTTTATGAGTGAAACAATTCCAGAGAATATGAACGAGGTCAGATTGCGCGTCCAAACTTTAAACGAACAACGAGGCGATCAAGCGCCGATAACGGAAGCGGATGTCATGACGGCAGCGGTTCACGACACGTTACAATACTGGGTCGACTATTTACTGGATGGTCATTACGATGAAGTCACGTGGGTGGATCAAGACCTCGTGGTAACTGATGTGATGGGCAAACCAGTGGGACGAGTGAGCCCAATGAGTGCGACGTTTGCTAACGATTATCGGCAAAGTCCTGAGGGGACCATGTTCCGATTGGAAAATGAGGCAAATAAGATTATTGCCCAACGATAACTTGATGAGTTCGATCCATTAATGCTTTTAAGGATCGCTTTCAACAATGGTGCAATTTAATTTTGAATGGGTGTCAAAAAAAGCGAGCTCCGATTTCGGAAACTCGCTCTTTTTGTACAAATTAGTGTCAGCAAAATTTTTCTTTTTGGATAAATGACTAGCCTAGTCGCTCAATTGTTTCAGGATCGTAGATGCCAATGTCTGCGATCGTGATGCGGCCGGCATACAGTTGTCCTGACTTGGTCGTTAAACCAATTTTGTTATAACTCATGGTGATGGTTTCAATTGCTTGAATGGCAACGCCCATGGGTTGACCGGTATCGGCGTCAATACCACTTGGAATATCGATAGCTAAAATAGGCAAGTTAGTCTGGTTTAATTCTTGAACAGCCTCAGCTAACTGGCCCGCGATTGGTCGTGAGAGACCGACCCCAAATACTGCATCAACTACTGTGGTAAAAGTTGTAAGTTGATCTGGCTTCGTTTGTGTGACATGGATGCCATAACGTTTGGCAATTTCATATTGTTGCGTGAGTTGCTCAGAGGCATGATCCAAATTACCAATTAACCAGACCGTCACTGGAATGTGGCGCAGATGTAGTAATCTAGCTACTGCGATGCCATCACCGCCATTGTTGCCACTACCAGCGACGATCAACACATTAGTTAGCTCAAAGTTGATGCTGGTCGTTAGTCGCTGTGTGACAGCTAAGGCGGCGCGCTCCATTAAGACGGGTGAGGGAATTCCTAGGTGATTAATCGTGTAGTCATCAAATGTACGCGCCTGTTGGGCACTAATTGCCTTTTTAACGGTCATATTAGGATCTTCTTTCCATAAAATCAGTCAGCCTAGTGGTCGGCAAAGCGGTTAAACAAATCGGCGATGGTTGCATCGGCGGTGCGCAAAACGCTGTCATTGACTCCTGGACGGGGACTGGCAGTGGTGAACCAGTGTTTACCTTCAGTTGGGACTCCCCAGAAGTATAAGCCAGTGACCGCTTGGCCGTGTTGATCAAGCAATTCGTTGGTATGCATGTCAACATCGACAGCACCGGTTTCAAAGATGGTGCCATCTTCCATTGTTAGCTGTTGTGGCCGAGCTAGCTTCGCCCTAATGAGTTGTTTGATTAAGGGGTTTTGGCTGTGGCTAGCTGAAACGGCTGGTAGCCGTGCTTCTACTAGGCAGTCAGCCTGATAAGTCTGATCGGGGACGTTCTTTGACCATGTGACAAAACGTTGGCTGTTCTCGTCACCAGATACTAACATGCCCGGTCCCAGTAAGGTCACGACGCCTGCTTCCACCAAAGCTTGTAATTCCGCGATGCGACTTTCTGGCGGCCCTACTGATAGATAGGAGTTTTCGTTATCAAATTGGCCTAGAAATAGGTTACGGAAGTCTTCGGCACGGATCAATTCGTTGTCGACGACACGCCGAACCACGTCGCGCAGGTCGCGAAACATTTCTAAAGACGAAGTCAGTGGTCCGGTCTTAGTCCCGGCTAAGGCAGCCTCTACGTCGGCTTGTAGATAGTCAGCCATGATTTTTGAATCATCACTATGAGCTAGAAATTCTGCCGGATTCAGTAACTGATTCCAATTGAGGTAGTCACTTTCAATAATCGGTGACCGGAAGACAACGGCTGATGGTTGAGGCGCTGCAACGAATTCACGCAGAAATTCTTCAGCATCTACTTGTGGATACTTGAGCGCTAACAGACGTTTGTAATAGACGTACTCCGCCTCGTGATGGAATTGCTCGATGAAACGGGTCCCTGATAAGGAGCCGGCCTGATAGTGAGAAAACCATGGCGCTGTGAAGAAATGCGGTTGATCGAGTTCGCCATAACCTTTTTCATTACGCCCCTTAGCGCGCAATGGAAAACCACGGCGTGATCCGGCAATAATATGTGGTTCAATGCCAGAAGGTTGATAAACGAGCCGCTGATGTTCGTCTTGAGTGAAGTGGCCACCGCGGCCTTGCGTTAGCATGGTTACGGCGTCAAAGAAGCTCAATCCCAGTCCGCGTAAAATCACTGTTTGATCGGCTGCTACATGGTCGAACTGATACTCTTGTGGTTGGGTGGGGGCAATGTAGTTAAGGTTATGCTCGTCAGCAAAATTCATCAACCCAACTTGTTCTTCGGTTAAGTCATTTTCAAAGTGGCCGAGCGCCATGATAACTGCATCCGCTTGAAAACGATGGGTGCCAGTTTTGATTAAATAACGATCGGTCGCCTCAATACGACGCACTGATTGTGCTTGTTCTTTAAGGATTGTTAGCGTGATATTATCTGTGAGTCGCTGTTGCAAATACTCATAGAACCACAGTTGATAAGCGCCAAAAAAACTGCGTGATGAATAGCCATTATGGATTAATGCCGCCGCTTCATTAAGCAATTCTGCGCGATTGGGTAGGTCGTGATGAAATAAGAAACCTGGCGCCTGTTGATGGGCCCATTCAAATAAGTTGGGCCCTTTGGCAATCGGACCGTCCATTTTAACGGTCTCGTCAGTAAACAACGTAATGAAATCAGGATTCGTATTCATCACCAGTTCATGGGGTTGACCAACTTGCCAAACGCGGCCACCGACCCCGAACGGATCTACTAAGGTGATATTTAACTGATGATAGGTGTTTGTTTGGCGTTGCCATTCAATCAAACGCTCGGCGCTGATTAAGCCGCGGGGGCCTGCGCCAATAAGAACGATGTCCATGTGTCTTCCTCCCGTGATTAAAGTATGTCAGTAACTTTAGTATATTTCTTTGCGTGTTAATCCGCATCAGTTTGTGATTTGAATTTGTTGGCCGCAAATAAAGGCCAAAAAAACACCCATACCGATAGTGAAGTGGCATGGGTGCAATCGTATCTCGTAGAGTTTGTTATTCGTGAGCGCTGATTTCTTTTAGTTCATCAATAAACCATTGGTTAAAGGCAGCCGCATCAACGTCAACACAGACGCTAGCGTTAGTTTTACCATCATGGTAAGCGGCCCGAACGTCGGCAACCGTTTCGCCATTTGCGGGCCCTTCAGTAATGACATCAATCCAGTAATCTTTGGTCGTGTAAGCTTCTGGATGTAAGAGGTAGAAAATAGTGTTGGCATCGTGGACGGCAGTTCCAGCGTCGCTGTGATCAAAATCATGGCTGATGATTTCATGCAGCATGTGGCCGGCACGGCCCATTTTGTCGATGGTTTGTAGGGTTTCATCAGTGATTAAGGCTTTCATGGTCACGTCCAAGCCGACCATTACAATTGGAACGCCAGATTGATACATAATTTGAGCAGCGTGTGGATCAGTGAAAACGTTGAATTCAGCGGCGCTAGTCATGTTGCCGTGACCTAATGATCCACCCATAGCAATGATCCGTTCGATACGATCTTTGACTTCTGGATATTCGGTAAATAGTAAAGCGATATTGGTGTAAGAACCGGTTGGAACCAAAATGATCTTTTCATCGCTAGCCATAATCGCATCGTGTAATGCTTCAACGGCAGATTTTTCTAGCGCTTGGTCAGTTGGTTCTGGGAAATCATAGCCAGCCATCCCTGAGGCGCCGTGAATCCGAGCAGCATCTTCGAATTCCTTAATTAATGGCGCTTTAGCACCGCCCGCCACGGGAACGTGCTTGCCATAAAAGTTATCGATTGTCAGGGCATTTTTAGTGGTCTTATCCACAGTGACGTTGCCGGCTACAGCCGTGATTAGTTGCAGATCAATGTTGGCATCATTCAATGCCATCGTTAAGGCCGCTGCATCGTCAATTCCGGGATCGGTGTCCATAATTACTTTATAAGTCATGTTGATTCCTCCAGTATATTCTTCCGTGGCGTAACGCTCACAGTCGCTACCGACGGTTCACTATCATCATACTAAAAATGACAATGAAAAGAAAACGCTTTCGAATATTCTAGTGGTTTTCTTATCTACGGTCGTGTTTTAGTAGGCACCTCGAAATAAAAAGCGTGCATGCCATCTAGTGCTAGCCTAAACCACAACCCTTAGAGTGATGACTCGTATTCTGGTGTAAACGCGCTCACCAGACCTGAGTCCTGTGCACAACCAACAATCACAACCGGGCCAAATGCGCCCAATTGTGATTGTCCGTTGTTGCTCGGCCTCAAACCGGTTTGGCTCACGCTCTGGCTCTTTCGTCGAAGCCATGAAAACGTTATACTAAATGACAAGTATAACGAATACAGGGGGGCGTTAACGATCGAACGACTATTAGACATTAAACATGGATATAACTTTCGTGATCTAGGCGGGTACCAAACAACTGATGGTCACACAACTAAGTGGCAACGGACTGTGCGTTCAGCTGCCTTGAATCAACTGAATCGTGCAGATTTAGCCACACTGTCGGCGTACGGTGTGCATACCATTCTTGATTTCCGCACAAATCAAGAACTGTTGCGGGCACCAGATCGGGTTCCTGGTGGTGCCAAAGATTATCACAATCCAATTTTAGCCATTGATGATACACGAAGTTCTGCCACCCGCGAAGAACTTCGCGAGGACTTATCAGAACCTGGCTATGGGCACCGACAAATGATTCAAACCTATCATGAAATGATTGCCGATGATTTTTCGCAACAAGCTTATCGTAATTTCTTTGATTATTTAATTGCCAATCAAAAAGGGACACTATTGTTTCATTGCACAGCGGGGAAGGATCGGACGGGACTTGGTGCGATCATGTTCTTGGCGGCTTTAGGTGTTCCACAAACGACCGTTTTACAGGACTACTTGTTAACCAATGAAGTTTCTAAAGCTGTACTTGATGCAAATATGGATCGTTTGGATGGGGAAGGCGCATCGGCGGCAGTGAAAGACAATATTCGTGCTTTGTGGACGGTGCATGAAGATTATTTCACCGCGGCGATGGATGAAGTCAAGACACAGGCTGGCGATTTGCCACATTATTTGTCTGACAATTTGCAGTTATCTGATGAAAAGATAGCTGAATTGCGTCGATTATACCTGGCGTGAATTGAAGTATAGTACGGATCAATAACAAAGTGGTAAAAAGGTCCCAATTAAAAATCACCCATTCTCTGAATTGGAGACGGGTGATTTTTGCTTTTTGATCCAGTATTTGCCGATTGGCTACTATATTTCCATTGATTTGCGAACTAAGATTATCAATCAACGGTTACACAGAAACAACGGAAATATGTTCATTACGGTGCTGGTGATTTTGAATTTCGTCGACAAAGGCAATAGCATAATCTGCATAACTAATTTCACTGCGCCCATCAGCGTTGAAGCTTAGGAAATCAGCCCCTAATTGATATTTGCCTGTCTTGGGCGCGTTGAAGACGAAATTTTCTGCTGGAGAAATGTAAGTCCAATCGACGCCATCACTGGCCTGTAACCGTTTGAGTGCTTCACCCATATTGGTCGAAGTGTCCTTAAAAGCTTCCGGAAAGCCGGGCTCGTCAAAGAGCCGGTTGGTACGATGTTGGTTCGTGAATAGACTACCAGCACCACCGATAACCATTAACCGAATGCCAGTTTGTTTAGTAATATCAATTAAATGTTGTGTCACCAAGGGATAACGGTATCCCTCACCTCGTGGAGCACCGTAGGCACTGACGAGGACGTCAAGGTCTTCGATGTCATCTGTTATCAATGACATTACGTCCTTTTCTAAATAAGGGACAGGGGTACTTAAGCGATGATGATCGCGAACGATGGCCTCGACGTCAATGCCGCGGCTTTGCGCTTCAGCCATGATTAAAGCCCCAGCTTTACCAGTCGCGCCAATTACACCAATTTTCATATTTGTTTGGCTCCTTATGACAGATTTAAGTTCAATCTCAGTATAATGAACCTAGTCTTAAAAAGATAATGAGAGGTTTTTAAAATGGCCGATCCAAAATATGAATGGCGTAAAGTCGAGCGGAAAATTTATCCAACGATGAAACGACCAACGATTACAACGATTCCTGAACAAACGTTTATCACTTTAAGCGGCCAAGGCAACCCCAACAGTCCCGAGTTTGCCGCGCAAGTTGCGGCACTCTATGCGGTCAGTTACGCGATCAAGATGGCACCTAAAAAAGGATTATCATTTACCGGAGCTTTTGATTATACCGTTTATCCCTTAGAGGGACGATGGACATTACCGAATAAACCGACGGGGGAAATCATAGATAAAGATCAGTTGGTTTACCAAATTATGATTAAACAACCACATTTTGTGAATGAACAAGTCTTTCAAACAGCGCTGACTTTAGTTAAAAATAAAGTTGCTCCTGAAGTACTTGCACAAGTGCGTTTAGTCTCCGTTACGGAGGGATTAGTGGGAATGATTTTGCATGTCGGTTCATTTGATACGGAGCCGACAGATTTTGAACGCTTGGATTATTATTTACACGCAGAAGGCTATCAACGAATGCGTCCAGACCACAAGGAAATTTATTTATCTGACTTTCGCAGAGTGGCGGAAGCGAAGCGAAAAACAATTTTACGTGTGGCGATTGAACGAAGCGCTGACTAGCTCAACTGCCGGCCTTTCATAATTTTTCCTAGCCGCAGGGAAGTTAAGAGTGCTAGCACAATCATGATAAATGAGACGATGAAAGCAACTTTGAGACCATACAAGAAAACGTCTGGGTGTTTAGGCAAATAAGTGGTTACCCGATAGCCCAAGCGATGACTCATAGCCGCAAATAAGGTCGTGGTTGCAGCGGCGGTGCCAGCGACCATTCCTAAGTTTCGTGCCAATGAATTAACGCTGCCAGCAACACCCAATTCATTTTTGGCGACTACGGACATGACAATGTCGCCATTTGGTGATTGAAACAAGCCAGTGCCAATTGCCATGATCATAGTGATCAGGGCATAAAGCCAAATGGTGGTTGTGGCATTTAAAAACCACACATAACCGAGTTGAGATAGGGCGATTAATGCTAATCCGGTACTAGCAACACTTGCTTGGGAAAGCTTATCCGCCAAAAATCCACCGAACGGCCCAGCTAAGACTAAGATGATCGGGAAGATCATTAATAACAGACCAGCTTGACCAGGCGTAAAGTGTCGACTGTCTTCTAAGTAAAATGGCATCAACACAACGCTGAAGAAGTTTGACAAAAAGATAAAGACAGCCGCCGTCACTCCCAGTGTAAACGGACGATTTTTAAAGATGGTTAATGGCATCATGGGTGAGCCACTACGATTTTCCTGCCATAAGAAAATCAGCAAGCTGAAAAAGCCGATTAAAGCGCCGCTAATGGGTAGCGGTGCGGTATAACCTGCTTGTTGACCAATGAAAACTGCCCCGAATAAGCCGAGGATTGTCATCGTCCAGCTCAATAAACCGATCCAGTCAATGGCCCCGCCAGGCCGTGGCTCGTTTTTGGGTAAGACTAGCATCCCCACCCCGATTGCAAATAGACCGATCGGAACATTAATCCAGAAAATATCGTTCCAGGTACCATTAGCGAGAATTAATCCACCCAGAGCAGGACCGGCAACCGAACCCAATGCGACAAAGGTGCCAACAAAACCCATTGCTCGGCAGCGATGTGCGATGTCGAAGGTACTAGTCACGATCCCGTAAGTATTAGACAAAGTGAGCGCACCGCCAAATGCCTGTACTGCCCGGGCCAACAAGAGTAATGTGAAAGCATGACTTAGGCCAGCGAGAGCAGAGCCTAAGACGAATACACCGGTTCCAATTCGAAAAATACGGATCTTACCGTACATATCACCAAGGCGTCCGAAAAAAAGCAGTAACGCACACATCAAAATAAGATAAAGGGAGACAATCCATTCGACTTGGTTGACGGGAATTTGTAATTGTTTGCTCATAACTGGCATGGCGATATTGACGATGCTGGCGTCTAAATTGGACATGAAAGCAAAGATCCCCAATGCGACGAGCACCCACCAGTTGTTGGTGGCTGTGGGAGTTGATTGTGATTGCATCAAAACTACCTCCCTTTTATTTGCTGGCTGTATTGTAGACTTGTCAAGAAGGAGTTGTGAATCAAAAATGCTTGGTAAAACTTCCATGAAGTCACTCACTAAAAAAAGATCCTCTCTTGCGGCACTTAGCATCGCCATTGGCTTAACGGGGGGAATGATGTTGCTGCTGTGGGTGCTAAGAACGATTTTTAAACCGTTGATCCCATTGAATATCATGACTTTCAGTGTTGAAGTGGTCATGATTCTAGTAATGTTAGCGGTAAATCACTGGTGGCTAAGAGAATCGCTAAACTATCGCTTACAGACTGGGATTCAGTTCTGGTCGGTGATCTGGGTGGGAATGCTCATCGTTGTCATTAATGGCGGGACCTTTATCGCTTATCAGTGGATTAATCAAAATAGTGCGGCCCTGGTTTATGCCATCGTGGTCGCAGCTTTAGTCGGTTTTTTTGAAGAGACAATGTTTCGTGGTCTGATTCTGAAAATCCTGTTACGCAGTTTTGGCCTGAAACGAGTCAGATTAGCGGTTGGTGTGAGCAGCTTACTCTTCGCGTTAAGTCACGCTGGGCACTTTTTTGACCACCTAGGACAGACGCCCATCAACACGACCTTACAAATTGGTTATGCTTTTTGTCTGGGAGTGTACTTTTGTGCGGTGACGTTGCGTACTGGCACTTTATGGTGGACGATTGTCATCCATGCCGTTTTTGATGTACAAAGCTTTATGCTGACTTATCAGGGGAAAGATGCGTTGGCAACGGTCGTGACAGGGCAAACATTAACAGCAGAAATTATCGTCGATTTACTGATCTTTATTCCAATTATGATCATCGGATTTGTGCTATTGAAACCATTGAAACAGGCTGGAAACATATGAGTAACCTAGCAAGTTAAAAAAAGACAAAAAATACCCTGAATTTTGTTCGGGGTATTTTTTGTCTTTTTTTAACTTGCTAGGCCAACCTGATCTTGATGCTTAGCCGATTGTTATCAATTGGGCAATTACGGTCAGCTATGATTAGGATCAAAGTTGGCTTTGCTGTGAGTTTTTAGTCGCTATCTTGATGGTGATTTTAACGAATAATCATGACAGAAATAGGCGCATATTTGGCCATGTAAGCGGCTTGTGAACCAAAATATTTTCGGATTCCTTTTTTGGATAACGAACCAATGATTAGTAAATCAGCATCAGCCTGCGGAATAACATTTTCGACAATCGTTTCACCGGGATCTCCTTCGTCGACGATTACTTCGATATCTGCTACGCCACCTTCGCGAGCAGCTTTGACATAATCTTTCATATGCTCAACTAGTTCTGCACGTTCACCATGAATATAATCTTTGGTCAAGGCCTGATAAACATTCATTTCATCACTTTCGAGTATCGAGGTTAAAATTAACGTGGCTTGATCTTTAGCAGCGCGACGAACCGCATAATGAAAGGCCAGTTGAGCATCGGCTGAATCATCAACTCCGACAAGAATTCGTTTGAAAACTTTATCAATTGATTCTGATTCGGACATATTCATTTCCTCCTACTTATGCATCTCAATTTCCGGCGTTGTGTCAGCTGATTCTTTTGCAACCGTGGCTAAATGTTTTGCGTACGCTTTGTTACCACGATATAAGTCGATGATCATCCATGCGAGTAAAGCTAAGATCGCAACAATGGCAACATCGGCAATACCATCTGCTAAAGCAAGCTCGCTCTTAGAAGCGCCATTACCGAAGAAACCTTCAATCTGTGCTGGTAAGTTCATGATGTTGAGTCCAGTCAGTGCTAACACCGAAATCCAGCCAGCGGCCTTGGTATACCAGTGGTTCGTGAACCGTTTTCCCATTTCCGTTTTGCTATCAGTAAACATCAACAATGGCAACATAGAGAATGGCAGAGCAAAAGCTAGAAATACTTGTGAATTATTCATTAAATCATTGAGTGCCTCGTGTTGGTGAACTAGGCTTTGACCACTTGTTAAACCAACACAAATTAAGACAGGAATAACTGAAAGCAACCGGGTGATGAGTCGACGTAGCCACAGTGGCATTTGCATGTGGATGAAACCTTCCATGATAACTTGGCCAGTTAAGGTGCCAGTAATCGTGGAGTTTTGACCAGAAGCAAGTAGGGCAATCGCAAATAAGGTGGACAAGATACCTGTCCGAGCCACACCAGCTAAAACACCGTTACTCATGGTCGATGTGTCGGATAAAGCTTGATGTAGACCGAAGAAAGATGGATCCTTAACAGCGCCGCTTTTGAAAACAGCGACCCCCATGATCAACAACAACGCATTAACGAAGAAAGCGACTGTTAATTGAATATTAGAATCCCACATGGAGAACCGTACTGTTTGAGCTACTTGTTTTTCATCATTGTGGTCTAATTGACGTGTCTGCGAAATAGCAGAGTGCAGGTATAAATTATGTGGCATGACTGTCGCACCGATGATACCTAAGGAACCGGTCAGTGGGGTCATTCCGCCAACAGTCGGTGAGGTTGCAATGGTTTTGGCATTTGGCACTAAGCCAACGATGACTTGACTCCAATTAGGGTCTGATAGAGCAACTTCGTAAGCAAAGACCACGAAGATGACAACAATTAAGGCAACGACGATGGCTTCAATTTTACGAAAACCAATTTTGGTTAAAAGTAATAATAGCAAGACATCAAATACAGTAATAAAGACGGCGATGACAAGCGGGATCTTGAATAGCAGATAAAGGGCGATCGCTGCCCCAATAACTTCGGCGATATCAGTCGCCATAATGGCAAATTCTGTTAGAATCCACAGCACAATCCCCAAAGCTTTACTGGTTCGGGCCCGAATTGCTTGCGCTAAATCCATTTGCGTCACAATACCCAGTTTAGCCGCCATGGATTGTAAAAGCATGGCGATTAAACTTGATATCAAGATGATGGACATTAGCAAGTATTGAAAGTTTTGACCGCCAGTGATGGAAGTTGACCAGTTACCGGGATCCATGTAACCAACGGCGACTAACGCGCCAGGTCCAGAGTAGGCGAGCAAGGTTTTCCAAAATCCCTTGCCCTGTGGAACTTTCACAGTTCCATTAATTTCTTCTAAGGACGGCCCGTTCGCATAATGAATGAGCCGTTCTTTTTTTGGCTTTTTCTCGATTGTATCCAAAAGAATACCTCCCCTTTGTTTTCTCGGTACTGTCACATCATACAACTTTTTTAGGAGAAATCTACACAAAATTTAAAAGATTGTATATTATTTTTGAGGTAAGGCTAATTTTATTGAGATAATTATATAAATTAATTTTAAAACAACGCTGTCCAAAACTAAAAAACTTTGAAACTTCTTCTTTCCACGTCATGGTGTAAGGCGACATGAGAAATATTTGGCTCATTTGTGAGGGAGGTAATGATAATTAAACGCGTAACTAAGAATGAACTAATCAAACATGTCTCACAACATACTTATGTATCACAGGCGGTGGCACGGTGCGTGATCAATGAATTCATGGCAGTAATTATTGAGGAATTGGCGCGGAATCATCGCGTTGAGTTGCGCCGGTTCGGTACCTTTACACCGCGAACCAGTCAAGCACGGCTGATTAACACGACAACGGGTAAGTCTGTCAGGATTTCGGCGCGCAAGCTTGCCAAATTTCATGACGGTTCAGACATGCGGCGACGCTTGAACCAGGATCGGGATCGTTAGTTTGCTGATCATTTATAGCCATGATTGACTGATGCTTATCTCAGGTGTACTTGTTTCTTTGCCGCCGATGCCGGATCTTGAAGTCCCACTGTGACATCATTGCTTTTTGCCTAATAAAAAAGTTCTGACGAATACGTGTACACGTATCATCAGAACTAAACTTAGTTGAGTATTTTTGGATCAAATAGAAATTTTAGCCTATTATAAGCGTACCTCTTATCTATAATGGGCTAATGACAAAATAAGTGTTAGGCAAAGGAGCAAAATTAAATTGACACTCAGCAAAACGGCAATTAGATTAGGTTGAATTGACCAAACGTCAGCAAGACCGAGAAGAAGGTCGTTATTCGCGTCATCGTCGTGGTCATCAACGCTAAGTCTTACCACATAATGCGCTCGCCCACCTCAAGGGCAATTGTAGCGCCAGCGATGGCGGCTTGGTGATCTAAAGCACTGGGGGTGAAGAGACTGAGCATTGCGACAGTGCCAATCTTGTCACTGGCGATCGGGTCGGCAGTGGTTCCACCAATCAAGACCGTTTGAGGTGAACTGGTCCAACCGCCTTGTTCATAGAATGGAACCAGATCGGGCGCACAGGTAAAAATGGAGAAATCGGCATCATCATGTTGAATCAGGGCAAAAGCAGTCATAATTAGGGAGATACCGAAGCCCTTTCGTCGATATTTTGGTGCGACCATCACTTCTGATAAGCCACTGATTTGATAGCGATGATCAGCAATCACGACACTAGTTGATGGGATTTTTAAGGAGCCGACTAATTGACCGTCGTCATCTTTCATCGTCAAAACCAACATCTGCTCATAGTATGAGCGAAGTTGTTGCACTTGTTTGGGATCATCAACAATTCCGGGCCAATAGTGATCGCTCAATTGAGCAATTGCATGTTGATCGGACTCTGAAAGCGCGAAATAGTGTGAGGTTTCTGTCTTCATAAAATTCCTTTTTGGTTGATTCGTGAAGGGTTAATGGAGGTTAACATGGGAGATCTAACACGGTTTCAATGGTATCAAGCACGCCATCATCGTCATTGGTCTTTTGAGTCACTTGATTGGCAGCAGCTTTAATTCTGGACGCTGCATTTAGCATGGCATAACTGTGACCGACATGGCGTAGCATGGCAATATCATTATCATTGTCGCCAAACGCCATAACTTGATCTGGAGAAATTTGCCAATAACGTTCGAGCACTGCTAAACCGACTTGTTTGTTAACGTGGCTGGGAATAATATCTAAGCCGCCAAAGCCACTGGCAGTTGCGGTTAATGATGTCGGTAGTTGGCGATTTAGCCAAGCGGCACGTTGATCGGCTAAATTATCAGGCCAAACAAGGTCTAATTTCAATACGTCATCTTGGACTGCAAGTAGGTTGGTGACTAATTGTAAATCCGTGTAAAAGTAATTGGCCGAGGCCAGTAGCTCATCAGTTACCGGCTTTTGTAAATAGGCACCATGGAGACCAGAAATAACGATAGCGCCACCTTGCAGCAGGGGTGATTGATGAATTAGGGACAAACTTTTGTTCAATAGGCTTGGCGAAATCGTCTCGCTGAATAGGGTTTGTTGATTACTAACCACCAGGCCACCATTTTCAGCTAAGAAATCGATCCCGTCAAAATTAGTAAAAATATCCGTGAGGTGCCGAAGCTGATTGCCGCTCGCAATTACAAAATGGATGTGTCGGGCTGAGAGTTGGCGTAAAATTCGGGCGAAACGGTCGTGGTCAAATTGATGATCTGTCCGAATAAAAGTGCCGTCAATATCAGTAGCAATCATTTTGATTGGCATGGCGAGCACTCCTTTGTTAAGTGATAACAAGAGCGTATCATGTTTAACTCAAGGACTCAATTTGCTTTCTCGAAAAAAATGATTGAAATCATGGTCCGCGACTACGAGAGCCCACTAAAACAGCCTCATTTTCCTGAAAATTGGAAAATGAGGCTGTTTTAGGCGCTCACATGGCGCATTTTTAATGGAAAACGTCAGGCTTATGATCGACGTACAGTGCCGTCACAATCGTCAATAGGGCAATAATCAATAAAACGCCCATTAATAAATTCCAGCCACCAAGTAAGACATGCAATGTGCCAAAAGCAATGGGGCCAATCGCCGCAATGAGATAACCGAAAGATTGAGCCATTCCGGACAGATCAGCTGTCTCTTGTGGCGTGCGCGTTTTAAGATTGAATAACGTCATGGCCAAAGCAAATGAGGCGGTTGTGGCCGATCCTAAGATAATACTTAGAATTGCAAAGTACCAGACAGCGTGAAGGGGGAGTAACAGGCCGCCAATACCCAAAACGAAACCAAAGCCGATCGTGAGTAACAGGTTACGCAAGCTGCTAGCCTTTGCTGAAATGACGGGTACAGCATAAGCGGCAGGTAATGAGGCGATTTGATATAGCCCTAACAGTAGACTGGCCGTATTAGCAGATATACCTCGGTCGACCATCAAGGTTGGTAACCAGGTGATTAAAGTGTAGAACACAAATGACTGCAACCCCATAAAGAGTGTCATGACCCAAGCGGTTGGTTGGCGCCAAACTGAGCCTCGCGAGGTCGTTGTCTTTGATACCGTAGTCGCGTTAGCACGATGGTTATAGCGTAAATTCGGCAGCCAAGTGACAATGTTTACTAAAGCAACTAATGTGAAAATTTGAATAGTTAATTGCCAGCCAATTTTCCCGGCCAGTGGAGCAGAAATTCCGGCTGAAATTGCCGAGAAAAAGGTCATCGAAAATGAGTAAAGGCTGGTCATTTCGCCAATTTTTTGCGGATAGTTTTCAGCCACTAAAGCTGGTAATAAAACATTTAAAAAAGCAATGCCTACGCCGACGAGTAGTGTACCAATGATTAAGGCGGTGGCAGAATACACCCGCATCCAGTTGCCAACTGCTAGAATGATTAGCGCGATTAGTAAGGCAAATTCAGTGCCGATCTTGGCCGAAATTCGAGGTGCAATTGGCGACAATACCGCAAAACACAGTAGTGGGATGGTGGTTAAACTGCCGGCAACACCGCTGGATAGATGTAAGGTCCGAGATATTGGCGCCAGAATTGGCGGAATGACCGTAATCACCATCCGCAAACTAGACCCGAGTAAAATTATCCCGAGCATCAGCCAGCTGCTATGTTTAACTGCTTGTTTCATCTTGTCAGACATCAATAAACCTCCATATTAGACGGAGAAATTTTGTTTGAGTTATTTTATGAGCAACAGGTGCTCATGGCCGAACAATGCGACCAATATAGTTTACTCGCGTGACCGACATTGAGCAACAAATTTTCGGAACTGACAAGGTGCCTCATATTTTTGGCGACTGTAAACTATATTGGAAAGATTTACTCTGGCACGGGTCTCCGTTTCCAATTGACTAAAAGTTGATGCACCCTCTGCATAGTGTTAGTGAGTCAGTAGACAGGAGGCCGTAAATGGCGTAGGCTGCATTCAATACTAAAAATGAGGTGACAAGTCGTGTTGGCATTTACGCTCGGATTAGTTGGTGTGGTTGGTCTGGAACATCTGTTCATTATGTGGTTAGAAATGTTTCAGTCAACTGGTCGAATTGCCCAACAAACGTTCGGTGGGGACCAAAGCTTTTTGGAGCAGCTGCAGGTTAAAGCATTGTTCAAGAATTTAGGCCTATACAACGGTTTTATTGGCGTCGGCATTTTGTGGTCGTTATTTGCGTTACCCACATTAGAGATGCGAGCTGTCTTAATTTTATTCATGGGGTTCGTTGTGTTGGCGGCGATCGTCGGTGCAGTTACGATCAGTCGGCGGATCTTTGTCGTTCAGGGCTTACCAGCACTACTCGCGGTGCTTTGTGTGCTCCTCTTTGTCTAAACTGTTTTGAAAAGTGACGCAAATTAGCGGGGGTTTAATGCCTAACAAGCTAGCGTTGCAATGTAAGATTGAAATTGATGAATCATGACAGAATAAAACCAGCATCTGATAGCGGATGCTGGTTTTTGGTGTAAACGTAATTAATTGCTGGAGGAGTCATTTCGTCGTGGTATTAGCTGGCGTGTGTGTGAAATGATGTTTGAGTTGTTTGACAAAATGGCGGTCTGACCAACCCTGAACCCAACCTTGCGTTAAAAATGCCCAGACAGTGCCAAAATTAACGGCCCATAAGGTATGGTGATTGGCGAAGAAGCAACAGATCATAATGATGACAGGCGGAAGATAACTGAGCATTTGAGACGCCGTGGCCAATCCATGCAGGTAGCGAAAACGAATGATATAGGATAAATCATCATTCGGATGCATGATCAAGTTGGCTCGCTGATAAAGTGAAACGGCGGCGCCGACACCAAACAGACCGATCATGTTGACAATAATCAAGACGGTTAACTGAACCGGATGGCTTAGATCCCCATGTAAGTATTTAATGCCCACAATGTTTGACCAAAAGGGAACGATGAATTGAATGAGGTAACTAAAGGGCACGACAAATAAAATATTTCGCAAGAGTCGCTGCCAATCGAAACGACCAATCAAAAGAAGATCTAAAAATGCGACGAGGATACCATAGATGGTTAGGACGAGTCCAAGGGCTTGGCTGGCGATAGCTGGACTCGTTGAATGGGTTACCCAATGAGCCAAGTTGACAGCCGACGCGGTCCAAACGGCGCTACCCATATTCGTGGTGATTGTTAGCGCGTTAAAAGTTGCGTTTAGAAGAATCGAAATTACGAGCCATAAAAGACGTTGTTCAGTATCCTGACGATTTTGCACAAGTAGCCTCTTTTCCTTCAGTGTTCTTTTCAGTATAGCTGAAAATGATTAAGAAATTGTCAGATTAGCAGTAAATCCTCGACGGGAACGTTCAAATCAGGAATAATGATGGTACGAATTTACCGAGAAGAACCTCGGTACAGCAGTTGCCCCTATCTGCCATCCAATTGAAAGGTGACACTAATGGAACAACAGTTAATCGATTTTATGAACCAATTTGGTTATATCGGCATTGTTTTATTGATTGCTTTGGAAAACGTCTTTCCGCCGATTCCCTCTGAAGTTATTTTGACCTTTGCTGGATTTATGACCTTAGCCGCCGATCTCACCATTACGGGGAGCGTTATCGCAGCCACGAGTGGTGCAGTTATCGGTGCAGGATTGCTGTATGGAATTGGTCGCTGGCTAAATGTAACGCGCTTAGAACGATTAATTAATAGTCGTCTAGGTCGAAGTTTACGCTTAAAACAGACAGATATTGAAAAAGCGCAGCAACTATTTAATCGTCACGGCCGCAAGACAATCTTCTTTGGTCGCTTCATTCCGGTGGTGCGAAGTTTAATCTCAATTCCAGCCGGGATGACCAAGATGCCATGGCAACCATTTGTTTTATTAACAACCTTAGGAACGATGATTTGGAATATTGTTTTAATCGGACTCGGTCGTTTAGCTGGTCGAGCTTGGAGTCAGGTCTCTGGTGTTGTTGATACGTTTTCAACAATCGTCGCGGTGGGCCTCGCTGGTTTATTTATCATTGGCGCCCTTTGGTATTATGTCAAGCGCATTCGACCAGCGCGGGTAGAATGAGTCAAAACCGTTGTACCCTGGCATCACCTGGCGCTAATCACCTTTTATTTCTGGCTTAACAAGTCTTATAAAGAAGTCTATGATGAGCTTAGGTTAAATTTGGGAGGCAACGGTGATGGAAGAACGCAAGTTAATTACGGAAATTTTGAATACCGAGGATGTGGCTTATACGATTTCTGCTCCTCACGATGGTAAGATCACGTTGTTAATTAATCAGCTAAAAAACGACAAGCGGCCGTTAGCAACGGTTGAAACAGAAATTGTTCACGAGCTTGACCGCGCAGAATTAACTTATGTTGAACATCTGAATCCAGATCCGCAAACAGCTATGCAGTTAGATATCAACGTTAAATAGCGATTGTGAGATCGCCGAATTAAAAGATCGAGTCAAAAACTGAACCGTTAATTTCTAATTTATAGAAATTTAGCGGTTCGGTTTTTTCGATTTGTCGAGCTACACAAGCCTGATGTCTGTGCCTAGCCCGGCCTTCTTAATTGGCAAAAAGCGCCAACCAGTCAATCCCAGCTAGTGCTCAACATCACCCCCCCGGCTTGTTTCGCTCTGAGTTCGCTTTTAAATGTCTTTTGATTGACGCTGCTGATTCAATGAATTTGATATTACTCGACGACTGTTTAGTAGCCAACCTAAAAGACCCAGCGCAATCAGGATCAAGCAAAAGGCGATTAGGTAGCTAAAATGCATACCGAAGACAAACCACTGCGGGTGTTGTTGTGGATAACTGGTTAATCGATAGCCAGCTTTAAGGCTGATGCCGACGTAGAGCAGTGATGTGGATAAAGATAGGCCAATGGTCATCCCTAGATTGCGACCAAGAGCGGCGATTGCACCTGCAATCCCTTGAAATTGCGGGCCAGCATTTCCCATAATCATGGGATTGTTTTGGAAGGCGCCGTTAGCGATTCCGAAACCGGCCAGCGCCACAATTAACCAAACGATGGACCAGTTTGGTTGGACGAAGATGAAAATTAGTCCCGGAATAATAAATAAAAATAACGCGTAAAAGGAGACGCGTTCGGCGCCAATATGATCAGCAATGATGCCACCGGTTGGGGCACTAATGATGTTTAACAATGGTACTGTCATTAGGATTAAACCTGCACTAGCTGCCGATAAAGTAAGGGTCTCTTGTAAGTAAAATGGCATCAGAACATTGTTGAAATAACCAACCATGTAGACTAACATCGCCGAAATAATGCCCAACGAGAAACCTCGATTAGCAAAGATTTTTAAGTCGATTAAAGGATCAGACACGTGATGTTCAATGCCAATAAAAGCAGCGAGTAAGATGCCAGCAACGATAAACAGTGAGAGGACGCCAGTTTGATGAAAGCCAACGGCCTGACCCCAGAAAATGGCGACGAAAAAGGTGATCATCATTGGCGCGAATGTGCTATACCCCCACCAGTCTACGTGGACATGTGCTAATTTCAACGGTGACTTAGGAAAGATCCGATTGCCGAACCAAAAGGCGATCAGACCAATTGGTAAATTAACAAAGAAAATCCAGTGCCAGTTTACCAATGAAATAATTAATCCACCAAGACCTGGTCCGGCTAAATTACCCACTTGCACAAAGGCGCTGTTGATCCCCAATGCGCGACCATGTTGATCAACTGAAAAAATCTGGGTGATAATGCCAAAATTGGTTGCCATCACCATGGCAGATCCCAGCGCTTGGACAGCTCGGGCGGCTAACAGCAGCGGTAAGCTTTGGCTTAATCCGCAGCCCAATGAACCTACTAAGAAAATGAGCGTTCCCACTTGAAAGACGGGAATCCGGCCAATTTGATCGGAAAGCTTTCCGAAAAAAATCAGTAAAGTACAGATGAGGACTAAATAAACTGAGACGACCCATTCAGCTTCATTCATAGGAACCTTTAAGTCCCGACTAATATGGGGGATGGCGATATTGACGATACTAGCATCGATTGTCGACATAAAGGACACTGATGAGGTGGCTAGCAGTAGTAGCCACCGGGAACGTTGCTGCATAAACTAATCTCCGTAAAAATACTTGAACGACGAAAAAATTATTGATCAATATGGCCGGCATCCTCATGACGGCCCAGAACAATCTGACGAATATTTTGTGACCGGCTCGCTAAACGGAATGTATAGGTAGCACTGATAATGCCAGTTAATGACCAAAGATACCAGGCCGTTTGCCCTTGACCAGCGAAGCGAAAGACACTCATGATATCTGCCAATATCTCTGCTTTGGCCTGTGCAAAGATCTCGCGTTCACTCAGTAGATGATGGTTAGCGAGAATTTGTAAACCAAATTGTACCAATAAGGCAATCAGCCAGCCGATGAGATAGTGTTGGCCACCACGCACTTTGACCACTTTTCGATAAATAGGCTGTTCTACCCCTTGGTCGTCTTTAAAATAAGCCCGTGGTTGATTCACCAACCTAATTTGGGCGTAGCGAGCTTGGTACCAGCCAAGACCAACACCGACGATCAAAATAGCTAATAAACTGAGGAAAGCGAGTGGGCGCCATGTGAAGGTGGTTAAAAAATTGATCAAACAAAAGATTGGAATGATCACATAGCTTAGGCGACCGACCGTGTTATATTCAAATTGATCAAAAATGAAATAGACAAAAACCGCTAAGGAAAGCAGTAACGATGTAGACATGATCGGACACTCCTTCGCGTAAGTTCAAAAATAGTTAGTCCCGATTAACGCCGGGACAATTTAACGACTGCTTCGACACGCGCTGTTTGAGGAAACATATCAATGGATTGAATGTAGTCGACTTGATAGGTGGTCGCCAATGCAACAAGATCTTTGGCTAGCGTCGATGGATTGCATGAGATGTAAACAAATTTTGGGGGTTGAACTTGCAGGATGGTGTCAATCATTGTCTCAGCCAGACCGGCACGTGGTGGATCCACGACCAGCGCGTCAGGACGCCAACCTTGACTAACCCATTGCGGCAATAAGTCTTCGGCAGTTCCAGTAAAGTAGGTTGCATTCTCAATATGATTTAACTGTGCGTTGCGATTGGCGTCGTCGACGGACTCACTAACGGTATCCATACCGCGAATCTCGCCAACCTGTTCGGCTAAGCTTAACCCAATTGTGCCTACCCCAGAGTAAGCGTCGACCAAGCGCTGTGCATGAGTTAAATCAAGTGCTTTAATGGCTTCTTGATATAAGCGCGTGGTTTGATCAGGGTTCAACTGTAAGAAGGCTCGAGGTGATAGTTCAAATTGTTTGTCAAGCAAAGTTTCAGTGATGTAGTCTTGGCCAGCTAATTTACGCGTTTCATCACCCCAAACGAGAGATGTTTTGCCCGGGTTAATGTTTTGCATGACAGAAACAACTTGCGGCAAGCGATCATGAATTAATTCCAGTAATTGTCGTTTTTTAGGTAGTTTAGGTGTGTTTGTGACCAACGTTACTTGGACTTCGCCGGTCGCCTGAGAAGAACGAGCAATTAGGGTTTTAATGATGCCCGAACTTTGTTCCTCATTATAAATAGGTAAATCAAGCTCTTCTAGAATGGTGACGAGGCCACGAATCACAGTCAACGTTGCCTTATTTTGTGTACTAGCTTCAGGTAAATCCACTAAATCATGGGTACCCTCTTTGTATAAGCCTGCCTCTACATGGTCCCCCGGTTTTCGTACTTGGAACTGCGCTTTGTTGCGGTAGTGATAGGGATTGCTCATGCCAATCGTTGGACGCAGCTCATAATTTTTCCAACCGCGAGGGCGATATTTTTCCAAGGCTTGGACAATAACGTCACGTTTAAAGACGAGTTGTTGATCATAGGACAAATGTTCAAGCTCAAAGCCACCAACTTCACCTGCCAGTTCATCGACTGGGGTTACGCGATGGGGACTTGAGGTTCTAATTTGACGAACTTTGGCTTTTAAGAAATGGCTTGAAACCTGGGTTACCTCGACGACAACCACTTCATCAGGGAGTGCTCCTGGGACAAAGGTAATCTTATGCTTGTAGTATCCAATGCCTTCACCGTTAATGCCCAAACGCTTGATGGTGAGTGGAAATCGTTGCCCAACCGTCACTGACACAGGGGTTGCTGGGGTTGGACGATGTGGTGACTGTGATGTTGGACGGAAGTTAGTCATTCTATTATTGTTCATTCTTTTCTCCGGATAGCTTGGAACAGGGATAAATTAATCTTCACAATCATAGCATTTTTAGCCAGTGAACGGCAGTCAACGCCAACGTAATTGATCATATAAATCTTGGTGATCTTAGGCACGATGACCGGACATTCTGTACTCAGTAAGTTATGATTTAAGTATAGAATTACTCTTATTTAAAGGAGCAGCTGATGGGAGATTTATTAACGTTAGAAAAGATTGCTTATCGAATTGACCAGCAAACGATTGTGAGTGACATTGATCTGAGGATCGCTAAGGGTCAACGTATGACCATCGTGGGGCCCTCTGGTTCAGGGAAAAGTACTGTCTTACAACTTATCGCCCGGATGATCACCGCAACTAGTGGAAAGATGACCTTTGACGGCCAGGATGCCTTTTCTTATGAGCCAACCGTTTATCGACGACGAATTTCTTATTGCTTTCAACAACCCACGTTGTTTGGAACGACTGTCGCCGACAATTTGAATTTTCCGTTTGATATTCGAGGTAAAACAATCGATTCAAAACGTCAGTTGGATTTACTGGATCAGGTTAATTTACCCACCAGTTATTTAGATCATGAGATCACCGAGTTATCTGGCGGGGAGCGGCAGCGCGTGGCATTAATTCGCAATCTCGTCTTTCCGCCTGATGTCTTGTTACTTGATGAAGTCACAACCGGCTTAGATGCAGATAATAAATCAATTGTCCATGAGTTGATCGATCATTTTCAACAAAAAGGTGGTACCGTGATTGCCGTCACGCATGATGACAGTGAAATTGCCCAAGCCGATGTTCTTTATCGAATTGAAAAGGGACACCACGTTCAGGAGGCTAGCCATGCATAATAGTGTTAATGTGAACAATTTAAGTCTGGCATTTGCGGCAGGCTTAGTGTTAGTTGCGTTATTTATCGGATGGCGTCAGAAGTTGGGTGTCAATCGTGACATGATTATTGGAGTTATTCGCGCCATTGTACAGCTTACGATTGTGGGATTTGTCCTCAAATATATTTTTGCGGTGAATAATGTTCTGCTGACGTTGGCCATGATTTTAGTCATTATTTTTAACGCGGCCTATAATGCCCGTAAACGTGGTCAAGGTATTCCACATATCTTTTGGTCGTCATTTTGGTCCATTTTAATCAGTACTAGTGTGACCTTAAGCGGGCTGGTTTTATCTGGTGCGATAAAATTTGTTCCTTCACAGATGATTCCAATTTCTGGGATGATCGCCAGCAATTCAATGGTCGCAATTGGGTTATGTTATCGTAATATGCTTAGTCTATTTCGTGATCAACGACAGCAGGTATTGGAACGAATTGCGTTAGGCGCAACGCCGCACGATTCAGCAATTTCAATTGTTCGCGAATGTATTCGAACAGGGATGCAACCGACGATTGATGCATCAAAAACTTATGGGATCGTGAGTCTACCAGGCATGATGTCAGGATTGATTTTTGCGGGGGTCGATCCAGTCTATGCGATTAAATATCAAATTATGGTCGTATTTATGTTGTTATCGGCGACAAGTCTAGGATCGGTCAGTGCATCATACATTGCGTATCGCCGTTTCTTCAACCAGGATCAACAATTGGTCATAAAAACTGACGCTAAGCGGTCTCAGTCATAATGATTGATTTGGTTGGCGTTTTTTGCCAATTAGACGGCCTGGGCTAGGCGCAGGCAACAGGCTAGTGTAGCTCGACAAACACAATCAGAGTGAAACAAGCCGGGTGGTGACGAGCACTAGCTGAGGCTGACTGGTTGGCGTTTTTTTGCCAATTAGACGGCCTGGGCTAGGCGCAGGCAACAGGCTAGTGTAGCTCGACAAACAGTCCTTATCCCCCAAGCTTGTTCTGGGGGATAAGGACTGTTTTAATTAGATTTAATATTGTCGTATTACCGGTCAAATCATTTAGTGTGTCTCTAAGACTAGTGATCCCACCACGGTGAGCATACTGATTAATAAATCACTAGCATCACCCACGGCACCAGTTTGATAACGACGTTCATTATTTGAAAAATGAGCATTTTCTGGTGTCTTTAATGTGCCAATCGAGGTTTCTAGATTAAAGCGGTAACTTAAAGTTCGTGGGACTTGCAGCCGTACCGATCCGGCAGATGATTCGGCCGTGATGTTGCCGTCGACAGTGGTAAAGGCTAGCTTGGCAGAGCCACTGGTAACATTGAAACGACCGCTGCCATGTGCATCGATCAAGCGTAATGCGCCTGCGTCACAATGAACATTGTAGCGACCATAGGCAGTGGCTAGCGCTACGTTTCCGGTCACAGCGTTGATGGTGGCATCAGTTGCGGATAACTGTTCACCATTGATCGCACCACTGACTGAGTCAATTAGTAAACTATGAGTCTTTAAATGGCTAAGTGCGATACTACCGCTGGTGGACGTGATTGCTAAATGCCGCAATTGTGGTAAATCAACCAATTTGATGGTACCGCTGACCGAGTTGATTTCTAAGCGCTGGTGGTAGGTGCTGGGCACTTCAATCTCGATTCGAATATGTAGTTTGTCCTTGGCAGGGCGATCGCCGGCACGAATGATTAGCGTATCCATTGTTTGATCGACTTTAGCATAGTACTGGGCCTCATCGAGGAGCATGTATTCACGCACGATCAGATCTGGTCGGTCAGTTGACTGAATGACAATGGTCGCGGCAGAATAATTGATGGCCAAGTGATCAACGTCGTTTAAAGATCGTGAAAAAGCGTTAACTAAGGTTGGTTTGCGTGCGTCAACACCGATTTCAATTGCCACGTGGCCTGGTTCACTGTGCTTGTGATGAATAAAAAAACGTCCCCAAGAGGTCAGATCCATTGCTAAAAATCTCCTATCAAATAAACATCAAGTTGTGCGTATCGTAGCATTGCGATAGGTAGATGTGAAGCTTGGAATTCATTTTTTCAGGGATGTTAGCAAAGATTTACAATTCAACGATAACGAACAATGCGGTGCAGATAATTAAACAACCTCACCCAGTGATTTGAAGGAAATCATTGAGTGAGGTTGTTGATGTTTATTGATGAAGCGCAGCCAAGATGCTGGTTAACTCTTGTTTGCGCAATTTACGGGGAATAAATGTGCCAAATTCATCTTCATTAAAGCCCACTTGAAGAATTCGACGTTGATCATCAAAAGCGATTGGCCAGCGAAGCATTTTCGGATGATTGGCGATCACTGTGATCATCTGTTTAAGGGATAGATTAGCTAAATCTAAACGTTGGCTTAAGTGATCCATGGCCATTGATCGAGGTGCTAATAATTCATCACAACCAGCTTCACTAGCAGCCAAAAATTCGCGGATTGTCATGGGCGTTAATTTTTCTCGTGATTTAACTGTTTTATTTTCAGTTGTATCAATTGGATGTTCGATGAATGGAACCGCTTTGTCTGTTAACCATTTAATGGCACGGCGGCATGAAGTTGATGAACCAATCGTATAAATGTGTAGCATATCGGCAGTCCTCCTTGCGCAGCGGATCATTGTGATTTTGACGCTGCGTCGACGTTAATTACTGTCAGCTTTTGCATGTCTTTCTGATGATCACTATAAGTTATTTTATATTTTGTGTCAATTGAATTTCTGATTTTCATATAACCAAACTCTATGAAATGTTCCTGAAAACGAACAGTGACAGGGGATTAACTAATTTAACTTTTTTTGAAAAAAATAATCTTATTTATCGCTTTCATAATAATTAACGAACTCAACAATAAGGAAAGTGAGCTTAGTGGATTCTTAAATTCGAACAACAACGGTTTCATATGGCTTTGTGCTAAACTAACGATATGAAATTGAATGAAGCACAAGCAATAACGAGTCGGATGCAACGACATCCACAGTTGAAGAAAAGTACAATTCAACCGCCAGTCACGACGAAGATCAAGCGACCACATCGTCTATTGAGCGGCCTCGTTGGTTTGATTTTTATCGTAAGTTTAGTCGCACGGCTAACGATCTTAAGCAGTTCATTTATGGTTCGAGCTGTTCAAAATCCATTGGTGATTAACCAAGTTCAACAGCAGTTGCAGACGCAAATGACTACGCATCATTTGCCAACTGGTCTGATTTCTAACCAATTGATTCGAACGGTGCTGAGTACGGGCGTTAAAGAGATCTATGCAGGCAATGTGTTAAATTTCGACGTTCCACCCGTTCAACGAGCCATTCAAGATAATCTTAACCAGCAAATGGCCACCGTGGGTTTGCAAGGTGATAGTGGAGCAGCTGTGACAAGTATGATCAGTGGTCCGGTTTTGACCGCGTTTAGTCGATCGGTTCAAAACGATCAGCTGAATGATTTTGCTGATCGCATTCAACAAACCCAATTGATCGCTGATGTGGTTATTGCTGTAAGTGGCCTTGGTTGGGGTTGGTTAATGACTAGTAATCATCACCGACGCCGGTTACGCCGATTAGCATCGCAAAGTGATAAATAGGGAGGTCAGGATATGGCAATCGAAATAACGACTTTACCAGGTTGTCCATTTTGTGAGAAGGCAGAGCTCATCATTGAAAATGACTATGCAAAAGCCTTTTGGGATATTCATCCGGTTAATCCAGGTCATACATTGATCGTCCCTAAACGCCACGTGAGCGATTGGTGGGGCGTGCTACCAGAAGAAAAGGTGGCGATCGATGATCTTGTGATGCAGATGAAGGCCATTTTAGATGAGAAATATCACCCAGATGCCTATAACATCGGCATGAATCTAGGCGCAGACGCAGGTCAAACAGTTTTTCATGCACACGTACACTTGATTCCACGGTATTTTGGTGACATGCGTGTGCCTGAAGGCGGTGTTCGTAACCTAATTCCGCGAAAATTGAAATAGATCGTGACTGATTTTGGGCAGCTAGGGTATCAGTTAAGATGGAAAGACGAGGTTTGACGATGAAAATTGGGTTTATTGGCACAGGCGTTATGGGGTCAGCGATTGCTGAACATGTATTAGCGGCAGGACACCAACTGACGGTCTTTAATCGAACCAAGGCTAAAGCACAGTCCCTACTTAATCAAGGAGCATTGTGGGCTGAAACACCGTTGGACGTGGTCGCCAATAGTGAAATCATCTTTTCCATGGTGGGGTATCCGCAAGATGTTGAGGCGATTTATTTTGGTGCAGCTGGTATCTTCGAAGGAATCCGGCCTGGCCAAATCGTGGTCGATATGACAACGAGTACGCCAACATTAGCCATTAGAATCGCGGCAGCTGCCAAAGCACGCCAAGTGGGTGCCTTAGATGCACCGGTTTCAGGCGGTGATATTGGTGCAAAAAAAGCGACATTAACGGTGATGGTTGGTGGTGATCAAGCAACTTTTGAGCAGGTGATGCCGGTATTTGAACTGATGGGCCAATCGGTTCATCGCTTCGGCGATGCCGGTGCCGGGCAGCATGCAAAAATGGCCAATCAAATCATGATTGCCGGCACGATGACCGGTTTGACGGAAATGTTGGTTTATGCAAAAGCGGCTGGTTTATCCTTGACGGATGTTTTAGCCACACTCAGTCATGGTGGTGCTGATAATTGGTCGATGGATACGTATGGGCCACGGATTTTAAAGGATGATTACACTCCCGGATTTTTTGCTAAGCACTTTTTAAAGGATTTGCGGATTGCTTTAAATGAAGCGGAAAAGATGCATCTTGATTTACCTGCAACCCAAGTGGCCAAAGCGCTCTACGAGCAGTTAGTGGATGATCAACATTTAGGTGACGATGGCACGCAAGCACTCGTTAAGTTGTGGTGGGATCAAGCTGGCAAATAGGGACAAAGAGTAAATAAACGAAGCTCGACAAAAAACCATTTCCAATCATGTTCGGCGCAATAGTCGGCAACATGATTGGAAATGGTTTTTAACGTAGGATTAAATCTGACACCAAGTAGATATGGCGCTTACCGTTTAACTAAATGGCTAGATTGTGTGGCGTAAAATGGCCAATGGTGCAACTGGTGTCATCATTTGATCGGTAAAAATGAAGATCTCAGTATCACCGACAACAGCTTGTTTAAGCAAATCATTGACGGTGCTGGCATCACCAAAGACGGTCAAAGTGTCTAAGGTCAGGACTAATGTCGCAACATCGTTAACCTTGATTTGATCAACAATTTCAGTCGGTGTTTGAATAAACTTCTTAGCACCTTGTGCGTTGGTGATCTCGGTCTGGAGGGCAGCGATACCAGCAGTCGTTAATTTGTCAGCAACTTGCTGGGCTAATTGTGCTAGTTGCATGCGATCAGCTTGCAAATTAGGGTCAATCGTTTGGGTAATTGAAGCACTTAGCGCGCGATTCTTGCTAACTTTACGGAAAGCACCTTGATCTTGTTCATTAGCAATTAAGATTAGCGGTAATTGATCTTGATTAGTGGCCTGCGTCAGAATTTGCTCATCAACGCTGGTAAAGAACGTGGTTGGGTCCGCCTTTTCCGCTGCGCTAGCAGTAATCGTGAGGATCGTGTCAAATGTGACTTGGTTGGCATATGTGACGCGTACCAAACGTGCTTGGTGCTTTTGTAGCAGGAGTAAGTCAAAGTCGGGTTGTGGCCGATTGTTAATTAGAATTGGCCATAACAATGGCTGTGGGTTGATGTATAAACCGGCAGTAATCGCGAAATTTAAGTCGATTTGTTCAATACTGTCGGTGGTGACATAAACTAACAAGCCTTGACTCAAGGTTTCCGAAGTTGGTAAGCCATTGGCAAATAGCTTATTCAGTTGAAACTGATAAGCATTCCATAATTTATTCGAATATTCTAGCTCAATGGCCGTTTTAGCTTGATCAATGAGCGAATTAAGCGTCACCGTATCCTGTTCGGGACTGTCTTCGCGAGGATGTAATGGCAAATAGAGTGAAATAACAGGTCCTTCCACTTTTTCTAAGGTGAGTAAATCCTTAATCTTTTGTTTACGGTCTTTTCTTGACATGAACTATCCCTCCAATTAAATCATTCATTGTTACCGACCTGTCTGAGGTCTTTGAATAAATTCAGTCTAGGTCAGGGCTACAAAAAAAGACAATTAACTTCCTCCTAGAATGCAGTGAAGTTAATTGCCAATATTCGAAGTAAAGTCAGCCCGATGATCCTGAGCATTAACTAGTCAGCGACGATTGGCGCTTTTTGCCGATGGTTGCTGGCAGCTTAAGCGCAAGGATCAGGCTGGTGGAGCTCGACATATTAATGGTCCTGTTTAAATAAATCGTTCAGTGTTGCTCGATTTGAGGCGAGGACTTTTTGTAACGATAATTGCAAATCAGATTCTTGGATCACGTTACTAATCTTATCTAGTGCGTTCATTTCAGCCGCAAAGGTTTTCGCGGAGAGATTGTGGCTGGCGCTGCCACTGTGGGTGACATAATGGTAGGTCTGATAAGCATCATACCAAAATGTACGCGCATCACGAATGAAACTGACGTTAAATAATTGATCTTCCATGACGGATAGGCTTGTGTCAAATTGCAGTTGGTTTTCAACAATGAAGGCACGTGAGTAACATTTATTCCACAGAAACCCGCGAATATCGCCGCCCGGTTTAATCACATCTTGTAACATTTCACCTTGGGTTAAATGACGCGAAAGTGGTTTGTTGGTGGTGGCTTTGATTAACAAGCCATCAGCAAAATAACCGCAGCAGGCCAAATCAGCGTGTCGAGAGATCATGTTTTTGACGAAATGTTCGATATAGTCCGGTTCACACCAATCATCACTATCTACGAAGCAGACATAGGTCCCTTCTGCGACGGTCAAAGCTCGGTTTCGGGCGGCTGACACGCCTTGGTTGGTCGATTGGTGGAGGACCTGAATTCGCTCATCTAAACTAGCCCAAAAATCACAATAGGCGCCGGATTCATCAGGCGAAGCATCGTCGACTAAAATGATTTCGATGGTTGGATAAGTCTGCCGACTGAGGCTGGCAATACAGCGATCTAAATAATCGACAGCTTTGTAAACTGGTACGATGATGGACACTAACGGTGACATAACAAACCTCTCTCAAGTGATTTTGATCCTGTTTAAAGAATACGCGTCTTCACTGGGAAACTGAAGTTGGCGACCCAAATTATAGATCTTCAAAGAATGTAAAGAGTTGTTCGCGGGTTAGCTGCTTTTTTGCTTCACCGCGAACATCGAAGGTGATTTTGCCATCGGTTAACACGATCAAGCGATTACCGTAGATTAAGGCATCCTCTAGACGATGAGTGATCATCAAGCAAGTGAGTCGGTCACTGGCAATGCGATCATTAGTGGCTTGCATCAGTTGCTGCGAGGTTTTGGGATCTAAAGCAGCAGTATGTTCATCTAAAAGCAACAATTCGGGTTTGCTTTCCACCGCCATTAAAAATGAGAGGGCTTGTCGTTGCCCACCGGAAAGATCTCCCGTAGCCGTTGACAGTCGATTTTCTAAATTATTATTCATCGTAGCAGCCATTGCTTTGAAATCAGCCAAATGCCGACGCAATTGGCGGAAAACTAATCGTCGTTGTTGCCCGCGATGAGCAGCAAGTAATAAATTCTCCGCGACAGTCATTCGTGGGGCAGTGCCTAATTTGGGATCTTGGAAGACGCGTGCTAGAAAACGAGTCCGTTGTTCTTCACTTTCATGTTTGATGGATTTTCCGTGGAGTAAAACATCACCTTGATCAGCATTTAAATTACCGCCAATAACGTTAAATAGTGTCGACTTACCGGCGCCGTTCGCGCCAAGCACGGTAATAAAGTCGCCCGGGAAAATTTCCAAATTCAGATCGTTAAGGATTTTTGTTTCATTTGGTGTATGCGCGTTAACAATTGTACTGACATGTTTTAACTCAAGTAATGGCGTTGTTGGATTAGTTGTCATGGCGGACACTCCTTTCAACAAGATGGTCAAAGTGAATGAAATTCCGAAAACGTGGCAAGAGTAAGCATAAAGCCAAAATAATAGCAGAAAGTAAGTTCAGGTCGTTAGCGGAGAAGTTTAGCTGTAAGACGATCAATAAGACGAAGCGGTAGAGGATACTGCCTAAGGTGACGGCGATTAATCGCTGTGTGAGCGAAAGGCCGCCAAAAGCAACTTCACCAATAATGATGGACGCTAGGGCGATGACGATGATGCCAATGCCCATGTTGATGTCTGCGTAGCCGTTATTTTGAGCGACTAAAGCGCCACCCATTGCAATCATCCCGTTTGAAATCATTAATCCCATAATTGTCATCCGATCGGTTTTAATCCCAATTGAGCGCGCCATCGTGGGATTATCCCCGGTTGCGATAAAGGATTGCCCAAGGTCGGTGTTTAAGAAGAAAACAAGCAGCAGGGTGGTGACGATAATGACAATCAGGCCGACAAATACGGCTGGAAAATATTGGGGGAGGGCAGTCAAAAAAGGATTTTTAAAGAGTGAAGCTTTCCCCAACAAACTTAAATTTGCACTGCCCATAATGCGTAAGTTGACTGAATAGGCAGCCGTCATAACCAAAATGCCGGCTAATAGAATCGGAATTTTACCCTTGGTATACAACAAACCGGTAATCATTCCAGCAGCCATTCCCACTAGAAAAGCACCTAGTGTAGCGAGTAATGGATTGACGCCACGATAAATTAAAGCAACGGCGGTAGCGGCCCCTAACGGAAATGTTCCTTCAACCGTCATGTCAGGAAAATCAAGGATTCGGAAAGTAAGAAAAAGGCCGAGGCCTAAAACAGCCCACAGGAGGCCCTGACCGATTGCGGATGTCATTAAGCTCATTTGTAAAGTTCCCCCTTTTGTTTGGCTTCATTAATTAACGATTGTGGAATGGTGATGCCTAATTTTTGAGCGGTAGCCAAGTTAATGGTTAAATCTCCGTGGCGGACAAATTCAATCGGTGTCGTTGCTGGTTTAGACTTGTGTTTCAAAATTGCGACGGTCATGTCGCCAGTTAAACGGCCTAGTTTATATTGATTAACAGAATAGGTTGCTAGGCCCCCCTGTTTGACCATTGTATCGACAGCTGGGAAAACGGGGATTTTTTTAGCGTTGGTATTGGCAACCAGGGTTTGCATCGCGCTGGCCATCGTGTTGTCCGTTGGTACATAAACGGCATCAACTTCATTGGCCATTGTTTGTGATACTTGGTTGACGTCATTTGTACTAGCGATGGTATAGGCTTTAAGCTTAATATGTTCTTTTTTGCAGAGCGCGGTGAATTGCTTTGCCTGTGCAGTGGCAGAATCATCACTGGAGGTATAAATGATGCCAAGTGTACGCAAATGTGGCGTTAATTGTTTGATCAATCCTAGTTGTTCTTTTAAAGGGGCTTGATCAGAGACACCAGTGATATTGCCACCAGGGTGTTCGTTATTGGCGACTAATTTAGCACCTTTAGGATCAGTCACGGCACCTAGGACAATCGGAATGTTATCGGTTGCGTTAGCCAAGGCTTGGGCGGAAGGTGTCGCAATGCCGACAGCGGCATCGACATGTTCGTGAACAAAGCGGGCACTCATTGACTGCAAATTACTCTGGTCACCTTGCGCATTTTGAAAATCAATGTGGATCGTCTTTCCCGGAATATAACCATGTGCTTTTAGGCTGTCATCAATGCCACGGTTGATGGTATCGAGGGCCGGGTGACTCAAAAGTTGAAGGATGCCGACCGTCGGTATTTTTTGTTTAGTGGCCTGTTGGTTACTTCCCTGGAAATAAGCAACACCGAGGAAAATCAGTAAAATGGTGATTAGTCCGTACATACGTTTCATGATTATCTCCCTTAGTCAAAGTTAATGGTGAATCCTGGTTTCACGGAAAAAGAAAAAGACAGCCCAAGTTGCGAGCTGTCTTAAACAAAAAAACACCGAGCCCGCACAGTTTTTGTCCCGTGCACTCGGTGATGAATTCACATCAAAGTCGTCGGCACAGATACAATCGAAGATCTGACTTCAGGATTGCATCCATGCAAGATGGTGGTTACGCAACCTGAATTACCGGCTTTGCCAAGTATTTAGTTGAGTATTCGTGAAATGAGCCATCACAACGATCTCCTTTTTTCGGCTGTCTTTATGGCAATTAGTTTAGGTGAACCAAAGGAACGCGTCAAGCATTTTTTTGAAAAAAGTGAGCGGATCATGGGAATTCGCAGTGAAGTCAGCCTGACATAACGCAAAAATATAAGGAAGCGGAGGGTGAAAATATAGCGCAAACAAATTTGCGTGAATGGGCGAGCAACGTGTATGCTATTTGCAATTAATTCTTATCAGATGAAGGAGCGGTGGTTGGTGAAACGGTATCTGGCAGTGGCTGGCTTTGCTTTTCTAGGAGGCGCTAGTCGAGAAGGAGTGGAGTTGTTGTGGCCGGTGAGTGACCATTGGCTATGGACAACAATGTTGATTAATATTATTGGAGCTTTTTTATTAACGCTGGTGAACTTTTGGGCGGCGGAACGCCTGCCACTACCGAGCGAAGTTATCTTGGGGCTTGGTACTGGGTTTGTTGGCGCCTTTACGACATTTTCTAGCTTTTCTTTAGAGATGGTTAAATTACTTTTACGCCACTTCATTGGTAGTGCGATGCTTTATGTCACGTTGTCACTAGTCGGCGGTTTATGTGCCGCATTTGCTGGACAAATGCTGGCAAAATGGTTAATGGCGCGAGCACAACGTGGAGGTGAGCGGTGATGAGTAATGGCTTACTAGTTTTCCTAGCGGGGAGCGGAGCTAGCTTAGGTGCAATGGCCCGTTACGCAGTGATGCAATTGGCACAAATACCGGTTAAACAATCACGTTTTCCTTGGGCCACATTCGGGATTAATTTGGCAGGCAGCTTTCTGTTAGGGATTCTGATGACTGGACCAATGCCGTTAGCAGTCAAGGTAATAGTTGGGGCGGGGGTTTTAGGCGGCTTTACCACTTTTTCCACCATGATTAATGAGGTGCTATTATTAGAACGTCAGCACCAGCGAGTCATTGCCTGCTGTTACTTGTTGATGACGCTGCTAGGTGGCGTAACTCTGGCATGGCTAGGGACAATAATAGCTTAATTACCTTAAAGCGCGTTATACTTTGGCAACTTCGTAAAGTCTCAATAGTGTCTCAATGAGGATGTAAGGAAATGGTTGAAAGATGAAAATTGCGGTATTAACAGATAGTTCAGCGTATATCAATCAAACGGATTTGGATCAGTATCATATCTATGTCATCAATGATCCGGTTCTCTTTGGTCACCACGTCTACCACGAAAATGTTGATCTTGATGCAGCCAAATTTTATGCGCTACTCAAAACTGAGCATGAAGCACCGACTAGCTCACAGGCTTCTAACGGCGAGGTTCAACGTGTGTTAGATCAAGCAGTCGCTGATGGGTATGACACGGCGATTGTTGTCGGCATGTCCAGCGGTATCTCCGGCTTCATTTCAAATGTGACGAGCTACGCGCCGTCAGTTAAAAACATCGCGGTTCATGTCTGGGACTCTCGGATTGCTTGTGCTGGGGCAGGCAATCAAGTTTTGTTAGCAGCTGCCTTGGCTCAACAGGGCTTGTCCGTTGACGAAATATTTGTACGATTAGCTCAGTTACGCCAAACAACAAAGGTGATGTTCGTCGTGAATGATATGCGCCATCTTATGCGGACTGGGCGTATCTCCAATGGTCAGTCTTTGATTGGTGCCATGCTGCAAATTAAACCAATGTTAGCTTTTACTCCCGAGGGCAAAATTATTGCTGTTGGTCGGGAGCGGCAGATGAAACGAGCTTTTCAAACGATCCAAACGCAATTTCACGAAATTGTTGCCCAAACGGATTATCCACTGCGGGTTAGCATTGTTGACGCCAATAACCCAGACTTAAAAGCGCAATGGCTAGCAACTTCCCAAGCAAACTTTCCTCAAGTGACGTTTGAAAGTGGCATTATTGGGCCAATAATCGGGGTTCATACGGGTGAAAAAGCAATGGGATTCATTTATGCACGAGACTGGCAGACATTATTGTGATTAAGGGAGGCTCAATGAGCGAATCAGAACACGTCGATCAAACAATAGCTCGGCCAACAAGTTTAGTTTCTAGCCAAATCATTAATGGCGAAAAAGTCGGCTATGCAATACGTGAAGATCCGCGCAATGAAGTCGACACTGGTTGGCGGTTTTTCGCCACAACTGATCAAGATCCGCTAGCGACTCCCTTAGAGGAGCTGCCATTTAATTTCGTGATCCTGTTACAACCAACCATTTGGTCGATCCGCGAACAGCCGGTGGGTAGTGTCTTGGAATGGCGCCAGCATTCTCAGCAGTGGTGGGATGTCACACTGGATCAACGAGTGGATTAATAAAAGGGTGAGCGAATGTGGCTGATAAAAATCTATGTGAGGGGATTGCCTGCTCTGCTGGTGCTAGTGGCCTTGTTTGCCATGCATAGTCGTGGGTTTCAAACGGTATGGGCATGGTCATGGTTGGATACGCTTTGCGTGATTAACTTTGGCTTTTTTTCTCATTTGTGGCGAAACGGCTTCACTTTGCCGACCAAAATCAACCATCCTACACTGCACATGCTTTGGATCGCCATGATCTCGATCAGCGAAAACAACGTGGCCAAGCGAGTGATCATGATCGTTATGGCTATAAAACCAAGGCGCGGATGAACGTTCAAAGCCGTGATGATGCTGTCTTTTGGGGCGCTAATTTTGTGTTATTTGTGGTGGAGATTCTTTTAGCACCATTGCTTTTCGTGGGTTGCTTATTGTGGCAAGCATGGTCCCATCGGCGTTGATAACCAAGATGGCGGGAGGAACTCGACGAGATGAACATTGTCTCAATTACGCGTCGAAGCCTGCCAATTTCATTCAACATAAATAGCACTGCTTCCCAATTTTTACGGGAAACAGTGCTATTTTCGTTGGCCAACCGGTGTTATGACACAGCTCCGGTTAAATTTAGCAATAAAAAGTTGTTTAACGGCCGTGTTCTTCAGCCCATTTACCATGACGAATGCTAACAACCATGTATAAGACCATCGCGATCGTGACCGATCTTGCTAAGAAACGCCCACCTTTACTGCGGGTGTTAAAGTTGTAGCCAAAACCAAATCGACGGGGAACAAATAATTTATGATAATCACGTTCAACAGGTTTCATAATAAAAACCTCCTTATTCGATGCGTTACTTGCGTCGTTGACTTACTTGGCCCGTTCCAAAATCTTAATCAAGTTGCCTTCGTAATCGTTAACGAAAATTGCTTGTAGATCATCTTCTGGTGTCGGACCAGCGACAATGGGAACATAATAGTTTTGCAGGTGGTTAATTAGATCATTGATTCGATCACGGGCGCGTAAAATCAGGTCGGGATGATCGAGGTCAACGTGAGTGTCGTGGGCAGGGACTTGACGAAAAATTACGTTTTTACCAGCGACTGACACGGTTTCTAAGCCGTTCGTTAAAACTGCGTCAGGTAAGTCAAATACCTCATGATAAAAGCGCCAGGCGCGTTGTGGATCGGTTACCGAGATTTCATAAGTATTGATGGTGCGAACATTCATTGGCCACCGCCCCTTTCACTAACTTAATTTAAGTGTAGCACAGGTTTAGGCAAAACCTGACTAATGAGCTTTGCGTACAATCTTTCTTAACGGGATTGCAAGGCTTTTTGCTCAGGATCAAAGCGGCCATGCATACGCTCTGAGTTTTGCTCTCACCCATAGGTCTATGTTATATTAGTAGGCACGATTAATGGAACAAGACTGGGTAATTAAAGACTTAATTAAGTAATAGTTGTTAACCGGTATGGGCGTGCTGATCCTGCCGGTTTTTCATTTAAGGTCCCAGCATGACTGAGAAAAAGAGAGTAACTAACACATGAGTTTGCTAGAAGTTTCAAATTTATCAATGAGTTTTGCTGATAAAAATTTATATGAAGATGCGAGCTTCCAATTAGAAAAAGGGGAGCATCTAGGGATTGTCGGTCAAAATGGTGCCGGCAAATCGACGCTAATTAAAATTCTAACTGGGACTGTTTTGCCGGTCACTGGCAGTATTAAATGGCAGAAAAATTTACGCATTGGCTATTTGGATCAATATGCGGATATTCCAGCAGGGATGACCTTGATTCAATTTTTGCATACCGCCTTTGCTGACCTGTATGCGATTAATGACCGCATGCAGAGCTATTATGCTGACTACGCCACGTCAATGGATGACCAATTGTTGGAAAAAGCGGGGCGTTTGCAAGATGAATTGGCGGCCCAAAATTTTTATGAAGTTGAAACAGAAATTGAACGGGTGATCACCGGACTTGGCTTGAATGAGATTGGTAAAGATCATGTAGTTTCAGAAATGTCAGGTGGACAGCGGTCAAAAATTATCTTAGCTAAATTATTGCTTGAAAATCCAGATGTGATTTTGCTGGATGAACCGACCAATTATTTAGACGTGGCCCATATTCAGTGGCTTGAAGATTATTTAAATGGCTACGAGGGTGCTGCCTTGATCATTTCTCATGATTATGACTTTCTTGAAGCCGTCACAAATGCAATTTGCGATGTTTCGTTTGGTCAAATCACCAAATATCGAGGCAGCTTCAAAAAGGCGATGAAGCAAAAGGAAGAGAAACGAGAATTTCAAGAAAAGGCTTATGAGAAACAGCGAGTCGTAATTGAGAAAAATGAACGATTGATTTCAAAGTTCAAAGCCGGTTCTCACTCTAACTTAGCGAAGTCACGTGAAAAAATGCTAAACCGGATGGATCGCATTGATCCACCAGCTGATAATTTACGCGCTCGTTTTGATTTTCCATACCTAGACACTGGTTCACAAAATGCATTAGTGGTTCGCAAACTGTCTGTTGGCTATGAACATCCACTCTTAGCTCCGGTGACGTTTACCCTTGGTACTGCTCAAAAGATTGCCTTTGCTGGATTTAACGGTGTCGGAAAATCAACGCTCATTAAATCAATTCTAGGAACGCTTAAGCCATTAAGCGGTGAGGCTGAATTCTCTCCGTCTGCGAAAGTGAATTACTTTAGCCAAGATTTGGTGTGGGAGGATGATCAAAAGACACCGCTCCAAACAATTCAAGACCAATTTCCGACAATGTTGCCTAAGACCATTCGGACTAAACTTGGCGCAGCTGGAATTAATGCAGCCAACGTAATGAAGCCGATGAATTTATTATCTGGTGGGGAACAAACCAAAGTTAAGCTGGCAATTATGGAATTAACGCCCGCTAACTTTTTAATCATGGACGAACCGACAAACCATCTAGATGACGAGACTAAAGCGGCTTTGAGTGATGCTTTGCGCAGCTTTCGTGGCAACTTGATCATGGTCAGTCATGAAGCTGGTTTTTACGACGAGTGGATTGATGAAACCTTAAATGTGGAAAAATTAAGTTTAAGAAAATAAATGTGACGGCTCATATAATGAGAATCTAAAGATTGGTGAGGAAAAGCTGATGTCAGATTTAGTTGAAGTGCGTGATCAAACATTGTCATTAGATCAGGTAGAGACAAATACACGCTATATTAACTGTCAGTTCACCGTATCAAACTTACCGATTCGTTTAATGGATGTGATTTTCGAACGCTGTCAATTTGAACAAAGTAACTTTGATGAAGCTGAATTAGTACACGTTGAGTTGGACCATGTTCAATTAGTGAATACATCTTGGCGTCAGACGCGCTGGTACGATTGTCAGGCCAGTAACGTTCAGTTAGCTGGTGGCGACTTCAGCGGGGCAATATTCAAGCAAACACGGTTCACGGCTAGTAAATTGACTTATGCGAATTTCAGTGAAGCTCAGTTGACGAGTAGTCAATTGATCGATTGTGAGTTAAGTGAAAGTGTGTTTCAAGTCGTAACAATCAAACAAGGCTTATCATTTAATGGCTCACGATTAACTGATGCCGACTTTACTGAAACGCGATTAGCGGGGGTAGATTGGCATAATGCTGAATTTGAAACCTTGCGGGTGAGCGCTGATTTAATTAGGGGCCTGATTGTCAATGAATTTCAGGCGGCTCAGTTGATTGGTTTATTTGGCGTAGAGATTCAATCTTAGCTGTTTTAAAACAAGCCTATAGGTGACAAAGAAACCTCAATCTGAGTTCAAGTATAAACTCTGATCGAGGTTTCTTTGATTTGCTTTAGGGTTATGGCCGTTTAGACGGCCGAAAATCCAGAACTTGTAGGCTGATGACAAGAATTAAAATTGCGCCACTTAACATGAGAATCCCTAATCGATCATCGTGTTGAGCAATGAGTAGTCGGACCATTGCGGTGATGCCGACATAAATAAAATTATGTAAGGGGATTTTATGGCCCACGCGAAAGTAATCAACGACTAATGAAATCAGCTCGAAGTACAAGAAAAATGCGAGAACGACTTCGGCCACGCTGGCAAATGTTGCCGCTGTTTCATGAGTGGTCACCAACAAAGCTAAGTAGTAAAGTTCACGAAACATAAAAATCGTCAGTAGAAGGGCAATGAGGAGCATGCCACAGCTAAGAGCAAATTCGATGATACGAATGATGCGTTTGTCGAACATGGTCGTCACCTTCTCTAATGATTAAAACCTTTACACTTAGGAGTGTATCGATATCAGGTCATTAAAACAAGTCATTAGGATGAAGCAGTAACGTCAACTTTTGATGGGGGAGTCTTAGACTGGTAGCGGCCTAAATATTTCATAATGTTGTTCGCTATTGGCAACCTGAAATTCACGGGCATTTGCCTAGAATAGCACCGGTTGAGCCGATGCCCGCTATGCCCAGATTGGCCTACTGGCTGCATATAACTATTAGTTCTCCAAGGTAATAACTATTTTTATGACAAGTACATGGATTTTCGACAATCGTTTTCTGCATATTTGGGGCATCTAGCCTACTTAAATTTTTCATTAACTGGTGAAGCACGGATGCAAGTCCATTAGTCAGAGTGACTTTCGTTTCTGTGATAAACTTGCTATACTGAATGAAGTTTTTAATCAGTTTTTAATTTAATCAGAGAAGGAGTTTCATAATGACTGTAAAACATCATAATGTTCAGTTAGCTGGCGGTGCTAGTAGCGCTGATGAAGGCACGGCCGCGGTTAAAGACGATCTGTACTTAGGCGTCAATGGGGAGTGGCTGAAGACGGCTAAAATTCCTGCCGACAAACCGACCACGGGTGGGTTTGCTGATTTGGCCGACCAAATTGAAAAAACCTTGATGACTGATTTTGATGCGATGCTAAGCGGCGAGGTGGCGCCTAATAACGTGTTGTTAGCCAACTTCATTAGTTACTATCGTCTTGCTAGCGATTATGAAACGCGTGAAAAACTTGGCTTTTCACCGCTCCAACCCTTAATTGAGCAGGTGCAATCGTTGCAAAATTATCACGATTTACAGCAACAGCTAGTTGAGTTCTTACGTGACGGTATTGGCGATCCGTTTCCAATCGGCGTCAGTCCGGATATGAAGGACACCAAGCGCAACGCGTTATATGTTGAAGCACCGTCATTGATTTTACCGGATACGACTTATTATGAAGCTGGCAATGAGGCTGGTCCTAAATTACTTGAGGTCTTCCGAGCTATGATGAGCAAGCTGTTTAAATTGGCAGGCTTTGATGAGGCGACAACTAAGATGACCTTGGACCAGGCCTTAGCTTTAGATGCGAAGATGGCCGCTCATGAAAAGAGTAGTGAAGAAAAAGCTGATTATCCGAAAATGTACAACCCACAATCGCTGAGTGACTTTGCTCAATCCAGTTCTGTGATCAATCTGAAAGCGTATATTGATGAGGCCTTGGCCGGTCGTGTAGACCGAGTTATTGTAACCGATCCAAAGTATTATGCCGCCGTAGACGATATTATTAGTGCGGATAATTTTGCTGAGGTGAAGAGTTGGTTATTGGTCAATGTTGTCTTTAATTGGGCAGGGCACTTAACTGATGACGCGCGGGTTATTCATGGCGAATTTCAGCGAGCACTATCCGGCAGCAAGTCGGCTTTTAATCCACAAAAGGGGGCCTATTATCTCGCTTATCGTCGCTTTAACATGGTTGTTGGGGATTACTATGCACGAAAATACTTTGGCTCACGGGCCAAAGCAGACGTTACGCAGATGGTACACCGGATGATTGCTGTCTATAAGCAGCGTTTGGCGAATAATGATTGGCTAAGTGAGACAACGCGACAACAAGCCATCGTTAAGTTAGATACCTTGATTCCAAACGTCGGTTATCCCGATAAAATTAGTCCGCTGTACGCTAAATTGGTGGTGACATCAGCGAGTGACGGTGGAACATTATTTGATAATGCATTGAAATTTAGTCAACTGGCGACGCAAGATAATTTTGATCAAATTGACCAACCTGTTGATCGAACGATGTGGGCAGATATGGACCCAGCCACCGTTAATGCTTACTATGATCCATCGAACAATATTATTGTCTTCCCAGCAGCAATCTTGCAGGCACCGTTTTATAGTTTATCGCAGACCAGTTCGGAAAATTTTGGTGGGATTGGGGCGGTAATGGCGCACGAGATCTCACATGCCTTTGATAACAATGGGGCGCAATTTGACGAATATGGCAATATGCACAATTGGTGGAATGAAGCCGATTTGAAACATTTCCAAGGTTTGACGCAAGCCATGATCGATGAATTTGATGGCCTACCATTTGCTGGCGGTCACGTTAACGGTAAGCTGGTTGTTTCTGAAAATGTGGCTGATCAGGGTGGCCTGAGTTGTGCATTAGAAGCGGCTAAAGCTGACACCGATTTTGATGCAGTCGCGTTCTTTACGAATTGGGCCAAAGTCTGGTGCATGAAAGCTAGCGAAGCTTATGAACAATTGCTCTTGAATATTGATGTGCATGCGCCACACAAATTGCGGGCTAATGTACAGGCACAAAATTTAGCTGATTTCTATACTGCTTTTGATGTGCATGAAGGCGATGGCATGTGGTTAGCGCCAGCAGATCGCGTCCAAATCTGGTAAGTGACTAGCTGACGATGACAAACAATTGTTGTCGTAGAGCAGACATGCTAATCTGAATGCAGTGAATGAGTAAATTGGAGGAATTAGTCATGGCAGAACGTTTTTATGTGGAAGTTGCAGGTCACCGAACAGATTTTTCGGCAACCGCCCTTGAAGCAAGTGCGCCAATGTTATTACGATTACAGGTCAAAAATGGTGCCTATTTGGATGAAATTCGCAACGTCCTTACCACTGATGATGCGATCCTTATTTGGAAGGGAACGACCTTTGGTAAGGGTCAACTTGGTTTCACATATGGACCAGACTGGTTGCCAGGAGCTGTTTCTTCAATCGACGTCTATGATTGTAAAAAGGGCTAAATCAGTCTAAGCAAGTATTGGATTAATAATCGGACAGGCGACTTGCCCGTGTTCGTAAAATCCCCCATTTTCCGTGATGAATTTCGGAAAGTGGGGGATTTTTTGAGTGGCGTTATCTCCAAAGGATTGGCCAGATTATTCATAATTTTATAAAAAATAATTTACTTTTACTTATAAATAAGATAAACTGTCGATTAATATAACACGGCATTAACTTTTTAACTTTTATGATTGATGGCTAAGGAGGCTTCGCCAGATGACTAGATCAAAGATTATTAATTGTGATTTTCAACAAGGATATGTGACACGAGCAGTAACCAGTCGTTCACAAGTTGTTCGCGTCGTAAAACCAACGGTAACTGAGCTGTCGGAGCGTCAACTATCGTGTTTACAACGGCACCACCAAGCAACGATCATACCTCGCGGTTAACTGGCGAATATCGGCGGACCCTTGTATAATTGAAGTTACACTTTGTCGCGGGTAACGGATTAATTAAGGGGTTAACATGAACGCCACAGCACAAACAATTTTAAAAGAAAAATTCGGGTATGATGAGTTTCGCCCGGGACAAGCTGCCATTATTGATAAGGTGTTAACACATCAAAACGTCTTGGCGGTGATGCCAACGGGGGGCGGCAAGTCGCTATGTTACCAAATTCCGGCGTTGCTATTGCCAGGATTAACGGTCGTTGTATCGCCATTGATTTCTTTGATGAAGGATCAAGTGGATGCATTAGCGGAAAATGGGATTCCCGCGACTTTTATCAATAGTACGTTATCTTATGGCGAGATTGAGGGGCGTTTGCAACAAGCGGCAATGGGGCAAGTTAAATTAGTGTATCTTGCACCAGAGCGGTTAGATGATGAGCGGTTCTTAGCCGAGTTGAGTGATCTCAATATTTCACAATTGGCGATTGATGAGGCGCACTGTATTTCGCAATGGGGCCATGATTTTCGGCCAAGCTATCTAAATCTCATGCAAACTGTGCGACAATTTCCTTCGAATCCGGTGGTGATTGCCCTGACGGCGACGGCCACGAAAAAAGTGGCGCAAGATGTCATGACGCGACTTAACATCAATCCCGCCAACGAGGTAACGACTGGATTTGCGCGAGACAACCTCTCGTTTCAAGTTGTCAAAAACCAAAATAAAGAAGCTTTTTTATTAGAGTATTTAAAGGCGAACCCCAATGCGGCTGGCATTATATATGCTAGTACGCGCAAGGAAGTCGCCCGTTTGACCCAGTTGCTGGTGCATAAAGGCTTTAAAGCAGGTATGTATCATGCGGGAATGAGCGAGACTGAACGTAATCAAAATCAAGAAGCCTTTCTCTATGATCGTTTGCAAGTAATGGTAGCAACGAATGCATTTGGTATGGGAATTGATAAGAGCAACGTTCGGTTCGTTATCCACTATCAAGTCCCCGGTAATTTAGAAGCCTATTACCAAGAAGCCGGACGAGCAGGTCGGGATGGATTACCTAGTGAAGCCATTTTGCTTTATCAACCGGCTGATTTACAGATTCAGCATTTCTTTATTGATCAGTCAGAGATGGCCCCTGAATTTAAAACCCGCGAATACCTTAAATTACAAGAAATGGCCAAGTATGCGAATACGGAAGGTTGCTTGCAGCGCTATATCTTAGGTTATTTTGGTGAACAAGCTGTTGATTGCGGTCACTGTGGTAATTGCTTAGATAGTCGTGACCAAGTTGATGTCACACTCGATGCACAAAAAGTTCTGTCATGTGTCTTACGGATGCGCGAACGCTATGGTAAATCATTAATTGCGCAAGTGCTGACCGGATCGCGGCTCAAACGGATTCAAACGGAACATTTTGACAAATTATCGACTTACGGATTGATGAAAGAAAGACCACAAAAAGAGGTTGCCAATCTAATCGACTTTTTGACGAGTGGCGGTTATTTGCAACAAATTGGCGGGGAATACCCGACATTGCATGTCAGCAAACTAGGGGCCAGTGTTTTAAAAGGCAAAGCCAAAGTCTTGCGCCGTGGCGCCGTTAAAGCTAAACGGACTGTTTCAGTGGACGATGATTTGTTCGAATCATTGCGACAATTACGATTGAACTTTGCTGAGCAACAGCATGTGCCGCCATACGTTATTTTTTCAGATAAAACCTTACAGGCCTTTTGTGAAGAATTACCAGACAGTAATTTAGCAATGTTGTCCATTAAAGGTGTTGGCCAAAATAAGCTGGAGAAATACGGAGAAGCATTTCTCAATGTGATTCAAGAGTATCAAGAAGAAAATGCCAGTACGGCTGGTGCGAGCTAACCAGTTGTAGGTGGTCATTTTTGTCACGCAAATAAGTTAGTTTTAATCATCCTCAGCGTAGGAAAGAGTTGGCGGCAAAACCAAAATCTAGATTTCACTTCCAACCTAAATAGCTAAGACACAGGACATAAGTCAAGTGACTCTGCTTAAAATCTACTGGGCTAGCAGTATTAAGGATTCAACGAAATCCTTAATACCGCTTTTTCTTTATAGTGATGGTGTAGCAAAGACTGGGATTGCTTGGGACTCTTTGAGGCCGCGTTTAAAAACAGGCCCGCCGCATTCGTTTTAATTAATTTGCTCAAAGTACTCGGCCACCGTGTGTTTTAAAGGTTTAGTCACGAAAGCTTATCGTGAGGAGCTTTAAGAGAGGTAGGAACAATACGTAAAAGCTTCTTTCTGACAATGACCAGAATCAAGGACGTTACAGGCGGGACCATCTTTATTTATAGATTTCTTACGTCAGGTACGCGGGTCGCTAGCCCTGGAATAGGACCCCTCCACTGACCACTTTGCTCGTGATCAACCCTCAAAGATGACCGTCGTTTTTTTGCTTTGACGTCTATTCACTTAACGATGCTCGCTAATCTAAATCAACAAAAGGAACTGTTCTTATCAACGCGTTTTTGTTTATTGATTTTTAATGTGATTATTACGCTTTGGCCATTGTTAGATATCAAACTCATTTTTAAAAAATTTTGATCAATGTGACGCCGAACATCATGACGATTAGCCCAATCACTTTTAAAGGAACAATTGGACTGCGTTTTGCGCCTAGTAAACCAAATTGGTCGACAAGTAGTCCCCCAACAATCTGACCTAATAAAACAATGACCACAGTCAGACCAGTCCCAATAATGGGAACCAGATAAACGTTGCCCAGCACGAAAAGCGCCCCGATAAAGCCCCCAAACCAAATCCACCATGGTTCCCGTGCCAAAGCACCAGCTGGTAGGCGAAGTGAGTGATTCTGCCAAAGTACGACCACCAATAACAGCACGGTGCCGACAATAAAGCTGACATATGCCCCCTGAATAGGCGATTTTAATAACTGGCCGAGGTGGCCATTGATGGCTGTTTGGCACGCGGCGAATGTGCCAAATAAAATACCCAATAATTGCCATAACCAGCGGGTTGGCTCACGGCGACGTGCATCCGCTTCAGCGGCCCCCTGAAAAGTGGCCTTACGAGCCCGTTCAGGTAAAACGACCGCAAACACAATACCGATGATCATTAATAAGGTTCCCAAGGCCCTTAACCAGGTCAAGGCATGATGACCACTGCCAAATAACGCCAAGTCATCGATCACTAGACCAGCAAAAATCTCGCCGACCATTGGCATTAAGACTGTTTGGATGCCCCCTAATTTGGGAAATAGGAGAATGTTACCAGTTAAGTAAATAACGCCTAACACACCACCCAACCAAATCCACCACGGATGATTACTAAAAAAATTACCAGCAATCAGGAAAGAGTGGCCTGTGAATAACAACATGCAGGTCAGTAGAATCGTGCCCATTAGAAAAGAAACCAATGAAGCAAAATATGGCGATTTTAAAACGCCTTGTAATCGCGAATTGACCGCGGTTTCAATGGGCAAGGCAATACCAATGATGATGGCTAATGAAATGGCTAACATAAATTTTCCCCCGTTACACTAAACTCATCCAATGGTAACACGTCATTTGATGAGGATGAAAGTCGCGTGTGCATGTAATCAGGCTCTGAGATTACCTTTTCAAGGGATCAATAGGCTTGTCATTTTCAATTCAAGGACGATTGATGATATCTTTGCAAGATACTTTGATCAACGGAAATGTTACTTAAAAAGCGACAAAACAATCACTAATGCCAATCCATAAAAAAACACTGACCCTCAATTGAAGGCCAGTGCTTAATTAGTCATTAAAATGACCACTTTCAACGTCTTTGATAAACTTCGCTAAGTGATCGAAGTAAACGGGCGCATTATCAATCATGTGGTGGTGGCCACCATTAGGCGTGGTCTCCAGCCGAGCATGAGGAATTAATGTCTGCATCGTCTTGGCTGTTTCAACAGGCATGGTTTCGTGTTCGCCAAAGGTCAATAACGTTGGCACGGTGATATTGTGGAGCTGATCGCGAAAATGCCAGTCCTTTAACTTACCAGTCACGACAAATTCGTTATCGCCTTGGAAAGCATTGTAGACCGGGGTGGCCATTGTAGAAATTAGATGAGAGATGGCCGGTGGCTGTTTACGGTCAACGTAGCCTCGATTTAAGACATCTACGTCATCTTGATAACGTTTGTTGTCATAATCATTGGTCGCTTCGCATTGTTTCATGTAGGTGACTTCTTCAGCAGGTAATGCTTGTTCGCGGACTTGATTAATATGCGTGACATATTCATCAATTTCGTCCACCATCGATGAAATAATCGCGCCCTTGAGGTGGTCACCATATTTCACGGCGTATTCTTGAACCAATAATCCGCCCCAACTCTGTCCGATGAGATAGAAGTTATCGATCCCAAGCTTTTGCCGGACTTCTTCAACTTCATCGAGGAAGTATTCATAGGTCAAGTACTTATCGGCAGTAGCTTGATCCGAATAATCAGGTTGATCCGAGTAAAACGAACCAAGTTGATCGTACATGTGGACACTGACATTTAAGCCTTGTTTGCCTAATTCTTCGGCAAAATTTTCCCAGTATTCGTGGTTACCACCTGGGCCACCGTGCAAACATAAGAGATGAATGTCGCCAGTACCTTGGGTGTTTGTCCACAAATGATACCCATTATCGAGGGTCATAATCGTGGTGCCTTGTTTCATTAGGGTAGCCTCCTGATTTCAAACCATGATGATGGTGATTGAAGCAAAATAAGACCATGTTGGTTTGTTTTAAAGATAAAACGGTTGCACCGTTGTTATTAGTGTAGCACGTTTGACTTTTGCTGCACGAGACAAAAGGCACGATAATTTGTGCAAACTAGGATCAAGTCCGCTAAAATAATAGTAATAGCATGAGTTGAGAAAGGGTGACAAATATGAATGTTTGGGAGAATTATCGAGCCAGTTGGCAACAGATGTTTAACTATCACGGCAAGACTCGTCGTCGGGATTTTTGGGCGGCGATTATCGGGATGGCAATTGTGACGATCGTATTGAATTTGCTGCTGAGCCCAGCGCTAACGATGAGTACAGGTATATCGATGAGTGTACGCCTTATTTTAGACCTCTTTTTTATCGCCCAGTTTCTCCAATATCTCAGTCTTTCTGTGCGCCGGCTCCACAGTTTACGGTTGCCCGGTGAGTATCAATGGCTAATGCTTTTACCAGGGGTACATATGATTGTGCTGCACGCCTTGCCAGAAGCTGAACAAGATGACCGAGCACCGTGGTATCACATGGTTGATGCTGATAATCAGCCGACTTCGTTAGTTGTGGACCATCGCGGCTATGTTCACGGTATTTTGGGGAATGCGTTCGGGCATACTTGGCGAAACTTTTTCAATTTTCGTGATACAACTTCGCGAGGAAACTACTTATGGGCGCGAGTAGCCTGGGGCATTTTCGGCACCATTTATGGAATTTTTTTGGCAATGGGTCTGTTTATCAGCGCAGTGTTGACGTTTGGTCGGCGACTAAGTGAGGCCACGCTACTTGGGGCAGCACCAAATTGGCAAGGGATGGTCGGACCGCTAGTTCTATTAGTGGTGTTGGGCATTGGCTTGAGTGTGCCAGTCTGGTTGCCAAAGTTGGCATTGATGGCTCGACGATTGCATGATCAACAATTGAGTGCTGGTTGGGTGTTCCTGGCGTTAGCTGGTCGCATTGGCCAATTGATTCTATTGTTACTAACGTTATTGCCGGCCAGTCGAAAGCAGACCAAATATCCAGCGGCTGACGGTGGCGCGGTAGATGATAGCAACGGTGAACAAAAAGCAACGACAGCAGTCACACCGCAAGTTGAAATCTTTTATCCAGCCAGTATGACGACTAGCCAGAGTGCGGGTGCATCATCTATTGGCGGACTAGAACAGTCTGCCTCTCCGGCTGTGTCATCGGCAAGTGAGCCACACCATGATGATCAAGCATAAACGAACTAGGTATGGCCAAATATTGATTCTTCTATTAGCGGTATTACTGGTTGGTTGTGGGTCATCAAAGAAAACAGCTCACTCGTCTAATCATCAGCCAACGCCAGTGACCGATTTGAAACTGTCGGTTGGGCATTCGATCGATGCATTGCCATTATATGTGGCGGCGCAGCAAGGATATTTTACCGCCCATCACTTAAATGTCACATTAATGGTTCAACTCAACGCCAGTGAACGGGTCAGCGCACTTCAAAAACACCAGGTTGATGGCGCCGTGGTTGGCGTGCCTGAGCTAATGTCGGCTAATTCGACTAAGGCCGCTGGACAAATAGTGAGCTTGACGACGAATTACGTGACGATCATGACGATTAATGATGAGGTTACGTCGCTGGCCGATTTAAATGGCGGACGAGTGGGGGTTGTCGCATCATCAACGGCTGCGTATGCCACTACGCAGTTATTAGATCACGCAGGACTGACTGATACTGTAATGATTCAAAACTATGCGAATGAAGCAGAGCTATTGGCTGCTTTAAATACCGGAGCTGTGACAGCGGTTAGCTTGCCAGACCCGGCGGCGAGTCAGTTGCGACGCAATGGTGCTCGTTCGATTGCCCAAACTAAAGCCGGACAAGCCAACACAGCACTAGTGATAAATCAAACGATGCTAGTTCATCACTCGGATGCTATGCGCCAATTCATGCTCGCCTATAATCAAGCCGTTCGTTGGTTGAATAGTCACCCTAATAGTCTTGATTATCAGATGATTTTGACAAAAAAACTCGGTTATCCTGCGACGCAAGTATCAGCATTGGCGTTGCCGCGGTTTCAAACGGCTAACGCTGTCTCTGTCCAAACAATAGATGAAATGCATGATTGGCTAGCCCAAACGCAACCGGATCTAAAATTAGCGCCGAGTGCAGCCTACCGTAGTCCGTTATTGGCACCGAAAAAATAAAAATGAGGCTATTTAGACATGATTAACGTGTTAAACTTCGTCACGACCTTTGCCGTGGCGGTATATGGGATTTGGATTATTGTGACTGCTCAGTTAAAAAAGTCACGGCCGGCCCAACAATTCCAACTGTGGTTGCTATTGGGTGGAATTTTAATCTTATGCCAGGTGTTGTTCACCAAAGAACGTTTACTGGGTGTTTTATTGCTACTGAGTGGCTGTATTGTCGTTTCAATTGTTGAGTATTTAATCGATCGTCAAAACCACGACCAGATTAATTGGCGGGTGCATATTTTGCGAGCATTAGGTGAATTGGTCCTGATTGTGTGGGCTTGGTTCGTTGGCTAATCAATTTGATCACAATCAAGACTTATATCACATTAGGTTGCAATGGTTGGCGTTTTATTCAAGGTTACGACACGTTGTTCGTGGCATTGCTAATGGGCATTTAATTCGCTCTTCTACATTAGAGCCATTATAATAAGAGGAGGAATGATTGAACTGCTAGAGGAGGTCCAACCATGCGTAATTATCGACGATTATGGAGTGTTTTAGTCGCGAGTACGGTGGCCTTGATTTTGGCGTTTGGGTTGTCTCGACCGATGCTGGCTCAGTGGCTTATTACGATCACTGGAGTGCTGATCGCATTATTAATGTTGTGGGATATGATTCAGACCTTAAAAGAAGGTCAATTCGGAATCGATTTATTAGCCATTACAGCGGTAGCTGCGACATTAGCGGTAGGCGAGTATTGGGCTGCCATGATCGTATTATTAATGCTAACTGGTGGAGATGCATTAGAAGATTATGCCGCCCACAAGGCTAAACGAGAATTGAAAACATTGTTGGATCAAACACCAACTAAAGCTCATCGTAAGATAAAAAATGAATTTGAAGATGTCAGTGTTGATGAAGTTAAAATCAATGATGTGTTGGTGGTCAAACCTAGTGAACAAGTTCCAGTCGACGGTCAGGTGCTTAGCGGAGTAAGTTTGGTCAATGAAGCTAGTCTGACGGGTGAGTCAACACCGATTGAAAAGCATGCTGGCGCAGAACTAATGTCGGGTACGATTAACGGGGATGCGGCTTTGACAATGCTTGTCACCAAAGTGGCCGCAGATAGTCAATATCAGGGGATTGTTCACTTAGTCCGAGAATCTGAAGCAAGGCCAGCACGATTTGTTCGCATGGCCGATCGTTATGCAGTACCTTTCACTGTAGTGGCCTATGTGATTGCTGGACTCGCTTGGTGGTGGTCCGGAGATCCGGTTCGTTTTGCGCAAGTCCTAGTCGTTGCTTCACCGTGTCCGCTGATTTTGGCGGCACCGATTGCGTTAGTCTCAGGAATGAGCCGCACTAGTCGTCACGGAATCATTGTGAAATCTGGTACAACATTAGAGAAGTTAGCCAAGGCTAAGACGTTTGCGTTTGACAAGACGGGTACGATTACGAGCGGTTGTTTGAGTGTTAAGCAGGTAGAAGCGTGCGCCCCATGGACTGCCGAACAAGTCCTACAACTGGCAGCTTCTGCTGAACAGCAATCGACGCATATTTTAGCGCGTTCATTGACCGCTGCCGTGACAACGTTGCTGCCTGTGAAAGATGTTAGTGAGGTGACAGCGTTCGGTGTCTCCGCAGTGGTAGATGGGCATCGAGTGAAAGCAGGAAAAGCAGCTTTTGCTGGAGCGTCAACAAAGGTGGACAGCACAGCGATTTATGTCAATATTGACGGAAAATACGCTGGTGTTATTAGCTTAGCCGATCATATTCGACCGGAAGCATCTACAACGATGAGTATGCTGCACCGATTAGGTGCCCAGCGATTGATGATGATTTCAGGAGATCAGCAAGCAATTGCAAATCAAATTGCCGGGCAAGTGGGCATTGATCACGTGGATGCTGAGAAATTGCCAGCCGAAAAAATTGCCGTGTTGGCTAAATTAACACCCGCGCAGCGACCGGTTGTGATGATTGGTGACGGCGTTAACGACGCCCCGTCATTGGCCATGGCTGATGTAGGAATTGCCATGGGCGCCCATGGAGCAACGGCTGCCAGTGAATCTGCCGATGCGGTCGTGTTAAAAGATGATTTAAGTAAAGTCGCAGCAGTGACACTGATTGCACAGGATACGATGGTCATTGCGCGTCAAGCGGTGCTGATTGGAATTGCGATCTGTACGGGCCTGATGGTAATCGCTAGCTTTGGACTTATCCCGGCCATTTTGGGGGCATTGTGCCAAGAAATTGTCGATACGGTCACAATATTGTATGCGCTTCGTGCTCGTACTGGTCGTCGTGTTGTACAGGCCTCCGACACGAATGTTAAGTCAGGTGAAACAGTTGCTAAGTCTGAGCCCTCATCACTAAACGTCGTGGAATAATGATATTAAAGCGAATAAGTTGCGTGTGTCAGTATCACAAATAACTCAAGAACGGGACATAAGTCGGTAAGTGACGAGCACTAAGAGCGAACTGCGAATGATGATGGTTTATTCATCGTTGGCAGTTCGCTCTTAGGCGGTGTTGCTTGACTTATGTCCCGTGTTTTGGCTAGTTAGATTGGAAATGAAATTTAGATTTTAGTTTTGTCCCAGACTCTGGGTTATTTGGGTTGTTTTAATTAAGTCAAACAATGGCTTTATTTAAAGGGGATATCGACAAAGCTTTGATCTAAGACAATCGAATAGCGCAGATCTTGATTGCCGCGAACAGTCATCCCAAAGTCTGTCGCATAGACTACGAGTCCGAGTTGATGGCCTACAGGTAGGTGATAGAAGGTTGGCTGTAAACTGATATCGACATCGTAAAACTGATTAGGTTTTAGCTCATCGTTTTGCCAAGGATGTTGTCGATTTTGTAGATTGATGTGTCCTTTAGTGATCATCTTGAATGGTGTAGTGTGATTGGCCAGCGTGAATTCACGCAGTGCATCCTCACGCCAACGATAACCTAAATCTAGACCATGGGCGTTTAACGTCGTTGGCGAGACGTTGAAGCGCTTGGATTGGCCGTAGTCGACGAGTTGAAAACTCAAAAGGCCTAATGGCTGGTTAACAGCCACTGAGACATGAACGGCGACATTGCCGTCGATGGTGCGGTCTTTGGCGAACTGACTTGTCTTCATTAACAGGCGCGCATCGGCTAAATTGTTCTTGCTGTCCGTCAGTAAGTCTTGCTGCCACTGCTCGTTGTGATCTCGATATTGATTGAAGACAGCCTCGGGTAAATGATCATTAAATGATTGGGCACTGTGCGTGGCGGGAGCATCCACCAAGGCGTCATTGGCAAAGAAGTAGCGTTGCTTGGATACACTTGGTTCCGCCCAGTCTTGATAAGATGTCCAGGTCTCTGGCGTCAGATTGTCTTGAATCAAAACATCAGGTAAAACAGTTGTAGCGCCATTATCAAGACCGTATAATTCATGACTCAACCACAAATTCATCATGTCCGTGTAGTCTAATGATCGAAATGCATTGATGTAGATATGTTGGCCTTGATGGAGGATGATCTTTTTAGTGATCGGTAGGCCCCGGAGTCCAGCCCATAGACGCTCAACATTATGCGGTTTGACATTCCAGTCATTGAGGCCGTGTACCATAATGATGTCGGCCTTGATCTGACTGAGGTTCTTTCGGTAATTACGTTCATCCCAAAATCGATTGTAATTGCCACTTTCTCGATCCATGCCGGCTTGTAAAGTCGCTAGTTCGGCGTCAAAGATCGGCTTAATTCGGCGATAATCGGCAGGCGCCAACATTCGGCTAAAAGTTTCGACTGCTAAGACATCTGCATCTTCGCCGGGAAAGCCACCAGGTGCAACGACTAAACCATTTTCTCGGTAATAGTCATACCACGATGAAATCGCGGCTTCAGAAATAATCGTCTTTAAGCCATCAACGCCTGTCGTCGCAGCAGCTGTCGCTAAAGTACCCAAATAAGAACGTCCCGTCATCGCGATACTGCCATTACACCACCAAGCTGTGATGGCCACCTGATCCGTGCGATTTGTAAAAGCTTTTCGTGATCCGTTAAGCCATTCAATGATTGCTACCGTGGCCTGCGTTTGCTCAACAGAACCACAAGTTTGGACGCCGTCAGAGTCTAAGGTACCGATGCCAGCAGCGTAAACGGCCGCAAATCCGCGAGCCAAGAAGTAGTCATTTAAGGTATAACTAGCTTCGCGGCCAAATGTTTCCGCTGCGATTGTCGTTTCCGTATTGACGGCACGTGGCTGAGGCAGCGTATCGGCTTGATCGGGTTGATAAGCGATATCCTCATAGCGCGTTTGATCTGGCGTTTTAGCCGTTAAAGCCACATTGACATTATGGGTCATGCTTTCACCAGCTTCATCATTGGTACCTTGGTTATAAGGACTGGCGGTATATAAGACCGGAATTTTAAGACCAGTATTGGTATCTGCTGGTCGGATGATTTCCGTTTTTAACAAGTCAAGTTGTCCGTCATGATCGGAATCGACGCTACTTTCAACATAGACAACTTCACGAATGAGGGTGGCAGTGTCAAAAACGGGTTGTGCTTTGCCATTAAAGAATAATGGTTTTTGGTCGGTGGGTAATGTATAAAAATTAGTGAAGTAACCATTGGTCGCTAAGTGGTCTAAGTAAGTCTGACCTGTTTTAGTATGGGTGGTTAAAAGGAGATACCAAGCGGCTAAGACATCTGCTTTTGTCCACGTGACTTGTTTACTTTGATGAAGGGGTAATTGAATCGTTCGCATCGCCGTCAATGGATCGGTAAGGTCAAAATCAACATCAACTGAAAAGCCTAATAATTGCAAGGCAACGCGGTAAAAGACCGTTGCAGTGACCGGCTTTTCTTGATCAAGCCAGTTGCTAAGGTCTAACGTTGGCGTTGCTAGGTAGTTGGCAAGCTTTTCATCAAATCCAGCACCAGTTTTGACGGATAGAAAGGCTTTTCGCAGCAGTAAACGGTAGGTGAATACACCGTTTGTTGCTTTAGCGATTGGCTCATCGTAAAAACGAATTTGTTGTAATTCATCGATTGCTGTTTCTAGGTCAACATTTAAACGAGCAAACTGATTATTTTTCATCGAAAAACTCCTTCACCGCATCATTTTTATCGTTCATTATACCGCTTTCTTTTGCTGTGCATAGGACTCAAAGCGGTCATGATTCTCGTTTATATAACAAATCACGACCGACATAGTCGCCTCATTTGAAAAAACAGCTGGATACGGCGTTCCAGCCGAATACTCGCAAAGTTCAGGTTGGCTGACAAGTGAGTAACATTGTAAAAGTTAATCTAGATATACTTTTTAATTGACAGCAACACTTATTTTCAGTAAGTTTATTCTAGAGATAAAATCGAGGAGCTTCTGCGATGAAAACAAGAATGTCGAGTCAATTGAAAGTCTGTCAATCGTCCCAATTAGGGGCTTGTTTTGATTTGACGTTTTTGACAGTCGACACTTGTAGGCGGTAGTAAACGTGGAATTGTGACAGGTCCGACCAAGTGATTCACTGGTTGGACTTTTTTATTGCCATGAGCTAAATCGATTGATGATCGTTATTTTTTGGAGGGGTAAAAAGTGCAAAGAAGAAAATTGACACGGATTGTTGGATTAATCACCGTTGCGTTAGTCGCAACGGTGACATTAGTGGCATGTGGTCAACAAACTGCTACGAAATCAAAGAATAATTTTCGTGTGGGGACAGTTGATGCATTGGCCACGTTGAATAGTAGTCGATACTCAGATATTAGTTCAGGAGAAGCCATTCAAAACGCGATTGAAGGGTTGTATCGCATTGACGCCCAAGGCAAACCAACATTAGCGGGCGCTAAGTCGTTGAGTGTTTCTAATGATCAACGCGTTTATACGTTCAAATTACGTGAAAATAAATGGAGCAATGGGGATCCGGTCACTGCCGCCAACTATGTTTATGCGTGGCGAAAATTAGCTGATCCAACCACTGGTTCGCCTAATGCCCAAAATATTGATCCGATTCAAAATGGTCAGGAGGTTCGTTTAGGTAAAAAGCCCCTAAATGAGCTTGGTGTGAAGGCCTTGGATAAACACACTTTGCAGGTGACGTTGGCTAATCCCGTGACCTACTTTAAAGAATTATTGACGACCGCCCCTTATGCGCCGCAAGACGAAGCTTACGTAAAAAAGCAAGGGAAGGATTATGGCACGTCTTCTCGTCACGCCATCTATAATGGACCGTTCAAAGTAACCGGATGGACGGGAACCAACGACAAATGGACGTTTGTTAAGAATAATCAGTATTGGGACGCGAAGGCCATCAAGATTGATAAAATTTCGATGATGACCATCAAGTCCGAAAGCACGGCTGCCAATTTATATCAGTCAGGCAAGTTAGATTTCATTGATCTTGATAACGAGTATGTGAAGCAATATAAGGGTCGTAGTGGTTATCATGTTCGCAAAATTCCAGCGATTGGCTATTTGAACTTCAACACAAAGCGACCAGCAACGGCTAATGTGCATATCCGGCGCGCCCTCGCAACTGGGTTTAATAAAACGCAATTGACGAAGGATGTGCTTCAAGATGGTTCGACACCGTTAGATGGTATTGTGCCAGCCAATTTTGTCACTAATGCAGCAGGCAAGGATTTTCGGGCCTACAGTGGACGTTTAACGCCTTATGATCCTTCCTATGCGCGAAAAGAATTTAAGGAAGGCTTGAAAGAACTCGGGCAGAAGAACTTGACGTTGGAATTCTTGTCAGCGGACACGCCGGAAGCGAAGGCGGTAGCTGAATTTATGCAGAGTTCCTACCAAAAGACATTGCCAGATTTGAAGATCTCTGTGCGTGAAGTACCATTAAAGCAACGTTTAAACTTTGGTCATAATTACCAATTCGATATTATCTATGGGATTTGGAGCCCCGACTATCAAGACCCATACCAATTCATTACCGACGGTGGCGCCTATCACCTGAATACAGATTACAAAAATCCAACGTTCTTGAAGGACGTCGCGGAAGCGAACTCAACTTACGCCACCAATCCAACAAAGCGTTGGGAAGTGTTGAAGGATGCGGAACATGAAATCGTTAAAAACGATGCTTTCACTGCACCGGTGTTCCAAGGCGCCTACGCATACATGCAACGACCAAATGTTAAAGGATTAGTCATTGATCCGAATGGTACTGCCCTATATTTCCGGGATGTTTACATGAAGTAAGTCTGTGAGTCGATACAATTAGATGAGTGATCTGCTGAGTAAAGCTCGGTGGATCACTTTTTGAATTTTCGTTGCCAAGGAGTGCACCGATTCCACATTGTCAGCGAGATGGTTGTGAAAAGTCAGTTTTTAGTTTTCTCAATTGATGAGGTAAAAATTAGTAAATGTTTTAGCATGAACCCATTTAAGCTTGATGAGAATGCTAGTTATTTGGGCTAGTTTCGGTTACTATGGAACTGGATGAAAACGGCGTACGTACGCCGATTTAAGGATGATGGAGGACTTGCGTATTGGCAGCAACCATTATTGAATTTAAGGATATTGTGAAACGTTACGGAGATACAGAAGTTCTTAAGGGGATTAATTTTGAAATTGAACAAGGAAAGTTTTACACCCTTTTAGGCCCTTCTGGCTGTGGAAAAACCACAATTTTGCGAATCATTGCTGGTTTTACTGATGCGACCAGCGGAGAAGTGGATTTTGACGGGAAACGGATTAATGAGGTTCCTGCCAATAAACGGAAAGTTAATACTGTTTTTCAGGATTATGCTTTGTTCCCACATCTTAACGTCTTTGATAATGTCGCTTTTCCCCTTAGCTTACGTAAGGTACCCAAAGCTGAAATTAAAACGCGGGTGTTGGATGCACTGAAAATGGTTCAGCTATCCGGGTATGAAGATCGAGAGATTAATGAAATTTCTGGTGGGCAACAACAGCGGGTGGCAATTGCCCGGGCTATTGTAAATGAACCAGATGTGTTGTTGCTTGATGAACCGTTGTCAGCTTTAGACATGAAATTACGTAAAGAGATGCAGTATGAATTGCGCGCGCTTCAGCAACGCTTAGGGATCACGTTTATTTTTGTGACGCATGATCAAGAAGAAGCTTTAGCCATGAGTGATGAAATATTTGTCATGAATGCGGGCCAAATTTTGCAAACGGGCACCCCGGTGGATATCTATGATGAGCCGATCAATCACTTCGTAGCCGACTTTATTGGCGAAAGTAACATTGTCCGTGGGCACATGGTTCGCGACTATCGGGTTAGTTTTGCCGATGCCGAGTTTGAATGTGTCGACGCGGGGATGCGCCCCAACGAACCTGTCGAGGTCGTCATCCGGCCAGAAGATTTGGATATTACGACCGTTGATCAGGGAAAACTCACGATTACCGTGGCCACACAACTATTCCGCGGGGTCTTTTTTGAAATTACTGGCCAAGATGCCACCGGTAATACTTGGCGGGTGCAGTCAATTCATCAAACAGAGATTGGCGCTCAAGTTGGCCTGTATTTTGATCCAGAGGATATCCATGTCATGCGCTTTAATGAATCTGAAGCAGACTTTGACGCTCGGCTGGAAACTTATGAAGGGGAGGAATCTGATCGGTGAGACAGAACAAAGCCTTTTATTACATTCCCTATGGATTGTGGATTGGTCTGTTTGTCATTGCACCGGTCGTGTTGATTGTTTATCAATCCTTTTTTAACATCAGCGGGCACGCGACATTAAGCAATTATGCAGACTATTTTCATTCCGGGGTCTATCTAAAGATGACCTTTAATTCCGTGTGGTATGCTTTTTTGATTACCGTCATTACATTGGCAATTAGTTACCCGACTGCGTATTTATTGAATCAATTGAAACATAAACAGCTGTGGCTATTGCTCATTATTTTGCCAACATGGATTAACTTGTTGCTAAAGACATATGCCTTTATCGGGTTGTTGTCGCGCAGCGGTTCAGTTGATGATTTTTTGACTTTCATTGGGATTGGTCCCAAGCAACTCCTATTCACAGATGCAAGCTTCTTATTTGTTGCGACATATATTGAAATTCCATTCATGATTTTGCCGATCTATAACGCCATCGCTCAGCTCAGTCCCTCATACGTCAATGCGAGTCGTGATCTGGGGGCTAGCGGTTGGCAAACCTTTAGTCGGGTGATCTTTCCGCTCACTTTAGATGGAGTTAAAGCGGGTGTTCAGTCGGTCTTTATTCCGTCGCTTTCACTTTTCATGATTACTCGACTGATCGGCGGAAATCGCGTGATCACCTTAGGTACTGCAATCGAACAACATTTCCTCGTGACGCAAAATTGGGGGATGGGTTCGACCATCGGGGTGATTCTGATTGTCGCAATGGTCATCACGATGTTGGTGACGGGTGAACGGAAACCAAGAGGGAGGTCCCGTCATGCAAAATAAACTGGGGGGTTGGTCCAAACTTTATCTGGTGGTCGTCTTTATCATTTTGTATGCCCCGATTCTATTTCTGGTGGTCTATTCCTTCAGCCAAGGCAATACGATGAGTAACTATCACGGCTTTACGTTTGCTCATTATCAGACCTTGTTTCATGATCCACGCCTACTACAGATTGTCTTAGATACGTTGATTGTGGCCTTATTGTCATCGCTGTGTGCAACTGTTATTGGGACGGCGGGGGCGCTGGGTATTTATGAGACACGGCACCGTTCAGTTCGACAAGCGGTTTTGTCACTTAATAACATTTTGATGGTCTCACCAGACGTGATCATCGGAGCCAGCTTCTTAATCTTTTTCACTATGCTTGGCCTCCAATTGGGCTTTTTTTCCGTTTTACTTAGCCACATCGCCTTTTCCATTCCCATTGTTGTCTTGCTGGTTTTGCCGAAGTTAAATGAAATGAATGCGTCAATGATCGATGCGGCTGCTGATCTGGGTGCCAATAGTTGGCAAACGCTAACGCGCGTCATCTTGCCAGCAATTATGCCAGGGATCTTCTCTGGATTTTTCATGGCAATCACGTATTCACTTGATGACTTTGCGGTCACCTTTTTCGTCACCGGAAATGGCTTTTCCACGTTATCCGTGGAAATTTATTCGCGGGCTCGGCAAGGGGTTGATTTAGAAATCAATGCGTTGTCAGCCTTATGGTTCATGGTTTCGTTAGTGCTCATCGCTGGCTATTACTTCTTGGATCGTTATAATCAAGGTCGCAAAGCTAAGAACCGCCAGGAAGTGGAGGCGGTGATTAAATGAAACGATTAGTTAGCTTAGTGGTTTTAATTTTGGCGATTAGTCTGGGCTTAGGTTTAACAGCCCGTCATTTACAGAAGGTCGAAGGTGTTACCGGGGCGGGGAATAATGTCCTCAATTTATACAATTGGGGCGATTACATTGATCCAGCATTGATTACCAAATTTGAACGAGAAACAGGCTATCACGTCTCTTATCAAACGTTTGATAGCAATGAATCTATGTTTACGAAAATTAAGCAGGGTGGTACTAGCTACGATCTGACGGTGCCTAGCGAGTATATGGTGCAACGAATGAAGGCTGATCATCTGCTTAAACGCCTTGACCCCAAACGAATCAAGGGAATGAATGACGTGGCACCGCAATTTAAGAACTTAGCGTTCGATCCGCACAATCAATACTCGGTCCCTTATTTCTGGGGTACATTAGGGATCGTCTATAATGATAAGTACGTTAAGCCCGGCGAAATCACGACCTGGAATGATTTGTGGCGACCGCAATATAAAGATAGTGTCATGCTCGTTGACTCTTCACGAGATATTTTGGGGATGGCATTGATTGCACAGGGACATTCCGTCAATACGCATAACCAAGCCGAGCTAAACGCTGCCGAAGCCAAGCTGAATTTATTAACGCCGAACGTCAAAGCAGTGTTGGATGACGAGATTATGATGTACATGGAACAAAATGAAGCGCCTTTAGCGGTGACTTACTCTGGCAATGCTGCGGAAATGATTAGTAATAATGAGCATCTTCACTATGTGATTCCATCTGAGGGCACTAACTTATGGATTGATAGCCTAGTGATTCCGAAAACAGCCAAACATTTGAAAGCCGCCTATGCGTTTATCAATTTCATGAACCGGCCGGAGAATGCGAAGCAGAATGCCTTGTACGTTGGTTATTCAACGGCTAATCAAGCGGCTGAACAATTATTACCAGCTTCCATTCGAAATGATCAACAATTTTATCCGAGTGCTCAGGTCTTAAAAAAGACCCAGGTCTATCAAGACCTGGGTGTTCGAGAAACTGGCGTATACAATGACTTGTTTCTTCAATTTAAGATGTTTAGAAAATAATCTTTGCTACAATTTTGCCTGAGTCAATTGAGAAAAGGTGGCAGTTAAAAAACGATGAACGTCTGATCAGATTTGGTCAGATGTTCATCGTTTTTGGCTATTAAGGATTTGGCACGTTGGCTAAAGTCCAGTAGATGGTAGCGTCATACTGGCCTGGTGTGACCAAACTCGTGGGTTGAAGGGTTAATGTACTAGGACTCAGATCGGCATCCGCAGTTAGATTTGGCTTACTATTTGATTTGATGAGCGTATTCGTTTGATTATCAACTAATTGGCCAACCGCTTGTCCGGTGGTGTCAATCATCGTCAGCGTGGCAAGCCCGCCATGACCACCGAAAATTTGACCAGTCTGGGAGTTGGTAAACGGTGACATGGAAGCTGATAAACGCCAACCGGAACTGGCTGGCCGCGGGTCATAGACAAACAGTGCGTTACGATCATTTCCATCATAATTGCCAGTCTGATTCTTGACGTCGACCGTCTTGGAGGCGGTCAGTGTCGTGCCCTTAGCGATGTCACTAATTGACAGCGGCGTTTGATCAGATTTACGAAAAACAAAATTGGGGACGGCATCTAACGAAAGGTCTTGACCTTTGATGACTTCCAAAGTTGCTGAATTCGTGGTCGCTTTTTGACTGCCATCAGGAAGTTGAATGTCAGCGTAGTAACGATAGTCATTTTGGGCGTAGGTGGTGTTTTTAATGGTCAAGATGCCATTCTTTAATTGATTCGTGCCGGTTCCTGCGGATATATTTGGCTGATTGGTGGCAATCGTATCTGTGCCGTCAGGAGTAACCTGATGCCAATCGATGATGGAACTGCCAGTTGGAAAGCCCTTAACCGAAAACGTCGCGGTCTGGCCTTCAGGCACCACGGTGTCTTGTAAAGCACCGACATACATTTGTTTACTGGCAGAAAGGCCATTGGCTGTTGTGGCGGTGACTTTAACTGGTCCATACTTTTTTGTATCACTATTGGCGGTCAGTGTACCCACGTTGGCATCAATTGACGCGATACTTGAGTTATCGATAGACCAGGTTACTTTGTCAGTAGCATTACTCGGCGTTAAGATGGCCTGCATATTGATTGAATTTCCATTTGGCAAGGTATCAGAAGCCGCATCGACACTAATATCAGTGGCACTGACGGCTTGTGGTGAAATCGTGACCTTAGCTGTTTGTGACCAGAATGTTTTGCTTGATAAAAATCCAGAGTAGTTGAGGGCTGCTTGGTAATAGCGGGTGGTCACTTGGGTTACATGCGTTGAAGTCGTCAAGGTAGCTGGCAGCAAGTTAGTCTGATTGACCTGGGTCCATTTGTGATTGTCACCATATTCGTACCACGTGATGTTATTCAAAAATAGCGGGTCAAAGAAGCCGCGATTGCCATTAACAGTGAGACTGTAGGATTGGTCGGAGATTGTATTTATGTCGGCAGGTTGTTGGGAAAAGCCCCCGACTAAATAGCCACCCAAGAATTGAAACGGTGGTCCGCTTGGCGTGCCATTAGTCGGGTAGGAACTGTCAGCTTGGATTGGTGTAATTGATTCAGTCATCAACGCGCCGGCGGAACCAAGCAGGAGTGAAAAAATCGTGATCAGGCATCGTAAATGTTTCAAGTTGATCACCTTCACTTTCTTTGTCGACGTCGACCCAGCCAATAACCACCAAACAAGAGTAATCCGGCAGCCAAGACGCCAAGTGTAATCCACAACCATAACCAGTTTTGCTTAACTTTGATGTGTTCATTGGCCTGATTTGCCGCCTTTTTTGTTACTGTAAAATTGCGTTTGAAATGCCAAGTGTGTCGACCAGACTTCGCGGTTAGGTCAAGATGATAGCGACCAGGCTGGAGTTTACGCTCGCCGAGATCGATGGCAGCGTTAAAACGACTATTAGGCGCTACTTCATAGTTTTTCAAAGTTGTCGTGGTTCGCATTTGGCCGGTTACTTTGGCATGAATCGTCATTTTACCAAACAAAACTGGACGTGGATTTTTAAGCGTAGCCAAGATTGTGGCCCGTTGGTTCTTTTGACTGCCGGTGACCGAGGCTAATTTTAAATCGGGAGTGACTTTAGCTCGGTTAGCTTGATGCAATAGGACCCCAATAATCATGGCGTAACGGTTATTGATTTTGAAATTTTGTTTACCGGTCGTTTTAGTTACCGCCGGGTCAGTCACAAAAATTCCTCCGAGAATCTGTCCAGAAAAACCTTGTGCAGGCACCTTAGTCGTGAAAGTGACCGGTTTGCCTTCATGAGCGTTTAAATCAACGGTGACTCCGCGACTAGTCAATTTAGTAAAGGACGTCTTCGTTTCTGGTCGCTTTTTCGGATTCGGCGTGTAGTTGACCAAACCATTGTCGCCAGTCCATGCATCTGTCGGTTGGACGCGCAGTTTTCGTGCGTGATCAGTCGTATTGATTACGTTGACGGTGATCTCTTGCGTGTCTTTTGGCGCGACGGTTAAGTCGAAGTAGCCTGTCGTTTGCGAATTTTGGTTGGCCGGAAATTGGGGACTGATCGTAAAGCCAGCTCCCGAATCCGGCGTAGCTGCAACCGCTGGGGCCATGGATACATAACCGAATAGGAGAAAGCTCAATGTTAGTAAGAGTGATGATAAATAGAAGTGACGCTTGTTTGTCATAATATCTCTTTCTTAAATAAGCGAGGGTCGTGATAAAAAGTCCGTTCTGTCGCTACCGACAAAACGGACTTCGTAGGGCGACCAATCGAATGATGTCGTCGTTTAAAAGATAAACTAGTTCGCCGCCGGAGCAGTTGGAACGTTTTGTAATGCCCAATAAAGGGTTGCTTGGTAGGTACCAGCCGCAATATTGGTCTGTTTACCAATCGTTAACGTGTTATTTGTATCTACATAAGTGGTCGTGTTCTGCCCTTGACCTTGGTTAGCTGCTGCTGTCCAGATTGCTTGGGCATCAGTCCCCCAATTCGTATCGGTAGCACTAGCTGTCAAAGTCGTTTTGTTAGCCTGGGCAGTCTGGCTGTTGTCACTGGTAGCCGTCGATGGTGATAAGGCAAGGGTTGCTTGATCAATAACAGCACCGCTAGTCGTGGTGTTTTTGAACTGACCAAGTGCGCCAACAACATGCCAACCGTTGTTAGAACCGGTGTAATCGGTGATGGATAAGTGACCAGTGTTATTACCGTCCAAATTAGCCGCATTCTTTGAAACGTTGTTATCACTCAAGTGAAGTGTTTGATCACCAGTAATAATGGCGCTGGTCTTGACGCTGCCAAATTGAAAGTCAGGCACGCTATCCAATGTTAAATCGCCACCTTGAACGTTAAACTCTGCCGTAGACCGAGCTTGAGCCTGTGAATTAGCATCAGATCCAGTTGAAATGAAACCTTCGCCCACTTTTGTCGAACTAATGTTATTGTCGCTAGTGCCTGGTCCATGAGTCTGGGCGTTAACTGCGGTGACTGGCAATAGTCCTAAGGTAAGCACCATCATTGCGGAACTGAACCATAATTTTGACTTAGACATGTTGTCTCTCCCTCTAACCTAGATAACTTGTGTGAAATTTACTAGACATAATAATACCATAAAAATTGTAAAACGGGTTACATATATAGCTAGTTAATCATTACACAATACGCTCATTTTAATTAAAATATCATATTACGAGTAAACTATTTAAATAGGTTTATTGAAACCGGCTAGACAAAGGACTTTATTCCTTGTCGAACAGCACAATAGGTCATATTAATTTTTTAGTTACGACTGTGACGCATCCCATAAGTGAAATACAAAACAATTCCTAGAGTGAACCAAATTGCCGAAGCAAGCCAAGTTTCTCGTGGTAACTGTCCCAAGAGTAGCAGACAGGTGAGCCCAGAAACAATTGGTAAGACAGGGTACCACGGCACTTTAAATCCATGATCGTGGTTGATGTCTTGACGGTGTCGTAACGGGATGACCCCAAATGAAACGAAGGTAAAGGCGATAAGCGTCCCGATGTTAACCAAATTAGTCAATTGGTCGAGAGGAATTAAGCCACCCATGAGGGCAATAATCGTGGTGATCGTTACTAAGCTATTAGTTGGCGTACCAGTTTGGGCATTGATATGACTCAACTTTTTTGGCAATAAGCCGTCACGACCAATGGCATAGACTAATCGTGACGATGAGTAAATCATCGCAAGCATCATCGTAAACATACCGGCTAAAGCGCCCAATGAGACGAGACCAGCGCCCCAATTTTGACCAACTTTTTGTAAAGCAAACGCAACAGGGTCAGCAACATTTAGGTCACGGTATGAAATGATACCAGTTAAAACAATCGATACCGCGATGTACAAAAGGGAGGCGACAACCAAAGTCCCGATAATTCCAATGGGCATGTTGCGCTTGGGATTTTTAACTTCAGCTGCTGAAGCGGCGACGACGTCAAATCCTAAAAAGGCAAAGAATACAGCCGAAGCACCGGCCAAAACACCGCCATGGTATGGAAAGAACGGACGCCAGTGGGCAGGCTTAACATAAAATAAGCCGACGAGGACAAAGACTAAAATAATGATAATTTTGATGACAACCATCACGTTTTGGACCCGCGTTGACGTGCTCATCCCTCGATGAAGGAGCCAAGCCACAATTAAGATGATCAGAACAGCAACCAAATTGACATAAGTACCGTGATGCGGATCAAAAGAGCCGGTGATCACATGGGGAAGATGAAGACCGAAGCCATTAAGTAAAGCATTGAAGTAAGCGGCCCAACCGGTTGATACGGCGGCGACTGATAACATGTATTCAAGCACGAGTGCCCAGCCCAATAGCCAGCCGATAAATTGTCCGTAAATAACATTGCCATAGGAATAAGCTGAGCCTGCAATTGGGAGTACCGACGAAAATTCGGCGTAGCACATGGCGGCCAGTCCACAGACAATTGCAGCCACAATAAAGGACAAGATGATGGCTGGACCGGCCTTGGTGGCGGCGACAGTACCAGGTAAAATAAAAATCCCTGTCCCGATGACAGCACCGATGCCTAAGGCAATTAAATCACGGGCCGACATTGATTTAACTAAGCGTCGATCGGCATCTAAGTAGTTCGTTAATGGTTCCTTCTGGCGCATTTTTTCTAAAATTGTCATATGATCACCTCAGCGTAGTCTATGCGTGCTTACAACCGCGGGTAGGCTTGATCCTTAAATTTTAATCGGACACAAAAATACCGTTTGGTTGAAAGAAAAGTCCTTTTCATCCAAACGGCAGTTTCAACATTGAAAAATAAGTCGTCTGGACGTAAACCGGAAGTTTACCGTGCTTACGTCCATTGACTGGCGCAAGCACTATCCAAACAGACTAAACGCCATGTTCATGTTGTGAGTTAGATGCGTTTTTTCCATGTTGATTACCTCGGAGTATGAGAATAAATCTCATTTAATGTTAATCAATATACGGTTTTTTGAATTCAAAGTCAACAGGAAAACGATTTTAGACTATGTCAGATTAAACTTTTTACAATGTTGTTCACTGACGACCAACCTGAACTCGATCGGCTAGGCATCATCTTTTTGCCACAAATGCATGAGTTTGTGGCAGGCTATTACTGAAGGACCATGGCGACTTATAAATCAAGACGAAGATGAGACTACACTTTGCAATGCCAATTTTTACAGTGGCCGACCTAACTCGAAGATTCCATTTTCGGATCAGTTCAAAAGAATCTCAGGATGGTGTATGATTAAAAGCTGTTAATGAGAAAAACGGAGGAACAACATGAAAAAGCGTGTCTTTGTCATTACCGGCGCGACTGGTACTGGCAAAACCACAGTTAGTGATTACTTGCGGGATTATTATCATATGCCCAAGGTCATCACACACACAACGCGGCCCCCACGCAAGGGTGAAATGAATGGGGTCGACTATTATTTTGAAAATGATGAATCATTTGATCAGAATCATTATTTAGAACAAGTTGCTTATGCAGGTTACCGCTATGGCTCTTCTCATGAAGGCCTTGACGCAGCCTTTGAAAGTAATCCATACATTACGATTGTATTGGATACGAAGGGAGCGGTAACGTACGCCGAACAGCTCGGGGAAGAAGCTGTGATTATCTTTTTAACGGTCAGTCAAGATGCCGATCTCATTGATCGGATGACGAAGCGTGGCGATGATAGCATGATGCTTAAGGAACGTTTGGACAGCCCTGAATACCGGCGCGATCTCACATTACCGTCAGCTTTAAAGAACGTGGCACACGTGATAGTGAATGACAATTTGGCGACGACTAAGGTGAAGATTGATGATATTGTGACAGCGGCTATTGCCAACTAAGGTAGCTGCTTTTTAGGTTGAAATCTGGTACACTGTTAATGGTAACAGTTACTATTTAAATGGGGAGGGACGCCCATGACTGATCATGTGACAGAAGCCGTGACGGTTTTACAAAAAAACCATTTTAAAATCACTAAACAGCGTCGCACAATGTTGACCTTTTTGTCTGAACAACCGGATTATTATACGAATGTAACCGCGTTAGATGCCTATATGCGGCAACTATATCCAGGTATGAGTCATGCTACAATTTATCGAAACATCAAAGAGTTCGTTGATTTGGGCTTGGTCGAACAGCAAGTTGATGGGGATCAGGCGCGCGTGAAATTTCAGTGTGATTTTGCACATATGCATCATCACCACTTTGTTTGTCGGCGGTGTGGACGAGTCACGGAATTAGAAATGTGTCCATTGGATATGAGCTTTTTTGAAAACCAACTTCCTGGCGCACAAATTGAAGGCCATCGCTTTGAGATCTATGGCCTTTGCGCTGCTTGTTCCGCCGAACAAGCGAGTTGAAATCTTAATTTACATCTAAATCACGACCGCCAATCACGACTATTGGCGGTCTTTGTTTATACTAAAACCCAGTGAAGATGTGATTGAAAAGGAAGGTGTTTTTATGGATCATCGAATTCCACCGTTTATTACACCGGTCGCCGTGGTCTCGATTATCTTGGCGCTTTCAGCGACCAATATTGTGGTCAATCGGGTGACAAATACTTCAGAGGGGGCCCCAACCGTTCGCACAAGTGACAATTCCACTAGCTCGAGTAGCCCCTCGGTTAGTGAACGTTCAACAAGTGTTTCAAGTAATTCGGAACAGAAGACTTCGACCAATTCGGCCACGGATCGTTCAAGTAATGATACATCGACAGAAAATTCTAGTGCAAAACCAACGGATGATGATCAGACGAATGCTTCAAGCACAACGAATAGCAGTAGTGTTGCCAATTCCACGAGTCAGAGTAAACCAGCAAATCAAGAGTCAAATCAACAATCTTCAACTGATAATCAGACGACGACAGGGCAGTGAGGGCCGTTCGTTAATCATCAGCCAGATCAATCAAAGAAGGTGAATAGATGCTATCATTGTTAGACATGGCCAACCATTTTTTAGGTTATTTTAACGTCAATACGAAGTTAAAAGGACGAATTTATACAATTCTGGGATTTCTGGGTGATTGGTACCTACTGTATATTGGGGTTCGTTTCATTCAAAACGGCGGCCATATTCGTGGTGCACTGTTAATTCTCGTCTTTTTATTCTTGATGTATTGTACGGCGGTCAATTTTTTCTTTTATTTTCTCAAACGCCGATTCCCTTTGGACCCGTCAGAACGGATCGCCAAGGTGTTGGGCGATGAACGGCTTAAACAACAGGAAGATAAATTGACACAACGCGATCAATTGGATCGATTTGCGCCTGCCACAGGCTTATATGATAACAAACAAGTTATTCCCGCCAAAGTGACGGTGAATGGCGCTCAGCATAAAAATTTAGCGACGATTGCGGCCCAATTCAACGATGCCAACCTTTTACCACAGGATTACGAGGGGCAATCGGATCAGGAAGTATTAACTGCCGCGACAGCGCGCAACCAGCCAGTATTTGCGATTGGCGAAGGCGTTCCATTGCCATTTGCAATCCTCAAATCTGAGGCTGGTCACCTGTTAGTTTACGCTGGGCTCAACCAAATGACCGCTCTGCCAGTCGGCCGAATTACGCGAGTAGGGTTGTCGGATATTAATCAAGCACAACAACGGTTTGACCTGTTCATTGCAAGCGCAGTTTTACAAGGTGGTTTAGCGAAAACGGCTGGTCGTTCAGGCACGATTGAACGGCAACTTCCATACACGATTAAAGTAGAAGTCGCGTTTTCAGAGAAGAAAACCGGGACAGATGCTGCAAATTTTCATGAAGTCGCGACAGGTTCACCAAGTAACGAGCAAGAATTTCACTAATGCAGCAAAAATAGTCTTAAGATTAAACTAGTCGAGGACGTGAATTAGGCGAGTCGCCTTTTGACACGTCCTCTTCTTTTGGACTAAACTAATAACACGGCTTGTGAAAGCATTGAAAGTACCAAGGATTGAGAATATTTGAGGGTGAGGGACCGATTATGTCAATGATTGAATTTCACGACGTACAAAAGTACTACGGTGACTTTCATGCGTTAAAGGACATCAATTTAACAATTGAAGCTGGTGAAACGGTGGTGCTGATTGGACCATCAGGTTCCGGGAAGAGTACTTTGTCACGGACGATTAATGGACTGGAACGCATTCAAAGTGGTCAATTAATCGTTAACGGCCAAGATTTAGCAAATCCAAAAACGGATTTAAACCGGATTCGTAAGAATGTGGGCATGGTGTTTCAGCATTTTAATTTGTACGAAAATAAAACCGTGCTGGAAAACATTATGTTAGCACCGCGGATTGTGTTACATAAGAATGAAGCTGAAAATAAAAAATTGGCCATGGAGCTCTTGGATCAGGTTGGTCTAGCTAACAAAGCAGACAATATGCCGGCCGAAATTTCTGGGGGACAAGCGCAACGGGTCGCGATCGCCCGGTCACTAGCGATGCAGCCTAAAGCATTGATCTTTGATGAACCAACTTCAGCGTTAGACCCAGAAATGATCGACGATGTGTTGGGGGTTATGAAGACGATTGCCAATGACTCGAGTATGACGATGTTAGTGGTAACGCATGAAATGGGTTTTGCTCGTGAAGTGGCCAATCGAGTTATCTTCATGGCTGATGGACAAATTTTGGAAGACGATGAAACACAAGCTTTCTTTGATCATCCACGAGAAGAACGGGCTCGGCAATTCTTGAGCAAGATTATTAACCACTAGTTGAGGAGGGGACACGCATGAGGAGACGATTTAAACTTGCGACCCTTACCGCAGCACTCTGTTTGTTGCTGGTTAGTCTGAGCGGGTGTGGCCAATCGTTGGCCCAAAAAGACATTCTGCAACTGGATCGTCATTCCAATGAAATCACGTGGGGCGTGAAGGCTGATACAAAATTATTTGGTTTAATGGATGTGCGTGATAACCAGATTAAAGGTTTTGACGTTGATATGGCCAAGCACATCACCAAACATATTCTAGGAACTAAGGGACAAGCGAAGTTTATTCAAGTCACTTCCCAATCTCGGATTCCGCTATTAAAAAATGGTAACATTGACGCCATCATTGCGACGATGACGATTACGCCTGAACGGGCGAAAATCGTTGATTTTTCCAATTCATATTTTGATGCTGGCCAGTCACTTTTAGTGCCTAATGGCAGTGACATCAAGAATGTACGGGATCTAAATAAGCCGGGCATGACCGTGTTAGGAGTAGTTGGTGCGAATTCAGTTCAAAATATTAAAAAGTATGCACCCAAAGCCCGCGTCTTGGAATTACAAGACTACGCGCAGGCATTGACTTCACTCAAAGCCGGTCAAGGGCAAGCTTTAACAACCGATAATGGGATCCTTTATGGAATGGCAGTCCAAAATCCTGGATTTAAAGTTGTTGGCGGGACCTTTACCAAAGAACCATATGGGGTCGCGGTCAACAAAGGGCAACGTCCATTTGTTCGCGAGATTAATAAGGCTATCAAAGAGATGCAGGCCGATGGCGAATACAATGCGTTGATCAAAAAGTGGTTCGGGAATGTGCCCGGATTTAACTACAAGGAGTTGGAGCGATAATGGCTAATATTTTAACTTCGCACTGGAACGAACTTCTTACTGGTCTGGGCTGGACATTGCTGTCAAGCATTTTGGCACTGTTTTTTAGCCTAATCATTGGCTCCTTGTTTGCGATTATGCAAGTGACCGAAAGCAAGTCAGCTCGAGTCATTGCCCGAATTTACGTCGAAGTTTTCCGTAATATTCCATTGTTGGTCATCACGAGTTTCTTTTACTTGGTCATTCCGATGTATATTGTAAAAGTAAATGGTTTCACGGCTGGTACAATCGGATTAACGATTTATACATCGGCTTTTATTGCTGAAACGGTCCGTTCTGGCATTCAGTCAGTTGACTCCGGGCAGATGGAAGGTGCGCGGGCTAACGGGCTTACTTTTTGGCAGGCCATGCGTTATGTTGTCTTGCCCCAAGCCTTTCGGTTAGTCATTCCGCCATTGGGGAATCAGTTTGTTAACTTAGTGAAAAATTCATCCGTTTTAGCCTTCGTAGCTGGCTTTGATTTAATGTATCAGGCCAATAACATTGCTTCAACGACATTTGACACGATTAATAGTTACATGGTTGTCGGTGTGATATATCTGTTTATTACGATGCCAATCAGTTATTACATGCGTCATCTAGAAAAACGCTTAGCGTAGGGGGCAAGCCGATGAAATCATTTATCGATGCATATTCATGGATCAACTTACGCTACCTACTTGAAGGGCTTTGGGTAACCGTTGAAGTATCAGTCATTTCTGTCATTTTAAGCTTCATCGTTGGTTCACTATTAGGGATTATTCGTTACACTAAAATCAAGTACTTATCTGCAATTGTGGGATTTGTGATCGATGTGATCCGTAATTTGCCACTATTGTTGATTATCTTCTTTACCTACTTTGGTTTGCCTAACTTTGGCTTTAAACCAGAAATTATTCCTGCCACTATTTTAGCGATGACGATCTTTGAATCGTCCATGCTGGCTGAGATTATTCGTTCGGGGATTCAAGCTGTTCCAACTGGTCAAATGGAGGGCGCTAGAGCCAATGGGTTGACCTATTGGCAAGCATTGCGACACATTCTTTTACCACAAGCTTACAAGAAAATGATTCCGGCTTTGGTCAGTCAATTTATTTCCTTGATTAAGGATACATCGTTGGCCACGATCATCGTATTGCCAGATTTGACGTTCCATGCGCAGATTATTTACGGGCAAAACGCTAATTACATCATTCCGATGTTCCTTGCATTAGCGGTGATGTACTTTGTGGTTTGTTATGGTTTATCCGTTGTCGCCAATTATATCGACCGGCGAATGGCGTAGCTTTCAAGCTTAACGAGGATCAATTGACGAACAACTGCTTAAGTGATTGCAACATTGCACTTAAGATGAGTAGGTCCAGTCTGCAAAGCCGTGAAATTATCGCGATAGCCATATTTTAGGATTAGCAGAGACGTTTGCTAATCCTTTTTTGGCAGTTGATGTAGTAAACATGGTTTTTGGATGTCATTGCTGATCACACATACGGACAGTTGTTAATTTTATCCCCGACTGTTAGTGTAAAGTTTTGGTGACAGAATGTTAGGGGTCGGCAAGCTACATCGGAAGTGAATAACAGTAATTCGCTCCATAAAAGTCGCGACCCTGGTCTTTAAATTGGACGGAACCTAAATAGAATCGGTATGATAATGATAGGCAAGAATTGATTAGCTGGTCAGACAACTTCATTGGGAGGCTATTGTAAATGAAAAAAGATAAATTCAAGCCCAAACCAGATGCTACTTCAGCAACAACCCCAAAGCGTCCCGGATTCTTGGGAAAATTTATGTTGTTACTAAGCGTTGCACAGTTATTAATGCAGCTAAATGAATTACGTAAGCGGTGGCATGGGCACGCTTAGCTGGTAAATTTTAGCGTTGCAATGTAAAAGCACGTCGTCAAAGACCCATAATTGTGGGCTTTGGCGACGTGCTTTTTAGGTTCGTTGCTTAGTCGATTCGATATTTTTCAAATCGTTTGGCAGATTCATCCGTTAATTCAACCGTAATTTTCGTTCCTTCAGCGACGTAATCAGTGGCCAAAATATGTGCCTTTTCATTGAGAAAGTTAAGGATATTACCCTGGTCGAAGGGGATCAACAACGTTACGGTTTGATAGTTTTGAAAAATTTGCTCACGGATTATTGCGATTAGTTCATCTAATGAAGCGTCATCCTTGGCCGAGTATATGAGTTGCATGCCTTCTCGAACCGGATAATTGGCGTCCGTTAAATCGGCCTTATTAAACGCAACGATCATTGGAATATCGGTGACGCCAATTGCCGCCAGTGTTTCATTAGTCGTCGTCATCATCGCTTCGCTGTTTGGATCGGCGAAATCAACGACTTGAATGAGTAGGTCCGCATTGGCAGCCTCCGCTAGGGTTGATCGAAAGGCTTCAATTAGGTTATGTGGTAGCTTGCTGACAAAGCCGACGGTATCTGACAGTAAAAATTGTTTTTGATCTGGTAGGGTGATTTGCCGGACACTGGTATCCAAGGTTGCAAATAACATGTTTTTTTCGAAAACTTGCTTGTCTTCATTAGCGCCGAATTTACGAACTAGGCCATTCATGGTTGTCGATTTGCCGGCATTGGTATAACCAACTAAGGCGACCGTTGGCAAGCCATTTTTTTCACGCTGGGTGCGTTGAGTTGTGGCAGCCTTAGTGATTTCAGCCAATTCTGCTTTCAGGTGTTTAATTTGGTTATTGATCGTTCGCCGGTCCATTTCCAGTTGCGTTTCACCGGCCCCGCGGTTAGTGAATCCACCGCCACCACCAGCACCTGTCTGTTGGTCTAGCCGTTGATTGACGCTCGTGTGGAGGCGGGGAAGTTGATACTGCAATTGCGCGATTTGCACTTGCAATTTAGCTTCACGTGTCTGGGCGCGATTGGCGAAAATATCCAAAATGAGGGCAGTTCGATCTAAAACCGATGCTTTGGTTTCCCGTTCAAGGTTACGAATTTGCGAAGCGGTTAGCTCATCGTTAGTCACAATGGTCGTCAAGTCTTCACTGGCAACGATTGTGGCTAGTTCGGCGACTTTCCCCTTGCCGAAGTAAGTACCAGGATGTGGCCGATCCAATTTTTGGCGGACCTCTTCTTTGACGATCATATGGTTGGCAGCCACTAAATTAGCAAGTTCTTCCATCGAATAGTCGAAGTTGCGATCTCCAGTGTTTAGACCAGCGATAATGACTGCCTTAGGTGCAACAGCTGTTTCAGCCATAGACGTTGCCTCGTTTCTAAATGATTTTAATGTACTTAGTATAGCATGAATCCAATGATGGCCGTGATGACGGTGGGATGGTAACGCTTATTGATGGGATGATTAAAAATAAATTAGCAAAAAAACATTGACTTTAATTTTATTTTAATCTAATATCAATTCAACTTTTCGTTACATAAGTTTGATGCGAGGGGTGTACTGCCTGAGTTGAGGGTTGAGGAGTGTGGTTGAATGAGAGTTGGAAAAATTTTGGCACTAGGTGCGGCAGCAACGTTATCGGTATTCACATTAGCAGCCTGTGGGAATAGTCAGGGAGCGTCGGGGCATAAGGGACAGTTAAACCTGATGTTACCGGCTGAAATGCCGACTCTAGATCCGTCAATTGCGACAGATAATGAGTCACTGACCGCCCTGTCAAATACACAGGAAGGAATTTATCGGCTTGGCAAGAACTCAAAGCCTGAGAATGCATTAGCTACTAAGACCACCGTGTCTAAGGATGGGCTTCATTGGACATTTAACTTGCGTCACGGCGTCAAGTGGTCAAATGGTGACACGGTGACAGCCCAAAACTTCGTAGACTCATGGCGACGGACGAACAATCCCAAGACCGGTTCTCAATATGCTTACCTATTTGAAGGGGTGAAGAATGCTGATGCTGTGCAAAAGGGCAAGGCAAAGCTGAGTTCTTTAGGCATTAAAGCTGATGGCAAGTATAAATTATCTGTTACTTTATCGAAGCCAATTCCATATTTTAAATTATTACTCGGCTTTCCAGTCTTTTTCCCGCAAGACCAAAAAGCCATTGACAAGTATGGTAAGAAATATGGTCAAACTTCAGCCACACAAGTTTACAATGGGCCCTTTAAAGTTTCCGGATACAAGGGGACGAATTCTAAATGGAGTTGGGTCAAAAACAACACATACTGGGATAAGAAGCACGTGAAGCTAGATAAGATTAATTTCCAAGTGGTTAAAGAATCCAACACGGCGCTTAACCTATATAACTCCAAGAAAGTTGATATGACCCAGTTGACTGGGGATCAAGTCGCTCAATACAAGAACAACAAAAATTATATTTACCGACCTGGTTCATCGGCGGCCTATGTTGAATTGAACGAAGACAAAGTGCCTGCCTTCAAGAACCAAAAGATTCGGGCAGCATTATCTTACGCAATCAGTCGGACACAGTTAACCAATAACGTGCTACAAGATGGTTCCAAGCCAGCTAAGACATTTACACCACCTAAGTTGGCAAAGGATCCATCCACCGGTGAAGATTTCGCGAGTGAAGCTGAGGTCAAAGGCGCATTGACACAGAATTTAACTAAGGCCAAAGAATTGTTAAAAGAAGGTGAGCAAGAAGCTGGTATCACCGATTTACACTTCAGCCTAATGGCGGATGATACTGATACCGGGAAGAAAAATGCAGAGTTCTTGCAAACCGAATTTGAAAAGTTGCCGGGAGTCAAAGTTGACGTTAATAATGTGCCATATAAGACACGCCTAACACGTTCGGCTGATCACAATTTCCAATCAGTTGTCACGCTGTGGGGCGCTGATTACAACGATCCATACACGTTTGCCCTCTTCACTTCTGATGGGACTTACAACGATGGTCTTTGGAAGAATGCAACGTATGACCAGAATGTTGCCGACTCTGCGGGCAAAAATGCATTGAACAAAGAAGCCCGGTTTAAGAACTTAGTCACGGCCGACCAAACCTTAGTTAAGGATTATGGCGTTTTGCCACTCTACACAGGTTCATTTTCCGGATCAGGACCATTTTTGCAACGACCATACGTTAAAGGGATTATCTACAACTCAGCCGGAATTAATTGGAACTATAAGGAAGCTTATGTTAAATAAGCTTTGTTGAAATAATGAATGAGTTTGATTGATATTTTAGATCGTCACTTTTCGAAATTTGGAGAGTGGCGGTTTTTTGTTGAGTTCGACAATCCACTTGCCTTGGTTAATTTAGCGAGGGCAATTAATCGCACCACTGGGGCTTAATTGCTACGATACCGGTAATTAAGAAAGGAAGGTCCTTATGATGGCATTAACATTAGGTTCATATCAATATGTGCGCGATGTGTATAACCAGAATATGCGGTTAGCACAATATAAATTACCTGAACAATTGACAGATGGCACTCAGACAGTTCACGATGACGGACTTATTAAACTAACCTTGGTTGTTACTGATCAACAAGTAACTAAAATTACGATTGTGACGACGAACCCGCGTGCTACAGAATATATGCAGGTCTTCGAAGGCTTTGAATTTGGCTTTGATGCTGTGGCGACTTGGATTCAAAATTATGAACAATCTGTCACCACTCACGGTCCTTCACAGGGCATCGTTAAGGGGATTTTAGCTGATTACCAGACAACACCTGATGAAGTCCTGACGGTCAACTTGACCCGCGTAGCGAATAGATAATTTGACTTAAATGAAAAAAACCATGGATTAAATGAGAAAAATGCTTTTTAAATTTTCGCAGATCACAGGAATAACGAACGTTTTCTGACATCGATGATTAATTTTATCACCAGAAATAGGATTGTAATGTTGTAAGCGAATCGCTTATATAACAATGATTTGGAGCCTTTTTCAACCCTGATAACAAACGTGATTTTTAAAAATGGCAGAATCTCGATTGACATTAACCAAATTCTCATTTAGTATTCAATCTAAGGTTTTCAAATTGAATCATTTGTCTTGAGGGCCATGGTCGATTACTGGAGTAATGGATCTAACTAGGAGCGTACATCACTCATTGTGGTGGATGTACAGTTGAAAAAGGAGTTGGGGATATGAAGTTGCGGAGAGTACTAGCACTCGGCGCAGTTGCCACCATCTCTGCCATTACGTTAGCAGCGTGTGGCAGCAAAGGTGCATCTTCACATAAAGGAACATTAAATTTAGCTACTACGGCTGAATTGCCAGGTATGGACACGTCTAAGGTGACAGATAATTCATCATTGACTGCCCTAGCTAACACGCAAGAGGGGATCTATCGCATCGGTAAAGATGCGAAGCCTGAAAATGCATTAGCCACCAAGACAACGGTTTCTAAAGACGGGCTGCACTGGACGTTTAACTTGCGTAAGAACACCAAGTGGTCTAACGGAGACACAGTCACCGCGCAAGATTTCGTTTACTCATGGCGACGGACTAATAATCCGAAGACCGCGTCTCAATATGCTTATCTATTTGATGGCGTGAAGAATGCTTCTGCTATTCAGGATAAAAAGGCAGCCGTAAATAGTTTAGGGGTTAAGGCAGACGGCAAGTACAAACTCGAAGTAACCCTTGAAAAGCCAATTCCTTACTTCAAATTGTTACTTGGGTTCCCAATCTTCTTCCCACAAGATCAAAAAGTGGTCGACAAGTATGGTTCAAAGTATGGGATGAAGTCGCAGTACCAAGTTTACAATGGTCCATTTAAGATGGAAGGTTGGACAGGGACCAACACTAAGTGGAAGTGGGTTAAGAACGATACTTACTGGGACAAGAGTGCGGTTAAGACGAAAACCATCAACTTCCAAGTGGTTAAGGAAGCTAACACGGATCTTAACTTATACAACTCCGGTAAAATTGATCAGACGCAATTGACTGGTTCACAGGTTGCCAACTACAAGAAGAGTAAAGATTACAAATTTTATCCTGGTTCAACGTCAGCTTACCTAGAGCTTAACCAAGCCAAGGTACCAGCCTTCAAGAACGAAAAAATTCGGCAAGCTTTGTCTTTGGCCATTGACCGCAAGCAATTGACTGATAACGTCTTACAAGACGGCTCAAAGCCAGCTACTGGTTTTATTCCAACAGACATTGCCAAGAACCCATCCACAGGTGAAGACTTTGCTAAGCAGGCTGAAGTTAGTGGCTACACAGATCACGACTTAGCCAAGGCAAAGCAGTTACTTAAAGAAGGGGAAAAAGAAGTCGGCATTTCTAGTTTGAACTTTAGTTTACTGGCCGATGATACCTCAACAGGTAAGTCAAATTCCGAATTCTTACAATCACAATTTGAAAAGCTACCAGGCGTTAAGGTAACACTGCAAAATGTGCCATTTAAGAATCGGTTGGCCAAGTCACAATCTGGCGACTTTGACTCTGTTGTTTCACTATGGGGCGCTGATTACAATGATCCATACACTTATTCATCGATTATGACTTCCGACAACTCTCAAAATGATGGTAAGTGGAATAACGCAGAGTATGATACTTTGGTTAAAGACTCAGCTGGTAAGGACGCTAATAATAAGCAAGCTCGTTACAACGATTTAGTTAATGCTGAAAAGATCTTGACGAAAGATGTTGGGGTCGTGCCACTTTACTGGGGGACAGCATCAGGTTCTGGTCCATTCTTGACCAAGAGTTATGTTAAGGGTCTCATTTACAACTCTGCAGGAATTAACTGGAACTACAAGAACGTTGACGTTAAGTAATCAGGTGACGTTCGCACGAACCGAAAGGGTTAACCGTTTCGGGCAACGTGGAGAAAGACCATTTCGTTCTGGTTTCTCTCCACGTTTTGTTTTAAGATAAATGTTAATGATTTTCAGCAAAATCTCATTTGTTGAAAATCTAGCAATTATTACTCGTTTGGTTAGATTGTGAGGAAGTAGTTTATGGCAAAATACCTACTGAAGCGTTTGTTTTACCTCCTCCTAACGCTATTTCTGATTGCGACCATCACGTTCTTCATGATGAAGTTGTTGCCAGGGACACCGTTAAGTAACGAGTCGAAACTCTCGCATGCTCAGATTCAAATGATTTATCACACGTATGGGTTAGATAAGCCAGTATGGCAACAATATGTAATTTATCTAGCCGGAATGGTTCACGGCAACTTTGGCCTTTCATTCCAATTTGATAATCAACCCGTGTCTTACCTTTTAGCAACGCGGATGCCAGCCTCCTTCCAATTAGGGGTACAGGCAATGATTATTGGCGTGTTATTAGGGATCATCGTTGGGGGCATCGCTGCCATTCGCCGCAACACCTGGGTTGATGGTACGATGACGATTATTTCAATCTTAATGATTTCCATTCCAAGCTTTGTTTTGGCCATTTTGTTGCAGTACTATCTTGGCCTTAAAGCTGGGGCCTTCCCCGTGGCTGGTTGGGGGAACTTCGCATACACGATTCTACCAACTATTGCGTTAGCAGGTTCGCCCTTTGCCACGACGGCGCGGTTTATCCGTACTGAAATGGTCGATGTTATGAGCTCCGATTACATTGAATTAGCGAAGGCCAAGGGGTTATCACAGACCGGCGTGGTTTATCACCATGCTTTGCGTAATTCCTTGATCCCATTGATTACGTTAATTGGTCCCTTGACTGTTAACCTGATGACTGGATCGCTGGTGGTGGAAAATATCTTCGCCGTCCCCGGAATTGGGGAACAATTTGTTAAGTCGATTACGACTAACGATTACCCAACGATCATGGGGATTACGATGATGTACTCCGTGCTACTCGTGGTCGTCTTGTTATTAACGGATATTGTTTACGGTATTGTTGATCCACGAATTCGTCTGCAAGGAGGTCAAGGCTAATGGCTGAAAACGTCAATGTTCCAGATGATGCATTTGAACCGCTTGGTAAAGAAGATCATCTAGATAATGAAAAAATTGCCGCTCCGTCGTTGACTTTCACGCAGGATGCATGGCGGCGGTTAAAGAAAAATAAAATTGCCTTTGTCTCAATGTGGATTTTATTGGTCATCTTCGCGTTAGCCTTGATTGGCCCGGTGATTTCACCGCATCAACCGAATAACGCGCAACCCGCATATACGAACTTGCCACCAAAAATTCCAGGTGTTCATATTCCTGGTCTAGACGGAACAAAAAGTGTTGACGGTGGCCGGGTTAATGCCTACACCGCCCAGCATGTACCTGCTGGCAAATATTGGATTTTGGGCACGGATTACTTAGGTCGTGATCTGTTGTCACGGATCATTGCCGGGACCCGTGTCTCCCTGGCGGTTGCGCTAATTGCCACCTTGCTTGATTTAACTGTCGGGATCGGGTATGGACTGATTTCAGGTTGGCGGGGCGGCCGAACGGACTTAATTCTGCAACGGATTATCGAAATTCTGTCTTCCGTCCCTAACTTGGTTTACATGATTTTGTTACTGGTCGTGATGAAAGGGTCACTGTTGTCAATTTCTTTGGCGATCGCGATCTCCGGTTGGACGACGATGGCCCGTTTGATTCGGGCCGAAACGTTGACTTTGAAGAGTCAAGAATATATCTTGGCGGCTCGTACGCTAGGTGAAAGTTCATGGAAGATTGCCATGCGGCATTTAATTCCCAACATGAGCTCGGTCATCATTATTCAGACAATGTTTACGATCCCCAGCGCCATCTTCTTTGAGGCCTTCCTTTCTTACATTGGGATTGGGATCCAACCACCGACTGCTTCACTAGGGACCTTGATTTCTGATGGGCAAAAGAACTTCCAGTTTTTACCTTTCCAGATGTGGTACCCGGCCATCGTGTTGATGGTGATCATGATTTGTTTCAACCTGTTTGCTGATGGCTTACGGGATGCCTTTGACCCACGTTCAAGAGAGTAGGTGACGTTAATCGTGGAAAGTACTGAGAATGAAAATTTAATCGAAGTCAACCACCTGCGCATTAACTTCAACACCTATGCAGGTAAAGTTAAGGCGATTCGTGATGTCTCGTTCCATTTAAAAAAGGGTGAAACGCTGGCAATTGTTGGTGAATCTGGTTCGGGTAAATCGGTAACGACACGGGCTTTAATGGGATTGAACGCCGACAATGCTGAAATTGCTGGTGGTGAAATCTTGTTTCATGGTCAAGATGTCCTTAAGAAGTCTGAACAAGAAATGCAACAAATTCGTGGTAAAGATATTGCGATGATCTTTCAGGACCCAATGACTTCGTTGGATCCAACAATGAAAATTGGTCGTCAGATCGCTGAACCATTGCGGGTTCACAATCATGTTTCACGCGAAAAAGCGATGGAGCAAGCTTTAGAAATGTTAAAGTTGGTTGGTATCACTGATGCAGAACACCGGATCAACGATTACCCACACCAATTTTCTGGTGGGATGCGGCAACGAATCGTGATCGCAATCGCTTTAATCTGTTATCCAGAAGTTCTGATCGCCGATGAACCTACGACTGCTTTGGATGTAACCATCCAAGCACAGATCTTGAAATTGATGAAAGAACTTCAAGAAAAGATTGAGACTTCCATCATTTTCATTACCCATGATCTTGGGGTTGTTGCTGGTATGGCTGACCGGATTGCCGTTATGTATGCCGGTAAAATCGTGGAATACGGCACGGTTGACGAAATCTTCTACAATCCACAACACCCTTATACATGGGGGTTATTGAACTCGATGCCGACGCTAGATACGCGCAGCGGCGACTTGTCCGCTATTCCTGGTACGCCGCCAGATTTGCTCGACCCGCCTAAGGGAGATGCATTTGCGGCCCGTAATCCGTATGCGCTAAAGATTGATGCAGAACAGGAACCTCCGTTCTTTAAGGTCTCTGAAACACATTACGCGGCAACTTGGCTATTAGATCCACGTTCACCACAAGTGGTGCCACCGGTGGCCATTGCGAAACGACAAGATCAATGGGCCAAGATGCACAATGCCGATGGCGAATTGATTCGACCAGAAGCACCGCTACCGACACCGGCCGCTCCGAGCGACGATGATCGTGAATAAAGAAAGGAGCGTCAAAATGGATTACACAGATCGGAAAAAGATTTTAGAAGTTAAAGATCTGAAGCAGTACTTCAACGTTGGCAAACGTGATGAAGTTCGTGCCGTTGACGACGTTTCCTTCGACATTTACGAAGGGGAAACGTTTGGCCTAGTTGGTGAATCGGGTTCTGGCAAAACGACGACTGGGCGAGCAATCATTCATTTATATGAACCAACTGGCGGTGAGGTGCGCTTTGATGGACGTGATGTTTCTAAAATCAAAGATCGTAAGGAACAGTTGGAATTTCGGAAAGAAATGCAGATGATTTTCCAAGACCCATATGCGTCATTAAACCCCCGGATGAAAGTCAAAGACATCGTCGCTGAAGGAATTGATATCCACCATTTAGCTAAAAATGACGAAGAGCGTTCTAAAATGGTGGAAGATTTACTGGAAACGGTTGGTTTAAATAAAGACCATTCTAGTCGTTATCCTCATGAATTCTCTGGTGGTCAGCGTCAACGGATTGGAATCGCACGGGCGTTGGCCGTTAATCCTAAATTCATCATTGCAGATGAACCCATTTCAGCACTGGATGTTTCGATTCAGGCGCAAGTGGTTAATTTGATGAAGGAATTGCAAGTTAAGCAGAGTTTGACTTATCTCTTCATCGCCCATGACCTGTCAATGGTGAAGTATATCTCTGACCGAATCGGAGTGATGCATTATGGAAGAATGTTAGAAATCGGCCCAGCCGATGAGGTTTACACCAAACCACTACACGACTATACGACGAGCCTATTGTCAGCCGTGCCCATTCCTGATCCAGAGATTGAACGGACCCGACAGCAGTTGGACTATGATTCCAGTCGTGAAAGTGATGGTAAACCACGTAAGATGGTGGAAATTGCACCGCATCACTTTGTTCGGGCGGCTGAAGATGAAATTGGGATGTATCAAGATCGTGCTCGTAAGGCCGGCCTAGAAGTCTTACAGCAAGCTTAGTGATTATTTGAAGTTGTTGGTTGCTTTCAAGTGAAGGCGGTCAACGACTTTTTTGTTCAACAAAAACAGCGACTTCACTGAGGAAGTCGCTGTTAGAGTGGTTTATTTTTTGAAAATATGTCAGGAGATATTGTTGACAGAGTTGTTGGCCATCAACACTATCTAAGATAACTGGTGGAGCTTAAAATAACTTAAAAACCACCAATTTTTTTGAACAAAGTTGTTCGGCCAGCTAAAAACCTTCCTGCTAGCCATAACAGGAAGGCTTTTGGGGGATGAATTCTTTCGGAGTGTAGGAGTGTGATAGCAATATTGCTATCAACAATATTTAAGATACTGAATCAAGCTTAAATAGACCTGAAAATATAACTGAAAGACCAGATTTCTTTAATAATGCTCCATCCTTGCGATTAGCCTGCTCAATCGTGATTGTCCGTTGTTGCTCAGATTCAAAACGGTCTTGCTTACACTCTGATGTAAACGTGTTCGCCAGACCTGAGTCCTATGCACAACCAGCAATCACTACCGGGTGAAGCCCACCCGTCCATGATTTCCAGTTGTTGCTCGGCCTCACTCGGTCTTGCTTACACTCTGATGTAAACGTGTTCGCCAGACCTGAGTCCTATGCACAACCAGCAATCACTACCGGGTGAAGCCCACCCGTCCGTGATTTCCAGTTGTTGCTCGGCCTCACTCGGTCTTGCTCACACTCTCTGATAAAAGCTAGGCAACCGCCCTAGATAAGTTGTAAACTGTGGTGGATACGAAAACCACAATTTGGCTTTGATGTTAGCCAGCAATTTTGGAGGATTTCCATGAAGGTTAAACAGATCCTGACAGCAACCGCGCTTTTAGGGGCCGCAGCCGTCACGGCTCAGGCGCGTTTGATTGAGCGTCGTAGTGTTAGTAGTAAGGTCTTGGCTGGGTTAATGCGTCTACAACCCAAAAAAATGTTTAGTCCCTATAAGCATGCGGAAAATTTAGTCACGTATGAATATTTTGCTGAAAAAAATGCGAAACCTTGGCAAATGAATCAGCAGTTTAAAGCCAAGTATCATGCGATCATGTCGTCAACGTATCCTTCAACTTATGAATTCCATGGACGTTATCATGACAATCGATATACCGTTATTTACTTGCATGGCGGTCGTTTTTGGAATCAGCCACAAGCGATGCAAATTCGGTTTGCCCGTAAACTAGCTGATACATTATCAGGGACAGTGTTAATGCCGATCTATCCACTGGCTCCAAATTACGACTACCAGGATGTTTTAACCTCATTGGAACGGTTGTATCGTGAGGTACTCAAGACAGTCGATCCGGCTAAGTTAATTATTATTGGCGACTCCGCTGGGGGTGGCTTGGCATTGACATTAGCTGAGGCACTAAAGGAGTGGGACCTGCCGCAACCGAAAAACATTGTGGCCCTTTCCCCGGTGTTAGATGTGGGCTTAACCAATGATGAAATTCGGTATTATGAGGCTGCCGATCCGGTCTTAGATCGTTACTCGTTACAAGTGATGATGGGTCATTATTATGCGCACAATACCGTCACGACCGACTGGCACGTTAGTCCGCTGTATGGAGATGTCACTGGGCTGGGACGGTTAACCATTTTTGTTGGCACGCGGGAATTACTTTATCCAGACGCAGTTAAATTTCGTGAAAAGGCTAAACAAGCTGGCGTTGACATTGACTTTTTCGATTATCCTTATATGATGCACAATTTCTTCAGCTTGCCGTTACCCGAGACTGATCAAGCCTTTGATCAACTGATTTTTGTGCTGGAACAACCATTGGCAATCGGCTAGTTGAGATTTGTGTTACGCTGAGATATTTAATATGGTTGACTTCAGACAAAAATAGTTTTATCCTGTTGGTCACATTCAGGCGAAAGGCGAGGTGCTCAGGATGAATGAAGTGATCTTGTATTTAGCTAACCATATTGAAAATGACGAATTACTCGGACGCTTGGTTCATGATATTGCCGCTTATGAAAGCTCGGAGCAGTCACGACCGACTAAGCAACTGGCCCGTCAAATCAATCAGGTGGCGCGTCGTTTTGTTGAAGGTGAAGAAGATCGTGTTGACTTAACTCACGTGCATCGTGACCCTAAATTAGCGGCATTGACGATGGCTTTAAAACAGTCGTCACAACATGACAGAATGGCTGGACAGCCGCTATTGGCAGCACCGCGATATACGACTGAGCAAGCATAACTCGGCAATCGTTGCTGAACGTATCATAATAGAATCGCTCTGAATTTTAATTTACGAGGCGCTCCAGCTTAAGTGGGCGTCTTTTTTGATGACGGTGGTTTATCCAAAATGGTCTTCGGTGGGTAACTAGCCGTTTTTTAAGGGCGAACAAAAAATAAGCAGGTGCGCACCCAATTGAAGTCGCACCTGCTTATTTATTTTATTCCTTAAAGTTGAGCGTCGAGACGATCAGTATAATTAACTGTGACGTGGTCGGCGTCGATGGTTAATTTAGTGACGCTACCATTGCGTGGCCCAGGTTGGGATGCAAATTTGTCGGAATAGTGATCGATGACATGTCGTAAATACGTTCCATGGGTTACCACTAAGACATTATCACCATCGTGATGTTGTTGCCGCAAGAAGGTGATGCCAGCTTGAATTCGACGCCATAAATCATCGTAGTGCTCCGCATGATGATAAGGGTCAGCGTCAGCGACCAAGTTAGTTGCATCTTTGAGTCCCAGCTTTTCGATCAAGGCGTTGTAGCTATCGCCGCCCTTGGGGGAACCGATTTGATGCCACATGAGCATGTCATCATAGCCTTCCCAGAAGCCAAAGAATTGTTCACGGAATTCTGGGCGCTGAATCGGCTGTGAAAGTGCACTAGGATTGGCGGCCAAAATTAGTTTTCCCGTGGCAAAAGTCCGCGGTAAATCGCTCGAATAAGCAGCATCGAACGGAATCTGGCTCAGCAATAAACCGGCGTGTTCGCCATCGTTAATTCCTTTTTCGGTCAGCGGTGCGTCCACCCACCCTTGCATCCGATGATATAAATTCAGATAAGTTTGCCCGTGACGAACCATGTAAACATTAAATGACATGAGAGCCTCCGTAATTATTAATAGTCCTATCATAGCAAATTCCGGTGTTTCGCTCCAATCAATCTAGTCAATTGATGGCGTCAACTTTTAGTGGGGTAGTCACTTAGACTAGTGATAGGTTAAACCTTGACAGTGTTATCCACGATCGACCAAGCGTGAACTTTACGGGCATTCGGTTGGAACGCCGTGGGCCTGCTCTGAACGTGGAAGTACCCTGATTTCACAGTCAGACTTTATCGTAAGCGAAGGACGCTAACGATAACGACACAGGCTGAGCCGATGCCCGCTACGTCCAGGTTGGTCTACTTTTCAGTTCACTCACCTATCTTTCGACTTGCAGCGTGATCGCTTCTATCGGGCGGACCAAAGGCGATTTTGATCCTATTGGACAAGCTGTGGGCTTGATACTATCGCATTTTGTGCTAACACTCGTGTCCAATGTTCGTTCGCCAATTGCCTTAATCCGGTCCGCCTGTCGACCTGCAAGTAATGAAATAGCGGACTTTCCAAACGAAGTGACCATTTCGGTAATGATTTTTTGTAATACAGACGACAAGCGTGATTCCTCCAGTGTGTTTAGATTGTTTTCTTCAAATTAACATTCGATCACTAGAGGGGTCACTCCCTTTTTATTCTTAGAATTCTACCCGCTTAAACTTTACGTCGACAATCAATTGCAGGGTGACAGAACCAGTGACAAAGTTAAGCCAGTCGATTTTACTAATGATTAACGGTCCCAAGAGCTGCGCGGATGTCGGCAATGGCGGCTTTAGAGCCAGTGAAAATTAAGCGATCATTGAGCTGTAACACTAAATTTCCAGTTGGTTTGATAAATTGTCGATTACGAATTACCTGTGAAATTGTGATTTGATTGATGAATGGCAGATCGCTGAGATTGATGCCGGTGAAACGCTGGTTCAGGATAGTGACTTCGAAAATTCCCGCATCGGTGTCGGTCAAAATGCGCAAGGTATCAGGCGCTTCAATGAGACTGCGCGACAAGGCTAGTGTGATTTCCCCCGTATTGAAGACCTCGACCCCTGCTGCAGTGAGTTGATCTTCGGTTTGATCTAAAATATTGCGATCTTCATAGCGAACCAATACGCGGGGCACACCGTATTCTTTAGCAGCTAAGGCAACGCCGGCGTTTTGGGCCGCGTTATAATGACCAATAAACAAGATATCGGCATCAAAGGCACCAATATCAGCGAGTCGTTTAGGCGTGAATGGATCGACCAATGTGACATTAACTTCACTATTATAGGCACGATAGTTTTCTGGTTTATCCGTAAACATGGCAATGTCATACCACCCTTTAGCCAGTTGCTGGGCCACCGGGACGGTGGTGATGTTGGTGCCAATGAAATGGACCGTTTGTTTGGGCAATGGTTCAGCGTCAGCAGCAAATAAGCGGTTAAATAGTAGTGGTGCAAAGATACAGGTAATAATCGCCGCTAACAAAAAGGCACCAGCTTGTTGATTCGTCATTTGATGGAGCGAGACAGCAACGGAATCAATAGCCAAAACTAACGTGATGGTGGTCACCGATAGGGCAGTTCCGGCCGTTGCATTGACGGCCTTAAAGCGTAATTTCAGAATGGGCCAGATCGCAAGTTTGGCCACCACGTAGCCAATAAATAGTAAAGGAATCAATAAGAGGGTCTGCGGACTGGCCATTAGGGCGGGGATGTCTAATTTAACGCCAGTCATGATGAAAAAAATCGGGATGAAGAAGCCGTAACCGATTGAATCGAGTTTCTCTTGCGTCGCTGGTCGTGGTTCGAGTAATTTCATCACAATACCAGCAACAAACGCCCCGAGGATGTTCTCGGCTCCCACCGTTTCAGCCACAGTGACGAGGGCGACAATGAGGAAGAAAGCTAAGCGGATGTCCAACTGAGTGGTTGATTTATTAATTCGTTCAAACCACGTGAAAAAGGTGCGGAAGCGTAGTTGCAAGATGGCAGCGACAATGAATAAGATCAGCACCCAATAGATTGATTTGCTCGCATGACCGACCAGACTCGCATAGACCGTGAGACTCAGCATCGGGACCACTTCACCTAGAACTGCGATTAAGAGCAAGGTTTGTCCATAGGGGCGACTGAGCAATTCGTTTTCTTTTAGCGTAGCGATTACCACCCCCAACGCGATGGTGGCAAATAAAATGGCAGCTAACCATGGATCTGTGAATAAGCCGGTGGTTTTGAGGGTCCAACCCATTGCAATTGCTAATATGACGACGGTGCCATAAGCGAGGATGGCGAGCATGAGTGGACCCAGTTGTCGCGGTGAATTGGCGGCGGCCTTCTTTGCACGTGCCGTTTGAGGTAGGGGATGGCGACGAAAAAGGCTGAAATCAATTTCCATGCCACTTAAAAATAATAGAATAATCACGCCTAATGTGGACAATTGGTTGAGCGTGCTCGAGGTATGAATCCAGTTGAAACCGCTCGTGCCGAGGACAATACCGACAATGATTTCGACGACGGCGGTCGGTAAGAACGTAATTTTAAAACGAGCCATTAACAAGGGTGTCATTAAGGCCGCTAATAATAAGATTAATAGTGAAAGTTGCCCCATGGAACGTGCCTCCCAAGGTTAAGCATTATGGTCGATAGAAGTGATTAGAGTGACGGCGTAGATGTCGTGTTAATGCGACGATAAAGCCAGGTAAAATCCCGATTGCAGCGACGCCAACAAAAATCCAGGCAAAGTGGTGCTGGACGAATGGGAGACGGCCGAAGTAGTAGCCAAGGACACTACCAACAGTGACCCACAATGCGACGCCAATAACGTTTAAAATCGCAAATCGACGTTCGCTCATCTTCGTTGAACCAGCTAAGAGTGGGACAAATGTGCGGATGAGTGGCACGAAACGGCCGAAGATGACGGCGCGACCGCCATATCGCTTAAAAAAATCACGGCCGCGTTCTAAGCCACCACGCAGATGACGATTAATGAATTTGAAGCGCAACAGCCAAGCGCCAATGCGAAAGTTTATCGTATCGCCCAATACTGCTGCAAAAAAGAAAATGGGGACTAAGATTTTAATGTCTAAATTTGATTGTGTCGCGGCCGCGATGGCGCTAGTCACAAAGATCAAAGATTCTCCAGGGAGCCATGGAAAAATCACCAAGCCGGTTTCCGCAAAGATCAGAAGAAACAAGGTGACGTAGCTCCAATCGCCCATCCAAGAGAAAAGCGGCAAAATGTATTCTTGTAAGTGACTCAAAATGTGAAAGAGTTGTGACATGCACTGTCCTCCTCGTCGTCCTCCGATTACCCTTAAGTGTAGATAAAATAGGTATGAATAGCGAGACATCGGAGCTGACTTTGATGAATTTTTAGTTATGTGGATCATGATTGACCAAATTCAGTCGGTTGACTTACTCTGGCGGAACGCGCTCGTCTTCACTCGTGATGGCTTACGCTCTGATGTAAACGCGCTCGCCAGACTTAATCCTTTGGCGTGGTGGTGTTTAGGATCAGGCCAGTATGAATTGTACTTTGGTGCTTACACTAGCCCCAAAATTTAAGCGGGTGAACCGAAAGTAGACCAACCTGGACGTAGTAGGCATCGGCTCAGCCTGTGTACTTCCGGATTCAGAGCAGGCCCACGGCGTTCCAGCCGAACACCCGCAAAGTTCAGGTTGGTCGACAGTAATAACCTTGTAAAAGGGGGAATCTAACGCCAATTTTTGACACCCGCCCACGCAAAGGTAACGCCATCGATTCATACCAATCAGTTTACTTAACCACCCTAATTGAGCTATAATATTTAGTACGATTTTTCGCTGATTAACTTTGATTTTAAGTGAATCAAGGGGGACCATAGACAAGATGGAGGGCGATCACGTGACTGACTCAGCCGAGCAACAAGAACAAGTGCATCTAGATGGTGTCATTGGAAAAATTAAGGTTGCGCAACAGGTCGCTAGTGAGGATATTGCCACTGCGGCCCGAGACCGAAAAGATATTGAACGGGCATTTGGCGAGGTTCATCTAAATACAGGTAGCTATGAAGGCATGACGGATACTGCCATGTCATTACGTGCACAACAACAAATGCTTGATGAACGCCAGAATAGCTGGCAACATGCCACGCAACGGTTAGACGTGTTGCAGAAGTTAGAACAGACGCCATATTTTGCCCGAATTGATTTTCAAGAAGGTCCAACTGGTAAGCCAGAGACAATTTACATTGGCCTGGGTTCGTTTGCCGACTCACCAGATCACTTTTTGATTTACGATTGGCGGGCGCCAATCTCTTCAATTTATTATGATGGTGGCCTGGGCGACATTACGTATCAGACTCCTGATGGTCCACAAACTGTGGATGTGAAGTTAAAACGTCAATTTCAGATTAAAGATGGCGTGATTGTGACGATGTTTGATACCGATGAAGTTGTCGGTGACTCGATGTTGATGGAGGCGTTAGGCAATGCCTCCGATACTAAGATGAAGAGTATTGTGACCACCATTCAAAAAGAACAAAATCAGATTATTCGAGACACCAATTCTGATCTCCTATTTGTTCAGGGAGCAGCTGGATCTGGGAAGACGGCAGCTGTGCTTCAGCGAGTGGCCTGGTTGCTGTATCGGTATCGGGGAAATTTGACCGCTGGACAAGTGGTTTTGTTTTCACCTAATCAGTTGTTTAACGATTACATCAATCAAGTATTACCTGAATTAGGTGAACAAAACATGGTGCAGATGACATACTTGCAGTACACCAATCGCCGTCTGCCGAAAATTCAAGTTGAAACATTGCAACAACGTTTTGAAGCAACAACGGATGATCAGTTTCGTGCGGTAAATACGTTAAAGGGGAGCCTTAACTACTTTAACGTGGTCACAGAGTACGCAAATCATTTGGAACAAGCGGACATGCGTTTTCGTGATATTAAATTTCGTGATCAAGTCTTCATCAGTAAGGAAAAAATTGCAGAAATTTATTATTCATTCAACGAAAATTATCATTTGGCCAATCGATTATCAGCAACGCGTGAGGAGCTCATTAAGATCTTGAATCGCCGTATTTCAACGGAGATTCGCGACAAATGGGTTGAAGAAGCAGTGCAGAATTTGACCCGTGAAGAAGTCGATACCATGTTTGGAGATCAACCACGTGAATTCGATAGCCAAGATAAAGAGTATCGTTTCTTAGCGCGACAAATCGTGATGAAGGCGTTTAAACCCGTTCAATTGGCCATTTCACGGAGTCGGTATTTGAACATTAACGCGCAATACGCACACTTTTTGCGTCATGTACCGGCCATGCTTGACTTATCCGCGCAAGGAATCAGTGAAGCACAGTGGCAAGCAAGTGTTGAAGCGACGTTATCAGGTTACCGAAACCATCAGCTTTCATTAGCTGACACCTCTGCTTATCTATACTTATACGATATGATGACTGGCAAAAAAGGTGAGAAAGCAATTCGTTTTGTCTTCATTGATGAAGTGCAGGATTATTCGGCCTTTCAATTAGCTTTTCTGAAGTTTAGTTTTCCACGGGCTAAATTTACATTACTCGGTGATTTAAACCAGGCAATCTTCACACAAGAAAACAGCCGGACATTGCTCAGTGAACTATCAACGATGTTTGATCCAGAAAAGACGCGGGTTGTTCAGCTAACGAAATCCTATCGGTCGACCCAACAGATCACGGATTTCACGAAGGCCTTGTTAGTCGATGGGGAACAAATTACGGCGTTTAATCGGGCAGGTAATAAACCGATTGTCTCGGTAGCACCAACTCAATCCGCACAAGAACAGCGGCTATTGACACAACTGAGTGCTAACGACCAAGCCCATGAGACGACCGCTATTATTGGGAAAACATTAGCGGCCTGTGAAGCGGTCGCCGATCAATTGAAGGCCGCCGGAGTGAAGGCTACACTGATTCGAACGGAAAATCAGCGCTTAGTCCCGGGAACTTTAATTGTCCCAGCGTATCTAGCAAAGGGGTTAGAGTTTGACGCGGTGATCGTGTGGGATGCTTCTAAGAAAGTTTACTATGACGAAAGTGAGCGGCAATTGCTCTACACGATCTGCTCGCGGGCGATGCACCAATTAACATTGCTCGCAACTGGTGAATTAACGCCATTAATGGATCGTGTGCCAGCAGCGTTGTATACGCGAGAAACAGTCACTGCGTAACGCGTGAAATCAAAATAACAACGGGTGTGAAGCCGCTTTCAAAAAGTGGTTTCACACCCGTTTTGCTATGGTATACTGAACAGGAATTTTTAAAAACGTGGGGCAAGCAAATGGCTGAACAACTTGATAATTATGACCAATTTAAACGTGATCAGTGGCAAACATTATTCGATGCTGAGTCTGTACCATTAGATGAGATTGATTTGGAACAAATACGCTCATTAAATGACCGTATTTCATTGGACGATGTGCGCGAAATTTACATGCCATTGGTGCATTACATTCTATTGAAGTACCGGGATTTCCAACGGGCTAATGATGAACGTAGTGATTTTTTGCGCGTTTCTCACCGGCATGTGCCCTTTTTAATCGGGATTGCTGGGTCAGTTGCCGTTGGAAAGTCGACAACTGCTCGGCTATTAGCCTTGCTATTACGACACTTATACCCGCAACTAAAAGTGCAACAAATCACCACTGATGGGTTTTTATACCCTAATGCCGTGTTAGAGGCGAAAGGGATTGCCGATGACAAGGGGTTTCCAGATAGTTATGACATGCCCCGACTGATTCAATTTTTAAATGATGTCAAACAATCTAAGCCTCATGTCCAAGCACCTAAGTATTCACATCAGGTGTATGACGTGATTCCTAATGAGTATGACGAAATCGATCAACCAGACATTTTAATTGTTGAAGGCATCAACGTCTTACAATTACCTTCGCAAGCTGAAATTTTTGTCAGTGACTTTTTTGACTTCTCCCTCTATGTAGATGCGGATCCGCAATTAGTTGAGCATTGGTTCTTGGAACGGTTCAATATTTTGCTGAATTCTGCATTCAACGATCCCACTAATTTTTATCATGAATTGGCGACTGGATCACGAGAAGATGCATTTCTATATGCACGACAGGTCTGGGATGATGTTGATTTGCGCAACCTGAAAGCGTACATTCTGCCAACGCGTAATCGGGCTAACGTCATTTTGCATAAAGTCAGGCATCATACCATTGATGCTGTCTATCTGCGGAAGTATTGAAGCTGGTTGTCCAGACCAGTAGAGCCTTGTTGGGTGAGTGTGATCATCTTGACTGGGCTTTTTTGTTTTGAAAAAGCCAAAAGCAGGCGACGATAGCTGATTTTTTGGTATGATAGAACGAATTTAACAGATATGGAAAGGGGGCGGTTAGATGTCAGAATTGCCGGTAGTTAATCGTAAACGGACGTTCAATTGGCCGTTGTTTTTAAGTCCGTTCATTTCACGACTCGGAGATGCGTTGTATATCTTTGGATTAAATTGGTTCATTGTTAAGGCCACAGGGACTGCCTCTTTACTGGGAATTGTTCAAGGGATTGGCGGAATTGTGTTGGTCGTGGCTGATTTATTAGCGGGGCCGTTGGTTGACGGCATGAATCGTAAAATGGTCATGTTTTGGTCAGATGTTTTGAGTTTTATTGCTTGTTTACTAATGGCCTTAATTGTCGATGTCAATCATCCAGTGTTTTATCAGCTGGTACTGTTAACGGTGATTTTAGACATTGGTCTAGGTTTCAACTTTCCAGCGGCCAAAGCATTGGTGCCAGAATTGATTGAAACGTCAGCGCTACAACGCTTTAATGCTTTGTCTAACACGTCAATTAATCTGGCAGATATTTTTGCCCCACTATTGGGTGGCGCGTTACTCGCCATTAAATGGGTCAATTTCCGCGAGTTTCTGTTTATTAATGCGGCCTCGTTTTTGTTGTCTATCGCACTGGTGTTAGGCATTTCATATCGTTATCAACCGGAACGCCGTCAGCGATTGTCAATATGGTCAAGTCTCACTAGCGGTTTTAAATATGTGTTAGGCAAATCATTATTGGTTCAGATGGTCGTTGTTGACAGTGTCGTGAATATTTTCTATGCCGCCTTTAATTTATTATTACCATATGATGTTAAACATTATTTCAATGGTGATGAGCACTTATATAGTTACTTAATGGCGGTGATGGCAATTGGCGGCATGCTCGGAGGCCTGAGTCTGATCCGCTCACAAAAAGTACGCACCATGAATCAAATTGAACATGAGATCTATTTACTCGCGGCGGTGATGTTGATTGCCGGCGTGTGGCGACCATATTTGGTGTTGCTGGTCGTTACTGGCATCTATGGCTTTTTGATTTCACGAATCGGCGTTAGTTTATACACCTTAGTGCAAGATCAAACGGAAGTGGCCTATTTAGGACGAGTTTTCGGAATTTGGTTTATCTCCGTTGATTTTATGCATCCGGTTGGTAACTTTATCTTCGGGTTTATTATCGATTGGTTGGGCGAAGGTACCTTTATTTTAATGGGTGTGACTTTAGCTATGGCAATTTTCGTCATTAGTTGGCTTTTTTCACGGCGCCAGTCAGAATCCTAGCTTTTTAACTTAAACGAGACGAACGATGATGCATTTTGCAATTTGCTTGCAAAATGCATCTTTTTATGTGGTCAGTTAAACCGCTATGTCATCGCAATAAGAGCCGTAAAGAGGTCTGAAAACAATTGTCCACAAGTAACTGATAAGTCGATAAATTGTTAGGGGCACAAGACGTTTCACGAATTGGGTTATATTACGAAATGTTTCAGATATCGGAATATATGACATTTACGGCTGAATTTGTAATGTTTACGGTATTCTTCTGTTATTTACAATCTGTATAGTGGTCATCGTTAAGTTATTGTTATTAAAGAAATCTTAACTCACCATTACGAGTTAATTAGCCAGCATGTAACCAATCCTGGTTACATCAAACAACCTTAGGAGTGAAATTTTAGCATATGAAGATCAAACAATTAGTCTTGTCTACTGCTAGCGCAACCGCATTACTTGGTTTAGGGAGTGTCGTCGCAAATGCTGACACCAATATCACTGTTAAAAGTGGTGACACGGTTTCTAAGTTAGCTGCTGAAAACAACAGTACTGTTGAAGCCATTGTAAACGCGAACCACTTGCAAAATGGTGGGAACTTAATCTTTGTTGATCAATCACTGACTGTTCCTGATGCCGATGGTGCTAACACTGCTGCCTCGACCCAGCAACAAACGCAGACAACAGCTACGCAACAACCAGCTGCTGCAGTACAGCAAGCAACAACCACTCAAGCACAAACCGCTGCTCCTGCAGCCCCAGCGGTTTCTGGTTCTGATTCAGCAGCCCAAGCTTACATTGCTGCTCGCGAATCTGGTGGTTCATACACAGCCGTTAATGGTCAATACTACGGCAAATACCAACTTAGTTTAGACAAGTTGGGCGGCGACTTATCACCAGCTCATCAAGAAGCTGTTGCAACGCAATACGCTGATTCTCGTTACGGTTCATGGGCCGGCGCCCAAGCCTTCTGGGAAGCAAACGGTTGGTGGTAAGCAACTTGGCGTAAGCCAATAATTAAGTCTATTGATTAAGGGTCGTCCAGTGATGGACGGCCTTTTTAGTGTCTTGAAATAAGTTGGCTGATTTTCTCACGAGTTTTATTTGCGTTTGAGTACCCTCTAAGGTGCATAATAATGTTTATATTTATTTATAGGAAGAAGGAACTGCAATGAAGGGACGCTTTGGCTTTATCAGCATCGTCTTGTTTGGCCTAAATGCCATCATTGGCTCAGGAATTTTTTTGTTGCCAAATACCGCAATGAAATTAATCGGCCCAGCTAGCTTATTAGTCTTTGTATTTGACATGCTTTTAGTGATCAGTATTGCATTTTGTTTTGCAGAGGATGCAAGCTTGTTTCGTGAAAACGGCGGCCCGTACGTCTATGCAAAAGCCGCATTTGGTGATTTTATTGGTTACGAAGTTGGTTTTATTATCTGGGTGATTAGTATTATTGCCTGGGCGACTATGGCAGCAGGATTAGCGACCGCTTTGGGCGCTTTATGGCCAGTGTTAGCGCAACCAGTGTGGCACGCAACGATTATTACGGGTCTCTTAGTTGGGTTAGGACTAATTAATATTCTCGGTGTTAACGTCACCAAATGGTTGAATGATGTTGTCACTGTGGCCAAAATGGTTCCGCTAGTGTTTTTTGTCGCAATTGGGCTCTTTTTCATGCATGCGGGTAATTTTACGCCGTTTTTTCCGCATGGGCATTATGCAACCGGATCATTTGGTCAAGCGGCAATTGTGATGTTTTATGCGTTTACCGGTTTTGAGGCCATTGTTATTGCCGCCGAAGCCATGAAAAATCCCCAACATGATGTGCCGCGAGCGATCATCACTGTCATGGGTCTGGTGGCGTTGTTGTACTTTTTAATTCAAACCGTCTCGATTGGTATCTTGGGACCACGATTGGCGACAACGACGGCACCGATGCAAACAGCTTTGTCAGCGATTCTAGGACCAGTTGGCAAAGCAATTATTGGTGCGGGGACTGTGATCTCGATTACCGGCATTGCCATTGCACAGTCATTTACGGTACCGCGTAGTGGTCAAGCGATGGCGGATAACGGCGTGATGCCGAGGATTGTTGGTCACCTGAATCGGCGTGGTGTACCTGATGTTGCGGTCATCATTTCGGTTCTATTAGCATTGCCACTGGCCTTGACGGGCACATTTAGTACGTTAGCTGCCATTTCAGTTGTCTCGCGATTTGCTCAATACTTGCCGACGATTTTAGCGGTGTTGGTCTTTCGTCGAACGCGTCCAAATCAACCACGAGCCTTTCGGGTTCCGTTTGGACCAGTGATTCCCATTATTGCAGTATTGGTTTCATTTTGGTTACTAGCGCAGGCGCAATTGGTGAACTTGATTTGGGGACTGGGTGCCTTGGTGGTTGCAATCCCCTTTTATTTCTTAACGCGTAACCGGCGCCGTGAACTTGAACAGCAACAAAATCAGCATCGATAAATAATCAGAGCGAAACAAGCCGGGTGATGTCGAGCACTAGCTGAGACTGACTGGTTGGCGCTCTTTGCCAATTAGGCAGGCTGGGCTAGGCACAGACATCAGGCTTGGGTAGCTCGACAAATACAATAAACCGCTCAGTCAAGGGATCAAGTGGCTGAGTGGTTTTTAACTATACCAATTATAAAAATAGACGGATTTTTGGTTAACAATGTGGCTTTTCGTCAACAAAATAATGGCAAAATACAACCGTGTGCTAAAATATAGACCAATGTGATAAACATCTTGATAGTTATGGACATAAAACGGTATTCCAATTTTAACGGTTCATGAATTTTTAAGCTAATTATCATCATTATCACCATTTTATTCTTGCTGACTTATGATGAGACCGCTATTGTATCAAACATAGACCAAAAGCACCGGTCGTGATTTACTCGCCGGATTGTTAAAAGAAAAGGATGATGAATTTATGTTTGATTCAATTGACCAATTAGCGGTAAATAGTGTGCGGACGTTAAGTCTCGACGCCATTGATCGGGCACAGTCAGGTCACCCTGGATTACCAATGGGAGCTGCACCAATGGCTTATACGTTGTGGAGCCGCCATCTGACCGTTAATCCAAAAGATTCACACTGGTTTAATCGTGATCGCTTTGTTTTGTCAGCTGGTCATGGATCAGCGATGTTATACAGTCTGTTGCATTTAAGTGGCTACAAGGTTTCAATGACTGATTTAAAACATTTTCGCCAGTTGGGCAGTAAGACGCCAGGGCACCCAGAGTATGGCTGGACGGATGGCGTTGAAGCCACGACTGGCCCACTAGGACAGGGGCTAGGGATGGCTGTTGGCATGGCGATGGCTGAAGAACACTTAGCGGCAACCTACAACCGGCCGGGCTTTAACGTTGTTGATCATTACACGTACACGCTGGTCGGTGATGGTGACTTGATGGAGGGGATTTCCCACGAAGCGGCAAGTCTGGCCGGTCGTTTGAAACTGGGCAAATTAATTGTGTTATATGATTCCAATGACGTTTCACTCGACGGTCCCTTGTCGAATGCATTTAACGAAAATATTCATCAACGGTTTGAAAGTTATGGTTGGGACTACCACCGCGTGGGGGATGGCAATGACCTAAACGCGATTGATCATGCGATTAAACAAGCGCAAGCCGCTGAAGATCGCCCATCTATTATCGAAGTCAAAACAACCATTGGCTATGGTTCACCACAAGCAGGCACCAATAAAGTTCATGGCGCGCCGTTGAGTGAAACAGCTTTAGCTGCCACTAAAGAAACCTACGATTGGCCATACGCGCCGTTTTACGTTCCAGGCGAAGTGTATGAACGCTTTTATCGTTCGATTCGACGTCGTGGGCATAAGGCTGAGGCACAATGGAACCACATGATGGAAAGCTATGCGATGCAATATCCTGAATTGGCGGCCTATTTTGCGGATGATGTGCGTCAAATTAAGAGTGTTGATCTCAGTGATTTAACCGATGACTATGAACTTGGCGATGCTGAAGCTACGCGGTTGACCTCCGCCAAGGTGTTGCAGACATTAGGTAAGCGAGAACACTCATTGTGGGGTGGCTCGGCTGATTTGTTTGCTTCCAATAAGACTGATTTGAAGGATAATGGTCGGTTTGATGTGGATAACGCGGTCAATCGTAATTTGTGGTTTGGCGTGCGGGAATTTGCAGAAGGTTGTGCCATGAACGGGATTGCGCTGCATGGCGGTACACGGGTGTATGGCAGTACCTTTATGGTCTTTTCAGATTACATGCGCGGGGCGATTCGTTTGGCGGCTCTGCAGAAGTTACCGGTCACTTATGTCTTCACGCACGATTCAATCGCGGTTGGGGAAGATGGGCCAACGCATGAACCGATTGAACAACTGGCCGCATTGCGTGCGATGCCTGGGCTTTCGGTGATTCGACCGGCCGATGCCAATGAAACGATTGCGGCATGGCAGCAGGCGATGGGAACCCATGATCGCCCAACAGCGTTAATTCTATCTCGTCAAACCCTACCCGTTCTAGCTGGGGCTAAACTGCATCCAGAAGGGGTGAGCCGTGGGGCCTACGTGATTTCACCACAAAAAGGGGGCACGCCAGATGGGATCTTAATCGCAACTGGGTCAGAGGTTCAATTAGCGATCATTGCCCAACAGCGATTAGTAGATCGTGGTGAGGATGTCAGCGTTGTTTCAATGCCAAGTATGGATCTGTTCGACGCCCAACCAGAATCTTACCGTGAAACAGTCTTGCCTCATGATGTGCGAAATCGTGTGGCGATTGAAATGGGTCGGACCACAGATTGGGGCAAGTATGTCGGGCTAGATGGGAAAGTGATCGGGATCGACAGCTTTGGCCTGAGTGGTAAGGGTAGCGAAGTGGTCAAACGTTTCCACTTTACTACTGATACGATTGTCGACACCTATGCATCATTAGTGAACACACGGTTACATGCTTTGTCAGACTTTGCTTCAACGAGATAAACAATCTAGATCAAAAAGAGTGTTTGGGTTTTGTCCCAAACACTCTTTTTTGGTCGCTTTAATTATTCACTGCTATCGGCATCTCCCTCAGTATTTAGATTGAATCAATTCATATGGGTATTAGTATTTTGTTGCTGTGGATTAACCACGCTTCTTGGAGCTTCTTGCAACATGTCTTGACTGATACTGCGGCGGTTTAAGTTTTATCGTACATTAAAGAAAATATTCAAAATTGAAATATAACATTTTGTGCATTATACTACCTCATAAGGAAAGCTAATATTTTTATAATTCGTGAATGAAATCACTTATTTTTTCTTCTGGGGGGAAGAATCATGATAAAAACAATATCGAGTCACCTAGTTAAATCTTGGTTAGTTGTGGAGACCTATAACGACCCTAATGCCAAAAAACAGCCTATCGACCGATACGGCTATTGAGCCAGAGTCTGTCACTGTTGAGTAAATGGAGGAATACAAAATGAGTAGACGATCAAACCAGTTTCTAATAACAAAAAGGGCAAATAAATTTTGGCTGTTTTCGGCTACGCTAAGTTTGGCTTTTACAGGTTTTCTAGCAACCTCTATGAAGGTACAGGCGAGTAATCAACTAACACAACAACCCCTCGAGACGAATAACCATATATTGAATTTTACTACAGCATTATCATCTGGGATATCGAGTACAAATTCAGACAAGTCCAGTTCAGCTGATTCTTCGGCTACTAGTTCGGTCAACTCCAGTTTAGCTGATTCTTCGGCTACTAGTTCGGCCAACTCCAGTTTAGCTGATTCGTCAGCGACTAGTTCCGTTAACTCCAGTTCAGCTGATTCGTCAACCACTAGTTCTGCTAACTCTAGTTCGGCCGATTCGTCAGCTACTAGTTCGGCTGACTCTTCAGTTACTAGCTCAGCTACTTCTTCTTCAGCAACAAGTGATGCAAAGGTTGATCATGGTGTCGTTTACCTAGAAGAAGATGGAACTGTAGTCGCGACAATTTCTAAACAAGAATTCAATCATCCAGCATTAGATGTTCATGGATTCCCAATTTATGCCGGTCAATATCATGCCAGTTACTGGCACTCAGATACGCAAGACTATGGAATTTCCACCGATGATAACATTACCTTCGATTACCATATTCCGGTAATTTCATTAGCTGAATACAACAAGGAATATGATAGTATCACGACTACTTATAACTACATTGATCAAGCAACTGGTCAACAAGTTGGCTCTTGGGACTATATTTATATTCAAATTGTTTACAATGATTTTCAAAATATTCCGACTGGTTATCAACTTGCCAATCCACAGGAAACAATCGCCGAAGCAACAACCGGTAGGGTAAATAATGTTTATGTTACCAAAATTGATGGAGATAGTTCAGCTAGTTCTAGTTCAGCTGATTCGTCAGCGACTAGTTCGGCCAACTCTAGTTCAGCCGATTCGTCCGCTACTAGTTCTGCTAACTCCAGTTCAGCTGATTCGTCCGCTACTAGTTCCGTTAACTCTAGTTCAGCCGATTCGTCCGCTACTAGTTCGGCCAACTCCAGTTCAGCTGATTCTTCAACGACTAGTTCTGCTAACTCCAGTTCAGCCGATTCTTCCGCTACTAGCTCGGCTAACTCCAGTTCAGCCGATTCTTCCGCTACTAGTTCTGCTAACTCCAGTTCAGCTGATTCTTCCGCTACTAGCTCGGCTAGCTCCAGTTCAGCCGATTCTTCAACGACTAGTTCTGCCAACTCCAGTTCAGCTGATTCGTCAACGACTAGTTCTGCTAGCTCCAGTTCAGCCGATTCGTTAGCTACTAGTTCTGCTAACTCTAGTTCAGCCGATTCGTTAGCTACTAGTTCTGCTAACTCCAGTTCAGCCGATTCTTCCGCTACTAGTTCCGCCAACTCCAGTTCAGCCGATTCGTCCGCTACTAGTTCCGCCAACTCCAGTTCAGCTGACTCGTCAGCTACTAGTTCCGTTAACTCTAGTTCGGTCGATCCTTCCGCTACTAGTTCCGCCAACTCCAGTTCGGCTGATTCGTCCGCTGCTAGTTCCGTTAACTCTAGTTCAACTGATTCGTCCGCTACTAGTTCCGCCAACTCCAGTTCAGCTGATTCGTCAGCTACTAGTTCCGTTAACTCTAGTTCGGTCGATTCGTCCGCTGCTAGTTCCGCCAACTCCAGTTCAGCTGATTCGTCAGCTACTAGTTCCGTTAACTCTAGTTCGGTCGATTCGTCCGCTGCTAGTTCCGCTAACTCCAGTTCGGCTGATTCGTCCGCTACTAGTTCCGCCAACTCCAGTTCGGCTGATTCGTCCGCTGCTAGTTCCGTTAACTCTAGTTCAGCTGATTCTTCGGCTACTAGCAACAATTTAACCACCAGTTCTGACACCTCTGTGGCTAATAATCGGTCAGCCAAGCCGGTCACAACGACACCACAAGACGTAATCAAAGATCCGGCTGGGGTTAATCGGCTAGATGCATCACATTTACATTCATCATTGAATCCAAAATCTGCGTTACCGAAGACAAGCACCACTCACCGCGATTCAATTGACCAGCAAGTTGAGTTGTTTGCGATCTTGGCCGCTGCGACATTGACTGTCTTTCCAGTTAGAAAACGCAAATAGCTTTTCATCAACTGTTGCATTATGAAAAAAATCTCCTTGTCTTTCAGCTAACCGGTTTTAGAAACGGACGGCTGAGAAGGTGAGGAGATTTTTTATAGTCAGACTCAAATTAACATGTTCGTGGTTGTTCGACACCACCGGCTTGCCCTCAGATTTTGTCGGGTTCCACAAGCGGGATTAATTGGTTAAGACCGCCAGCCGCTCAGACTACGAACTATATCAAGCAGTCAGTGTATGAAATTGATTATTAGAATTGAGGGCGAATCCAAGCAAAATTAGGCAGCTAATCACCGTTCAATTTTGAACGAGAATTAACTGCCTAATTAGTAAATTTATTTAATGCAAACTTTTGGAGTAAACGTCACTTTCTGGATTGAAGAAAGGTGATTTCTTGGTGATCACCAGTGTTAAGATGACATTTTACTTCAAATTTGCCACAGCCTTTTTAATCAGTTGGCTTTGGAATTGAGCGGCATATTGTTTGCTCAATTGTTGTTGCTTAGCTTGGTTATTGGCCAAACTAGGATCTTTTGCGATGGCGGCTTGCATCTGTTGCTTAACGAATGCAGCGGCCTGTTGTTTGACTTGCGCTTGGGCAGCAGGGGTCTGCTGTTTAGCCATTTGTGCTTTCAGCTGTTTGGCTTGCGTTGTTGATAAGTGTACCCAGTCATTAGGTAGATGGAACGTGTTCGTTCGTTTAATCAATTCGTGGTTATTATTAGCGACGTTAAACCACAATTTGGTCGCGTTGTTCTTGTAGACCCACCGCGTTTCTTTGGTGGTTAAAGTAGCCGTTGAAGCAGTCGTTGACTTGACGTGGTTAAACGTATTTTCGTTAACCTGCGTATGACCGGGCTTCTTTTGACCCTTTTTGGTCGCATAAATCTGCGTATTTTCGGTGCCTTTAGTACCAATATTTTGATAAAGCATCATGTTCATTTTGCCGGTTGGATCGGCGGAATAGATGACTTTAGTTGTAGTGGTGGTCACTTTCTTCATGCCAAAGTGATCGTGATCGTTTAAGTTGATCATGAGTAAGGATGGAATGAGGAAGACAAGCGCCAACAACGTCCCAACCGTTCGCCAGATAACTGGTTTAATGTAGACAAAACAAACGAAAAAGGCGATGGCACCGAGAACTAAGGTGACTAAAATCATTAGGCTTCACCTCCATTATCAGTGGCTGCAGGAGTCTTTAAGCCGTCTGTGTTCGCTTGAGTGACGTGAGTTGAAGCTCGTTTGGATCCCTTAAGGAAGAAAGCCAAGACAAAGCCGAGAATACAAAAGCCGATCGCTACCCAAAAAGTTGCGTGGTAACCGCTTAAGGTTGCATTAATCGCACGAACCTTGTAGACCAGCGGGGTCTGAGTAAGCACGTGGTGGGCAGGCATGGCGTTCTTAGTGACGTTTGAAAGAACTGAAACCATGACGGCAGTCCCGATGGAAGTAGCCACCTGCCGGGTTGTGTTGTTAACCGCGGTTCCGTGAGAGATCAAATCAAAGGACAGCGCGTTCATCCCAGCCGTCGTCACTGGCATCATGACCATGGAAATCCCAAACATGCGAACCGCGTACAAGAAAGTTACGTAGATCGTTGGCGTGGTTTTGGTGATCATGACAAAAGGTAAAGTACCCGCGGTTAGAAGAAATAGCCCAGCGATAGCGAGACGCCTAGCACCAATTCGGTCGAAAGTTTGGCCGGTGATGGGACTCATTACCGCCATCATCAGGGCACCCGGTAAAAGGGTTAGTCCAGAATGAAAGGCACTCATCCCATGAACAATTTGCAAGTACAATGGTAAGACCATTTCAACCCCAGTCATGGCAATCATCACGACAGAACTTAGAATTGCGGCAATGGTAAATTCGCTAGACTTAAAGACACGTAGTTGAAGGAAAGGGTGGTCCATAGTCAACTGGCGCCAAACGAATAAGGCAATGATGATAACGCCAAGCACGAGTGTTGAAATGACCTTCACAGATGTCCACCCATCGTCCCCAACGGATGAGAAGCCATATAATAATGAACCAAATCCAAGTGTCGACATCGCAACAGATAGCCAGTCTAGTCGTGGCTTGGTTGTTTCGATAACCGACTTCATAAAGAATAATGCGCCGACAATGACAACGGCCACGATCGGAATAATCATGCCAAATAAATCACGCCATTGATATTGATCAATGACCCATCCAGATAGAGTTGGTCCAATAGCAGGTGCAACCCCGATAACAATTCCGGCCAATCCCATGGCGGCACCACGAGAACTAGCGGGGAAAATCGTTAGCATCAGAGTCTGTAACAATGGCATCGCAATCCCGACCCCCACGGCTTGCACCAAGCGTCCGGTAAGCAAGGCACCATAGCTTGGCGCAGTGAAGGCGATGATTGTCCCAATTTCAAAGATCGCCATCGCGGAGATGTACAGCCATTTTGAATTAAAACGACTTGATAAGTAAGCAGAGATCGGAATCATGATCCCGTTGACCATTAAGAAACCAGTGGTTAGCCACTGAACGGTCGAAGTAGAAATATCGAAGGCTTTCATCAAAGTTGGGAAAGCGGTCGTTAAAATAGTTTGATTCAGGACGGTACAAAATGTCCCAATTAGCAAAACGACAACCATTAAGGCACGGTTATACGGTTTGCCGTTGGTATCGACGGCTTTTGCCATAGGAGTTCCTTCTTTCATTACAAAATTCATGTTTAAAAAGCACGAGGATTAATATAAGACTTCATGTGATTAGTGTCAAGCAAGTTGACAATGATATTTCAAAATATATAATAGTTCAAGGAAATGTCAGTACTTTGGATGATTAACTAAGACATCAGTCCTTTAGAAAATAGCACTAAGGATAATTATATTTTTTATATATTAGTCATAACAGATTCATTAACTAAAAAGCTACTAAACGTCAATAGATAATTGAGGTAACAGCATGGAACAATTTGCAGGGGGCGAAGGCTCCAAAGCCTGGTTAGCAAAAATTTTTAAACATGACGATATTATTACTATCGGTATTGGTGATTTGTCCCGAGCAACAGGCGTTACAACCACTAAATTGCGGTATTGGACAGACAAAGGTTACATTAACTGCTTGAGCGAGAGTGAAGGTAATCGAAAGTATAAATACGAAACTGTTTTTAAGGTTCGAGCGATGAAGGCTTACCTGGACGAGGGTTACACATTAGCAACTGCTGCCCAAAAAATGGCACAACATCGTGATGTGATTCAAACATTAAAGCACCTGGTTACTGATCGAATAGAAAGTGTGCAATTAGTGGATGATGGTAGTCACATTATTGATTTTGGTTCATTTGACTCGGAACCGACCAAGCACCTGATTGCGCAAGTGGATTCATCAGGAACCCATTTTCGACTGGAATAAGGATGTGGGCGTGACTTGAACAGCTGCCAAGCGTCAGGACGGTGCGTGATGAACAGTCATGATCTGATTAGGTTATGAGAACGATTTCCTGTAGGCGATTGGCTTCACCCGTGATGACTCACATGCTATCGAAAACGCGCTCGCAAGACCTGAGTCCTGTGCACAACTAACAATCACAACCGGGTCAAAAGCGCCCCATTACGATTGTCCGTTGTTGCTCAGACTCACCCGGTCTTGCGAGCACTCTGATTTTATTCACTTGTCGCACGCGGCTGTACATGCTAAGCTGAGGGTGTAACAGGGATCGCAGTTGATGACCCAAAAATTCCCAGGAGATGGCCGATCTTTACGGCTGGGCCATTGCTTCATGTTGTGAGTGTTTTTTGGACAACTTTTTGTAGAAAAGGTTCGATAAATCGCGCGGAATGCGCTCGAGAATCATCCTTCCGGGGTGATTAGTGATCGTATTTAAAACAATATGTTTCATGAAAATTACCGTTTTCATGGTGTCATCAACTACCTGTTACGGCACTTCACCAGTTAAGGGAATCTGGTGGGGTGTTTTTTTATATTCAGAGCGGAAAAGGCCGGTTTGAGGCTGAGCATTAACCAGTGACCACCAGTTGGCGTCTTTTGCCAATTGGTGATTACGGGTTAAGCACAAGCCTCAGGTCTTTGGAGCTCGACAGTGTTCCTGTTTGGTAACCATAGCGGTTTGGTTTAATGACCCGGCGCCGTTTAGCAATTGATGATGAGCCACTTGACTCATCTTGTGCATCACCCCTGCAGTTTGTAGTGACTTGCGGTACCATATAAATGTAACCGCTTTCTAAAACTGTCAACGCAAGAATCATGGAGGTTAACAGATGGAACCACAACTTAGCTGGTTGGATGATCCGCAGGTTTTTCGGGTCGGGACATTGCCAGCACATAGTGATCATTTCTTCTATATTAATGAGCAAGAAATGAAAGCTGAGACTAGTTCGTTAACACAGTCACTGGATGGGGAATGGGATTTTAAGTTTGCACCTAATCCGCAAGCGCGCCCACAACACTTTTTCCAACCGGAGGATGATCGTCGCAATTTCACCACGATCACCGTCCCAGGGCATATCGAATTGCACAATGACGCGCAAATTCAGTACATCAACACGCTATATCCGTGGGAAGGTAAAGAATATCGCCGGGCAGCTTATACGTTGGGGCAAAATGTGGAGGCTGGGATGTTCAGTCAAGCCCCTGACAATTCAATGGGCGCTTACGTGACGCACTTTGATTTACCGCAGCAGTGGGCTCATCAGCGCATTGCTGTTCAGTTCGATGGTGTGCAAACGGCGATGTATGTGTGGCTCAATGGTCATTTTATCGGTTATGCGGAAGATAGTTTTTCCCGATCGGAATTTGATTTAACGCCGTATGTTAAATCACGCGATAACCTGCTAGCCGTTGCCGTGTTCAAGCTGAGTACGGCCTCATTTTTAGAAGATCAAGATATGTTTCGATTTTCGGGGATCTTTCGCAGTGTTCAGTTAGTTAGCCGGCCAAAAATTCATTTAGAAGATTTGACGCTTAAACCGACACTCAGCGATGACTTTGAAACAGGCTTGTTAACGGTTAAAGCTGCTTTAAGTGGTGAACGACAAGTTGGTCAACATATCGAATTGCGCTTGCTCGATGCTACTGGGGCAACGATTGCCACTCAACAACAGGCAGTTAAGACAACCGATGCGACAGTGACCTTTGATCGCTTGACATTGCCGCAAGTCCATCGTTGGGATCATCATGATCCATACCTGTATCAGCTCGTCTTAACCATCATAGACGTCACCGGTCACGTGGTTGAGGCAGTACCAGCAAGTGTCGGTTTTCGTCGCATTGAAATTAAAGATAACGTGATTTTACTTAACGGTCAGCGGTTAATTTTAAATGGTGTCAACCGCCACGAGTGGAGTGCCGATCACGGACGGGTGATCTCAATGGCTGATATGCAAGCCGACTTAAAAACCTTCGCTCAGGCACACATCAATGCGGTGCGAACATGTCATTATCCCGATCAGATTCCCTGGTATTATTTGTGTGACCAAGCCGGTATTTACATGATGGCGGAAAATAATCTAGAAACACACGGGACTTGGCAGAAACTCGGTGCTGTTGAACCATCTGTCAATGTGCCAGGATCATTGCCACAATGGCGGGCTGCGGTGCTAGACCGCGCTGTTAACAACTATGAAACGTTTAAAAATCACCCGGCAATTTTATTCTGGTCATTAGGTAATGAATCCTATGCTGGCGAGGATATTGCCGCTATGAACGCCTATTATAAGTCGGTTGATCCCAGTCGGTTAACCCATTATGAAGGGGTCATTCGAAATCCCGCGTATGAAGAACAGATTTCTGATGTGGAAAGTCGCATGTATGCCGCTCCAACTGAAATTCGCCAATACTTGATGGAATCACCCACCAAACCGTTCTTAGATTGCGAGTATATGCATGATATGGGCAACTCGCTCGGCGGTCTTGGTGATTACATGGCCTTATTTGATGAGTTCCCTAGTTATGCTGGCGGGTTCATCTGGGACTTTATCGATCAGGCTTTGTGGGTCAATGATGAAGTTACCGGTCAACCAGTTCTGCGATATGGTGGGGATTTTGACGATCGCCACTCGGATTATGAATTTTCTGGTGACGGGGTGATGTTCGCAGATCGGACACCAAAACCAGCTTTACAGGAGGTGGCCTACTACTATGGCAAATACGACAGATAACCTACGTGTAATTTACGGCGATGGGGTGTTAGGCGTGCATGGCCCGCATGTTTACTATGGTTTTAGTTATGATCGTGGGGGATTAGAATCACTAGCCATTGACGGCAAAGAATGGCTGTATCGGGTGGCTCGGCCGGCTTTTTGGCGCGCTACCACGGACAATGATCGCGGCAACCATTTTTCCGAACGGTCCGCTATGTGGTTGGGCGCTGATTTGTTCTCACCATGTGTGGCGATTAACGTTCAAGTTGATGGCGTTGATCTGGGCTTACCGTTAGCGCCAGAAAATAATCGGTTTTCGAATCACGAAATGGCGTCATCAGTGATCGTAACCTTCACCTACCAAACGACGACCGTGCCCAGTACGACGGTAGCTATTGCGTACACAGTTCGCGCAGATGGCACATTAGCGATTCACGAACACTTTGGCGGTCAGTCTGAGTTGCCTGAATTACCCGTGTTTGGCTTGCGGTTAACGATGCCCACTGTTGCCAGTAGTTTTGACTACACTGGGTTATCTGGAGAAACCTATCCGGACCGTATGGCTGGCGGCACAACTGGAACCTACCATGTGGATGGCCTACCCGTGACGCCTTACTTGGTCCCGCAAGAAATGGGGATGCACATGGATACCAAGCAACTGACCGTGACCCGCCGACAAACGTTAAATAACGCAGACCCTGATGCAGCTCCGTTTTCACTCGCTATAGTGGGCACGCCAACATTTGCCTTTAGTTGTTTACCATACACGCCATTCGAGTTAGAAAATGCGACACACATTGAAGAGTTGCCAATTCCACGACGTACCGTGCTGAGTCTATTCGGCGCTGTTCGTGGTGTTGGTGGCATCGACAGTTGGGGCGCAGATGTTGCAGCACCGTATCATATTGACGCGACGATGGATCATGAATGTGATTTTGTGATTAGGCCAGAATAGTCTAAATAAAAACAGCTGTCTTTGACAGCTGTTTTTATATGAAAAGTTGGCTAACTTATGATGTTTATCTAAAATCAGGAGGGCCAGAGCTCAACCGTTAGCATGGAACATGGTACACTAAAATCAACATTTTACTGGGACAACTTGTCCAATGACGGGGAGAGAGAAACCAGATGCAAATTTTGCGTAACGCGTGGGCGGCCATTAATCGCCACATGATGCTTTTACGATTACTTTTTGTTTTTTCGGTGTTGCTGTATGTTGTTCACGAGATTGGCCGTGATCTGCAGCAGATTAGTGGTGCACAAGTGGCCGCGATCTTTGCTAATCAATCGATGACTAGCTTATTCGTGATGCTAGTGGTCGGCTTTATTGCGGTCACGCCGATGTTAAATTACGATTTTAATATTGTGAAATTTCTCCCCGGGACGTTTAAACGGGGCTATGTGATTCGCTCTGGCTGGACCGTTAACACTTTCACGAACATCGCTGGCTTCGGTGGACTACTAGGGGCCAGTCTGCGAGCCAACTTCTATAGTAAAGGGGCAACACGCAAAGAAATTCTCTTTGCAATTTCCAAAATTGCGCTCTTTTTATTGACCGGATTGTCACTGGTCTGCTGGATTGCCCTCTTTCAAGTGTTTGTCCTGGGCATCGGGACCATCTTTGCTCGTTATTGGATTTGGCTCGTCGGTGGAGCGCTGTACTTTCCAGTCGTCTTATTGACCACCCGGTTTACCGACTCTGAATTCTTCAATGATCTAACATGGCGCCGCCAACTTTCGTTAATGACTGGATCGAGCTTTGAGTGGTTGAGCTGCACCTTGTTCTTTATCTTTATTGGCTATTTAATGGGCATTAAGGTTGATTTGGCCGCTGTGGTGCCAATGTTTGCGGTGGCCTCAGTGGCTGGGGTTGTGTCGATGATTCCTGGTGGAATCGGGTCTTTTGACACCTTCATGATTACCGGTCTGGGTTTTATCGGGGTCGGTAAAGCTGATGCGCTCGTGTGGCTGCTGTTATACCGGATTTTTTACTACATCTTGCCATTTTTGGTCGGGGTCGTATTCTTTGTTAACGATGCTGGAAGCCGCTTTAATAAGGCGTTTGAGGGTCTACCACTGCAGCTTTTCCGTCGAGTGGCGCACGTTTTCTTAACCCTATTTCTGTGGTTCTCAGGCGTGATGATTATCTTAGTTTCGACCTTTCCCCATCTGCAGGAATATAACAAGATTTATGGGGCCTTTTATGGCTACGTCGTCTACTTTGCCAATCAAGCGACTAATATCATCATGGGTTTTCTCCTAATTGGCTTAGCACGAGGGGTCAATTCGCGGGTCAAACGGGCATTTTGGCCAACCACAATTGTGCTGATTATGGCGACCCTCAATACTTTGTGGAAGGATCCTTCCATTAAAATTTCGGTCTTTTTAGTGGCCGTGCTGTTTGCTTTGTGGCTGTCGCATAAGGAATTTTATCGCGAACATTTCGAATATTCTTGGGGCGCCATCTTAGTCGATGGACTCAGCTTTGTCGGGATCTTTATCACGTACATTGTTGTCGGGGTATATAACACCCCCAATTATCAACGACTCCATCATGTTCCACGCGCGGCTTTGTTTCCCACAGAACGCGTTTGGTTTAGCGGTTTAACGGCGATTGCCATTGCGATGGTGATTCTGGTGGTCGTGTATTGGTATCTGCACAACGGTAAATCGTCGATCTTCACAACCCCGTTTGATGCTAGTCGTGTTGATCACGTCATTCAAACGTATGGTGGCAATGAAGTTAGTCATCTAGCCTATCTCAAGGATAAGTTGTTGTACTTCTATCAAGTGGATGGCGAAGATAAAGTGTTCTTCATGTACCAAAAAAAGGCCGATCGCTTGATTGTGATGGGCGAGCCGGTCGGGGATCCAGCTTATCGCGATGCCGCGATTGATGACTTTTTGGATGTCGCTGATAAAGAAGGATATTCGATTGTCTTTTACGAGATCGATGAAGACATGACGATGAGCCTCCATGAAAAAGGGTACGACTTCTTCAAATTTGGTGAAGAAGGCTTCGTTGATTTGCCATCGTTTAGTATGGATGGTAAAAAACGTAAAACTGATCGCAACCTGATGAGTAAATTCGATCGCGACGGGATTACCTTTGAGGAACTACAGCCGCCATTTAGTGAGCAAACATTGGCTGAATTGCGTGAGATCTCCAATGCATGGCTTGACGGTCAAAACGAGAGTGGCTTCTCCTTGGGCTTCTTTGATGACTACTATCTCAACCAGGCGTCAATCTACGTCATGCGTAATCAAGATGGGCACATTATCGCCTTTACAACGAATATGCCCACTCATACCGATGTTGCCTCGATCGACTTGATGCGCTACGGCAAAGACGCGCCATCTGGCACAATGGATGTCATGTTCATTCACCTATTACAGTTAAACGCCGCCCAAGGGTTTAAGGACTTTAATATGGGGATGACCCCGTTAGCTAATGTCGGCGTGTCGCGTTTTAGCTTCATTGAAGAACGCATCGCCCACTTGATCTATGAATACGGCTACCGGTTCTATGGATTCCAAGGGTTGCGTAATTATAAAGAAAAGTACGTCACCTCCTGGCACGGAAAGTACATCGCTTATCGACGGCGCAGTTCGCTGGTCTTTACCATGATGCAGATTACGGCCGTGGTAAATGCAAAGCGAAATAATGGCGAGAAGCGGGTGCTGATCTTTAGGCGGAAATAGAATGGCTCTACTCAAATGAAATGTTTTTGTAAAACTTACTACCGGTTTCTTTTTGCTAAGAAACTAGCAGTAAGTTTTTTTCTTAACGAGACTTAAATTGGCAGTCTTGAATGTATACGATTTCAAAACGCTGTGAAATAGCAATGTAAGTTTATTTTAGCTATTCACTGCTTTAAGATAAAAGTTATTCACATTATTTAAGCTTGCGAATATTTGATTAGACAAATAGAGTAGTATGATGATGAATTCATTTCAATATTGTAACAATGCCCATAATTAAGGACTTCTGGCTTATACTTAAGTCTAGTTAACTTTTGATAGTTATAGTGCTGAAGGAGAACACATAAAAATGAGTAAAGTTTTAATTACAGGGGGAGCCGGTTTCATTGGTTCTAACTTAGCTGAACGATTAATTGGTGAAGGGCATCAAATTACCATTGTCGATGATCTTTCAATGGGTCTTAAAGAAAACATTCCAGACTCTAAACAAGTTACTTTTTATGAACATTCAATTATTGATCATGGCTTTATGGAAAAATTACTTGTCGATAATGATTTTGAGTATATTTTCTTGTTGGCGGCCGTGGCCAGCGTTGCTGATTCGATTGAGCGCCCACTTTATACACATGAAGTTAATCAAGAGGCTAACATATACATACTAGAGGCAATACGAACTAATGGTTTGAAGCCTAAAAAGGTTCTTTTTTCCTCGTCAGCGGCTGTTTATGGTAATGAACAAGAGTTACCGAAACGAGAGATCTCTAAAGTTTCTCCAATTACGCCATACGCAATTGACGAATTTGCCACTGAACGCTATTTGGTTACATATGCAAATTTGTACAAGTTGAACTTTGTCACAGTTCGATTTTTTAACGTTTATGGTCCACGGCAAAATCCTAAGTCACCATATTCGGGCGTAATTTCTATCCTGACTGAGGCGCTACAAAAAGGTACCGAGTTCAAGATTTTCGGTGATGGTGAGCAATCTCGTGACTTTGTATATATAAGTGATGTTTTAGATGCGCTTGAATTACTAACTTTTGGGAGCAATGTTAAAGGTGATGTTTTTAATATTGCAACTGGTCATGAAACTTCTTTAAATCAAATAGTGAGAACATATCAGAAGATTGCACAGACGGATATTAATGTCTCAATGCAGGATGCTAGGACAGGAGATATAAAAGTATCAGTGGCTAGTGTTGATAAGCTGAAAGAATTAGGATACATGCCCAAAATTTCTGTTTCAGAAGGATTAACGAGGTATTGGCAATATATTAATCTCAATTGATGTGGAGGAGAGACTATGGAAGTAACACATGTTATCGAAAGAAATGATGGCACTTATGATTTGCTTTTTGTTGAAAAAATTGGTTCACCAGTTAGTGGTGAATACGTTCGTGTAAAGCGGATATTTGATTTTGTTTTTGCACTTATCCTTGGCTTGTTTGCTCTGCCCATTGTATTTCTCTTTGGTTTATTAGTCGGGCTTACATCCAAGGGGGGCGTATTTTACTCCCAAAAAAGGGTCGGATATATGGGAAAGGTTATTAAAATCACTAAACTTAGATCAATGAGTAATGATGCAGAATCGAAATCTGGTGCTATGTGGGCCCAGAAAAATGACCCGCGTGTCACTGCTGTAGGAAAGTTCATTCGGAAGACGCGTATTGATGAATTACCACAAATTTGGAATGTACTTAAGGGTGAAATGAGTTTCATCGGGCCGAGACCTGAACGACCTTTAATGACTCATAAATTTAGTGATGAGTGTCCTGGGTTTGAACAACGACTTCGAGTTTTGCCTGGATTAAGTGGTTATGCGCAAATTCACGGAGGATACGAGCTAACTCCTAAGAAAAAAGCTGAACTTGATAATTACTATATCGAGCATGTGAGTTATCGAATGGACTTTCACATTATGTTTGGAACTTTAAGAGTCATATTAACTGGAGACGGCGCCAGATGAATTTTCGAAGGGAATTGGTGTGAATTAATAATGATAGATTTGGTTTCTGTTATTATGCCGGTGTACAATGCTGCTGATACAGTTAATCAGTCTATTGATTCTGTTCTACAGCAAAGTTATTCTAATCTTGAATTAATTGTTGTAAATGATGGGTCAACTGATGATACGGCAATGTTATTGAGTAGATATGCAGTCAATGAGCGTGTGAAAGTAGTTAATTTACAACGCAACTTGGGAATTTCTAATTCTAGAAATATTGGCGTCAAAAATAGTTTGGGACGCTACATCGCTTTTTTAGATAGTGATGATCGCTGGGATAAAAAAAAATTAGAAAATCAACTTTATTTCATGGAAAAAAATGAAGTTTCGGCCTCCTTTGGAACGTATCGTAAGATACGTAATGGTCGGCCAACCGCAATTGTTACTTCAAAACATTCGAAGTATAAATTCAATGATTTGTTGAGTGGAAATCCTATTGGAATGCTCACGGTCATTTTAGATACAAAAGTTGTCCTAAAAAAATGGATAAATTTTCCGAAAATTGATCACGAAGATTATGCGCTGTGGCTTAGTTTAGCACGGGACCATAATCTGACTTTTTTTCGTTTTTCTACAGATCCGCTAGCTGATTACTTGGTGCACCAGTCAAAAACTTCAAATAAAGTAAAGGCCGCAAAATGGACTTTTCAGATTTTTTATAATTTTTTAGGATTTGGTTATTTGAAGGCAAGTTATTACTTTACCAAGTATTTAATTTCTCAAATCGAAAGGAAAATCTGATGGTCAAAAGAATTCTTCATTTTCAAGGAAGGATGGGTTTAGGTGGGGCCGAATCTTTCATGATGAATATTTTTAGAACTGTTGATTTGTCCGAATTTGTGTTTGATTTCGTCATATATGATACGTACAAGGACGTCACTCCGTATAATGATGAAATCAAGAAAATGGGTGGCAAAATTTTTGTTTTACCGGACCCAAATCGGCATTTTTTCAAATATATTCAGGAACTTTTTAGACTGCTTCGGACTAAAAACTTTTTTGCAGTAGAAAATGAGATTTATTTTGGTGGTGGTATTAATTTACTTCTAGCCCTTATTTGTGGGATCAAGACGAGAGTTGCGGTCAGTCATGCAACGTCAGATGGAAAGGGTTTCACACGGACACATTTACTATTAGCTTTTTTTCTAAAGAAATTACTTATTACAACTGCAACGGATCTAGTAGCGGTCAGTGAAGACGCAGGGAACAGCTTGTTCCTAGGTAAGCAATTTTTAATTGTTCCTAATGGTATTGATTTAGCTAAATTCGTAGATGCCAAACGGTATCGCAAAAGCAACAGAGAAAAGATGGGCATTGAGGAAAACACTGTTGTTGGGATTAACATTGGAAGGCTGGAGAAACAAAAAAATCAGACTTTTTTAATTGATCTTGTCGATTCAATGAATCAGCGACAAAAAAATAACTTTAAATTATTTATTGTCGGAACAGGTAGCTTGTTGGACGAATTGGAAAGCCTTTCAAGGGCTAAAGGGTTAGAAGATATTATTGTCTTTTTAGGTGAAAGAACAGATATTGATCAGTTGTTAAGCATGAGCGATATATTTTTGTTACCCTCATTATATGAGGGGTTGCCAACTGTAGGCATTGAAGCACAAGCTGCAGGATTGAAATCCATTTTTTCTCAGAACATTTCTTCCGAAATTAAGTTAACAAACGAGTGTCTTTTTTTACCTATATCATCAGGCTCATTTCGCTTTTGGATAACAGAAATTTTTAAAAGCGAACAAATTGTAAAAACTACTTCAAGATTGTTTTTTTACGATAATAAAGTGGCTGCAAAAAAATTAATGACTCTTTACAGAAAATAGTCGTAAGAAATGAGTAATAGAGTAGTTAACATTTGGGAAATGAATGAACGTGTTGCACTTTTATTTTTCGAGGATAAGCAGAGTGAAAAAAATTAGAATTGTTATACAAAATTTAAAATTTGGTGGGGCAGAAAAAACACTTATTGATTTTTTAAAAAACTATGATCGAAATAGCTATTCTGTTGAATTAGTTTTACACACTAAAGAAGGACAACTTCTAGATGAGGTTCCTGAAGATGTCTCAATCAGGAACATAGTTCCTTTGGAGAAGGGCTTTTTTTCCAAGGTTGCACGTTCTTCTTTTTTTAAGGCTTTGAAATATTTCCCTTTGCTTGCTAAAATGATAATTCAAAGACGATTAGGTAGAGCAGACTTGACCGTGGCATATTTGGAAGGAATTGCTACAGAAATCTCGTCCGTATTAGATGGACCTAAAATTGCTTGGGTACATACGGATCTCAGCTCCAATCCTTGGACTGATATTTTTTTTAGGAATATGGATGCTCAAAAGAAGGCATACGAACAATTTCAAAAAATAATTTTTGTGTCTCGTGGAGGAGAAGTATCGTTTAAAAGGAGATTTGGTTCTGATTTTTTGTGGCCTACAGCAATTCTTCCAAACCCAATTGATACAGAACGCATTCGAAAGCAAGCCAATATACTGAATAGTGAATTTACGGAATGGAAAGAAAAAACGAAGGGAACGATTCGATTAATAACAGTAGGAAGGATGGACCCAATAAAGAGGGTTGATTTATTAATTAAGGGCTTTTTACAGGCTCGGAAAAATGATTTTCTTCTTTCATTGACGATTATTGGTGATGGAAGAGAATTGAATAATTTGAAATCGCAATTTGGTCAGACTGAAGGACTATACTTTCTTGGATTTCAAAAAAATCCGACGCCGTACGTAAAAAATAGTCAGATGTTTATTTCTACGTCATTAGTGGAGAGCTATCCAACCTCAATAATCGAAAGCCTTATCCTTGGAACTCCAGTTATTGCAACTGAAAACGTTGGAAGCAAAGAAATCCTGAACGGCTTGTCCGACGTGATGATTCCAAGTAAAGTTACAGAGGCCGATTTGGCCATGAAAATCACTGAAAGTCTTAAGAGCTTGAGCCAAAGGCAGCAAGCAATCGAGCCGCTAGTTAAAAGGTTTGAGTTAGAACAAGTTTTACATAAATATTATGAAGTGTTTGACGAGGCAATGAAAGATGGATAAGCAGATTGACGTCGTAATCCCATGGGTAGACGGGGAGGATTCAGATTGGAAGAGGAAAAGACAACGATTTAACGAATCAAAAACGTTATTAAATGATGAAAACAATACAAGTAACCGATACCGTGATTATGGAACTTTAAAATATGTGTTGAGATCTATCGACAAAAACATGAGTTGGGTAGGTCGCATTTTTCTTCTTACTGATCACCAAGTCCCATCGTGGATTAATAAAGAAAAAGTCATCATTGTTGACCACTCTGATTTTATCGTCGGAGCATTGCCTACCTTTAATTCTAATGTTATTTTAACGAGTATCGGTAATATAAAGGAGTTGGGTGATTTCTTCATCGTTTTTAACGACGAGACGTTAGTCGTGAATCGCACAAAAAGAACTGATTTCTTTAGGAATGGATTACCTGTTGATTCATTAATTGAGACGGGAACGGTACCAATGTCTGATGGTTTTTTTCACATTTCTTCTAATGGAGTGGCATTGATTAATCAGCATTTCTCTAAGAGAAAAGTGATGAAGAAGCACTTGGGATTGTTTTTTAACTATCATTATGGTGTTCAAAATCTACGAACATTTTTGTCCTTACCGTATGGAGGCTTTTTGGGATTTTATAACCAACATTTGATAATGCCCTTTAGAAAAGCGGATTTTGAACAAGCTTATGATACTTTTTTTGAAAATTTTGCAAGCACTTGGAACCATCGTTTTCGCGAATTCACTGATATTAACGAATGGGCAATAAGGTATTTGAGGAATGTGAATGGCAATTTTGCTCCTGGTTTTTTAAAAGGACAGTTTTTTACCCTTAGCGATTTTCAAAAACAGATACCAAAAATCAAAAAAAAATCAAAGGTTGTTGTTATTAACGATGATGGATGCGCAAATGAAGAGGCGTTTAACAAGGTGAACGATTTTCTTGAGACAAACTATCCACAAAAATCAAAATATGAAAAGTAAATTATTATCGATCATTATTCCTGCATATAATGTTGAATTTTTTTTAACCAAGGCTGTAACAAGCCTGTCATTTTTTTTGAATAATGAAAAAGTTGAAATTTTTATAATCAACGATGGCTCGACAGACGATACTGAGCTGATCGGTCATCAACTATCTAATCAGTTTTCCAATATTACGGTTGTAACGCAAGAAAACATGGGATTGTCAGCAGCTAGAAACGTTGGTCTAAAACAGGTTAATGGAACTTATACTTATTTTTATGATGGCGATGATTTTCTAAACAGCGTGTATTTAAAAGATATCTTTATGATTTTAGAGCAAACATCCGTGGATATTTTGTCTTTTGGTTATGCTCAGGTTGATGACGATGGAACTGAGCTTAATAGACATCTGTTTAAGGACGATAGCTTTTATATTTCTTTGAGTAAAGCGGATTATATACATGCAATAATTGGTGGAGGCACGGATCCTGTTGCAGGTTATTTGCCGACAAAAATCATTAGGACATCATTGATACGAACACTTAGATTTAGGCAAATGAACTATGAGGATATGCCATTCGTTTTTGAATTATTGGAAAATGAGAATATCCACAGTATTCTATATTTAAATCGAGTTGTCTATAACTATGTGCAGCGTAAGGACAGCATCACACATTCGATCACGTATACTAACCTTAGTGACAAATTACTATCACTGTGGCTAGTCAATAATTCATTAAATAAAATGGGTGTTTCTAAAAAGGTACTTTGTCTTAATAACGAACGAATGCTTATCCAGGCATTGTGGGTTTCTTCATTAAACATCAAATTTGTCCGATCAAGACTAGTCGCAAGTAATGCTAATCGATTGTTGCGAATGCTTTTTTCGTTCTCCGGTTCAACTAGACGAATTAGTTTATATTTGAGATTAAAAACATTTTACTACCTTATTATTAATGTCTTACTGAGATTTATTTATTTCCGGTAAATAGACAATTACAGGTAACATGAGGAGGTTTTTGATGGTTCAGGCGCAGAACGCTGTCCCTAAGTTTCTTTTGAAGTTTACGGTACTTTTATTGCTTTTTTCCAGCTTTTATTTTTCACCAATAATTTCCTTTTTAGGCAGCGTCTTAGTTTTGGCCTTCAGTAAGGAATCTATTTTGGTCTCAGCTATTGGAGGTTTTTCATTAGCGTACCCTGCACTTTTTTTTCAACCTTTAATCACTGATGATGCTACTCGAATCTTTTTTGTTGTGAAAGGTATGCAGAATATTCCACTAAGTGGTCTGAAATATTGGTTGAAAATGTGGGCCCCAGATTATTTGAACTATCCATTGTTTACTGGTCTAATGTACGTGGTTGCTCGTTGGTTACAAGTTGAAGCGTTACCCTTTATAGTTGCTGGTGTGACATTTACCGCAGTTTTTTATACTGTTTGGAAATTTGCTAGGATATTTGAAATTACAAGATTGGCAAAAATTCTTGTTCTTTTATCTAGTGTAACTTGGCTGAATTATTTAGAATTAATCAGTGGTATGCGATTTTCTCTTGCCTGTGCTTTAGCTCTCTTTAGCATTGTTGATGCTTGTTTTTTAGATACTAAGACAGCTTCAACGAGATATTCACATTTGTTTTGGTTGATAGTTCCAATTTTAATTCATCCAGGTGTGATGATTCTTGTGATTCCCGTTATAGTATATATCATCCTAAATCAAAAAAATTTTTTCAGCAAATGGGTTTCACTGATAGGAACCTCTGTGTTTGGTTTGGTATTGATTTTATTGAATGTCTTTCAAAATAATAATAGCTATCTTAGAATGATCTCTAATCGACTTAACGGATATCAATCAACGACTTTTGATTACTACTTGTCTCCCCAACGACTTGTTCATTTTTTTTTAGCGCTCACACTTGGGTTAGTTGCAATTTCAATGAGCTCGATGATGTTAAAACAGCAGGAAATGAATCCACTGTTCAGACAAAAAGTAGAGTCTTTAAAAAGAATTTGTACTATTTTTGAAATTTACTTTCTTATCTCATTGATTTCTATTTCATTTGGCATGAGGTTAGCTGTTTTGGTCCCTATGTTGTTCGTTTTGTTGACTGCTGTCACGACTTCTAGATTTACTAGTGGTCCGTTTTTATATGCTCCGTTATTAATATTGACATTTGTGTTCATTTTGAATTTGTTTTACAACATTAGTGCACTTCATGCTAATTTTTATGGAATAGTATGGTTTCGGCTGTAAATTTTAGAAGTAGATATCGAGGTTGAATAATGTCAAACACCAAAAGAGCTTTTAGAAATGTTTTATATTCTACTGGCGGATATGCAGTTCAACTGATCTTATCTTTAGTTGTTAGAATTTTTTTTGTTAGATTTCTCGGTAGAGAATATTTAGGATTAAACAGTGTATATGCTAGCTTACTTTCTGTCATTTCAATAGCGGATTTAGGCTTAGATACAGTTTTTGTATTTTTGTTTTATCAGCCTTTCCATGAAAAGAATTTTCCTGTTGTTAAGGGAATACTGAAACTTTATAAAAAGGTATACAGGCTTATTGCACTTTTAGTATTTTTAATTGGAGTTACAGTTGTTCCATTCATTCCAAGCATCATCGGAACGAGGGTTAACCTTTCTGGTGTTTATACAATTTACTTTCTCTATGTATTAAATGCTGTAGTTGGTTATTTGAATACATATAATAGATCCTTATTAATAGCTGATCAGCAGAGTTATATAGTCAGTGGTGTTACCTCGGCTTTTATAATCGTGGTTGATCTAATTCAAATCATTCAGCTATTAGTCGTGCCTAATCCTGTCGTTTATATGGTTATTCAGGTTTTAGGAACAGTGCTGACAAATGTTGTTATCACAGAATTTGTTAAACGACATTATGCTGAGGTTTTGAACAGCGTTGAAACGAGTGTGACGACTAACCAAATGAGCACTCTTTGGCGAAATGGTATTGGTGGAGTTTCAAACAAAGTTGGCAGCGTGGTCGTGATTAGTTCTGACAATATACTTTTGTCGATGTTTACTAACCTAGTTGTTGTTGGAATGTATTCAAACTATACTGTCTTAACGGCCGCTATCAGTCAAATTATGCAAACAATTTCTAAAGCCATTACGCCAAGTATCGGTCAGATGGGGGTTGAAAGTACAGAAGTTGAAAACAGAAGAATATTTATGGAAATTAGTTTCAGTATATATAGTTTATCGACTTTTATTTTCTTCTTCTTTTTTGGTCTTGTTACTCCGTTCGTTAGGATTTGGTTAGGGGAAAAGAATGTTTTTCCGTTTTTTCTAACGTGGCTAATATCATTTAATCTTTGGTTGACGCTCATAAGAACGCCCTCTTGGATGTTTGCCGATTCATTTGGTTTACAATGGGCACAAAAATGGAAAGCTCCATTTGAGGCGATAATAAATTTGTTTTTATCATTATGTTTTTTAAAATTGTTCCACCTTGGGATAGAAGGAATAATTTTAGGGACTATTTTGTCGACTATTGTCGTTGTTATTTGGTATGAACCGTTGTCCGTATTTCGGCATATCATACCGAGTTTAAGTCTGACAAAGTATGGTAAATTTGGCATTCCTTTCTTGATTCTTGTGATTGAGTTTAGCCTAGTTTACTGGTTTGAGACAATTATATTTAAAGCAACATTGCTTGGCCAAATAATTTCCTTTTCTATTAGTTTTTCCATTGCTACTTTGACTTATTGCTTATTCTTTTTTAAGAATCCGCTATTTTCACAGCTGTATAGGAGAATATGTCAGCTGGCTCGCAGAAATTAATTTCCAGTTCATCATGAACAAAGTTGAAAGTGAAATGAAAACAGGCTCTTTGTAAATTTTGAAAGCACATTGGTAAAGTGAAGAACGTGATCATTTTGAACGTCAGCAGTAACAAATGATCGTCTATAATTACGTTTTCTTAGTTACTATGCTTGAATCATCATAAATTGGTATTGATCAATCACCTTATTCTTAATAGAAGTCCTTGAAAGACTAATTGACTCATGGTAGTAGAATATCTACGTGATGACGGTAAATTGATTTACGTAAGGGCATTGATGAATTTAGCCACTGTAGTGAAAGATGTTTTTAATCTTGATTTCTTTTCGACAACCTTTATCCTTTTCCGTGGTAGGTGGCCTGGTTTACTTAAGGCGTTGCCTTAGGAACAGGATGTTTTTTCTTTGGTTTATAAATGCTTAGATAACAAAAAATCAATTTGGTTACGAAGCGGGTGTAACTGCTAAGTTAGTAACTAAAACACGATTAACCGACGTTCTTAAAAAACACTTGATTCAAAAGTGTTTTTTTTGAAGGTGTCATGTTTTTATAAAACATCGAAATAGTGTTTTCTTTCTTTTTAGTTAATCGGCATTATTAGGTGCAGCGGGTATTTGACGACCGTGTAGAATAGTGAAGATAGAAGAGATGGAATACTATAATTAAAGGAGTTATGGTGAAAATTCTAGTTACTGGTGGTGCCGGGTTCATTGGTTCTAATTTTGTTCGGTATGTTCATGACAATCATCCAGAAGCGGAGGTCACGGTTCTGGACAAATTGACCTACGCGGGCAATAAGGAGAATATTGCCGATTTACTAGGTGATCGTGTTGAACTGGTGGTCGGTGATATTTGTGATCCAATTATTGTGGATAAGTTAGTTAAAGGAACAGATGCGGTCGTGCATTATGCAGCGGAGAGTCATAACGATAATTCGCTTAAAGATCCATCCCCATTTATTCAAACCAATATTATTGGCACTTACACATTGATTGAGGCGGCCCGGAAATATAATAAACGTTTCCACCATATCTCAACGGATGAAGTGTACGGTGATTTGCCACTTCGAGAAGATTTGCCGGGTCATGGCGAAGGAGTCGGTGAGAAATTTACACCCACGTCCCGTTACAAACCCTCAAGTCCATATTCTTCCTCAAAAGCTAGTAGCGATCTGCTAGTTCGCGCCTGGGTGCGTTCATTTGGTTTACAAGCAACAATTTCGAACTGTTCCAATAACTACGGGCCTTACCAATTTATTGAAAAATTCATTCCTCGCCAAATCACTAATATTCTCAGTGGCGAACGGCCGAAGTTATATGGTAGTGGCAAGAATGTGCGAGACTGGATTCATACGAATGATCATTCCGCCGCAGTGTGGTTGATTTTAACCAAGGGACAGATTGGCGAAACTTATCTGATTGGTGCAGATGGCGAACAGGATAATAAGACGGTCTTAGAGATGATCCTTGAGTTGATGGGACAGCCAAGCGACGCTTATGATCAAGTCAAGGATCGTCCTGGGCATGATTTACGTTACGCCATTGATTCAACTAAGTTACGCGAAGAACTTGGTTGGCGTCCACAATTCACCGATTTTCGCGCTGGTTTGAAGAATACCATTGATTGGTATTCTAACCATCAAGATTGGTGGCAAAAGGATAAAGCCGCTGTGGAAGCGAAGTACGCGGAAAATGGTCAGTAATAAGGAAAAGTCGAGATGGGGGTTCTGATCGTTGACATGAAGTGAAGCAACCGAATTTGAGATCATTAGTTGGCAGGAAGCTTTACAGCAGTTTCTGAATCGCAATTAACAATATGGAATGGCGCCGATCAACACGAGATATGTGGATCAGCGCCATTCCATATTGTTTTATCCCTTTACAATCTCACAAAATTCCACGATCTCTCCATTAGGCCCTTCAATATTGAAGTACTTAATCCCATGCTCCCAAAACGGCAAGCTTTGGACGTGTTGATCAATCAACTTGAAAGCGGCTGCTTTGACCGTAGCGAATGTCTTATCTGCATCAGTGGTGTTTAATGAGATGTGGTTGATGGCGCCAGGCCGCATCGGAGTTTCAGCCATCGTCCAGGTTTCGATGGTGAGGTGATTGAGCCGCATGAAAGCGACTTGTCCCTCACCATTTTTGAATTGGCCGACTTTGGTGAATCCCAAGCTGCTCCAAAAGGCGATTGATTGAGTTAAATCTGTGGTGGGGATACCGATGTGTTGAACATCGTCAACATAATCTGTGAGACTCATAAGTATGACTTCCTTTCAGCTTTAAGCCGAGTTAAATTGTGGCGTGACTTGGGTCAGGTACACCAACGTCAACGGCTTGGTGGGTCAAGTGAGGAAAAATGAAGTGATCGGCGATGCCGGTCAATCCACCTTGGAATAAGAGAGCGAATAAGGTGCCGATGCCAAGGTTGGTAAATTGGCGGGTGATCGCAAAGGCGAGGATGGCCATCAAGGTCGGTGGAATGTAAGACATCCACATGGCGACTGTAGCGTTACCATGACAGTATTTAAAACGTAAAATCTGCATCAAATCATCGGCCGGATGGAGGACCAGATTGACGCGTTGATAAATCGAAATCGCGATGGCGATCAACACGACGCCAAAGAAGTTTAAGATGACGTATAGACCGATCATTAACGGACCATGAGCCATCGGCAGGCCTGCAAATAATTGCGGATCGTTACCGCTGAAGAAATCAGCAAAGATTTGAATTAACGCCGAGAAGGGCACCATAAAGATCAAATTACCAACTGCCCGGCGCCATTCCCAGTGACCAACCAAAATGGCGTTGAGCACAGTAATGAGCATGCCAAAGACGAGAAAGGCCCAGAATAGGTTCCAATGAATGGCGTGGCCTAAGTTAGCTTCGGCGGCGGTCCAGTAAGCAGAGCCTAAAAAGGAAGGGTGAATTTTGGCGGTCGTGACCAATGTGAGCACATTGCCGGCCGAGTTAATCACTAATGACAGGATAAAGAGACCGATCGCTTTTGACATTGAAATCGTTCGGGTTGAGTTTGATGACATGATGTTTCCTCCTTCAAAGTCGTTAAGCTTGATATTCACGTAGCGCTAAAGCAAAGTTACCGAGCGTGGCCGAACCGTTGTGTTTGATGGCTGGCATGGTTAGATAATCATGGAGGTTACCAACGGCAACATAGTCATTTAATAAGTCGGCGAATTGTGTACGGACTTTGTCGAGGAAGGGTTCGCTGACGACACCACCACCGAAGACAATCTTGCCGGGACGTAGCGTCAATGTCGTTTGAATGGCCGCTTGGGCGACATAGTAAGCCATGATGTCCCACACTGGATCGGTCAAGGGCACATCTTGACCTTTGTGACCGGTGCGTGCTTCAAACGTTGGCCCAGCGACGAGACCTTCCAGACAGTCGCCGTGAAATGGACAGATGCCGGCAAAATCCAGATCATCCGGATGTCGTTTAAGCAAGACATGGCCCATTTCAGGGTGCCCAAGCTCGCCAACAAAGTCGCCATTAATGATGGCACCAGCGCCAACACCGGTACCAATGGTGTAATAGACCAGCGAGTTAATGCGTTCATTGGTGAGCGTGGTCATCACATATTCGCCATAAGCGGAGCCATTCACATCGGTTGTCCAATAAATGGGTAGATCGAAGGCTTGCTTCAAGGTGCCGACAAAGTCAGTGTCTGCCCAGCCAGGCTTGGGTGTATTAGTGATATAGCCAAATTTTGGATCGTGGCGCCGCAATTCAATCGGACCAAACGAGGCAATTGCCAGCGCTTGAATGTCGAATGATTTAAAGTAGTCGATGCAGTGTTGCAAGGTTTCTGTTGGAGTGGTGGTGGGGAAACTAACTTGATCTTTGGTCCGATAATTTTCATCGCCGACTGCGCAGACAAATTTCGTACCGCCGGCCTCAATACTGCCTAATAACATAATGTGTTCCTTTCATAAGGCGAAATTAGCATTCAGTAAACGCTTACATAAATGTATCTTAACCGGTCGCTGGATTTACAACAATCGAATTTTGTGTAAAAATCGTTTTTTCCTGTTTAACGGAAAAGGGGCTTAAATCCCAGTCTCATCGGCTTAGCTGGCAGATCGAACTTTTTCTTGAAAACAGCAATCCCTACAAAATCCAGAGGACAATCGATTGTCTTTGAAAACGGCCGACATTTATGAAAACTAGGCCTTAGTTTCATGAAGACCGAAATAGGGCCCTAGAAAGCGGTTTTGATCACCGCTTTCTAGGGCCCTATTTTGGTCAATATATTAGAAATTTTGATGATAAGTTACTGGAAAGCGCGTCAGCGTGATTGGTACGTCGGGTTGAGCGATCCGTTGCAGTAGTGTGGTGACCGCCGCGTGACCCATCTGATAAGTGGCCTGTTGGGCTGCCACTAAAGGGACTTGTAAAAAATCAAACCACGGCAAGTAGTCAAAAGTGGCCAGTTTTAAAGTGATTGGTTGAGCCATGGCGTGCAGTGCAGTTAAGACTTGTGCCAAAATAACAGTGTCCGTCACCAGTAAGCTATCGACGTGCGCTTGTTGCTGTAATTCATGGACCGCATGGGTGGTCGTCGCTAGCGTATAATCTGTGTACCGAACTAAATTGCGTTTTGCCGGCAACTGATTAGTTAATAACGCTTGTTGATAACCGTTTAAACGTTCGTTAGCCGAAAAAGTCACTTGACCGCCAAGAAAACCAACCCTGTGAGCGCCGCTGTCTAGTAAACATTGGGTTAATCCGGCTGCGGCCGTTGGGTTATCGGTCAAAATGGCGTCATAGCGATTAATGCTGGCAGTGTTGGGGAGGCGGTCAACAAATACGGTAGGGGTTGTTTCCGTGAGGTCTTCGTAATTGTCAATGCCGCCAGTACTAGCGACGATTAACCCGTCAACCATTTGCCCGGTCAACGTTTTTAACACGTTAGTTTCTTTGATGGCCTGTTCATCCGTGTTGAATAAGATTAAGTGATCACCAACTCGACTCAATTCATCGCTAATGCCCCGCAGCAACTCAGTGAAATATGGATTTAAAATGTTACTAACCACAACACCGACTGCGTTTGTGCGTTGATTACGCATGCTTTGGGCCAGCGTATTGGGACGGAAGTTTAGTTCATTGGCGATTTGCTGCACGCGCTGGCGAGTCGCTAACTTAACGCGTGGACTATCCCGCAGTGCGCGTGAAACAGTCGATGATGCTAGCCCGGTTCGTTTTGCAATATCAGCAATGGTGACTCGTTGCGTCATGACAGGAGCTCCTTTTTGGATAAACGGCAGACCAGCTTAAATTTCGATGCCATCACAATGGTCCACTTCATGCTGAATAATTTGGGCAGCTAAATCAGTGAATGTCTGGGTGTGCGACTTAAAGCGAGCGTCTAAGTAGTCGACCGTAATTGTTTGATAGCGGGTGGTTTGCCGTTGACCTGGCCAAGACAAACAGCCCTCGGTCGCGGTGTAAGTCCTCGTTTTTTGGGTGATGACTGGATTAATCAGTGGCAACACTAATGGGCCTAGATAGATGGCGATGATTCGCCGATTCACACTGATCATATTGGCCGCCATGCCGACTGCTTCATTTTGGTGAGCGCGCAAAGTGTCGACTAGGTCGATGACAGCTTGCTGGTCAGCAAGGGTCGCTGAGGGAGCTATCTGGGACAAGGTTAAAGGGTTTTTATTGATTGGTTGAATCATGGTGACCTCGTTGAGTAAGGGAATGCGGTAAGTGAAAGAGTTGACGTAAGGTGGGAAGTCGCGTTAACGAGTAGAAACCAAGCACTAACCCCAAGGCATTATTTAGCAGATCGTCAATTGCCACAGAGCGACCGAGGTTGACCAGCTGATCGAGGATAAATTGACCAGCTTCGTTCGTCAGTCCTAGGGCTAACCCGATCAAGATGACCTGGCGCAAGCGAAGACGCCGAACACCAAAAAGTCGTAAATAGACACCGGCAGGAAATGTCATCAGGACATTAAAGATTTGTTGACTGTCAATCGTTTGATAGGGGTGGGTGATTACGATCGCTTGTCCAATCGTGTGATAGACATAATGAAAGTGGCTAAAGGATAACGGAAATAATGCCGGCATAAAGACTAAGGCCAACCCACACCAAGCATAGACATTAGCGGAAATAAGCGTGATCTTTTGCCACACGTTTGCGCTTGGGAGCTTCCCTAGGTAGGCTGTGAACCAAATTTGGAAGCTGGTTAAGATTAAGATCAGCGGTATAAATTTAATCAATAATGGCATGGCAATCACGCGTGCGGCATCATTGTCACGTGTTTAAACGTGGCAAAGTAGTCGAAAATTTGGTCGATGGAGCTGGCATTGACCATCAGTTTCAAATCACTAATCGGTAAGAACTGCGCCTCTGCTGCGTCGACAAACCATTGCCATAGAGAATCATAGAAGTGATCGATGTTAAAGAGTGCAATTGGCTTGGTATGAATATCAATTTTACTCCATGACAACATGGTGCCTAGTTCTTCAAAGGTGCCGAAACCACCGGGTAAGACGATAAATGCGTCGGAGAGCTCTAGCATTTTTTCTTTACGCTCATCCATGGTACTCACTTCGACCAAATCGGTGAGGTTATTACTTTCAGTGCTGATTTTTTTGAGAAAACGCGGCATAATTCCGGTTACCCGTCCGCCGGCATCGATGGTTGCATTGGCGACAGTGCCCATTAAACCATCAGACGATCCGCCATAAACCAGGCGGATATGATGGTCCGCTAAATAAGCACCCAACAGCGCTGCTTGAATGGCATATTCTGGGTGACTCCCGGGTAACGAGCCACAAAAGACGCAGAGTGAATTGATCTTTGCCATGGGTTGACACCTCCGTTAAAAACTTCTGTGGATTAGTATACCATGATGATTTGTACAGATGAGACAACACAGTGAACAGGATAATGAATTTTATTGAAACGAGTTTGGGACAACAGTAAAGTTTCACTTCCAACCTTAATTAGTCAAAATGCGGGTAGGCACTATGACTTTCAAAAAATAAGTGAATTAGTTCAAAAGTAGACCAATCTAAATCGATACTGATCTAAGTGGCCAACCCCTTGTAACCTAAAAAAGGCGACCAGCTTGCTCTTGGACTGAGCAGGCCGGTCGCCTTTTTATGAGGCGGTTTTTATATCTTGTAGTCGTTATCGTCCATCGCTTCAACATTGCCGAGTCGGTAACCGTTACCGACTTGACTGAAGAAGTCGTGGTTAGAGGTGGAAGTGGAAATACCATTCATGACGACGGGATTTACATCTTCGGCGCCTTCAGGGAAGAGCGGTTCTTGACCTAAATTCATCAAGGCTTTATTGGCATTGTAACGGATGAACTTCAAGACATCGTCGGCCCAGCCAACGCGATCGTAGACAAGGTGAGTGTACTTTTCTTCATTGTCATAAAGATAGTACAAGAAGTCATACATCCAGTCCTTGAGTTCTTGCTGTTGATTGTCAGTCAGGTCTTTCATTGCCAGCTGGAATTTGTAGCCGATATAGGTACCGTGCACGGATTCATCCCGTAAAATCAATTTAATAATTTCCGCCACGTTGTTTAACTTATTGTGGCCTAGGTAGTACAACGGTGTGTAGAAGCCAGAGTAGAATAAGAATGTTTCCAAGAAGACACTGGAAATCTTTTTCTTCAACGGATTTCCGTCGTCATGATATAACGTGTAGATCCGTTTGGCTTTGTTTTGTAATAGGTCTTCTGAGTCACTCCAATCAAAAATTTCATCAATTTCATCAGGCGTGTTCAATGTTTCGAAAATGGTGGAATAACTCTTGGCATGGACGGATTCCATGAATTGAATGTTGTTTAAGACCGCCGTCTCGTGAGGCGTTCGCACGTCACGACGTAAGGCAGCCATCCCATCTTGAGACTGCAACGTATCTAACAAGGTTAAGCCACCAAAGACGTGACCGACGACCCATTTATGATCGTCATCTAAGGTGCGCCAGTCGTCCATGTCATTAGAAACGGGGATCCGTGTGTCTAACCAGAATTGTTCCGTTAACTTTTCCCACGTTGCTTTGTCAATTTCATCTGAAACTTGATTCCAGTTAATGGCCTTATAATAACCGTTTTCCATAAAAACTCTCCTTACTCGCTGGCAGTCGCTTAATCTGGATTAACTTTTAGATACTGCAACTTTCACATTCATTAGCACCGACTTCACCATCATTATCCGTGAATGTCCGGACATAGTAAACCGACTTACAACCTTTTTTCCAAGCGTAGTAACGAAGAATGTTGAGGTCTCGAGTAGTCATTTTATCGGTGCGACCAGCTTTCCAATCGTATAGGCCTGCTGGGATGGTTGACCGCATGAACAAGGTTAAGGCCATGCCCTGATCGATGTGTTCTTGGGCGGTCGCGTACACATCAATGACTTTTCGCATGTCAATGTCATAAGCAGACTTGTAATATGGCATCGTGTCATTAGACAGATATGGGGCTGGGTAATAAATCTTGCCGATTTTCTTTTCCTGACGTTCTTCGATGCGGTTTACGATCGGATTCAGACTGGCTGTCGTGTCATTGATGTAAGAAATGGAACCATTTGGGGCGATTGCCATGCGGTTTTGGTGATACAAGCCGTCCGTCATGATAGCTTCTTTTAGCGCGGCCCAATCCGCCTTAGTTGGGATGAAGATTCCGTCAAACAACTTGGCAACTTTTTGGCGGCTTGGTCCCCAATCTTCGCTGATGTACTTGTCAAAGTAACTGCCATTTGCGTAATCTGATTTTTCAAAACCACCAAAAGTTTGATGACGTTGGGCGGCAATTTTGTTGGAGGCTTTTAGAGACCAGTAGTTGAGTAGCATGAAGTACACTTTAGTGAAATCTAGGGCATCTTCATCACCATATTGCATATGATTTTTGGCAAAGTAAGCATGTAACCCCATGGCACCCAAACCAATCGCATGACTCTGGTCGTTGCCGTATTGTACACTAGGCACCACGTCGATATCACTGTGGTCTGTGACGTAGGTGAGGGCGCGGACCATCGCTTCAACGGAGTGGCCGAAATCAGGTGAGGCCATCAAGTTAACGATGTTAGTGGAACCAAGGTTACAACTGACATCTTTTCCCAAAACTTCATATTCTTGTTTGTTGTTAAGGGTTGAAGGCGTCATGACTTGGAGAATTTCAGAACACAAGTTACTCATGATGATTTTGCCATCAATCGGGTTATGCATGTTAGCCGTGTCAATGTTAACTACGTATGGGTAGCCGGATTCTTGCTGTAACTTACTGATTTCTGTTTCCAAAGTTCGGGCGCGAATTTTCTTTTTATTGATGTTCGGGTTGGCCACCAAGTTATCGTACTCTTTGGTGATATCCACGTAAGAAAATGGTGTGCCGTACTCTTTTTCGACACTTTGCGGTGAAAAGAGGTACATGTCAGCGTCATCAGCGACTAACTGATAGAACTTATCAGGAATTGTAACCCCTAATGAGAGCGTTTTGACTCGAACTTTTTCATCGGCGTTTTCTTTCTTCGTCCCCAAAAAGCCGATGATGTCAGGATGAAAGACAGATAGATAAGCGACCCCGGCACCTTGGCGTTGGCCTAATTGATTCGAATAGGAAAAAGAATCCTCCAACAACTTCATGACTGGTACGACGCCAGAAGCAGCGTTGGCGATGCCTTTGATGGAGGCGCCAGCTTCCCGTAAGTTTGACAGGTTAATGCCAACGCCGCCACCAATTCTAGACAACTGAAGTGCAGAGTTAATGCCCCGTCCGATCGAGTTCATGTCATCGGTTAAAGATAAGACAAAACAGGAGACTAATTCACCGCGGCGGGCCCGGCCGGCATTTAGGAAACTAGGGGTGGCCGGTTGGTAACGCTGATGGATGATTTCATCAGCTAAATCCATGGCTAATTGTTCATCGCCGTCGGCAAAGAAAAGGGCATTCATGGCGACTCGATCAATGAAATTTTCTAAATAGGTTTGGTTATCATTGGTCCGTAAGGTGTATTGCGCATAATATTTGTAAGCAGCCATAAAGGTCTTGAAGTGGAAATTTTGGGCGCGTAAGTAGTCGTATAACTTTTCGACAAAGGCAAAATCGTATTTCTCGAAGAAGTCCCGTTCGATGTATTCATGATCTAATAAGTAGTCGAAACGTTCCCGCAACGAACCAAACGTCATTGTATTGGGTTTGACGTTTTCATTGATGAACGCATCGAGGGCTTGTTGGTCCTTGTCGAGTTGAATTTGACCGTTCACCGGAATGTTAATCTCGTTATTTAGGTCGTAATAAGTCACATCAGTTAAGTCTTTTAAAGCCATGCCAGCCACGCCTCCAGATTTTTGTTAAAAGAAAAGACGCACGCAACGTTCACGTGCGCCAGAAATTACGACTTGTGTCTTTAACTATGCGGTCGCAAGGCGAGCAAGTACGTCTGGTCGGAAACCAGAGACAGCATCCAAACCATTCGCATCAACCACTGGCATTGCTTGAAAGCCTCGACCCTTTAAGTAGTCGATTAATTCAGGGTGCTGATTAATATTACGTTCTTCAAACTCCACGTTGTGTTCGGTCAAGAAACGCTTTGTCATCTTACATTGAATGCAATTATCCTTCGTAAAAACCGTTACTTTAGCCATAATGGCCACTTCCTCTCTGCGGGTGTAAATTACTTCTTGATGACTATTAGTATAAAGTCTGCCACCGTAAATGCAACTAAAAACACCACATTTTGTGTCGTCTTTTTGAAGATGACCACAAGATATGGTGTGCGAGTAAGGCTGGTCGATTTTAAATTTTTTTCGCGTTGCAAGTGAGCGTCAATCCCGTAAAATAAAATCAGAAATGAGGTCAATGACAAGCAATGAATAATCATTATTATACGCCAAATCCGGAGACAGTCCACCACGAAGCGACGTGGAATTTTCAATTATTAGGTCACGAATTGCATTTCACCACGGACAATGGTGTTTTCTCAAAGCGCACGGTTGACTATGGTTCACGTGTTTTATTAAGCACCGTTGATCTAGACCACGTTCCGTCAGGTAAGGTTTTAGATCTCGGATGTGGTTACGGCCCAATTGGGCTAGCAGTGGCTGCAGCCTACCCGGAGCGACAACTTGATTTAGTCGATGTTAACGAGCGTGCGCTAGCGCTGGCCAGGCGAAATGCAATACAAAATCAATTAACCAATACTCACATCTTTACGTCAGATCGTTATGAAGCGGTCACCGAACAGTACGCAGCGATTTTAACGAATCCGCCGGTGCGGGCTGGCAAGCAAATTGTTGACGATATGATCACCGGTGCCCAAGGTCATTTAGTTATTGGTGGTGCCTTAACGGTGGTGCTACAAAAAAAGCAAGGCGCACCATCGGCAAAGAAACTAATGGCCGCGACGTTTGGTAATTGTGAAGTGGTCAAAAAAGATAAAGGCTACTATATCTTGCGGTCAGTTTTGACGGAGCCAGCGGCATGAGCAATCGTCAAAGCATCGAATTGACAGACGACCAAATTGACTTTGGCATGCGAGAAGCTTTGGCGCAGGCACGGATTGCTGGTAGCGTGGGCGAAGTTCCCATTGGCGCGGTCGTGATGCATGAAGGCCAAATTGTTGGTCGCGGATATAATTTGCGGGAGCACGCCCAAGATGCCACTTTACATGCTGAGATAATGGCCATCAGTGAAGCCAATCACACGTTAAAGACGTGGCGTTTGTCGGACTGTCAGTTATTTGTCACCATTGAGCCATGTCCGATGTGTAGTGGCGCAATCATTAATGCGCGGGTTGGCGCGGTCTATTTTGGCGCTCGCGACCCTAAAGCTGGAACGGTGCGTTCGCTTTACCAATTGCTGGAGGATGGGCGGTTCAATCATCAAGTTGAGGTTCATGAAGGCATCATGGCTGAAGCTGCTAGTGGTTTGATGCAAACGTTCTTTAAAGCAATTCGTTTGGGGCGTGGTAAGCCTAAGCCGCGACAACATTAATTTTTATCGGGATGTTTTCGGACAAAGTGGTGGCAATTTTGGGATGAGTAAGGTAGTATATATAGTTGCCGAAAGGCCATGAGGCAAGGTCGCCCTCACGAATTGTGTCAGGACCGGAAGGTAGCAGCACTAAGTCTGCGGCGGTTTGTGCTTCATGTTTATAAGACATTAACGCGTTTGGCCATGGGCTGAACGCTTTTTATTTACGTCAAAAACCAGTATACTGTTAAGAGAATTTTGTTGGTTTAATCGGAGAATGGAGACGGATCGCATGAGCTATCAGGCACTTTATCGCGTGTGGCGACCGCAACGATTTGACGAAATTGTTGGGCAACAAGTCATTACGCAAACATTAAAAAATGCCATTATGACGAATCAGACTAGTCACGCCTATCTTTTTTGTGGCCCGCGGGGGACCGGAAAGACGTCAGCGGCGAAGATTTTTGCCAAGGCGATTAACTGTCCCAACCAGCAGGACGGGGAACCGTGTAACCATTGTGAAATTTGTCAGGCAATTACGGATGGCACCTTGAATGATGTTATCGAAATTGATGCGGCTTCTAATAATGGTGTTGAAGAGATTCGTGATATTCGGGATAAGGCGAAATACGCGCCAACTCAAGCAACCTATAAAATCTATATCATTGATGAAGTTCATATGTTATCTACTGGCGCCTTCAATGCCCTATTGAAAACGCTCGAAGAACCGCCAGCTAACGTGATCTTTATCTTGGCGACCACAGAACCACAAAAAATTCCGGCGACGATTATCTCGCGCACGCAACGGTTTGATTTTAAACGGATCACAGCTCAAGAAGCGATCGATCGCATGACGTTTATCTTGGACCAAAAACAAGTGAGTTACGAGGCTGATGCCTTACGCGTTATTGCTAATGCGGCTGAAGGTGGCATGCGCGATGCTTTGAGCATTTTAGATCAGACCCTTTCCTTTGGCGACAATATCGTAACCCTAACTAATGCCTTGCTAGTCACGGGGAGTGTGACAGAGTCACTGTTGACTGATTACGTCGCAAAAGTTGTTGACCACGATCCGACCGCTGGGTTAGCCGCACTGCAGAAAGTTCTCGATGATGGGAAAGACGCGGGCCGCTTTGTCGAAGATTTAATTAGCTATGTGCGTGACTTGTTGTTGTACCAAGAAGCCCCCGCGATGGTGACCGGCAGTGATCGAAACAATGAAGCGTTTCAGCAATTGAGCCAGTCAACAGCGCCTGATGTGTTCTATCAAATGATCAACGCGCTGAATGAGGTTTCCACACAGTTACGGTTTACCACGCATCCAGATGTCTATTTGGAAGTCTTAACGGTAAAATTGGCGCAGATTAAAGCACATGCTGATCAGTCAGTCCCCATTACAGATGGCGCGACGCCAGCAACGTCAACGACCGATTCAGCATCGGTTGTCGCACTGCAACAACAGGTCACCGTGCTCAAACAACAGTTAGCGCAATTGATGAGTGAACCAGCTACCAAAACAGCCATTGTCCAAGCTACTCCTGACGATAGCACAGCTACAACTACTTCGATGTCAGCTAGTTCATCACCAGTCCGATCAGCTAAGTCAGCCGGACAAGCTAAAGCTAAACCAGCGTCCCCAGCTAGCCATCAAGGAAGTGGCGTCAATTTGGCTAAAATTTATCCGGTGCTACGGTCAGCAACTAAGCGTGACCTAGATGCGATGCGGGAGGTCTGGGATCAATTGTTGGGGATGTTACCCATCACGCAGCGTGCGATGATGAATGTCTCCAAGCCAGTAGCCGCCAGTGGCGAAGGAGTTATCGTCTCCTTTAGTTATTCGTTTTTCTTTGATAAGGCGGCCAGCGATGATGAACTTCGACAAACCTTGCAGGATGATCTTAATCGATTGACGGGTGAAGTGACAACGGTTTTATTCGTACCAGAGGACCAGTGGCCGCAGATTCGCAAGGATTTCTTAACTGATCACAAAGACGAATTAACTACTGGTAGTGACACGAATAACACGTCAGCCAGTTCGCAAGCTGTTGTGACAACGGCTGATTCGATGGCAACTGCGCCAAACGTGGGTAGTTCTGAGGATGTCCAGTCGACTGATGAAGAAAATGATGGCATTAGTGAACCAGTGAATGATATTGTTGCTAAAGCCCAAGCAATTTTTGGCGCCGATAATGTGACCGTTAAAGATGATTAAGGTAATGTCGTTAAAAACATTTTATGGAGGTAACAACTTATGATGGGTGGCAATATGCAAAGCTTGATGCGTCAAGCACAAAAGATGCAAAAACAAATGAAGGTCGATCAGGAAAAATTAAACGCGCAGACGTTTACCGGCAAAGCACCTGATGATTTAGTGACGGCAACCTTTACTGGGGAACACAAGATGACTGATTTGGTCGTCAACCCAGCTGCAATCGACCCAGATGATCCCGATATGTTGGCTGACATGGTACTGGCAGCGGTTAACGATGCCATGAGCCAAATTGATGAAGCGACGCAAGCCACCATGGGGAAATATTCCCGTGGTATGGGCCTGTAGTCAGGTGTAAGTGAGGTAGAGAATGGATTACCCAGAGCCAATTGCCCAACTGATTGAAAGCTATATGAAGTTGCCAGGAATTGGAGCCAAAACAGCCACCCGGTTGGCTTTTTACACGATTGATATGGATAGTGATGATGTCACTGGTTTTGCGAAATCCTTAATTTCAGCGAAGCGTGATCTGCATTTTTGTTCGATTTGTGGCAATATTACGGAAGCGGATCCGTGTGTCATTTGTTCGGATAAGACCCGCGACCAGACAACCATTTTGGTGGTTGAAGAACCCAAGGACATCATGTCGATGGAAGCAATGCGTGAGTATCATGGATTGTATCATGTCTTGCATGGGGTGCTTTCGCCAATTGAAGGCAAGGGACCTGAGGATATCAATATCACCAGTTTAGTTAAACGCTTGCAGGAGCACAGCGAAGTTCAAGAAGTTATTGTTGCCACTAACGCAACGCCAGAAGGAGAAGCAACCGCAATGTATCTATCACGGTTGATTAAGCCAGCGGGAATCAAGGTTACGCGACTGGCCCATGGACTATCCGTCGGTTCCGACATTGATTATGCGGATGAAGTGACTTTATTGAAAGCTGTTGAAGGACGTACAGAAATGTAAAGGGTCTCACTTTATGGAGGAGTAATGATGTGGTTTAGTCATCGGCGTTCACGAATGCGCGCGCAATATAATGAAGTCCTCCTGGATGATATCGATTATGCTAAGCGCGTCTGGGATCGGGCAACAGAAACTCAAAATGCCGTCGTTGAGGATGACAATGGACGTGAATTAATCGCCCAAACTGCCTTAGCACGACAAAAATATTTATTATTGTTTCGCGAGGCTCGGATTCGTCAGGTCCGCGGTCGGTTGCAAGCTTCTGTATTTGATGAATAAAGTATCTATTTTGATAACTTTTATATTACTTCTTTGTAACGACTGTGAATTTTAAAGTAATTCACAGTTTTTTTTTGTATGATAGTATTGCTGTATTCTTATTTTAAGAATGCGGTTGCGGTAAACTACATAAGTATCTGAGGAATTAAGGAGTTTGGTTATGGAACAAAACATGAGCCTAATGCAGGCTTGGCGCGTGGTTCAGAAGCACTTTTTGGGAATCGTTTTACTAGGAATTATTGCTGGGGCAGCCGTTTGGGCCACCGCGACGTTTGTGATGACACCTAAATACAGTGCCAACACACAAATTTTGGTTAGTCGGAAGAGCGACAACAGTACTAACAATGGCGCGCAATATTCGGATCAACAAGCGGATATTCAAATGATCACGACCTACAAAGATATCATTACGAATCCGGTGATTTTAAACGGTGTGAGTCGCGAACTGGCCCATCCTGCTAAAATTGTGGAACAACCAGCGGTAAAGGCCAAGTATCGAACGAATGCGGATGGCACCCGAATTCTGGTGCAAGCTGCTAAGCCAGCGGTGACACGATCAAGTAGTGCGCAAACTTACAACGTTTCACCAACACAACTGAAAAAAGCAATTAGTATCAGCAATCAACAGAACTCGCAGGTCTTTGCGGTGACTGTAAAAGCTACTGATCCGGCCGAAGCGGCCCGGATTGCCAATGTGACGGCCCAGGTCTTTAAACGACAAATTAAATCAATTTTATCTGTGAATAATGTGACCATTGTTTCCAAAGCAGTCGCAAATCCAACAAAGATTTCTCCACGTACAACTTTATTAACGGTGGCTGGTATTGTTCTTGGACTAATGCTAGGTCTGGTTATTGCCTTTGTTCGTGAATTGACTGATCGGACGGTTAAAGACGAAGCAGCTTTGAATGAGATGCTGGGATTGACTAACTTAGGGCATGTGACCCGAATTTCTGGTCAACAGAAGATTACCAAGGTGATTGCTGATGTCCTACAACCTCGGTCTGACAGTAATAGTGGCCGTAGTGGAGAACCAAAGCATTTATCAAGTCGAGTTTAGCAGCGTTATAGGTTGAAGGAGAGAAAAATGGCATTATTTCATCGTAAGACAAAAAAACTTTCTGAAGACACGATGCTAAACGGGGCGAAAGTCATCACGGCTGTTCACCCAAAAGCAATCGTCTCAGAACAATTCCGTACGATTCGAACCAATATTGAATTTGCATCAGTGACACATCCTGTAAAAACCATCATGTTTACGTCGGCTGATGCCAGTGAAGGCAAGTCAACCGTTTCAGCTAACTTGGCCATTACGTGGGCCCAACAAGGCAAACGGGTATTATTTGTGGATGCTGATTTGCGACGGCCAACCGTGCACAAGACGTTTAGCGTCGAAAATGTGAATGGACTGACGAGCATCCTCGCACAGAACAAGGTCGAAAATTACCGCGACCTGGTCCAGACGACGCCTGTTGAAAATCTGTATGTGGTGACTAGTGGACCGGTGCCTCCCAACCCATCAGAATTGTTGAACTCTAAACGGATGGACACCTTGATTAAGCGAATGCATGATGACTTTGACATGGTCGTCTTTGACGTGCCGCCAATGCTAACTGTGACTGCCGCCCAACTATTGACCGCTAAAGTTGACGGCGTGGTGTTGGTCGTTCGTTTCGGGGTCACCAATAAAGCTGCTTTATCGCGAACTAAGGAACTATTGGATTTGGCTCACGCGAACGTGTTAGGCTATGTTATGAACGATAGCACTGGAGAATCAGAACGCAGCGGTTATGGCTACGGTTACGGTTATGGCTACGGATATGGTTACGGGAGTACGGAGACGAAGAAGGATAAATAATCATGGCAGTTGTTGATTTGCATTGTCACCTATTACCCGGTGTGGATGATGGGTCTAAGAACATGGAAATATCATTAGAACTGGCGGCTGACGCAGTTGATAACGGCGTGACCCATGCTTTATTAACGCCACATCATCTCAATGGGGTTTACGTAAACCATAAGGCGGATGTACTAACGGCCACCGCTAAGTTTGCTGAGCAATTACAACTCAATGGCATTGATTTAAAAGTGTTTCCTGGTCAAGAAGTGCGGATTAATGGTGATTTACTGACCGCTATAGATCAAGATGATATTCTGTATGCAGACGAGACTGGCAAGTACATGATGCTGGAATTTCCAGACAATGAAGTGCCAGCCTACACCAAGGCAATGATTGCTGAAATTGAGCAACGTGGCGTGATCCCAGTGATTGTTCATCCAGAACGCAATACGGCCATCTTAGCTAAGCCAGAATTACTCCTTGAACTAATCGGACAGCACGATTGTTTAGCTCAATTGACGGCCAGTAGTTATGTCGGGACATTTGGCAAAAAAGTTGCCAACTTTAGTTACCAACTCATTGAAGCTGGGCAAGTCAATGTGTTAGCGTCGGATGCCCATCATTTACCCGGTCGTAAGTATGAGATGCGGCAGGCATTTGAAAAGTTGACTAAAGATTTTGGCGCCGATCGAGCGGAACTTTTTGAGCGCAGTGCCGAAAATATTTTAAATGGCAACCCCGTAGAACGCCCCATTGTTTCAGAAATTAAAACAAAACGGCGCGGTCTGTTTGGGTTTAGACGATAATCCTAAAATGCCACACCAATGTCTGTGAAGACGTTGGTGTGGCATTTTTTATTATTCAATTGTAACGGTATAGGTGGCTTGTTCGCCGACGACGAGTCGTTGGAGCCGCTGCAATAATAGTAGCAGCCAGGCAAATGCCATGGTAAAGCCGATTAATTCATAGGCCGTCAGTGATAAGTAACCAATCGGCTGAAATAGTAACGAGGCGGTGACAAGTAATCCACCAATGACGTAGGATAACGTGATGAATTCAGGCGTTAAGCGGGGTAGAAAGTAGCGAATGCCAATAATAATAGCAATGATGCAGTAGACCATCAGTGAAGCCATTTGATCGTGGATCAGATGCAACCATCCGCGGCCATTATTGGCAAATACGCCCACGCCTGCTAATGAAAGCGCCGTTAAAGTTAACAAAATTCGCAATGTGATGAGTCGGCGAGTTGTGCCAAAGCGTTTCTGCAAATTGACAAAAATAAAATCGACTAATGCCAAAGTTAATAGCGCCGATACAATCAACGTCAAATTAAATTGCCAACTGTAACTGGCTTTTTGGGTCCCCAAGAAGCTGATGTTATGTTCCCACCAACGTTTATTACTATTTGTGATCATGGCAGATAGGGCACCGCCAACAATGACGGAAATTAGCAATAGGAAAATCATATTGGCCGATAGGGCTGTTACTGAGAGAATCATCAAATAATTAATTAAACTGACGAACAAAAAGAAGAGAAAGGTAGATGTAAATTGGTCAAAGGTGACGCTTTTAAATAAAATCCCCATAAACCAGAAAAATCCCAACACGGCAACAGTTAAAATGACAATAAAAGATAGTAGGATAGTAGGAAAACTGCGCCAATATAGTGAACCTGTTAGCCAACGTTGAATGTCGCGCTTTTGAATGAAGTAAAAAAAGATAAAAGATAACGAACCGGTAATCAATCCCAATGTAATCACGGCACTAGCAATCGAGTCATTACCAGTTAACGCAATTTGTGTTTGGTTACGACTGGCAAAGTAACCGAAAAAGATGAGACTAGCTAAAATTGATGGAATTAGGAACCAGCGCGTCGGCAAAGTCTGTTGTTCTCGTGTGGCGTGTTGGGCTTTTAACGTCACCTGTTGACTGTCATCAGCCGGCACGGTGATTTGTAATTGGTCGCCGACATGAAGGCGAAGCTGCTTAATGACAGCAGCTGGTAGTGCAATTTTATGATTGTCTGAGGACATAATGATTTCCTTTTTTACGAATGGTTGTCAAACAAGTACTGTGTTTCATTTTACAGGTTTTAAAACGATTGCGCATGAAAACCCCCACGGAAAAACATCTTAGTGAACGAAGCGGGTCATTTGAAAAATGTTTGATTACATTAAAATGAGTATGCTAATATAAATCTAATCTTAAAACCAGTTTATTGGATGAGTTGAGGTTAATTGAGGTGTGATAAGGATGACTGAAGTATTCGATCAAGCTCACGATCCGGTGAAATTAGCGACGATCGCAAGCTTTTGGCAACGGTTTTTGAACAGTAACGACTTGCCTGTTTTACCGCAACCAGAACCGTGGGGATTTGGCAACAATCCTCAGATGGCTAACGATTTAGCCCAATTGGTGGTCCAGGGCATTAAAACGGCGACTTCATCAGCCGTTACTGACCCAATCAATGAGCCACCGGTACAAGTTGGGGATTACGATATTGTTTTGGATGGTCAACAACAGCCGGTGGCGATTATAAAGACGGTTGTTCAAGAAACAATGCCGTTTAATCGAGTAACCGCTGAGCATGCCTATCACGAGGGGGAAGGAGACCGAACCCTCGCCAATTGGCGGAGCGCACATGAAGCGTTTTGGCGACAAGAATTAGCGCAGGAGGCGATTAAATTTAGCGATCAATTGTCGGTCTCTTGTGAGGTGTTTGAGTTAGTCGTGACGCCAACGGATTTGGGGATGAATGAAAATGGTAATTGAAAATGACTTCATCGGTCCACGGGTTAGCTTAGCTGCGTTCAAATCAACGGACGCTGATATATTGGTACAAACCCAATTTGATCCTGCTTTGATTGCGATGGCGACAGATAATCGATGGCCACGTGACGCTGCTAGATTTGTGCAAGAATTTTCATCGCAGTCGCTTGTGATGACATTAATGGTTCGTCTTCGTGAAACGCAAGCATTGTTGGGCTGGTTAAGATTATCGGACATGCAGCTTAAAAATCGTGGTGCAGTGCTCAGTATTGCCGTTTTAAATGAACAAAATCGACATCAAGGGTACGGCCGAGAAGCAATCCAGCTCGCCTTACAAATTGCCTTTAATCAACTCAATTTGCATAAAGTACGGGGGTGGATTAACGCGGATAACTTGTCTGCGCAACACTTATTTGAGCATGTCGGCTTTAATAAGGAAGGCACACTGCGACAGCAACGCTTCATATCGGGGCAACGCGTGGATCAGAATTTGTATGGGTTATTGCAGAATGATTGGCGAAGTGAGGGTTAATCAATGAAATCTTTATTTAAAACGGAGCGTTTGTTGCTGACAGAGGCTTATCCGGGTGATGCAACCTATTTTGCTCGCCATCAATTGGACGATAATTTTGCTCAGTTAAGTGCTTGGGACGTTGAAACCCCGCGTTCGCCGCAACGTTTTATTAATATGTTAAATGCCACTAATCCGACCCACTTTATCTTTGTGATGCGTCTGCAATCGACGGATCAGCCGTTGGGTTGGATTGAATTGACTAACGTGAGCTTAGCGGACCAAACAGCCGAATTGGGAATTGGCATTTTTGTGGGTGCCCAACGCAATCATGGTTACGGTCGCGAAGCAATCGAAGGTTTGTTAACTTGGGGATTCGGTGAATTGGGCTTATTTAAAATTAATTTGTCAGTTAACGAAAATAATCCCATGGCGATCCATGTCTATGAGCAGGTGGGCTTTAAACGAGAAGCAACTGATCGTGAAGCACTATTGGCTGACGGACGATGGCTAGATCGTTATGTCTACGGATTGTTGCGTTCGGATTGGCGTCAGTAAACGAGTGGCTTTGATTAGTTAAAGCTTATTTCAAACAAAAGAATTCCCATCATGAGCAAACCGTGGTACAATCACTTAAATTATTAGGAACGGGGGGCTTGCTAGATGGAAACCCTATTAGCAATTTTATTAATGATCTTGACGGCAGTGGTTCTAATTTGGAGCGACTTCAAAGTTGCGATTCGTCGACCACCGCGGACAAAAACACTAAAGGAAGATTTGACTGAATAGCTAATGTAATATGCCTTAGACGAAAAATCATCGCGATTAAGTGGTGGTTTTTTTGTTTCGCTCAGATTTCATTGTCAAGTTCCATCGACCTGTTGTCTGTGGTAGCGCTCGATACCCCCGGCTTGCTTGGCACTGCTTTCTTTAATGGCAAAAGACTTGAAAAGTGAAGCGTTGGGCCGATATAATGAGGGCGTAAGTTACTTGGCAATTAGGAAAGGCAGGTGGGCAATATGTTTACAACAGATTATCAGCTTGGTTCAACCAGCGACGATGGTCCCGCGTGTTTGCAGTCAGAAGACGGACATAGATCCCGCCTAGCTAACTGTGGACGCGTCAAATTTAGCAACTAAGCGAGAGGAATGCTCTCATGCAAGAATTTAACGGTGGTTCAGTTCACTGTCTGGTTGATCAGAAGTCGTTTGATCTAGTAGATGGTGTTTTCCTAGAAGACTTGGATGGTTCCTTAAAGGCGTTGATTCGTCAGGACTTTCCCAAGGCGACAAACCAAGATTTTATCTGTAGTGAACATTTGGTTCATTATCGTTTATTAAAAATGGATCAAATGATTGCCAAAGACTATCGGCAAAATCATAAGCTTAATCAAAAGTTGACGCGTGTTTTAGCAAAAGACACCTATCAAGCGATCGATGTTCGGGAGCAATTGGAACATTCACTAACAGTTGGTCAGCGGGTTGCGGATGCTGTCGCGCACTTCGGTGGGAGCTGGCCCTTTATTATTTCATTTATTACGGTCATGATTGGTTGGATTGTGATTAACTCGTTGCACCTGTTTGGTGTCCATTTTGATCCTTATCCTTTCATTCTATTGAATTTGTTCTTAAGCATGGTGGCGGCGATTCAGGCACCGCTCATCATGATGAGTCAAAATCGGGCGGCTGAATATGATCGGTTACAGTCGATTAATGACTATCACGTGAATTTGAAATCAGAAGAAGAAATTCGCGTGCTCCATTCTAAGGTCGATCATCTTATCCAACAAGATCAGCCGAATCTGTTGGCGATTCAAAAGATTCAAACAGAAATGTTGGGTTCTATTGAATCTCAGGTCAATGAACTACGACGTCTGCAGACATCCTTTGACCAGCAATTACCACCTTCGAAATAGATTTTGATCGCGACTACCATTGGTGGTCGTTTTTTTGTGCAATCGTATTGTAAGCCGCGCTAATCTAATCTTTTTCCTAATCGTGAATACTATTGTACTTGGCAAGGCATGCTGAGTAGCGTATCCATGAGCGTTGAATTGAGTTGGTACGAGCTTATAAGTACGAAAAATTGCGATTCATTTCGATGTCGCTTATTTTAATATTAGAACAGTAGGGGAATCGTTGTATCAACCCACGGCTCAATTAATTTGATGTGGAAAGGAATGTGCACTTATGACAAGTAAACCAAAACGTGATTTTCATGTAGATGAATTGATGAATCCTGACGATACCGTCTTTACGGTGATCGATTATCAACCAACACAAATCAATTCAATTAATTCGATGGACCGGGCTCAACTAATTCGAAACATTGTCGTCACACAGAAAATTATTAACGCCTTTCATATTCCGACGATCCTCTCAACTGTTAATGTTGCTACCGGTCGCAATCAAGATACGATTCCTGAATTGAAGGCTGTTTTACCCAATGTTAAATCATATGATCGGACTTCAATTAATGCCTGGGAAGATGAAGATTTTTACAATGCAGTGAAAGCAACGGGTAAACACAAAATTATTATTGCCGCTTTATGGACGGAAGCTTGTTTGACCTTTCCAACCCTCGATGCAATGCGGGAAGGGTTCGAGGTCTTTCCGGTTGTGGACGCGGTGGGAGGAACTTCAGTCACTGCGCATGAAACTGCGATTCAACGGGTTACCGCTGCTGGAGCGCAACCGACCACGATTGCTCAATTAGCGTGTGAATTACAGCGTGATTGGAACAGGACTGAGACAGTACCCGACTTTACTAACTTAATGACTGAAGCAGGTGTTTTCCTGAAATTAAGCTAATAACTAGACAAAAGGAGGCAAAGATATGTTAGATGTTAAAGATTCCATTGATCGACTACAATGGACCGTCGATCATCACTTTCTACACATTCAGGCGCAACATGAATTTATGCGCGCTTGGGCAGTTCAGTTTGAGATGGCGTACACCGATTTTCGGGTGATTCAAATGGCTTTACAATTAGGCGGCGAAGAAAATCATCCATTGTTAAAAGCGTTTGCAGCTGCTTACGAAGATGTTTACCAATACGAGTATGAATTTGCCGCTGGTGGCTTAGAGGGCTTCAACGCTAAGTTCGGTGCAGACGATATGACCAAGTACCAAGCTGCGGTGAAAACGATGGATGGCCTTATTGAACAGATCAAAGCGGTCAAGGTTGATTATTAATTTTGAAATATAAACATCGTTAACAACGAAAAAATCCTTAACTCGGTTTTAGAGTTAAGGATTTTTCTTTTTGACTCGTATGACAGATGGTTATGTTTATCAGCGTTAGCTAAGTTTGCTACCTTGTCCTGCAGCAAAAAAATTATTTAGCGGTTGTAACACTTCTTTGTTGGCGGGCTTTAACCATGCGATAGATGACTAGAATGGCGGCTAATGCAGATAGCCCAGTCGCTAGTAAGAATACATTGCTGAAGGCCCGCAGGAAAGCAGGCCCGACTGTACGAGTGATCTGGTGAACGCCAGGAAGTTGAATGAATAGGACTGATGAAGCTAGACTAATTCCAGTGGTCATCCCTAGTGTTCGAGCTAATGAACTAAATGAGCCAGCCACGCCAGAGAGTTCATGGCTCACGACACTCATCGTAAGAGCATTGTTAGGCGATAAGAAGAAGCCCATGCCGAAACCGTTAATTAAGATTGGGACAATGATGCGTTCCCAATCCAAGTTAGCAGGATACAAAACGTAACCGACTTGAGAGATCGTTAAAAAGATTAAACCAGTTAGCGCTAGTAAATTACGATCAATCCGTCCCGCAAGAAAGCCAGCTAAAGGAGATACACATAGCATAATGACCGATTGAAGTCCCATGATTAGTCCGCTGACGAGTGGTGACAAACCAGAGTAATTTTGAAGATAAAATGTTAACAGAACATTGGAGAAAACATTGACCATCATCGTTAAAAATAAGGTGGCAATCGACACCATGTAGGTTGGATTGTGCATCACTTGTGGTGAAATCCAGGGTTGTTTGGATCGATCATCTTGAATGAAGGCGGCAATGGTTATTCCGCCTCCGACGACGAGTAGAAGGACACCCAACAAAACATTGCTCATAGTGCCCTGGAAAAATTGACTGCTGAGAAAGAAAATAATCATCCCGATCGTGAATAAATTCTGACCAGTCCAATTTGAACCATGAGCAGACTGACGAATGGCGTGCAGTGTTTCATGCGGTGTCGGTAAATCACGAAAACCGACGAATAAAACAATTAATCCGAACGGCACATTAAATAAAAAGATACCTCGCCATGAGAAGACAGCCATTAAAAAGCCCCCCAGCGCCGGCCCGGAAATGGAGCCCACCGAGGTGAACATTGAAATCGTTGCGAGTGCCTCAGCTCGCTGCTGGTTGTTAGTGGCGTCAGTCACAATGCCCATGGAATTGGCCATGATCATCGCTGATCCTACTGCTTGAACCACACGTCCCACCAGCAATAGCCAAAATGCTGGGGCGAGTCCGGACAAGGTAGACCCAATGATGAAGATAAGCCCACCATAGAGGAAGATGAAATTCTTAGAAATTAAATCACCTAAATGACCGAATAAAACGAGTAGAATGGCGGTCGTGATTAAGCCGGTTTGTAAAACCCATACGGAAGCTGAATTTGAAACACCCAATGCAGTGCTAATCTTGGGTAATGCCAAGTTGACACTGGAACCAGAAATGCTACTCATGAGCGAGAATAGGCCAAGAATTAGTGTGATTTGAAGTGTGTTTTGCTTTTTCATCGCTGATCGCCGCCTTTTATTAAACACTTAACTAACCTAACTATAAGCGCTACTGGACATTTTGGCGAAGAAGTTTCCTTGATAATCGTGGCTAGCTGAATTGAGCGTTGTAGAGCTTGGCGTAAGCGCCATTGGCCTTTAGCAGTGATTCATGAGTGCCTTGTTCAACCAAATGACCGTCATCCATGACGATGATTTGATCAGCGCTGTGGATAGTGGATAGACGATGAGCGATGACAAGTGAAGTTCGAGCTTTCATGAGGTTTTCTAAAGCATGTTGGATCGCTTTTTCTGATTCGTTATCTAGACTAGCGGTGGCTTCATCTAGGATGACAATTTGAGCATTCTTAAGCAATGCTCTAGCGATTGACAGCCGTTGTTTTTGTCCCCCAGACAATTTGACGCCACGTTCACCCACCTGCGTCGCTAACCCATCCGGCAGACTGTGAATAAAGTCGGCAATATCAGCCATTTGTGCCACCTGCCAGACTTCATCATCAGTGGCATTCTCACGACCGTACAGAATGTTGTCCTGAATGGATCCATCAATGATGTAGACATCTTGAGAGACGATCGCAATGTTTTTGCGAAGCGAGCTTAGACGGATATCTTTAATCGGGACACTGTCAAAGCCAATCGTGCCGCTATCTATGTCATATAAGCGGTCAATCAAGCGTGTTAGCGTTGTTTTGCCAGAGCCAGAGTGGCCAACCAAAGCCGTGGTTTTACCAAAAGGAATCGTAAACGTGATGTCAGTAACCGCCGGCAAAACCGGGCCATTTTCAGAAACGTCGCTGTCTGGATAGGTAAACGACACATGATCTAGGGTTACACCTTGCTTGATTGCAGGAAAGTTCACGGGGTTAGGCGCGTTGGTAATGGCAGGCTTGAGAGCCAAAATATCCATAACCCGGCCATAAGAAACCAATGATTGTTGGAGTTGATTAAGGATTTGAGTAAAAGCACGAATTGGCCCCTGTAACATGGCCACATAACTCAGATAAGCCACCAATTGTCCAACCGTTAGCTGCCGGCGAATCACAAAGTACGCCCCGAGCGCCAAGATGATTGCCACACCAAGGTAGTTTACAAAATCAATCAAGGGAGAGAAAATTGCTTGGTTTTGAGTGGCGTTGATCATGTCCTGTTTGTTCGTTTGGGCATAGGCACCAAAGCGATTCTCCTCTAGATCTTCATTGGTGTAGCTCTTAATCAAATCAATTTGGGTTAAGGTATTTTGCATTTGGTTTGACATCTGCGCTTGCGACGCTCGGGCCGCACGAAAAGCGTTATGAATCCGTGTACGAAAAACGCGGTAGATAAGAAACATCAAGGGGAATGTCAACGTAACCGCGACGGCCATTTGCCAGTTAATGATAAAAATATAGATCCAAACGAATATAAAGGTAACGATGCTACCAATCATGGACAACATATTCGCGGAGATGAGACTCTGCAAATTGCTAATGTCACTGGTTAAGCGAACCATTAAATCCCCAGTTTTACTGGATTCAAAAAAGTGCGTATCCAAACGCAAGGTGTATTGGTACAACTCGGTTCGTAAGTTGGTGATGGCTCCTTGACTCATGATCCCCATATAATAGGTGGATAGATAATTTAAAACACCTAAGGCAATGGCGGTGCCTAAGAGACCTAAGACCACTTCTGTTAAAAGGCCAAGGTCACGACGAGGGATGACGTGGTCAATGATGTATTGTTCATATTGTGGAATGACGAATTCCAATAATGAAATGACGGTCAATGCGAGAACATTAAGTCCTAATAGCCAACGTCGATTGAGAACCTGACCGAAGACAAAACGAAACATCTGGCCCGTTGTGACTGACGTGGTCGTCGTTTGATTCTTCATAAGCAGCCTACCTTTTTTGATCTAACGGTAAGCTATTCGCTGGTTTGAGCCAAACATTTGTACTTCGCGAGTTAGGCGGTTGGGGCGGTTAACAAATAAGAAAAAAGTTACCTAATGATATCATTGTGATATCATTACGATATAAAGGGAGTGGTCAAAATGGCCGAAAAACGCTTCTTGTTGCGATTGGATCAGGCACTTTATGATCAGTTGGCGAATGTGGCACGGCGAGAAGGGCGTAGTGTGAACGCGCATATTGTTCAGGTTCTAGGGACTAGTGTGGGCAAAGTAACCTTTGAACAACGACAAATTATTGGACAAACCGTGTCTGGCACGGCGCTCATGGTTGATACGGGATTAGTTTCAATTGCCGGAATTTTTTATCGCTATTTAATCGATGCCAACGAGTCGGTGGATCGAAATGCAGTTTACACGGTGATTGAGAGTAATGGCAACATCTTAACGTTGAAACGCGTTTAACATACAGGGGGAATGACTTATGCCATTTGGAATTAAAATTGTGCCACAAAACAATCAAGGATTAGTAGAAACACTAGGTCGTTATGGTCATAGTGTGGAATCAGGGCTGCACTTTTATGTACCCATGATTCAAAAAATCCGAAATGTCAGTTTGGCGATGGAACCGTTGGCCTTACCTAATTATTCGATCATCACCAAAGACAATGCGGATGTATCAGCAAGTCTGACGCTGAACTTTCACGTTACGAATGCCATGAAATACCAATATGATAATACCGACTCGGTTGAATCAATGGCGCAACTCGTGCGTGGACATCTAAGAGATATTATCGGTCGAATGGAATTGAATGAAGCGCTGGGTTCAACAGCTAAAATTAATCAAGAGTTGGCACTAGCCATCGGCGATCTTACTAACACGTATGGCATTAACGTGGATCGGATTAATATTGATGAATTGACCCCATCTAAAGCGATTCAAGCAGCGATGGACAAACAATTAACCGCCGATCGTCAGCGGGTAGCAGTGATCGCGCAAGCGGAAGGGGAAGCACGCTCAATCCAACTCACCAATAAAGCCAAAAATGATGCCTTAATGGCTACGGCATCGGCGGAAGCTACAGCCACTAGAACACGAGCAGATGCAGAGCGTTATCGGATTGACACAGTTCAGGCCGGTCTTAGCAACGCGACGGATAAGTATTTTGCTAACCAGTCGATTAATGCGTACGCTCAATTGGCAAATTCGAGTGCCAATCTAGTCGTAGTGCCGACTGACAGCGCCACTGATTTTGGCCAGGTGCCAGTGATTGGCAAACTACTGAAGGAAACGAAATAGGTGTTAATTGACACAATAAAACAACCGGGCCGCCTATGAAGCGGACCGGTTGTTTTATTGTGTGTAAACGTGCTCGCCAGACCTGAGTCCTGTGCACAACCAACAAGCGTAACCGGACCAAGACCGTCCAATTACGCTTGTCTGTTGTTGCTCGGACTCAACCCGGCCTGGCTCACACGCTGATGAAAACGTGCTCGCCATCACTGAAGGTTGCGCCCAACCAACAAGCATAACCGGGCCAAGACCGCCCAATTACGCTTGTCCGTTGGTGCTCACCTTCACCCGTGATGGCTCACACTCTGTTAAAAGTCATTCGGATCCGCGGAAGCTGGGCCCATCGCGTCCATGTTACTGTCGCGATAATCCCACCATTCTTCACTGTATCCGAGAAAGCCTGCGCCAATCATGGCTCGGTTGAGGACTTGGTAGTTGGCTTCAATTTCAGGGCTGCGATGGTAAGCGCGTCGGGCGGTCTCACCAAATGCATCAAATGCGCTTTGCATCGGCAGCTCATTGCCATCTAGATCAGTCAATGTTAGATCGAAGGTCACCCCTTTTTGGTGACTTTTATTGGGATCAGGCGGTAATACCCATTGTGGATCGGGATAAACCTCGAAGAGTTTAGCTTGGGCACTGACCGGGCGATAGGCATCCCAGACCTTTATCCGGTAGCCTTGTTGATAGAGTTGGTTAGCGGCTGTGCCGAGTTTTTTAGCTGTGGGTGTTCGCGCAATTGCAGTTGTAAAGTCATAAATTTTTTGATGGGTGAAGTTGTCAGTCGTTGCGTATTTCAAATCGACAATAATATGAGGATTGACGGTTTGGATATTCATGAATTCAGGTTCTTGGCTCATGGTTAACCTCCGTGAATACGTTTTCATTAATTATGACACGGTTGCGGATAAAAAAGCTAGTAAAGGGCGTTATGCCCGTGGTAATGCCGTTAAACGGGCATTGTTCCGCAAATGAACTTTGCATGAAAAATGAAAGAGTGCTAGCGTTAATAACATGAAAGTTATGAAAACAAGTCGAGAGCGGATGACTGCTGGTGAGCCATACGAGCAGTTTGATCAAGAACTAACTGAACGACGCAAATTTATGCGTGCCCAATTGCAACAAATTAACGCGCAAACGGACAATGAAAAGCGTAATCATCGGTTGCAGACGTTATTAGCTGACACAGGTCCCGACTTTTTTGTCGAGAGCGCTTTTAAGTGTGACTATGGTTGGAATATTCACATCGGCGACCATTTTTATGCGAATTATGACAATACGTTTTTGGATACTTGTCCGATTACGATCGGTCATCATTGTTATTTTGGCCCCGATGTGGGTCTGTATACCCCCGTTCATCCACTGGATCCGGTGGCCCGAGATGCCGACGTGGAATTTGGTGCGCCAATTACGATTGGCAATAGCGCATGGTTAGGCGGACACGTGACGATTTTACCAGGCGTGACCTTAGGTGATAACGTGGTCGTCGGGGCTGGTTCGGTTGTCACGAAAAGCTTTGGTGATAATGTTGTGATTGCAGGTAATCCCGCGCGAGTGATCAAACAAGTTCCGAGTGGATCACCAGGTGACAACCCTATTTAGGATTAATCCTTATTATGGATTAATCGCATTTGTATCGAGCGACCAAACGCTGTGCAGGTGATGAAAATCAGACATGCATAGCGTTTTTATGTGCCCGTTTGTTGGTAACCAGAAATTTGTTTAAAAAAGAAAGAAGCGACTTAAAATTTTAAAGCGTCAAAATGTCGATCGAGCTGTCTTTGTTCCAACCATGATTCTCTTTGGGTTAGTTTCATTGGTATTAATCATTGGCGGCTCAGCCGTTCAGCAATCTATGAACGCGATTTTGACCTTATTAACAAGCCACACCGAGTGGTTATATCTATTGATTTACATTGTTAATTTTTGTTTCTTTATGGCCTTGGCATTCTCGAAGTACGGCCACATCAAGCTCGGCAAAGCGGGTACTAAAGCAGACTATAGTGGCTTTCAGTGGGGGAGCATGGTTTTTGCGACAGGAATTGATGCCAGTATCTTGATGCTGAGTGCGACGGACCCGTTAGCTTATTTACAACATCCTGCCTTTGGCGCCAAGCCATTTTCTACAGCGGCGTATGTTTATGCTAATGTGTGTGGGCAATTCAACTGGGGGCCAATGGCGTGGATGATGTTTGCAACAGCGACGATTGCAATCGCCTATCCGATGCATGTCAAAGGTTTGCCAATTCAGCGATTGAGCTCAGCTATGCCGATGCTTGCCGGCCCAGGTCGAAGCCGTCATCTAGTTCGTCAAATAATTGACTTCTTGGTCGTTTTTGGCATTATGGGTGGCATTGGCTCATCTATTGGGATGGAGATTCCTGTTATTGCCAAGGTGCTCAGCGCCTTAACTGGCGTTGCAGATACGATTTGGTTAAAACTGACGTTGTTTGGTGTTCTCTTTATTCTCTTTGCGCTAACTGTCTATGCTGGTTTGAATAAGGGAATTAAACGACTATCAGCTTGGCACATTTATTTAGCGATTGGCTTTTTGATCATCGTGTTGTTAGTTGGGCCAACGTGGCGTCTGCTTAATGGAGAAGGACAAACCTTAAGCTTATTGATTCAACATTTTGCTGCATTATCGGCCAATAAGGCTAATCCCGGCGTTAACGGATTCGCCCAACGACAAACAATGTTTTATTGGGGCTGGTGGTTAGCGTACATGCCGGTGATGGGCCTGTTTATCGCGCGAATTTCACGAGGAAAGACCATTCGCCAAGTCATCGTTGGGATGTTGACCTATGGGGTTGGTGGCTGCCTGAGCTTTTATGCGGTGCTCGGCGGTTACACCCTATGGTTACAACAGTCGGGGACCCTTGATTTAGTGCATATTTTGAATACGCAGGGACAAGCAGCCGTGTTGGCAGCCATGATTCAGACCTTACCGTTTAAAATCGTGATGTTGTTACTATTTTGTCTCTCTTGCTTTGTCTTTTTGGCCACGACTATTTCTTCGTCAGCATTCATCGTCGCTTCTTTCACCAGCCTGACACTGACCGGACGGCAACAGCCAACTCGGTGGAATCGGATGGCCTGGGTCGTCATTTTCCTCGTCTTTTCGTTAGGCATTGTTTTAGTTGGTGGCTTCACGACGGTGCAAGCGATCTGTACCATTGCTGGGTTCCCCTTGATTTTTGTCGCGATGGCGTTGTTGGTGACCATTTACCAGGCAGTGACGACTGATCCGGCCATGAAGAAGGCCGCAATGATTGCACCAGCTAATGAGCGACGTGAACGGATGCGAGCGAGAATTTCCGGAAATGGAACGGTTTAAGCGTGTGCCAAGTTTACGTTGGTCAACACTGATGTCTTGATTAATCAAATTGGTGTCATCGTGGTCATTCCGGTGAATTTCATTGTAATTTACACTTAGCTCATTCTGACTTAATGACCTTTTGTGATAGTGTTCACATAAACCGGTTTTTTTGGTAAAATAAAGGAGGTCTAAGAGAGAATGAGCTAAGGGAGTGAGCCGGATGATTACCAACTTGGATGAATTTCTACCTGCGCTAAAGGGAGTGTTACGCGGATCATTTAATGATGATCGTGAATTAGTTGGCGGAGTGCTAACGCGTTTACAAGAATCTGACTCGATCCATTACGGCGTAACTCGTTGGCGAACTAGTGATACACAAGACCACGAGTTTACTTTCCGCAAAAATGAGGATGGAACGTATACTTATTTATACAAGCATTAACAAAACGCCTTGCAATCGCAAGGCGTTTTGTATGTCGAAATCAGTTGATCGTTGAACGCCATGATTCAATCGTGGCGTAATTCCCAATCCTGAGTTGCATATTGAACCGCATCATCGTGAGTTCTAGTCAAAATAAACGCGATTGCCGTCAATTGTTGTCTGGCATTGGGGATGTAGTATTGTGGTCGATGAACTTCATGATCGTGATCAACTAAGGCGATCGACTCTAGGTCATGAATTACCTGCCGTTTTTGCGTTTGTCGATTAACGAGGACCACTAGCATCATCACCACCTCCGATCTCAAGGTGACTAAACGTACGGGACGCAACGTAATTAAAAGATTGTTTGTAATGACTAACCATGTGTGAAAGTGATGTAAGAGGGTAAATGAAACTGGCTTGGTCTAAATTCAGTCTAGCATCGCTTTTAAAACTGTTTCAAATAATGTGTCTGATTGAGCTAAAGTTGTGGTCAATGAGTGATGATTGAAAAATCAAAAGCATAATTGAAATAAAGTAGACATATATTAACTCTTTTATATATGTAAATAGGTCTGTTTTAAATTTATTAAGCTCAGCGCTCCTTCTTGTATTCTTGACGTGGATTAGCTAAAGTCAGGAGAGACTTCTCAGTTAAAGGAGATCAATGAATATGAAAGTAACACATCGTGAACTTGTGTCCGAACCAGAACGCCAACTATTTGGCTTACCTTATGATCATCAAGAACAAGGGTCTTATAACTATGCTTGGTTGGATTGGGAAACTTCTGATAAATTTAAACGGCTGGAGACGGTCAACAAGCCATTAGATCCTGCCAAAATTGGGTTATTGGTCTTTGATGGCGCAACACCTACGTACTGGATTGGCAAGTGGTTCCGCAAGAGCCAACAGGTTCCAGATGGTTTTAAAGCAATTACGGTGCCGGCTAGTTCTGCCGCTATCGCTTGGGTCAACGGCAATCCTGATACTGGTGATTTGTTTGGCGATCGGGCGATGAATGCTGCTAAACAAGAACTGATTCTGCGCCACATGATGACAGAAGCGGATTGGGAACATTTGCCTTATGCTTACGAGCGTTATGATCCGCAAAGGTTTCAACCGGAAGAAAATCCGACCACGCTGGATTATATTTTCTATGTCAAATGAGACCAATTATGGCTGGTCGGCCTTCAAAGCGGACTGGCTTTCACTCTGCATTGACAGCCGTTAAAGAGATCAGTACAATAACACCAGATTAACAGTTAGCGTGTGATTCATTCGAGTCTAGTAGTGAAGTGATTCTCTGTTTAGCGAGTCGGTGGTGGTGAGAACCGATCAGGTTATCTTCATGAAGTACAACACGGGTTTTAGCTGTGACGGTGCATCTCCGATATCGATGAGAGTGATTACAGATATGTAATAACTTGGGTGGTACCGCGGAAAATTTCGTCCCTTGCATAACTTGCAGGGGACTTTTTTATGCACCTGTACCTGGTTGGGATTGGTATTAAAATAGATGAGGAGTTGGGATAATGAATATTATTGACGAATTGAGTTGGCGTGGTGCAATTAATCAAACGAGTGATGAAGATGGCTTGCGACAATTAACTGCGAAGAAATCAATCGGATTATATTGTGGCATTGATCCAACGGGGGATTCTATGCATATCGGCCATTTGATTCCATTTATGATCTTAAAACGTTTTCAATTGGCCGGTCATAAACCAGTGATTGTCATTGGTGGTGCTACGGGTTCTATCGGTGATCCATCTGGTAAAAAAGCGGAACGCGTCCTGCAGTCGATGGATCAAGTTCGTCATAACCAAGCGGCGTTGAAGCATCAATTAGTTAAATTGTTTGGTGAAGATCAATTTAGATTGGTCAATAACTATGACTGGCTGTCAAAATTAACTTTACTCGATTTCTTACGTGATTACGGCAAGTTGTTCAATGTGAAGACGATGCTCAACAAGGAGATCGTGGCATCACGTTTGGAAGTGGGCATTTCGTTTACCGAATTCACCTATCAAATTCTACAGTCAATCGACTTTTTGACGTTATATCGCGAACAAGACGTCCAATTACAAATCGGTGGTGGTGACCAATGGGGTAACATTACCGCTGGGCTTGATCTAATTCGACGAGTTGAAGGGGCACAGACACAGGTTTTTGCCTTGACGATTCCGTTGCTATTAAAGGCTGACGGTACCAAGTTTGGTAAATCGGAAGGTGGTAACGTCTGGCTAGATCCTGAAAAGACAACACCTTATGAATTTTACCAATTCTGGCTTAACCAAGAGGACACGGATGTCGTGAAGTTCTTGAAATACTTCACCTTCTTAGATGAATCAGAAATTAACGACTTGGCTGAACAGGTCCAAAGTCAGCCGTGGAAACGCGTCGCGCAACGCCGGTTAGCCGAAGAAGTTACGCGATTTGTCCATGGCGATGCAGCTTTGGCACAAGCACAAAAGATCACAGCTGCGTTATTTTCTGGAGATGTCAAAGCGCTGACAGCTGATGAAATCGAACAAGGTTTCAAAGCCTTTCCAAGTGTGACGACAGTGGCAGCACCACAGAATATTGTTGATTTCTTAGTGGACAGCAGCATTGAAGCTTCACGCCGACAAGCGCGCGAAGATGTGACGAATGGGGCAATCACAATCAATGGTGATAAGCAAACAGATTTAGAAGCAGTTATTGATCCTAGCCAGATGTTCGATGGCAAGTTTGTGATCGTTCGCCGGGGAAAGAAACGTTATTTCTTAGCCCGAACGGCGTAAATTTTGACGTATATTGCGTAAATAAACACTAATTAGTCTCCTCCACCTTGGGGATTAATTGGCGTTTTTTTGTTTTGCACTGAGTCTTTTGTTCAGCCAAAGTCTGATTCTTGCTAACGCCCAGAAACACTTGGTGGGTTTTACACTGATCTAGTGCGAACAAATTGACAAATAGTTTCCGGTAGATGTACAGTTGTCCCTGTCGCGTTGTGATTTTTGTGACCTGTACGACGGCTTTTCATTAAATTGTCAGAAAACGAGGATACATAGAGTCATGAATCAATTTATTCAAACACTAATTGATCGACGCGTGGCGTTAATCACGGCTTTGTGGCAACATATCGAAATATCGCTAATCGCGTTACTTATTGCGATGTTAATTGCCATCCCGCTCGCCATTTGGGCCACGAGACACCAACGCGTGGCAGCGGTTCTGCTCCAAGTTGCTGGTGTCTTACAAACTATCCCATCGTTAGCGTTACTTGGTTTGTTGATTCCAATTGTGGGAATTGGTGCGGTTCCGGCAGTGATTGCTTTAGTGATTTACGCACTACTGCCAATTTTTCAAAGTACATATATCGGGATTGATGAAATTGATCCGTCAATCGAAGAAGCAGCTACTGCGTTCGGTATGAGTCGGACGCGTAAACTTGTGCGAGTTGAATTACCGATTGCTGCGCCCGTGATTATTTCAGGAATCCGCCAGGCAATGGTGATGATTATTGGTACCGCCACGTTAGCAGCTCTGATCGGCGCTGGTGGCCTCGGAACATTCATTTTATTAGGGATTGATCGCAACAATACCACGTTGACCGTAATTGGGGCGCTGGGGTCTGCTTTACTAGCGATTGTTTTGAGTTGGGTGATCATGCGGTTACAAAAAGTTTCATTAAAACGGTTAGTCATCGGTGGCTTAGTGATCTTGCTTGGCTTCGGCGCAGCTGGTGTGGTGAATTTAGTGCGCCAACCACAAAGGCAATTGGTCATCGCTGGTAAGCTTGGTTCAGAACCGGATATTCTCATTCATATGTATCAAGATTTAATTGAGCAGGATAATCCACGAGTGAAAGTGACGTTAAAGCCCAATTTTGGTAAGACAAGTTTCTTATTTAATGCACTTAGGCATGATCAAGTAGACATCTACCCAGAATTTTCAGGCACAGTATTAGAAAGCTTATTGCAAAAACCGGTTAACGATAAAGGGTTAACGGCGCAACAGACTTATCAAAAGGCTGCGACAGCTTTGAAACAGCAAGATGATCTGACCTATTTGAAACCGATGGCGTATAACAATACCTTTGCTTTAGCCATTCGTAGTCAGGACGCCAAGCAATGGGATGTGCATGACATCAGTGAGTTAAAGCAGGTGGAAAATCAATTGAAGCCGGGGATGACACTGGAATTTATTGATCGACCGGATGGACTGCCAGGGATCAACCAGCGTTATGGCTTACACTTATCCGCACAATCGATGGAACCAACTTTGCGTTATGATGCAATTCATACCGGTAAAGTTAATCTTGTGGACGCGTATTCAACCGATAGTCAATTGCGTCAGTATCATTTAACAGTGCTCAAAGATAATCGCCATTTCTTTCCCACTTATCAAGGAGCTCCATTGATGAAAGCAAGCTTGGCTAAACAATATCCTGGTGTCGTCAAAAGCCTCAACAAGCTGGCGGGGCGGATTACGGAAAAACAGATGCAAGAAATGAATTATGAAGTGAATGTGAAACACCAATCATCTGCCTCAGTGGCGAAACGTTATCTGGTGGCTAACCACCTATTGAAAGCTGGTGATCGTTGATGCAGCAGTCAGCTAAACTTAAATCCGCAGTTGATGAGAATCCGCCAATGGTGGCTTTTAGCCATGTCAGTCAAGTGTTTGATGGACAAGCCGTTATCGATGATCTCAATTCGACCATCCCACAAGGTGAAATTTTTGTGTTAGTCGGAACCTCGGGTAGCGGCAAAACCACGACCTTAAAGATGATTAATCAACTGCAACCGCAGGCTAGTGGGCAAATTACGATTCAAGGCCAAGATATAGAAACGATCGGCTTGCAACAACTACGCTGGAATATCGGCTATGTCTTGCAACAAATTGCGTTGTTTCCGACGATGACTGTTGCTGAAAACATTGCGGTAATTCCAGAAATGAAAGGTGTTGCTCGAGCAGAGATTGATGCGCTGATTGATCGATTACTAACATCGGTAGGATTAGATCCAGCGACGTATCGGACACGAATGCCACAAGAGCTGTCCGGTGGTGAACAGCAGCGAATCGGGATTTGCCGAGCAATCGCTTCTGATCCACCATTAGTGTTGATGGACGAAGCCTTTTCAGCCTTGGATCCGATTTCGCGAACGCAGTTACAAGACTTGGTTCTTGATTTACACGAAGCCCGCCATGATACGATTATCTTTGTGACCCATGATATGGACGAAGCCCTTAAGATGGGTGATCACATTGCTGTCATGCGCGAGGGCAAGATTTTACAAGTTGCTACGCCGACGGAAATCGCTCAGCATCCGGCCAATGATTTTGTGCAACAATTCTTTGCGCAAAGTGTTGCTAAGCAAGATCGCGATGTATACGTTAGCAAGCTCGTAATGATGGGGTTTGCACAACAACAGTTGGATGATTCCAATGCGACTACAGTGACCGTGACCGCGGATGCAACTCTAGGGGAAGTATACCGCCAATTAGATGATGCCACCGCTTTGCGTGTAGTGGATGGTAAACGTCAGTTAGGATTTGTCACGGCTGCTGATATCGTGCGGTATTTGGGCCAGCGCTAGAACCTTAGAGCAGTTTACTTTCGTTACCGTGGTGAAGTCGTTACACTGGAGAAAATGGAGGTGGATGATGCAATCATTTGATCAAATTGTGATCGGTGGCGGTCCAGGTGGCTTAGCGTTAGCTTATGGTCTGAAAGCTGCTGGCAAAAACGTTGCGATTGTTGAAGAAAATTTGTGGGGTGGTACTTGCCCCAACCGCGGATGTGATCCTAAAAAGATCCTTGTGGCGGCCGTCGAAGCTAAACGTCATGCTGAACAGTTGGCTCACGCCGGACTAGATGGGACGACGACGATCAACTGGCCTGATTTAATGCGCAATAAGTTTGCATACACGGATGCCATTCCTGATGACACACTACAAGGATTACAGCACAGTGAAATTACAACATTTTATGGTCACGCGGCCTTTACATCCGCTGGCCACCTAGCAGTTGGTGAAGAGACGCTGACAGCGGCACAATTCATTTTAGCGACTGGTCAACGACCGGTACGGCCAGCCATTGATGGTGCGCAATTACTTCAAACCAGCACGGACTTCCTTAATTGGCGTCAATTGCCAAAACAGATTGCGTTTATTGGCGGTGGTTACATTGCTTTTGAATTGGCTGACATTGCCAATGCGGCAGGTGCAGACGTGCATGTGATTTTACGACACGATCGTGCTTTACGCGCTTTTGACGCAGAGTTAGTGAAAGATTTGCGTGATCAATTGGCTAAGGCCGGTGTTCATTTTCACGAAAATGTGACCCTAACTAAGGTGGCCAAAACCAGTACCGGTATTGAATTAACTGGTGATCAACAGTTTGACTTAACGGTGGCGGCTGCAGTAGCGGCAACTGGACGAATTGCTAATGTCGACACTTTGAATCTAGAAGCGGTCGGTGTCTCCGCGGATAGGCATGGAGTCGTTGTGAACGACCATTTACAGACGACTAACGAGCATATTTATGCGTTAGGTGACGTTGTGGCTAAAAAATCCATACCGAAGTTAACGCCTGTGGCTGGCTTTGAGGCACGCTACTTAACTGATACTTTAACTGGCGCTCATTCTGAGGCCATCCAATATCCTGCGATTCCAACGGTGGTATTTGGGATGCCACGCCTGGCGCAAGTTGGGGTTAGTCCAGCAGAGACCACCACGACCACTGACCGACGAGTTAAGGCGCTTGATATGACGCATTGGTACACGTATCAACGAATTCATGATCCATTGGCCAAAGTTAAGGTTGTTTTGGATCGGCAAGGACGCTTAGTTGGTGCCAGCGCTTTGAGTACGATCGCAGATGAGTTAATCAATTATCTCACGGCGCTCATTAATCAAGGGGCGACGGTGGCTGACGTGAACAATCAAATCATGGCTTATCCAACGCCTGCATCCGATTTAAGTTACCTGTTTTAAGCCGAGCAATATCTTTTATATAGAATTAAGATAATTAGAGCTACTCAAATTTACCCAAATCATGGCGTTTAGAGCGCGGGACATAAGTCGGTAAGTGACGATGCACTGAGAGCGAACTGCAAATGGTGATGGTTTATTCATCGTTGACAGTTCGCTTTTAGGCGGAGACATATGACTTATGTTCCGCGTTTTGGCTATTTAGATATTAGTTTTGTCCCAAACTCTTTTGTGTCCGGCACCTGCGGTTAAGCCTGCCAACAGCTTGTTGCCCAGACCAAGGGTAATGCCGATTTTTACAAAACGGCATCAAGCATCGCGTTGAAATGTAGTGGGTTCCCGGAAAAGCAGACCAATCTGAACGTAGCGGGCATTGGATCAATTGATTTTGATAGGCGCAAGCGTAAAAATACGCTAGAATAGAATACACTAGAGCGTGTTTTGCCCAACGTTTGGGCAAGAGGAACGGGATCTAACGAAAGGATGCATGAATGAACTTTATTGGAACCTTGATTTTAATATTGACGGCAACGACCATTGCGGGGCATTTTTCAGCCCGTCTCGGGGTTCCGGCGGTTATTGGTGAATTGTTAGTCGGGATTGTAATTGGCCCAGGGGTGCTAAATTGGGTTCAGTCATCGACCACCCTCACGCAATTTGCCGAACTGGGTGTGATTTTATTGATGTTTATGGCTGGGTTGGAAAGTGACATCGGCCAGTTGCGACGCTATTTACGGCCGGCATTAGCCGTGGCGATGTGTGGCGTCATCTTGCCCGTGGTCCTAATGGGTGCAACCAGTTTACTATTTGGCTATGGCTGGAGTGAGGCACTGTTCATCGGGGTTGTCTTCTCGGCGACGTCGGTCAGTATCTCGGTGGTGGTGCTGCGGGAGTTTAACGCATTAGATACGCAGGAAGGAGCAACGATTTTAGGGGCGGCGGTCGCTGATGACATTATTGGCGTGCTGTTGTTGAGCTTGATGGTGGCAGTATTGGGTGGCTCAGCTAGCCATGGGCCATCTACTAACCTAGGCTTGCAATTGGTCTTTCAAGCAGCCTTTTTCGTTGCCGTGTACCTGCTGGTGCGCTGGGTTGCGCCGCTCTTGACCCGTATTAGCGAACGATTATTAATCCCGACGGCGCGGACGGTGACTGCTATTGTGATTTGTTTGGCGATGGCTTACCTAGCAGAACTAGTCGGTTTATCTGGTGCCATTGGTGCCTTTTTTGCAGGAATTGCAGTCGCCCAGACATCCGTGAAAAAAGTAATTGACGAGCATGTAGAGCCGATCAGTAACGCCTTTTTTGTTCCAGTATTTTTCGTTAGCATCGGATTGAGTGTCGATTTTACCAACTTTGTCGCTTCATTACCCTTTATTTTATTGATGACGGCCCTAGCCGTGTTGACCAAATGGGTCGGTGGACAGTTTGGAGCTCAAGTCACGGGTTTTAATCGCGATAGTGGGCGCGTGGTTGGAACGGGGATGGTGGCCCGTGGTGAGATGGCGTTGATCACCGCTCAAATTGGTTTCAATGCACATTTGCTTGCCAAACCAATGTATGTGGATATGATTTTTGTGATCGTACTGGCCACTTTAGTTGCGCCGTTACTATTACGCTGGTCGTTAAGCAAGCAACGTGTAGCAGCGACAAAGTCAGAGTAAGGTTAGTGAAAAGAGCACATGTAAAAAAAGTTGTCTCCCGATTTGGGATGACAACTTTTTTCATTGAAAGAGCGATTTTCAGCTTGCTTTTAACTTAATTGATTTACTAGGTCGATGAAATGACCATGTTGATGTAAATCGGTTTTTAGGTCGGTCATGGAAAAGCGGTGGTAAAAACGCCGATAGTCAGCATCGGCTAACGTGAATAAATCCGTGAGCGTTTCATTGATGTTGGCAGAAATATCGCTGTCATCGGTATCATTGGCAACTAAACCCTTTGAGTCGCCGGTGATGAAACGCGCGTAGCTGATCGTGGGGGGAATCGTCAGATCGTATAATGCACCGACATTCATTTCAGCCAACGGCCGTTGGAGTAAATAGCCACCATTCTTGCCAACTGAACCCTCAATATATCCCTGTTTGTGAAGCACAGACAAAATGTTGCGAATCATGACTGGATTAAGCTGTAACGATTTGGCCAGTTCTGCACTCGTAATTTTCCGTGGACTATTTTCATCAAGGTAAAGTAAGCTGTGGACGGCCACAGAAAAATCGAGTTTCATAAGCGCCTCTTTCTAAAAATCATGATTCTTTGACAACATGTTCAATCATCATCAGCTGTGATTGAATCGTACTAATGACTGGACTCACAGGCCCGTTGGAAACGAGGATTAGATGATGCATCGCACGTGATGCGATTGTGTAGAGCGCCCCAATTGCCGAGTCATCTGGATAATTTTGCTGGGAAACATCGTAAGCAATGACGCTGTCAAATTCCAAGCCTTTGGCTAAGTAAACGGGTAAGACGACAACACCGCTGGGTAAAGTGCGATCTGTGTCATTGAGTAAAGTGACATTGACATGACTATGCAGTTCGCGATAAACGATCCGAGCGGCGGTAAGATCTTTAGTTAAGACGGCTACAGTACCAGATTGAGCTACTTCACGTTGCGCTAATTGCCGTGTTACCGCCAATGTATCTGTTTCATTATAGCGCATAAAAATGCGTGGGAGGTCACCTGGTCGATTAAAGGCTTGAATTTGATCACCGTTTGGTAATAAGCCCTTTGCAAATTCGGTGATTGGCTTAGTTGAGCGATAACTTCGATTTAGCGTGATTAAGTTAGGGTGTTTGGCTGAAAATGCGCTGGCGAGGTGATTCAACAAGTCAGTTGGCGTTTGCAGCCGATTGAACAGGGCTTGTTCACTATCCCCAAGCAACGTGAATTTTGCTTTTGGAAAGGCGTGTTTGAAATAACACATTTGTGTCAGTGAATAATCTTGCATTTCATCAATGAACAAATAGGCAATGCTACGATTTTGTCCGCCGCCGGTAATTAGGTCTCGAATGAATAGTAACGGGACAGCATCCACTAAACCGAGTCGGTGATATTCAATGTCGGTGTCGAAGTCCTGCTCATGCATCGCCCAATGTTCAGCATCAACAGACTGAGGATGAACCTGTTGAAGAAAGTGATCGTATTGGCGATAAATATCTAAGAAGTAATTGTTAAATAGCGCATCATAGATTGGCTCAAATTGGCGTCGAACAATCAGACGTGCGGCGTACTTTAATTCTGCATCGACATTTTTGAACGTGCCTAACCGTTTGCCAAGTAAGTTATGGTAGTGTTCGGTGTCCAAATTATCTAGCGCTTCATTAACCCAATCCGCCTTGGCTTCACTACGAATACGGGCTTTTAATTGTTTGATAAGCGTATTTTTAGTGGCTAAAAATTTAGCCGGCGTCCCCATGGTGTCCGGCTGACTGGCATAAATAGCGGCAATGGTTTCTTTAGTGAAAAAGAGACGACCATCTAACAAAACATCGTTAAAGCGTAGCTCAGCTGGCGTTAAATTCTGACAATAGGTCGACAGGTCGTTGACGGAAGCAGGGCTTTCTAAATAATCGCGGACATCGGGAAACAGCGAATTGGTTTGGGCGGCGTCAGCTTCATAGCGTTCAAATAGCGTCTCAACGTTTAGTCCTTGAAGCCGTTGGGTCAGAAAATCAGCTAAGGTCACTTGGCGCATGTTACGTTCTCCAAGGCTCGGCAAAACTTCTGAGATGTAGTGACTGAACAGACGATTCGGAGAAAAGAGCACCATTTGATCCGCTTGTAAAGTATGCTCGGTGGCTGTGCGACTGTGATACAACAGATAGGCAATTCGTTGTAGAATGGCAGAGGTCTTGCCTGATCCGGCCACGCCTTGAACGACAAGTAAGTCCGAGGTGGTGTCGCGAATAATGTCATTTTGCTCTTTTTGAATGGTAGCAACGATATTTTGCATGACTGCATCGTTTTGTTGGCCAAGCACGGCTTGTAGCATTTCGTCACCAACGGTCTCGTTGGTATCAAACATGTTGATAATTTGACCATTCTTAATGGTGAATTGGCGTTTTTTAGTTAGGTTTGTGGTTTGTCGGCCTGCAGGCGTGCTATAGTTCACCGAACCTAAAGTGCCATTGTAGTAGACGCTGGCAATTGGCGCTCGCCAATCATAGATGAGAAAATTCTGATTGGCATCCGTCAAAGAAAATGTGCCAATATATAGGGTATCAGGATGATCTTCATCAGTATCTTTGATATCGATCCGGCCAAAGTATGCTGATTTGTGTAGTTGATCAAGTTGGTCCAACTGTTGTCCAATGGTCGTTTCGTTAGTCACTGCTAGATAGACCAATTGGCGTTGCTGCTGAAGTTGCGCGTTGGTTTCCATCGCGTCGTCGATTTCAAACGTGTTAACCGAAGCGTTATCCGCATAGTTCTTCTGAACGGCGCTGGTTTCTTCGTGAGCACGGGTGAGCTGTTGCTGTCCTTCTTTTTGTTGACGCGTGATTTCGGTCATCACCTGGTCAAGTCGTTGCTGTTCTAGTTGCTGTTCATCGTTATTCAAGTTGACGCCTCCAGGTGCCATTGTGTCAGTCGCAACATTAATAAACTCTGACCATCTTAGCCGCCAAAAACGGACCTGTCAACGATGATGAATTACAGTTTTAAATCGCTAGCTAGTGCGTTTTGACAGCTCTTTTAAAAGTCGGTATACTTAATTAAGACGGATTGTGTCAAACAATCAGCATCGTAGTGGAGTAGACACCATAAAACAGCAAGGTTGAGATGGTGAGAGTCAGCCAAGGTGACGAAGTGGGCTAGGATGTCGTTTGCATCGAAAATAATTTTAAGTGGGATCGTAAGCGATCCAATTTAGGTGGCACCGCGGGTAACCGTCCTATGATGACCTTCTTTTCGTGTGAGAAGCGGTCATGATAGGACGGTTTTATTTTAGCGAAGCTACCCTTTAAGGAGGCCAATTAGATGGCAGAAACAAAAAAAGTGATTTTAACAGGTGATCGACCAACCGGGAAGTTGCATATCGGACACTACGTTGGCTCACTGCGTAATCGGGTGACGATGCAAAATTCTGGGGAATACAACACCTTTATTATGATCGCTGATATGCAGGCATTGACTGATAATGCACGTGATCCAGAAAAAATTCGACGCAGTCTGACTGAAGTTACGTTGGACTATTTAGCAGTTGGGATTGATCCTAAAAAGTCTACCATCCTAGTGCAATCTCAAATTCCGGCATTAAATGAACTGACCATGATTTATTTGAACTTAGTGACATTGGCGCGATTGGAACGAAATCCAACTGTGAAGTCAGAAATTGCTCAGAAAGGGTTTGGCCAAAGTATTCCCGCTGGCTTTTTAACTTATCCGGTCAGTCAGGCCGCTGACATTACCGCCTTCAAAGCCACGACGGTGCCAGTTGGCGATGATCAAGAGCCCATGTTGGAACAGACTCGTGAAATTGTCCGTGCCTTTAATGGCGCCTATAATGCTTCTGTGCTGATTGAACCGACCGGCGTTTTTCCACCTAAGGGTGAGGGCCGAATTCCTGGGTTAGATGGGAACGCTAAAATGAGTAAGTCATTGAATAATGCAATTTACTTGGCTGATGATGCGGACACGGTGACGCAAAAAGTGATGTCGATGTATACCGACCCACAACACATCAAGGTGAGTGATCCAGGTCATGTTGAAGGGAACACCGTCTTCACCTATTTGGATATCTTTGACCCTGATCAAGCCCATGTCGCAGAATTAAAAGCGCAGTATCAGGCTGGCGGACTGGGAGATGTTAAAATAAAGCGTTACTTAAATGAAGTTTTAGAAGCAACACTAGCACCGATCCGTAAACGACGGGCAGAGTATGCCGCCAATCTTGATTATGTGTATGACGTCTTAGCACAAGGATCAGCCCGGGCTAATGAAGTGGCTAACCAAACGCTCACTGAGGTTCGTGATGCAATGGGTATTAATTATTTTACGCAACGCAAGTAACAACAATGATGCGTTGAAAATGAGGCGAAGATGCATGGAAAATTTAGCGATTGTTGATTTGGGTTCGAATTCCGTCCGTATGGGAATCACACAAATCGAAAATGACGGGTCATTTAAAGAGGTTAAGCGAATTAAAGAGGATACCCGTATTTCTGAAGGCATGGGTGCCGAAAAAAGGTTGACAAAAGTGGCTATGGATCGAACCATCAAAGCGCTCGTTAGTTTCAAAAAGTTGTATGCGAATCTTCCCAATCTGACGGTGCGAGCCATTACAACGGCGGCAGTGCGTCAAGCGGTCAACCAAACAGAATTTCTTAGTCGGGTTCAAAAAGAAGTCGGTCTTAAATTGCAGGTATTATCTGGTGACGACGAAGCCTATTATGACTTTTTAGGTGCTGTCAATGCTTTGCCGTTGGATGATTGCATCATTTTGGATACCGGTGGCGCCAGTTGTGAATTAATTCATGTCGCTAACCGCAAGGCCAAGAATTTGATCAGCGTGCCCTTTGGTGCCGTTAATTTATCCGAGCAATTCCATTTTGAAAACATTATTACCGCTGGCAATCTTTTTTCCGGGCAAGTCTTCGTTCGTAAACGTTTGCAGGATATTTGGTGGCTTAATGATGCCATGCATTTGCCGATCGTCTTGCTGGGCGGTGCCAATCGCACGTTAGCCCGTATTAACCGTAAAGCACAAAAGATGGTGCGCGTCGAAGACATTCACGGTTATCGCTTGAAAACGGAGACCGTCTTTGACACATTTGATCGCTTAATCTCCAAGGATAATTCGCAACGGCAAGCGATTGATGGACTTGAATATGATCGAGCAGATATTATCGTTGGCGGGATGTTACCTCTTGTCGAGTTATTACAATTGCTGGATTCAGACCGCGTGATTTTTTCGGAAAGTGGCGTACGGGAAGGAATTGTATCCGAATATGTCAGTCAACATCCTAAATATCAAGCCCATCCTTAACTTTTAAATCAACAAAAAATGGAGGCCTAGTTGTGAATCAAGAACAACGCTCGTTTCGCTTTTTAACACCAGCACAGCGGCGCCAATACATTGCCCAACAACGAGCTCTGAGCGCTGACCAAGTCGCCATGGTTAAGAATAATGCCACCGATGCTGAGGCACTTTTAACTGAAAATTATCTGACCACCTATCGTCTGCCAGAAGGGATCGCCGTTAATTTGTTGATGAATCAGCAGGCTTATCAAATACCAATGGTGACCGAAGAGCCATCTGTTGTTGCCGCGGCAAGCTATGGCAGTTTAATGACGCTGGACGATGGTGGCGTGGTCGCACAGACTCTGGGACAGGCATTGACTGGGCAAATTTTGTTTGAAGGTATTGATTTTGAACAATTACGGATGTTTGTGACCGCAAATGAAGTTGAACTAAAGCGGCGGGCATTGGCCGAGCATCCAAGCCTAATCGATCATGGCGGTCAGATTAAGACGTTGATCGTTCGTGATTTGGCCGATGGCTTTGCTAGTGTGGATCTGACTGTGGATACTGGTGCTGCCATGGGGGCCAACACGATGAATGACCTCTTAAATGGCTTGAGAGATCAATTAGCTCAACATCTGGGCCACCAACCATTGACAGCGATTTTAACTAACGATGGTCAGGCTAGTCTCGTCAAGGTTACGACGCAAGTGTCATTTGCCCGCTTAGCTAAGGGTGATGCAGCTGCTGGTGCAGGTGTAGCACAGCGAATCGTTAGTTTAAGTGAACTAGCTCAACGCGATGTTAGCCGGGCAGTGACCCATAACAAGGGAATTATGAATGGCGTTGATGCCTTCGTTGTCGCAACTGGTAATGACTGGCGTGCAGTGGAAGCCAGTGCGCATGCTTATGCGGCACAGACAGGCCAGTATCGTGGCTTGGCGACTTGGCAACTGCGCGAAAATAAATTAAATGGTGAACTTACCATGCCGATGCATCTAGGACTAGTCGGCGGGGTGACCGCATCATTACCATTGGCGAAAATCAATCGTCAAATTGCTGACATTCAAGACGTTACTGAATTGAATCAATTGGCGGTTGCGCTAGGTCTTGTGCAAAATTTGGCCGCGTTGCGGGCCTTAGTTTCCGAGGGTATCCAACCGGGCCACATGGCCCTACAATATCGTAATTTAGCATTGGCTGCTGGTGCGACGCCAGCACAAGTGATTAAATTAGTGGCAAAACTGAAGGCATTAACGCGACCAACACTCGCAGATGCAAAACGACTATTAGCGGAATTATTAAGCGACTCGAAATAAGGAGGCAACATGGCAGAAATTAAGTTAATCCCCACGGTTCAAGCGCTGCTAGATCAAGTTAATGACTTGTTTCCTGGCACTGTAATGGTTCAATTTGGTGACCAACATGCAGGTTATGTGCGTGATGATCAGGTCGAACAACGACTATTAAAAGATCGGTTGTTAATCTGGGTTGATGACATTACAGCGCCACAATATTCGGCTGCCCATGAATTAAGTCATCTGTTGATGCTCTTACAAGGTTTTCCACAAATTTACTTCAATCTGACGTTTGGTGATGATGAACTAGATACGCAATTAATGGCGATGTCGACACAACTTTTCAACATTGCCAATCATTTGGTGATTTTTCCGGCGCTGGCTGGCCATGGATTGATTGATGACACGATTAAAAGCCAATACTATGACGGTGTTTTTGCGACGATTCAACCAGAAACTGGTCAACAAGATGACGCGCAAAATGCGCTCCGTTTATTGGTGATGCTGGATGCATTGGTCTTTTTTGGTGAAGAAATTGAACGCCACCGAACGGAATTAACGACGAATTTTCCAATGAGCTTTGCGGCTGCTGAAAAATTATATATGGGGATGATCGAGAAAACAGCTGATACCCCCTTTGGAATGCGGCGAACAATTGTAAAATTGTTCAAGGCGTTTGACGAACAACTGCAAGCCTGGCAGCTGCCGCCGTTGAATAGCACCGCCTTCACCACTATTTCAAGTGTTCTCAGTGAACGTCAATTGCGATTAAACATGCGTCAGTTGTTTGAAATCTTCCATTCTGATTTGAAAAATCCCCAAACCGGCGAACGTGCTTATGTAGGACTTAACCGATCTGATCGGCAAAACTCGTTTGTGTTGGCAATTCCGGATTCAGCTCAATCAGATACGGCTAGCTATTTTAAACAACTATATGATATGCCGGTCAAAGACTTCTTTGACGCGCAAAAAATCGCTTATATCATTCGTTGAATACCCACCTGCGTAGAGCATAAAAGGAGTTTGACATGGCCGTTAATTATCAAGCATTGTTTGATCAGGCCCAACATGTGACGTTCATGACGGGCGCCGGGGTGTCCACGGCTTCAGGAATCCCTGATTATCGTTCAAAGGCTGGCCTTTATTCATCAAAATTCCATGGTCTACCACCAGAAATATTGTTGAGTCACGATTTATTTGAACAACAGCCAGCGCTATTTTATGACTTTGTTAAAGAGAATATGTACTTTCCCGATGCCCAGCCGAACGTTATTCATGAGAAAATTGCGGCATTATGTCGCGCAGGCCGGGCTTCATTAATCACGCAAAATATTGATAATCTAGATCGTCGTGCGGGGAATGACGCTGTCGTGGAATTTCACGGGAATTTATTTCGTTGTTATTGCACCCTTGATGGTCAGTCAGTGACTTGGCAAGACTATTTACAGTCGATGTATCATCAAAGAGATCACGGCGTCATTCGGCCTGATATCGTTTTATACGGAGAGGGAATCGGTGATTCTGTTTTAAAACAAGCGGTCCAGGCGGTGGCAGCAGCCGATTTATTAGTTATCGTCGGCACCTCATTTAAAGTCTATCCGTTCGCCGGGTTGATCAGTTATCGACGTCCAACTGCAAAAGTTTTGGTGGTCAATAATGAGGCGATTCAGGCTGGAGACGTTACCGCGCAATTCACCGGCGATGCACGTGAGTTCTTTGCTAAATTGCAAGTTGATTAGTGTCAAGCAAGGGTGTTTGTTGGCGACACTTTTTGTTCGGTGATGCGACAGGCGCTGCATCGTATTGATTGCGTTTTTCATGAGAATTTTTTACAATTAACTTAATTAAAAAGGGAAGGCAGGTGGTCGGCTTGGCTCGCGAGGATATTTTTGCCCGACTTGGTAATTTACTGGCGCAGATGCGCTGGATGAATCGGTTCCAACTGATTTTTGATTTTCTGATGTTTTATGGAGCCTGGCAAGTCTTTTTTGGTGCACAGCCGGCCATGATGTTCGGTGTGGCCATGAGTCGCACGAATGCGGGGGTTGTCACGATGCTCTTTGCACTGATTAGCTGGTCATTTTCCGGCATTCGCGGTAATTATCGACGACAGGGACGGGCACTGATTAGCCATCTAAAGGGCATGCGGTTATCTGATGAAGAAACAGCAGTTGTGCGTCAATTCAAGTAGCACGCGATTAGTTTAAAATTGAGAATTGTGATTGAGAGTGGGACATAAGTCGGTAAGTGACGAACATTAAAAGCGAACTTCGAATGATGACGGTTTATCCATCATTCGAAGTTCGCTTTTAAGCGGAGTCAATTGACTTATGTCCCACGTTTTAGCTATTTAGGTTAGCGGTGAAATATAGATTTTGGTTTTGTCCCAAACTCGTTTTGTGTTTTTGACGATAGTCGGTTGACTTGATGCGGATAATCGCAAAAATTCGGCTAGTTACGCCTGAGATTGCTGTTTGGAGGAGACATAATGATTTCGATTGGTTTATCAACATGGACAAGACATCCACATCTGATCCACGATGAACAACGAGAAGTACGGTTTGACGAATACGCAGGCGTCTTTCCGTTGGTGGAGTTAGATACGTCTTTTTATGGCGTTCCTGCGCCATCTGCGATTAAAAAATGGGTTCGTCAGGCACCAGATGGTTTTAAGTACATTTTGAAAGCCCACTCAACCATGACGCATCATGATGATGGTCACACGCCAGTCTCAGAAAGGGAACGGATGGCGACGTTCAAGGCTTTTAAAATGGCGATTAAGCCGTTAGTAACCAGTGGCAAGCTAGCAATGGTGTTATTCCAATTTCCGCCGTTTTTTACCCGCACACTCGAACATATTCGCTACTTGCGGGAAGTACGGATTCAGATGGCTGATTTGCCAGTCGGTATTGAATTTCGAGATCCGAGTTGGTATGAAGGTGGTTTGAGCGAAGATGTTTTCAATTATTTAAAATCACTCAACTTGACCTATGTCATTGCTGATGAACCATTTGATGGAAATGCTGGCGTGCCCTTTACACCAATTGTGACCACACCAACTGCCGCCTATTTTCGTCTTCATGGGCAAAATCGGCGGGGGTGGTTGCAACGGGAAGGAAGTTGGGAGCACGAGCGGACCAACTATCATTATTCAGCGAAAGAAATTCAAACCCTTGGGCAAGCAATTAGCAATGTTGCCAAGCAAGTTGAACAAACTTACGTGATCTTCAACAATAACGGACACCGCGATGCGGCTGCTAATGCAGAAATGTTGCGGGATGAATTAGACTTACATTTTACTGGTTTAGGACCAACCCAAATCGAATTGTTTTAGGCAAAAGTGCTCAGCGTTAATCTAGTCTACTTCGCACTGGGCGATCTTGTCGTGCTATGCAGATTTGACACTGTCGCTTAACCAACAGAACCTGATTGATCAAAGCCATCAATTTGCCTCTGTTGGTTAGTGCTCGACGTCACCCAGTCTGCTTCGCACTGAGTGATAGTATGGTATACTGACTGTTAATTATTCGGGAACCACGCGGTTTCATCGAGTCAAAGGAGCGATTGTTTCATGGCAGAAAAAAAGCCCACTTATTATATTACAACCCCAATTTATTATCCTTCAGGAAAGCTACATATTGGTAACTCATATACCACGATTGCCGTTGATGCAGAGGCTCGCTATCGTCGATTAATGGGCAATGATGTCTTTTTCTTAACGGGAACGGACGAACATGGTCAAAAAATCGAAGAAAAGGCTGAATCATTGGGCCTAGATCCGAAAACATACGTTGATCAGATGGCAACGCAAATTAAAGATCTCTGGAAATTGCTAGAGGTCAGCAACGACAAATTTATTCGAACGACAGATAAGGATCATGAAGCAGCGGTGCAGGCAATTTTTGAGCAACTCTTAGCCCAAGGCGATATTTACAAGGGGCGTTATGAGGGCTGGTACTCGGTTGACGATGAAGAATTCTTTACTGAATCTCAGTTGGCCGAAGTTTTTCATGACGCGCAAGGCAATGTGACCGGCGGAAAGGCGCCATCTGGTCACGAAGTCGTCTGGACGGATGAAGAATCTTACTTCTTCAAGATGAGCAAGTATGCAGACTGGTTGTTGAACTATTACAAGACTCATCCTGACTTTTTGATTCCAAGCACACGAATGAATGAAATGATTAAGAACTTCCTTGAACCAGGTTTAGAGGATTTGTCGGTTTCGCGGACGAGTTATAAATGGGGCGTGCCGGTTAAATCTGATCCACGTCATGTGATTTACGTCTGGATTGACGCGCTATCCAACTATATTACGGCACTAGGATATGATGGCAAAGACTCGACTAACTTCGAGAAATTTTGGCCAGCCAACGTCCAAGTGGTCGGCAAGGAAATTGTGCGCTTCCATGCGATTTATTGGCCGATTATGTTGCACGCTTTGGGGTTACCATTGCCTGAACACATTGTTGGCCATGGTTGGCTCCTGATGAAAAATGGCAAGATGAGTAAATCAAAGGGGAATGTCATCTATCCAGAAACGCTGGTGGAACGTTATGGCCTTGATGCCTTGCGTTATTACTTATTAAAAGCGATGCCATTTGGTAATGACGGGCTATTTACGCCGGAGGATTTTGTCGACAAGATTAATTACGATCTGGCTAATGATCTTGGCAATTTGTTAAACCGAACGGTTGCAATGGTCAACAAGTACTTCAAGGGTAGCGTACCGGTGTTTGAAAGTGGTGTTAACGGGCCAGACATGGACCTTGAACAAACGGCCACTGATACGATCAGTCGTTATCACGAGTTAATGGCTTCGTTGCATTATGCTGATGCGCTCAGTGCCATTTGGCGGTTAGTGGCGCGGACCAATAAATATATCGATGAAACCGAACCTTGGGTATTAGCCAAGGCTGAAAAGGCTGGTGACGACCGGCGCTTGGCGGCAGCAATGAGCCATTTGGTGGCTAGCTTACGGGTGATCGCGCTACTGTTACAGCCAATTATGACGCATGCGCCGAAAGCCATTTTGGGACAACTGGGTTTATCCACCGAACCTGAAGACATGCAGATTCAACAATTATCATTAGCCGACTTACCGGCTAAAGTACAGGTTGTTGCTAAGGGAACCCCCATTTTTCCACGATTAGATGCAAAAGCTGAAATTGACTTTATTCAAGCACAGATGACACAATCTGATAAGCAGAAGGGGCGGGCCGCGATGGCCGCGGCGGCTGATTCTCAATGGGAACCAGAAAATGTGACGCTTGATTTGACGAAATCGGCCATTAAATTTGAAGATTTTGATCAAGTTGAAATCAAGGTCGCCCAGATTATTGAAGTTAAGCCCGTTGAAGGGGCTGATAAGTTGTTACAATTTAGACTAGATGCTGGCGATCAACAAAATCGGCAAATTTTGTCTGGCATTCATGAGTGGTATCCAGATTACCAAAAGCTTACCGGCAAAAAAGTCTTAGCGGTGACCAATTTGAAACCACGTAAAATGCGCGGGCAGATTAGTCAGGGCATGTTGTTATCAACAGAACACGAGGGTCAAGTCACGTTGGTTATCGTTCCAGATGAACTCAATAACGGGGATATTCTGGGCTAAACACCAGGTGCTTAATCAAATAACTTAGAGGGATTTATGGAAATTTTTGATTCACATACCCATTTGAATGATGATGCGTTTTATGAGAATGCCGCTGAATTTAATCAGCATGCGAAAGCAGTTGGTGTGGAGCGGATGATGAATGTCGGTTCAGATGCCGTGCTGAATGAGCGCGGTATCGAGCTTGCTCATCGGTACGAGACCATGTGGGCAGCGGTGGGATGGCATCCAGAAATGGCCGATCAATACACGGACGCAGCAGAAGAAACGTTAATTGGGCAACTACAAGATGACCGTGTGAAAGCGTTAGGCGAGATTGGCCTTGATTACCATGTGGATCAGCTTGACCAACATATTGAGGATCAAAAACGGATTTTTGCGCGGCAAGTAGCGATTGCCAAAGAGCTTCAGTTACCGGTTATCATTCATAATCGAGATGCATTTGCAGACACGTATGCGATCTTAAAAGCGGCAGATATTCGTGATATTGGTGGAGTCATGCATAGTTTCAATGGCGATCCAGAATGGCTCAAACGCTTTTTAGATTTGGGCATGCACATTTCTTACTCAGGGGTGGCTAGTTTTAAGAATGCTCATGAAGTGCATGCATCCGTCAAAGTGACACCGCTTGATGTCATGATGGTTGAAACGGATGCGCCATACTTGACTCCGACGCCGCATCGCGGTGAACAAAATGAACCGGCGCGAATTGTCGATACAGTCAATGCAATTGCGAAATTACGTGACATTGAGCCACTAAGCGTTGCTGCAGCAACTTATGACAATGCCAATGACTTTTTTAGGATTGAAGATTGATGACGAAGTTAAAAGAAGTCCTTGTTGTTGAAGGTAAGGATGATACGAAACGAATTTTACAGGCGGTTGAAGCAGATACGTTTGAAACAAATGGATCAGCGCTAAGCCAAACAATGTTAGCTCAGTTAAAACAACTGCAAGCAACACGTGGCATTATTGTGATGACGGATCCAGACTTTAACGGTGAGCGTTTACGCAAGCTCATTAGTCGAGCGGTACCAGAAGCCAAACATGCATTTATCACGCGCAAACAGGGCGTACCAGAGAATGCTGGTGGTAGCTTGGGAATTGAACATGCTGATCCAGCAGTTATTCAAGCGGCTTTAGCACATGTTGCGACCGGCACTGATCACTTTGAAGCGGTTATTTTTCAAAGCGACCTGCTTGCTGCTCATTTAATTGGTGATCAAACTTCCCGACAGCGGCGCGAACGGTTGGGCGAGTTGCTTAACTTGGGATATGTAAATGGTAAGCAATTGTTAAAACGACTCCAGCTATTTCAAATTCCCCGTGCTGATTTTATCGAGGCGGTGGCACAACTTGATCAAGAACTAGAAGGGAATCAGCATGAGCGATAAACAAAAACGACCCGATATTGCGACACCGCTGCGAACGCGAGCGATCATGAATACCTATGGCATCGCGGTCAAAAAGAGTCTTGGACAAAATTTTTTATCGGACCCAAATATCTTAACCAATATCGTTGATGCAGCTGAGGTGACAGAATCAGACGATGTTATTGAAGTCGGACCAGGCATTGGCGCATTAACCGAGCAACTCGCACGACGGGCCAAACGTGTATTGGCGTTTGAATTAGACCAGCAATTACTGCCGGTGTTGGCTGATACGCTGGCGCCCTACCCGAATGTCACAATTGTGAACGCAGACATTCTAAAGGTTGACTTGGCTTCAGCGATTGCTGAGCATTTACCAGGTGCTACGTCGGTTAAGGTGGTAGCAAATTTGCCCTACTATATCACCACACCGATTCTGATGGGGCTCATGAATGCCGCAGTCGATTTTGCGTCAATTGTTGTCATGATGCAAAAAGAAGTCGCTGAACGGTTGAGCGCGGTACCAGGTACCAAAGCCTATGGTGCATTGACTTTGGCCGTGGATTATCGGATGCAAGCAAAATTAGCTTTTACCGTTTCCCGGACGGCCTTCATTCCTCAACCTAATGTTGATTCAGCGATCGTTAAGTTGACACCGCGTGCACCGTTAACCGAATTGCCGTTTGATGAGGCGGCTTTATTTCATTTGATTAAGGGATGTTTTGCTCACCGGCGCAAGAGTTTATGGAATAATTTGCAAAGCCTATTTGGCAAGGCACCAGCGACCAAAGCAGTTATGGCCGAGACGTTGGATGATTTAGCTTTAGAGCCAAGTATTAGAGCAGAACGACTGTCATTGGCGGGTTTTATTGCACTGACCAACAGATTACATGAGCGCGGTGTTTTTTAGGTTAGGGCGTCGGTTTCACTTGATCTGGCTCATGCTCTTGCTTAAACGCGCTTGCCAGACCTGAGTCCTGTGCCCAACCAACAACCACAACCGGGCAGAAAGCGCCCAATTGTGATTGTCCGTTGGTGCTCGGTCTCAAACCGGTCTGGCTCACGCTCTGGCATAAACGCGCTTGCCAGACCTGAGTCCTGTGCCCAACCAACAACCACAACCGGGCAGAAAGCGCCCAATTATGATTGTCCGTTGGTGCTCGGTCTCACCCGGTCTGGCTCACACTCTGGCATAAACGCGCTTGCCAGACCTGAGTCCTGTGCCCAACCAACAACCACAACCGGGCAGAAAGCGCCCAATTATGATTGTCCGTTGGTGCTCGGTCTCACCCGGTCTGGCTCACGCTCTGATACAATTGTAATTTTTGCTTGACCATGCTATACTATTATGCATGTGAGGTGAATTGCATGCCAGCAACATTACAAAGTATCAAGTCTAAGTTGGACGCCAAATTAGGCCAAAAGCTGATGGTCGTCGCTCAGGCTGGTCGCAAAAAGGTGACTAAGCGTCGCGGCACTCTGCGGGAAACGTATCCGGCTGTTTTTGTGGTTGACCTCGATCAGGAGGAGAACTCATTTGAACGAGTCTCTTACAGTTACACAGATGTGTTAACTAAAAATATTGAAATCGCTTTTGATGAACAGTAATCATCACGGCGAACTCACGCATGAAGCACTTTCCCTAGTGGAAGGTGTTTTTTGTTTGGGGTAAAATAGAAAAAATAACAATTCGGTTAACTGGGGGTGACACCACGGAGATTTTGGAAAAGGCGCCTGCCAAACTTAACTTATTACTCGATACGCCGTTTCATCACGCGGATGGTAGTGAAGAGTGGGATATGGTCCTCACTTCGGTTGACCTAGCAGATTTAGTGACGATTAAGACTTTAGGTCGCAATGGACGAATTAAGGTCATGACGGATACTGGTTTTTTGCCCAATGATCGGCGAAATTTAGCCTATCAAGCTGCGGCGTTACTCGCCAATACTTATCACCGTAAAGAAGCAGTGAATATCACGATTGAAAAGCATATTCCCGTTGCTGCGGGAATGGGTGGCGGTTCTGCTGATGCAGCCGCAGTGTTAAGAGGGCTTAATCGATTGTGGTCGTTGAATTTAACGCCGGCGCAATTGTGCGAACTAGGCCTGAAAATTGATGCGGACGTTCCGTATTGTGTCTGGAGCCAGACCGCCCACGTAACAGGGCGTGGTGAACAAGTAGAACCCTTACCCGAACTACCGCCGATGTGGTTAGTAATTGCCAAGCCACAAACGAGTGTTTCAACGCCTTCAATTTTGCGCCAAATTAATTATGGTCGGTTGGAACATGCGTCTACGCCGCATTTACTGGCTGCTATTCATGCCAGTGACTATGATGGCATTTGTCAGGCGACCGCGAATGTTTTAACGCCGATCACGGCGCGGCGGTATCCCGTGGTTCAACGGCTCAAGACGCAAATGTTGCGTTTTGGTGCTGATGCGGCAGAAATGACTGGCACCGGCCCAACTGTCTATGGGATTTGTCGCAAACGATCCCGGGCGCAACGGGTGGCTAACGGATTGGCTGGTTTCTGTCGCGAGGTTTATGTGGTACGGCCAGTACGATTGGGCGCAGCAGTGCAATTAAGTGAGGCACCTTGTTCAACGGAGGATTAACAGGTGAATAAAGTCAGACAATTAGTCAAACGAACCGCGTTGGTCGGTCTTGGTAGTTATGCCACTTTAGTGGGCGCTGGCTATGGGGTCTACTACTTGGCAATGAATTGGTCAAGTAAGCAAAAGCGAGCCGGAATTAGTGCTTCTTTGAAAGAAAATACGCCTGATGAGAATCAGTGGTATCAAAATCAACAACGACAAGCATGGTCCATTGAGACTCCTGATGGATTAACTTTACGCGCAACATTTATTGCTGGTTACCAACCATCCTACGGCGTTGTTATTTTAGCGCATGGCTTACACCATGCCCGTGAACAGATGATTCCTTGGGCCAAATTGATGATCGAGCAAGGTTTCAGCGTGCTGATGCCAGATGCGCGAGCACATGGACGCAGCGACGGAAACGTGATTGGTTATGGTTGGTTAGATCGAAAAGATTATCAGCAATGGATTAATACTGTGGTTGAGCGTTGTGGGTTAACTGTGCAAATTGTGCTGCTTGGAATTAGCATGGGAGCGACGACGGTCATGGCTGCAGGCGGTCAGGCCTTACCTAAAAATGTCAAAGGAATCATTGAGGATAGTGGTTACCGATCAGTTTTTCAAGAAGGCAAATTTCGACTTTGGCACAAATATCACGTGCCCAGCACGGCCTTAATGCCGATTGCCAATTCGTTTGCCAAGCATCTAGCCGGTTACGCATTTCGCGAAGGGGATATTTTGGCTCAAGTCCGTCAAAATCACTTGCCTATTTTGATGATTCATGGTGGTGAAGATCAGACTGTCCCGGTGCAGGACGCCTATGCGTTATATGACGCGGCCAATGTCCCCAAACAACTGATGATTGATAGACAAGCGCCACATATTCGAGCCATTCGCACCCATCCGGACCGTTACCGACGAACGGTGCTCGCTTTTTTGCGGCGATCGCTGATTCATTAAATCAAAATTAGGTATAAAAAATAGCGAGGCCGTGAATGACTGTCTATATTTGAACAGTCATTCACGGCCTCGCTTTGGCCTATTTAATCGAGTGATTCGAGGTGTCTGGTTCAATGATGGATAATTCATGACGGAATTCATCTAGTAGTGTCTGGTTGGCGGTCGGTTTGGATTTCACGGTTTGATCAGCAACGGGTTGAACGGTGAGCCCCTCAGCAGATAGTTTATATTTACGAGTGGCGACATGCTCAACAAATTCATAATCGTGTGAAACAAACAAAATAGTGCCCGGATAATTAGCTAGAAAATTTTCTAAGGCGGTTAAGGTGGGCAAATCTAAAAAGTTGGTGGGCTCGTCCAATAAAAGGACATTTGCATCACTCAGGAGCACGGTCACTAAGGCGAGTTTGACCCGTTGGCCGCCACTCAACTGCCCGGCTCGTTGATTCAGCTGACTTGTGGTGAAGCCAAACTGGGCTAAAACGGTTTGACAAGTCACCCGAGGTTGTTCACTATTAGCAACCGCATTTGTCCAAACTGATTTTGTTAAGTTAAGACGACTCATGTTTTGCGCAAAATGACCAAACTTAACCGCTGGATTGACAGTAATTCCGCGCTTATTGTTCGTTAAAATTGAGCGTAACAGCGTGGTTTTGCCAATTTGATTAGGTCCGACAATGCCAACGTGTTCGCCAGTTTTAACCGTCAGATTTAGGTCTGCGCTTAACTGGTGTTTAGCGGCAGACAATGTAAAGTGCTCAAGCGTAAGCGGTGTGTGACGCCCTAATGACGCAAATTGCTGGACATGTAAGGTTACAGTCGGCGTGTGTTTCGGTTTTTGAACCGGCTCAAGCTGGGCCCGTTTTTGCAAACGACTAGCCGTCTTGCTGAGTTTACCTTGATTATTTCTCAAAACTGACTTTAAATTTTTGAGTTCATTTTTGCTGTGCTGATGGCGATTTGGTTTCACAACATGGGCGGCTTTTTGTTCGCGCCGTTGGGCCGCCTCAGCGAGGCGCCGCTGCTTTCGCTGTTGCACTTGGTAGGTTGCTTGTTGATGTTGACGTTGAGCCATCTGAGTAGTTTGAAAGGCGTCATAGTTCCCAGAAAAGCTCGTTAGCTGTTGATCAGCGACTGACCAAGTCGTAGTCGTGATGGCATTTAATAGATGCCGATCATGGGAAATGATGAGCAGCGTCCCAGAATAACGGGCCAGATGAGTGATAAGCCATTGCTGATTAGTTTGGTCTAAGTTGGCAGATGGTTCATCTAGGGCTAAGAAGGCCGGTTGCTCGCGGAAGGCGGCAATTAATGCCTGTTTGACTTGCTCGCCGCCACTCTGTGCTGAAATTTCATGTAGCTGTGTCACGATCGTTGGTGTAACGCGGCGATCGACATGACCAGCACGGGGAACCAAGGTGCCAGTAAGGACTTCGAGTAGTGTAGTTTTACCGACACCGTTAGCGCCAATTAAACCAATGCGATCACCAGGGTTAATGACTAATTGGTCGATATTTAATAGCTTTCGTTGACGGGAAATTTGTAACTTGGTTGCTTGTAGAATGAACATTAAATCAACTCCTTTAATGATAAACAAGGGTTGATCGAAGTCTATGAAAAAAAGGGTACACAAAAGGACATCCCCACGCTAAAGCATCGATCACCCCAAAAAAACAAACGTGAACATCATCATAGATTCGAATGACTGTCTACCCGATTTTCTGATGTTTGTTTTTTTATGACGACAGGCTTAATGGCGCATTGGCGGACGTCCTCCTCTTTTTAACTAAAATTATTGGCTCAACTGTAACGTGAAAGCTAAAGGCCGTCAATCTTTTTTAAAATCAGAGCGTGAGTCAGACATGTGAACTTCTAGAGATCATCGCTTTATGGCGAGGATTTGTTTAGACTTTTACATTGTCGTACACTGGCGATCATCCCACGCTGCCCTTATCGCAAGCACTTTGCGCTAACGCTAACGACACTGGTTAAAGGCGAAGCTTTAGTTAGTTGACGATTGATGAGGGATCGAAATGGAATGCAATTAATTTCTTAATTGCATTCACGCATCAGATTCGCTACACTATTAAACTGTAATCATTACTTTTTAAAATCAAATGTTAGTCCGTTATTCGATAAATTTTTGATCATGACGGCTAACTAAAGAGAGGCGATTGAGTGACATCGATGGAAAACAAAGCTGCGTCACTGCTATCTGTTAAGGATTTAGCGATGACGTTTCCTAACAAGGCTGTTTTTAAGAATTTGTCGTTTACGCTCCATCAGGGAGAATTTCTGAGTATTTTAGGTGAAAACGGCGTCGGGAAGACAACTCTGATTCGAATTTTATTGCATCAATTACGGCAAACGAGTGGCTCCGTGATGTGGCATCCTAACCGGGCAAACGTGACGATTGGTTATGTGCCACAATTTCGAAATATCGATACGGAATATCCGCTAACGGTTCGCGATTTTGTTGGTTTAGCGTTGGACCATAACTGGCGGCCTTGGTGGCGTCATGCGGAGAAACAGCGGATAAACGAGACGATCGTCACCACCGATTTAACGCGAATTGCGCGGACGCCACTAGGAAAAGTTTCTGGGGGAGAACTGCAAAAGGCCTATCTAGCTCAAGCTTTGATTCGGAAACCGCAATTGCTGATTTTAGATGAATCAACAGCTAGTTTAGATAACAACATGAAGTATGAATTGCTGAATCTCGTGAAGCGTTATCAGCAAGAAAACCAGGCGGCAGTGCTATTTGTTACCCATGATATTCCGTTAACAAAGGCCTTTTCGTCGCATTACTTGCTTATGCAAGCAGGTGGGTATCAACTTGGTCATGTGGCCGATTTGAAGGAATCAGTATTGGAGGCCGCACATGCTTAACTATCCTTTTATGCAAAATGCTTTTGCTGCCGGAACACTGATTGCATTGGTGAGTGGGCTGGTTGGGGTCTTTGTTGTGGCCCGCAACATGTCATTTCTGACCCATACGTTATCGGAAATTGGGTTTGCTGGGGCGGCATTTGGCTTGTTTATTGGCTGGACCCCATTGGCTGGAATGCTGTTGTTCACAACAGTGAGCTCTGTGGCGGTCGGTCAATTGAGTGAGAAAGCCTCCCGGCGAGAAGCCTCGATCACGTCTATTTCCGCGTTAGCCATTGGGCTGGGAATTTTATTTCTGGCGTTGTCAAATCAAAATGCCAGCTCGGCAACTAACATCTTATTTGGGTCAGTAATCGGAATCAGCCGCGCTTCAGTCGTACAAGTGGCCGTCTTGGCGATCGTTGTAATGATCGTGATCTTGGCCGTTTATCGTTCGCTTAAATTTGATTCGTTTGACGCAATCGGGGCTCGGGTAGCGGGCGTGCATGGAACGCTGCTGTCGATTATTTTCTTGGTTGCATTGGCCTTTTCCGTTAGTGTCGCCGCACAGATTGTGGGTTCACTGCTAATTTTTATTCTATTGACGCTTCCCGCCGCGGCTGCTAAGTATTTTGTTCACGGTGTTGGTACGATGATTGGCCTGTCCATGATTTTTGCGCTCATTGGTGTCTGGTTAGGGTTGGCTTTGAGTTACTGGACGAATTGGCCGGTGTCATTTTTTATCGCGACGATTGAGGTGGTTATCTACTTTATTGGGTTAGGCGTCAATCGACTAGCCACCCACGATTAATATCGTTTTCTTATCAGAAACTGTCTTCTCGTTACGGAGAGGATGGTTTTTTTAGGTGGTCTTAAATCAACTACTTGGAAATTTATGGGCGGTTTGCTTCAGAAAAGAGTTTGGAGAGCCCAACCGCTAGACATGCTCAGCCAGTCGTTCTTTATGCAAATTTTATCAAGAACAAAGCCGAACATTGTGCTATTATTAACCAGGGAAAGAACGCTTTTTGTTCGCATAAAATTAGAACGAGGATGAGGTAATTTAACGTGAAAGTTAGACGATCAGATCGCTTAATCGATATGACCCGGTATTTACTGGAACGACCGCGCACTTTGGTGTCGCTGTCTTTTTTTGCTGAACGCTATGAGTCGGCAAAATCCTCCATTAGCGAGGATCTCACCATTTTAAAACGGACCTTTCAAGAACGTGGGACTGGTTTGTTAGAAACCTTGCCAGGTGCCGCCGGTGGTGCACGATTTATTCCCTATATTTTGAAAGAAGATGCTGAAGCTTATATTAACGCTTTATGCAAACAGGTGTCTGATTCGCATCGGGTAATGCCAGGAGGTTACGTCTACCTGTCTGACTTATTGGGCCAACCGGAAGTGTTACGACAAATCGGTCGTCTAATTGCGACGCAGTATATGAACCAAACCATTGATTTAGTTTTGACCGTCTCTGTAAAAGGTATTCCGATTGCCCAGGCTGTCGCCGAACAGTTAAATGTGCCATTTGTGATTGCCCGCCAAGATGGCGCAATTACCGATGGTGCTACGGTTAGTGTCAACTATGTTTCAGGTTCATCAACGGCAATTGAAAAAATGCAAATTGCCAAACGAGCGCTGCCTGCTGGTTCTCGGGTATTGATTGTCGATGATTTTGTTAAAGGTGGTGGCACGATTTCTGGGTTAGCTAGTTTGGTACGTGAACTGGATAGTGAAGTGGCCGGTATTACGGTCTTTGGCGAAGGTCGTTTTAATGGTGATCGTAAGTCAGAGACATTTACCTCGTTACTGCATGTGGAAACTTTGCAAAGTGAATCAGAACCAATTAAAGCCACCCCGGGGAATTATCTAACGCGGGTCTTTGGCAATGAACGTTAATTAAAGGAGTTAGCATGAGTTCTCGGAATACAATTATTTTAGCAGCAGGTAAAGGCACACGGATGAAGTCCAAGTTATACAAAGTTCTGCATCGGGTAGCCGGTAAAACAATGGTTGATCATGTCTTGACTCAGGTTGAGCAAACCAACATGGATGAAATTGTGACGGTGGTCGGTTTTGGCGCAGAAGATGTGCAACATGAGTTGGGAGATCGTACCAAATACGTCTTGCAGGAGCAGCAACTAGGGACTGGTGACGCCGTTTTAAAGACTGAAGACATTCTTGGTGATGCAGATGGTATGACCTTGATTGTAAGTGGGGATACCCCTTTATTTAGAGCTGCAACGTTGCAAAAGCTATTTGATTATCATGAAGCTAAGGGTGATGTTGGCACAGTATTGACTTCCATCGCACCTGATCCAGCCGGTTACGGACGGATTATTCGTAACGATATTGGTTTGGTGGAAAAAATTGTGGAACAAAAGGATGCTACTGTTGAAGAGGCGGCTGTTGATGAAATCAATACAGGAGTTTACGTCTTTGACAATCAAGCGTTATTTAAAGCCTTGCATCAAGTCACCAATCACAATGCGCAAGGCGAGTATTATTTAACGGATGTGATTGGGATCTTGAAACAGGCGGGTCAACGAGTCGGCGCTTATCGGATGAGCGATTTTAGCGAGTCGATGGGCGTTAATGATCGTCAGGCACTAGCTGAGGCGACGAAGGTCATGCGCAAACGGATCAATGATGCACATATGGCTAACGGTGTGACCTTCATTGACCCGGAACATACTTATGTAGATATTGATGTCAAAATTGGTGCGGATACGATTATTGAACCAAATGTCCAATTAAAGGGACACACCGAGGTTGGTGAAGATTGTTTCATTGGTGCCAATTCTGAGATTCGCAATGGTCGGATTCATGATCACGTCACGGTGACTTCTTCTTTGATTGAAGATAGCGAAATGGAATCCGGTTCGAACATTGGTCCGATGAGCCATCTTCGTCCGCAAGCGCATATTGGTCATGATGTTCACTTGGGTAATTTTGTGGAAATTAAAAAGGCCAATATTGGTGATCGTACGAAGGTGGGCCACCTAACTTATGTTGGCGATGCTACTTTAGGAACGGACATCAACGTTGGCTGTGGTGTGGTCTTTGTCAATTACGACGGGGTTGCTAAACACGAAACAATCGTCGGTGATCACACGTTTATTGGTAGTAATTCGAACCTAGTTGCCCCCTTGCAAGTGGCGGATCATTCGTTTATTGCGGCTGGTTCCACAATCACCAAAGACGTGGCTTTCCATGATATGGCGATTGCTCGGGCCCGGCAAACAAATAAACCAGATTACTGGGATCGCTTACCTCACAAGCCAGAAGATGCTTAATCAAATCCGGACAGTAGATGCTTGCGTCTAGGCAAGTTAATAGGTACGATTAGAACGAAAAAGACTGTGATCACATCATCCGCGTGGAGGAAACATGGCAACTCAATACTTTGACCCAAAGCTAAAAATCTTTGCTCTAAACTCAAACCGGCCGTTGGCGGAGAAAATTGCTGAAGAAGTTGGTGTTGAATTAGGCAAAACGTCCGTCGATCGATTTAGCGATGGCGAAATTCGCATCAACATTGAAGAAAGCGTCCGTGGCGACAATGTTTACTTGATTCAATCAACATCAGCACCGGTTAACGATAATTTGATGGAATTATTGATTATGATCGACGCTTTGCGCCGGGCTAGTGCGAATACAATTAACTTGGTTGTCCCTTATTATGGTTACGCGCGCCAAGATCGAAAAGCGCGTTCGCGTGAACCAATTACTGCCAAATTGGTTGCGGACATGTTTGAAAAAGCTGGCGCAACTCGACTTTTGGCGCTTGATTTACATGCCGCCCAGATTCAAGGCTTTTTCGACATTCCAGTGGATCACATGATGGCCGCACCATTGTTGGCAGATTATTTCATCACGAACCATATTGCTGAAAATGCTGTCGTTGTTTCACCTGATCACGGTGGAGTGACGCGGGCCCGGGCCTTAGCCGAGTTTTTGAAAGCGCCAATTGCGATTATTGATAAGCGGCGTCCTAAGGCAAATGTGGCTGAGATCATGAATATTATTGGTGATGTTAAGGGTAAAAAATGTATCATGATTGATGATATGATTGACACGGCTGGCACGATCACATTAGGTGCGCGGGCTCTGATGGAGGCCGGCGCTGAGGAAGTGTACGCTTGTTGTTCTCATGCGGTACTTTCAGGACCAGCCGTCGATCGACTGAAAGAATCACCATTTAAACAAGTCGTTGTCACCGACTCGATTAACTTACCGGCTGAAAAGCAATTTGATAAACTCGTCAAGGTTTCCATTGCACCGTTAGTCGGGGATGCCATCAAACGCATTAATGAAAACAAACCAGTTAGTCCATTATTTAAGACGCGTTTCCACCGTGATGGTCGCTCGCATTAGTGAACAAATCCAACTGATAGTTACTTTAACAGTCCCATATGATGCCGCCATAATTTGGCAATCATATGGGACTGTTTGTATAAAATCAAAGTTAAGATTTTCTAACGTGTTGTAATGTGATAGACATGTTTACGTAATATTTGTCATTGAATGGTATACTAAGATCAGTGAGAGGGCTTCAAGTTAGTCAAGCCACTGGGGGTATGAAAGATGAAACATCTATTGCTTAAACAAGTGATCGTTAGCAGTTTAATTGTCATCAGTACGGCGGGTCTAGCGGCTTGCAGCACTAATACTGACGCGATCCAGACAAGTACAACGGCACAAGCAGAGATTAGTAAGACAAGTAAGACATTACAAACGAGTCAGCAAAAGCCTCGCTCAGTTGCGACATCTGCCACGAATTCATCTTCTATGGCAACAGCAACCAGTGTGGCTAATGATGGGTCCGTGAACACCAGCACTACGGGGGCTGGTTCAAGTCAGAATGTTTCTAAAGTAGCTTCTAAAATTAATTCTACTGCACAAATAGGCTCAACCTCTGTCGCGGCGAATGTTGCTCAACAAGGCAGCGCTAACAGTTCCGTCGTAGCCAGGCAGGCGCCGTCATCAGCTGTGGCTCAGTCGCAGTCAGGTCAGACGAGTGCGACAGCAACACAGACGTCATCAGTTAACCAAACGACAATTTTAAATGCATTTCGTCAACAGATGGGCTTTGTAGAAACGGATGGCAGTCGGCAGTATCAAGTGTCAGATTTGGGTCATCAACAATATCAAATTGATGTTCGCTCCCAAGCACCGGATCCGGCGGTTAGCAACTTGACGGGAATTTATCGATATGATGCCAATACGCAGCAAGTCACCAATTTATTGACGACGCCGTAGTCAGTACTGCCCGTTACTAATTTTAAAAAGACTTTTATACCGCAAGTAATTGCGGTATTTTTGTATCATGATAAAAGATTGGGGGAGCTGAAATGAAACCAAAAAACACACCCATCGGTTGGTCCTTAGGTGGACTGGGGCTATTTTTGGTGGCTGGGGTGGTCGCTTGGATAAGCCATGTTCCTTTGATTAAGATTTCCGACGCGTATTTTATGATTGGTTTATTTTTGATTGTCATCGGTGCGGTGATGCAGTTATCTCATGCCCATTTATTTACGGGATTTCGTCGGCGTCGAAAAACATATAAAGAAAAGCAGGATCAACAAGCAGATGACCGCGTTAATCAAAAGGATATCGCCTTGAAAAAGAATGAACCGTTGCGTGTTTCAGCTTGGAACGGTTGGTTATGGATTAGCGGACTGATTTTGATTGGCCTAGCCGTTATTTTAACCTTGTAGGCTAGCGTAAATGGCGATTAAAAAGTTAAGAACTTAAGCTAGACAGCTACTGTGGAGAAAATAGCGGTTAAATGAAAATATCTGGGTCGATTAAAAGACCACGATTCGCAATGTTTAGTGTAAAACATTGCGAATCGTGGTCTTTTTAGTGGGAAGTAGTCAAATTGAAGATTGGTTTGGTGTAACCATTAATGGTTTAGCGCGTATTTTTGAATGGCGACAGCAACGCCGTCTTCACGATTGGTCAAAGTGACAGCTTGAGCAGCTGCTTTTAATTCGGGGATAGCGTTACCCATGGCGATGCCTAACCCAGCGGCTTGAATCATGGATAAGTCATTGCCTTGATCACCGAGGGCCATGACTTCGGCCATGGTTAAACCAAGATCACTAGCCAGCCCAGTAATGGCGTTACCTTTCGAAGCAGCCTGATTCATCGCCTCAAGAAAATAAGGTTCACTGCGAACAAAGTAAAATTGTTGTTTGGCTTCAGCTGGTAACGCCTGATAAGCGGCTTCAACCAGCTTTGGATCATCGATAAACATCGCTTTTGACAGTGTCAGATCCGTGGGCATTTCGTCGACTGCACGATAGCGAATGGGCATGTTGACCAAATAAGCTTCGCCAATGGTGTAAGGGCTAATATCTCTGTTCGCTGTGTAAATAGCTTGGTCTGTTTCGACGTGAAAGTGGGTGCCTAAGGTGTGACTTAAATTTTCTAATTGACGGTATTGTTGATAATCCAGCGTATGGTGAACCAAAATGCGACCACTGATAGTTTGAGCAAGCGCGCCGTTAAAGGTAATGACATATTGATCATCACCAGATAAACCAAGCTGCTTCAAATAATTTGCAACACCAGTTAGCGGTCGTCCTGTACACAGGACAACTTTAATATTGGCATCGCGCGCAGCTTGAACTGCTGAAATAGTGGCTGGATTCAGGTCACCATTTTCATTGAGTAGCGTGCCGTCAATGTCGATTGCAATTAATTTAATGGTCATGGGTTAGACTCCTTGTGGGTGAATCAATTGATCGTTTTTGATATAGGTCTGAAATTCTTGGTAGATAGGATTAAAAAGATCACTTTCAGCATGTTGGCTGAGCATTTCTCGTGGGAAAAAGAACCGCTGATCCCCCGATTCACGACCGGTAATGGCTGCCACCAAAGTGCTGAGAGCGGACAGCTCAATCGTTGAACCATCCGCTTTCATCAGTTGAATCTCAGCGGCGGGCTTGCGGGAGTGATGTGGGTTTGCATTATATGGTAGGTCATAGCTATCGTTAGTGGCCGTGTAATAGGTGATATTGTAGCCGACCGTTTCAATTTGATCGCGTAAAATGGGCAACAAATCTGTCGTATCACTATCATATTCAACGGATTTTAACGGCTTGCGATTTAAAAAGCGGCGAGCGAGATCGCGTAAAATATCGTCATCACTATCGGCCCAGTGCAGAAAATAAGTGTTTAAGACGCCGTCGTCAAGCTTTAAATAGTCAACTAACGTCCAATCATGGTTGAAGAAAGGTTCCAGTAATAGTGGACGAAAGCCTTCTTGACGAATTGGTTGATTGTCATACAAATCTTTGGCGCGTAAAAGTAAGTGATCCAAAATGACTTCCATGGCGCGGGACACTGGGTGAAAGTAGACTTGTTGATACATTTGAAAGCGGCTTAAAATATAGTCTTCGACAGCATGCATTCCGTCAATGGTGAAGGCGATGCCGCCTTGATAAGGGCGCATAACGCGTAACACTCTAGCTAGATCAAAGCGGCCATAATCAGCACCGGTAAAGTAAGCATCACGCAATAAGTAGTCCATTCGATCGGCATCCAATTGACTCGAGATAATTTGGACTACTTGTGGATTTGGATAGGTGTGCTGAATTACACTGGCCACTTGTGCGGGAAATTCTGGACTAACTTGGCGCAGCACTGCATTGACTTCAGTACTGGGAGACGTCAAAATTTGCGCGGTGACTGCTTCATGATTCGTGTGGAAGATGTGTTCAAACGTGTGTGAGTAAGCACCATGACCAATATCATGAAGTAATGCAGCGCACAGTGTCACTAAACGTTCATCGTCATTCCACAGCCCGTCTCCGGCTGCTTGGCTTGGGTAGTCATTTTTGAAGTTATCACAGATACGGCGCGCAATTTCGTAGACGCCTAGTGAGTGACCAAAGCGGCTATGCTCAGCGCCGTGAAACACCTCTTCGGTCACACCGAGCTGTTTAACGCGCCGTAGTCGTTGAAACTCCTTTGTGTTAATCAGGTCCAAAATGACCTGATGCGATACAGCAATGTAGTTATGAACGGGATCGCGAAAGACTTTTTCACGAGGCAGTAATTGACTTTGATAGTCCATGCATTCTCCTTGAAACAACTGAATTTGGGTTAGTGTGATGTCTGATCGGGCTGGTTAAATGTCGGTTGATGTTGCAGTAAGCGTTTGGTTTCAAAGTCAATTTGAGCACCAAATTCTGGTTCTGTCATCAAATCGGCTAAGTGTTGTTTAGCTAACTGTGTGCCGCTTAGCTGAGCGGCTTTGACAAAGCGCGCCTGGGCTTCTTCAATGGTCAAAGATTGAGGTAACAAATCGCCGACGTTCATCATCGTGGCGGGATCGACATCTGGGAAATCCCATTTATTTTCTTCGTGTCCGAGCCCGACGGTGTAGAAATCGTGAATGAGTTGGGCGCGTGCATTTTGGTTGCCATTGACGCTGAGGTATAACATGATCACAGTGCCACCGTTGCGGCGACGTTGCGACATGCCGGCAATCTTGTGACCGTTGACACTTAGATCGTAGGTGCCCGGACAATAAGAACGCGGAATTTCTCCCGCCTCAATGGGAAGTTCAGGAAATGCCCGATCGACGAGTAATTTCATTTGATCGTAGGCTTCGTTGACCCCCATTTTGAGCAAACTTGGCGGAAAGAAAAGGCTGACGTTTAAAACGCCGGGATCCGAAACCACCGCCAGACCACCAGAGTTGCGCACAAAGCCGACATAATCATGTTCCCCTAAAATCGGATAAGCTTGTTCAAGATGAGGAAGGTCCGCATCTCGTAAGCCCATAATGACATTGTTGTCGAGCATCCAAAAATGTAACAAGGGTTGGGATTCGTGTTCAATTAAACTTAGCAACGCATTCATGTTGGCAAATGTGGCTAAGCCCTCAGTCTTGGTGAAATGTTGTGACAGGAGCATAGTCGTTTGAGCGAGGCTTAGAGCATCGGTCATTAAAAACACCTGATTTCTCATAAGGATTAAGGATGATAGCGTTTTTATCACTGCGACTATTATACCCAAACAAGGCCAAGTCTGCACGGTTACCATGGCTGACGGTTTGGTTGGAACATCATCTGAGCGAATTGATTAATATTAAGGTATAATTTAAAGCTAGAGTTAAATGGTTAGCAGAAAGTGGGGGGTCAAGGTGGCACAGCAGTTTGAACAAACGGTCACAGTTTATTTGCAAACAAATATCACGCAGGCTGGTGAAACGGAACAGTTCGATTTCACCTTGCCCGGCCGGCTGATTATGGTCAACGACATGCTTTACTTACGCTATGTGGAGGATGATAATGGGACGCCGACACCAGTGACGTTTAAGCTGACTAGTTCAGAAGACATTACGCTAACGCGCAGCGGCGACAATGGTTTGCGGTTACATTTCCTAGATGGTCAAGCAGTGACGACCAGTTATCGAACACCATACGGCACAATGTCCATTGAGGTAGCTACGGCTCAATTAAACGTGCGGCTTAATGATGACCTAAGTGCTGGCCGCATCGCAGTCGATTATGAATTAATGGCTGGGAAAAGCTTGATTGGTGATTATCAAATTAGATTGCAATTTGCTGTATAAGACATTATGATAAGATGTACACTCTCGAAAGGACGGGCCTTATTTTGGAACTTAAAATTTTCGAAGGTCAAAATAAAAAAGAATTGTCGATGATTGAAGTTGCTCACGCAATTCTCTCACAGCACGGTGAAGCAATGGGCTTTGCTGACCTAACCAATGAGGTTCAGACGTACCTCGGCGCTAGTGATGAAGAAGTTCGCGCACGTTTGGCGCAATTTTATACTGACTTAAACGTTGATGGCAGCTTCATTTCCCTCGGAGATAACACATGGGGTCTGCGGACGTGGTACCCATTTGACTCGATCGATGAAGCTACGATTAACGGTGAAGAAGACGAAGACCAGCCAAAGCGTAAAAAGCGTCGTAAGGTTAATGCCTTTTTGGCGGACGCGGCTGATGACGATGATGTCATTGACTACGATGATGACGATCCAGAAGATGACGACTTTGGTCAGTCAGATGATGATGACAGTCAAGATGGACCAGATACGCAAGACAATGATTTTGATGATGACGATGATGATACCGAAAACGATGACACTGATGAAGAGTTACCAGATGGCATCGAGGGTCAGCTCGCCGAATTAAATGATGATGACGACGATGATGATGACGAAGAAAACGGCGATGATGAGGATGATCCTGAATAGGAGCCTTTAAATTGTGCGACTGTCTCATTAGGAAGTAGCGTCTATGGCGATGGCTGTAGACGCTACTTTTTTTGGTGTCCGTTGGTGCTCGTCTTTACCCGGGCTGGTACACACGCTTTCCTAAACACGCTCGCCATCGCTGAAGGTTGCGCCCAACTAACAACCGTAACCGGGCCAAGACCGCCCAATTACGATTATCTGTTGGTGCTCACCTTCACCCGCGATGGCGAGCGTTCTGATCTTTTTTCTTGACCCACATGCATAAAGTCGGTATTATATTTTTTGGGCCCCGTTCAGTGAACGGGCACAGTTAAGTTGTAATTAAGGCTCCCAATTCTTTTGAATTGGGAGTTTTTTCGTTGTTAGATATTCCCCGCAAAATAAGAGAAGGAGCATTTATTTAGATGACCAAATACATTTTTGTCACCGGTGGTGTGGTTTCGTCAATTGGGAAAGGGATCGTTGCAGCCTCGTTAGGACGACTGCTGAAGAATCGTGGTTTAAAGATCACCATTCAAAAGTTTGATCCATACATTAACGTGGACCCAGGGACGATGAGTCCATACCAACACGGTGAAGTCTTTGTCACCAATGATGGTACGGAAACTGATTTGGATTTAGGCCACTACGAGCGTTTTATTGATATTAACCTGAATAAATACTCAAACGTTACAACGGGGAAAATCTACCAAGAAGTTTTACAAAAGGAACGTCGTGGGGATTACTTGGGGGCGACTGTCCAAGTTATTCCTCACATTACCGACGCGATTAAAGAAAAAATCATGCGAGCTGGTCAGACTACAGATGCTGACGTTGTGATTACTGAAATTGGTGGAACAGTCGGCGATATTGAGTCATTACCATTTATCGAAGCCTTGCGGCAAATGAAGACAGAAGTTGGTAGCGACAATGTTTTCTATATCCATACGACATTAATTCCATACTTGCGGGCTGCCGGTGAAATGAAAACGAAACCTACCCAACATAGTGTTAAGGAACTACGCGGTTTAGGAATTCAGCCTAATATGCTAGTCGTTCGTACAGAGAAACCAATTACGCAATCGATGCGCAATAAGATCGCTTCTTTCTGTGATGTTGAGCCTGAGGCCGTGGTTGAATCGATGGATGTGCCAACGGTGTACACGGTACCGTTAGCACTGCAAGACCAACACATGGATGACATTGTTTTGAACCACTTTCAAGTTGATGCCCCTGCAGCTGATATGACCGCATGGCGGCAGTTAGAGCAACATGTTCAAAACCTGCACAAGACAATTACGATTGACTTGGTGGGCAAGTATACTGATCTTCAAGATGCGTATATTTCTGTTAACGAGGCATTGAAATCTGCTGGTTACGTAGTGGATGCGGATGTTAAGATCAATCATTTCAATTCCGAACAGATCAACGCTGATAATGTGGATGAATTATTGGCTGATGCTGACGGGATTCTGGTGCCGGGCGGCTTCGGTGGTCGCGGAACTGAAGGTAAGATTTTGGCCATCAAATATGCCCGTGAACACGATGTGCCATATTTAGGAATCTGCTTAGGAATGCAAATGGCATGTGTCGAATTTGCCCGTGATGTCGTTGGCTTGAAGAATGCTAACTCGACAGAAATTGATCCGGATACGCCATATCCAGTGATTGATTTGATGTCTGATCAAGAAAATGTCAAAGACCTCGGTGGCACACAACGACTTGGCGCCTACCCGGCGAAATTGAAGCCGGGGACGTTAACGGCCGCTGCTTATGATAATGAAGAGGTTATTTCTGAACGTCATCGTCACCGTTACGAATTCAACAATGCTTTCCGTGAACAGATGACCGCACATGGTTTAGTCTTTTCAGGAACATCTCCAGATAACCGGTTGGTTGAAGTGATTGAGTTACCAACGAACAAATTTTTCGTGGCCGCGCAATATCATCCTGAATTTTTATCTCGTCCGGATCGTCCAGAAGGGCTCTTTAAGGCCTTTGTGAAAGCTGCTGATGACGAGCACATTAGTCGTCAATAGTTGCGTTTATTACGACAATTAATAACATCCATTAGGTTCGATTGAAGACTTGGCAGATTCAATCACTTAGTGGATGTTTTTGGTTCTAAAACATTTTCTAAAAATATACTGAGAAGCGGATCCTCTTATTGTGTTTTAAAGGTTCGTTCATTAGTATTGAAGATAATTGCGTGCTCCCCATTAGTGGTTGAGCAAATGAAGCAGTAGATAAATTTAAGTGTAAACATATGGCTGCTTGCGGCAGCTGATGTGATGAGAGAGGAATAACGCATGAAATCAATGATCATCCAAGGAGGTCACCGTTTATCTGGTGAGGTGACTATCGGCGGTGCCAAAAATAGCACAGTTGCTTTGATTCCGGCAGCAATTTTGGCTGATACACCGGTTCAATTTGATTCGGTGCCTGACATCTTGGATGTCCATAATTTAATGGCAATTCTCGATTCAATGAACGTGTCCTCCCATTTTGAAAATGGTGTACTCGACATTGATCCCACCCAGATTGAAGAAAACGCCTTGCCTGGAAAAGCGATTAAGAGTTTACGAGCCTCATATTATTTCATGGGGGCTTTATTAGGTCGTTTTAAACGGGCGACTGTTTCATTTCCTGGTGGTGACAATATCGGTCCGCGGCAGATTGATCAGCACATTAAGGGATTTAAAGCCTTAGGCGCCCAAGTCACCGAAATTGATGATGCTGTGCATATTGACGCTAGCGCAGGGTTGCATGGGGCGCGGATCTTTTTGGATTTGGTTTCCGTGGGCGCGACGATGAACATCATCTTAGCGGCAGTGAAAGCTGACGGTTTGACAGTGATCGAAAATGCGGCCAAAGAGCCAGAAATTATTGACTTGGCGACATTTTTGAATAATATGGGTGCAAAAATTCGCGGCGCCGGGACTGATGTGATCCGTATTGAGGGCGTGTCAACGCTCCAAGCGTCGAATACACACACAATCATTCCCGATCGCATTGAAGCTGGCACATATTTGTCCATGGCCGCAGCGATCGGTTCAGGGATTAATATCCAAAATGTTATTCCAGAACACCTCGAAGCGTTTACTGCCAAGCTACAAGAGCTAGGTGTTAAATTGGATATCAGTGAAGATAGCATTTATGTGCATAAATCTAATGATCTATCACCAATTCAAGTCAAAACGATGCCTTATCCAGGCTTCGCCACCGACTTACAGCAACCGATTACCCCGCTGATGGGCTTAGCTAACGGTTCTAGTCTCATTATCGACACAATTTACCCAGAACGCACAAAGCACATTGCTGAACTCAACCGAATGGGTGCAAATATCACGCTGGAAGATAAGATGATTGTAGTCAATCATTGTGATCAATTGACTGGCACCACAGTCGCAGCTGGCGAAATTCGTGCTGGCGCGGCGTTAGTTATCGCTGCTTTGATGGCAGATGGTAAAACGACCATTAACAATGCAGAAAACATTCTACGAGGCTATGATCGTATTTCGGAAAAGCTTAAAGCATTAGGCGCACAAGTCCAAATTATTGAAGATACCGATGCCGGTGTCTTTGAGTATTAGTGACCTTGCGCGCTAGACTCATTCATGGTATATTGTTTGGGTTGATTACATGTAACTATGACTCAGCAAATGACTCATGGCAAAGGAGATTACACTCATGAAACAAGGCATTCATCCAGATTACCACCAAGTTGTCTTTATGGACTCAACCACTGGTTTTAAGTTCATTTCAGGCTCAACGGCGACTTCTCAAGAAACCACTGACTGGGAAGACGGCAACACCTACCCATTAATCCGGGTTGAAATCACTTCTGACTCACATCCATTCTACACTGGGAAGCAGAAGTTCACTCAAGCCGATGGTGCGGTTGACAAGTTCAACAAGAAGTATGGTTTGAAGTAAACTGATCAAGTTAACGTAAACTAAGCTGGCTGATAAAATGCAGCTTATAACTACGCTTGAAGCGAATGATGGCTAATGCCGTTGTTCGCTTTTTTGTCGAGCTATAAAAGCCTAATTTCTTTTTCCTACTACTACGAGACAAGTCTGCTGGAATTTAGTTATCAGGTTCCGCCAATGGCATGAAACGAGTTTGATCGATAAATTAGCATAATCAACGAAGAGGATTAGGAGCTCTTAAAATCAACTACGAGCGACTTGTGTACGAGGATTGACATTTAACGAAGGTCTAAAAACACCCACGCTGCAAATCAAATGCATGCGTGGGCGTTTGAAATTTTGCCAGGTATAACTGGTTAAAGTCCTGTCAAGACTCTAAGCGTTACGGCTAAAAAGCCAAATGAATCAAACAAAAAATGTGATAGAAAAGTGATAAAAATATTTTTGGTCCGAATGTAAACACCAGTATCAAAGAAGCGAGAGACGCCAACGGCAAAAAACATTTCGAGGAAATGAAAATCATAGGCCTTAAAATGCATGGCACCAAATATGAACATGGAAATGATCCAGGAGATTACGAGAGCTTTATTTCTCGACAACTGTGTGTGTCTTTGGATAAGCGCTGCGACAATTAAAAATGAAAAGAGAGCGAGAAATTCTTCAGAAAAGGTTTCTAGAACGTCGCCAATTTCCAATACGGTAAACTTTTCGAGTATGACATCTTTAGCCGTATGGAGTAGAACACTTGTCGTCGAGTCAGCTACTGCCTGATAGTGGAGTTCTTTTAATAGAGTAACCGCTACGTTACTATAAATTGTGCCGGCAATTAACATGACCAGACCGAACCCCAAATCTCGCCAAGTTAAGCGTCTGAATAATTGGCTAATCTTAGAACCAGACAAAGTATTAAACGCGATGATAAATATGATAAATGGCACGATATTTTCAAAGATAAAATTAAGCCATACATTCTTAATTGGGTCGGCGAAAACAAGCATGAGCGAAGCCAAAATTGTGACAATTAATAAGATGACCAAATGTTTTGTCGAGGCACCTCGATCATAATCGATCAGCGGAAATCCCCTCGTTTCTCGCTTTTTTTCAAACAGAATGCCATTTTTCATGATGACGCCCCCAAATTAGTTAATGAGATAAGTGTACAAATGATGGATAATGGGCGCAATTTTTGTTCTCCACAAATTGTTGGGAGATTGGTGATTAGAAAAGTGAGGTAGTCAATAGGCAGGGCCCAATGGAATGAAGTACTAACGAGCAGTATTAGGCGGTGTATTTAACGGAAGCAATGAAAAATTCCCAGCTGAACATGATAAAATGCTCAGCTGGGGACTAACAGGATAGGTTAAAAACCACATCAGGTTATGATAGATTTTGTTGGACTTTTGCCAACCATAGCGGTAATACTTCAGCCAACTGGCGATAGGTTAAGGCAAAATTGTGTGAGTACCACGGGTCGGGAATTTCTTTGCCGCTTTCAGTGGGAATGACGTCATAAGCCAGATGGATTTTGTAATATTGATTAGTGGGCAATAATTCTCGTAAATTGGCGACATTTTCACGATCCATCGTGATGATCCAGTCAGCTTGATCATAGTCAGCGGTGGTAATGGGGCGGGAGCGATGATTGGCAATCGATAACCCATGTTCAGCTAAGATATGTTGCGCGCCAGGATGAGGCGGGTTACCTTCTTCCCAATTGCTGGTGGCGACTGATTCAGTCTGGATTTTACTTTGTAAACCAGCTTGGTTGATGAGTCGTTGGAACATGGCTTCAGCCATTGGCGATCGACAAATGTTACCAAGACAAACGAACAGAACGTTTTGCATGAAAACCTCCATCAGATAATTTAGTTTAATTGTGCCGTGTTGAGTGGCGTCTTGCAAGAAATTTAGTTGAATTATGAGATATGGTATAATCATAAACAATTGTGATTGATTGACTAATGTAGTTTATCACGCAATTTAGTCGAAATGGCGTGAACACAGCCAGTTAAATGGTGTGATATGAGGGGTTTATCATGAAAATGCAGTTAGCAGAAATTGCGAAGGCAGTTGATGCACAAAATGATTTAGGCGAGTCAGCTACTATTACGGTGACATCTGTACACTTTGATAGTCGACAGTTGGCTTCCGAGTCGCTATTTGTACCGCTTCGTGGCGAGCATGATGGTCATGAATTCATTGACAGTGCACGCGAGCATGGGGCGATAGCGAGCTTATGGGCTGCCGACGAAGCTGACCATGCGCCACACGACTTTCCAGTTTTAATCGTGGATGATCCACTAATCGCGATGACGCAATTGGCCGCCTATTGGTTGGCCAAGATTAATCCACAAGTAGTTGCGATTACTGGCAGCAACGGGAAAACAACAACGAAAGACATGACGGCAAGTTTGCTTAGCACGGAATACAACGTGGTGAAGACTTACGCTAATTACAATAATGAAGTAGGGGTACCATTCACGGTACTCTCGATGGAAGCAAATACGGAAGTTTTGGTCGTTGAATTAGGTATGGATCGTTTCGGCCAGCTGGATGAATTGAGTCGGTTAGTAGCGCCAGATGTCGCGGTAATTACGATGATTGGTGAAGCGCATATTGAGTTCTTCGGTACACGCGATAAGATTGCCGATGCAAAAATGGAAATTACTCACGGGCTAAAAGCGGACGGTCGCTTTGTTTACGACGGGGATGAGCCACTACTGGTGAGTCGTGCCCAAAACATTGCTAATGAACAGCGGACGTTTGGACAACAAAGCGCTAACGATTTATATCCGACACAAATTAATCAGGATACAAATTTGCACACAACGACGTTTACTGTGAACCAATGGCCTGATGAAATATTTACGATTCCTTTGATGGGTGACTATAACGTTAATAATGCATTAGCGGCTTTGACGGTCGCCCAGTTATTTCACATTCGGACAGCGAATCTCGTGAAGGGTTTAGGTGCGGTGGCCATTACCAAGAATCGGACACAGTGGTTGACTGGTGCCAAGGGTGAGGCCATTTTAAGTGATGTTTATAATGCTAACCCGACAGCGATGAAAGATGTCCTGCGTTTGTTTGCGCAAACACCAGCAAAGGGTCGCCACATTGCAGTTCTTGGTGACATGCTAGAGTTAGGTCAAGATGCTGATGCGCTGCATGCTTCTGTGGCTGAGGCATTAGTTCCAGATCAGATTGAGGAAGTTTATTTGATTGGTCCACACATGCAAGCACTAGCTCAAACGCTGACGACTAGTTATCCGAAGGCAGCTATTCACTATTATCCAACAGCGGGTAAAGAACAGTTAATCGCGGAATTATTGGCTGATATTACTGCCGACGATGAAGTTGTCTTGAAGGCTAGTCATGGATTGCACTTGGAAACGGTTTTAACGGCTTTACAAAGTTAAATTGAGTTTTTATATCAACAATGACGTTACCATTTGGGGACGTCATTGTTTTTTATACACTAAGGCGATTGCGAGAGCCTAGCGAACTTAAGACGGCTAGTTCAGACTAGGAAACATTTGCTTATCGCTGCGTAACGCGTTAAACTATTACAGTTGCGTTTTTTAAACGTGCACGCGTTAAAAATTGAATATCACACAAGAAAAAACGAATCAGGACGGCCGTTTTCACGCTTTAGCAGACGGATTTTTGCTAGTGTTGACGAAACCTTTTGATTTGAGGAGGAACTAATTTGAAGTTTGCAGAACTAGGTCTGAATAAAGACCTGCTAAAAGCCATTGATGAAAGTGGCTATGAAGAAGCAACCCCGATCCAAGAACAGACCATTCCATTGGTTTTGGCTGGTGATGATGTCATTGGTCAGGCTCAAACTGGGACGGGGAAGACGGCGGCCTTTGGGTTACCAATTTTGGATCGTATCGATACCGAAAACCCAAATGTTCAGGCATTGATTGTTTCACCAACACGGGAATTAGCCATTCAAACTCAAGAAGAATTATATCGCTTGGGTAAATATGAACGGGCACGGGTCCAAGTTGTTTATGGTGGCGCAGACATTCGTCGTCAAATTAACAGCCTTAAGAACCACCCGCAGATTGTCGTTGGTACGCCAGGACGATTACTTGATCATATTAATCGGAAGACGATTCGTTTAGATCACGTGCAAACGTTAGTCTTAGACGAAGCTGATGAAATGCTAGATATGGGCTTCCTTGATGATATCGAAAGCATCATCAAGATGGTGCCTGAAAAGCGTCAAACCCTGCTGTTCTCAGCAACAATGCCAGATAAGATTCGGCGGATTGGCATTCAATTCATGAGTGCTCCTAAAGAAGTCCGAATTAAGGCTAAGGAATTAACCACTGATTTAGTGGATCAATTCTACGTAAAGTCAAAAGAATATGAAAAGTTTGACTTAATGACGCGGTTATTTGATGTACAAGATCCTGATCTAACGATTGTATTTGGTCGGACAAAACGGCGCGTCGATGAATTGTCGAAAGGTTTGGAAGCTCGTGGGTATAATGCTGCCGGGATTCATGGTGATTTAACCCAACAACGGCGTTCACAAATTTTGAAACAATTCCGTGATGGTAAATTGGATATTTTAGTGGCAACGGACGTGGCCGCTCGTGGTTTGGACATTTCTGGGGTAACCCATGTGTACAACTATGACATCCCACAAGATCCCGAAAGCTATGTTCACCGAATTGGCCGGACTGGCCGTGCCGGGCATCATGGAACTAGTTTGACATTTGTAACGCCAAACGAAATGGATTATCTGCGTGAGATTGAAAAGCTAACGAAGGTGCGGATGTTACCATTGAAGCCACCTTCAGCTGCTGAAGCATTTGCTGGGCAGTTAGCTGCTGCAGAAAATACAGTCGCAGAGCTTGTTGAACATGCTGATACCGATAAATTTGACCAAGAAGCGGCTGATTTATTAGCTCACTATGATGCCAATGACTTAGTGGCAGCCTTGCTAAGCAATTTGACACCTGGTGATGAGCATGATGTGCCCGTCCATATTACACCAGAACGTCCATTGCCACGGCGTCACGGTGGTGGCGGTGGTGGCCGGAGCCGAAATGGTGGCGGTCGGAATTACCGTGGTGGTAACAACAGCCGTAACGGACATAACAGTCGATCATCACGTGAACGCGAAAATGGTAATCGCGGACATTATGATCATCGCTCCGGCTCGCGTAATGGTAACAGCAGCCGCAATGGCGGTGGCAAACGTAGCTATTCCATTAAGCATAACTAATTATTAATATTTATTCATGCCTCTGCTCGGGTTGATCGCCGACGGGGGCTTTTTTATGTTCGCTAAGCCTGATGTCTGTGCCTAGCCCAGCCTGCCTAATTGGCAATGAACGCCAACCAGTCAGTCCCCGCTAGTGCTCGACATCACCCAGGCATGTTCCGCTCTGATCTTTAAAACATTGGCACCGAATTGATGCGCAGTTCTATGCTATAATTTCGCTTAGATGTCACTAGTCTAGATCGATAGTAAAGAGAGACAGGAGCGAATAGCATGATTTTTGGCACCGGGATTGATTTAACGGATATCGAGCGGGTAGCGGATTTGAATCAACGGTTTCCAAAATTTGCGGCGAAGGTGCTCACGGCGGATGAACAATTGGCTATGGCGACACTGAAAGGTCAGCGCAAACTGGAGTTCTTAGCTGGACGTTTTTCTGCTAAAGAAGCTTACAGCAAAGCATTAGGCACTGGTCTTGGACATGCAGTCGGATTTCAAGATCTTGAAATTCTTGACGATAAGTTAGGCAAGCCGATGTTAACAATGCACCCATTTAATGGGCCAGCGCACATTTCTATCTCCCACACGGCTACGCAAGTCATGACTCAAGTGATTTTAGAACAGCCTGAGATCCATTAGGATTAAATCGGGTGATTGGTGATTATTTAACTTTTGAAATGGGGCAATTCTTTTGACAGATACAACGACGTCACAGATTATTGGGCGGCACCGGCCAACCATCGCGCACATCAATCTTGCGGCAATTAGGCACAACATTCAGGCCGAATTGCAGCGCGCCAAACCGGGGACGGAAATGTTTGCCGTTATCAAAGCCAATGGCTATGGTCATGGACTGGTTGAAATGGCTCGAGCTACCTTGGCTGCTGGTGCCACCGGGCTGTGTGTGGCCATCTTAGATGAAGCGTTGGTCCTACGCGAAGCCGGTATCACCGCCCCAATTTTGGTATTGGGTGTTACACCGGTCACTTGGGCACAGATTGCCTGTGAGCATAATATTGCGCTAACTGTGGGTGATCAGCAGTGGTTGACTGATGCAGCACCAATGCTTACTGGGCAATTGCGCATCCACCTCGCATTAGATACGGGGATGGGGCGAATTGGTTTTCAGAAACCGACCGAATTAGCTGATGGATTGACTGTTTTAGCCCAATATCCGAACAAATTTAATTTCGAAGGGATTTTTACCCACTTTGCGACGGCCGATGAAGCTGATCATCGCTATTTTGATCATCAGGTACAACGTTGGCAAGCGATGATGGCGGTGGTACCGCGACGTCCGCGTTATGTGCATGTGTCTAATACCGCCACATCATTATGGCATGAAGCTTGTAATGGCAATATGATTCGGTTTGGCGTGGGTATCTACGGTTTAAATCCTTCGGGAGGCAGTTTGACCAGTCCATATCCGTTAGAACCGGCGTTACGTCTTACGACACGGCTAGCTTTTGTCAAACGTTTGGCAGCTGGGGACTCAGTTAGTTATGGGGCAACCTACACGGCTAGACATGATGAATGGATTGGAACTTTGCCGATTGGCTATGCGGATGGTTATCCCCGACGAATGCAAGGCTTCTACGTCTTGGTGGACGGTCAGCGCTGTGAAATTGTCGGCCGGGTTTGCATGGACCAGTTGATGGTTCGATTGCCTCGTGAATATCCAGTTGACGCATTAGTGACGTTAATCGGCGAAGATGGAGCAGAGACAATTACGATGCAAGACATTGCAACGTATGCGGGAACCATTCATTACGAGATTGCGACCAATCTCAACATGCGTATCCAACGGGTTTATGAAAACTAGCTAGCGGCCGTCAAATATTACAGTTTTGTGTAATTGATAATTTTCACTTAAAACATGCTAAAATGTAGGCACCAAGCGATTGGTAGAAGGATGGATGCGGGGGAGTCAGCATGGCAAAGGATGGACGTCAAGTACCAGTTAGTTTTGATGATGCGACGCTAACTGAGCTCAATGCATACTGTGAATTTTTCAGTTTGGATCCGAATGAATTAATTAATTCTGTTCTCGGTCACTTTCTGGAGAATCACCAATCAGCTGATTTTAATCAATTGGCGCAAGGCTACTTAGCCATGGGACAACTGAATGAAGAAATCGCTGATGAATTTTCCGCAACGGAGGCAGAAGTTGCTCGCTTAGATCGTTAAGCAGCTTGTCTTCGTAGCAATGGAGCAGTCGCTCCATTTACATATTGACTTAAAGAGAGGTTCTTAGGTAGTTGGCAAACGTGGAAGTAAGGCGCGGGGATATTTTTTATGCCGATCTGTCCCCTGTTGTGGGATCAGAGCAAGGTGGCATGCGACCAGTGCTAATCGTACAAAATAATATCGGCAATCATTATAGCCCGACGGTAATCGTTGCGGCAATCACGGCTCGTATCAGTAAGCCGAAGATGCCGACCCATGTCGGGGTGCCCGCCAAGGGTAATGGTATTGGCAAGGATTCGGTAATCTTATTAGAACAGATTCGCACCATTGACAAGCAACGTCTTCGTGATCGTGTGACTCATTTAGATGATTCGGTAATGAATCGGGTCGATCGTGCACTAGGAATTAGTGTTGGATTAGTCGAACGTGATTGAACTCAAAATATAAATTAACAGACGAAAATCGGCATCGCTCAGCTTAAGTAATTTAGCTGAGCGGTGCCGATTTTAGTTACAGTTGGTTATTCGAGTTGTAAATTTTCAACTTCGGAAACGCGAAATTGTTTACGGTTTAAAGCCTTGATGATTTTTTGACAACGTTCTTCGTCGACATCGGCGGGTAAGGTGAAGAGGGTTCGATGGACCAATTCACCGGCCTGCACATCTAGTGTCATACACGAAGCGATGGAAGTGTATTTCGTAATGATTTTTGAGATGTTAGCTAAATCACCACGTTCACCTTGGGAAACCACGGTTAAGACATAACTGCCAACGTTGAAATTCCAACTTTGAGACAACATGTCTAGCAAACGAGTATGCGTTAAAATGCCATAAAAGTAGTTATTTTCATCTAATACTGCAATGTAAGGTAGATCCTTGATTGAGAAAAAGACTTTAAAAAAGGCATCATTGATGGAAATGAATTTCGTTGCATTTTTGAGCAAGGTAGTAACTGGTAAGCTCATGTCACCACCACGTGATTTGTGTCGATAAATGTGCATTTTGTAAATGTTACCGCGGAAAATCTTGCCAGTTTCGTCTAAAATTGGTACACAACGGAAGCCGGAATCTTCTAACACTTTCAAAGCTTCTTCTAAAGTGACATCCTCACGCACTGTGGTGATACTGTCGTAAGGTTTAACGAGCGTTTTTAATAACATGCAGCGACCTCCAAAAATTAAAAAATGGTAAGAATGTTGTTTTCATCATACCACACCTTAACGACAATCGGGGATCAAGGATGGTGTCATGACGGATTTAAATCAAAAAAGTAGTCTAAAAAAACCGATGCCTAAGTTAGACATCGGTTAGAGCAGCATTAGTCAAGGTAACTAATAAGCTGATTCAAATTATAGGCCAGTTTCTTTGAAGCCGTTATCACGAACCTCTTTTAAAGTTGCTGCAGAAGCTGCCATCTTTTCTTTTTCATCAGCCGATAATGGTACTTCAACCACACGGTCAATTCCTTGACCATTGATGACGGCAGGTGAACCAATAAAGGTATCAGTTAAGCCGTATTCGCCATCTAGTGGAGCGCCAACTGGCAAGATCGCATTTTCATCCCGCAAAATTGCCCGTGAAATCCGCATCAATGAAGTTGCAACGCCGTAGAAAGTGGCTCCTTTACGGTTAATGATTTCGTAGGCTTTGTGCCGTGTTTCATCTTCAATTGTGGCTAGGTCATCACGAGAAACGCCATTTTCTTCAGCAATTTGTAGTAATGGCTTGCCGGCAATCGTTGCTTCATCAAAGTTAGCAAATTCGGAGTCGCCGTGTTCACCCATGATATAAGCATTAACGTCACGCGCATCCACGTTGAACTTCTTGCCTAATGCAACTCGTAGACGGGAAGTATCTAATGAAGTTCCTGAACCAATGACCCGACTCTTGTCAAAGCCTGACCATTTCCAAGTCGCATAAGTTAAAATGTCAACTGGGTTAGCCGCCACTAAGAAGATGCCGCTAAAACCAGCGTCAACAATTGGTTTAACGATCGTTGACAAGATTTTTAAATTTTTGTTCACTAAGTCTAGGCGAGTTTCACCGGGCTTCTGTGGTGCCCCAGCTGTGATAACAACGAGATCAGCGTCTTTAGCATCGCTGTATTCACCAGAGTAGATCTTCTTTGGCGTGAGCCATGCCAAGGTGTCTTCAAGGTCTAAAGCGTCCCCTTCAGTCCGATCTTTCAAGACGTCGACAATGACGAATTCTTCTGCGAGGCCTTGTTGTGCCATGGCGAAAGCGTAACTTGAACCTACTGCTCCGTCACCAACAAGCAATACTTTTTGATGATTTGTAGCCAAAATAATCATCCTCTCTATAACTAAATTTTTATTTTGTAACCGGTGTAAGTATAACATATGGAGGCCTTGTGAAATACCGCATTAAGTCGTCCTAGACCAGTGTCGCCTAGGCGCTTCGAGATGAGGATGTGCTATAATACAAGTCTGAAAACAATTTTAACTGAAGCGAATATTGCTGATTGATAGGGAAACCGATCGATCAGCCCTTTTGCATAGTAGGAAAGACAAAATTAATGATCAAGAGTGGGGCAAGGACAGATAAATGAAGATGGTCGTAGGGTTAGGAAACATTGGTGCTGAGTATGAACGGACACGGCATAATGTCGGGTTTATGGTTGTCGATCAATTAGCGGATGAGTATGGTGTTACGTTTAAACGGGCGCGCCAAGAAGCTTTCATAGGTAGTGCACTCATCGGACATGAAAAAGTATTATTGGTTAAACCAACAACATATATGAACGATTCGGGCCGTGCCGTTCGGCCATTGATGGACTATTATCACGTGAGCTTAGATGATTTAGTCGTGATTCACGATGACATGGATTTGCCAGTCGGTAAAATACGGCTGCGACAAAAAGGGTCGGCTGGTGGTCATAATGGCATTAAAAGTTTGATCGCCCATTTAGGTACACCGGCCTTTAAACGAGTCCGCGTTGGCATTGATCATCCTGCCTCTGTCAGTGTCGTTGACTACGTTTTAGGTCGCTTTACCCAGGCGCAAACATTGGGGATCCGAGCAGGGATGGATGATGCTCAAGCGGCAGTTGAAGCCTGGTTATCAGGGACGGAGTTTGATCAGGTGATGAATTCGTTTAATTAAGGGTCAGCAGCTGGTGCATTTTAATGATCGTCATACGGAAGGAAGATTATGGAATTACAAGATTTTATGCGGTCGGCGCCGGAGTACCAACAGATTCTGGCAGGAACCAATAAACGCCGGCAATTAGTGACCGGAATGGCAGGTTCAGCTCGTTCACTTTTACTGAGTACACTATTAGCAGATTTAAAGCAGCCGTTATTGATGGTGACAGATACGGCTTTTCATGCTGGTCAACTAGCTGACGATTTAACCAATGTGCTGCCTGATGAGCAGGTGTTTAACTTTCCCGCGGAGGAAATGTTAGCCACCGAAATAGCCGTAAGTTCGCCTGAGGCTCGAGCTGATCGGGTTCGTGCCTTACACGCCTTGCAACGGCAAGCGCCAATTGTCGTTATCAGTGATTTGGCGGGATTGCGTCGGTATTTGCCGCAACCCAGTGATTTTGCCGCGGCGAGCTTTACTTTGGTAACCGGCCAAGACTATCAATTACGCGACTTACAAAACCAACTCCATCAGATGGGGTATGTACACGAGCAGTTGGTCGCTCGTCCTGGTGATTTTGCTGTTCGCGGATCCATTTTTGATATTTATCCGTTAGATGCTGATTATCCAGTGCGAGTGGATTTTTTCGATACCCAGATTGATTCATTGCGAACTTTTGACCCCGAGAATCAACGGAGTCTCGAAACAATTGAACAGATCACTGTCTTACCAGCTACAGAATTAGTGATGAATCCGACTCAGTTAAGCAGTGGTAAGGCGAAACTAAGCCAGCTCGTTGATAAGTACGCAAACACATTAAGTGGTGATGAGCGTCAACAGCTAACGGCCCACTTTGACGAATTACTCGTAGATGATGCCCAGCCAAGCACGGTGCCCGAATTGGGGTTGTACGCGCATTTGTTTTACCAAGAGCCGGCAGGGCTGCTGGATTACTTGACTACTGATGGAGTTGTTTTATTCGATGATTACAATCGGTTAATTGAAACAGATCGGCAGATTTCGACAGATGAAGCCAACTGGATCACGGATCGTTTGCGGACGCAATCGATGTTGCCAGAACAACCATTAGGCCATGATTTTCGGCAAACGATCCGTGAGATCAAACAGGTGCAAGTCTTTTTCTCGCTTTTTCAAAAAGGCATGGGCAATATGCGTTTTGATCAACTGACGAATTTTATTAGCCGGGATATGCAGAAATTTTTCGGTCAGCTACCGGTTTTAAAGACGGAAATTGAACGTTGGCAAAAACAACACCAGACCGTGGTTATCATGGTCAATGATCAAGACCGGATCAGTAAGGTCAATGACACCCTACACGATTTCGAGATAAAAGCCAGTTTAGATAAGGTCAGCAACTTGACCCAGGGCGCTGTTCAAGTGGTGCCGGCCACTTTGCAAAATGGATTCGAGTTGTCGGCAGCTGGCTTGGTCGTCGTGACTGAGAATGAAATGTTTGCCAAAGTCACCAAAAAGCGACCGCGACGGCAAACATTAGCCAATGCCGAACGATTACGGAGTTATACAGAATTAAAACCTGGCGATTATGTGGTTCACATCAACCACGGGATTGGCCGCTTTGAAGGAATGCAAACCTTGGAAGTGGATGGGGTTCACCAAGATTACATTACGATCGATTACCAAGATAATGCGAAGATTTTCATTCCCGTCACGCAGTTAAATTTGATTCAAAAGTATGTTTCGTCTGAAGATAAAAAACCACGGGTGAATAAGCTCGGTGGAACCGAGTGGGCGAAGACAAAACGTAAAGTTGCCAGTAAAATCGAAGACATTGCCGACGAGCTGGTTGACCTATACGCCGCCAGAGCCGCGCAAAAAGGTCACGCTTTCCCGCCAGATGATGCCTATCAGGCTGAGTTTGAAGCGGCATTTCCTTACGTTGAAACACCAGATCAACTGCGGAGTATTGATGAAATCAAGCATGATATGGAACAGCCTAAGCCAATGGACCGTTTGTTAGTCGGCGATGTCGGCTTCGGCAAAACAGAGGTGGCCTTGCGAGCAGCTTTTAAAGCGATTGAAGATCGGAAACAAGTCGCCTTTCTGGTCCCAACAACAATTTTAGCGCAACAACACTATGATACGATGACCGCGCGTTTCGATGGTTTTCCCGTTAAAATCGGGATATTGTCTCGGTTTGATACGCCCAAGCAAATGAAAGCGACCCTGGCCGGTGTGGCAAGCGGTGAAATTGACATTGTCGTGGGTACGCATCGTTTGTTATCCAAAGATGTCATTTTTAAGGACTTAGGATTGCTACTGGTTGATGAAGAGCAACGCTTTGGCGTTAAACACAAAGAACGAATTAAGCAAATGCGCGCGTCAGTGGATGTCTTGACTTTGACGGCAACGCCCATCCCACGAACCTTGAACATGTCGATGATTGGAGTTCGCGATCTATCCGTCATTGAGACGCCACCTGCGAACCGTTATCCCATTCAAACGTATGTGATGGAGGCTAATCCGGTTGCCGTTCAAGATGGCATCAACCGGGAACTTGCCCGCGGTGGCCAAGTGTTTTATCTGCATAACCGCATTGACGATATTGAACGCGTGGTCGACAATGTGAAACAACTTGTTCCAGATGCCCGCGTGGCATATATCCATGGCCGAATGACTGAAACGCAACTGGAAAGTGTTCTATACGATTTCATTCGCGGTGAGTACGACGTGTTAGTCACGACTACAATTATTGAAACCGGCGTTGACATTCCCAACGTAAATACTATGTTCATTGAGAACGCTGATCATATGGGATTGTCACAGCTGTATCAATTGCGAGGTCGAATCGGACGCAGCAATCGGGTGGCTTATGCTTACTTTACTTATCAACCCAATAAAGTATTGACCGAAGAAAGTGAAAAGCGGTTGGAAGCAATTCGCGATTTCACTGAATTGGGTTCTGGTTTTAAAATTGCGATGCGTGATCTGTCTATTCGAGGGGCTGGAAACCTGTTAGGTCAGCAGCAGCATGGCTTTATTGACTCGGTCGGGTATGATTTGTACACCCAGATGCTCTCGCAAGCTGTCGCTAAAAAGCGTGGACAATCTGTCCAAGTGCGATCGGATACGGAAATCGAATTGGGCATTGAAGCATATCTTCCCTCTGAGTATATTGCTGACGAACGGCAGAAGATTGAAATATACAAACGAATTCGTGAATTAGACAACGAAGCCCAGTACGTGGAAGTTGATGAGGACTTAATTGATCGCTTTGGCGATTATCCTCAAGCAGTCGCTAATTTGTTGGCAGTGGGTCATTTAAAGATGACTGCCGATGCGGCACTCATCAGTAAGATTGCCCGTACCGATGATGTGATTTTAGTGACTTTGTCTGCAGAAGGTAGTCGAATCTTGTCAGGAGAGGCGATTTTTAAAGCCTTATCCGAAACAAAGTTACGCGCCACAGTAAGTGATAATGCGGGACAATTGGTCGTCAAATTAGTTATTCAGCCTAAAATGACGGAGACACAATGGCTTGCATCATTGAGTGCCTTTGTGACTGCGTTGGCTGAGACGGTCGGTGTTCAAACGGAAACAAGAACTGCTGAAACGGCTTCGACGAACGCAGCCGATTAAGTCTTGGCTACAGAATCTTGGAGTAAAGGAGTCCGCATGAAGATACATCCACAAGCCAAAGCAACGGATAAGCCTACCCAAACAGCTCGTCGGGGGTTAGTCAATGGGGCTTTGTTATTGTCGTTAGCGGCGCTTATTGCTAAGGTTCTTAGTGCCGTGTACCGGATTCCGCTGCAAAATTTAGTCGGGAATACGGGTTTCTACGTTTATCAGCAAGTCTATCCATTGTATGGGATTGCAATGACCTTCGCCTTGAGTGGCCTGCCAGTATTTATTTCAAAATTAATCGCTGAGGTGACAGATCCATGGCGCCAACGGTTAGTTGCTCGCCGAATCTTTGTTATTTTAGCTGGCTTTGGCTTATGCTTGTTCATCGGTTTGTTTGTGGGGAGTCATGGCATTGCAGCGGCGATGGGTGACACTGGTTTAACACCACTGATTCAGGTAGTTGCTGGCATGGCGTTATTTTTGCCATTCTTAGCTGTTGGCCGCGGTTTGGCGCAAGGTCAGTTTAATATGCGGCCCACTGCGATTTCACAAGTATTGGAACAGGTCGTGCGGGTGATGGTCATTATTGTTGTCGCCTGGTTAGCTGCGCACCAGCATTGGAATGTGTATCGGATGGGCGCTTGGGCCATGAGCGGGGCGTTATTCGGAGCTGTTGCCGCCTTAATCGTCTTTGGACAAACTTATCGAAGTCTATTCAGGCCGTTACCAGCAACAAAACCAGTAGCTACAAACGATCATTGGCGAACTTTGATGGGGCGTTTGTGGCAAGAAGGTGGTACCATCTGTTTATTTGCGGCGGTTGTTATCCTATTGCAACTCGTTGATTCATTTACGGTGAAGCGTGGTTTAGTTGCTAGTGGGCTTACTGACCCAGCTGCTAAATCGCTCAAAGGCGTTTATGATCGAGCTCAACCGCTAATACAGTTAGGTCTAGTTGTCGCAACCAGTTTTTCGGCAACTTTATTACCAGCGTTAAGCGTTGCCTGGCGTCAACAGCGTCAACAGGCAATTCAAATGACACTAACCATGTTGATTCATATTAGTCTTGCCCTATCAGCTGCCGCCACAATTGGATTAGTCGTGCTCATGCCACTCATAAATTTAGTTCTCTTTGGCAGTGAGACTGGTAGCTTGGCTTTAGCAATTTATTGTCTCAGTATCATTTTCGCTAGCTTAATCAGTACGTATAATAGTATTTTGCAGAGCATGAATCAGTATCGACTATCGCTAATTGCGTTAACTGCTGGGCTCATTGTTAAAGGCTGTTTTAACTATTGGGCCGTTTACGTGTGGGGAATTAATGGCGCTAGTTGGCTGACGGTGATTAGTTTGGCGGCAATGATGCTAATATTATGGTTGGGTAGTCCAACATCGATGAGAACAGCCTTGACTCATGGTAGTTTTGTCCGCAAATTGGTAGGAACCGTTGGTACAATGGGAGGACTAGCTGGTTTAGCTAGTTGGTTATTCCAGTTGTGGCTGCCACTAACGCGTGGGTCAGCTATCTTGATGGTTGCGATTTGTGTGGTTATTGGGATGAGCGTCTTTGTTGGATTAGCGTTATGGGGACAATTGTTTTCGATGCGAGAGTGGTTAACCTTGCCGGGTGGAAGGCGATTGTTAAAACTAACAAAGCGAAATTAAGTCAGAATTTGACGAGGTGAAAGATGCGATTAGATAAGTTTTTGAAATTATCACGAGTGATTAAACGGCGCACGGTGGCAAAGGAAATTGCTGACCAAGGCCGAATTACGATTAATGGAAATAAAGCGAAGTCATCCAGTAATGTCAATGTGAATGATAAATTAGTCATTTCATTTGGTAATAAAACACTGACCATTCAAGTTTTAAATCTGATGGAAATTGTTAAAAAAGATGATGCTGATAAGATGTATAAAGTCATCAATGAAGCGTATGCTCGAGATTTTAACGCTGAATTATAATTACAATTTTAATTGCATGACGAAAGTACGTTCCCCTAAAAATGCCCTAAAACGTTGAGGTGTAATGGTTTTGTCATTTACATCTATTTTAGCCGTTGTTATACTCTAGTTAATAAGTTGATTGAATACAATCGAAGTTGACCATTAATGGTGGGGCATGACATGCAAGATAAACAGACGGTTCATCAGTTGAATAACGATTATGTACAGCGTTTACGCGCTAGTGAAGTGGCTCATCATGCCCAAAAGCTGGCTTTGAGTAAACAACGTCGTGGTCGAGCTGTTCGAATTTTAATTGGTTTTGCCGTCGCACTAGTCTTATGTGTATGGGCCTACGGAAAAAATTTAGCTAGTCTTCATCAAATTAATCAGCAAACTGAGGTTGCTCAAAAGCAATTGAGTACCGCAAAAGCTGAACATGGTCAACTGAACCAAAAGGTGAAACAGCTGCATAATGATGACTATTTAACGCAATTGATTCGGTCGAAATACTTATATTCGAAGAATGGTGAGATTGTCTACAACCTACCAAGTAATTCGAAATAAAATTAACTGAAAACGGGCAAACCAACAGCCGCAGTGACTATCTGCGACTGTTTTATGTTAAAATAATTTTAATTTTACCGGTAGGTTTAGGTGCTCAGGAGGGCTATTTTTTCTATGGCAGTGGAAGTTGGTAGTAAGGTGACAGGGAAAGTGACGGGAATTACTAATTTTGGTGCATTTGTCGATTTAGGCGATCATCAAAGTGGACTCGTTCACATTAGTCAGGTCTCAAATAATTATGTCAAAGATATTCACGATGTCTTGAGTGTTGGTGACGAGGTTAGCGTCAAGGTCATATCCGTGGACAAGGGGAAGATTGCCTTGTCCATGAAAGCACTCGAGACACAATCGTCTAATACTGAGTCGCACCATGACCGTCCACATACCTCAGCACCTAAGCGAGTAAATAACGCCAACGTACATAGCAGTCGCGGGCGTAAGTCACAACCGATTGACAGCAGCTTTGATGGAATGATGGCGAGCTTTTTAAAGGATAGCGAGCAGCGCTTGGCAACTTTAAAGCACAACACTGAAGGTAAGCGAGGCGGCCGCGGTGGGCGACGTAGCTAGGTCAATAGCAGTGTATTGAAGCGTTGCGGTTTTTAAAACCGTGATGCTTTTTTTCTAAAGGCAGGCTTAAGGAGGAAAACGATATCGACAAAGTGATGCGGTTGTTTTTGCAAGCTAATCGGACACATCATCTGTGGCAGCCAGAAGATACGATTGTATTAGCAGTGTCCACTGGCGTTGATTCGATGGCCTTATTGACATTATTTAGACAGCTACCAAAAGCACAGCGACCACGGTTGGTGGTGGCACACGTCAATCATCAGTTACGGGCCCAAAGTGACCAGGAAGAAAATTACCTCCGTCAGTATTTAGCTAGCAGCGATATTAAATTAGTTGTCAAGCATTGGCCACAACGCGAACATCCTAAGTCCGGCTTAGAGGCAGCTGCGCGTCAGGTGCGCTATAATTTTTTCCGAACGGTCATGACCCAGTATCAAGCCAATGTGTTGGCGACGGCACATCAACAAGATGAGCAAGTCGAAACGGCGCTCATGGCGATGATCGAAGGCCGATCGTTCACGAGTAATTTAGCGATTGAGTGGCGACGCCCTTTTGCGAATGGGCATTTAATTCGTCCCTTGCTAGGTGTATCTAAGACGATGCTGCGGGATTTTGTGAGACGCCAGCAGATTATGAGTTTTGAAGATACAACAAATCAAGAGCTGACGGCGACCCGTAACCGAGTTCGCCAACAGCTCATTCCACTCATCAAGCAAGAAAATCCCCGATTTGTCGCAGACTTTAGTCAGTCGATTGTGGATCAGCAGCAAGTGACGTTTTATCTGCGCGGTCAGGCCCAAACAATTTTGGCGGAAATTGGCGGCCAGGTGACTAAAGTTGTCCAGCATGAGTTACCAACAAGCTTTTTACTGAAACAAGATTTTTTACGTCAACAAGGACCAATTAATATTGCCGCTGGTGCTTGGCAAAATGCCGCTCGTGGATTGACTAGTGGTCCGCCACAGACCCATTTCAACTTAGATAAAAATTGGCAACTCGTCCGTCGCTATGACAATTATTTCTTTCAAAGGCGAACGCAAACGCCTGAGAAAATTGAGTTGTCGCTTCAATTTGAAAATAAAACTATGGTAACATTGAACAAACGACACCCCTTAAGCAATGGGGGCTGGCTAGATGCTTGTGATGCTCAACAAGTTGTGACGATGCAACCACAGCGTCACAGCGTTCACGTTCGCGTTAAGGCATCTGAGTGGCCATTGGTCGTACGGTTGGCAAAAAAAACTGATCTGCTTACCTTGCATGGTGGGCATCATCAGCAAGTGCGCCGAATTTTGATCGATCAAAAGGTACCTGTTGAACAACGTCAAGCACAACTCATCGTAACGACCAACACTGGTCGTCCGTTGTGGCTAGTTGGTCGAAAAGTAGCAGTGGGTAACGATGGCGCACTAATTGAATTGTCGATAAAACTAGACGGGGAGTAGCGAATGAATAACGATATTGAAAGAACGCTCTATAGTGTTGAAGACATTAAGGAAGCAGCTCACCGACTGGGGCAGCAGCTCACTGAGGATTATCAGGACAAACGGCCGATTTTAATTTCGGTACTTAAGGGTGCGATCTTATGGACGGTTGATGTGATGCGCGAGATGGACATTATGGCCGAAGTGGACTTTATTGATGTCTCCAGTTATCACGGTGGCGTTGCTTCAGCTGGCGAGATTCAATTGGTCCACGATCTTAGCGCTGATGTAGCTGGACGTAATGTCATTATTATGGAAGATATTATCGATACTGGACGTACCCTACAATTCTTGATCGATCTGTTGAAACAGCGACAGGCTAAGGACATCAAGGTCTGTACGTTACTTGATAAGCCTGAGGGTCGAGTGGTCGCGGCTAAAGCCGACTATGTGGGTTTCAAATTGCCGAAAGAATTCGTGGTTGGTTATGGACTTGATTACAAAGAGTTCTATCGTAATTTGCCATATGTGGGTGTTTTAAAACCATCCGTATATGAAGGTGACCGTCCTGAGTGAAAAATCTGTGCCTAATAAAATTGACCGAAAAAGGCGTGATTTTTATTTGGTCAAGATAGGTCAATTGTGATATAGTATGTTTCATCAACAGGGATTAACCCTGATCAGGCCATTGATCATGGTCTGAATAACGTCTATGCCGTCAGGAGGCAATGCATGAATACACGCCGAAATGGGCCGGTTCGGAATAGTTTGTTTTGGATCGTGATCTTCTTGTCATTTATGGGAATTTTATATTTCTTTTTTGGCAATAACTCCGGATCTCAAACCCAGAACATTCGTTCCAGCGAATTTGTCCGTCAATTAAAGCAAAACAAGGTTAAAAACTTTCAGGTACAACCGGCTGGTGGAGTTTATAAAATCACCGGTGAGTATCGAAAGGCACAAAAAGTTTCTGGTTCTGGTAGTACCGGCCTTGGGATTGGTAGTAGTCAAACGACAACTGCTAAGAACTTTACCAGTTCTATTTTGGAGAATAATGCTAGCGTCCAACAGGTGACTGATGCGGCGTCTAAACATAATGTCAAGATGGATACTAAGCCGGAAGAATCCAGCGGTTTTTGGATTAATTTAATTAGCTTAATTTTGCCTGTCATCTTGATTGGTTTCTTCTTCTACATGATGATGGGGCAGGCTGGTCAAGGCGGTGCAGGTGGCCGTGGTGGTGTGGCAAGCTTTGGGAAATCTAAAGCTAAGCCTGCTGATCCGAAGAGTAATACAATTCGGTTCAGCGATGTTGCCGGTGAAGAAGAGGAAAAGCAAGAACTAGTCGAAGTGGTCGAGTTCTTGAAAGATCCGCATAAATTTACGACATTAGGTGCTCACATTCCAGCCGGCGTCTTACTTGAGGGCCCGCCAGGTACAGGGAAAACGTTGCTGGCCAAGGCTGTTGCCGGTGAAGCTGGCGTACCGTTCTTCTCCATGTCTGGTTCTGACTTCGTGGAAATGTTTGTTGGGGTCGGGGCTAGCCGAGTTCGTGATTTATTTGACCAAGCCAAAAAGAGTGCTCCTTCGATTATCTTCATTGACGAAATCGATGCAGTTGGTCGTCAACGGGGAACTGGCATGGGTGGCGGCCATGATGAACGCGAGCAAACGTTGAACCAGTTGTTAGTTGAAATGGATGGGTTTACGGGTAATGAAGGGGTCATTGTCATGGCCGCTACGAACCGGTCTGATGTGTTGGACCCTGCGTTATTGCGGCCAGGTCGTTTTGACCGCAAGATCTTAGTGGGTCGTCCTGACGTTAAGGGCCGTGAAGCAATTTTGAAAGTACATTCCAAGGGCAAGCCATTAGCTGCTAATGTGGATTTAAAAGAAATTGCGAAACAGACGCCTGGTTTTGTAGGTGCCGACTTGGCAAACCTATTGAATGAAGCTGCATTGTTGGCCGCTCGTCGCGGTAAGACGCAAATTGATGCAGCCGATTTAGATGAGGCCGAAGATCGCGTCATCGCTGGTCCAGCTAAGCACGATCGGGTTATCTCAGATCAAGAGCGTCGAACGGTGGCATTCCATGAAGCTGGCCATACGATTGTGGGCTTGGTCTTAAATGATGCGCGAGTCGTGCACAAAGTTACGATTGTCCCACGTGGTCGTGCAGGCGGTTACGCAATCATGTTGCCACGTGAAGACCAGATGTTAATGAGTAAAAAAGATGCACAAGAGCAGATCGCCGGGTTGATGGGTGGTCGTGCTGCTGAAGCGATTATCTTTAACTCTGAGTCATCCGGTGCATCTAATGACTTTGAACAAGCAACCGGCATTGCTCGGGCAATGGTTACCCAGTATGGGATGAGTGATAAGCTGGGGATGGTTACGTTAGAGAGTGATGGGCAACCGTTCTTAGGTGCTCAATACGGCCAACAACCCCCTTATTCACAAGAGACCGCTGCGTTGATTGATGAAGAAGTTCGTCGGTTAACGAGCGAGGGTTACCAAGAAGCCCGTGACATTATTCAGAGTCACCGTGAACAGCATAAATTGATTGCCGAAGCGCTTTTGAAATATGAAACGTTGGATGAGAAGCAGATTCTAAGTTTGTTTAAGACGGGTAAGATGCCAGAAGCTCAGCCAACCAATGCTGATGCGCAAGCAGCAACCTTTGAACAAGCTAAGAGTGCGCTCGAACAGCGTGAGGCGCAACGTGCTGCAGCACATGATGATGCGCTCAGTGCATCTACCAGTGATTCTACAGCGACAAGCGCACCACAATCGGCGACGAGTCAACCAGAATCTGCTAGTGAGGCACCTACATCATCGGCACAATCAGATTCAGATTCACATTCAAACGAATAATTTAAGTTGGTTACGCGGAAAGTATCTCGTCAAGTTTGACGAGATACTTTTTTGTCTCCCCATCCCAACCTGAGTTCACGCGTAACTGACTTTTTTTATGGAGTGCGGTATACTTGCTTTCAGAAATTTTGGGTTACGCCATCAGTGAGTGATGGATAGTTAACGAGGGAGTTTGAAATGAACGATTATTTAGTAAAAAGCATAATTGATGGCGGTAATTTTCGCGCTTATGCCGTGAGAAGTACAGGAGTGGTTGCGGAAGCGCAGCGGCGCCACGATACGTGGAGTGCGTCTTCGGCAGCGTTAGGACGGACGTTAACGGCATCACTATTACTCGGTACTTCTTTATTGAAAGGGCAAGAAACAATGACCGTCAAAGTAGCTGGCGACGGTCCAGCTAAAGGAATTGTGGTCGATGCAGATGCCAATGGTATTGTTAAGGGGTACATCATCGATCCACACGTTCATCTGCCCCTTAATGAGGCTGGACACATCGATGTTGGCGGCGCAGTGGGTCACAATGGGTTTTTATCGGTTACAAAAAATTTAGGTTTGGATCAACCCTACACGGGGCAGGTCGGTCTAGTAAGTGGGGAAATCGGGGATGATTTCACTTACTATTTGGCTCAGTCGGAACAAATCCCGTCAGCAGTTGGGGTATCGGTGTTTGTAGAAAACGACAATACGATTGGTGTGGCTGGCGGTTTTATGATCCAGGTTTTGCCAGGGGCTGACGATCAGGCGATTAGTCAACTGGAACAATCTTTAAAAGACATGCCGTTAGTTTCGCAATTGCTACGCGATGGGAAGACACCAGAAGACATCTTGACTGACTTGTTTGGTGAGTCGCGGGTAAATATTTTGGAAAAAGTCCCCGTGGCTTTTCAGTGTGATTGTTCGAAGGCCCGTTTTGCCACCGATTTAAGTAGTTTGCCTGCTCATGAATTGCAAGCAATGATTGATGAGGATCATGGTGCCGAAGCGGTTTGCCGTTTTTGTGGCAACCGGTATAAGTTCAGTGAAGCAGACTTGGCCGCAATTATTACCGAACAGCAGGCATAAAATTTGGAGGTGCAAAGATGAAGTGGCAAATTGGTTCAGTGGAGATTCCTAACCAGATTGTAGTTGCACCGATGGCTGGAGTGACTAATCAAGCTTTTCGCGTTATCTGTAAGGAATTTGGGGCCGGCTTGGTTGTCTGCGAAATGATCTCAGACCGCGGTATTATGTATCAAAATAAAAAAACGCTATCGATGATGAGTGTTTCGAAAGCTGAGCATCCAATGAGTATTCAAATTTTCGGCGGGACGAAAGAAACCCTAGTTCAAGCGGCCCAGTATGTAGATCAACAAACTGAGGCGGATATTATCGATATTAATATGGGCTGCCCTGTTAACAAGGTGGTTAAAACGGAGGCCGGTGCTCGGTGGTTGTTAGACCCCAATAAAGTCTATGAAATGGTTTCTTATGTGACAGATGCGGTCAAGAAGCCAGTGACCGTCAAGATGCGTACTGGCTGGGATCCCGACCATCTTTACGCAGTGGAAAATGCTTTAGCGGCCGAACGCGGCGGTGCTTGCGCATTGGCCATGCATGGGCGAACACGTCATCAATTTTACGAGGGCCACTCTGATTGGCACATCTTGCATGAAGTGGCTAAGCAGATTCATATTCCATTTATGGGAAACGGTGATATACAAACACCGGCAGACGCCAAGAAAATGATTGAAGAAGTTGGTGCGGATGCCGCAATGGTGGGTCGTGCCGCAGAAGGTAACCCATGGGTATTGGGCCAGATGGCGCATTACTTGTCAACAGGGGAGTTGTTGCCAGAGCCAACTGCAGATAAAAAGATTGCCATCGCTAAGGAACATTTGCAGCGGTTAGTGGATTTAAAAGGTGATCACGTTGGTTCACGTGAGTTTCGGGGCCAGGCCGGCTACTACTTGAAAGGAATAGCTCACTCTGCGCGGACAAAAGTCGCCTTGAATAACGCAGAAACATCAGCTGAAATGATTGAACTATTTGATCGGTTCATGACGCAATTAGCTGCCCGCCAAGCACGGGAAACTTCGGAAAGTGTTCGGCAAGGCTAACTTTTAGTGTAAAATGGTGGCAGTGTTAATTTGACAGAAGTGAGGGATTAATGTGGCAAAACAAGATACAGAAATGAATGATCAAATGCGCGTGCGCCGCGAAAAATTGCAAGAATTGCGCGATCAAGGGATTGAACCCTTTGGCCATCGATTTGACCGGACACATTTGGCTGCGCAATTGCATGAGCAGTTTGGTGACGAAGACAAGGAAACTTTGGCCAATGAAGACCATATTGTAACAATTGCTGGACGGATGGTCTCCAAACGTGGTAAGGGGAAAGTTGGCTTTGCCGATTTAAAGGATCGTAGCGGGCGCATTCAAATTTATGTTCGCAAAGATGTCATTGGTGAAGAGATGTACCACGTATTTAAACGGGCGGATATCGGTGACTTTATTGGCATTAAAGGTGATGTCATTAAGACCGATATGGGCGAGTTAACTGTACGTGCGCAAGCATTAACTTTCTTAAGTAAAGCGTTGCGGCCACTCCCTGATAAATTTCATGGTTTAACGAATCAAGAACAAATTTATCGGCAACGTTACCTTGACTTGATCGCTAATGATGATAGTTTTGATCGATTCAAGAAGCGTACAAAAATCATTTCGGCTATTCGTCATTACCTAGATGGTTTGGATTTCCAAGAAGTTGAAACGCCGGTATTGCATAACATTGCTGGTGGGGCGGCGGCACGGCCGTTTATCACTCATCATAATGCGTTAAATATTGAACTTTACTTACGAATCGCCTTAGAACTCCATTTAAAACGTTTGATTGTTGGTGGGATGGAACGGGTTTATGAAATTGGCCGTGTATTCCGCAACGAAGGCATTGATACCAAACATAATCCTGAGTTTACGATGTTAGAGTCTTATGTTGCCTACTGGGATTTCCACGATGTGATGGATGAAACTGAGGGAATCTTTAAGGCCGCTGCTAAAGCAGTGACTACAGATGCCATTGTGAGCTATCAAGGCACGACGATTGATCTTGCCAAACCGTTCAAACGGGTTCACATGGTTGATGCCATCAAGGCTGAAACAGGTATTGATTTTTGGCAGCCAATGGATCTTGAACAGGCACAACAATTAGCAACAGAAAACGGCATTCATTATGAACCGTTTTGGACAGTGGGTCATATTATTAATCAGTTCTTTGAAGATAAGGTTCAAGATACGCTGGTTCAGCCTACATTTATCTATGGTCATCCGGTTGAAATTTCACCACTGGCTAAAAAGAATCCAGATGATCCGCGTTTCACAGACCGGTTCGAACTTTATATTATGGGCAATGAATTCGCCAATGCCTTTACAGAACTAAATGATCCGATTGATCAGCGTGAGCGTTTTGAAGCCCAAGCGAAGGAACACGATGCCGGTGATGATGAAGCTCAATTGATTGATGAAGATTTTGTTGAAGCGTTGGAATACGGTATGCCTCCAACTGGCGGCTTAGGAATCGGTGTTGATCGACTAGTCATGCTATTGACTGATGCCCCGTCGATTCGCGACGTCTTATTATTCCCAACGATGCGCGCAGAAGATAATCTCGACCAAGAAGATTAATGCAGCATCTTAAAGACACGTTGAGGCGTGTCTTTTTTTGCGTTTCCGCTGCTTTTAGCAATATCCATTATGGAAAAAACGGGTACAGTTATACGGGAAACAATAAGGAATTGGCTGGCATTAATGGAAAACATTAAAAACAAATGATATTGTAACAAAATGATTGACCCGTGGATTCAGGACTGGTATTCTAATAAACGTCGTCAAAAAGGAAATAAACATTTTTCCTTCCTAGCGGCAAATATACCAATTCAAAACATCTTGAAAATAATTTATTGAAAGTTGTTGACAGAGTAGTGAGGAACTGGTATTCTAATTAAGTTGTCTGATACAGACCAATTTGGTAGCAGACAGGTAGATCTTTGAAAACTGAACAACGTTTCGACGAATCAAATGTGTAGGGTCTTTGAACTTCGGTTCAAAGCAATACAAATTGTGAAGTCAATTCACTTTATAACCAAGTAACAAAAACAAGAGCTATTTCAAATAACTCATTAATTTGAGAGTTTGATCCTGGCTCAGGATGAACGCTGGCGGCGTGCCTAATACATGCAAGTCGAACGCGCTTTGGTTCTAGATTGACGGTGCTTGCACTAGATTGAAAGAACAATGAAGCGAGTGGCGAACGGGTGAGTAACACGTGGGTAACCTGCCCTGAAGTGGGGGATAACATTTGGAAACAGATGCTAATACCGCATAACAACGAAAACCACATGGTTTTCGCTTGAAAGATGGTTTCGGCTATCACTTCAGGATGGACCCGCGGTGCATTAGCTAGTTGGTAAGGTAACGGCTTACCAAGGCGATGATGCATAGCCGAGCTGAGAGGCTGATCGGCCACATTGGGACTGAGACACGGCCCAGACTCCTACGGGAGGCAGCAGTAGGGAATCTTCCACAATGGGCGAAAGCCTGATGGAGCAACGCCGCGTGAGTGAAGAAGGGTTTCGGCTCGTAAAACTCTGTTGTTAAAGAAGAACGAATCTGAGAGTAACTGTTCAGATTGTGACGGTATTTAACCAGAAAGCCACGGCTAACTACGTGCCAGCAGCCGCGGTAATACGTAGGTGGCAAGCGTTATCCGGATTTATTGGGCGTAAAGGGAGTGCAGGCGGTTACTTAAGTCTGATGTGAAAGCCTTCGGCTTAACCGGAGAAGGGCATCGGAAACTGGGCAACTTGAGTGCAGAAGAGGGTAGTGGAACTCCATGTGTAGCGGTGGAATGCGTAGATATATGGAAGAACACCAGTGGCGAAGGCGGCTACCTGGTCTGTAACTGACGCTGAGGCTCGAAAGCATGGGTAGCAAACAGGATTAGATACCCTGGTAGTCCATGCCGTAAACGATGAATGCTAGGTGTTAGGGGGTTTCCGCCCCTTAGTGCCGCAGCTAACGCAATAAGCATTCCGCCTGGGGAGTACGACCGCAAGGTTGAAACTCAAAGGAATTGACGGGGACCCGCACAAGCGGTGGAGCATGTGGTTTAATTCGAAGCTACGCGAAGAACCTTACCAGGGCTTGACATCTTCTGCTAATCTTAGAGATAAGACGTTCCCTTCGGGGACGGAAAGACAGGTGGTGCATGGTTGTCGTCAGCTCGTGTCGTGAGATGTTGGGTTAAGTCCCGCAACGAGCGCAACCCTTATGATTAGTTGCCAGCATTAAGTTGGGCACTCTAATGAGACTGCCGGTGACAAACCGGAGGAAGGTGGGGACGACGTCAAATCATCATGCCCCTTATGTCCTGGGCTACACACGTGCTACAATGGATGGTACAACGAGCAGCGAAGTCGCGAGGCCAAGCAAATCTCTTAAAGCCATTCTCAGTTCGGACTGTAGGCTGCAACTCGCCTACACGAAGTCGGAATCGCTAGTAATCGCGGATCAGCATGCCGCGGTGAATACGTTCCCGGGTCTTGTACACACCGCCCGTCACACCATGAGAGTTTGTAACACCCAAAGTCGGTGGGGTAACCTTTTAGGAGCCAGCCGCCTAAGGTGGGACAGATGATTAGGGTGAAGTCGTAACAAGGTAGCCGTAGGAGAACCTGCGGCTGGATCACCTCCTTTCTAAGGAAACAAATCGGAACCTTACACATTAGTGGAAACGTTGTTCAGTTTTGAGGGATTTACCCTCAAATGCATCTTAAATGATGCTAGGATTGCACATTGAAAACTGAATCTTGATTCTTTTTATTAAAAACCGAGAACACCGCGTTTTTTGAGTTTTTTAACAAGTAATTGTTATTCGCTAAACTCACAACCGCAGTTCTTTAGAACTGTTAGGTTAAGTTAACAAGGGCGCACGGTGGATGCCTTGGCACTAGGAGCCGATGAAGGACGGGACTAACACCGATATGCTTCGGGGAGCTGTAAGTAAGCTTTGATCCGGAGATTTCCGAATGGGGGAACCCAGCCAGTTTAACCGCTGGTTATCACTAGGGGAATACATACTCTAGTTGAAGGTAGACGTTGTGAACTGAAACATCTCATTAGCAACAGGAAGAGAAAGAAAAATCGATTCCCTAAGTAGCGGCGAGCGAACGGGGAAGAGCCCAAACCAGACTGCTTGCAGTTTGGGGTTGTAGGACTGAACATTTGAGTTACCAAGGACCTTGATAGTCGAAGACGTTGGGAAGCGTCGCCATAGGGTGTGAGAGCCACGTAGACGAAATCAAAGTCCCTCAGTTCAGGATCCTGAGTACGGCGGAGCACGTGAAATTCCGTCGGAATTTGCGGGGACCATCCCGTAAGGCTAAATACTCCCTAGTGACCGATAGTGAACCAGTACCGTGAGGGAAAGGTGAAAAGCACCCCGGAAGGGGAGTGAAATAGTTCCTGAAACCGTGTGCCTACAAGTAGTTAGAGCCCGTTAATGGGTGATAGCGTGCCTTTTGTAGAATGAACCGGCGAGTTACGTTAGCATGCAAGGTTAAGGTGGAAAGACCGGAGCCGTAGCGAAAGCGAGTCTGAAATGGGCGATTGAGTATGTTGAAGTAGACCCGAAACCAGGTGACCTACCCATGTGCAGGTTGAAAGTGCGGTAATACGCACCGGAGGACCGAACCCGTGTCTGTTGAAAAAGGCTGGGATGACGTGTGGGTAGCGGTGAAATTCCAAACGAACTTGGAGATAGCTGGTTCTCTCCGAAATAGCTTTAGGGCTAGCCTCGGATTAGAGCATCATGGAGGTAGAGCACTGTTTGAACTAGGGGCCCGTCATGGGTTACTGAATTCAGATAAACTCCGAATGCCATTGATGTGTTATCCGGGAGTCAGACGATGAGTGATAAGATCCACCGTCGAAAGGGGAACAGCCCAGATCACCAGTTAAGGTCCCAAAATATGTGCTAAGTGGAAAAGGATGTGGAGTTGCACAGACAACTAGGATGTTGGCTCAGAAGCAGCCACCATTTAAAGAGTGCGTAATAGCTCACTAGTCGAGTGATTCTGCGCCGAAAATGTACCGGGGCTAAGCACATTACCGAAACTGTGGGTGCCACGTAAGTGGCGCGATAGGAGAGCGTTCTATGGGCGGAGAAGTCAGACCGTGAGGACTGGTGGAGCGCATAGAAGTGAGAATGCCGGTATGAGTAGCGAAAGATCAGTGAGAATCTGATCCACCGAATGACTAAGGTTTCCTGGGGAAGGCTCGTCCACCCAGGGTTAGTCGGGACCTAAGGCGAGGCCGAGAGGCGTAGTCGATGGCTAACAGGTTGAGATTCCTGTACTAGTTAAACGTGTTTGAACAATGGAGGGACGCAGAAGGCTAAACGATCCAGACGGATGGAAATGTCTGGTCAAGCAGCAAGGTGGTTCATGAGTTAAATGCTTATGGGCTTAACACCAAGCTGTGATGAGGACCGAATTTAGTAGGGAAGTCGTTGATGTCACGCTGCCGAGAAAAGCTTCTAGTGAGCGTTTAATTACCCGTACCGCAAACCGACACAGGTAGTCGAGGAGAGTATCCTCAGGTGAGCGAGCGAACTCTCGTTAAGGAACTCGGCAAAATGACCCCGTAACTTCGGAATAAGGGGTGCTGCACTAACGTGCAGCCGCAGTGAAAAGGCCCAGGCGACTGTTTATCAAAAACACAGGTTTCTGCAAAATCGTAAGATGACGTATAGGGGCTGACGCCTGCCCAGTGCTGGAAGGTTAAAAGGATGGGTTAGCGTAAGCGAAGCTCAGAATTGAAGCCCCAGTGAACGGCGGCCGTAACTATAACGGTCCTAAGGTAGCGAAATTCCTTGTCGGGTAAGTTCCGACCCGCATGAAAGGCGTAACGATCTGGGCACTGTCTCAACGAGAGACTCGGTGAAATTATATTACCCGTGAAGATGCGGGTTACCCGCGACAGGACGGAAAGACCCCATGGAGCTTTACTGTAGCTTGATATTGGGTGTCTGTATAACTTGTACAGGATAGGTAGGAGCCGTAGAGCTCGGGACGCTAGTCTCGAAGGAGGCGTTGGTGGGATACTACCCTTGTTATACGGCCACTCTAACCCGCGCCACTTAGCGTGGCGGGAGACAGTGTCAGGTAGGCAGTTTGACTGGGGCGGTCGCCTCCTAAAAGGTAACGGAGGCGCCCAAAGGTTCCCTCAAAATGGTTGGAAATCATTTGTAGAGTGTAAAGGCACAAGGGAGCTTGACTGTGAGACAGACAGGTCGAGCAGGGACGAAAGTCGGGCTTAGTGATCCGGTGGTACCGTATGGAAGGGCCATCGCTCAACGGATAAAAGCTACCCTGGGGATAACAGGCTCATCTCCCCCAAGAGTCCACATCGACGGGGAGGTTTGGCACCTCGATGTCGGCTCATCGCATCCTGGGGCTGTAGTCGGTCCCAAGGGTTGGGCTGTTCGCCCATTAAAGCGGTACGCGAGCTGGGTTCAGAACGTCGTGAGACAGTTCGGTCCCTATCCGTCGCGGGCGCAGGAAATTTGAGAGGAGCTGTCCTTAGTACGAGAGGACCGGGATGGACATACCGCTGGTGTACCAGTTGTGCCGCCAGGCGCATCGCTGGGTAGCTATGTATGGATGAGATAAACGCTGAAAGCATCTAAGTGTGAAACTCGCCTCGAGATGAGATTTCCCATTCCTATATGGAAGTAAGACCCCTCAGAGATGATGAGGTAGATAGGCTAGAAGTGGAAGTGTGGCGACACATGGAGCGGACTAGTACTAATCGGTCGAGGACTTAACCACGAAGTGGTGGTCCGGTTAAGATAAAAAGAATCAGATTCAGTTTTGAGTGGGTAACCCTCAGAGTGTGGTGATGATGGCACGAAGGATACACCCGTTCCCATGCCGAACACGGAAGTTAAGCTTCGTCGCGCCAAGAGTAGTTGGGGGATCGCTCCCTGCGAGGGTAGGCCGTCGCCATGCATATGAATCGTCAATCTGCGGATTGACGATTTTTTTGTGACTTCATCTCAACTAATAAGATGACGATTAGTGACCAAGTTAGACGGCAAATCAAGCTAATCAAGAAGATGACGGTTGTGATGGAAACTAAACAGCTGATGATTCATGTCAAAACCCACTTCTTTTTGGAATAAACAGACTGATGCTAATCAAGACGGTCGCACTTAGAAATAGAGCCGGGTTAAATTGAAGTTAGCCTAAACTGGACGTAATGGGGATCAACTGAGTGGATCCAGGGCGTTTCTGATGAATGCCTGTGAAATTCAGGATAGCAATCGCAATCGACAATGTGCCTGCTTAATCCACCAGGCTAATCCTTTAATCCGTTAAAAGAGATTTCCAATTAGTCGCTGGATGATCCACGTTTTGATTTAGAAAGATACTTGAAGCAAACGGCCAAGTTCGCTATACTATCAGATGTGCCAATTAGTCTTGCCGGATTAGCTCAGTTGGTAGAGCATCGGTATCGTAAACCGAGGGTCAGGTGTTCGAGTCACCTATCCGGCATCGAATCTAGTCTCGTTTAACCACGTTTAGACGTGGTTTTTTTTATTAGTAAAATATGGTGATAGCCAGAATATCGGCGTTTAAAATTCTATCGATTGGAAAAAAGTAAAAATGCTGGCGGCCATTTCTGTGATGATCAAGCGACACGCGGGAATTGTTAGAACATTAGAATTGTTCGATGAAAAATGGCGAATAAATTAAAAGAAAGTTTGACTATCGCCATTTATAACAGCTATAATTATTCTATCGTTTTTTTTAAAACGGGTATTTAATTGAATATGTATTTTAACAAGAATTCCCGAAAGTTGTGGCCGTTGGCTATCATTGGGGATCAATTAGGAGGATTCTTTTGGAAACTAAAAGCACGGATACAGCATTTTTTGGCCAACCGCGTGGATTGGCCACGCTGTTCTTCACCGAAATGTGGGAACGGTTCAGTTATTATGGGATGCGTGCCATCCTGCTGTTCTATATGTATTTTGCGATCGATAAAGGTGGCCTTGGCTTCAGCCAAGCAACAGCCAGTTCGATTATGGCGATTTATGGATCACTGGTCTATTTGTCCAGTGTTCTCGGTGGCTTTTTGAGCGACCGGGTTTTCGGCCCACGGCGAACTGTCTTTATGGGCGGTGTGCTAATCATGTTTGGGCACATTGCTTTAGCCGTTCCAGCTGGTGCATCAGCTCTATTTGCTTCAATTGGCTTAATCGTGGTTGGGACTGGGTTACTAAAGCCGAATGTCTCTGAAATGGTTGGTGCATTATATAGCACGGAAGACCGTCGACGCGATGCTGGATTTAATATTTTCGTGTTTGGGATTAATATGGGGAGTCTCTTTGCCCCTTACATCGTGGGTACCCTTGGTGAAAAAGTTAACTTCCACCTTGGCTTTTCATTAGCTGCAATTGGAATGTTCTTCGGCTTACTCCAATATTGGTTGGATGGTCGTAAGTACCTTAGTAAAGATGGACTTTATGCCTCTGATCCAATCGAACGTAGCGACATTCGCCCATTGGTGATTCGTTGGGGACTTGGGATCGTTGCCTTGATTTTAGTTCTTATCCTAATGGCTCTGATGGATGCCTTTAACTTAAAGAATATTATTTTACTCATCAGTATCGTCGCAATTGCCACACCTGTGGTTTACTTTGTCGTCATGTTGTCGAGTCGTAAAGTGACCCATAATGAGCGTCGTCACGTTGTCGCATACATTCCGTTATTTATTGCCGCAATGCTCTTTTGGGCCATTGAAGAACAAGGCTCCGTCGTTCTCGCCCTATTTGCTCAACAACGGACCAACTTAACCATCGGTGGATGGACGATGCCAGCAGCCTACTTCCAGTCATTAAACCCGATGTTTATCATGATCTATACGCCATTCTTTGCCATCTTATGGACGCGGCTGGGTAAACGGCAGCCAAGCACGACAACTAAGTTTGCCTATGGTTTGATGATTGCCGGTGTTTCATACCTGTTTATGGCCTTACCTGGTTTAATCGGCGGGACTTCTGGCCGAGTATCACTGCTTTGGCTTGTTGGGAGCTGGGCGATCGTTGAAATTGCCGAATTGCTCATTTCGCCAATTGGGTTGTCTGTGACCACGCGGCTTGCGCCAAATGCTTTTCGGTCGCAAATGATGAGTATGTGGTTCCTAGCTGATGCGGCTGGGCAAGCAGTTAACGCCCAGATTGTTCAATTTTACAGTTCATCAACGGAAGTGCCATACTTCCTGGCTATTGGAGCCGTTAGTGTTGTCTTCGGAATTGTCTTGTTTATCTTCAGAAAACCAGTCTTTGGTTTGATGAAAGATGTTGAAATTGCCGCGAACTAATTAGGATATGCTAAGATGTCTTCAGATAATACTGAAGGCATTTTTTGTTTACGAGGAGGTGATCACCATGGCCAATGTGGCAATTACTAGTGACAATCATTTTGATGTTAATCGATTGGACGCTCACGAGCTGTTGAAGAAGCAGGCTCAGGTCCTTGTTGATCGCCAAGTGGATTATTACATCATCGCTGGTGATACGTTTAATGATTTTACTAAAACAACCACTTACGTTGAAGCTTTACAACATGAACTAGGTCATCGAACCGAAGTGTATTATTTGGCTGGGAATCATGACATGGCAGCTGGGGTCACCTATGAAGAGTTAGAAACACGGATAAATGCGCATTATTTACACAATCAATTTGTGGACATTCCTAACACGGATTGGCGAATTATTGGCAACAACGGTTGGTACGATTACACATTTGCGGATCAATTATTCAATGAACGTAGTGAAGACGATTTTGCTCAGTGGAAACGAGCTTATTGGTTCGACGGGACGATTCAGCAACCGATGAGTGATCCGGAACGTGAACAAGTGGTGCTTGATCAAACGGCCAAACAGTTATTAGCAGCTAATGTTGCGCACAAACGAATTTTTTATGTCACCCATTTTGTGCCACGGCGTGAGTATATTCACGTGACTAGCGACAATCGTTTCTGGAATATGGCCAATGCGATGATGGGAAGTCAGCGTTTAGGCGAGGTATTGAGCAAAGGTGGGGCGGATTTTGCGCAGTTTGGTCACTTACACATCAAACCAACCCCCAAATTATTAGACGGCGTCACTTATTTTAACCAAGCAGTTGGCTACAACACTCATCGCATCATGGAATGGGACCATGCAGACTTTATGAGCGAATGGCTCACACGGTTGCGAATCTTGTCATTAACGTGAATAACAGTCTTGAATTTATCAAAAAGATTCGGTAGAATAAACGGGTTGTTAATTGGCGGAATAGCGAAGTGGCTAAACGCAGCGGTCTGTAAAACCGCCCCGAAAGGTTCGTTGGTTCGAATCCAACTTCCGCCATTCATTGGGATATAGCCAAGTGGTAAGGCAACGGACTTTGACTCCGTCATGCGCTGGTTCGAATCCAGCTATCCCAGTTTGAAATGAAGATCTGATTTCCGGTAATGATTGCGGAAGTCGGGTCTTTTTTGGTCGGGTTCAGTTTCGATGATTGAAATATATAGTGATTCATGAGCGGACGTTGTCAGCGCGCAGGTTGAGCCGAGTATAAAAAATGTTATACTAGCTTTACGAACGTACGTTTGATTAGGAGGTGGATCACGTGCCAGAACAGACCTCTTTATTTGAGGATAATGAAGAAAACCAGCCCTTAGCAAGTCGAATGCGACCACGGACCTTAAGTGAATTCGTCGGCCAGACTCAATTGTTAGGGCCGGGGAAGGTATTACGGCAACTGATTGATGAGGACACGTTATCTTCTTTTATTTTTTGGGGACCGCCGGGAGTGGGGAAAACGACGCTAGCCCGGATCATTGCCAGAAGGACACAGGCGCGGTTTATTAACTTTAGTGCCGTCACTAGTGGCATCAAAGAAATCCGTGATGTGATGACTGAGGCGGAGGCAAATCGACAAGTTGGCGAACGAACCGTTGTTTTTGTAGATGAAATTCATCGCTTTAATAAAGCACAACAGGACGCTTTTCTCCCCTTTGTTGAAAAGGGAAGTATTACGTTGATCGGGGCCACCACAGAGAATCCATCGTTTGAGATTAATGCTGCGCTATTATCACGGACCAAAGTTTTTGTCCTTCAACCACTAAAGCAAGACGACTTGATTCAATTATTACATCAAGCGCTTCACGACAAGCGCGGTTTTGGTGATCAACAAATTAACATCGATGAAACGACTTTGGCCGCTATTGCCGATTTCGCTAATGGTGATGCTCGCGTGGCCCTGAATACATTAGAAATGGCAGTTTTAAACGGACAACGGGTCGGTGAAGTGACGACGATTGATCAAAATGACGTCGCCCAACTTGTCTCAAAAAAATCACTTTTATATGACAAGCATGGTGAAGAACACTACAACATTATTTCAGCGTTGCATAAATCGATGCGTAACTCAGATGTGGATGCAGCGCTGTATTGGTTATCTCGAATGCTAGAGGGTGGAGAAGACCCGTTGTACGTGGCACGACGTCTCATTCGTTTTGCCAGCGAAGATATTGGGTTGGCGGATTCGCGGGCGCTTGAATTGGCCGTGGCCGCGTATCAGGCTAGTCATTTGATTGGCATGCCAGAGTGCAGTGTCAATTTGGCGCACGCAGTCACCTATTTGGCGCTAGCGCCAAAATCAAATGCGATTTACACGGCTTACGATGCGGCTAAAGCAGATGCACTGCACACGTTAGCAGAGCCAGTGCCATTACAGATTCGTAATGCACCAACCAAACTGATGTCTGATCTGCATTATGGGGAAGGCTATCAGTATGCCCATGATACTGAGGACAAACTAACAACAATGCAAACGATGCCAGACAACTTAATCGGTCGCACGTATTATCAGCCAACTCATCAAGGGTCTGAAGCCCGTTTTGCCAAGCGATTGGCTGAGATTAAACAATGGCAGCAAGACCACCGAAAATTGTAGTTGGCAAGCAATGACGCTTGGATCTGGAGGATATTGGTTATGACGTGGAAACCATCTGTACTATGACTCGTCCGATTTTTTGTCAAGCTACACGGGGCTGATCCTTGTGCCTAGCCAACTGCCATCAATTGGTAAAACTCACCAATCGCAGCCAGCCCGCTAGTGCTCAGGATCAAACTGGCCGGCTTCCTTCTGAGTTTTTTAATGATGTAGTAGGCGGCGCGTTGAAAAAGCCCTATAATAACGGCAACTAAGTTCGTTTGCGATTGATCAATCTAATGGATGACGAGGTTCATGCTATGGCAAAACCAGTGGCAGTGACAGATCTTTTTGAGCTAGTGGCAATGGGGCAGCCGGTGGCCAATGACACCGGTGTTTTTTACCTCACAACAAAAATGCGGCAACGGGAAAATGATTATGTGACAATGATTAATCGATTCGGTTTTAGAACGCAGACGACAACCATGTGGGGCACTGGCAACGGTTCAGATAACCAACTTCAACTGGCCGACACGGTACTGTTGTTTACAAGTGAAGATGAACACCAAAAACGCCAAGTCTTTACACAATCACTAGCTGGCGGTTCCCCAGTTCAGCGGACATTTGAGTCTTTTGGTGTGGCAGCGTTTGTTTTTGATACTACGCGTCAGGTGATTTACTATCAGACCGCGTTAAAACGAAATGGAATTGTACCCGCTAAGGCCGATCCACGGTTTCCAAAACCGATCAGCTATACCAAGACCGTTTATAAAGATAATGATCTCGGGTATTTTGCTGAAGATGAGCGGTACGTCATCAAACGGCAAGTTGTCGGGCAAATCACTGCCAGTGAAATTTGGACAAGTGAAGATCGGTTCACATTAGGACCATTGTCTCACGATGGCCGCCAGCTGACCGTGGCCATTGCAGGTCGTCCGGAGGTGGATTGGGATTTTAGTCAAGTGACTAGAATCCTGGACGTTGAAACAGGCGAACAGCGGACGGTTAAGTCCCCAAGTTCCTTTGGTACACTGGCGCCAGTCGCTTTTAATCCAAGTGATACCGTCTTACTGCTGACTGGATCTACTAATGAAATTCCTAATATTTCCGCGCAACATTTATATGCATATGCGATCGACCAGCAGCAGTTGACTGAGTTAACGCCCAACCCAGACGTGGTGGTCGGTGATTTGGTGATGAACACAGATGCTCAACAAAATTTACATGGTCGAGCAGCAATGTTTATTGATGATCAACAATATGTGTATCAACAATTGATTACCGGACAGTTGCAACTAGTTTTAGGGCAGTTGGGTGATGATCCGGATAATCGAGTGGTGGTGGCCGGCGGACCACGGCACGTCACTGATTTTACGACAGGAATCAAACAACATCGGCTGTATTTTATGCAATCACAGTGGACACAAGTGGCAAAATTGGTTGCCTTAGATTTGGACACTCAGACAGAAACGACCTTAATTAATCCTAATGCGGCCTACGAAGAAAAGCATGACTTGGTCAAACCACAGGTCGTTAATTTCACCACCGCCGACGGCTTTCATGTGCGCGGTTGGTACTTGCCTCCGGTGGATGCACCAGCGATGGCAAAATATCCGGCTATTTTATACATTCATGGCGGGCCGGGGGCTAATTACGGTGAGACCTTCTTTCACGAATTGCAGGTTTATGCGAGTTATGGTTATGGTGTAATTGCCATCAATCCACGCGGATCAACTTCTTATGGTGAGGCCTTCCAACGCGGCGTGATTGGTCACTACGGTCAAGGTGATTATGAAGATTTAATGGCAGCCGTAGATCGTGTTTTAGCTAGTGACGTCAAAATTGATCGGGAACACCTGTATGTCACCGGTGGTTCTTACGGTGGGTTTATGACGAACTGGATTGAGGGGCACACCGACCGATTTAAAGCAGCGGTCACGCAACGCTCAATCGCCAATTGGATTAGCATGTTTGGCACCAGTGACATCGGTTATTATTTCTTGCCGTGGGAGTTAACCGGGCAACGGCAAATGGCTGTGACAGATTTAAAACCATTGTGGGATGCCTCGCCATTGAAATATGTGGATCGTGTTCACACGCCAACCTTAATTTTGCATAGTGAGCAAGATTTTCGTTGTCCCATTGGGCAAGGGGAAGAGTGGTTTACTTCGCTAAAGCTGAACGGGATTGAGGCGAAAATGGTTCGTTTCCCTGGTGAAAACCATGATTTATCCCGAATCGGTAAACCTAGCTTGCGAGTTGCTCGAATTCAAGCAATTCGAGACTGGTTTGACACGCACCAATGATAAGGAGGAGTTGCAGATGCGACAACTGTATCAGGCCGTCTTAAGGGTTGGAACTGACCAGTTTCAATTATTAGCCTCAGAACAAGGATTGGTTTTTGTGGGTTCACCAAACGCTTCTATAGCCGAGGCAAAACGCTATTTGTCAGACTATTTGGCCGTGCTAAACGCGCAGTCAAACGAGCTAATCATGGCGCCATATCTGGAACAACTCACTGATTATTTTGCCGGTAAACGCAAAGATTTTGATTTAGCTGTTGACTTTGAAGGTGCGGGGACCGGTTTACAACAAGCGGTGTGGGCTGCACTCCGCTTAATTCCATATGGAATGACTTGTGATTATACAACTATCGCACAAAATATCGGGCGACCTGATGCGATTCGAGCGGTGGCAACCGCGATTGCTAAAAACCCTGTACTCATTGTCACACCTTGTCATCGCGTGTTACGAAAAGATGGCGGCTTAGGTGGTTATCGTGGCGGACTCGCAATGAAAAAAACGTTACTGGCGTTGGAAAAACAAGCTCATTAATGATCGACATTGGCCGAATTATGGCGTTAGTTGGTCACCGCCAATTAGTCAAACCCATTTGAGACCGATGTTCAGTTGCAATTCAGCGCCACGAGTTGTTTGACGCTGATTTATTACTTCGAGTTGCATTAATGGTCTATATCAGTTACATTCTTATTAAATAAGGGTATGACCGGGTTTTAATTTGGAGTGGTAAACGAGCATAATAGTTTGATAAAAGTCACAAAATATTGAAAGGATGTTTTCTCATGCAGCTTGGTTTTATTGGCGTTGGTGGGATGGCACAGGCCATTATTAGCGGTTTAATCAAAACAGACACCGTGGTAGCCAGTGATATTTTAGTTCACAGCCCCCATCCGGCGCACTATCAAGAGTTTGCAGAAGCAACCGGTATTCAACAAGCAGATAGTAACGCAGCGGTTGTTGCCGCTAGCGATTTTGTTGTCTTAGCAGTTGTTCCTGGGGCAGCACAAGCCGTATTAAAGGAAATTCGTGATGAATTAAATGACCACCAAAAGGTTTTGATTTCCATTGTCGCTGGCTTGAGTTTGCAAGCGATGGAAGAAGTGGCTGGTTACGATTTAGCTGTTTTGCGCACATTGCCCAATGTGAACGTGGCGATTGGTGCTGGTATGACTGCAATAGCAGCTAACAACAACCTCACGGGGGCTAAATTGGCCGACGCCAAAGGTCTGTTTGACGCTATTGGCAGTACGTCGGCATTGCCAGAAGCAGATTTTAGTACTTTTTCGGCTTTGGCAGGTAGTTCGCCAGCGTTTGTTGATTTCTTCATTGACACGTTGGCGCGAGCTGGTGTTAAACATGGTTTAACCAAGGTGGAAGCAACGCGAATTGCAGCCGCTGTCACAGAGGGCTCAGCAAAAATGGTTTTGGCTAGTGATAAGACACCGTTTGATCTGATTGATCAAGTTTCCTCGCCGGGCGGATCGACGGTTGCCGGTTTATTGGCCATGGAGGAAGCAGGTTTGATGACGGCAGTGGTCAAGGGAATCGACGTGACAATTAAACGCGATCAAGAAGCTTAACATTGTCAAAATGGTCTAGACCATCTATACTAGAAAGCGGATCCAATGTTGGGACTAGACCCATAGTGAACCACATCGTTGCAGAAGCTTTGTGGTTGCCTATGTGGCACAATGATGAGGAGGAAGATCAATGAGTACGGTTTTGAAGCACGCGATTATTTATACGGGTGAAGAAAAGATTGACGACGGTTACATTCGCTTTAGTAAGTCCATCGAGGCGATTGGGCCAATGAGTGACTACGTGGCTGAACCAGAAGATGAAGTTGAATTTGTCTCTGGCAAAGTGATCGTGCCAGGATTTATCGATGTTCATGTCCATGGTGGTTATAGCTTTGATTCAATGGATGGTAACGCTGACCAAATTAACGAAATGGTCAATGATATGATTCATGAAGGTGTTACGACACTATTCCCGACAACTATGACACAATCTACGGAACATTTAGATCACGCGATGAAAGGGATCGCCGCTGCTGCTGAAGAGAACCCAGTCATCCAAGGGGTGCATTTGGAAGGGCCATTTATCTCGGCCACCTTCAAAGGCGCACAACCGGAGCAGTACATCACTGATCCGAACATCGAGTTATTGGATAATTGGAATAAACTGTCTGGTAATCGTGTTCGTCTCATTACTTATGCACCAGAAGATCCCGGTTCGCGTGATTTTGAAGCTTATTGCCTCAGCCACAACATTGTTCCCTCGGTTGGTCACAGTAATGCAACTCGTGAACAGATGCTAGCTTCTAAGGCAACCCATGTCACTCACTTATACAATGCACAGCGTGAATTCAAGCACCGTGAACCTGGCGTTACCGGTCATGCCATGTTGGAAGACAATATGTATTGCGAACTCATTTGTGATGGCTTCCACATTGTTCCGGACATGATTAAACTCGCTTACGAACAGAAGGGACCAGAACGAATTGATTTGGTTACTGATTCCATGCGGGCTAAAGGCATGCCTGAAGGAATTAGTGAACTTGGCGGTCAAAAAGTAATTGTTAAAGATAAACAGGCGCGGTTAGAGACGGGCAATCTGGCTGGCTCAGTATTACGTTACGACGACGCTTTCCGCAACATTCAATACTTTACCGGTTGTGGGATCGAAGAAGCTGTCCAAATGTCGTCGGTTAACCAGGCTGAAGAATTCGGTTTAACGACTAAGGGTGCCTTGATTCCAGGTAAAGATGCAGACTTTAACGTGATGGATCGGACACAGACATTGGAACGGACCTATAGTTATGGGCGTCGATTTGACGATTAAATATCAAAAAAAGTAAGGGATGGATAAGATGGCCTCACCAATATACATTCAAATTCATAATCGCTTGCGTAAAGCAGTTGAAGATGGGCAATGGCAAGTGGGCGACAAAATTCCCTCTGAACGGGAGTTAGCCATCCAATTTGGCGTTAGCCGGATGACCCTTCGACAAGCTGTGCAGACGTTGGTTGAAGAAGGATTATTAGAGCGTCGTGTCGGCGCCGGCACCTACGTCGCTAATCGCAAGGTGCAAGAACGGATGTCTGGTGTGACCAGCTTCACTGAGTTGATGGAGCAGGCTGGTAAGGTACCATCTTCACGAACCGTCTCTTATCACATTACCGCGCCATCATTGTCTGAAAGTGAAAAATTACAGTTGGCGCCAACCGAACAAATTCTGCGCATGGAACGGATTCGATTTGGCAATGATGAACCGATTTGTTTTGAAGTCGCGACGGTACCAGAACGATTGATTAAGCGATTTTCTAAGGAAGACGTGACCAATTCATTGTATCGCGTCTTGGAAGACGAGGCCGGCTTAAAAGTTGGGCATGCCCAGCAGACCGTGTCAGCGATGACCGCTAGTGAACGAGTGGCTGAATACTTAAATGTCAAACGTAGTGCGCCACTTCTGCGACTTCGCCAGGTTTCATTTTTAAACGATGGTACGCCATTTGAATATGTACGGACCCAATATGTTGGTAGTCGGTTTGAATTTTATCTAGAGCGATAGTTTATTTATATTTTTGTTTTAAAAGTAGTGATTTGTGCGGAAACTTTCGTGCAGATCACTTTTTTACTGACGCCTTTTACTTTGGCTGGGTGGTTTAAATCCGATTTGAGCCCAGTTTTCGCGGATGTCATTGCACAAATCACCGCATTAGTGGGGGATATGGTAGAATGTGAGGGTTAAATAAAATTCAATCGGGAAGGATCGTAATTCCAATGGCAACGCGTTACCCTGATGATAGTTTGACGCTTCACACAGACGCTTATGAAGTCAATATGGTACAGACCTACTTTGAAGAAGGCGTGGCTGACCGTCATGCTGTTTTTGAATTATATTTCCGCGATTTACCTTTTCATAATGGTTATGCCGTGTTCGCAGGTTTAGAACGGTTAATCGATTACATCAAGCAGCTTCGCTTTAGCGAAACGGATTTAGCTTATTTAGCGAGTTTAAATCAATACTCGCCAGCGTTCTTAGCTTATTTACACGACTTTAAATTTACCGGTACGATTCGAGCGGCTCGCGAAGGCGACCTAGTCTTCAATAACGAACCGCTTGTTCAAGTTGAGGGCACGTTAGTCGATTGTCAATTAGTTGAAACAGCGTTGCTCAACATTGTTAATTATCAGACATTGATTGCGACGAAAGCGGCTCGCATTCGATCTGCTGCTGGTAACGATGGCATTTTGGAATTTGGTACCCGACGTGCGCAAGAATTAGATGCCGCTATTTGGGGCACACGGGCAGCGTATATCGGTGGCTTTGATGCCACAAGTAATATGCGTGCTGGTAAAATTTTTGGCATCCCAGTGAGTGGCACACATGCCCATAGCTTGGTGCAAACGTATCGCAATGATTATGATGCTTTTATGGCCTATGCACGCTCCCATAAGGATTGTGTCTTCTTAGTCGACACGTATGACACCCTACGATCCGGTGTACCTAACGCGATTCGAGTTGCTCGTGAAATGGGTGATCAAATCAACTTTTTGGGCGTCCGCATTGATTCGGGAGATATGGCATATATCTCAAAGCGGGTCCGCGAACAATTGGATGAAGCAGGTTTCCCTGATGCGAAGATTTACGCTTCCAACGATCTTGACGAGAAGACAATTACCAATCTTAAGATGCAAGGTGCTAAAATCGATGTCTGGGGAGTGGGAACAAAGCTGATCACCGCCTTCGATCAACCAGCCTTGGGCGCTGTGTACAAATTGGTTTCCGTTGAAAATGAACGGGGCAAAATGGTGGATACCATCAAATTATCAAGCAACGCTGAAAAGGTGACCACTCCTGGGAAAAAGCAAGTTTGGCGAATCACCAAGCGTGCTGATGGCAAATCAGAAGGGGACTATGTGGCGCTAACCGATGAACGCCCGGACCATGAGGATAAACTGCATATGTTTCATCCTAGCTATACTTACATCAATAAAGATGTGACCGATTTTAATGCTCGGCCTATCCTGGTGGATATCTTTGATCAGGGGCAACAAGTCTATGAAATCCCTGAGTTGGCGGATACAAAAGCCTTTGCCGCTGAACAATTGGCGTCATTGTGGGATGAATACAAACGTGATTTAAATCCACAAATTTATCCAGTCGATTTATCGCAAAAACTGTGGGACCATAAACAACATATCATTGAAGAAGTGCACGGTTATGTAAGCTCCTTAAAATTTGATAATTAAGGCAATGGAGGCATTATGATGAGATCACAACAAGCAGCCATTATCAAAGCGCTAGGAGTTAGTGCTGATTTTGACGCAGGCACGGAAATTAGAAAAAGCGTTGATTTTTTAAAAGCCTATTTAACGAAGTATGCGCTTTTGAAGACTTTGATTTTAGGCATTTCTGGTGGTCAGGATTCAACATTGGCCGGAAAATTATCACAAATGGCCATTACTGAATTACGGACTGAGACGGGGGATCAAGCCTATCAGTTTGTTGCTGTCCGGTTACCATATGGGAAACAGGCTGATGAAAGTGATGCGATGGATGCCATTAGTTTTATCCAGGCTGATCGAGTTTTCCGAGTGGACGTTCAACCGGCAGTGGATGCTGGTGTGGCAGCGGTGGAAGCCAATGACCTAGTCGTTTCTGATTTCAACAAAGGCAATATCAAAGCACGCGAGCGCATGGTGGCTCAGTATACGATTGCTGGTGAATTGCATGGAGCGGTGGTCGGTACCGATCATGCTGCTGAAGCGGTTACTGGTTTTTACACGAAATATGGTGATGGTGGCACAGATATTGATCCGTTATATCGATTAGACAAACGGCAGGGTAAAGCGATGCTGAAAGCATTAGGCGCCCCTAAACATTTGTACCAGAAGACACCAACGGCCGATTTAGAAGATAAACGACCAGCTTTACCTGATGAAGTTGCCTTAGGAGTAACCTATGAAGACATTGATAACTATCTAGAGGGGCAAACAATCGATGCCGCGGCCGCCGAGAAGATTGAATCCTGGTATCAAAGAACGGCGCATAAACGGCATATGCCCATCACGATTTTTGATAATTTCTGGAAATGAATTTAGCGCACACAAAAAACGTCATCCGAGGATGGCGTTTTTGTGTGTCACGCAGGTCAAACCAAAAATGAGGCTAGACTTCATTTCGGCCGGTGATCTTTTTCAAAGCTTCATAAAGGTGGTAGGCAACTGGGCGCACAGGCTTTGTGAAGGTGCCCAAGCGTTCTTCTGTTAGACCCCCGAAGGATTGCTTAAAGGCGAGGACCCCATCTGACCCATCAAACAAACCGGCTACACCGAAAAAGTTGTAGCGAGGAATATGTTGTGTGATCGCAAGGTGCATCATATGATCTTGGATTAAATAAGGCGCATAGAATTGTTTGAATGTCTCATTAGTGAAGCTAAACATATAGGTCAATTCTTGCGGCTGAATAAAGAACATTGCCCCAGATAGAATAGCTATCTGTCCATATTGATCTGTTAATTGCTGCGCTTCAGTGATCCGCTTTTCGTGTTGGTGGGCCTGATCGGTAAATTCATTAAGCTGTGCCTTAACGTGTCGATTATTGGGTTTTTGCGCCAATTGGTCATTTAACGTGCGAATCTTTTCATTGAGTTCGGTGAGTTTAACCGTTTGATTGGCAATGTAAGTCTCAAAATTGAGTTCAGCAAAGATAAATTTTACATGGTCGCCATAGGCCTTAAACGTTCGTTGATAATAATCAAGTGATTTATCGTGAAAATGCAATCGATCAGCTGTTGCTTGCGTGTATTTCTTGAATTGAGGGAGTTCCTCATAGGTGAGTTCGCGTAATTGAATTCCGAATTGTTGCGTCTTCTTCACCCCATATTGGGCATCTTTCTCGTAACTTTTTACCAGTGTTGTGGCAGTGAGGCCCGTTAGATCTTTAGCGAATTCGTAACCGACTAAAGTTGTTGAGAATCCGGCAATCATCGGTTGGTAGGTGAAATCGAGTTGTTGCATTGATTCAATCACATCTTCATTGCTAAGGTTAACCACTTGGCCGTCGTCGTTGAATTGTCTTCGATGTAAATTAGGGATGAAGCGAATCATCAGACCGTGACGCTGATGGGCAAAACGCTGTAGTCCATCGGCAAAGGTTTTGACAACAACTTGATTGCGGTAGTCCATCAAAGGACCACCTTCGATTTCAAATAATTGCCCGATGCGAAGCTTTTGCCAACTGACCAAAGCAGCTGCAACAACTTGTTGTTGATCGTCATAAACGCCCACGTAGGCAGTTGATCGGCCCCGCTGTGACAACACTTGTTTTTGCCAACTTGTTTGTAAGTATGTCCCCTGGGGATGACGTTGTTCAAATGTCATAAATTCCGCTTCGTTAAGTTTTCCAAATTCCATGAAAGCCAAGCTCCCTTGATTAATCTCTTATCTTACCGGGTGTCATTATAGCATAGGGCTGCACTGTCCATGAGTCAGCCGTGCGCCCTAATAACTTTCTTAAACGTTCGGCACCAAAGTCAACCCCCTTGCGTTTCGGATTGTAACTCGGTATACTTACTCCAGATAAATGAGGGAGTAACTAATGCTTTAGTTGGCTACTAGTCGCTTAATGATAGTAGCTTGACAGAGTGTGACAACGCCACCAGCAAGACATGTTCTGGTTTTGTCTTAAATAGTGAGACTCATGATCGACACTTTAAGTGTGCGTTCATGAGTCTTTTTTTGGCCTCATGGACGTGCGGAAGGGAAATATTAGATGAGTCAAAATAAATTACCACAGGCTGCTCAATGGACGACAGATCGGGCATTAAAGCAAGTCAATAGCCAGCCGACCGGATTAAGTAATCAAGCGGTGCAAACGCGCCAACAGCAGTATGGGGAAAATGCTTTAGCTGGTAAACGTCAAACAAGCTTGCTAGAAAAGTTTACTGCACAATTTAAAGACCTCATGATTATTGTCTTGATTGTGGCCGCAATTATTGCTGCCTTCACCGGTGAAGGTATTGACGCCATCATCATTTTATTGGTAGTGGTCCTTAATGCGGTTTTTGGCGTCTTTCAGGAGGCAAAAGCTGAGCAGGCAATCAATGCGCTACAAGAAATGTCTGCTCCCAATGCGCATGTATTACGAAATGGCGCCACGATGACCGTTAAAAGTGATGAGTTGGTGCCTGGCGATATCGTCTTGTTAGAAGCCGGGGATATCGTTCCGGCGGACTTGCGATTAATCGAAGTCGCGTCACTTCAAATCGAAGAATCGGCCTTAACTGGTGAGTCAGTTCCCGTTGATAAACAGTTAGCCCCAATTACGGATCCCAGTGCTGGTCTGGGTGACTTAAGTGATTTAGCTTTTATGAATAGTAATGTAACGTACGGGCGAGGAACTGGGGTGGTGGTTGCCACTGGAATGCAGACCCAAGTTGGGCGGATCGCTGGTATGTTAGATCGCACGCAGGAACGTAAAACACCGTTGCAGGAAAATTTGGCGCATTTAGGGAAAGTTCTAACTGTGCTAATTCTAGTTGTGGCGGTTATTGTCTTCGTGGTGGGGATGATTCGTGGCAATGAAACATTGGTTAATATGTTGTTAACGGCAATTTCACTGGCTGTGGCTGCGATTCCGGAAGGTTTGCCGGCCATCGTCACGATTACCTTAGCACTAGGTACAACAAGGATGGCCAGATTAAATGCGCTGGTGCGTCGTTTGCCAGCGGTTGAAACCTTAGGGAGCACGGATATTATTGCTTCTGATAAAACGGGGACTTTGACACAAAACAAAATGACCGTTGAGAAAGTGATTGTGGATGGCGACGTGCTAGACGCCAAGCAAACAGCCGGTGCGACAAGTGAAGATGATCAGGGGCTGCTAGCAAGTTTACTTTTATTAAACAACGACACTAAAACAATCGATGATCAGTTAGTCGGTGACCCAACCGAAACTGCCTTAGTTCAATACAATATCGACCATCAGGTGAATCCGGAAGACTTTTTGGCAGCCCACCCCCGCGTAGCTGAAATTCCGTTTGATTCTGAACGTAAATTAATGACGACCGTTAACCAAATGAATGAGGCCAATGATCAATTGTGGGTAACCGTAAAAGGGGCCCCTGATGAATTGTTGAAACGTGTTACTCGGATTCAAAGCAATGGTGAGATTAGCCCAATGACCGATCAATTACGTGAGCAATTATTGACCATCAATCATCAATTGGCGGTTCAAGCCTTGAGAGTATTGGCCTTTGCTTATCGACCAGTCACAACAATTCCAGCCGAGATGACTAGCAAGCAAGTCGAGCAAGATTTAATTTTTACTGGATTTGTCGGGATGATCGACCCAGAACGACCAGAAGTGGCCGGTGCCGTTGCGGAAGCAAAGTCGGCTGGGATTCGCCCGCTGATGATCACGGGCGACCATGCGGATACGGCAAAAGCGATTGCGGTTCGGTTGGGGATCATTGACGCTAATGATCAGGCTGGCGTCATTACTGGCGCACAGCTTGATGCATTGAGTGAGGCTGAGTTTTCTGATCAAGTGGAACAATATTCTGTCTACGCACGGGTGGCTCCTGAACATAAAGTTCGTATTGTCAATGCATGGCAACAAAAAGGCAAAGTGGTTGCCATGACCGGTGATGGGGTTAATGATGCCCCAGCATTAAAGGCAGCTGATATTGGTGTTGGCATGGGCATCACCGGAACTGAGGTTTCTAAAGGGGCCTCTGATATGGTGTTGGCTGACGACAACTTTTCCACGATTGTGGTGGCAGTTCGCGAAGGTCGCAAAGTGTTCGCAAATATTCAAAAGGCGATTCAATACTTGTTGTCCGCTAACTTAGGAGAAGTATTGACCCTATTTGTTATGACAATGATGGGGTGGCAAATTTTGGCACCGGTGCATATTCTGTGGATTAACTTAGTGACGGATACCTTTCCAGCGATTGCCTTAGGATTAGAACCCGCTGAGAAAAACATTATGCAACAAAAACCGCGGGGACGTTCGTCAAACTTCCTGTCGGGTGGTGTCTTTGGCAACATTATCTATCAAGGTCTGCTCGAGGGTGGCTTGACCTTACTGGTTTATTGGCTTGCATTAACATTCCCCGTCCACGCAAATGCGACGCAGGTGCATGCCGACGCGCTAACCATGGCCTTTGCGACATTGGGCTTGATTCAGCTATTCCACGCCTTTAACTCAAAATCGATTCACGGCACCATCTTCACCGCTCAATTGTTTAAAAACCGGGCGTTTAACTGGGCCATCTTAGCAGCTTTCATTCTCTTAGCTGCGACGATTGCAATTCCTGGTTTTAATGGTTTATTCCACGTCACAACGCTATCTGGTTTCCAATGGCTGATTGTCTTGAGCGCCGGGGTTGCCATGATTTTGATCGTGGAAGTGGTAAAATTGTTCCAGCGGATGGCGTCACGCCGTCACTAATTTGATTGATGACAGGAGTAAGACTTTTGAAAAAGAATTTAATGATAGCATTTGCGCGAACGCTTTCGCAGGTGATCGAAGAAACACAAACGATTCAACAAGGACTAGAGCCTTATTATACGAAGTTACGTGAAGCGCTTGATCAAGCACATTTGGATCAGATTGACGCGGCGAATCTGGCGGATATCAAGGCCGAATTTCAAGATGGGACGGAGCGCTATCGCAGCCTCCAGGAGCGACTCCAGCAATTGCAAGCGCCGGCTCGTTTTTTAGGAAAACATCGGAGTCTAGTGACAGCCTACACGACCTATGTCACTGCTTGTCAGGCCATGACTGATAGTGTTAATTTGGGTAGTCATCAAGTTGATCAAATACAATTCGACCAAGCTGAGACGGACCAGACTGAGGCGATGAACCGGATTATTCGGTTGGTGCAAACTTTAATGCAAACGCAAGCGTAATTAACGTCAAAATGATGTCAACTTGCGTATGTCTTAATCAGATCTGATTAGCGGGTGAGTTTGGGCCATGACTTATAAAAGGCGTTGCGATTTGTTGCTTTTGTGCACCACGTCGCCATGGTCAAAACGTGCGGCAAACGCCTGAGAGCTGTGCCTAGCAATAAAGTGAGCACCTTCCAAAGTAAGGAAGATGCTCACTTTTTCGCTAGTGCTCGCTCTCAATTCGGTGTTAAGTCTCACGCTTGCATTTTGGTCGAGTTAGATTGGCAATGAAATTCAGATCTTACATTGACCATTAAGTTGCGAAAATTACACTGTGTCTATTCAGGAAAGGAGAGGTAGATGACAAATGAAGCTTTGCAAGCACTAGTAGAAGAAATTTCTCTGCAGGATTTTGGTCGTCCATTTAAACATCAGGCTATTTTTAATGCCCGCTTGCGGTCAACTGGTGGCCGTTATCATTTAGTAGACCATCATATCGATATCAATCCGCGAATGATTAATGATTTTGATCGAGAAACTTTGATTGGCGTCATTCGTCATGAGTTAGTCCATTATCACCTTGCGTTGGCAGGGTTACCCTACCAACATCGTAGTCATGAATTTAAGCAGTTGCTGGCGCAAGTTGGTGGCTCCCGCTACGCACCGACGCCCAAGCAATCGGTGAAATCTAAGCACTCTGGGCGGCAGTATTATTATCATTGTCAGAAATGTGGCCGCCAATTTATTCGGCATCGGCGGGTTAATCTTGAACGGTATGCTTGTGGTTATTGCGGTGGCCGTCTCCAGCTAGACGAGTTGGTTCGCGAAGTTGGGTAGCAAAATAAACTGAAATTTTACGAAGTCATCACGCCTGATTGAATGAAGTGTTCTTACCCTGATTTAAACGTGGGGGTAAAGTTTGAGTGGTTAGAATCTTACGATTGAGCGAGGTGTGGTCCTGACAGTACTAGAAGCTGATCGACAGTGAACAACACTGTAAAAGTCCAATTTGCCACAGCTCTAAGTGGGCAACCTAATTAAAGGTCGCTGCCAGCAAATTAAAATCAACCGTTGCCTTCAATGAGAATGTTTGATAGAATCTTTCTTGTTGATGCGGCCATGGCGGAATTGGCAGACGCGCAAGATTAAGGATCTTGTGATCCCTTCGATCATCCGAGTTCAAGTCTCGGTGGCCGCATAAAAAGCAGCTTCCTGTTTTCAGGTGAAGCTGCTTTTTTGGTGTTTTGCTAATTTATTGCAGTAAAATCAAGATCGAATTTTGGTTGACCGAGACCTGGATCGACATGTAGTTGTTGAAAGTGAATTTCATATACCGCTAATGTAGGGCCAATGGCATCCCACACTTGTTGATAGTTAGGAATTAATTCAAGATAACGAGGAAGCAAGTCTGCCATTGTTTTGCTTGATGGTGCGATGTGCACGTCGTGGGCGCGGATAAACGGATTGTTTGGTGTTCCGGTAAATGGAATTGTTGTCAATGATGCATTGGCGTGTTCAGCATATAAATTAAGGGCATGGCTACCGCGAACGGAAGAAAAGTACATCGTTGTTGGTTCGTCGGAAAACCACACGAAGTTGATGACTTTAACGTCGGCTTCGTTATGAAATGAAGTGGCCAACGCGATCGTATTTGTCGTTTGGTAAACCTGTTGGAGTTGGTCTAAGGGGTTCGACATCGTAAAATTCCTCACAATCTGGTTTAATTGAGTCAATTCTAATGAAAGTTGGCAAACTTTACCAGTTGTTTACCATTTTTGCCCAGCTACACCAGCTTGATGTCTGTGCCTCAAGGCCGCCTAATTGGCAGAAAACGTCAACCAGTCAGCTTCCGCTAGTATTCAAAGTCACTCAGCTTGTTTCGCTTTGAGGTCTTTGTCGAGCCGATGCTGGTGAATGCAACCTTTAAGAAAAGCTTCAGTCTAGAATAAGAGATGTGAAAGTTTGCCTGATGGTTTACAATAAATTGAAGTTTAAAAAACAAAATCGTTAATTATCGTGGGGGATCATGAGATGAAGAACCAGCCAAATGAGAACAATATGGATTCGCGCATGCAACGCCGAAGCGCAAATCAACAAGGACCAAAGCAGCCGAAACAACACGGCACACGGCGTTGGCATCCATGGCGTTGGTTTTGGGGGATCATTATTCTCTTGTTGCTCGTGATTGTCGGTTTTGGCGCAGTTGCCTATCACAATATTAATTCGGCCACGAGTAAAGCATATAAGTCGGCCGGCATTACCAAAGCGCGTGACACAAAGGCAGTTTTGAATTCAAAAAAACCTATTTCAATTCTATTTTTAGGAACTGATACAGGGGCTCTGGGACGTTCTTATAAGGGACGAACCGATACAATCATGATTGCGACGATTAACCCGCAAACCAAAAAGATGTTGCTGGTCAGTTTGCCACGGGATACGATGACTGATATTGCTGGTTATCCAGATGAATCACCAGCTAAAATTAACGCGGCCTATGCTTATGGTGGCGTTGGCACGACGATTAAAACCGTTCAAAATTTACTAAATGTGCCTATTGATTACTACGCCCTGTTAAATATGGGGGGGTTAGAAAAGGCCATCAACGAAGTGGGTGGTGTAACGGTGACATCACCGCTGTCTTTCTCTTATGAGGGGAGTACCTTTGAAAAAGGACAAACCTATCATATGAATGGGGCAACTGCCTTGAAATTTTCGCGGATGCGCTATGACGATCCACAAGGAGATTATGGGCGCCAAACGCGCCAACGATTGGTTGTGGAAGCTTTATTCCGGAAATCAATTGCTGTCCAAACGGTCCTGAATTCGAGCTTCTTGAATTCGATTTCCTCACAATCGCAAACCGATTTGACAAATTCGGATTTAGTTAAGCTAGCTCAGAATTATCGATCAGCAACTAAAAATATCAGTAGCGACCATATGCAAGGCCAAGGCCAGATGATTAACGGACAATCTTTTGAAGTTGTCGGCCATAGCGAAAAGCAACGGGTGACCAATGAGTTGAGAACAAGTCTTGATTTAAGTGCGAAAACGGATGAATGATTGAAAAGAATTAGATGAACAGTTGATTAAGCAAAAATGCCAATTTCCTTCTAGAAACGTCTAGAAGGAAATTGGCATTTTTGGTTGTTAATTAGCGTTGACGGACAATTTGAGTTGGTGGTGTTCATTACGTATAAAGTGACCTTACCAACTTGCTTTGCGAACACCAGGAATTTTGCCTTGTAAGGCAAGCTGACGGAAATTAAGACGTGAGAGCCCAAAGCGACGTAAGTAGGCATGTGGCCGACCGTCGATTTGGTCACGTCGGTGAATTCTAACAGGTGAGGCATTTTTAGGCAGTGCTGCTAATCCAGCATAATCTTTTGCTGCTTTTAAAGTCGCCCGCTTTTCTGCATATTTTGCCACGGTTGCTTCAATACGTTGTTCTTTAATGATCTTGGATTTTTTAGCCATTTACACGACTCCTTTATGATAGTTTTTGTTGCAAAGAGTAATAGTTACCATTTAGTATACCAAATCAACTTACAAAAAGAAAGAGAACTGGCCCAAAATTCACCATGTTTTGTAAGTTGCTGACTTGGCTCGCCTAGGATTTCAGTAAAGTTAAGAAAAAGATTTTCTCTGAATGAGTATTGAGACAAAAAAGTTGATCAATTTTTATGACATAAAAATGCCTTTCTATCAACCTGTCTAGTCCATTTTAAACGAAAGCACAGTGGCTCAACGATTTTTTACTTGATGTAAGCGCTTCACTAGGCTATGCTAATCACGTGCTGAAGAGTTAATTGCCAATTATAATCCGGCCATTTTTTAAAGTATCAAAAAATTTTTCATTATTTTCTGGAAGCGCTTTTTTTGGCAGTTAACTTGCGCTATGATACACTTATCCCCGAGTCGTCAATAAGTCAGCAATTAATGAACGACTTTTGAATAACGACCAAGCGAAAGGAGGTTGATGCAATGCTCGCTATCGTGCTAGCCAGCCATGGCGGCTTCGCTGAGGGAATTAAGGAATCCGCTGATATGATTTTCGGTAAGCAAGAAAAAGTCGCGGCGGTTTCATTTTCACCTGATGAGGGGCCCGATGAGTTACAGCGTAAGTTCGAAACTGTCGTAGATGGTTTCGATGCGGACGATGAAATTTTGTTTCTTGTAGATTTGTGGGGTGGCTCTCCGTTTAACATCACTAGTCGGCTAGTTACCAAACAGCCGGAACGAATGGCCCTAATTACAGGTCTGAATTTGGCGATGTTAATTGAGGCTTACACAGTTCGCAACCAGCCCCTTGAAACGGTTATTCCACATTTAGAGGAGATTGCTAAGGCTGGTGTGAAGCACCTAGATCAACATTCGTTAGAGCAGGGGGCTGAATAAATGACGATGGAAATCCGCTTAGCACGCATTGACTCACGTTTGCTGCATGGTCAAGTGGCCACTGTTTGGACAAAAGCCATCGCTCCAAATCGGATTATGGTCGTTTCTGATGGCGTGGCGCACGATAATTTACGGAAGACATTGATTACTCAGGCGGCACCGCCAGGGGTAAAAGTCAATGTGATTACTGTCGATAAACTCGCTGAGATTTATTCTGATGAGCGATTCGATGACGTGCATGCCTTTCTACTGTTTGAAACACCACAAGACGTGTTGCGAGCGGTAAATAGCGGTGTCAAATTGGCATCAGTTAACATTGGTAGCCTGAGCTTTACAGATGGCAAAACAATGATCACTGATGCAATTGCAGTGGGTAAGAATGATGCACAGACTTTCCACCAACTGCATGATGATGGGATTACTTTGGAAGTTCGTAAAGTGCCCGGAGACCACGCACAGGATTTAATGGCTCTCCTCGAACAACATGGCTTCTAATACATCATCACACTAACTAATGGTATCAAATTATATTTTTAGGAGGGACACTCATGGTAGGTATTATCTTAGCCAGTCATGGTGGCTTTGCTGAAGGCATTTACCAATCTGGTGAAATGATTTTCGGCAAGCAGGACAATGTTCAAACAGTCACCTTACTGCCAAGCGAAGGCCCAGATGATGTTCATGCCAAATTTGAAAAAGCAGTAGCCAGTTTTGACGATCCAAGTCAGGTGCTATTGTTAATCGATCTTTGGGGTGGAACACCATTTAATCAGGCCAGCAACCTCTTTGAGGAACATAAAGATACTTGGGCAATTGTCACCGGGATGAATTTGCCGATGGTGATTGAGGCTTATGGTTCTCGAATGACGATGGATTCGGCGCAAGAAATTGCGGCACACATCATCGAAACGGCTAAGGATGGGGTCAAGGCCAAGCCTGAGTCATTGGTACCAGCAGCACCTGCTGCTTCAACTGATGACAATCAACCAAAAGCTGCCATCGCTCCAGGAACAGTCTTAGGCGATGGACATATTAAGTTCGTATTGGCGCGGGTTGACTCCCGTCTATTGCACGGGCAAGTTGCCACTGCATGGACGCGTTCCGTTAACCCCGATCGGATCATTGTTGCTTCTGATAATGTGGCAAAAGATGCATTACGAAAGAATATGATCGTTGAGGCGACACCGCCTGGTGTGAAAGCAAATGTGATTCCAATCGACAAGTTTATTGAAATCACTAAGGATCCTCGTTTCGGAGCAACCAAAGCCTTGGTTTTATTTGAAACACCAGAGGATGCTTTACGAGCAATTGAAGGTGGCGCTGACATCAAGACGCTAAACATTGGTTCAATGGCTCACTCAGCTGGTAAAGTTGCTGTTTCTAATGTTCTGTCATTGGGGAAGGAAGATATCGAAACCTTTGACAAGCTTAAGGCGGACGGTGTGAAGTTTGACGTTCGTAAAGTGCCAGATGATTCTTCCTCTAATATGGATGAAATCGTCGAAAAGGCACGCAAAGCCCTCGGAAATAACGCATAAAGCGTTCACATAGAAAAGGAGGATTCTCAGATGTCTGCTATTTCGATGATTTTAGTTGTTTTCGTTGCATTCCTTGCCGGCATGGAAGGGATCTTGGATGAATTTGAATTCCATCAGCCTGTCATTGCCTGTACGCTAATCGGGTTAGTTACGGGTCACTTGGCTGCTGGGTTAATTTTAGGTGGTTCATTACAAATGATCGCGCTTGGCTGGGCCAACATTGGTGCGGCTGTCGCTCCTGATGCTGCCTTAGCATCCGTTGCATCTGCTATTATTTTGGTTCAAGGTGGTCAAGGTACTAAAGGTGTCGGTTCTGCGATTGCGATTGCAATTCCGTTGGCCGTTGCTGGTTTATTCTTAACGATGATTGTTCGGACGATTACAGTGGCAATTGTTCACTTGATGGATGCGGCTGCTGAAAAGGGTAATTATCGATCGATCAATTTCTGGCAAATTGTCTGTATCTGTCTACAAGGATTGCGGATTGCAATTCCAGCTGCCTTACTGCTAGTTATTCCAGCTAGTCAAGTGCGTAGTATGCTAGAAGCAATGCCTGCTTGGTTATCAGATGGGATGGCCATTGGTGGTGGTATGGTGGTTGCCGTTGGTTACGCCATGGTCATCAACATGATGGCTTCCAGTGAAGTTTGGCCATTCTTCGCCATTGGGTTTGTCATTGCTGCACTTTCTGACTTAACTTTAATCGCGATCGGGACATTAGGTCTCTCATTAGCATTGATGTACTTGAAGTTGGACAGTGGTCACTCCGATAACGGGGGTGGCGGTAGTAATAATACTGGCGATCCACTCGGCGATATCCTCGACGATTATTAAGATTAAGGGAGGAAAACGAACATGGCTGATAACAAAATTACGCTAACTAAACGAGACCGGCTGCACGTTGCTTGGCGTTCCACCTTTATTCAAGGGTCGTGGAACTATGAACGGATGCAAAATGGTGGCTGGTGTTATTCATTAATTCCAGCATTGAACAAATTGTACAAAAATAAAGAGGACCGCATTGCTGCCTACAAGCGACACTTGGAATTCTTTAACACTCACCCATACTTAGCTTCACCGATTATCGGGGTGACATTAGCTTTGGAAGAAGAACGGGCTAACGGTGCCGAAGTGGATGATGTTGCGATCCAAGGGGTTAAAGTTGGGATGATGGGACCATTAGCCGGGGTTGGTGACCCAGTCTTCTGGTACACGGTTCGCCCAATTGTTGGGGCGCTTGGTGCTTCATTAGCATTAGGCGGTAACATTCTTGGTCCAATCTTATTCTTTGTCGTCTGGAACTTAATTCGTTGGGGCTTTATGTGGTACACCCAAGAATTTGGTTACCGGGCTGGTTCGCGAATCACCGAAGACTTATCTGGTGGTTTGTTACAATCAGTTACGCGTGGGGCTTCAATGATGGGGATGTTTGTCATTGGTGCCTTGATCGAACGGTGGGTTAACATTAAGTTTGTTCCGGTGGTCTCCAAGATTAAGCAACAAAAAGGAGCTTACATCGAATGGGACAAGTTGCCTAAAGGTCCTAAAGGAATTCAAGAAGCGCTGACCCAGTATAATTTGGGGAAGGGGCTGTCACTTTCAAACATTAAAGTGACGACTTTACAAGATAACTTAGATCAATTGATTCCAGGCTTAGCGGCTTTACTGTTAACTTTCTTGTGCATGTGGTTATTGAAGAAGAAAGTTTCACCAATTGTCATCATCTTAGGCATTTTCGTTGTCGGGGTTGGTGGACACGTGATCGGATTGTTCTAATTTTAAGTTGAACAGTCGCTGTTGTACGAATTAGTTTCAGATAGCGGTCGGATCTTACGGAATGTGAGAATCGGCCGCTATTGATTTACGGTACAGAATATGGTTTGATGACCATAGTTCTAATCGAATGAGGAGAGTAACATGGTAGAATCCTTAAATGCAAAAGTTGAATTGACGACACCCGGGACGTCCTACCTTGGAGTTGGTGACTATGGTCAAATCATGATCGGTGATAAAGCGTTTGAATTTTATAATGATCGGGATACGAGTAAATTCATTCAAATCCCTTGGGATGAAGTAGATGTCGTCATCGCTTCGGTGATGTTTGGCGGACGGTGGATTCCCCGGTACGCTTTACGGACTAAGAAGAATGGCACTTATAAATTTTCGTCTAGAAAACCCAAAGTTGTTTTAAGAGCAATTCGCGAGCATGTCCCGGCAGAACATCTTGTACGGTCACTGACCTTTTTCCAAGTGATGCGACGCAATTTAAAACGGTTGTTTCATCGAAATTCTGAGCCAAAACGGTTAAAGTAATTAAAAAATTGAATGTTGTTTAAGTTTGATTCAAAAGGCAATTTCACCAAACATGGTGGTGTTGCCTTTTTGATATTTTAGTTGAGAATTTTACAGTTAATGCGCGTGTTATACTGAGCGAGAACTCAAATAGATAGAAGATGAGAAAATGACGATATTTTTTGAAAGCGCGCAAGGTGTGTTCATGATCGTCTTGATGGTCGCGGTAGGCTACGTTTTAGCGTGGCGAGGCTGGTTTGATGAATCTGCCAAACAATTGTTAGCCAAATTGGTGACCCAAGTTGCGTTACCACCGTACATGATTGTTTCGATTACGAAGGATTTTTCTCGGCGGCAGCTTGACCAATTTTTACCAGCCTTACGATTTCCGGTTCTATCAATGCTCATTCTAATGGGGTTAGCCTGGGCACTGGTGTTTGTCTTAAAAATTGATGAAAGTCGTCGAGGCCTGTTTACATCAATGTTCTTTAATTCAAATACAGTTTTTGTCGGTTTGCCCATCAATTTAGCGATTTTTGGCCGTGCTAGTTTGCCGTATGTTTTAGTCTATTACATGGCCAATACCACTATCTTTTGGACGCTGGGCGTGATGTTTATTCAACGTGACGGAGCGTTGCATGGACATTTAACAGTCAGTGGGGTGCTTAAAAAAATCTTTTCCGCACCGCTAATTGGGTTCTTAATTGGGGTTGCTTTGGTGTTAGCGGACATTCGCTTGCCACATTTTCTCAACCAAACGTTCAACTACTTGGGTGGATTGACAATTCCTTTGTCCATGTTATTTATCGGTGTTTCTGTTTTTGATGCTGGGCTACGTAATATGCGGCTTAATCGAAGCAGTTTGGGTGTTTTAGCGGGTCGGTTTATCTTTGCGCCATTGTTAATGCTCGCATTGGTCATCCCCGCCAATATTCCATTATTAATGAAACAGGTGTTTATTTTACAGGCAGGAATGCCAGTGATGACCAATGCCCCAGTGGTGGCCAAGCTATATCACGCTGATGCAGATTTTGCCTCCATTATGGTGTCGGAAACGACTCTGTTATCCTTAATTTTCGTGCCCATGATGATGCTAGTGATTCAACATGTTGTGTAGTGAGTGATAAAGAACCAATAGCTGGGTGGCAAAGAGTAAGACACGGGCGAGCAACCGATATTTGCAGATATAGGTGACTGAAAAAATGCTAAAGAACGGTCCCATCGGGCATTGATTGCTGATTAACAACAGCGTGTTACATTAAAACAAAAGATGTATTAAACGTTAAGACGGGGAAAACTTGAGAAATAAGTGACAAAATTAACAAGCCTTCGTTCTTAAGTGGTGCGATCCAATGAATAAAAGTTGAGAAATCCTTAACTTTTTTATGAGCTTTATGCTTTGTGAAACCTTGATACAAAGGGATTCTTAAGTATTTTTAGGAAGAAAAGTAATGTTTTTGTAACGTTCGTAACAAAGTGTTATATGGCTGCTATCGCCCTGTCATACGAATGGCTTAATATGTTCACCAGTGAGTGTTACATACGACCTGTTACACGGGATGAATTGACTAGGAGTGACTAACGTGAAAAAATCAATTAAAACTGCTTTATTAACTACTGCCGGTGCTGCCAGTGTTCTCGCTGGAGTTTCCGCTGCAAATGCATCAACGATCAAAACAATTAAAGGTGACACGGTTTGGAACTTTGCTCAAAAGAACCACACAACGGTAGATGCCATTGTTAAGGCTAACCACCTTTCAAATGCCAACTTAATTTATGTTGGTCAGTCATTGGTTATTCCTGACGCCAATGATGAAGCTGCCACCCAAACTACTACTGCGGCCAGTGATGCTCCTGCATCCACTGCGCCTGCCTCTGATGCTGCTGCAACATCGACAGCCAGTGAGGCTTCTGCAGCAACCACTACGGTGGATGCTAATGGTGACTACACAGTTCAAGCGGGTGACACTTTGTCAGCTATCAGTGCAAAGACTGGTGTGTCTATCGCTGATCTTGCCGCTTACAGCAACATTAGTAATCAGAACTTCTTGTTAGTTGGCCAGACAATTCACACTACTGGCACTGCCAGTGCAGTTGCGAGTGAAGCACCAGTATCACAAGCAAGTCAAGCACCTGCTTCTTCAGAAGCTACTAGCCAGGCCCCTGCATCAGTAGCTAGCCAAGCTCCTGTTTCACAAACTAGCCAGGCCCCTGCATCACAAACTAGTCAAGCACAGCCAAGTGCTGCGCCTGCTACTAGCAATGCAGCTCCAACAACACCAACGACTAATCCAAGTGCACCAGCAGCTGTTTACGGTAACGCTGCTGCTGCCGGTGAAGCTGGCTTCTTCAGCGGTGTACAAGGTTATCCAGCAGGTCAATGTACAGCCTTTGTTGCCGGTATCTTACAAGCTTCTGGCGTACCAGCCTCTGAATGGACTTACCTTGGCAATGGGGATGCCTGGGGTGCTAACGCCGCTGCCCGTGGCGTAGCTGTTGATCACAACCCAGTGGCTGGCTCAGTTGCTTACTTTAGTTACATGCATGTGGCTTACGTTACTAGTGTTAACGGTAACGGCACAGTTAACATCATCGAAGGTAACTTTAGTGGAATGTCATATCATGCTCGAACAATTTCTGCTAGCGAAGCAGCTGGTTACATTCATTTCTAAAGCAAATCAATCAATTTTTAAAGGCCGTTCCGATATGGATGCGGCCTTTTTTGTTTGCAACAAATTTTTCACATGTTACGATACAATTGCATGAGTATCATTAACATAGAGAGAAGATTAGGATGATGAGTGAGTTAGTTATCTTACGCCACGGTGAAAGTACCGCTAATCGGGATAATATCTATACAGGTTGGTCTGATGTGTCGCTAACGCCACGTGGCCGTGAGCAAGGACACCGAGCTGGAAAGCTTGTCGCCCAAACTGGGATTGCTTTTACGGATGTTCATACTTCATTGCTACAACGGGCAATCGAAACAACCCATTTAGTTTTGGACGAATGTAACCAACTGTGGTTGCCTGAACACAAGACTTGGCGTCTCAATGAGCGGCATTATGGTGCGTTGCGCGGCCAAAATAAAGATTGGACACGCCAAGTGTACGGAGAGCGGCAAGTTGCGCAATGGCGTCGAGGCTTTCGCGTCGTACCCCCCTTATTAGCCCATCCGGACCATGAACAGGACCGTCGATATGCGAAGCTACCAGCGACGGTATTAACGCGAGGAGAAAGTCTGGCGATGACGTTAGCGCGGTTACAGCCATATTGGACTGATGTAATTGTACCGAATCTGTTAGATGGTCATAATCAGCTAGTGGTCGCGCATGGCAGCACGTTAAGAGCCTTGATCAAGTATTTAGAGCAGATTAGCGATGAGGCGATTAGCCAAGTTGAAGTTCCTAATGGCCAGCCAATTCACTATACGTTTAATCACAAAATGCAGATTGTTAATAAGGAAATTTTAAGCCAATGAATGGCTGACTGCGCAAGCAAATATTCAGCTAAAAAGTAAAAGACCTGATTTTTCGCATTGACGAAAAATCAGGTCTTTTTGACTGAATTGAAATTCAATTTTTGGGGTGGGTGAGTGGGAAGCTAATTGTGAAAATCGTGCCATGTGGCACATTGTCGGTAATACTAATACGGCCCCGGTGGCTATCGGCAATCCATTTCGCAATTGATAAGCCTAATCCGTTGCCACCAGTTGCCCGGCTACGAGATTTATCAACGCGATAGAAACGGTCAAAGACGTGTGGTTTGTCGGCATCAGCAATACCGATGCCAGTATCCTTAATTTGTAACTCCCAGCGTGTGCCCACAACACGTGCCATTAAGGTTACCGTGTCACCTGGATCAGTGTACTTCAGTGCGTTATCCAAAAAGATGACGATTAATTGGTGAATGCGCTGTTTATCGATCGTTAGACGCCGATCTAGATCGATTTGTTCGGTGAATTGTTTGTCTTGACTGGCAGCAATTTCGGAATAGGGCTGACTTACTTCAGTTAAGAATGCCTTCATGGGCACTGTTTCTGTACGAATCTGCGTCATATTTGAATCTGATCGTGCAAGTAAGAGTAAATCACTGGTTAAAGAATTTAACCGGCGTACTTCAGACAATGAAAGGGTGATTTGCTCAGTTTGGTCCATAATTTTATCATTAGGATGGGTCAGCATTAATTCCAATTTATTTTGAATAACCGTTAGCGGCGTACGCAATTCGTGAGCAGCGTTGGCAACGAACTCGCGTTGAAGTTGCCACGACCTTAAGATCGGTCGCATGTTTAAACGGGCTAGCACATAGCTAAGTAATATCGAAATGACCCAAAAAATAAGCATGGACCACGTTAATACACGTTTGAAGACTTCGATGGAAGCTTTTTCGGAATCAGTATTGGTGACAATCATCAGGTAGTCGCCAGCGTAAGCTAAGTTTGAATTTGTTTTGGGAACATAAAAAGTCAACGTTCGAAAATTGTTTTGCTGATTGATACGGACATCGTGTAGCTCATTTAGATGTCCCTTATTTAACTTCAATTGTTGTAAAACAGCCGTATAGTTATCCTGACCATTGGGCGCGGAACTGCTAGAATCGCTCTTAGCGCTGGGACTGGTCTGTTGACGTGTCGCTGGCGTATTGACAGCGCCATTCAGTAATTTTCCTTTGCGATCAAAGACGAGAATCGAGGTTCGAAATGCGATCGCACGAAAGGCGTCTTGGCTTGGTGCACCACCGGTAACCGGTTTGTTTAATAGTAGTTGACGTTGAACCCGGATACCGCGGTCAACACCTTGGTAAATCGAGGGCTGAAAGACCCGCCAAAGAATCGTGCCAAGTGATAAAAAAATTAAGGCAAAGCTGATTAATTCGCTTAGGAATAGCCACCATTGTTGCCGACCAAAGGCATGTGTTGCTTGTTTTTTATTCACGGCTCAACTCCTACCAAATAACCGGCGTTTCGCAATGTTTTAATGTATTGATCAGCACCGAATGGTTTTAATTTCTTTCGGAGATTAGAAACATAAACTTCAACCACTGTGATAGAAGTTTCTGAATCAAACCCCCAAAGTCGATCGAAGATTTGATCCTTCGTCACGATGGTGCCTTGATTTTGAATGAAGTACACTAAGAGATCAAACTCTTTACCATTTAGCTGGACGGATTGTTCTTGAATAATGACCGCGTGATTTTGCAAATTAACCTCAATGTCGCCCATCCGAAGGACATTTTCGTTCAGAAAGTGCCCCGTGCGCTTAATTAATGCTCGAACACGCAGCATTAGTTCCTCACGATGGAAAGGCTTCGTCAAATAATCATCAGCGCCTAAGTTAAACCCACGAATCTTATCATCAAGGCCGTCCTTGGCTGTCAAAAATAAAACAGGGACGTCCAAATGCTGAGTACGAATAGCCTTTAAGACATCTAAGCCACTTTCAGACGGCAACATCCAGTCGAGAATAATTAAATCATAAATCCCTTGTGTCGCCATAAATTCGCCCTCTTCGCCATCAAAGGCCTGATCACAATCTAATAGGTCAACCAGCAATTCCTTAATGCCGTCTGAAACAGAATGATCGTCTTCAATAATTAAGCCACGTGCGCGCTGTTGCATGGTGGTCCCCTCCTAAAGGTAAGCTTTCTTAACGCTTATTGTAGTCGAAAATCTCCGCGGATGCGACCGCAGTTGCGGGTTGGGGGAGCAGCCAGCCGCTATCGATGACTTCATGATAATGTTTGGTGATGGGCAACCAGATCTCGGCCTGCAAAATATCTAACATCGTTGCCCAAAATAACGGATCCCGTTTTTGCTGACGGGTTAGGTGCAATTGAAAACGTTGCCCGGTTTCTGTTTCAGCGATGATCAGTGGACAATGAGCACTGACCACTTTGGCAGCAATAAGGTTGGCTGAATCTTTTAACATGAGCATCGCTCCATTCGTGTGACGTGATTTTGATTCTTAACCAGCATAAAAAGATCAGCATAAGGCTAGCTTAAAAAGGGAGAAAGAAACATTTGCGACGAGATTAGGAACTGATTCGCTTTCTAAGCGACTTCTAATGTCGTATACTAATTCCAACAACGAAAAGGAGTGTGAGGGTTTTGAGTAGTGAAATTACAGCTGATCAAATTCAGCGGTACCAAGAAGAGTTAGCGGATCGCAAAGATGCCGCGGTGATTGAACGGTCAATTAAACATAATGGTATCTTAGCCACCGCCCAAGATAATGCGGCCAATGTCGATCTGACGCCAGTTTTTTCCATCGATTTAGACACGGGACATGTAGCTAACCAGAAACAAAGCGGTCGTTGCTGGATGTTTGCTGCTTTAAATACGATGCGTCACTCAATGAAGGATACTTTTAACTTGCCTGGCGATTTTGAATTGTCCCAAAATTACACAAATTTCTGGGATAAGTTTGAAAAAGCAAATTACTTTTACGAAAATGTCTTGGTCACGGCGGATCAGCCGTTGGATGATCGTAAAGTAGCCTTTTTGATGGCAACGCCCCAGCAAGATGGTGGGCAGTGGGACATGATTTGTGCCGTGATCGAAAAATACGGCGTTGTGCCGAAGTCAGTGATGCCAGAGACGTTCAATTCATCTTCATCATCAGACTTAAATGCGTTGCTGAACAAAAAGTTGCGTAAAGATGCGATCGCTTTACGTGAGTTAGTGGCTAATCATGCGACACAGGCGGAAATTGACGAAATTAAAGATCGTAAGCTACAAGAAGTTTACCGGATTTTGGCTTATGCTTTAGGTGAGCCCGCGCAGAAGTTTGACTTTGAGTATCGTGATCAGGATAAGACTTACCATATTGATCAAGGATTGACGCCTAAAGCCTTTTACGACAAATATGTTAACTGGGATTTGTCCCAATACGTCTCAGTGATCAACGCGCCAACGGATGATAAAGCTTACAATAAGACTTACACCGTTGAAATGCTTGGCAATGTCGTTAATGGCCGGCAAGTGAAGCATTTAAACGTGGATATGGCTAACTTTAAGCAGATGGCGATCGCACAACTTGAAGCGGGACAGAGCGTTTGGTTTGGTTGTGATGTTGGGCAAAGTTCTGATCGTAAAGCTGGGATTATGGATTTACAAGTTTACGCCAAAGACGAATTGTTTGACGTTGATTTTGCCATGACGAAGGCTGAACGGTTGGACTATGGTGAAAGTTTGATGACCCATGCCATGGTCTTGACCGGTGTTGACCTGGTAGATGGTAAACCAACTAAATGGAAGGTTGAAAACTCTTGGGGAGACAAAGTTGGTGAAAAGGGCTACTTCGTGATGAGTGACGCGTGGATGGATGCTTATTGCTACCAAGTTGTGGTCAACAAGACCTTTATGCCAGAAGCTTTACAGAAGGCACAAGCACAAACCCCTGAATTACTGGCACCATGGGATCCAATGGGCGCCTTAGCTTAAAACAGTAAGCCGCTTACAGTAGTTTTGAAATAGTTATAAAAAGTCCTTTCCGATTTTTCGGAAAGGACTTTTTATAGACTAGCTTGAATTATTAGGCAATTAGCCGCGGTCTAATACTAAATCATAAGCGACATTAGTTTCATCTGGCCGACCACCGACCACAGGGACTAAACCAATATAATCAAAACCGTTTGTTTCGATAACGTGTTGCATGCCAAAGTTTTCTGGATGCGTATCAATGCGAATACTCTCAATGTCGGAATCCGCAGCAATTTGCTCCTTCATGAGATCAAAAAAATCATGGGTTAAGTGATGACCACGTGAGGCCTTCGCCATGGCCACACGATGAATGGAGACATAATTATTTGTTGTCCCCTTAACGCGCCAGTCGCCATCAATGATGGCTTCGTATGGTTGATCTAGTCCTTTGACCAAAGAAGCGATGGCTAAAATGGTACCTTCATCGTCTTTTAAGGCCACCGTCTCACCGCGTTTGATGTCATTGGCGATAACATCTGGTTCTGGATAGCCATTTTGCCATTGATCGATTTTTTGATCAGCCAGAAAATCACGAGCATCGTTAATGATATCCTGAATTGCGGGTAAATCAGTGATTTCGGCAAAATGTAATGTAACGTTCAAAGTGGATGATGTCATGAGACTCGCTCCTTTCAGGAATTGTGCTAAACAATTCCGCGGGACAATGTACCGTTAAAACGGCCAGGTTGATTCACGAAGAATCATGACAGTAGCCATATTATGGGTGGGTAACTCCTCATCAGTTACACTTTTCATTGGCTGGCTACTGCCTGATGAAAAGGTCAAATAGGTGACCACGAAAAAGCATTGTACACGGTTCAAATGAAAATGGCTACCGTTTTCGACATTAATTTTCTACTAATTATTTTCATAAATGAAACAGGTAGAAAAGGCGTCGATATAGCACGTGTGAAAAAATCACAAGTAGCCTTATTGAACTCTCATTTTTAATCATCCGCTAAAAGATCGGTGATCCATTCTAGAGCCAATTCAAACCAGTGTGCGACATGTGGCAAATCGGTCCCTGGTTTCCAAGCAGTCGTCTGATCCGCCAGGGCTAAGCCATGGGGGCCGTGATTGAAAATATGGGCTTCCAATGGAATCTGATGTTCATACAACGCTTTGGTGTAGACGAGACTATTGGTGATCGGCACGGCCTGATCTTCGGTGGTTGCCCAAATAAAGGTCGGTTTGTTGGCTGCCGTTACGTGCCTTTCGGCGGCGTCACGTTGGCGATCATTGGTCCAAGTGGCAATTGTCGCTGCTGTTGTCGGAAAGCCAAGTTGCACATTAGTGACGGGATAACAGAGGATGGTGGCGCGTGGCTCAAGTTGGGCTGCGGTCGTGCCAATGGCATTTGTTAACCAACTTGACGACCAATAGTCGTTATATAGAGCAGTTACAAGACCGCCAGCGGACATTCCCAAAATCAAGACTTGATTTGCATCGACTGGCCAGTCAGAATGGTCTTTAAGTAGAACCATTGTTTGGCCCAATTCAATGATTGGTACTGGTAAAATTGGCGTTATCTCGCTGATAAATGAATAGCGTAGATAAATGGCATTGAAGCCACGAGCAAAGAAGGCCAGTGCCACTTGCTCTGCCTGAGATTCAGGAATATGGGTAAATGAACCACCCGGAACGATCACGATAGTTGGGAAATGTTTTTGTCCTGCCGGTCCAGGACAATCGTGAAGAAAACCGTGGAAGTACGCTTGACCATTTAATGATTGATGAATTGTTTTCATGAAGAACACCTCAGTTGTAATCATAACTAATTTGGTTAATTGTACAACCGAGTAGGTCACTTTATGAATGGAAATAAAGTTAATTGACGGGGTAGGTTGAAGATTGTGACAATTGAAACAGATCGGTTACGACTGCGGGCCGTAACTGAAGCAGACTATGAAGCTTTTTTAGCGATCGTTAGCAACCCTAAAGTTGCCCTGCCGGCTGGTTTTCAGCCGGTTAAAAATTCCTTTGAGGGGCATTTTTTAATTCGCCAAACACTTCATCAGCGATGGCTATGGGGGATTGTTGTAAAGTCGACGAATCAATTTGTTGGGACAGTCGGTCTTTATGGCAAGACAGACGATGAGGGCCGACTGCTTCATGACCAGCGCGATTTAGGCTACATGTTAAACGAGGCTGTTTGGGGTCATGGCTACATGAGTGAGGCGGTCGCTGCTGCATTAAACGAGGCTTTCAATCGGGGATTGACGCATATTTGGGGCTCTTACTTCGAAGATAATCAGCGCTCAGCGCATATTTTTAAAAAGATGGGTTTTAGTTTTGATCATCAGTTACAACATAATGAACATGATTTTTTTGCACCTGGAAAACAAGAATGTTTTTATCGTCTAAGTGCTACTGACTTTTATCAAGCTAACCCCATGGGAGCTTCATGAATGGTTTGTCATGGGGAGCCGATTGGTAGTGGTTAACCAAATGGAGGGGAAATTATGCAATTAACTAAAGGTGTCGAACAGGCCGCCTGTATTTTGGCGCTCTTGGCCACACAAGATGCGTCAGCGCCCATTACGTCAGAAGTTATTCACACCCGTTTAGGCGGTTCACAGACTTATATGCGAAAGATTATGCGTAAACTAGTCGTTGCTGGCTTAGTCCGCTCTGTTTCTGGAAATCAGGGCGGCTTTAGTATCGGTCGCAACGCTCGGCAAATTTCCGTTTGGGATGCGGCCATTGCAGTCGAGGGAGATTTTGCTTCGTTTCCAAATAGCGGATTGATTGACCGTGTGTTTAATGACGTTGAGCCATTAGCAAATCGAGGCTCACAAGTGCTTAATGATTTATTTTCCATGGCTGACCGCCAGTATCGGACTGTTTTAGAGCAAGTTTCAGTTCACCAAATGTTGGTGCGAATTCTTCAATCCGAAATCATTCCAACGGTTGATTGGAATGAAAGCACGGACAATTATGCTTTTTTTATTCGCAAACTGCGCAATTTGTTACACGAAGAGCCAAGCAACAACCATTAAACGAATTTTGTTGATTAATGAATCCGGTTTCATTAAAACAAAATGAAAATAAAGGTTGCATTTTATTAAACATCTTCCTATACTCAGAACATATCGAATGAAGAGGTTGCGACAATCATTAGTCGTCAGGTTGAGAGTGGACAGACTCGTTGACATCTGGCAAAAGGGTGCGTCGCCGAAATTAAGGCTTGCTGTTTCAAGACTTAGTTGGGCCGTTGGTTAACAGCTGACGGACTGTCGCAGCAAATAAAAACGTTGCGGGGCGCTATCAACGATTGACCAGGATGAATGTTGTGGTCGGTTTGTTTGGCGTGTGAAAAACACTTTCAAACAGACCGACCTTTTATTTATTCAGATTACATCAAGTGCTTCTCTTTAATGAATGGGAGGAACTCGATATGGCAGAAAATGAAAATCGCGCGGTAAAGCGTGAATTAAAGACGCGTCATCTTTCGATGATTGCGTTAGGCGGTAGTATTGGAACTGGGCTATTTGTGGCCTCAGGATCCGCTATTTCCGCTGCAGGTCCTGGTGGGGCATTGGTTGCCTACATTGCAATTGGTATCATGGTCTTCTTCTTAATGACGAGTCTTGGTGAAATGGCGACTTACATGCCATTGACTGGATCATTTGCTGCCTATTCGACAAAGTTCGTCGATCCAGCGTTAGGGTTTGCCATGGGCTGGAACTATTGGTTTAACTGGGCAATTACATTAGCGGTTGATGTTGCTACGGCCGCTTTGGTTATGCAATTTTGGTTACCTAATGTGCCTGCTTGGATTTTTAGTATGATTGCCTTAGTCTTGATCTTTACGATTAACGCGCTATCTGTCCGCTCTTTTGGAGAGACTGAATATTGGATGTCCATTATTAAAGTGGTCACTGTGTTAGTCTTCTTGGGTGTCGGGACATTGACCATTTTTGGCATCATGGGTGGGCATGCAACTGGTTTTAGCAACTTGACCTACCACAAGGCACCATTTGTCGGCGGCGTGCCGGCCTTGCTATCAGTGTTTGTCGTGGCTGGATTCTCATTCCAAGGGACAGAATTGATCGGGATTGAAGCTGGCGAAAGTGCCACGCCTGAAAAGAGTATTCCTAAGGCCATTCGACAGGTCTTTTGGCGGATTTTATTATTCTATATTTTAGCGATCTTTGTCATCGCATGTATTATCCCATATACCAGTAAAGATTTATTGGGATCGAGTGCTTCTGATATTGCCATCAGTCCATTTACATTAGTCTTTCGCCGAGCTGGGTTAGCTGCTGCGGCCAGTGTCATGAACGCGGTTATTTTAACCTCAGTTATCTCTTCAGCTAATTCAGGCATGTATGCTTCAACGCGAATGCTTTATTCATTAGCGAATGAGGGGTATGCGCCAGACTTCTTTGGACGTACCAACAAGCGCGGGATTCCTATGGCGTCTTTGATTGGAACGACCATTGTGGGGTTGTTAACGTTCCTGACAAGTGTTTTTGGACCAATGATTTATATGTACTTGGTGGCCGCTTCTGGGTTGACGGGCTTCATTGCGTGGTTAGGAATTGCCATTAGCCACTATCGGTTCCGACGAGCCTTCATTAAGCAAGGTCATCAAGTATCGGAGCTACGTTATCATGCAAAATGGTTCCCATTTGGTCCCGTCTTAGCCTTAGTCTTAGGGATCGTTGTAATTGTGGGCCAAGATTTAAAGTCTTTTGCACAGCTTGATTTTCAAGCCATTTTAATCACCTATATGAGTGTGCCATTATTCTTAGTTTTGTGGTTGTATTATAAGTTGCGGCATCATACGCACGTGATTCCGTTAGAAAAAGTGGATTTAACGCCACGAACAGTTGGCGAAAGTTATGACGCAGCAGCCAATGAAGCTGAGCAACAGAACGTTGCGCAAACTTCAACAGCTACTCATGATTCTAAAGGTTCCGTGGTTGCCTCGGAGACGAGTGACTAGCTAGTTCTTAAAAAGTGAGCTTGCCCGGCAAGATGGGTAAGCTTTTTTTATGGGCCGGTCTAAGGTTAAATGACAAACAGATTACTTTTACACTTGTAAGCTACAAGATGTGGCGGCAAAAAAGAGACGTGCTACAATATATTGGTGATTATATGGAGCTCACGATGTGTGGTGATTAACCACGTAACGTGGTAACAACGAAGTTTAGGGGAGATTATACATGATTGTTTTAGCAGGTACGATCGGCGCGGGTAAGACAAGTTTAACGGATTTATTAGCAAACCATCTGCATACGCAGGCTTACTACGAGTCAGTGGAAGACAACCCGATTTTGCCGTTATTTTATCAAGATCCAAAGAAGTACGCTTTTTTACTTCAAATTTATTTCTTGAATAAACGGTTAGATGCGATCAAAGCGTCCTTTGCTGATGATAATAGTGTGATGGATCGCTCCATTTATGAAGATTCATTGTTGTTTCACCTAAACGCTGATCTGGGTCGGTCAACGGGTACCGAAGTTAACATCTACGATTCCTTACTGAAAAACATGATGCAAGAACTGCCCGATGCAACGCATGCAAAGAATCCAGACCTGCTTATTCATATCGATATTTCCTTTGATACCATGCTTGATCGAATTCAAAAACGGGGTCGAGCCTACGAACAAATTGATAATGATCCCTCTTTGTATGAATATTATCAAGAACTCAACCATCGGTACACTGCCTGGTATGAACAATACAACCATGGACCAAAGATGAAAATTGATGGGGATCAATTCGATTTCGTCGAGGATCCCAATGCTGCTCAAGCTGTACTGCAACAAATTGACACTAAGTTGACTCAATTGCAATTAGCCACGGCTTAATAACTACCTAGATTTCAACGTGTGGGCAACACCAATAGTTGACGGGCTGTCTTAATTGATTGTGCAAGGGTACTGATTGACAACGTTTTTGGATGAAATTGTCTAGCCATCCGATCCTTTTGGTCACGTGTCTTGCACTGGAGAATATTTTGGCTTACACTATCTGTAATAATTAACTAAATAGTGATTAAAACACAGTTGTTATGACAACGCTTGTTCAGAGAGTCGGTGGTGGTGCAAACCGATTAGCAGTCTTTCCAGCAACGAAAAAAGTGGGTGGGTAATGCCACACGGCGAAAGTCGTTATCTTGTTCGAGCGCATCGGTTACGATGAACTTGGGTGGTACCGCGAATTAACGCCATTCGTCCCAATTTTTTTGGGGGATGAATGGCGCTTTTTTTATGCATACAACTTAATTTATGGAGGTTATCAGCGATGTTAGATATTAAACGAATTCGTAATAATCCGGCAGAGGCAAAAGAAAAGTTAGCAACTCGGGCTGTGGCACCGGAACAAATTGATGACGTGTTGGCTTTGGATGAGCAGCGGCGGGAATTACTGCAACAGACAGAACAGTTAAAGGCCGAGCGAAATCAGGCCAGTGATCAAATCAGTATTGCAAAACGCAATCATGAGAATGCAGATGAAGCCATTGCTCAAATGCGCGAAGTTGGTAGTCGCATTAAAGCGTTGGATAACAAATTAGATGACGTTTTGACCGAATTTAATGATAAAATGTCGCGATTACCGAATTTTCCGCACGATACAGATCCGATTGGTCCGGATGAGAATTACTCGCGGGAAGAACGCAAGATAGGCACATTGCCACATTTTGACTTTCAACCTAAAGCTCACTGGGAAATCGGTGAGGATCTTGGCATTCTAGACTTTGAACGGGCCGGTAAGGTTTCGGGGGCTCGCTTTGTGTATTACATGGGCATGGGTGCCAAGTTAGAACGTGCCATTTATAATTTCATGTTGGATCAGCATGCCGAAGAAGGCTATGAAGAAGTGATCCCGCCGTACATGGTTAACAGTGCATCGATGTATGGTACGGGACAATTTCCCAAGTTTAAAGAAGATGTTTATCAACTCCAGGATGAAGATTTGACTTTGATTCCAACAGCGGAGGTTCCCTTAACAAACTATTACCGTGATGAGGTCTTGCCTGTCGCAAAATTACCTGTATATTTGACGGCGCTGACACCCAGTTTTCGTTCTGAAGCCGGATCAGCTGGTCGTGATACTCGCGGGCTAATCCGCATGCATCAATTCAATAAGGTCGAGATGGTTAAATACGTTAAGCCAGAAAATTCTTATGATGAATTAGAAAAGATGACCGCTAACGCCGAAAACATTTTGCAAAAATTGGGCTTAGCCTACCATGTGATTACGTTGGCAACTGGGGACATGAGCTTCACGGCAGCGGAAACTCACGATCTAGAAGTGTGGATTCCACATCAGGAAACCTATCGAGAAATTTCCAGCTGTTCTAACTGCGAGGACTTTCAGGCTCGCCGTGCTCAAATTCGATACCGTGATGAAGATGGCAAGGTTCACTTAGTGCATACATTAAACGGTTCTGGCTTAGCCGTTGGTCGGACAGTTGCCGCCATTTTGGAAAATTATCAAAATGCGGATGGTTCAGTGACGATTCCAGAAGCCCTTGTGCCATACATGCATGGTATCACGAAGATTACCAAAGAAAACGCACACGCCAAGTAAGGGCGTTGTTAGTTAAAGGATCCACTGTTTGTTAAATTATTTGAGGTGTTACAACCAGAATTGTCTTGCTGGTTGTAACACCTTTTTTGTCGAGCTATGCCAGCCTGACCGATTGACAGAAAGCACCAATTCGTCAAGTTCAGTCAGTGTTCGACATCACCCAGCTGGCTTCACTCTGATTTTTGGGTAAAACGGCCATAATTCTGCACATTTTTCGAGAAAATCCCTGAAATCATGTTGACAGTTTTTGACCGTAAATGATACTATCTAATAGTTGTCTGATGAGGGAACGGAATCAGATGCTGCGGATGTGGCGGAACTGGCAGACGCGCTAGATTTAGGTTCTAGTGTCTTTTGACATGGGGGTTCGAGTCCCTTCATCCGCATCGTTTGCCGACTTAGCTCAGCTGGTCAGAGCACCGCTCTAGTAAAGCGGGGGTCGGAGGTTCGAATCCTCTAGTCGGCATTGTACCAACAATATGCGGAAGTAGTTCAGTGGTAGAACATCACCTTGCCATGGTGGGGGTCGCGGGTTCGAATCCCGTCTTCCGCTTTTCGTAACGTCTGTTATGAGAATGCACCCATAGCGCAACTGGATAGAGTGTCTGACTACGAATCAGAAGGTTGTAGGTTCGACTCCTACTGGGTGCATCATTGGCGACCGCCACCAATAATTGGTGGCGGTCTTCCTTTTTCGGGATATAGCTCAGCTTGGTAGAGCACTGCGTTCGGGACGCAGGGGTCGCAAGTTCAAATCTTGTTGTCCCGATTAGATATAGCGTTACATACAAAAAGCGTCGACACGGTCAATCGTGTTGACGCTTTTTTTGAACCAGCCAAGCTCGATCATTGTAACAGCCAACTACCACTAATTTGCCAACACTAATTGATGGTAATTTTTTTTGACTAGGCCAAGTCAATTAGGCGATGAACACGGGGGATATAACGTGATGAAGGGAAGAGTGCACAAAAATAGGGGCGTTTTTTGGAAATAAGGGTCTAGTTATGGCATGATGGCAGTAGCAAACAGCGTAAGGAGCGAATTGATCATGAGTGTAACGAGTGATATTTTAACGGCAATTGAAGAAGCACCAACGATTATTTTACATCGTCATCAACGTCCAGATTTAGATGCCTTAGGTTCTCAACTGGGGCTCAAATCTATAATTCAGGCAGCTTTCCCACAAAAGTCTGTTTGGGCAGTGGGAGAAATGCCCGCAGATTTTGCCTGGCTTGGCACTATGGACACAATTGCTGACGTACAGTATCAAGATGCACTGGTCATTGTCCTCGACACGGCTAATACCGAACGAATTGATGATGAACGGTACGCCACTGGTAATCAGTTAATTAAAATCGATCACCACCCTAATGATGACGCTTATGGATTGCCAATGTGGGTTTTACCAAAAGCCTCCAGCACCTCAGAATTGATTGTTGATTTAGTTAATGACAGTCATGGTGTTTTAAAACTTAATCAAACGGCCGCAATCGCGTTATATGCTGGAATTGTGGGAGATACTGGTCGCTTTTTATACCCAGCTACCAGTGCACATACATTTGCCGTTGCTAGCGAATTATTGGAGACGGGAATTGATGCCGCAACGGTTAGCCGGCATGATAGTGAGCTAAGTCGAGGCATTGGTCAGCTGATGGGAGACATTTTGAATCAGTTAACCATTGATCCAGATGGTGCAGCTAGTTATGTGGTGTCCCAAAAACGTCTGCATGAATTGAACGTTTCTACCGAAGCTGTCCATGAACTGGTATCAACGCCTGGTCGATTGGCTGACGTGATTGCCTGGCAAATTTTTGTGGAAACGCCGGCTGGTGACTATCGGGTTCATTTACGTTCAAAGGGGCCAGTTATTAATGAGCTGGCCAAGCAACATCGCGGTGGTGGTCACGAATTAGCTAGTGGCGCGACAGCAGCCAATCTAGATGAAGTTAAGGAAATGATCCATCAACTGGTAACCATTGTACATGAATGGCGTCAAGCACAGTAACTCTTGATGTTAATGGAAAATAGGCGAGTTAACTGACTGACAGGGAGTGATCAAGTGGCGAATCGTAATCAAGTGGCCCAGCAAGTGCTAATTGCATGGTTAGATCAAGCGTTTAAGCAGCACCGTAAAGCGCGCCTGGTGCGGCAGTTGGCGTATTTAGATAATTTAGTAACCACAGAGGTGACTCAGTCAACTGATGATTTAGCAGCGGCTCAAGCCGCAATGGTGTTGCCCAATGAGGACTTTTTAGCGTGCTTGTTAACATGTCCTTTCCATAACCAGATTTTGACAGGAGACGCAATCCGAGTTCAACACTGGTTTGAACAGGCGCTGACATCGGCTCATAGTCAAATTTTTAGTAACATTGGCCTGCTAATGGAAATTGTTTTGGACCAAGAGTCTGGTTGCGGTGTTGCTCAATGGGATGATGAAACGATTGGCACAGCGAACTGTCTTGCTGGTTTAGCCAATGACCAATTTTTAACGATTGTGATCCAATTACAACAGCAACTAGTCGGTCAGCCAGAAAATGATGAGCGACACTTTCAGCTTCATTTGGCGCCAGAACAATTACGTGAGTCTGAATTGTCTCAAATTCATCAGGTTACATTTAAATGGAGGCGACATTGATTATGGCCAAAAGATCCGGAAGATTATTGAAATTGATTTGGGGGTTAATGCTGGTGTCTGTGCTGATTTTAACGATCTGGCCCGCGCACTCGCAGCAGAACCTAACGAATTTAGTTGTCTGGTGGATCGCCTTTATCTTAGCGTCGTTTGGACTTGTTTTCGGATGGCGTTATCGAAAACGACTGCGTGGTAGGGTTCTATTAGCAACAATGGTGGCATTGACAGTGGTTTTCGGCTTGTTTGTGTTATTAGTAGCTTTGTTTGCCGAACATGGGATCGCTCGCTTGGGATTAGCTTTAGTTGCTCTGAGTATCGTGATTACGGGTATTTTATGGTATGGTCGAGTGTACGAACAACGTCAATGGCTTAATACCGGATTAGATGACCATCATGACCAAATGAGTTGAAATGGAGCGTGAAATAGTTGAACAAGCGGCAAGCACAGGTTCTAAATGGCATTCTTTTAGCCAGTGGTGGGGCGATGCTCTGGGGCGTTTCTGGAGTCATCGCCCAAATTTTGTTTACCGGAGACCATCCCGTGACACCAGCGTGGCTAACCACCATCAGAATGATGCTGGCAGGCGGAATCTTGTTGATTTACAGTGTCCTCTCTGGTGGTCAACCATTAGCGGTGTGGCGCCATCGAAGGACCGCTCTTCAGCAGATTGTTTTTGCTTTAGTCGGCCTCATTCCCATTCAATTTTTCTATTTTTTGGCAATTCAATATGGGAATGCCGCTCTGGCGACCATTTTGCAATTTCTCGGCCCATTAGTCATTGCCGGCTATTACCTGATTTTTCATCATGTAATTCCATCTCGTGCGGAAAGTATTGGGATGTTATTAGCACTGACTGGTGCTTTTTTTGTTGTCACTCACGGCCGAATCGATCACTTGGCCGTCTCCCCAGGATTGTTATTTTGGGGCCTAATGTCAGCAATTGCCGTGGCGACCAGTACATTGCTGCCACGACCACTATTGCCGCACTTCGGAGCCGTCAATGTCAATGGCTGGGGACTTTTAATTGGTGGGATGGCAATGAATGCCATTCAACCGGCATGGGTTGGTGTACCGCCGTTAACTGGACGTACGCTTCTTGCTATCGGTCTGGTTGTCTTATTTGGAACTTTAATTGCATTTGTGATGTATTCCGTTAGTTTGCAGTATGTCTCGCCCACCACGGCTAGCCTTTTAGATGCCTTTGAACCCCTGGCAGCTACAGTAATCTCAATTACAGTGCTACATATTCCATTTTCGTGGGCTGATGGCCTAGGGGGTAGTTTAATCATCTTAGCAGTGGTGATGTTAACGCTAGGCTATAAAAAGCCAAATTGATGAACTAAACGAGTTGATTCGAGATAATTCAATCGATGACCTAGCAACATATGGAACCGTACTCAAGCGTGGTATAATCAGTTTGTTACCGAAATCAAATGGAGGTTTTTAACATGAAAATTATTGCTTACGGAATTCGTGATGACGAGCGGCCATATGTGGATGAATGGGCGCAAAGCCAAGGAATTGAAGTTAAAGCAACTGGTGAGTTGTTAACTGAAGACACTGTGGATCAAGCTGCCGGTTTTGATGGGGCGGTCGTTTATCAACAAAAACCATATACGGCGACTGTTATTGATCGTTTAGCAGAGCTGGGTGTCAAAAATATGTCTTTGCGTAATGTCGGGGTGGATAATGTTGATGCGGAAGCGGTTAAACGGACTGGATTGCGTGTCACCAACGTTCCGGCTTATTCTCCAGCAGCAATTGCGGAGTTTACCGTCACCGAATTAATGCGGTTATTACGTCATACGAAGCAATTCGAACGTCGGCAGGCAAAGGGTGATTTACGCTGGGCGCCAGATATTGCCACTGAGTTGAATACATTGACTGTCGGGGTCATCGCAACTGGACGAATTGGCCGAGCAGCCATTCAAATTTATCAAGGTTTCGGTGCTAAAGTTGTGGCTTATGACGTTTTCAAAAATCCTGAATTAGAAAAAACGGGCATGTACGTTGACACGTTAGATGAATTATATGCGCAGGCTGACGTTATTTCTTTGCATGCACCAGCCACGAAAGAAAACTACCACATGTTAAATGCAGCGGCCTTCAGTAAGATGAAGGATGGTGTGATCATCTTGAATCCAGCTCGAGGTGATCTGTTAGATACCGATGACTTAATTGCCGCTTTGGATTCTGGCAAAGTCGGTGGCGCAGCCTTGGATGTTTACGAGGGCGAAGTTGGCATCTTCAACGCCGATTTTGGTCAGTTTGATGCGATCCCAGACGACCGACTAAAGCGTTTGATGTCACGGGACAATGTCCTAGTGAGTCCACACATTGCGTTCTATACGAAGACAGCGGTTCGTAACATGGTCCAATTTGCTTTAAATAACAATCGTCAGTTAATCGAAACAGGAACGGCGGATAATGTCGTTTCATTTGACTAATCAGACTTCGGTAGTGCACTGACAAAATACGTTCGCCATCATTGAAGAGCGGCCAACCCAAAATCATGGTCGGGCGAAAGTCGGCCATTCATGATTTCCCGTTGTTACTCGGACTCAAAGCGAACTTGCTAACGTTTTGATCAGTTTGTAAAGAGCCAGTATCGATTATGTAAAACCCGTGCTTTCTTTATGAAGGCATGGGTTTTATCAGCTATACTGATTGAGACACATGGCGCTTTCCCCAGTAAAGGAGTTTTATCATGTCTTTCAGTCAGACCGCATATCAAGCTAATCGGTTACTTTGGCAATCTAGCATTCAACATCCATTCATTCAGCAACTGCGTGATGGTACCTTGCCTGAAGCAACCTTTCGTTATTACCTTATTCAAGATCATCACTATTTGCGTGACTTTGCACGCGTACATGATTTAACGGCGCAAGCGGCTGAAAACAAACAAGTTAAACAACTTTTAACAGATTTGGCAAACGGCCTGCGCGCTGGCGAAATCACAACCCAAACGACTTTTTTTAAACCATTAGCGATTACGCCAGCCGATGTGAGACAGACGCCGATGGCACCAACAACCTATGCTTATACGTCGCACATGTACCGGACGCTCTCACAAGCGGGGCCAGCCGCCGCCATCGCCGGTCTACTACCATGTGCTTGGCTGTATGCGGATATTGGTGCTGCCTTACAAGGGGTGAGCTCGCCGGTGCCTGTCTATCAGGCCTGGTTAGATAGTTATCAGGCAGCCGATTACACAGATGCTGTGGCGACTCAAATTGAATTAACCGACCAAGTTGCGGCAGCAACAGATCAGGCAGAACGCGCACAAATGATGGCCGCTTTTGCGCGGAGCACGTACTTTGAACTCAATTTTTGGCAAATGGCGCTTGACCAGCAACAATGGCAGCCATGATTATTTTTGTTACCATACTGGGCCTCGTATGACGAAGCTGTTTTGCTTGTGAAGATCAGCAAGGGCAAGGTTGAAACGAAGACAAAATTCATTGCCAAAGCTAAAAAGCCAAATCGCGGGACATGGGTTTTGACTCATGTCCTGCGTTTGCGCTCGCTTATGATCTTCTTCTGCGTGTGGCACTAGCATTTTGTTTATTTAGACCTTACCGAAGCCTTTGAATCCTTTATGATTGCAAATTTAGTCAGGGTTCGTATAATATAGTCAATATTAGTCAAAGACTGGGGTGAGCAATCATGGAAGGACCAACTAACATTTCGGATGTGATTGAGAAATATTTGAAGGGCATCTTGGCTGATGAAGAACAGGTGGAAATTCGCCGCTCTGACATTGCCGACCAATTTAATGTCGTTCCTTCGCAAATCAATTACGTGATCAAAACCCGCTTCACCATCCAGAATGGCTACATCGTAGAGAGTAAGCGAGGCGGCGGCGGCTATATCCGGATCGAAAAAGTTAATTTATTGGCAGATACGGATGTGCTTGACAGTCTGCTTAGCGATGTCGTGGGCGATGCCATTAATCAACATGACGCCTACGCGATTATTAATTCATTATTCAACGACGGTGTACTCAAGGAACGCGAGGCCAATATTATTTTAGCGGCAATTGATAAAGACACCTTGGCCGTGGCTGACCATGAGGTGGAAAATACGCTGCGTGCCCGCATCCTGATTGGTGTGCTGAATCGTTTACGGTTTGAAGACTGAGCGTTAATGAAAGGCAGGACAGCAAATGGATAATTTATTTACCCCGAGTGCCAAAGACGTACTTGTTTTGGCGCAAGAACAGGCAAAGTATTTTAAACACCAGGCGGTTGGCACTGAGCATTTGCTCCTTGCTTTAACCATCGAACAAAATGGGATCGCTAGTAAAGTTTTACAACAGTTCAATATTACTGAAGAGGACGTTCGTGAAGAAATCGAACGTTTCACCGGCTATGGTACGTTAACCAATGTTGACAAAGAAACCTATCTTCCTTATTCACCAAAGGCGAAGGAAATCCTCACGATTGCTGGTGATGAAGCAAAACGACTGGGTGCGACTAAGATTGGGACCGAGCACCTATTATTGGCACTACTTTCCGATGAAAGTATTTTATCTTCGCGTATCTTAGTCACACTAAATCTTGACTTAGCCCAAGCGCGCAAAGTGATTCTGCGAAAGCTAGGAATTACTGACTCACCACGACGCCGGCAACAAATGAACAAGGCTGCTAACAATAAGCAGCAAGCAGAAGGGACACCAACACTAGATTCGTTAGCACGTGATTTAACGGCTTTGGCTGCGGATAATCAGATGGATCCAGTTGTTGGTCGTAGTAAAGAAGTTAAACGGGTCATTCAAATTTTGAGCCGTCGAACCAAAAACAACCCCGTTTTAATTGGGGAGCCTGGGGTTGGGAAGACAGCGATTGCTGAAGGATTAGCGCAAAAGATTGTCGCTGGTGACGTACCAGAAGACTTAAGCGACAAACGTTTGATGATGCTCGACATGGGCTCATTGGTCGCCGGCACTAAGTATCGAGGCGAATTTGAAGATCGACTAAAGAAAGTTATTGAAGAAATTTACAATGACGGACATGTGATCTTATTCATTGATGAGTTACACACACTAATTGGGGCCGGCGGTGCTGAAGGTGCGATTGACGCTTCTAACATCTTGAAGCCCGCCTTGGCTCGTGGTGAGCTACAAACAATTGGCGCCACGACTTTAAGTGAATATCAAAAGTATATTGAATCTGATGCCGCGTTGGAACGTCGATTTGCGACGGTTCAAGTTGATGAACCGACAGAAGCTGAAGCGGTGGAAATCTTAACCGGGTTGAAACCACGTTATGAAGAACATCATCAAGTTGAGATTACTGATGATGCTGTCAATGCGGCAGTTAAACTATCAGCTCGGTATATTACGGAGCGTTTTCTGCCTGATAAAGCGATCGATTTGATGGACGAAGCGGGTGCCAAAGTACGCATTGACGCTGCTGGTCACAAGACGAAATTAGCTAAACAAGAAGATAAGTTAACCGACTTACAGCAACAAAAAGAAGCTGCGATTGAGAATCAGGATTTTGAAGGTGCTGCGGCGATTCGTGAAAAAGAGATGGCAATGCGAAAGCGTGTTGATAAGCTCTTGGATGAACAAGACAATGAAAAGCTCAGTGGTCAGCCACATTACGAGCTGCAAGTGACTGAAGAAGATGTCGCAGAAGTTGTTTCAGAATGGACTGGCGTACCGTTGACGCAACTTCGAAAAGATGAAGAGTCACGACTACTCAATCTAGAGAAAGTTTTGCATGAACGAGTCGTCGGTCAAGACGAAGCCATTTCTGCGGTTGCACGAGCGATTCGTCGTGCTCGATCTGGATTGAAAGATCCAAATCGTCCAATTGGATCGTTTATGTTTCTTGGACCTACCGGTGTCGGAAAAACTGAGCTGGCAAAAGCCTTGGCTGAGGCAATGTTTGGTTCAGAGGATAATATGATTCGGGTTGACATGTCAGAATATCAAGAGCGCTTTAGTTCTAGCCGGTTGATCGGGGCAGCCCCTGGGTATGTCGGTTACGACGAAGGGGGTCAATTAACTGAACAGGTTCGAAATAAACCTTATTCAGTGGTACTTTTGGATGAAGCCGAAAAAGCAGATACCGATGTTTTTAACTTGTTATTGCAAGTATTGGATGATGGGTTCTTAACGGATTCGAAGGGACGCAAGGTTGATTTTCGTAATACAATTTTGATCATGACCTCGAATTTGGGTGCGACTGCCGTTCGAGACGATAAAGAAGTCGGATTCGGCGCAACCAGTGCAACGGACAACTACCAAGCAATGTCCGATAAAATTCGTCAGGCATTGCGACTTACGTTCCGTCCAGAATTCTTAAATCGAATTGATGAAACGGTTATTTTCCACTCCTTGACCAAGCCAGAACTGCACGAAATCGTAAAGTTAATGGCGGGTATCGTCTTGAAGCGGGTGGCTGACCAAGGAATCAAGGTCAAAATTACACCAGCTGCGATTGATGTGGTGGCTGAAGCTGGGTTTGATCCAGAGTACGGTGCACGGCCAATTCGCCGGGCCTTACAGACCCAGGTTGAGGATCGCCTTAGCGAAGCACTGATCGCTGGTCAAATCAAGACGACCGACGCGGTGACTGTTGGCGCTAAATCTGGCAAGATAACGATTACAACAAAAACGGTTCCAGCTGCAAAGACAACCGTTAGTGCCAAGTCATAACCGAAGTAAAGGCTTAAGAATCTCGGACAAAACTAAAATCTAAATTTCATTTCTAATTCTAAATCGCCAAAATGCGGGACATAAGTCAAGTGACTCCGCCTAAAAGCGAACGGCAAACGATGAATAAAACCATCATCATTGGCGGTTCGCCCTTAGTGTTCGTCACTTACCGACTTATGCCCCGCGCTCTTTTTGAGTACAGCTCATTAGTCTGTTAGGTACATGAATGCAAATCGTTAAGATTTATCCAGAAAGTTAACCTTGTGAATTGCATTTTGGGCTGTTAACCGGCAAACTTGGAGTAAATAGTTATGCGAGTGAGGAAGGTACCTATGAGTCGAGAGGAGCAACTGGCCCACACGCGCCGAGGCATATTGGACGCGGCTCGGACCTTATTTTTGAACAAAGGATATGCAGAAACATCAACGCGTGATATTGCTAACGCAGTTGGGTTAACTCAACCAGCCCTTTATCATCATTTTGCAGATAAGGAACTTATCTTTATTGAAGTAATCAGCGAAGTTGGCCGTGAATTGGCAGGGCGGATGAATGCAATTATTGACGACGGCGATGGCGATGGTCTAACGGTATTGACTGATTTGTCTCAAGCTATGATTGCAATTCATCCCCGTGATGCCTTTAGCCTGATTCATGGTAGCTTCCAATATTTAAAGCCAGAAAATCAAGGGAAATTAGGACGAATCTTTAGTCAAGATTACGTGCAGCCACTGGTTCGTTTTTTTAGTTCAGATAAACTGACATTAAAGTCGGGACTAGATCCAATGACTGCGGCAAATTTTTATATGACGAGTTTGGCGCCGTTGTTTGCGGAATTTCATCAACTAGGTGGACCGGGCCTTAGCGACCGTGAACGCATTCAAGTGTTACTTAAATTGATTCTATTTGGTGTTGCTGATGAAACGAATGTATGATTTTGGTTGCTTAGCGGCGACAGTAAAAACCGTGCAGCGACGGATGCAAACTCATTGACAGAATCATCTTGACGGCGTATATTTATCAACGTATATCACTGTGAATAAAAATGGCCGAGGCGATCTATTGTCCGTTGAAGCCCTTATAGAAAAGCAAAAGTAGCGCTTACATTTTTTGTGAAATGAATTGCTTCTTTTGCCTTTTTTATGCTCAAAATTTGTGTTTCAAGTGTTTTGTAATCAACTTGTAATATATATGGCGAGCTTATTCACTGGAAGACTTATATCAAAGGAGTGAAGAACTTGGCAGGGCATTTAGTTAAATACGGTAAACACCGGACCCGTAGAAGTTACGCACGCATTAAAGAAGTTCTTGATCTGCCGAATTTGATTGAAATCCAAACGGATTCATACCAATGGTTCCTCGATGAAGGACTGCGTGACATGTTCGATGACATCATGCCAATTGATGATTTCCAAGGCAACTTGTCATTGGAATTTGTTGACTACCAGTTACTTGAACCAAAATACACGGTGGATGAAGCCCGCGAACACGATGCTAACTATTCGGCGCCACTGCACGTGACCTTGCGCTTAACCAACCACGAAACTGGCGAAATCAAGAGCCAGGACGTATTCTTTGGTGACTTCCCGTTAATGACGGATCAAGGAACGTTCATCATCAATGGTGCAGAGCGGGTTATCGTTTCCCAGCTGGTTCGTTCGCCAGGCGTTTACTACAATGAAGAGGAAGACAAAAACGGCCGTGAAATTTACGGTGCGACAGTCATCCCTAACCGTGGTGCATGGTTAGAATACGAAACCGATGCCAAGGAAATTTCTTATGTCCGCATTGATCGGACTCGGAAAATCCCCATGACGGAACTTGTCCGTGCGTTGGGCTACGGTTCTGACGATGAGATCATTGATATCTTAGGACAAAGCGATGCCTTAATGGCCACCTTAGAAAAGGATATTCACAAGAATTCGGATGATTCTCGAGTTGAAGAATCGTTGAAAGATATCTATGAACGGTTGCGCCCAGGTGAACCTAAGACAGCGGATTCTTCTCGGAGTCTATTGACGGCTCGTTTCTTTGATCCAAAGCGTTACGACACCGCTCCAGTTGGCCGTTACAAGCTTAACAAAAAGCTTGACTTACACACTCGTTTACTCGGTTTGACGTTGGCTGAAACATTGGCGGATCCTGAATCTGGTGAAATCATCGCCGAAAAGGGTACTGTTATTGACAAGACAGTCATGGCGAAGTTGTCGCCATATTTGGACCAAGAGGACTTCAAGTCAGTTACCTTCACACCTTCCGATGAAGCCGTTGTTACGGAGCCGATGACGGTTCAAGTAATCAAGGTCTTCTCAAAGAACGACCCTGAACAAGTTTTGAATATGATTGGCAATGGTCATATTGACCTGAAGAACCACACGATTCAACCGGCTGACATCGTTGCATCAATCAACTATTTCTTCAACTTGCAAGAAGGTGTTGGTTCAACGGATGATATCGATCACTTAGGCAATCGGCGGATTCGTTCAGTTGGTGAGTTATTACAGAATCAGTTCCGGATCGGTCTTTCACGGATGGAGCGGGTTGTTCGTGAACGGATGTCTATTCAAGACTCCGCGACTGTTACGCCACAACAATTAATTAACATTCGACCAGTAGTTGCTTCCATCAAAGAATTCTTTGGTAGTTCACAGCTGTCACAATTCATGGATCAAACCAACCCATTGGGCGAATTGACCCATAAACGCCGATTATCTGCTCTTGGGCCTGGTGGATTAACTCGTGATCGGGCTGGTTATGAAGTCCGAGACGTTCACTACACTCATTATGGTCGGATGTGTCCAATTGAAACACCTGAAGGGCCAAACATTGGGCTAATTAACTCGTTGTCTAGTTACGCCAAGGTTAACCGTTATGGTTTTATTGAGACACCTTATCGGCGCGTTTCATGGGACACACACAAAGTTACTGACCGAATCGACTATTTGACAGCTGATGAAGAAGATAATTTTGTTATTGCCCAAGCAAACTCGACATTAAATGATGATGGTTCCTTTGTTGACGACACGGTTTTGGCACGTTCTAAGGATGAAAACATTGAAACTTCGATCGATAATGTTGACTACATGGACGTTTCGCCCAAGCAAGTCGTGGCTGTTGCCACTGCATGTATTCCATTCTTGGAAAACGATGACTCTAACCGGGCTTTGATGGGTGCCAACATGCAACGTCAGGCGGTGCCGTTACTTGATCCTCATGCTCCATTGGTTGGGACGGGGATTGAATACAAAGCGGCGCATGACTCCGGGGTTGCCTTGATTAGTAAGGCAGCTGGTACAGTTGAGTACGTGGATGCCCGTCAGATTCGTGTGCGTCGTGAAGATAGCACGCTAGACACGTATAAGTTGATGAAATTCCGCCGCTCAAATGGTGGGAAGAACTACAATCAACGACCAATTGTCAAGGCTGGGGATCATGTCGATGCTGATGAAATCTTAGCGGACGGTCCTTCTATGGAAGGTGGGGAATTAGCCCTTGGGCAAAACCCATTGATCGCCTTCATGACTTGGGATGGCTATAACTTTGAAGATGCCATCGCCATTTCAGAACGGTTAGTGAAAGATGATGTGTACACGTCGATTCATATCGAAGAATATGAGTCAGAAGCTCGTGATACAAAGCTTGGACCAGAAGAAATGACTCGCGAAATTCCTAACGTTGGTGAGGATTCATTAAAGGATCTGGACGAACAAGGTATTATTCGGGTCGGAGCCGAAGTTCATGATGGTGACATTTTGGTTGGTAAGGTAACCCCTAAAGGGGTCACCGAATTATCAGCTGAGGAACGTCTGTTACATGCGATCTTTGGTGAAAAAGCGCGTGAAGTTCGGGATACTTCTCTTCATGTACCGCATGGTGGTGGCGGAATTATCCAAGATGTGAAGATCTTTACTCGTGAAAATGGGGATGAATTGTCACCAGGTGTCAACATGATGGTCCGTGTTTACATCGCCCAGAAGCGGAAGATCCAAGTTGGGGACAAGATGTCCGGTCGTCATGGGAACAAGGGGACCGTTTCAATTGTAATTCCAGAAGAAGACATGCCTTACATGTCTGATGGGACACCAATTGATATCATGCTGTCACCCATGGGTGTGCCTTCTCGGATGAACATTGGTCAAGTGCTTGAACTGCATTTAGGCATGGCTGCTCGTAAATTAGGTATTCATGTGGCAACACCTGTCTTTGATGGTGCCCAAGATCAGGATATTTGGGACGCTGTTAAAGAAGCTGGTATGCCAGCTGATGCAAAATATGTATTGTATGATGGTCGGACTGGTGAACCATTTGACAACCGAATTGCCGTTGGGGTCATGAACTACCTGAAATTAGCCCACATGGTTGATGATAAGATCCATGCGCGTTCAATCGGACCTTACTCCTTAGTTACGCAACAGCCTCTTGGTGGTAAAGCACAATTTGGTGGCCAGCGTTTTGGTGAAATGGAAGTTTGGGCGCTGGAAGCTTATGGTGCTGCATACACGTTGCAAGAAATTTTGACGTACAAGTCTGATGACGTGGTTGGCCGAGTTAAGACCTATGAAGCGATCGTTAAGGGCGAGCCAATTCCAAAGCCAGGAGTGCCAGAGTCATTCCGTGTGTTGGTTAAGGAATTGCAGGCCTTAGGCTTAGACATGAAAGTGTTAGACAACGACAAAAAGGAAATCGAACTGCGTGATATGGATGATGATGAAGATGACGTGGTTAACGTTGATGCCTTAAGCAAGTACGCTGCAGAACATCCGGTGGATGAAAAGCCAACGGATCAACCTAGTGCACCGGTCAGCGAGCCAACGTCGACACCCGTAAATGAGTCTGAGCACACGACTAACGAATAATTTGTCGTCGCCATTGAATATGAGAGGGAGGTCAATCCTTTGATTGATGTCAACAAATTTGAAAGCATGCAGATTGGGCTTGCTTCGCCCGACAAAATCCGCAGCTGGTCTTATGGGGAAGTTAAGAAACCTGAGACGATCAATTATCGAACATTAAAGCCTGAACGTGACGGTTTGTTCGATGAACGAATTTTTGGGCCAACAAAAGACTGGGAATGTGCCTGTGGTAAGTACAAACGAATTCGCTATAAGGGTGTCGTTTGTGACCGTTGTGGTGTTGAAGTGACCCGTTCCAAGGTTCGTCGTGAACGAATGGGCCATATTGAATTAGCCGCACCAGTGACCCACATTTGGTATTTCAAGGGTATTCCTAGCCGGATGGGACTTGTCTTAGACATGAGCCCACGGGCCTTAGAAGAAATCATCTACTTTGCTTCCTATGTTGTTTTGGAAGCAGGTAACACACCTTTGGAACGTAAACAGTTGCTGTCTGAACGTGAATATCGCGAGAAGAAGGCGCAATACGGTAATGAATTCCAAGCTGAAATGGGTGCCGAAGCGATCCGTAAGTTATTAGCGACCGTTGAACTAGAAAAGGAAGCTGATGAACTAAAGGTCCAATTAAAAGAGGCCTCTGGTCAAAAGCGGACACGTGCTGTGCGTCGTTTGGACATTTTGGAAGCCTTCATTCAGTCAGGCAATCGGCCTGATTGGATGGTAATGGACGTTGTTCCGGTTATTCCACCGGATTTACGACCGATGGTTCAACTGGAAGGTGGACGTTTTGCCACTTCCGATTTAAATGATCTGTACCGACGGGTGATTAACCGTAACAACCGTTTAAAGCGGTTGCTCGATTTAAACGCACCTGGCATCATCGTTCAAAATGAAAAGCGGATGTTACAAGAAGCCGTCGATGCCTTAATTGATAATGGTCGTCGTGGTCGTCCAGTAGCTGGACCTGGTAATCGTCCGTTGAAGTCACTGTCACACATGCTGAAAGGTAAGCAAGGACGATTCCGTCAAAACTTACTGGGTAAGCGGGTTGACTACTCCGGTCGTTCTGTTATTGATGTTGGACCAACGTTGAAGATGAACCAGATGGGCTTGCCAGTTCCAATGGCTATGGAACTCTTTAAGCCGTTCATCATGAAAGAATTAGTTAAGCGTGAACTCGCCTCAAACATTAAGAACGCTCGTCGTAAGATTGATCGTCAAGATAACGATGTTTACGATGTGTTAGAAGACGTGATCAAGGAACACCCGGTGTTATTGAACCGCGCTCCTACCTTGCACCGTTTGGGTATTCAGGCCTTTGAACCAGTCTTGGTTTCTGGTAAAGCGATGCGAGTTCACCCATTAGTATGTGAAGCCTACAATGCCGATTTTGACGGGGACCAGATGGCTATTCACGTGCCACTATCTGATGAAGCTCAGGCTGAAGCACGATTGCTAATGCTAGCAGCGGGCCACATTCTGGCACCTGCCAATGGTCGCCCAGTGGTAACACCATCACAAGATATGGTGATTGGGAACTACTACCTAACGACTGAGGAAGCGGGACGTGAAGGCGAAGGGATGATCTTTAAAGATCTGAACGAAGCCCGTGTCGCTTACCAAAATGGGTACGTTCACCTGCATAGTCGTGTTGGAGTCCAAACAGCTTCAATGTCGACCAAGCCCTTTACCGAGGAGCAACGTTCACGAGTTATGATCACGACGGTTGGTAAGATGATTTTTAATGCGATCTTGCCAGAAGCCTTCCCTTATCTAAATGAACCTACTGCTGCTAATTTGACGGATGGGATTGATGATCGCTTCTTCTTGGAACCTGGTGAAGACTTAAAGACGGTTTTGAGCAATCGGCCATTGAATGATCCGTTTAAGAAGGGATTCTTAGCGGATATCATTGCTGAAGTGTATAAGCGGTACAAGGTAACAGCAACCTCACTGTTGTTGGATCGGATGAAGGATCTTGGTTATTACGAGTCCACGAATTCTGGTTTGACGGTCGGGATTGCAGATATTTCAACGTTAAAGACGAAAAATGACATCGTTCTTGAAGCTCGCAAACAGGTTGCCACGATTTCAAAGCAATTCCGTCGTGGACTAATCACCGATGATGAACGTTACCAGCGGGTTATCGATGTTTGGAACACTGCTAAAGATGATATTCAAGAACAGTTGGTTGATTCCATGGAATGGAATAACCCAATCTTCATGATGAGTGATTCTGGTGCCCGTGGTAATATTTCGAACTTTACTCAATTAGCTGGGATGCGTGGTCTGATGGCAGCGCCTAACGGTCAGACGATGGAGTTGCCAATCGTTTCAAACTTCCGTGAAGGCTTGTCAGTGTTGGAAATGTTCATCTCTACTCACGGGGCTCGTAAAGGAATGACCGATACGGCCTTGAAGACTGCCAACTCTGGTTACTTGACTCGTCGATTAGTTGATGTCGCGCAAGATGTCATCATTCGTGAAAAGGATTGTGGCACGGATCGTGGTTTAACAATCCACGCCATTACGAATGGAAATGAAATGATTGAATCACTGTACGACCGGATTCTTGGTCGTTATGCGATGAAGTCAGTCAAGCACCCAGAAACAGGTGAAACTTTAGTTAACGCCAATGAAATGATTGACGAAGATGTAGCACAAGCCATTGTTGATGCAGGTGTGACAGAGGTTGTGATTCGTTCAGCCTTTACTTGCAACACGCAACATGGAGTTTGTGAGCGTTGTTATGGTCGGAACATGGCAACTGGTGATAAGGTTGAAGTTGGGGAAGCCGTCGGTACGGTTGCTGCTCAATCAATCGGTGAACCAGGGACGCAGTTAACGATGCGTAACTTCCATACTGGTGGGGTTGCCGGTGACGATATCACACAAGGGCTACCTCGTGTGCAAGAAATTGTGGAAGCGCGGAATCCTAAAGGTAAAGCTGAGATTTCTGAAGTAACTGGGACCGTTGTCTCAATTGAAGAAAACCCGGCTGAACGGACTAAAGAGGTTACGGTTAAGGGTGAAGCGGAGACGCGCACCTATACGTTACCGCTGCGGGCGCGGATGCGCGTGGCTGAAGGGGACTTTATCCATCGTGGTTCTGCGCTGAATGAAGGATCAATTGATCCGAAGGAATTATTGAAGGTTCGTGACGTTCTATCGACTGAAAATTACTTACTCCGTGAAGTGCAACGGGTTTACCGGATGCAAGGGGTAGGGATTGCCGACAAGCATATCGAAATTATGGTTCGCCAAATGATGCGGAAAGTTCGGGTCATGGATCCAGGTGATACGGATATGCTTCCTGGAACGTTGATGGACATTGCCGACTTCAAGAATGCCAACACTAATACACTGATCGCTGGTGGGATTCCAGCGACTAGCCGTCCTGTAATCTTGGGGATTACGAAAGCTGCTTTGGAGACAAATAGTTTCTTATCAGCTGCGTCATTCCAAGAAACAACTCGTGTGCTAACGGATGCTGCTATTCGTGGGAAGAACGATCCGCTAGTCGGTTTGAAGGAAAATGTCATCATCGGGAAGATTATTCCTGCTGGGACTGGAATGCCAGATTATCGTAAGATTCAGCCTAAAGAAGCTGAATCAACTGGTACTGAAGGTGTCTATTCCATCAGTGATTTAGAAAAGAAAATGCGTGAGGAAGATGCAAAGTAAGTGAGCTGCGGCTGATGAACTGAGTTCTTTCCGACGAAATTAAAAAGGAGCTTGTTTCAAAATGTCAAATTGGCATTTTGAACAAGCTCCTTTTTTGTTTTTAGCGCAACATAGTGTGCAGTGCTTTGGCCATGACTTTAGGATCCTTTTCATAGTGATGCATCCGGGTCAGTTGACTGTCTGGAATACCAAGGAATTTATAAACGGCAACTTGAGCACAGCGGATGGAATATTGTTCAGTAAAGACCATGTCAAATGGTAACTCGGCAAATTGACTGATGAAAGCTAAATTGTGACTGTGATCGGGAACGACTTTCGGTCGATCACCAACTGCACGTCGATTAAATAGTGCGCTAGCGTATGGCATAAATACTGGTACGACATTTTCAGTGATGGACATAATTTCTTCAAGATGATCGCCAATTTTATCTTGACCTTCGTCGACTTCGTTCAGATGGCCAATCAACTCAATTAGAATTTCACGTCCAGTCATTTCCATGAATGTTTTATCAACATAGTCACCTTTACGCCGTGGATACATGACATACCCCCAAAAGGTTGTTTCATTCTCCTTTTGTGCATGGAAGTGTGGTTGATGATGGACCACAATTGACATTAGACCGTTGCTATCGATCCAAGTGTTTAACGCATTGCCTGGCTGTTGTTGAGTGATGCGGGTGATTTGGTTGAGGAGATAGTGATTGTCATTAGTAACAGTGTAGCTTAACCACTCACTTTGTCCCCGATCATTAAAGAACTTGTCGGGGTGGCCTAAGTTGTAGAAATGGTCCGTTGCTTGTTTCCACAATTGAGCGCTAGGGGCATACTCAGGATTCTCTTTAACGGGTGTATCCATATCGCCAATGGATGAACTGTCGGTTACTGAGCCATTTGTATCGAAAACAAAGTCAGTTTCATTGACGTCGACGTGGCCGGCCTGATGATCACCGTCAATTTCTTCATAATCAAAACCAGTCACAATAATGTCGTCTCGTAACGGCGTGTCTTTAAAAGTTAATTGTGTGACTTTGCGGTTATTAATGAAAGTGACACCCTGGTCTTGTAAAAATTGGCGCATTGGCAAGATGATGCTCTCATATTGGTTGTAGGCCGTCCGAGTCACGCCTGCCAATGTATTAATTCGGCTAAATTCGAGAATCATTCGATTCATGTATCGCCGTAATTCCATGGCCGAACTTTGACGTTTGAACGCAAAAGTTGTTTGCCACATGTGCCAAAAGTTAGTTGTAAAGAAATGTGGTGAACTAGCAAAATATTCATCAATTCCGACATCGTTTAACTGCTGTTCCTTGCTTTCAGGTAGCATTACCAACTTCGTCAACAGGTAACGGTCACGATTGTCAAATTGCATATGGCGGTAATCATTCTCGTCACCCTTGTTATGAATTCCGTTGACCTTATCCATTAAACGAGCAACATCGTGGGTCGGGTGCGCATGATCAAAGTCTAGAATTTCTTCGGTGATGGATTTGCCTGGTTGATCTAACGAGGGAACAAAGCGACCAATGTCCCACAAATTTTCGTATGTTTCTTCATTTAACATTCGGCCACCTTTGGCTAAAAAGCCGTGATGGTTGGTTAACTTCGAGTTGCCGTATTCTGTTTCGAAGTCACTAGTGGGGGCACCATCGTTAGCACCATGGGTTTCTAATCCATACATGGTGATTTGGTCGCCGTGCCAGCCACCATCACGAATCAAATATAAACCAGCGGATAAGTTCCCAATACCAGTTCCAATCATGTATGCGTGTTGTGCCATTTTGACAACCTCCTACAGTTGATTACTGTTTCTGATCGTGGTTAAGAGATGTTCAACTTGTGATAATGCGTTATCGAAAGTTAAATAATACCGGTGATGAAGACCTTCCTGGGTAATGGCAACCAAACCAGCTTGTCGCAAAATTTTTAGATGATGCGAGACCGTTGGCTGAGACAGGTTCATTTGCGCCGTCAATTCGGTAACAGTCAGCCCACCTTGTACGTGTGCACCCAACAGGATAATGAGACGTTGTCGATTAGGGTCGGCAAGGGTGTTGAGTAGGTCCAAGTTATCAATAAATTCTGTCAGAGCTTGTTGCTGTGCGGGTGTTAATTCTGTGTTAGAACTGTCCTCAGACATGATGACTACCAGCCTTCATTGATACATTTAACTTCATGAATATTGTAACGCCAAGTTCTAACTGTTGCAATCGCTTACATTACCTCTATGTCACCAAAATTTGGACCGTTGACCTATCACTGATGAGACGTTTGCCACAGGATAACTAAACCGGTCGCTACCCATAAATAGGGGAAGAAGGGAAGCCTCGTTTGACCGTCTCGCCGAAAATTGTTGGCGAGGGCCATTATGGAAGCCATAAAGATGGTTAAAGTTGCTGTTTGAAAATCGAAAGTTAACCAACTGATCGCAAAAAAATCTAAATCGCCTTTACCCAACCATTGATCAGTGAAGCGACATTTGTTAAGAAGGAGATAGCAAATGATGACCATTAACAAATGGTAAACAGTGGGGGGATTTAATAATAGACCAGTTAAAAGCAAACCGAGCAAACCAAGCACTGGTACTTGCAGTTGGACTGCATCAGTAACGCTTAAGGCGAGCAGGATTAAAATGAATAATAATTGCAGCAAAAATTGCTGAGGCGTTCGTGTCTCATAGGATAAGACACCGACTACTCCCGTCATTAATTCTGCTAATGGATAGAGCGATGAGATTTTTTGCCGGCAATTGTGACATCGACCAATTTGTAACAACCATCCCAAACAAGGCAATAGTTGCCACCAAATTAAGGTTATGGCACAATAGTCGCATTGGGAGCGGGCAAGCAAAATCGGTTGATGCGTTAAATGGCGGTTGGTCACACACATCACAGTTGATGCCAATGTGCTACTCATGACAAAGATAAGGCTGGTCGTAATGAACGTCATTGAAAAAACTCTCCATTTTTTATTTAGACATACGGAACTTGACTGAAAAACAATGTGAAATCCGCTGAGAAACCTTGACGATGAGTAGGTGTGATGATATTCTATTAAAGGTGCTTTTTTGTGAAAGTGTCTGCCATCTATGGCGGCTGGAACTTAAACAGCAATCATTTGTGGAAAACAGATTTGGGTTTTCTTTTTTTAATAGTCAAAAAAGAACCGCCTGGATGTGTGGACTTAAACTGAAACGAAAATTTGGAAGGAGGACTTTTAGATGCCAACGATTAACCAACTCGTTCGTAGTGGTCGAAAATCTAAAACGTCAAAATCAGATGCCCCAGCTTTAAACTTCGGGTACAACAGCTACAAGAAGGAACAAACTAATAATGCAGCACCACAAAAACGTGGGGTTGCCACTCGTGTCGGTACAATGACACCAAAGAAACCTAACTCAGCTTTGCGGAAATATGCCCGTGTGCGTTTGTCTAACTTGATTGAAGTTACGGCTTACATTCCAGGTATCGGTCACAACTTGCAAGAACACAGTGTGGTCTTAATTCGTGGTGGGCGTGTGAAGGATTTGCCTGGGGTTCGTTACCACATCATTCGTGGTGCGCTCGATACTGCCGGTGTCACTGACCGGAAGCAGAGCCGTTCTAAATACGGTACTAAGAAACCTAAGGCTTAATCAAGAAAGGAAGATAGACGATGGCTCGTAAAGGACATATTCCAGCACGTGAAGTGTTGCCAGACCCAATTTACAACTCAAAGCTGGTTACCCGTTTAATCAACCGCTTGATGTTAGACGGTAAGCGGGGGACAGCTTCAACAATTTTGTACGCTGCCTTTGATCAAATCAAGGAAACGACCGGTAATGAACCTTTAGAAGTATTTGAAGAAGCAATGAACAACATTATGCCTGTATTGGAAGTTAAGGCTCGCCGTGTTGGTGGTTCTAACTACCAAGTGCCAATCGAAGTTCGTCCTGAACGTCGAAGCACATTAGGCCTACGTTGGTTAGTGCAATACTCACGGTTACGTGGTGAACACACCATGACAGAGCGTTTAGCACGTGAAATCATGGATGCTGCCAACAACACTGGTGCGTCAGTTAAGAAGCGTGAAGACACTCACCGGATGGCAGAAGCCAACCGTGCCTTCGCTCACTACCGCTGGTAATCATCCCTGGCCCCTTAGGCTGGTAGTACGCCTTGACACCCATCATTTCATGCGGTGTCATTTTTGGGGTAAAGGGTTGTTAAACGTAATTTAAAGGAGATAACAATGGCTAACAAACGTGAATTTCCGTTGGAAAAGACGCGTAATATTGGGATCATGGCCCATATTGATGCCGGTAAAACGACGTTGACTGAACGGATTTTATATTACACGGGTAAGATTCATAAAATTGGTGAAACCCATGATGGGGCTTCACAAATGGATTGGATGGCCCAAGAACAAGAACGTGGGATCACGATTACTTCCGCTGCGACAACCGCGCAATGGAAGGATCACCGAATCAATATCATTGATACTCCAGGGCACGTGGACTTCACGATCGAAGTTGAACGTTCTTTGCGGGTGTTAGATGGTGCGATTGCGGTCCTAGATGCGCAAGCTGGGGTTGAACCTCAGACAGAAACGGTTTGGCGTCAAGCTTCAACGTATGATGTTCCCCGTATCGTGTTCGTAAACAAGATGGACAAAATGGGGGCCGACTTTGACTTTTCCGTTGATTCATTGGGGGATCGGTTACAAGCTAACGCTCACGCCATCCAAATGCCAATCGGTGCTGAAGATGATTTCGAAGGGGTTATTGACCTAATCGAAATGAAGGCCGACTTGTACGACGAAGATGCTTTAGGGACGGAATGGGACACAGTTGATATTCCAGAACAATACGCTGCAGAAGCGCAAAAGCGTCGCGATGCATTGGTTGAAGCTGTCGCTGAGTCAGACGACGACTTGATGGAAAAGTACTTGAATGGTGAAGAAATTAGTAAGGAAGAATTGAAAGCTGGGATTCGTCGGGCAACCTTAGCTAACGAATTCTTCCCAGTTCTTGCCGGTTCAGCTTACAAGAACAAAGGGGTCCAGATGTTGATGGACGCCGTTGTGGACTACTTACCATCACCAGTAGATGTTAAGCCTTACACGGCGACTGATCCAGAAACCGGTGAAGAAGAAGACCTAGTTGCCGGTGACGATAAAGACTTTGCTGCCTTAGCATTTAAAGTAGCCACTGATCCTTACGTTGGTCGTTTGACGTTTATCCGGGTTTATCAAGGGACATTGGAATCAGGTTCTTACGTGTTAAATGCCACTAAAGATAAGCGTGAACGGGTTGGACGTTTACTACAAATGCATTCTAACCAGCAAAATGAAATTCCTGAAGTCTTTTCTGGGGATATCGCAGCGGCCATCGGTTTAAAGAACACCACCACTGGTGATTCACTAACTGATGTTGACCACCCATTACACTTGGAATCAATGGTCTTCCCCGACCCAGTTATCCAAGTTGCTGTTGAACCGAAGACTAAAGCCGACCAAGACAAGATGAATAATGCCTTGCAAAAGCTGTCTGAAGAAGACCCAAGTTTCCGTGCCGAAACAAACCCAGAGACTGGTGAAACATTAATTTCTGGGATGGGTGAACTTCACTTGGACATCATTGTTGACCGGATGAAACGTGAATTCAAGGTGGATGCTACCGTTGGTGCTCCTCAAGTTGCGTACCGTGAAACAATTACGAAGTCTGCCCAAGTCGAAGGTCGTTTCATTCGTCAGTCTGGTGGTAAAGGTCAATATGGTGACGTTTGGATTGAATTCACACCTAATGAAACAGGTAAAGGTTACGAATTCGATGACGCTATCGTTGGTGGGGTTGTGCCTCGTGAATACATTCCATCAGTTGACCAAGGACTTCAAGAAGCGATGGCCAATGGGATGATTGCTGGTTACCCAGTTGTTGACGTTAAGGCTAAGCTTTACGATGGTAGCTACCATGATGTCGATTCCTCTGAAGCTGCCTTTAAGATTGCCGCATCCTTAGCTTTGCGTGAAGCGGCTAAGAAGACTGCGCCAGTTATCTTGGAACCAATCATGAAGGTTGACATTGTTGCACCTGAAGACAACCTTGGGGACGTCATGGGTCACGTAACTGCTCGTCGTGGGACGGTTGATGGTATGGAAGCACGCGGGAACGCCCAAGAAGTTCATGCCTTTGTACCTTTAGCTGAAATGTTCGGTTATGCAACAACCTTGCGTTCATCAACCCAAGGCCGTGGGACCTTTACCATGACATTTGATCATTACTCAGCTGTGCCAAAGGCTGTTCAAGAAGAAATTATCAAGAAAAATGGTGGTAACCACCACCCAGAAGACTAATTATTCTTAGTTAGAAAAAAAGCGGTTCATCAAGGCGACTGTCGTTGCTTGATGAACCGCTTCTTTTTTTATCGAAACGACTTGGTGGCTAAATTATTAGTAATTTTCGCGAGTAAAGGCGCCAAGAACTTGGTTGCCTCCTTTGGCAACCAATGTTGTGAGCAGTTCGTCAGTTGCAGCCATTACGTGGTCGGCGGTGATTTGATTGGCGCTTGTTAATGCTTCAGTCAGCTCATCACCGGTCAGACCGTTTAATTGTTGGTCTAGTTCGGCGATTCGTTGATGACCGTAGCCAAGTGTCTTTTCTTGGTAACTCTCGACGTCACTGATGAGCAATTGAAAATGGTCGGCAACGATCAAACTAATCAAGCGGTTTGCCCAATAAGCATTGTGGCTGTCGAGACTATTAGTGGTGTCACGGTAACTAGCGGGGGTGTCATTAACATTGGTGAAGAAGGGAACTAATGTGTTAAAGGGATTGGCAGCCATGGCAACCCACTGGATAGCCGAACGACCAGCTGGTAAATTAGGGCGCAGTTGCAGCACACATAGTTCTTGCGTGCGATTGATACCAATCGGTCGAAACGGTGCGGTTGCTCGGGAAGCACCCAGTGCAAACGGATCATAGGGGGTATCTTGATAATGTGAGCTGAGAACATATTTGATATCTTCGATGGTGATTTTTTTGTCCGCATAGCTGATGAAAGGTAAGCTATCGCTCATTGGATCTTGATCGGTAACGCTGTCTGAACTGAAATAACGCTGTGCATACCAAGCTCGAGGTGTGTTGTAATGATGATCCAATTGGGAATGTGAGCCGAAAATTTCACGAAAGTTGAAGCCTTGTCCCAAATTTAAGTGATTATCTTTAACAAATTGTTGTAAGTCATCGGCAAACATGAAGTGATCAGGATCATCAAAGTCAATTTCTTGGATGCCTGTCTGATTGGGGGCCACCACGTAGGCATCGTCGGGAATACGTTGCGCGACCCAGTGGTGACCACCTGCTGTTTCCATGTACCAAATTTCATTAACATCTGAGAAAATGATCCCATTTGATTCGTAAGTGCCATAGGTTTTCAGAATTTCGCCCACGCGTTTTACGCCTTCACGAGCTGAATGAATGTACGGTAAGGTAACAGTGAGCAAATCTTCTTCACCCACGCCATTTGTGACAAGCGGGTCGGCACCTAATATACGTTCGTTAGTGGTGATTGTTTCGGTCGCGCTCATGGCCACATTATCCGCGTTGATGCCAGCTTCGCCCCAAATGCCGCTAGTGGCAACCGCGTTGGGAATTGCGGTATAACGTAGCGGGTTGTCAGGAAGTTTTAAAGTAAACTTGCTAAGTTTAGCGTGGTAATCACGTGGTTGATTACCTGGTTTGACGACAACAAATTTTTTAGGATCGACAGCGGTGCCTGCGTCTTCGTTGCGAGCAATCAATGTTGAACCATCATAACTAGCCAACCGGCCAACCAAAATAGTCGTACATGTGCTTAATTCAGATAAAGACATAATAAAAGCCTCCAAATTGTAATGACAAACAGGATTCTCTGTCAGCATAACACTTTTGGTGACCTTTATTTTTTGTGTTTCTTCTATATAAAAGGGAAGCGTAAGCATTCTGTGGAACATTAATCGGTAACATTAGCGCCTAAGGTCTGTTCAAAATGGCGCAGTGCCCATTCATGCCCAGCTTGGTCAAAGGAAGCCACGGCTTGACGGGGAACGGTGAGCCGGTAATCAAGATTATACGCATCCACAGCTGTATGCAGGACGCAAATGTCGGTGCAAACGCCGGCGACGGTTAGATTGGTTATTTGACGACTGCGTAGATAATTATCCAGATTTGTATTAGCAAAGGCGCTATAGCGATTTTTATCGAAGTAATAGACGTGGTCGTTGTCACGGTGTTCTTGGTACCAAGTTTCTAAATCGCCAAAAAGTTGTCGGCCCCAGGTACCTTTTAGATTATGCGGCGGGAAAAGCTTGGTTTCAGGGTGATAGGGATCAACGCCATCGTGTAAATCAGTTGGGAAAATGACGTAATTGTCATTGTCCAAGAATTGATTGGCGAGTGATAAAATTGCGGGGGCGATCTGTTGGCCAGGTGTGCCGGTCGTTAATGCCCCTTTTTCGGCGACAAAATCATTCGTATAGTCGATAATGAGTAGGGCCTGCTTGCCAAAATCCATGACATTTTCCTCCTTGAGCAGTAAAAAATAGGTAATCGCAACTGAACAAAACTAGTATAAGGGGTTACCTTTAGGAAAGAAAAGGATTTTAGGCTGAATGACCAAAATAAGTTGAAAATTGACGGAACCCGGGGATTAAATAATGGGATCGTGTTATGTTACATTAATTGCTGATTGTACGGCACCAATTTTGTCATCAAAATGCAATTTACAGTTTTTAATAAACCCTTGTCATTACAGCTTTCTGCTGGTATAGTAGTTAAGTGCTTGTGCGAAACAAGGGACAATTGTGTTCTGATTTGCATGACATCAAGCGAGCGATGATGTGGAAGGTTGCGACACACCCGGCCGCTTTGCCACGGAGGTGTGGCGGTAATTTCCATGGAGCTAGCCTATTTCGAAAAATAGACGTGAGGAGGGAACATTTATGGCAAGTAAGAAAATTCGTATTCGCTTAAAGGCTTATGAGCACCGGATCCTTGATCAGTCAGCTGACAAGATTGTGGAAACGGCTAAGCGGACTGGTGCTGAAATTTCAGGACCAATTCCGTTACCAACTGAACGGGTATTGTTCACAGTGCTACGTTCACCACATAAGTTCAAGAAGTCTCGTGAACAGTTCGAAATTCGGACTCACAAGCGTTTGATTGACATTGTCAACCCAACTGCTAAGACAGTTGATTCATTGACTAAGCTTGAATTACCAAGCGGCGTTGATATCGAAATCAAGCTTTAATTCGGTTCTATCTGGTGAGTAATCACCATATGAATACTTAAATACAATATATTGGAGGTGTACTCATGACCACAAAAGGAATCTTAGGGAAAAAGGTCGGGATGACGCAGGTCTTCACCGAAAATGGGGAATTAATCCCAGTTTCAGTTATCGACGTAACTCCTAACGTAGTTTTGCAGGTTAAGACTGTTGAAAATGACGGTTATAACTCAATTCAGTTAGGGTTCGATGACAAACGTGAAGTTCTGTCTAACAAGCCCGAACAAGGTCATGTAGCAGCAGCAAAAACGGCTCCTAAGCGCTTCGTTCGTGAAATTCGCGATGTTGAGCTAGGAGACATGAAAGTCGGTGACGAGCTCAAGGCTGACGTCTTCGCAGAAGGCGAAACAGTCGACGTCACGGGTATCACTAAAGGACATGGGTACCAAGGTAACATCAAAAAGGACGGACAGCATCGTGGACCAATGGCTCACGGTTCTCGTTATCACCGTCGCCCAGGTTCAATGGGTGCCATTATCAACCGTGTTTTCAAGGGTAAGCCACTTCCAGGACGGATGGGTAACCACAAAGTAACCATGCAACACTTGCAAGTTGTTCGCACTGATGTTGAAAACAATGTTTTGTTGATTAAAGGTAACGTTCCTGGTGCTAACAAATCATTTGTGACAATCAAAAGCTCTGTTAAGGCCGGCTTGAAGAAGAACAACCGCCACAGTGAAAAATAATTTAAGGGAAGGGAGGACAAACAGCTATGACTACCAGCGTTGATTTATTTAAACAAGACGGAAAGAAGTCAGGCACAGTTGAACTTAATGATGCTGTGTTTGGTATCGAACCTAATAACAATGTCATCACCGATGCCGTATTGATGCAGCGTGCATCTTTGCGCCAAGGCACGCACGCCGTTAAAAACCGCAGTGCTGTCTCCGGTGGTGGTAAAAAACCATGGCGTCAAAAAGGGACTGGTCGTGCTCGTCAAGGATCAATCCGGTCACCACAATGGCGTGGCGGTGGAATTGTCTTTGGACCAACTCCACGTTCATACGCCTACAAGTTGCCACAAAAAGTGCGTCAATTGGCAATGAAGTCTGTTTTGTCACAAAAGGTGTTAGACAAAGCCTTGGTTGTTGTTGATGCTTTAGAATTCAAAGCACCTAAAACAGCTGAATTTGCCTCAGTTTTAAACAACCTGAAAGTTGCTGAAAAGACCCTTATTGTGGTTGAAGATGACAACGAAAACGCAGCTTTGTCTGCACGCAATTTGGCTAATGTTACGGTACTAACGGCTAAAGGCGTCAATGTTTTGGACGTTGTTAACAACGACAAGATGGTGATTACCCAATCTGCTCTTTCTCAGGTAGAGGAGGTGCTCGCATAATGGAAGCACGTGATGTGATTTTACGTCCAGTTATTACCGAATCTTCAATGGCCGACATTGATGACAAACGGTACGTTTTCGACGTTGACACTCGTGCAACCAAGACTCAGGTTAAGCACGCGATCGAAGAAATCTTCGATGTAAAAGTGATTAAAGTTAACATTATGAATGTCAAAGGTCACTTGAAGCGTCAGGGTCGTTACAGTGGTTACACAAAGAAACGTCGTAAGGCGATCATTACTTTGAGCGCTGACTCAAAGGCAATTGAACTATTTAACGAAGAATAATCTCAGCTTCAAATCTATGCGCCGCTGGTGTTCGGCTCCTCACAAGGGACAACCAGCCACGGCACGAAAATCTTAGGAGGAAAGTATAGTGGGTATTAAGAGTTATAAACCAACCACTAACGGTCGTCGTAACATGACCGGCTCCGACTTTAGTGAGATTACCAAAACGACCCCTGAAAAGTCGCTATTGGAATCACAAAGTCACCGAGCAGGACGTAACAACCAAGGCCACATGACGGTTCGCCATCGTGGCGGTGGTACTAAGCGCGCCTACCGGATTATCGACTTTAAACGAATTAAAGATGATTACAAAGCAACGGTCAAGGCGATCGAATATGATCCAAACCGAACTGCTAACATCGCTTTATTGGTTTATGAGGACGGCACAAAGTCATACATCTTAGCACCGAAGGGTCTGGAAGTTGGCACTGTTGTTGAATCTGGTCCAGAAGCAGATATCAAAGTTGGGAATGCTTTACCACTGGTAAATATTCCAGTCGGGACTGTTATTCATAACATTGAATTGAAGCCTGGTAAGGGTGGTCAGATTGCCCGTTCAGCTGGGGCTTCAGCCCAGTTATTGGGTAAAGAAGGCAAGTATGCCATGCTTCGCTTGGCTTCCGGTGAAGTTCGGATGGTCTTAGTTGCTGGTCGTGCCACGATCGGGGCCGTTGGTAATGAACAACACGAATTGATCAACTTAGGTAAAGCTGGTCGTAAGCGTTATTCTGGTCAACGTCCACATGTTCGTGGATCAGTTATGAACCCTAACGATCACCCACATGGTGGTGGTGAAGGTAAAGCGCCAGTTGGTCGTCCATCGCCAATGTCACCATGGGGTAAGAAGACTGCTGGTAAGAAGACGCGGAACCACAAGGCTCTATCAAACAAGCTGATTGTGCGTGACCGTCGGAAGAAGTAAGCACGTCGATAATTAGTCGTTAATAACATGAACGCGTTAGCTAACCGCTAACTGAGAGGAGGCCACACGATGGGTCGTAGTCTTAAAAAAGGACCTTTCGCCGATGAACATCTGCTGAAGAAAATCGCTGCACAAGCCGATTCTGAAAAGAAAACTGTGATCAAAACTTGGTCACGCCGGTCAACGATCTTTCCTAGCTTCATCGGATACACAATCGCTGTTTATGACGGACGGAAACATGTCCCCGTGTTCATTTCTGATGACATGGTTGGTCACAAACTTGGCGAATTTGTGCCTACACGGACATTCCGTGGGCACGCCGGTTCCGACAAGGTAACTGGTAAATAATTAGGAGGACTGAACAATGGCTGAACAAGTTACAACTGCAAAAGCAACTGCAAGGACTGTTCGTGTCGCTGCTCGTAAGGTTCGCCTAGTTGTTGACCTTATTCGCGGCAAGAGCGTCAATGAAGCATTTGCCATTTTAAAATTCACGCCTCGTGGTGCATCTGCGGACGTAGAAAAAGTTTTGAAGTCTGCTGTTGCAAACGCTGAAAATAACTTTGACTTAGATCGTGCTGATCTAGTTGTTTCCGAAGCATTTGCTAATGAAGGACCAACCTTAAAGCGGTTCCGTCCTCGGGCTAAGGGTTCCGCATCACCAATCAACAAGCGGACAAGCCACATCACAGTAGTCGTATCTGAAAAGTAGGAGGGAACGAGCGTGGGTCAAAAAGTAAATCCAAATGGATTTCGTGTCGGTGTTATCCGCGATTGGGAAGCCAAGTGGTACGCGGACAAAGATTACGCAACTTGGTTAATCGAAGACGTGAAAATCCGTAAGTTTATTGATCAAAGACTTGCCGACGCATCTGTTTCAACCGTTGAAATCGAACGGGCTGCTGGTCGAGTGGTATTATCCATTCACACTGCAAAGCCCGGGATGGTTATCGGTAAAGGTGGGTCAGAAGTTGAAAAACTCCGTAAGGAATTAAACAGCTTAACTGGCAAGCAAGTTCATATCAACATTATTGAAATCAAAAAGCCTGACTTGGATGCCCACTTAGTTGGGGATTCAATTGCCAAGCAATTAGAGCAGCGGGTTGCTTTCCGTCGTGCAATGCGTGGTGCGATTCAACGTTCCATGCGTGCAGGTGCACACGGAATTAAGACGATGGTTTCAGGCCGTTTAAACGGCGCTGACATCGCCCGTAAAGAACGCTACTCAGAAGGAACGGTTCCGTTGCATACATTGCGGGCGGACATTGACTATTCTTGGGATGAAGCTCGGACCACTTATGGGATGATCGGTGTAAAAACATGGATCTACCGTGGTGAAGTCCTTCCTGCCAAGAAGTCAACAAATAATCAACGAGGAGGGAAATAATCATGCTGGTACCTAAACGGGTTAAGCACCGTCGGGAATTCCGCGGTCACATGCGTGGTGAAGCTAAGGGTGGTAAGACCGTTGCTTTTGGCGAATTTGGTTTACAAGCCACAACTTCATCATGGGTTTCTAACCGTCAGATTGAAGCGGCTCGTGTTGCAATGAACCGTTACATGAAGCGTGGTGGTAAAGTTTGGATCAAGATTTTCCCTCATAAGTCCTACACCTCAAAGGGTGTCGGTGTTCGTATGGGTAACGGGAAAGGGGCACCTGAAGGTTGGGTTTCTCCTGTTAAGCGCGGCAAGGTAATGTTTGAAGTTGGCGGTGTATCTGAAGCCGTCGCTCGCGAAGCATTGCGTCTTGCTAGTCACAAGCTACCCGTTAAGACGAAAATCGTAGCGCGCGAAGAAGTAGGTGGCGAATAATTATGAAAATGACTGACATTAACAAATTAACCACTGCTGAAATGCTTGATAAAGAAAAGGGCTACAAAGACGAATTATTCAATTTGCGGTTCCAATTGGCAACAGGTCAATTAGAAAACACTGCTCGATTGAAGCAAGTTCGTAAGAATATTGCCCGGTTGAAGACGGCTCTCCGTCAACAAGAATTAAGCCAAAGCAAGTAATTAGAATACGAAAGGAGAAGTTAACCTATGACTGAACGTAACGCACGTAAGGTTTACCAGGGCCACGTGGTTTCTGATAAGAATGACAAGACGATTATTGTCGCTGTTGATACTTACAAGAACCACCCAGTTTATGGTAAACGGGTTAAATACACCAAGAAATTCGTTGCGCAAGATGATAACAACGAAGCCAAAACTGGCGATATTGTACGGATCATGGAAACGCGGCCGTTGTCTAAGACCAAGCACTTCCGCCTCTTGAATGTCGTTGAAAAGGCCGTCATCCTGTAATAACCATTTCTACGTATTCTAATTAGTTGCGGAAGGAGGATAAAACCGTGATTCAACAAGAAAGTCGTTTAAAAGTTGCTGATAACTCGGGTGCCCGTGAAATCTTGACGATCAAGATTCTTGGCGGTTCAACACGGAAGTCAGCCAATATTGGTGACATCATCGTCGCTACTGTTAAACAAGCAACACCAGGTGGCGTTGTAAAAAAAGGTGATGTCGTAAAAGCCGTTATCGTACGGACCGTTTCTGGTATGCACCGGACTGATGGTTCTTACATTAAGTTTGACGATAATGCAGCAGTCATCATTTCTGATGACAAGAGCCCTCGTGGCACACGGATCTTTGGACCAGTTGCTCGTGAACTTCGTGAAGGCAACTTCATGCGGATCGTTTCTTTAGCACCTGAAGTGCTTTAATCAAGTAATCAAGCTGAATGCATAAGTTGAACAGGAGGTGCACAGCAGAATGTTCTTAAAGACTGGAGATCAAGTACGCGTTATCGCCGGTAAAGACAAAGGCAAAGAGGGCGCTGTTAAGCAAACACTTGTCAAGTCTGACCGCGTTGTCGTGGAAGGCATCAACATGGTGAAGAAACACCAAAAACCAAACAACGACTACCCACAAGGTGGGATTGTTGATGTTGAAGCCCCAATTCACGTTTCTAACGTTATGTTAATTGACCCATCAACTAAAGAACCAACTCGAGTTGGTTTTAAAGTCGAAGATGGCAAGAAGGTTCGAGTTGCCAAGAAATCTGGTAACACAATCGCTTAACTTTTGGGAAAGGAGGAAACGTTTAGAATGGCTAATCGTTTGAAAGAACGCTACGAAAAGGAAATTAAACCTTCCTTGATTGAAAAATTCAACTACACGTCAAGCATGCAAGCCCCACACATCGACAAGATTGTGCTGAACATGGGGGTTGGTGATGCGACCACTAACTCAAAGAACTTAGACGAAGCCGTTGAGGAATTAGGCTTGATTGCTGGTCAAAAACCAGTTATCACCAAGGCTAAGAAATCAATCGCTGGCTTCCGTCTTCGTGAAGGAATGTCCATTGGTGCTAAGGTAACTTTGCGCGGTGAACGGATGTATGACTTTTTAGACAAGTTGATCAATGTGTCATTACCACGTGTTCGTGACTTCCATGGTGTCTCTAACCGCTCCTTTGATGGACGTGGGAACTACACCTTAGGGGTTCGTGAACAACTGATCTTCCCTGAAATCAATTACGATAATGTTAACCGGGTTCGTGGCTTAGATATTGTTATCGTCACGACTGCTAACACTGATGAAGAATCCCGTGAACTGTTAGGTCAGCTCGGGATGCCATTTGCCAAGTAATAGGAGGCGCCACATACATGGCCAAGAAATCAATGGTTGTTAAGAGCGAACGCCCAGCTAAGTTCTCAACGCAGGCTTACACCCGCTGTGAACGTTGTGGCCGTCCGCACTCAGTTTACCGTAAGTTCCATCTTTGCCGTTTATGCCTACGGGATTTAGCTCATAAGGGTCAAATTCCTGGCATGAAGAAAGCAAGCTGGTAGGCTTCGATTTTTACTGAGAAAATTCGATTTGGATTCCTTTCAAGTCGTTTCATTTGTTTATATCGATACTAAAAGGAGGCAAATATCGATGTCTATGACAGACCCGATTGCAGACTTTCTGACACGGATTCGTAACGCGAACATGGTTCGCCACGATTCAGTTGAAGTGCCTGCATCAAAGATTAAGCGCGACATTGCCGAAATCTTGAAGAATGAAGGTTTCGTACGCGATGTTGAATACATCGACGATGATAAGCAAGGTATTATCCGTGTCTTTCTCAAATACGGTAAGGATGGCGAACGTGTCATCTCTGGTTTGAAGCGGATCTCTAAGCCTGGTTTACGTTCATACGTGAAAGCTGATTCAGTGCCAAAGGTTTTAAATGGCCTTGGTATTGCGATCATTTCCACGTCTGAAGGTGTGATCACTGATAAAGATGCTCGTCAAAAAGACGTCGGCGGCGAAGTGCTCGCTTACGTTTGGTAATCACTAAATAAGGATTGGAGGTGTAAATCGTGAGTCGTATTGGTTATAAGGTTGTAACTTTACCCGCTGGGGTTGAAGTTAAACAAAACGGCAATGATGTGACCGTTAAAGGGCCTAAGGGCGAATTAACGCGGACATTTGCTGATATTATTACTATGAAAGTTGATGGGACGGAAGTTTCGTTCACACGTCCTAGCGACGATAGCAAAGTGAAAGCTATTCATGGGACGACCCGTGCCAACTTCGCCAACATGGTTGAAGGGGTTACAGATGGTTTCAAGAAGACGCTGAAACTAGTTGGGGTTGGTTACCGTGCACAGTTGCAAGGTAAGAAGCTCATCATGAATGTTGGTTACTCGAACCCTGTTGAATTTGATGGTCGTGAAGGTGTCAGTGTTGAAGTTCCAGACAACACGACGGTCATTTTGTCCGGGATCTCTAAGCAACAAGTCGGCGACTATGCCGCTGAAATTCGTGGCATTCGTCCTCCTGAGCCTTACAAAGGTAAAGGGATTCGTTACGAAGGCGAACAGGTTCGTCGTAAGGAAGGTAAGACAGGTAAGTAAGCACATCAGCTTATTCATTTGTTTTTGCTTAAGGTGTCGCAGTGCACAGACTCACTGCGAATAAAATATGAGGTGAATTGTTGTGATTTCTAAACCAGATAAAAACAAAACACGCCAACGTCGTCATGCACGTGTGCGTGGTAAGATTTCTGGTACTGCGCAGCGCCCACGCTTGAACGTTTTTCGTTCTAATTCAAACATCTACGCGCAAGTAATTGATGACGTAGCGGGTGTGACGCTGGCAAGTGCCTCAACGTTGGATAAAGACGTTAAGGGAACCACGAAGACGGAAAAAGCAGCTTCCGTTGGTGAATTGGTTGCCAAACGTGCCAACGACAAGAAGGTCACGGATGTGGTCTTCGATCGTGGCGGTTACTTATATCATGGTCGGGTAGAAGCATTGGCTGAAGCCGCTCGTGAAAACGGACTTAAATTCTAGAGAAGGAGGAATTAACCAATGGCTTTTATCGACCCAAGCAAGTTAGATTTAGAAGATAACGTCGTTTCAATCAACCGGATCACTAAGGTTGTTAAAGGTGGTCGTCGTCTTCGGTTCTCTGCCTTAGTCGTTGTGGGGGACCACAATGGTCACGTTGGTTTTGGTACTGGTAAAGCACAAGAAGTGCCAGAAGCAATTCGTAAAGCAGTTGAAGCAGCCCACAAGAACTTAGTTGAAGTGCCAGTTGTTGGTTCAACGTTACCTCATGAAGTACTGGGTGTTTACTCAGGTTCAAAAGTGATGTTGAAGCCAGCTGTTGAAGGTTCTGGGGTTGCTGCTGGTGGCGCCGTTCGTGCCGTTATGGAACTAGCCGGTGTTGCCGATGTTACCAGTAAGTCTCTTGGTGAAAGCACACCTGTTAACGTTGTGCGTGCCACCTTTGAAGGACTTAAGGACTTAAAGCGGGCTGAAGATGTCGCTGCATTACGTGGCGTTTCTGTCGAACATTTAGCTGAATAAGGAGGACGTAACTCATGGCTAATCAAGTCAAGATTACTTTAGTGAAAAGTGCCGTTCACCAGAAGCCAAAAGTTCGTAACGTTGCGTATGGCTTAGGCCTTGGACGAGTTAACAGTTCTGTTATTCGGCCAAACAACGACGCGACTCGCGGCGCTATCATGAAGATTGCGCACTTAGTCACTGTTGAAGAAGTTAAGTAAATTCAATTTACGTGTAAGGAGGTGCCAACGAAATGAAGTTGAACGAATTACAACCAAACGAAGGTTCACGTAGTAAGCGGATGCGTCGCGGTCGCGGTGTGTCTGCTGGCAACGGTAAAACTTCTGGCCGTGGTCAAAAAGGCCAAAAGGCGCGTAGTAAGACGCGTGTCGGGTTTGAAGGGGGCCAAATGCCACTGTACCGTCGGATTCCTAAACGTGGTTTTACCAACATCAGCCGCAAGGAATTCGCTATTGTGAACTTAGCTTCATTAAACCGTTTTGATGATGGTGCTGACATTACGCCAGCAGCGCTCGTTGAAGCAGGTTTGGTGAAAAACGAAAAGAGTGGCGTTAAGATTCTTGGCAACGGTGCCGTTGAAAAGAAACTTACGGTTCACGCTAACAAATTCTCAAACGCAGCAGTTGCTGCAATTGAAGCAGCCGGCGGTAAGACTGAGGTGATCTAGTTGATCTCTACGATTTCGAATGCTTTCAAGACACGTGAAATCAGAAATAAGATCTTCTTCACCTTGTTTGTTTTAATCGTCTATCGGTTAGGCTGTTACATTACCGTTCCCGGGGTTAATGCACGTGCTTTACAAGCAGTCGCAAGCTCCGGGCTTGTTAATGTACTGAATATCTTTTCCGGTGGTGGATTAACGAACTATTCGTTGTTCGCCATGGGGGTTTCACCCTTCGTGACGGCGCAGATTGTGGTTCAATTACTTCAAATGGATATTGTGCCGCGATTTGTTGAATGGAGTAAACAAGGGGATGTAGGTCGGCGTAAGTTAAATCAAGCGACTCGTTATTTAACGATTGTTTTGGCTTTTGTCCAGTCCATTGGAATTACGGCAGGATTCAACGCTCTTAGTCCCATGCACTTAGTTAAAACGCCAAATCCACAAACGTTTATTATGATCGGGGTTCTGTTAACCGGTGGAACGATGTTTGCGACTTGGTTGGGTGATATGATTACCCAACGTGGTTTAGGAAATGGTGTTTCGATGCTGATCTTTGCTGGGATTATTGCACGCACACCAGTTGGAGTTCAGCAACTCTGGCGTGAAAACATCACCTCCGTTGCTAAAAGCCAGTTATGGCGTGGGGCGTTGTTCTTAGCCGCCATTGCAGTTCTCGTAATTATTATTATTGTCTTTGTTACGTGGGTCCAGCAGGCTGAACGACGAATTCCAATTCAGTACACACGACGCGCAACTTCGGCTGGATCCGGTAGTTATTTGCCTTTGAAGGTTAATGTTGCCGGGGTGATCCCCGTAATCTTTGCCAGTTCTTTAATTTCAACTCCACAAACGGTTTTGCTGGCGTTCCAGAAGAATCATGGGGCTGATGACTGGTATCAAATCATGTCCAAAATTTTTAACATGCAAACAACTCAGGGAGCTATCTTATACACGGTTCTTATCGTGTTGTTCACCTTTTTCTACGCTTTTGTGCAGGTCAATCCTGAAAAATTGGCTGAGAACTTGCAGAAACAAGGTGGCTATATTCCCAGTGTTTGGCCGGGACATGATACACAAGATTACATTTCACATTTGTTGATGCGGTTAAGTACTGTCGGGTCACTGTTCCTTGGCCTGGTTGCTCTAATTCCATTACTAGCTAGTGATATTTGGGGATTAGATGAATCAATCGGGTTAGGCGGAACGTCACTATTGATCGTGGTCGGTGTTGCAATTGACATAATTCGTCAACTTGACGGACTGATGATGAAGCGTCAATACGTTGGCTTCATTCAAGATGATCAGTTGGCCGCCCACGAAGCAACGGAAGAACAGGAGGATTAATCATGGCACTCAACTTGATTCTGATGGGCTTGCCTGGTGCCGGTAAAGGGACCCAAGCGCAAAAGATCGACGATGAATATCAAGTTCCGCACATTTCGACGGGGGATATTTTTCGGGAAGCAATGGCGAATGAAACTGAAATGGGTTTAGCCGCCAAAGCTTACATTGATAAAGGTGAATTGGTTCCCGACGAGGTTACGAACGGGATCGTTCGTGAACGTTTGAGTCAACCAGACGTCTTGAAAAATGGGTTCATGTTGGATGGCTATCCACGGAATCTTGATCAAGCGGCTGCGTTAGATCAAATGCTTGCCGACTCGAAACGTCACCTTGATGCCGTGATTAACATTGATGTTGATTCTGCAGTGTTAGTTGATCGCTTATCTGCTCGGTTTATCTGTCGAGTTTGTGGCGCAACTTATAATCGAATCAGTAATCCACCAAAGGTTGAAGGTACTTGCGATGTTTGTGGGTCCCATGACTTCTATCAGCGTGATGATGATAAACCTGAAACGGTTAAAAACCGGTTGGCTGTCAATATTAAGATGAATACACCTTTAGTTGATTACTACCAAGGCCAGGGTGTCTTGCACACGATCAATGGCCAACGTAAAATCGACGATGTTTTCGAGGACGTCTCCACTGTCTTACAGTCTGTCAGTGAATCGTAATTTTGGGGTTGACAAGTTCAAACCCATTATTTGCAGGACCCTTAAGAATGTGATAAAATCTCTTGGTATGGTTTGCGCAGAGTGGTGCGCCAAGAGGGTGGAAACGGTTGTTTTCGCCGTTTTTCCGTCTTTTTTTGCCACCGTATCGCAAGAATTAAAGTTCATAAGGGGAGGGAATTCTGTTTGGCAAGTGACGTAATTGAAATCGAAGGCACTGTTAAAGAAACATTGCCTAATGCGATGTTTAAAGTAGAACTTGAGAACGGTCATGAAATCTTGGCTCACGTGTCAGGTAAGATCCGAATGCATTATATTCGGATTCTGCCTGGTGACAAGGTCACCGTTGAAATGTCACCGTACGATTTGACAAAGGGTCGGATTACTTACCGTTTCAAGTAATCGTCGCCTCATAATTATGGAGGAAAAATCATGAAAGTAAGACCATCAGTAAAGCCTATGTGTGAACACTGCCGTGTGATTAAGCGTAACGGTCGTGTCATGGTGATTTGCTCTGCAAATCCAAAGCATAAGCAACGTCAAGGTAAATAATTCAGAAAAAAGGAGGTAATTGTTATGGCTCGTATTGCAGGTGTTGACCTTCCACGGGACAAGCGAATCGTGATTGGTTTAACTTACATTTTCGGAATCGGTAATACATCAGCGCAAAAGATTTTGGCTGATGCTGGTGTTAGCGAAGATATTCGAGTTCGGGACTTAGCGCCTGAAGACGAAGATAAAATTCGTGCAATTGTTGACAACTATAAGGTTGAAGGGGATCTTCGCCGGGAAGTCAGCTTGAACATCAAGAACTTACAAGAAATTGGTTCATACCGAGGCATGCGGCACCGTCGTGGTTTACCAGTGCGCGGACAGCACACGAAGAACAACGCACGGACTCGCAAAGGCCCAGCTAAAGCAATTGCTGGCAAGAAGAAGTAATTCATTTCAAATAAAGGAGGTTAGCATTTCTTATGGCAGGTAGAAAAACATCACGTAAGCGTCGTGTCAAAAAGAACGTTGAATCAGGTGTTGCGCACATTCACTCAACGTTTAACAACACGTTAGTTATGGTTACCGATGTGCAAGGGAACGCTGTGGCATGGTCTTCAGCTGGTGCTCTTGGCTTTAAAGGTAGTCGTAAATCAACGCCATTCGCTGCTCAAATGGCTGCTGAAGCCGCTGCAAAAGGCGCAATGGAACATGGAATGAAGACGGTTGAAGTTGCCGTTAAAGGACCTGGTTCTGGTCGTGAAGCCGCTATCCGTGCTTTACAATCAACTGGTCTTGAAGTGACTTCAATCCGCGATGTAACTCCAGTTCCACATAACGGATCTCGTCCTCCAAAGCGTCGTCGTGTTTAATTGATGACATCACTTTGTTGGAGTGATGGACGTTCATTGATTAAATTAGACGAGTTTTGAAAGGGGTAAACAAAAGAATGATCGAATTTGAAAAGCCAAACATTCACAAAATCGATGAAAGTGATAACTATGGGAAGTTCGTTGTTGAACCACTAGAACGTGGCTATGGAACGACCCTTGGCAACTCGCTACGACGAATTTTACTTTCATCATTGCCTGGTGCGGCTGTCACTAGTATTCAAATTGATGGTGTACTCCACGAATTCTCTACTGTTGAAGGTGTCGTGGAAGATGTTACACAGATCATTTTGAACATGAAGAAAGTTTCTTTGAAAATGGCGACCGACGAAGAAAAGGGCATGGACATTGATGTCAAGGGTCCGGCGACTGTCACAGCAGGTGACATTCAAACGGATGCTGATGTTGAAGTGATGAACCCGGATCTTTACATCTGCACAGTAGCAGACGGTGCCACTTTCCATATGCACTTAACTGCTAACAAGGGCCGTGGTTATGTTTCAGCTGATGAAAATAAAACTCGTCAGGATGATATGCCAATTGGCGTGTTACCAATCGATTCCATTTATACCCCAATCGAACGTGTAAACTACCAAGTTGAAAATACTCGTGTTGGCCAGCGTGACGACTATGACAAGTTAACTTTGGATGTGTGGACCGATAGTTCCATTTCACCAAGTGAAGCCATTAGTTTAGCTGCCAAGATCTTAACTGAACACCTTGCGATGTTTGTTGATTTAACCGATACGGCAAAAAATGCTGAAATCATGGTTGAAAAAGAAGAGACACACAAGGAAAAGATGCTCGAAATGACCATCGAAGAGTTGGATCTGTCTGTACGTTCATACAACTGTTTGAAGCGTGCTGGAATCAACACGGTTCAAGAGTTAACTGATCGGACAGAAGCGGACATGATGAAGGTTCGTAACCTTGGTCGTAAGTCACTTGAAGAAGTTAAGGCAAAATTAGCTGGCCTTGGTCTTTCTTTGAAACAAGAAGACTAGTCAGACTTATTGATAGAAGGAGGGTTCAGCATGAGCTACCGCAAATTAGGGCGTACCAGTTCTCAACGTAAAGCTTTATTGCGTGATTTAACGACTAGTTTGATCGTTAACGGTCGAATTGAAACGACTGAAGCGCGCGCTAAAGAAGTTCGTAAAACTGCCGACCAAATGATTACCTGGGGTAAGCAAGGCGACTTGCACGCACGTCGTGAAGCTGCTAGCTTTGTCCGTGGCGTAATCGCTGATGTTAAAGAAGACGGTGACAATGTTAAGGCACAGAGTGCTTTGCAGAAGTTATTTGATGAATTAGCACCACGGTTTGCAGAACGTAATGGTGGTTACACACGGATGTACAAGACCATGCCGCGTCGTGGTGATGCAGCACAAATGGTCATCTTGGAATTCGTTGACTAATCATTAAGCGACAGTGGGAATAGCTGTCCTAAGTTGATCGACGGGTCACCTTAGTATTTGAATATTCAAAATAATCACTAGTACCAATGGTATAAAGCGTTATGATGATGGCGATCGCGTTCGCCCAGTCTAGCTTGAATGAGCTGATGCTCGCACCGTGGTACTAAGTGATTTTTTTGTATCCAAAATGAGGGGGCATTTGCGACAGCGCTTGCATGGCGGCCGGCTTTTCGCTAAAATAGTGCGGTATTCAGCGTTTCATAATGAGGTGGTAATGGTGCAGAGGCGTCGGGCAAAATTGATTACAGGGTTAGTTGTCTTAATCTTGGCAACTCTAGCATTAGGAGCAACCGCGATTACGACAATTAACGCTGAACGCGAACATGCTGCTTATGAATCAAAGCTTCGACATCTAAGTGAAAAAGCGGCTAAGTTATTGCCGAAAGAAGCGTTTAAACCTGGACACTATTCATTACATGAGACGCATTACGTTCATGGGTATCGTGTGACTGCTTACGCTAGAGTCGATGATCAAGGGCATCTGATTTATTTGGAATTCGACCAACTTGATGCGTTTGGCCTCTTTAATCCATTGACGAGTGCCAGTGTGGAGTTATGGAACCAACAGCTGCTAAATAACCCAAATGTTAATGATTTAAAGCGAGCTGGGGCGGATCCAGCATTTTTTTCATTGTATCAAAAGTATATGACGCGATTAATTCATGCAGCGCATACGGGTGAGGTCTTTAAAATTACGGTACATAATCAGGCGAGCATGAGGAAATGAGGATTTACTGTGGCAGATATTATAAAGGTTGAACAATTAACCTATCGTTATTCGCAAGCAGATCAGTTAGCATTAGATCATGTGTCTTTTTCAGTTGCAGCTGGAGAATGGATTGCGATCGTTGGTCACAACGGGAGTGGCAAGAGTACATTGGTACGAGCAATTGACGGCCTGATCGGATATGAGGAAGGTTCAATCACTGTTGCTGGTACCGAACTAAGCCCAGAGTCGGTATGGTTGGTGCGCGAGCACATCGGTATGGTGTTTCAGAACCCAGATAATCAGTTTGTTGGTGCCACGGTTGCTGACGATGTTGCTTTTGGTTTGGAAAACGCCAGTGTGCCTAGAACAGAGATGCAGGAGCGCGTTAAGGCGGCACTTAGTGAAGTTGATATGCTTGATTTTGCTGATCGGGAACCGAGCCGACTATCAGGTGGGCAAAAACAACGCGTTGCGTTAGCTGGGATTATTGCGATGAATCCTAGTATTATCGTATTAGATGAAGCGACTAGCATGTTAGATCCTCACGGCCGCCAAACCGTGTTGGCCGTGCTAACAAAGCTACGTAAGGCTGGACAGGCGCCCACCATTATTTCGATTACCCATGATTTAGCCGAAGCGGCGCAAGCACAGCGTTTGTTGGTTATGAATGATGGTAAGCTGATCACCCAGGGAACACCAACGACGATTTTTAGCAATGATGCGTTGCTGCAGGCGACAGGACTAGATGAACCCTTTACAACAAAGTTAAGCCGCGCGTTAGCACAACGGCAGTTAGCTAGCCCGACAGGTTATTTGACGGATGATGAAATGGAGGATTGGTTATGGCAATCTCATTCGACCATGTAGACTTTACTTACCAGCCAAATTCACCATTTGAAGCAGTGGGGCTGTCAGACATTTCCTTTCAGATTCCGGATGAATCGTTTACGGCGATCATTGGACATACGGGTAGTGGTAAAAGTACACTGGTACAACATTTAAACGGTTTGTTAAAGCCCACGAGCGGTACAGTGACCGTCGATGATTTTACTTTGACAAATGCAACAACCAATCGAAATTTAAAAACGTTGCACCAGCACGTGGGAATGGTCTTTCAATTTCCTGAGAATCAATTGTTTGATCAAACGGTGGCTAAAGACATTGCATTTGGCCCCCTGAATTTCGGCTATTCTGACACGGAGGCGACTGAACTTGCTCACAAAGCTGCACGTGATGTCGGCTTAAGTGACGATTTATTAGAGCGGTCGCCATTTGAGCTATCTGGTGGTCAGATGCGCCGGGTCGCGATTGCTGGCGTCTTAGCTAGTCGGCCTCATATATTGGTCTTAGATGAACCGACGGCCGGACTTGATCCGCGTGGTCGACAAGAAATGATGCAGATGTTTGCGCGATTAAAGACGGAACAACATCTGACGATTATGTTGGTAACTCACCAGATGGATGATGTCGCTGATTATGCAGATCATGCATTGGTGATGGCACACAGCCAGCTGGTTAAATTTGGGACACCGACCGATATTTTTAGCGACCAGCAGTGGGTGACTGAACATGAATTGGAATTACCAACGGCAGCTAAATTTGCACTGCGTTTAGCTAATCGTGGTTTTCAATTTGATTCATTACCACTGACAGAGGCCGACTTGGCTGACGCTTTGACAGGTCAATTACCGAGGAGGGACGCATAATGTTAGAGCAACTTACATTAGGGCGTTATATTCCCGGACAATCTTGGCTCCATCGATTAGATCCACGTGCCAAATTACTATTGGCTTTGTATTTGATCGTTATGGCGTTTTTAACAACGACGTGGACGACCTATGTACTACTCTTTGCATTTGTCGGTGGGCTGATTTGGTTGACGGGGCTTAGTTTAAGCTACTTTATTCGTGGTATTGGCCCATTGATTTGGCTGATCGTTTTTACCGCATTATTGCAATTATTATTTACACCTGGAGGTCATGTTTATTGGCACTGGGGCGTATTGATGATTACCCAAACAGGGATTGAACTGTCTACTGCAGTCTTCTTGCGCTTTCTCTTAATTATTACAGTGGCCACGGTGCTCACATTAACCACCGCACCACTGGCGATTGCGGATGGTGTCGAGTCGATGTTACGTCCGCTACGGGTGGTGCATTTTCCGGTTGCGCAAACTGCGTTGATGTTGTCGGTAGCTCTGCGATTTGTGCCAACGTTGCTTGACGAGGCGCAAACGATCATGAACGCCCAGCGGGCCCGTGGTGTCGAGTTCAACAATGGTGGTTTGATTAAACGTCTCCGGGCCATTGTCCCTTTACTTATTCCGCTCTTCGTTGGTGCAATTGGCCGAGCAGACGACTTAGCGACGGCTATGGAGGCGCGCGGTTATCAAGGTAGTGAGCATCGTACCCGCTATCGGGTGATTCATTGGCATGGTTTTGATACTGGTGCTGTGATCGTCGTTATCGTTTTGAATATTGTGCTCGTTTTCTTACGACATTTGGGTTAATTGAAAGGAGAGTCAACTAGCTTCATGTCACAACGTTATAAAGTCGTGATTGAGTATGACGGTACCAATTTTGCCGGCTTCCAAGTGCAGCCAAATCAGCGCACGGTGGAAGCTGTTTTAGTGGACGTCGTGAATCGGATTGCGAAAAATCCGCTACCAGCGATTGCCGTCTATGGTTCTGGACGGACAGATGCAGGAGTTCATGCGCATGGGCAAGTAGTTCATTTTGATCTACCTAAACCGATCCCGGCAGCTAATTTACGCTTGGCCTTGAATAGCATGTTTCCTTTGGACATGAGCGTGAAGACAGTGACCGAGGTGGATGATAATTTTCATGCGCGGTTTTCAACTCATGGTAAACGGTATCGATATATTGTCTCTACTACGGCCTTCGTTGACCCATTTAAACGAAATTACACGGGACATTATAAGTATCCACTTGATGTGAATAGAATTCGTCAAGCCCTACCAGATTTGACTGGCGAACACGATTTTACCAGTTTCGTTGCTTCCGGAAGCCAGGCTAAATCAAATGTTCGCACGATTTATGATATTCAAGTGACTAATCGGCCAGCCGATCATGAAGTGGTTTTCGATTTCTATGGAAATGGATTTTTATACAATCAGGTGCGGATCATGGTGGCCACATTGTTGGAAATCGGTAATGGGCGACGAGCAGCCGATTCACTGCCAGCGTTACTAGCTGCTAAAGACCGCGAACTGGCCCGAGAAACGGCACCGGCCAGTGGCTTGTATTTAGAAGAAGTCATTTATCCGAGTAATCTGGATGAAAATAGGTGATGTAACTGATTTGTCATTGACAGGGCAGGGTCTGAACAGTACACTGTTACTTGGTATTGTTTGCCCCACGATAAGCCCCGGAAAGTTTTATCGAGTGTCAAACAGACAAGAAATTGGAGGAAAATACCGTGCGTACAACTTATTTAGCAAAACCAGGTGAAGTAGACCGTAAATGGTATGTGGTTGATGCCACAGACGTTCCTTTGGGACGTTTAAGTTCAGTCGTTGCTTCAATCTTACGTGGCAAAAACAAGCCAACGTTTACCCCTAATGTGGATACGGGTGACTTTGTGATCGTTCTTAACGCCGGCAAGGTTGGTTTAACGGGTCGGAAGGCATCAGACAAGATGTACTACCACCACTCGAATCACCCAGGCGGTTTGAAGTCACGCACTGCAGGTAACTTACGTGAACAAAACCCAGTTCGGTTGATTGAAACTTCCGTTAAGGGTATGTTGCCAGCAGGAACGCTTGGTCACAAACAACTGCTTAAGCTTCACGTCTATGCAGGTGACCAACATGATCAAGCTGCACAACAACCTGAAGTTTTAGACATCACGAAATTAATCTAAGGGGGAAATCACATTGGCTACTGTTCAATACGCCGGCACTGGTCGTCGGAAAAACTCAGTTGCGCGGGTTCGTTTGGTACCCGGCACTGGTAAAATCACAATGAACGATAAAGATATTACTGAATACATTCCATTCGCTAACTTGCGTGAAGTGGTGTTACAACCATTCACTGCAACGGAAACGACTGGTAACTATGATGTTTTAGTTAACGTCAATGGTGGTGGCTTCTCCGGTCAAGCCGGTGCTACTCGCCATGGGATCGCCCGTGCATTGTTGACGGTTGATCCTGACTTTCGTGCGCCATTAAAGTCAGCAGGGTTATTAACTCGTGACGCACGCATGAAAGAACGTAAAAAGCCAGGTCTCAAGAAGGCTCGTAAGGCTTCACAATTCTCAAAGCGTTAATCTTTGGATTATCGGATTGGGAAAGCACATCTCCGTATTGGGGATGTGCTTTTTTTACGATTATTTTACGTTAAGCGAGCATGCTATAATCATTTGCTACTTGTGGAAAGCGTTAACATTGCGTAGAATTTTAAGCAGATCAATAGTTGAGGGGTTAAAATTATGAGTAATCACAATGGGTATTCAGTTGGTTTAGACATCGGGACTGGTTCAGTGGGGTGGGCCGCAATCGATGATGATTATCGATTAAAGCGGGCAAAAGGGAATCATCTGTTAGGCGTCCGTTTGTTTGATTCAGCGGAAACGGCAGAGGAAAGACGTTTATTTCGCTCGACTCGGCGTCGATTATCTCGACGTCGATGGCGCTTAAAGTTACTACGGGATATGTTTGCACCGGAATTAGCTAAAGTTGACGAGAATTTTTTAGAACGGTCAAAATATTCTTGGGTTCATCCTACTGATGAGCACAATCCACAAGTGAATGAAGCGGCTGGTGTTGCGAACGGAGCCTTGTTTGGATCGACGGCGGCGGACTCGGCGTTTTATCATGATTACCCCACGATTTATCACTTGCGTCAGGCGTTAATGCAGGATAGCAAGCAACATGATTTGCGGGAAATCTATTTGGCCATTCATCACGCGGTTAAATATCGCGGCCATTTTTTACGCGAGGGTGAAATTTCGGCGGCGGACTCGTTTGATGTCGCGAATCTTGTTCAACTTTTAACGACCTTTGTTGAACAAATGATGCCTGAATTTTCAGTTACCTTTGATGCTATTAAATTATCGGCGATTTTGACGAATGACAAACTTGGTAATTCAGGTCGAGTTGAACAAGCACTTGTTGACATGGAAGTTACTGGTGACATTAAACTGGCCAAACGCTGTTTTAAGACAATTTTTAGTGGCTTAGTTGGTAATCAGATCGATTGGACGACGGTTTTTAACCTTCAAGGCTTGACCGCCGACGATAAGAAACCATATAAATTTAAGTTTAGTGACGGGGACATTGACGATAAATTAGCCACAGTAGACGGTCTGTTAGCACCAGAACAATATGAATTCGTCTTGGCCTTGCAAAAGGTCTTTAATGGCTTGACCTTAAAGATGCTGCTTGGTGATGCAAAGACAATCTCAGCCGCGATGGTTCAACGATACGATGATCACCATCAACAACGTGAAGCACTAAAGGAGTTACGCAAGCAAGATCGCGACGCCTTTGATCAGAATTATCGATTATGGCTAGCTGCGGACTCTGACGACAAGTTAAAAGCGCCGAAAGCCTTCTTTACCCAGTTAATTTTGGACTCGGATTTGCCACAAAAAGCTGACTACTTACAGAAAATTGAAGACGGACAATTTTTACCGCGTCAACGGACGAAGGAGAATGGCTCAATTCCGCATCAACTGCATCTGAACGAAGTGCGTCAGATTATTGATCATCAAAAGCAGTATTATCCATTCTTGGCTGAAACATACACGCAAGCAGATCGAACGGATACGAAGATTGCCGGACTGATCAATTTTAGGGTGCCCTACTATGTTGGACCGCTCGTCAGCAAGCTTCAAAGTGATACCCAGTTTGCTGGTGAAGAAAAGAATCACTGGCTTATTAAAAAGAAAGATGCCACGATCACACCATGGAACCTGTCAGATGTTGTAGATACTGATGCGACAGAAAATGCGTTTATCGATCGATTGATCGGTACGGATACTTACTTGATTGGGGAACCCACCTTACCAGCCAATTCCGTAACATATCAGACATTTACCGTATTGCAAGAATTAAATAATATTCGCCTAGAGGTTGCCGAAGAAAATCGTGAACAGCGCTCGCATCGATTGGATGTTCAACTGAAGCAAGCGATCTTCAACCAACTATTTAGGCGACAGAAAAATGTGACTGTTAAGAATGTAGAAACCTTTATCACGGAAAATACCGGTCAATCTGTTAAAGTTGTCGGATTAAGTCAAAAGACCAAATTTAGTAATAGTTTGAGTGCTTATTTAGACTTAAAGCAGGTATTAGGCGATCAAATAACTGAATTAAGTAATGATCAGTTAGACGAAATTATTAAATTACAGACCGTTTTTGAAGATAAGGTTGCCTTAAAACGACAATTGAGTTTATTGAGTTATTTATCAGCTGAACATGTCACTGCGTTAGCTAAAAAGCATTACACCGGTTGGGGTCGTTTATCTAAGAAGCTATTGACCAGTCATATTGTTAACCACGTCGACAGAATTAATAATCGCACGTTTGATGACGATCAAGGGGCGAAAACCTTGCTTGATGTGTTTTATCAAACTGACCTAAACTTCATGGAAGTGGTTGGTAATGTGGATGACCGTTTCGGTGTGGCTGCTTGGATTAAAGCGCAAAATGAAGCACCGGAAGCGGCCCATAACGTGTACGATGAAATTCAAGAGCTACCCGGCGATAAGAAGACCAAACGTGGGATTGCGCAATCATTTCGAATTTTGGATGACCTTGTGCGGGCTACCGGGCAACAACCAGATAAAATTTATTTGGAGTTTGCGCGTGAGACCCAGGCCAGCCAACAAACGCGCCCCCGTGCTCGGCAATTAAGCGAGTTGTACAGCGGCGACAAGGTGCTAAAGACTTGGTTTGATGAAATTAGTGCCGAGTATAAGGACAATAATGCCTTACAAAGAAATCGGCTATACCTTTATTTCCTGCAGCAAGGAAAAGATATGTATCGACCGGATCATGTGCTAGATATTGATCATTTAGAAGATTACGACATTGACCACATTGTGCCACAAGCGTTTACGAAACGAAATTCATTGGACAATATGGTGCTTGTGGATCGAACGACCAACCGAACGAAGTCAGACGCTGGGACGGTGCCGACAGAGATTCGCCGGGCGATGCGGCCATTTTGGAGTCGACTACTGGCTACAGGATTCATTAGCCAACAGAAGTTTGATGCCTTAACCCGTGCACAAATTGGTGAAATGCAAAGAGAGCGTTTCATCGCCCGTTCATTAGTGGAGACGCGTCAAATTATCAAAAATGTCGCCGCTTTAATTGGCACCCATTTCAAAGAGACTCAAGTTGTCGCGCTACCGGCCTCTCTAACTGGCGACATGCGCCGTTACGTAGATCTGCGCAAGAATCGTGACCTTAATGATTATCATCATGCCCATGATGCCTTAATGATTGCAACAGTTGGCAAATATATCGATCGTAAAGGATTCTTTGATCAAGGACGTCTGAGCGATCAGATGGGTAATTATTATAATAAGTACACGAAAGAACGAATTAAAGCGGCGCGGGAACACGTGCAAGAACAAAGCAAGTTTAAATTTGAACTGACAGATCAAGAGGCAACCGCCCAACGTGAAGAAGAACGCATCAATCCATTTAGTTTTGTGGTAGGATCCATGGCCGCAGCGACGCGTGGACACAAGCTGGTGGCTTCGACTAATGTTGAAACTGGTGAAATCGTTTGGAATGAAGATGATTTCAAGTATCTGGTCGATGGCCCACTGAAGTATAAAAAGATGCTGGTGACATTGAAGACAACAGACGATTCAGGGGCTTTTTATGACCAAATGATTATTAAAGCTGGAGGCAGTGGCACAAAGCAACCACAATTTCCAACTAAAAAGAATCGTGATGTTGCTTTGTATGGCGGGTATAACAATATAAATATTGCTTATTCCGCAATCATCAAATTTAAAAAGGCATATAGAGTCATTTCAATTCCGATGTTTCTCACGAGTGACTGGGAAGTGCAAAATGATGCGGCTAAGCAATGGCTACAGAAAAAATATCCAGAAGCTTTGTTACTTGAAAAGCATGTTCCTTATGAGCAGCTGTTGCTGAGAAATGTCTCTGACGATGAGACATATCCAAGTTATGCCAAGATCAGGATCGCCTCGGACGCTGAGATTCATAACGCTGAGCAGTTGGCCCTAACCATAAAGGAAAATAATCAACTTGCACTAATCGACAATGAAAATAAGGTATCAGAAGAACAGTTATTGTCTTTGTTTGATTCCATTTCAAGAGCCATGAATAAAAGATTTTTATTGCCTAAGCATCAAGTCATAGCTATTGCTTTAGTTGAAAATAAAGATGATTTTATTAACATGCCCCGCGAAGTGAGAGTAAAAACGTTGAGAAGTTTAATTTCGTTGCTTCACGCGGATCGTAGTAGACTGAGCAGTCAGTTGAGTCAAATCGGAGGAAAGCTTAACGGGAAAAAATATGGAATCTCAACCTTGAAAACAGACGGACGTTTACAATGGAGTGGGAAGCTGAACCCAACCGACATGTTGGTGTTCCAATCTCCAACTGGATTATTTGAAAAACGAATTACAATTGAACAGTTAGCAAAACAAGCTGGCATAAAGTAAAAGCAACCCCCGCTAGTAGGTAGCGGGGGTTGTTTTTATATGTAAGTGGCCATACGGCCCTTTATAAAAAGTGGTGAGCTCAGCCGAAGCTTTGCTTTACTTCAATTCTGTATGTCAGATTAATAGGCGGGAGACCCATTAAATGTGGTCTGACGTTGACCACAAATATATTATAGCAAAGGTTGATGAAAAATGGCATGGCGAAATGTATTAATTACCCAACATTCGAAATTATCCTACAAAATGAATCATCTGGTTGTTAAAACTGAAACAGATGTTCATCAAATCCCTTTAGATGACATACAGTGTCTAATTATTGGGACGACACGGGCGGTTATCACCAGTTATGCAGTGATGATGCTGCTTCGACATGATGTTAAGATTGTGTTTACTGATGACAAGTCATCACCAATTGGTGAAATTGACGGTTATTACAATAATCATCAGCGTAATTCACGACTAAAGAAGCAAATGGTGTGGAAAGAAGATCATCGCCAAAAATTATGGCAACAGGTCATCAGAAATAAAATGAAAAACCAGCAGCAGCTTCTGCAAGACTTAAAGCAAGATTGCGAACAGTTCACCGAATTAATAGATGGTGTTGACGAAGGCGATACGACTAATCGGGAGGCGGTGGCGGCAAGATTATATTTCACACGCTTAATCGATACTGGTTTTACACGGCGGGATGAAGAGCAACCGGTTAATGCAATGCTCAATTATGGTTACTCAATATTACTTTCTGCCTTTTCCAGAGAAATAAACGCTTTGGGATATTTGACCAATTTTGGTATTCATCATGATAGCACAGAAAATCAATATAATCTGGCAAGCGACTTGATGGAACCGTTGCGTCCCTTAGTCGATGAAGTGGTTCAACGGCATAAAGAGGAACCGCTGTCGTTGGATATCAAAGTTGAATTGATTAGCTTACTGTCAGACCCAATCAATTTCAATGGCCATGAGGCGTTAGTCGCGAGTGTTTGTACGGAAATGGTTCGTGATAGTGTTGGCTATCTTAACGATGAGACCAGTTTGCCACATTGGGAGTTTGAACTATGAGGTATCGAATTATGCGATTAATGGTAATGTTTGATTTACCGACCGAAACGGCGCAAGACCGTAAAAATTATCGACAGTTTCGAAAAGCACTTTTATCTGAAGGATTTATTATGATGCAAGAAAGTATTTATGTTCGTATTACTGTGAATAAAAAGGCCGCTGAGCTGCTAGAACGAGTCGCACCAGCAGATGGCTTGATCCAAACATTGACGGTCACAGAGCGTCAATATGCGTCGATGAAGTTCATGGCAGGTACGCCGAATACTGAGATTGGCAATCAAGACTTAAAGGTGGTGGTTATTTAATGGATCAACTAACTTATTATCCGTTTGAGCCAATTAAGCTACAAGCGGGATTGAACTTTTTAACCATTACGAATGCGAATACGTTGTGGGAAATCACGAGCCATTTACGCGAATATGATGAAAAAATCGTCTGTAGTGATGCGGGTAAACAGCTGGTTTGTAGTAAGGCGCTGATTTATTTTGGCAGCCTAAATGGTTCATTTGATATAAATGCTTTTTTCAACCGTCAAGCTGTTAAGGTGCTGATTGATTGCTTAGACGAGGAAGAATTGCGAAATTTGTACGAATTGGATTGCCAAGAAAAGACACTTTTAACTCAAGTTATCTTTGAGAACAACCTGCCATTAAAGATCCAGGATACGTGGGATTCAAAAACGGCGATTAAGGATCAATCAATCATGATTGATCTGCCCCAGACGTTATCACCGTATGATAAAATAGGGGCAGTGATAACAATTATGAATGAATTAAACGATCACCGACTCTTAGTGCTAACTGACGTTTGGTTTTTCTTAACAACCGATCAATTAACGGAACTAGCAGAATATGCAGGTTCACTTGGTGTTAAAGTTTTATTCATTGAGAGGCAAATTAATGATGTTGAAACGTCTGATTACATTTGGAAAACGACTATTGACGAGGATTTCGTCCAATTCTAGCGCTGTGTACCTGACGAGTATGCGAACGCGTGGTCTGCTTCAGATGTATGTCAGATTAATGGGATGAAGAACCTCGACGTGCGAAAAAATGGCGTTGTTATAGCTTCAGATGTATGTCAGATTAATGGGATGAAGAACAAAAATAGGCTCCCCAGATGGCGAACCCGAGCTTCAGATGTATGTCAGATTAATGGGATGAAGAACATTTAAAATGGCAACATATACAAAGAAAAAGCTTCAGATGTATGTCAGATTAATGGGGTGAAGAACTCACTTCAGTCATGAATCATCATCCCCAAAGCTTCAGATGTATGTCAGATTAATGGGATGAAGAACCGCGGCTGTTGCTTATAAAACGGGCATGGGGCTTCAGATGTATGTCAGATTAATGGGATGAAGAACGCTGTTAAATCGCTTCAAAGCACGATTAATGCTTCAGATGTATGTCAGATTAATGGGATGAAGAACCGTCAATTTGTGGATGGTGTGGATCACGGTGCTTCAGATGTATGTCAGATTAATGGGATGAAGAACTCTATCACAGGGTGGCATATTGATAACCCAGCTTCAGATGTATGTCAGATTAATGGGATGAAGAACTCATGACAGTATTTAGTTCTTTGACAGAGCGCTTCAGATGTATGTCAGATTAATGGGATGAAGAACATCGGCTACCTTTTGAATATTCTCTGACTTGCTTCAGATGTATGTCAGATTAATGGGATGAAGAACGCCGTCAACCAAACGGACAAGCTTAGCTAAGCTTCAGATGTATGTCAGATTAATGGGATGAAGAACTTGCTAAGTGAACAAGTGTAGTTACAAGTAGCTTCAGATGTATGTCAGATTAATGGGATGAAGAACTTAAAAGTCCTTACGTGAGCTTGATCTTGCGCTTCAGATGTATGTCAGATTAATGGGATGAAGAACAAAGGATGGCGGTTGATGTGAACGAGGATGGCTTCAGATGTATGTCAGATTAATGGGATGAAGAACGCTTAGCCTTGAGTTCGGTAATATCAGCCTGCTTCAGATGTATGTCAGATTAATGGGATGAAGAACGTCGGTTGACCACACGGAGAGCGTGTTAGAGCTTCAGATGTATGTCAGATTAATGGGATGAAGAACTAGTCTCTGTTGTAGTCTCTGGATAGTCTCGCTTCAGATGTATGTCAGATTAATGGGATGAAGAACCGCTAAGCAAGATCAAGCAGATCAATCAACGCTTCAGATGTATGTCAGATTAATGGGATGAAGAACTTATTGGTGCCGGCGGTAGGGTCATGTCAAGCTTCAGATGTATGTCAGATTAATGGGATGAAGAACGTGGCACGTCAAGCGAAGACTTGCATGTCAGCTTCAGATGTATGTCAGATTAATGGGATGAAGAACACTAGCAATGCTACGGGCCAACAAGAATGAGCTTCAGATGTATGTCAGATTAATGGGATGAAGAACTGATCTGACTGATGACATCGTCAGCTGCTCGCTTCAGATGTATGTCAGATTAATGGGATGAAGAACCGAAACCATCTGGGGTCAAGACCTCAATAAGCTTCAGATGTATGTCAGATTAATGGGATGAAGAACTGAGGCAGCTAAACATGAGTTAAACAAGTGGCTTCAGATGTATGTCAGATTAATGGGATGAAGAACTGTTGTCCTTGATTTTTTCTAGCAAGAAAGGCTTCAGATGTATGTCAGATTAATGGGATGAAGAACAATTGTTAAATTTAAGTCCTTACTTGATTCGCTTCAGATGTATGTCAGATTAATGGGATGAGAAATCTTTTTACCTACTGATTGGTTCAATTTTTAAACTGCCAATTTAACGGTTGAATAAATAACGGGTTTTAGCAGACTCTGAAAGAATATTGAGTTCTAAAACATGAATTATTTTTCGATTGTCCGCTGTATGTCATAAGTGATGACCTAGGATGGTACTACTGATGCGTAGCAGAGTTATTGGCTTTTATAATAGTTAGAAACTGGTGCTAAAAAGATCAATTGAAAGGGGAAATTACAATATGGTCTTTCCAGACAAATACTTTTATGATCGTGAAAGTGAAATCGAATTAGTTGAACGGAACTTAGTACAAATGGTTTTCACAACTGGTAAGTTTGAAGATTTACCGATTACTATGCCTCAAACCGAATCGATTGTGAATAATCTTGAGGTTAGTGGTGTGCGACCTGAAGATATCGACACAGTAATCAGTCTGAAACGTGCTTATGAATTTGTGATTAAACGTCAAGGCGTCTTTGTTGCCAAAGATGTTTTGGCTATCAATAATGCGGTTCGGAGTAGTCATCTGGGCGCAGGCCAAATCCGTACTGAGGGTGTTCAGGTGCCACTCACCAATGATTTATGGGTGCCCCCCATTCCTAATGAGCATGACGCGTTGAATGACATTGAAAAAATTAGCCAACAAGGCCAATCAGCAACGGAAAATGCGATAGATTTAAATCTTTATTTATCTCGCTGGCAACTGTTTGCCAATGGCAATAAGCGGACGGCAATTGTATCGGCCAACGCTTTAATGATCGATGCTGGGGCTGGTATTTTGGCCATTCCTGAAAATAAAATGCACTGGTATGGTTCCTTGCTTCAAAAATATTATCGAAGTGGGCGTGATATTGATATTAAACAGTGGCTATACGACAACGCGGTGTATGGTACATCTGCTCACTCCATTAGTAGGCGTAAATAGGGTTATTACTACAAGCGGAAACAGTCAAAGTTGTCCTTTACTTAGGTTCTTTACGAGCACAATCTTATCCAATGCTAGGTTGAATTAATTTAATAGATGCCTAGAATTTGATAAGGTTAGAATATTTGTCGCTTGTACACTCAACTGGGCTCTAATTTAGGTGATATGAAGAAAAAGGAATTTTTTTAAAGGATGAGTCTGTGGAAGACATTCAGCACATCAGAATAAAATTTGATAAAACTATATTATTTTTGGGAACTCAGAGGGAAGAAACATGGAGTATGAACGAAGAGATGCTAAACCCGGCATATTAAGTGCGCTGCAGGAATTAGGGGGGACCGCTTCTAAGACCCGGATTAAAGAAGTAATGGCAGATATTGAAGAAGTAGATTTTACCTATGAAGATATTAACTATACCGTTACGTCACGGAATGGGAGAATGTACAAACCCTTCGCTTTTGATTTTAACTTTGGGTTAAAAGAATTGGAAGTTTTAAGTTATGTCCAACCGATTGAGCGTAATCGAGACATTACTTTAACGAAGAAAGGTGAGATCATTACATCCTGTCGGGTACCGACAAAAGCTGATTTTGACACAATAACGGAGTACTGGCAGGAGAAACATAGGGTTCGCCAAGAAAAAATGATAGCTGAGAAGCAAGCATCTGAGGAGCTTTCTGGTGGCGCCCCTGAGCTAACTGAAAGTATTGATGATGATGGAGACCTCGCAAATATTGAATGGAAGCAGGAATTGATCAATCAACTTCAAAAATTTAGTCCAAAAAAATTTGAGAACTTTTCTCGAGCATTAGTTAATCAAATGGGTGTTCGTTTAGACCCAGTTAAGGGGGTAGTGGTGAGCGGGGATCATGGATTAGATGGGTTCGGCTATTTTGAGTCTGACGAGTTCCGAACGACACGTGTAGCCATTCAAGCCAAACGTTATGCCAATGAGAATAAGGTTACAGAGCAAACTATTGATGCGTTTAAAGGTGCAATGGATGCAGAAAATGCTGAGTATGGCATTTTGATCACAACATCGTCCTTCACTATTCCCGCTCGAAAAAAAGCAATTATCGGTAGTCACCCAGTGACTTTAATAGATGGTGATCGGATTGCAGATTTGGTGGAAAAATATCACTTGTTTATAACGGAAGTTCATACGTATAAACTGAAAGATTATTATTTTGAATAAGATAAGTGTGTTCTGTTTTGGTCGTGGATAAATGCGTAATCCATTAAGTTGGCTTGATAAGGAGTGCTTTTCCGAAATCAAAAATAGGCGAACATCAAAATATCAGAGGAAAAATGTTTGCTTTGGATTTTATTTTCAATGCATTACATGAAAATATTTGAGTACATCTATTCCCGTTAATTTGCCAATATTGTGAGCTTCAGTCCTTAATTGGTTCTATACATATTTTTTGGGGATTACTTTTTGCAGATTTATAATAGTTGATTTTAAGCGCGGCAGTTCGTTAAAGCGGATTTATAAAAGACTAAATGTAGCCTTAGTTAACGAAATTATGGTGAATTTAATTATGATAGACATGAGAAAAAAAGATGCAATCGAGATTGCCTGATTTTCCGATAGCTGATTTCATTAAGCAAGTATCTAGCAACTTTGCTTTTTTTTGCAAGCACCATTAATCGCCCCTACCTAAAAAGATCGGTATTCTATTTTCATGACACGATCGAGGGGGAATTGGATGAGCAACAGTCATCATATGAAAGGACAGTTGGTCGCGATTGCCAGTTTATTACTACTCAGTATCGCGACATGGACCATTTTGGGACCATTGCGACCACCGAAGGCTGTAACAAAGGCAGCTAACGCTCAGATGCGCAGTCGTTTTAGTTTGGCAAACTTGCGGCAAGATTTAGAAAGGTATCCTGGTCTGATTCGCGCCTCTTTGGATGCTTATCCAGGCCAAAATGCTGAGGGAACATACTTAGTCCCTGGGTTAACCGAACAGGAAACCTTGAAACCGGTAGGGCATCAGTTTGTGCCGATACGGAGTCAATTTATGACGCCTCAAGGGGTGACAGTCACGCCCAAGTATGTGATCACGACTGCCTATGATCACTCAAATCGGGGGAATTCGGTATTAAACATCTTAGATCGTCAGACTGGTAGTTTCATTAAACGAGTAATTCTGCAAGGGCGCCCGCACGTTGGCGGCATTACCTATCAACCAGATGCCAAGGTGCTGTGGGTTTGCGGGGCAAAAGACGGACGCGCTCAGTTATTTTCAATTAAACTAACCAGCATCGATCGGTATAAGGCTAGGACCAATCGCCCAATTGCTTATCAGCATTCGGCCCTATTGCCGACGATCCAGCGTGCTTCATTGGTAGCCTATCAAAATGGGTATTTATGGGTTGGCTTCTTCAGCCCGTTTGGTAATAGTACCGTACAACGTTTCAACGTCCATGATGTAGAAACTAATTCTCATACTCTAAAGAGCCGATTTAAAGCTCAGGGGCTATTCGATGGTGTTTTCCAACGCTTAACATCGCAAGAAACAATCGGAAAAATTCAAGGATTGAGTTTCTATAAAGACAACGTGTACTTATCCCAGTCTTTTGGCCCAGAGGATTCTTGGTTGTATATTTACCATAAAAATTTACATCGCCAGCGGTTCACACCTGCTCAAGCGGTTGCTAGAGTCAGAATGCCTGCCCATTTAGAGCAGATTACCTGCCCATTTAGAGCAGATTACCATTCAAGGTGACCGCATGTATGCGATTTTTGAATCTGGTGCCCGAGCCTATTCGTTGCATGAAAGCACTCGTATTGGACGTGTTGTCTCCTTTGACGTGCGAAAATTGCCGCCTTATACAACGAAAGGGGCTGATCATTAATGAAAGTGAAGATGAATCAAGGCAATCTAATTGAATTGCCAATCAGATCGGTCATGCTCGCTTTGCTGTGGGGCCTCACGATCGTCATTACCTACTTAACCTTATTCAATACGAATAATAGCTTTGCTCGGCTGATGAGCCCATCTTTGGTGCATCTAAGCTCGATTAGCATGTGGGTTGGTTGGTTGTTGACCCTCATCAGAATTAGCTTATCAATCGGGCTTTTATGGTTGATGGATCGTTTGATTCTGCGCCCATTTAAATGGCGAAGCGTGACCCAGCGGCCACAGTGGCGGGCTAGCTTAAGCGCGATAGGCGATTTAGTCGTAGGCGGACTTTTGTGGCTACCGCTATATTTATTGACATACACCTTTTTGCGGGATGCTTTAGCCGAAGATCTAGCGGGCTTAATTTACCCAGACAAACTGTGGCAGGCACTCATTATTTCAATTCTCCTTGATGTGGCGGACATGGCGGTGTTACTCAGCTTTGCAAGCATCTTTTGGTTAGCAATTAATCAAGGTGTTCAGCGCCTCATCGTAGGACATCCCTTTGTTCAACGAATCGTGACAACTTTAGTGGTCGTGACGATTTTAGTTGCAATAACATTGTATTTCATACCCACCCAGATTCTTCAATTGATTCCGATTATTACTAGCCTGTTTCATTTTCAAAAGTACCGTAATTTTTGGCTGCTTTTACTGATTGGCGTGGGACTTACCGTGTTGATTTCGGTAATGACAATGCTGCCGTTGCTCGTATAGATTAAAATGGAAAAAATCCCATCAAGCTTGCCGGAAGACGCCGGAAGCTTGGTGGGATTTTTTATATGGCTTTAAAAGATCAATAGCCAGCGGTTAAGTCGACTTGGTTACGAACGAGCGACCCATCCTTGACAAATGTCTGCAAATTCTCTTGTAGAATTGGGAACAGACGTTGGTCCAGATGATCCATAATGCCAGAAATATGGGGCGTGAGTAAAATATGGTCATTGGTCCATAATGGCGAGTCCTTAGGCAATGGTTCTTGGGCGGTCACATCAAGAGCTGCATAGTTTAATCGACCACTTGCCAAAGCAGCTTCTAAGTCAGCTTCGATCACCGCACTACCGCGGCCAACGTTAATAAATAGTAACTTATTTTCTAACTGATCAAAGAATTGTTGGTTGAAGTAGCTGTCCGTTTCTTTAGTTCCAGGCATGATGTTGATGATAATGTCAGCCTTGGCAATCCCTTCAGAAGGATCATTGAAGGCATATGTTTGATCGAAGTGATTAGCAGCATGCCCGGTTGTATTGACACCTTCAACATGCACGTCCATGTCTTTTAGTAGGCGAGCTGTCTCGACAGCAATATGACCGGTTCCAAAAATGAGCACGCTGAATTCATCGGCGACAAGTTGATGATCAGCAGATTGTTGCCATAATCGTTGTGATCGTCGCTGCTCGGCCGTCCATAGACCGCGAGTAAAGTAAAAAATATAACCTAAAATTGACTGGGCAATGGCGGCAGCATGAATGCCACTGGCGTTAGTGACGAGCACATGTTGTTTGGCAAATTGATCAAGTGGTAAGTAATCGACACCTGCCGAAAAAGTTTGCACCCACTTTAATTGACTGTGCACGGCATTAGCGACCTGTAGACCTAGCTTTTGATCCCAGCCGTAAATAATGGTAATGCCTGCTGGATCAACGCTGCCTTCAGTAATCTCAGCGGGGGTGACGACTTTGATGCCGAGACCGTTTACTGAGGTCACTTGCGCATCGGTGAGCGGAAATAGAGCTAATAGTTGTTCCATAGTTAAGCACTTCCTTTGAGTTAGAATACAGGATCATTATGGTCGTTTTATCGGCCAGACGCAAAGAAAATGACGTTAAAAAGGCCTGCTAATCGTCGTCAAGCAGCCTAGAAATTAACCGGGCATTTCATTTGGTTAACAACAATTTGCTAACGAATTTGAAAAAAATTGAACAAATATCGAATATCGTTTGAAAACTCATTTATCACTCGATATAATCAAAGCAGAGAGCGGTTACATTTGAGAAAATTTGTCGGCTAACTTGCCTACAATCAAATTGACCACTACATAACTTGCCAGCTGGTGGCGCAAGCTCTAGTCCAAGATTGCTCCACCAGCTAGCAAAGTCGCGAACTTACTCGCAATTATTCTAAAGGAGCGCTGTACGATGACAATATTTGGCTTGAGCATTCTTTCGTTAGCGCGTTTCCAATTTGCAATGACTACGGTGTTCCACTTCTTCTTTGTTCCGTTTTCAATCGGAATGGCGGTGGTCGTTGCTATCATGGAAACCAACTATGTCATCCAGAAAAAGGAAATCTATAAAAAGATGACTCAATTCTGGGGCAAAATCTTTCTTCTATCCTTTGCTGTCGGAGTTGTGACTGGGATTATCCAAGAATTCCAATTTGGGATGAACTGGTCACAATATTCACGTTTTATGGGGGATATCTTTGGTGCACCATTGGCCATCGAAGCATTGGCGGCCTTCTTCTTGGAGTCAACATTCATTGGACTGTGGATGTTTACTTGGGATCGGTTTAAGCCAGTGTGGCACTGCTTGTTCATTTGGCTAACAGCGTTGGGATCAGCATTATCGGCTGTCTGGATTTTAGCTGCTAACTCTTTCATGCAGGATCCAGTTGGCTACGCATTAAAGACCGCCAACGGTAATACTAAGGCAGTGATGGTTAGTTTTGCCGATGTCGTTAAGAACCCGCAATTGTGGTATGAACTACCGCACGTGTTATTCGGGGCATTCATCACAGCGGCATTTGTTATCGCTGGTTCTTCAGCTTGGCGGTTACTGAAAGGCAAAGATGTTGAATTTTGGCGCAAGAGCATCAAGATTAGTTTGATTGTTGGACTAGTTGCTGCCGTTGGTGTCACTGCGGCAGGGGATCAACAGACGCAATACATCATCAAAAACCAGCCAATGAAGTTCGCGGCCACAGAAGGGATTTACAAAACAACGGCGACTCATGCCTCTTGGTCAGTTGTGGAAGGTATGGATACGAAGGGTCATCAGGTTAAATGGAGTATCGAAATTCCTTATGTCTTAAGTATTTTGTCTTACCATAAGACTAGTGGGGCCGTACAAGGGGCAAACCCAATTAACAAAGAATTACATCAGAAGTATGACAAAAAATTTGGCAAGGATATGAACTACTTCGTGCCAATGAGAACTTTGTTCTACAGCTTCCGTGTGATGGCGGTTTCGGCAGGTGTCTTTGCATTAGTCGCCATTTTAGGACTGTACTTCAACCGCAAAAAATCCGACCAAATTGTGCGATATCGTTGGTTCCTATACATTTTGGGACTATGCCTTTGGCTTCCATTTATCGCAAATACGGCAGGTTGGTTTATTACTGAGTTGGGTCGTTATCCATGGGTCGTTTATGGCCTGTTAACGATTGCTGATGCAGTGTCGCCACACGTTACAGCTGCTTCGTTACTCTTTAGCAACATTATTTACTTCTTACTCTTTGCTGGAATGGGCGCTGTGATGATTGTTTTAAGCCATCGAGTGCTGGTCAGCGGCCCTGATGCTGACGATTTGGATCCAAGCTACGTTGAGGACGATGATGATGACAGTCAAACAACTGTCGATCCTTATGCAAAGGGGGCCTTCAACCATGAGTAACTTACAACTATTATGGTTCATTCTGATTGGGTTGCTATTTGCCATCTTTTTCTTCCTTGAAGGATTTGATTTTGGCGTGGGTATGTCAATGCACACGTTAGCGCAGACCGATCGAGAACGAAATAATTTAGTGGCCTCAATTGGTCCTCACTGGGATGGTAACGAGGTTTATCTGATAACGGCAGGTGGTGCCATGTTTGCCTCATTCGGTGCATGGTATGCTTCCTTATTCTCAGGCTTTTATGTCATGTTCTTACTCGTCTTAGTTGGTTTAATTATGCGCGGAGTTTCTTTTGAATTTCGTAAGGATATGCGCACTGATTTTTGGAGACGCTTCTGGGAATGGTCGTTGATGATTTCTTCGTTAGCGGTCCCATTCTTATTGGGCATGATCTTCACGGACATGGTCAAAGGGATGCCAATCGACGCTCAAGGCGATATTATTGGACACTTTACCGACTACGTGAACTGGTTCTCTATCGTCGGTGGTGTCGCGGTCGCGCTATTGAGTTACTTGCATGGGCTAAACTTTGTGCGGTTAAAAGTCGCGGGATCATTGCGTGACCGGGCACGATCTTATGGTAAAGTCCTCTATCCGGTGCTTTTTGCTGGTGAAGTCGTTTTCGCGATTTTGGTTTACGTCTATACAGACTTCTTTACAAAGAAACCGGTCTTAACGACGACGATTTTAGCGATCATTGTGCTATTAAGCTTGATTGCTTATATCGGGACTTTGCGTGATTGGGAAGTAACGTCCTTTATCGCTGGTGGACTGACGTTGCCGGCTGTCGTGACATTATTATTTGTCGGGATCTTCCCACGCGTAATGGTGGCCAATAACGGTGTTAATAGTATTCTGATCAAAAATGCTTCTAGCTCTGCTTATACGTTGAACTTAATGACTTGGGTTGCATTTGGGATTTTGCCGTTTGTCTTGGCTTACCAAATTTGGAGTTATTGGGTTTTTTACAAACGAATTAAAGCAAGCTAGTCATTCATTGCAATGTCACTGCCAGGAAATTAAGGAGATCGAGAATTAATGATTGATCGACGTGTGTTTCGTTTACCTGGCATTACCAAGATTTTACTAATGCTTGCAGGGCTGGTGGTCCTGCAAGCATTTAGTATTTTATTTCAAGGGCGATTTCTGTCGCGAACGTTAACTGATTTATGGAATCGGCAGCCAGAATCGACCATTCTGATGCCTGTTCTATTGTTTGCCAGCGCGTTTGCATTACGTCAAGTATTGGTAATGCTCAAAAACCGAGTTATGCAGCCATGGGTTGACCGAACCGTGTTTAATCTACGTCAACAATTGTTGCAAAAACTTGTGAATATTGGACCAGCCATTGTTGCCAAGCAGGGAACGGGGAATGTTGTCACGATGGCGTTAGAAGGAATGAATCAAGTGACGACATACTTAATGTTAGTCGTCATCAAGATATTCGATATGATGATTATCCCCACAATTTTGATAATTTATATGTTCTTTTTACGTTGGCCTGAGGCATTATTTCTCCTTTTTATTTTCCCTGTGATTATTTTATTTATGATCATTTTAGGCTATGCGGCACGTGATAAAGCGAATCGCGAATACGCTAGCTATACGCAATTATCAAATAACTTTGTTGATGCTTTACGAGGGCTACCAACGCTCAAACAACTGGGCTTAAGCCAAAAGTATGCCAACAATATTTATGCGGTTTCCGAAGATCATCGCAAGAAAACGATGGGTACCTTGACCATCGCGATCCTATCGACATTTGCATTGGACTTTTTTACGACTTTATCGATTGCCGTGGTGGCAGTCTTTCTTGGCTTAAGTCTGGTCGCAGGACGGATTGCATTATTTCCCGCGTTAACCTTATTAATTTTGGCACCAGAATATTTTTTGCCAATCCGTAATTTTGCTAATGATTATCATGCCACTCTTAATGGTAAAAATGCGTTAACGGCAGTTTTAGAGATTTTAGCGCAACCGGAGCCAACCGATCGAGGCGTGCTTCCTGCTCAACAACCCAGTTGGAGTGAAGATAGCTTGCTGACGTTATCACATGTCAACTTTAGTTACGATGCTGGTCAAACGTTGGATTCACTAAAAGATGTCTCGTTAACTGCCAAAGGGTTTGAAAAAATTGGCATTATTGGCCCTTCCGGATCGGGAAAATCAACATTAATTAACCTATTGGGTGGTTTCTTATTACCAGATCAGTCCGATGACCAAAAGATCTCAGTTAATGGGACCACGGTGCCACATTTAAGTCAAACGAACTGGCAGTCACGTTTTCTTTATATCCCGCAAGCCCCCTATCTGTTTCATGCTAGTTTAGTCGACAATATTAAATTTTATACACCATCGGCGAGTGTGGCTGATGTAGAACGAGCTGTCGCTCAGGCCGGACTAACGAATTGGGTGGCAACGTTACCGGAAGGTTTGAAAACACCTATTGGTGAAGGTGCGCGGGGTGTTTCAGGAGGTCAAGCTCAGCGAATCGCGTTAGCACGGGCCTTCCTAGATCAGGATCGACGAATCTTACTCTTCGATGAGCCAACCGCTCATTTAGATATTGAAACAGAGGTTGAACTGAAAGAAGCTATTAAGCCGGTTTTTAAAAATCATTTAGTGTTCTTTGCGACACACCGTTTACACTGGTTAAATGAGATGGATTATCTCTTGGTTATTGAACATGGTCAGATCGTTGAGCAGGGAACGCCGGCTCAGTTAGCAGCCAAAGACGGGGCCTTTACAGCATTACGGCGAGAAATGGGAGGTGACGAATTATGAAGGGTTTTTTTGACACATTTCGTCATGACTCATGGGTCATGCCATACCTACGTAAGTATCGTGCCTTGTTAGTGACTGTATTGCTACTGGGAATTTTGACGACGATTACCGGATCAGCCTTAATGTTCACCTCTGGTTATTTAATTAGCCGGGCCGCACAGCATCCTTTTAATATTATGCTGATTTATGCGACGACGGTGTTGGTACGGGCTTTCGGGATTGCACGACCATCTTTTAAATATGCAGAGCGCTTAACCAGTCATAACTGGGTGTTGCGAATTGTCTCGGATTTTCGTAAGAAACTTTATCAATCTGTAGAACGGGATGCTGTCGCGATTCGTCAGCGTCATCAAACAGGAGACATTCTCGGGCTACTAGCTGAAGATATTAACCATATTGAAAATCTGTATTTGCGCACCGTATTTCCACTGATCGTGGGCTGGGGGTTATATCTTTTTGTCATTATCGCATTAGGTACCTTTAGCTGGGCGTTTGCTGGGTTAATGTTTCTATTGCTCGGTGTGATTGTCATCATTATGCCCTTAGCTTCGGTTGCATTGAATGGTGCTCGCGAGTTCAAGCAAAAGCAAACCCAGCAACAGTTGTATACTGCAATGACGGATGCTGTCTTAGGCGTCGGCGATTGGATGATCTCTGGGCGGCAGACCGATTTTATGGAGCGTCAGCTAACGCCCATTAAAGCGATGGGAAAGTTGCAAGATACAGATGATAAATTTCAGTGGTGGCGTGATTTAGTTGTACAACTCGTTATCGGTGTCATTGCAATTTGTATGATTTACTGGGCGGGAAATTATTTTAATACAACGCATCTTGCCATCAATTGGATTGCAGCTTTTGTCTTAGCCATTTTTCCGGCCACTGATGCTTTCGCCTCATTGCCACAAGGAGTTTCAGAATGGCCGGTCTACCAAGATTCGATTAAACGTGTCAATCAATTGGATCAAACAGTACCTGAGACGATTCCACAACAACAGTTAGCTGTGGCAGATTTTGAAACGCTCGAACTAAAGGAGACCTCATTTCAATATGAATCAGCTAGCCGACCGGTGTTAGACCATCTCAATTGGACCATCGATCGCGGCGATAAAGTTGCGTTACTTGGCCCTTCTGGGACGGGCAAGTCCACGTTACTTAAATTGGTTTTAGGCGATGAGACCCCCACTAACGGAACCGTTACCGTCAATGGAATTCCGATTGCTGCGCTACAGGAGCAACGTGGTCAATTATTTGGTGTGCTAGATCAACAACCATACTTGTTTAATACAACGATTCTCAATAATGTGCGCCTAGGAAATCTAAACGCAACGGATGAACAAGTGCGTGCGGCCTTGAAGGCGGTTGAATTAGATGGTTTAGTCGCCAGTCTGCCTGATGGTGAAAATACCGTCGTAGATGAAGCTGGGGCGCGTTTTTCGGGTGGTGAACGACAGCGCTTTGCATTGGCCCGAATTCTGTTGCAGGACGCACCAATCATCATTTTAGATGAACCGACTGTTAGCCTGGATCCAATTACTGAACACGAGTTGTTGAATACGGTCTTTGATTTATTGGCCGATAAAACAATTATCTGGGTGACCCACCATTTAGAGGGGATTACGCACGTTAAATCCGTTCGTTTTATGGAGGATGGTCAGTTTGAACTGGCTGGTGAGCCGCATGAGCTATATCAAACGAGTGCACGATTCCGGCGCCTTTATAATTTAGATAAGGGTCGGACTGATTGAAAAATTCTGCCAGTTAATGGTTATTAAGCCGCTATAATTAGTGCTTTTGCTAATTCTAGTGGCTTTTTGTTGTAAGCGGCCGTTGACCTGTGTCGTTTGTTTAGGTGCTTTAAGCTGGAAACGACTATAATGAGGACACGACTGAAATAGACGAGGAGGATTTAGTGTTGGCGTTATCTTATCAAGCATTAAAAACGGTCATTCCTGCGATTATTGAAGCCGGCAATGTTCCTAACATTGTGGGAGAAGCCGGTATCGGTAAATCAGCGTTAGTCGCTGATGTGGCAGCCTCAATGGGTGCTAAATTATTTACGACGGTGGTTAGTCTGTCTGAAAAGGGGGATCTCGCGATTCCAGTGCCGCCGTTAACCGAAGCTAGTTTTGTTCAAACCACATCATATGGGCGACTTGCGGATGTGCAGTATGGTTATGCGCATACGCTTATTGAATTGATTCAGTATGCGCAAACTCATCCGCAACAACCGATCATTTGGTTTCTTGATGAATTCAATCGTGGTTCGCAAGCGGTTCAAAGTGAGCTGATGAATCTGGTATTGCAACGCCAAATCAATACACTTACCTTGCCGCAACAGGTGAAATTGATTTTAGCAGCCAATCCGGATGCGACGATGAACGGGTTTGACGATCATTTCTACGGAGTGACTGCCGGCGATGATGCAATTAAAGATCGGACGACGCGGTTGGTCATGCAAGTAAATCTCGACGATTGGTTGCAGTGGGCAAAGCAAATAAATGATCAGGGGCAAGCTAACATTGATCGGCGTGTGCAAAATTATTTACGTGAATATCCTGATGATTTACGTCCGTTACATCCTGACGCAGATTTGTATCCGACGCCTCGGGCTTGGACGCGGGTTGCTAACAATTTACGAGCATTAGACGGATTATCTAAACCTGTCCAACAAGCTGTGCAATTTGAAGTCATTTTAGGTGATCTTGGCGAGACGGTCGGATCACGTTTCCACGCCTGGTTGAATCAAACATTGACAGTTCCCGAACTTTATGAAGAACTGGACTCCCCCTTACCAGCCTCCTTGCAAACCCGATTTACCCAATTATCAGTTGCTCAACAACAAGCTTTGTTAGTTACGGCAGGGATGACTGAAGACTTTCCACTAAGCCAGTCTGTGAATGCGGCGCGATTGCAAGCGTTGATTCAATTGTTGCCAATTGATGGTCAAGTTGCTGTGTCGACTACCCTAAGTCAGCAGCCAAAATGGTTGGCGGCGCTACAGGCGGCCGATCAAGCGGCCAGCCGGCAATTATTACAATTAGTGTTACGACGTATAAATGTGGGAGATTGAAAGCGCCCAATGGCAAATTTAGATCAGCAATTGCATCATTTACAACAGAATTCTGTTAGAACCGGTGATAGTGAACCATTCGTCAGCGATTTGTTAGCGACCTTCATGCGGGAACAGCCATTTTATGGTCATTTACTCGTTCAATTGCCACGACGTTATGAAAGTACGGCCAGTACGTTGTTTGCTCTAGGATGGCAAGGACCGCAACTAGGCTTATTGATTAACGATCGATGCTGGTCGACGGTTGTTAATGTTGATGAAATCCAGGCGATGTTGATACACCTCAGTCTGCATCTCTTATGGGAACATCCACTGCGTTACGCCTTTGAAGCTGATGTCGCTACAGTGGCAATCGCCACCGATGTTGCCGTCAATCAAATGATGAATCATCCTTTACCGCAAACGTGGACGTTAGCCGCGTTGAATCAGCAGCTTGGTCGTCATTTACCAGCTAATGCAGATTCACAACTTTATCTAAAGGCTTTACGGGAAAGTTCTTCTCAATCGGCTGATCCTGATAGTTCAGCTGATGCCAAGCAAGCAAAGTTCAATGATTCACTCAGCCGTCAGCCAACCGCCGTTTCACAGCGTAGGAATGGTCGCCATCGCTTAGACCAAATTAAGTCGATAACTAGTCAACTCGTCGATGATCCAAGCACTTGGCAGACGTTATCGCACCATAATAATCAACAGGCAAATGAGCAAATTTACTGCTTATTACGGCAGGCCCTTGCACAAACAACGTCCGTGCAGCGAGGTCGACTGCCAAGTACCGTCACCGCGCAAATTTCCCGGTTAAGGCACCGATGGCAAAACCAGCCGTGGCAGGCGTGGCTGGCTAGACTTACTGGTTCTATGCCTTTGGGGCAACAAACCAGTTACGCGCGCTTTAATCGACGGCAACCTTACCGAATGGAATTACCAGGACAATTACAACGACGAGTGGCTGAGCTGGTCATTGCAGTTGATGAGTCAGCGTCCATTGACTTGGACACATTGACAACATTTTTAACGACGGTGCAGGCGATTATGCGAGCGACACCAGCATCCATCACGGTTCTATTTTTTGACGCTGACGTGCAACGGTCAGTGACATTAGCAGCCGGTCAGATTAAATTACCGACAGATTTTTTTCGACGTCAGGTAGGTGGTGGTACGCGTTTTCAAGCGATATTTGATTATTTAGCCAGTCAGGTTAAGTGGGAGCAGCCACCAATCGTATTAGTGTTAACGGATGGACAGGGAGAATCAGTGATCACAGCGGAAGGCTTTACACGAGTTTTGTGGTTAGTCACGGCTGGGCATGAGCTGAGTGTTCAATCACCACCCGGTTGGGTTTTTCCATTAACGCGTGATGGGGGTGAAATTAAGTGATTCAGCTTTCTGAAAAACAGTGGGCGGCTGTTGTTAATCTTGAACCTAGTTATCTTCGTGCGCGATCAATACTGAATAATGATTGGCAAGCCATTGTTTTGGATAATCCGTTATTTGTCAGTTACATCACGGTAGCGGATTTACAGTTTGCTAGTCAATTAGCCGCAGCGAAAGTCGTGGAACAACCGACTAATCAATTGGTGAGTTTTGCGCAGCGACAAGTAGTTCGGCGTCGATTGGCGCCATTTCTATCATCAGAGGCAAAGACCTGGCTTAATCGAGAAGATGGTTAGTCAAAGAGCGGGTGGGAGCTATCATGGATGGAAATGTGCACATTTACGCAAGAACGGGACGTCAGTCGAATTGACTGACGTCCCGTTCTTGTGTATTGATAGTAGTTTACTTTTGTCTTGAACTTTTCGGCGCGATAGCTTAATTAATCAAGGCTTGGCTCTTGCCAGTTTGGATCTGGCCAATATTCCAATCCTAACGCGCTAATGATTGCTAGGATAGCGAAACTAATGAACAATAATTGATATTGTTTGTTTGTAATAATGGGTGTACTGAACACATTTAGAACACGATAACGCAAGTAATGGGCTGGATGTCCATTGATCGAACGCTCAGTTAGTGGCAGATAGGGACTAGCTGTCGTCGGCAGGCTGAAGGAATGATCCGTATAGTTGGTAATTTTTAACGTATAATGCCCAGGATCTTGCAGTGTGTTTGCCAACCCTGCATCGATATCATCGGCCGACCATTGATAGAGCGTGTGACCATTCAATTGCAGTCCGACGGACAGTTTATCGGACTGATTTGTGACCTCTGGTAGCGTTAACTGACTGAATGGTCGATTGGCGACAACTGGTTGAACGATCGAGTGATGTGGTTTGATGGTTAACAAATCTCGTTGGGCGTAGTTAGAAACAAGTTGCGAACTAACCACTTGTGTTTGCGTCACAGCGGTTTCAACGAGCGGTTGACGATTATGATGATCTGCATAGCCTAAACCAATTGCAAAGATGAGCAAGACGACAATGCCGGTCCATGTACGACCACGCTCGCCATAAGCTGGATGAGCAAAGAACTGTCGCAATAGATCACTGATATCATGTAAGCCGGTTGCCGCCATCATGAAGAGTAGTGGTAATGTCATGTACGCAAAGTGCGGATCAACTGTCCAGAAGATCGTATGCATAGTGTAAATGCCAAGCACAATTAATTCGTAAAACAAGACTTGATTGCGTCTTGGAGAGAGCATTTCAAATAGCGAGCCAATCAAAAGGGCACCAAGCACCGTAATATAAATGATCTGGGTGAGGTTAATTGCCAAAAATTGGAGCTTGTTTTTGTGTACCTGATAGAATGTTGGTTGTTTGAAAAATTGATCTGGTGATTGGAACATGGTTAAATTTCCAGTTGACCACATATTCATTGTCTTCTGATATCCTTGCTTAACCACGCCCCAAACACCTAATTCTGTCAGGCGTTGGTGAGCTAATCTTTGGGTTGCCCGTTGGTTGGCTTTGGGTGAATTTCCACTCATTTGTTTAGCGTCAGTTTCAGTGAACTGTCCACCACTATCTGCATTTAACCCCATGACTGCCCAACTCGCGGTCGGGAGTTTTTTACTTTGATTGAGGCGATAACCATAGTCAGTTTGCACGACGTGACTGACGCCAACACCAGCAAACCAGATCACTAAGAAGACGGCAAGTCCAGCCAGTCCGCGGATCACAGAGGTGCGATTAATCCTAGCAGCTAGGCACCAATATAGAAAGATGGCAATTGGAACAATTAACAGATTTGGTTTGACTAGATAGCCTAAAGTAAAGGTTAGTGCCATCCATCCAGCATAGGTCATCTTGCCGATGGGATCGTGACGGGCAAAATAACGGTTGAGTAAGATAATCATCATCAGCGGGATCACGACAGCGATGCTATCGACATAAAAGGTTAGCGCAAACCAATAAAATGGTGCAAAGCTAGCAGCAAGTAAGGCAAACATAGCCGCCGAACTGGTGGCTACGTAACGTTTGATCAGACGCCAGCTCATGATCAAGGTGAAATCAATGAGGATAAAGTTTACGATGTTGAGCAGATAACCGACCGCTAGCGTTGATTTGACATGAAATAGTTGAATTAACCAAGCTAAAACAATGGTCAGGTTGACATTATGTGGATACCAAGTGAAATAATTAAACCAGTGGCGAGAGCCATTAGCCAAGTTCATGGCTTGCAGACGAATTAAGGCGGGGTCGTTAGAACCAATTCCGACAAAGCTAAACGCCATATATCCTTGAATGACAATTGCAACGACTAAAATGACGAGACTGATCCAATTCGACCAACGATTGGATAGCCGTCCAAGCCACAAGTTAATCACGACCATGAAGACACCGACCGTTAAGGACATGAAAAATAAACTGGAGGGTAGTAGCCATAATGCACCACTAACATCACCAGTTTGGCGAGCAAGCGCGGTGAAAAAAATAATGCCAAAAACAATTGCGGTGATGGCAGCTACCGCTCGACGCAATGCAAGTTGAATGACAAGCCCCTCCTTTAAAAAGTGAGTTTAAACTGTTTTCGTTAAACTCGTTTTGTTGTCGGTATTAAGTTCATTTTACTCATCCTTAGTGGCGAATGCTACCGCTCAAGGTGCGAAAAGAAAATTAGTGGATGCTTTGAATCGCGTTACGATTTACGTGTTAGCAAAGTTGTTAGTAGGTGTTGCAACTGATTACCAATGGGGGCTGGCAATGATTGGCTGAGTTTTAGAGCCTGACTCGTATAAGTTTGAACTTGTTGTTCAGCCTCCTGTGGTCCGTCTAGTGCGATAATTTTATTGTTAATCGTGATAACATCTTGGTCAGTTAAGTTGGTTGGGTGAGCAAGCGCGCTTTCAAACCAATCCGGTTCCTTACGACTAGCAAGTAGTAATGGTAGTGTGTAGACGCCTTGTCGTAAATCATGGCGAACGGGCTTGGAGGCGGCCGTGGGGTCAGCAATAATATCTAAAATATCATCGCGTATCTGATAAGCCATTCCTAGTGACAGACCGATTGATTCAGCGGCCGTTTGCGTTGCTTTATCGCCATGACTTAGGGCAACACCCATGCCGGCGGCAAACGAGAATAAACGGGCAGTTTTGCCTTCAATTTCATTCAAATAAGCCCTGATTGTGGCATCGGTATGAAAGTTCAGCGCCAATTGATCTAGCTCACCGACTAAAATTGTCCGCATAATATCATTAGCCGTTTGGATTTGCTCGCGGGTTTCCGCCGCTTTTAAAATTTCAGTGAAGTAGCTGGTAAATAGAAAGTCTCCGGCATAAATGGCCGTTCGGTTTCCGGTGACAATTTGCAGTGCTGGCTGACCGTGGCGTTGGTCAGCATTATCGAGAACATCATCATGGATCAAGGTCGCAGTATGTAATAATTCAATGGCGGCAGCGGCCGAACGCAATCGTTTGGGATCAGCCGCTTGACCCAGCTGGGCGAACATATAGAAGAATCCAGGCCGCAGCAATTTACCACCAGAGCTAATCAGGTTTTTCATTCGGTTATCGATCGCGGGATTACCCGACTTGATTAAGGTTGGCAAATAGGCGATCAGATCTTGAAGTTGTGCGTTGATTGTTGGAAATCGTTGCCAAAGAGACGAAGCCATATGCAATTGGTCCTCTTCTTTCTCAATTGGGTCACAAGAAAAGTGCCGTGACACCAGTAGTTATCTGTTTTATGCTACAAGAAGTGAATTAAGCTTGTCAATGTAAGCCCCTCGACGAATTGACCAAGGACCTTATGTGGCAAAAGTAAAAACTGCAGAGAGTTGGTTAAGTATATATGAAACCAAAAGTTTTTTTAGAATTTGTCGAAATTCAATCCATGGTAGCGAGCATTTTGCCATTCATTATAGGGCTGTTGTATGTCTGGTACAACGCGCGCGCATTCCATTTGGGCGTTAGTTTGCTACTTTTTGTAGTGATTGAGCTCATGCATATGGCGGTTAATGCTAATGACAATATTCAAGATTTTATCTATGCGAAAGATGAGCAAACATTTAAAAAGATCACTAATGTTGTCGGACACTACCAAATTTCCGTACGATTAGCCGTCGAAATCATCCTTGGACTAAGCAGCATAGCTGCTATTTTGGGGCTAGTGGTTACAAAGCTAACATGGGGGGCGACTAGCGGCTGGTTTTTGACCTTGGGGATAATTGGATATGTCGTTGGTTATTTTTACGCTGGCGGCCCTTTACCCATTTCACACACGCCGTTTGGCGAGGTCTTTTCCGGGGTGACCATGGGGTATTTAATCATGTTGGCCACAGTTTACGTCAATCTGGCACCGCAGCACGCGTTGACATGGACAATGGCCGGTCACGTCTTTTTAGCTTCGGGATTAGCGGTTTTTGCAATTAGTAATATTATGCTGGCTAATAATTTGTGTGACGTGGAAGAAGACCGACTTAATGGGCGCAAGACAATCGTTGTATTGTTGGGACAACGATTCATGTTGCTCATCTGGTGGCTGAGCTACGGCCTCGGCTACCTCATGCTCGTGGCCAGTGTCGTAGTTGGATTATTGCCGAAGCTAACGCTCTTAGCCTTACTTTCGTTTCCGTTAGTTTGGCGGAATAATTTGCGTTTTAGTGCAGTTATGATCAAGTCTAAAAGTTTTGTCTATGCTATTAAAAATTCCGTCATTTTGACCGTTTCTTTTGCATTAGCGATGGGTATTGGTATTTTATTCAATGTGTAAATGGTAAAAGTTAATTTTTTGTTGGATGCTGGTTTGGTCGCCACCGCTCTTTCTACGAATGTGGTTAAATAAAAGCAACTATCATGAAGGGTTGAATTCAGTGGCCAAAAAAAAGCGACAATTTAAATTAAAACGGACGTGGAAGCGTTGGCGGCGGCAATTGAAACGTTTTTTCCTTTATCGTGGGCATCTCCGCTGGTTCAATACAGGATTGGTTCTTTTTGGAACTGTCATCATCGTCTTGACCGTGACCGGAGTGGGTCAAAAAATTTTGACACCCCCGACGAAGCCAGCGCCACAGCAAACCACGGCGCAGGCCCGTCGCACCTTTATTCGGCGGGTTGCACCGTACGCACAGTCTTTGCAGCAACGGACGAAAGTGCTGGCCAGTCTGCAAATTGCGCAAGCAATTCTAGAGTCTGATTGGGGCACATCCACGTTATCAAAAACGTATCACAATTATTTTGGCGTAAAGGCCGGTAGCAACGAACCAGGCGTCGTCTTGAGCACGCAAGAATTTGTCGATGACCATTATGAAACGGTTAATGCACGGTTCCGAACTTATCCCAATTGGCAGGCATCTTTTACGGCTCATGCACAGTTATTTGTTAATGGCGTGGATTGGAATCCAAATAAGTATGCAGACGTTTTAGCCGCGACTAATTATCATGATGGCGCGATTGCGTTGCAAAAGGATGGGTATGCAACAGATCCTGCTTATACCGCGAAAATCATCGCCATTATTGAAAAATATCGACTAGACCGTTATGACCAACCGACATAAATGGCTTCGGCTTCAAACGTGGACCTAGTTGCTAGGTAATAATCGACAAGAGGACCGATCAGAAACGGTCGGATCAGACAAGGGCATCTCGTCTGAGTGCATCCGAATTTTAAGCGGGTAACTTGTCAATTGCTTACATATCACCTACACTAAGTGCGAAAAACAGGAGGAGATACATTTTGGCAGAGCAAGCGCTTTATCCAGGACATACGTTAGGGATCATTGGCAACAGTTCAAATGGACCGCTGTTGGTCAACGCTGCACGTCGCGTTGGGCTCAACGTGGCAACATTTACATCTGAATCTAACAGCGAAATTGCAAGTTTAGCCGATGCCGTTTTTATTGGCGCTTTTTCAGATCGGCAACGCTTGCAGGCGTTTGCCGAAAACTGTGACGTCGTGACCTATGAATCAGAGCATGTTCCTGCCAGCGTCATTGAATTTATCAGTCAGTTTACCCGCGTGCCACAAGGGGCAGAAACACTGACGATGATGCAAGATCGTTCTTTGGAACGCGCCTTTTTTGAAAGTTTAAACATCAACATCCCGCCGTATGCAACGGTGGTTGAGTTAGATGATATTTATGTTTCAGCTGCGGCTATCGGCTATCCAGCTGTTTTAAAGCCACTTCAAAAGGGGATCGAGACCGAGCAACAATTGACCTTGCGCTCACAAGCTGATGCACCTTTGGCTGCGGATATGTTACAGCAAGGCCCGCATATTTTAGAAGCTACGATTCCCAAGGCCCAAGAAATTTCGGTTCTTGTTGCCAAAGGGTATCCGCAAGTTAATCAACTGGACGATCAAATCCAAGTGTTTCCAATCATTGAAACTAATTATCAACAAGGGCGGCTGTTACGTGCACTGGCGCCAGCACGTTTGTCAGCTGATGTTACTGCGGAGATCAAACGTATGACGGTCAATATTGCGACGCATCTTCACTACTACGGAGTATTTCAACTGAGCTTTCTGCTCACTGAAACGGGCAATTTATTCTTGCGGGATTTAGTGCCCGCCATGGATCGGTCGGGGTTAGTATTTGATAAAGGGGCCACCCAAACCATGTTCGAAGTGCATTTACACGCGGTTGCGGGGCTACCATTAGCTGCTCCAACTCAGTATGCGGCCACCGTATTGGCTTCCTTCGACGATGATCAACTCGAAGCCATTCGTACGCAATGGTTGCTGAAAGCGACTTGGGAATTTGTCTTTTACCATAAGAGTGGTCGACAAATTTCACCGGCGGCTGGGCATGTGTTAATTCAAGCGCCGACCGTGCAAGATGCGTTGAATCAGTTGTCAGCGACGACAATTTGGGATCCGGCGCGGCCGGTTCCGCCAACGCCGAGTCGAATTGAACGAAATCAGGCATTATAAGTGTTCATAACAGTCAAAACGTTCCAACTATTCAGAGTGCGGAGCGTTTTAATTTTGGCAAAAATCAATGATACTAGTGTTGAGTTCGCTGGATGTGGGCCGGTAAGATGGCGAAACGTATGTTCGTGATGATGGTTTGCTTGGCGTGAATTTGGTATACTTAACCTACTGATTTTTAATGAGAGGGAGACAAAATTCGTGAGTGCAAGCACATTATTAGCAGGGTTAAATGACAAACAAAAAGAAGCGGTGCAGACAACGGCGGGCCCGTTATTAATTATGGCGGGTGCCGGGTCAGGAAAGACGCGGGTACTAACGCATCGGGTTGCCTATCTGATCGAAGAAAAAAATGTGATGCCTTGGCGAATCTTAGCGATCACATTCACGAATAAGGCGGCTCGAGAAATGCGTGAACGAGTAGGGCAATTGCTTGGCGAGAGTGGTGAAGCCGTATGGGTGTCTACATTCCATGCTCTTTGTGTGCGAATTTTGCGTCGCGATATTGATCGCTTGGGCTACAACAAAGCATTTACGATCACTGATACTGGCGAACAGCGAACCTTGGTTAAACGTATTTTACGTGAGCAAAATATTGATCCCAAGCAGTATGATCCCCGGTCGCTATTAGCGGCAATTTCCAATGCTAAAAATGAATTGCAAACGGCCGCGGATTACGCACAGGCGGCGAACACACCATTCGAAAAAATTGCGGCGACCGTTTACGATAATTACCAACGTGAATTAAAAGCTAATCAAGCGTTAGATTTCGATGATTTAATTATGTTAACCATTGAATTATTTGAAAAGGCCCCAGACGTTCTAACCTTTTATCAAGAGCGGTTTGAATATATTCATGTGGATGAATATCAAGATACTAACGACGCGCAATATAAATTAGTTAGCCAATTAGCTGGTAAATACAAAAACCTATGTGTTGTGGGTGACGCCGATCAGAGTATTTATGGCTGGCGTGGTGCCAACATGAATAATATCTTGGATTTTGAAAAAGATTATCCACAGGCTCATACGGTGATGCTTGAACAAAATTATCGTTCCACTCAGACTATTCTAAATGCGGCTAACAATGTGATCGAAAACAATGTATTGCGACGTAAAAAAGCATTATGGACAGATAATGGTGACGGCGAAAAAATTGCTTATTACCGGGCTCAAAGTGAACGTGACGAGGCCCATTATGTCATCAGCAAAATCGAACAGCAAATGCGCGACCACCATCGAGATTACGGTGATTTTGCGATTTTGTATCGCACAAATGCCCAATCGCGAACAATTGAAGATGCGTTAGTCAAAAGTAATATTCCGTACAATATGGTTGGTGGACACAAGTTCTACGATCGCAAGGAAATTCGCGACATTTTGGCGTATTTAACCCTAGTCGTGAATCCGGAAGATAACTTGAGTTTTGAACGAATTATTAATGAACCTAAACGTGGTTTGGGTAGTGGTTCCATTGAAAAATTACGGGCTTTCGCTAACGAAAATTCGTGGTCGTTATTGGCAGCCGCGCAAAACGTTACCATTGCCAACGGAATTCCAGCAAGAGCACGTAATGCATTTGAAGAATTTGGCCGATCAATGGCTGATTTTGCTAAAATGCGCGAATTTGTTAGCGTCACGGATTTGACCGAACAGCTTTTGGATAAAACCGGTTACTTGCCAGCATTAAAGGCGACGCATTCTTTAGAAGACGACACCCGGGTTGAGAACTTAGAAGAGTTCTTGTCCGTGACTAAGCAATTTGACGATAACTACGAGCCGAGTACAGTGCTACCGACCGACATGGAAGCAGTCAACGAACCGATTCCAGAGGGTAGTGGCGATAAGTTCGTTGACTTTTTGGCAGATCTGGCATTAGTTTCTGATTTAGATGACGTTGATGATGATAACGGTGCAGTTACTTTAATGACTTTACACGCCGCTAAGGGGCTTGAATTTCCAGTGGTCTTCTTAATGGGGCTTGAAGAAGGCATCTTTCCACTTTCAAGGGCAATCATGGAAAATGATGAACTTGAAGAGGAACGGCGACTTGCCTACGTGGGAATTACCCGTGCTAAGGAGAAATTGTATTTAACAAATGCATTTTCTAGATTGCTGTACGGCCGTACGCAAACTAATCCAGCCTCACGCTTTATTGACGAAATTAATCCAGAATTATTAGCTAGTGAAAATCAAAGCGCCGGTAGTTTGACATCATCCCGGTTGAAGACGCCATTTGATCGCCGAACAGAAGGTGGCCTTTCGACGGCGTACCGACGACAACCAGTTGGTACGAAAGCCACCAAAGTCGATCGCGCTCAGGGCACGGGGGCTGATAAAGTGAGTTGGACAGCTGGTGATAAAGTTACCCATAAAAAGTGGGGCGAAGGAACGGTTGTCAAGGTAAGCGGTGAGGGCGAGGGGGCCGAGTTAGACATCGCTTTTCCGCAAGAAGGGGTCAAGCGGCTATTAGCCGCCTTTGCACCGATTACGAGAGTAACTAAATAAGTTGGACAAAGGAGCAGACGCAATGGCAGATCAACCAGTATCGGACATGAATGTTCAAAACGCTAATGAAGTGGCTAGTCAGTTACGCGATCAGCTAAATTTGTGGCGACAACAATACTATGTTGCCGACTCACCCACAGTGGAAGACCATACTTACGATATGGCTTATCAAAGGTTACTAGACCTAGAAGCTGCTTTTCCCGAAATCGTGACGCCTGACTCCCCCACCCAACAGGTAGGTGATGTCACGTTACCAGGCTTTAGTAAGGTCACACATGCCATCCCAATGCTCTCGATGGGGGACGTGTTCTCCGTTGGTGAGCTTGCCGAATTCGACCAACGTACCAAAAAGAGTCTCGGCCAAGATGAAATGTCTTACAATTGTGAGCTTAAGATTGATGGTTTGGCAATCTCCTTAGTGTACGAAAACGGGCGATTTGTTCAGGGATCAACCCGCGGAGATGGTCGAATTGGCGAGGACATCACAGAAAATTTACGAACGGTGGCATCCATTCCAATGACGTTACCCGAGCCGTTATCAATTGAAGTTCGTGGTGAATGTTATATGCCAAAAGTTGCGTTTGCCAAATTAAATGAACGTCAAGAGGCCGAAGGAAAGACGCCCTTTGCAAATCCGCGTAATGCGGCGGCCGGATCATTGCGCCAATTAGACACACGCGTGACAAAGGCCCGTGAGTTGGCGACTTTTATCTACTACACGCCTGATTTTGGTGCACTGGGTGTTACGACACAAAGTGAAGCACTGAAACGTTATGAGGCCCTCGGATTCAGCGTTAATCCGCATGCGCAAGTTTGCCATAATATGGCGGAAATCCAAAATTACATTGATGAATATACAACTCAGCGAGAAAGCCTAAGTTACGGTATCGACGGCATTGTCGTTAAAGTCGATCCCGTTGATCAACAAGACGAATTAGGCAATACAGTCAAGGTGCCACGATGGGAAATTGCTTACAAATTCCCACCAGATGAGCAACAGACGACTATTCGGGAGATCGAATGGACAGTGGGGCGCACTGGCATTGTGACACCAACGGCGATTATGGATCCAGTACAGTTAGCAGGAACTACTGTGGCTAGAGCCTCGCTGCATAATCCGGATTATTTAAATGAAAAAGGGGTGCGCTTAGGAGATACGGTGACCCTGCACAAGGCTGGTGACATTATTCCAGAAGTTGGCGAAGTCATCGTCAGTAAACGGCCGGCCGATAGTCAACCGTATCCAATCCCAACTGAATGTCCCTCTTGTGGCCGTGAGCTCGTACATGTGGACGAAGAAGTTGCGTTGCGGTGCATCAATCCGAGCTGTCCGGCTCAAGTGACAGAAGGTTTGATCCATTTTGCGTCTCGTGATGCCATGAACATCGACGGATTGGGACCGGCGATTGTGACCCAATTGCTGGAACAACAACTTTTAACGGATGTCGCCGGTTTGTATCGACTTAAATTCGAAGATTTGTTAACTTTAAATAAATTTGGCGAAAAATCGGCTCATAATCTGTTGACAGCGATTGATAATAGCCGCAATAATTCGTTGGAGCGGTTATTGTTTGGCTTGGGCATTCGCCATTTAGGTGCAAAAGCGGCCCAACAGGTTGCTGCCCACTTTCACACCTTGGCAGCAGTCATGGCAGCGACGCCTGCTCAGATTGCGGAAATCGATGGCATGGGTTTAGTCATCGGTGACGCGGTTAGCCAATATTTTCACACGGCTGCGGCAAAAGCGCTGGTTGACGAATTAACGGCTGTCGGGGTGAACCTGACGTATACTGGTGTTGACCAACGTCAAGCAGCTGATGATCCCTTTTTTGGTGGTAAACGGGTCGTCTTAACGGGTAAATTAACTCAGTTTACTCGCTCAGAAGCAACAGCGTGGTTGACCAATCATGGTGCTACGGTGGTTGGCAGTGTTTCAAAGAAAACGGACTTAGTGATTGTAGGGACCGATGCAGGTAGCAAGTTAACAAAAGCGCAGACATTAGGCATCACGGTGTGGGATGAAGCACAATTTGTTAAAACCATGTCTGCTGATCCAGATTGATCGAAATGAAGAGGAGACTGAAACGGTGAAAAAGGTTCGCATTTTGGTGGCATTGTTGTCGACCATGATGGTGCTTGCTGCGTGTGGCAATATTAATACGACGCAACAATCTCCATCAACCACGAATAAAAAAAAGACACAAACGACTGGTCAGACCGATAGTGGGAATTATCAAGGGGTCATTACCAATGGTCATTATCTGACCAGCAAATCGCGGGGGGTGACCAATGATCAGGATGCTAACCAACTCAATTTAAAGAGTTTTGAAAACGGACTTTTGAACGTTTCCAAGAAGCAATTCAAACCAAGCAAGTATGTCTTTCAAGAAGGACAGTACTTGTCTTCAGGCACAGTGACTGACTGGTTGGGGCGAAAATCAAAGGATAATCCGGATGGATTGAACCCAGTGGATAATGGGCAAAAGGACGCCGATAAGCGTAATCCGTTATATTTACAGGCGATTGAAGAGCAAGACTACATGACCCAGAATGGGAATGATTTGAAGTTGGGTGGCATTACAATCGGAATCGGCCTTAATTCTGTGGACTATTACACGAAGGAAAAGTACGGGGCGCAATATTCGACCAAAATTTCCGATGAGCAGATGAAAACACAGGGTCGTGAAATTGCTGCCAAGGTGCTCAAACGTTTGCGCCGGACAAAAGGTGTTGGTGCAGATACGCCGATTGTGATTGCCCTATACAAGCAGGCGCCAGATGACAGCTTAGTTGGCGGCACATTCTTTAGTTACGATGTTAGCGATGGGAACGCGCTTGGCAATTGGCAAGCGATTAATCAGCGCAATGTTGTATTTCCTTCGGCTGGTGGCACTAGCGAGTCCGGCACCAGCAATGATGAAAGTAACTTTGAAAACTTTAAAACGCAGGTCCAAAATTTCTTTCCTAACCTAAGCGGGGTTACCGCACAGGCACAGTATCAAGATAATAATCTAGCCGGGATGAACGTCACGATTACAACCCAGTTCTATAGTGAAACGGAAATTATTAGTTTCACGGAATATTTAGCTCAAGTGGCACCGAAATATTTACCAGCAGGTGTACCGATTGATATAACAGTGCAATCCACTGATGGCGTACAATCATTTTTGAGTCGAGATGCAGGACAGCGCAAATTTACCACGCATGTCTTTGGTTCATATTAAGTTGGTTTATTCGGATTGGGTATCTAACGGGTAATCAACAGATAATTTAGAGCGTGGGACATAAGTCGGTCAGCGATTTATGTTCCGCGCTTTTTAAATGGAATTTAGTTGATACTTTTGTCTCAGACACGATGCTGGTAATAAGAAAATAATGAGATTAGGCGTTTGGCTTTTCTTTTATCTGAAAATGGTTAGAATTGATTCGAGTTTCAAAAATAGCCAAATTAATTTGGGGTAAAGAAAAATGGGAAGCAAAGCACGGACAAAATTGTCGGCCGCTGGACTGCTGGTCACGCTCGGAATTGTTTATGGAGATATTGGGACTTCACCACTGTATGTTATGAAGACCATTTTGACCGATAACGGTGGACTGACGACGGCCAGTCGGGAATTAATCGTTGGCAGTATTTCACTGATTTTTTGGACTGTCATGTTATTGACAACCGTTAAATACGTTCTGATCGCTTTGAATGCGACAAATCATGGGGAAGGCGGTATCTTTGCCCTTTACACGCTGGTTCGACGTCAGGCTAAATGGCTTATTTTTCCGGCCTTGATTGGTGGTGCGGCTTTATTAGCAGATGGGATGCTCACACCGGCTGTAACGGTCACCACGTCAATTGAAGGGTTAAAAGGGATCGTCTTTCATCACTTTGAACCAGTTCACGACCAAACTGACGTCATTATCATCACGATTGTTATTCTTTCGCTGTTATTCGTTATTCAACGATTTGGGACAAAAGCAATTGGTCATGCCTTTGGTCCCATCATGACGATTTGGTTCACCTTCATTGGAGCAGTGGGCTTCATCAATGTGCTACCAGATCTGAGTATGTTTAAAGCCCTGAACCCCTATTATGCGGTCACAATTTTAACTAGTCCTGATAACAAAGTGGGCGTTTTTATTTTGGGTAGCGTCTTTCTAGCCACTACTGGGGCGGAAGCGTTGTATTCGGACATTGGTCATGTCGGCAAGGCAAATATTGACGGCAGTTGGCCATATGTCTTCGTTTGTTTAATGCTGAACTATCTGGGGCAAGGCGCTTGGGTGCTCAACAACGTCAATAACACACTGTATGCCAAGATGGTTGACTTTAACCCATTTTTTGAAATGTTGCCGGGAGATTGGCGTTTTATTGGCATTGTGCTGGCGACACTGGCCGCAATCATTGCTTCGCAGGCTTTGATTACTGGCTCGTACACGTTGGTAGCTGAAGCGGTTCGATTAAAACTATTGCCACGCTTAAAAATCAGTTATCCAACGATTAAGCAGGGACAAATTTATGTCCCAATGGTCAATGGTATTCTGTGGATCGCTTGTATTGGCATTGTCCTATACTTTCGCACGTCAGCGCACATGGAAGCCGCTTATGGATTGGCGATTACAGTGACGATGTTGATGACGACACTCTTGTTGTATCAATATTTGCGGCTTCGTCACACAAATGTTGTCTTAGCGTGGACCATGGTGTTATTTTTCGGTACTTTAGAGAGCCTGTTCTTCTTAGCTTCGATGGTTAAGTTTGTTCACGGTGGGTATGTAACCGCGCTCTTAGCAGGTCTGATTTTGCTAGTGATGTACATCTGGTATTACGGTAATAAGATTCGTGATCGTGATGAATTCGAATCCGCCTACGTTGATTTAGACGATTACACGGATCAATTGCAGGCGTTGAGCCATGACGAGAACTATCCGACGTTTGCGACAAATCTGGTTTATATGGCAAAGGTGCGTCCAGGTCATTTAATTAAACGGGAGATGTTGTATTCAATTTTGGATAAACGGCCTAAACGGGCGCAAGCTTATTGGTTTGTGACAGTTAATGTGACTGATGACCCTTATACGGCTAAATATGATGTGGATATGCTTGGTACGAACAACGTGATCAATGTTCAGCTATATTTGGGCTTTCGGCGTGAGCAACGGGTTAACGTGTATCTGCGGGCGATTGTTCAAGAATTGATTGAAAGTGGTGACTTACCCGCCCAACCGCAGCAATATACGATGATGAAAGATCGCAATGTTGGTGACTTTAGCTTTGTCGTCATTCAGGAAGAAATTTCGCCAGAGACCCGCATTAAACCGTTTGATAAGTTAATGATTCAAGCTCGCGTTCGCTTACAAAATCTGACCGGTTCTCCTGCTTCATGGTTCGGGTTGGAATTCGCCGATGTCGTTGTCGAACACGTGCCCCTAATTTTGGGGCGGCGACGACGGCCAATCTTGCGACGGATTAAACACAATCTTGCGCCTGATTCGAACAGTGGAATGGCTCCAACGGGAAGTCGGGAATTAAAGAAATAACTAGACTGATGGCAAGTGGCAACTACGGTTTGTCATCAGGAAATAATTTTAAGTTTCAAAAGGCGACCATTTCCGTGCAAAGGAATCGGTGGCCTTTTGTGATTTCATCGAAAAGATGATACTAATTTTTTTGCACGAGCTCCGGTCCTTTGTCGTATAATGTTAGGGATATGGGGCTCTAATTAACATGACGCAAACTTGATTGTAAGTTTACAAGAGAAAGAAGGATTAATGATGGCAGTAGAACCAATTTCACGTGAAGAAGTTGAACACGTGGCCGAGCTTGCAAAACTGTCACTGACAGATGAACAGGCGCAAAAGTTTACAAGTCAACTTGATGAAATTATTGAAATGATCGAAGGGCTCAATGAGGTCAATACTGACGAAGTGGCACCAACGACGAACATGGCTGATGCAACGGCCATTTTACGTGAAGATGTGGCGGTTAATGCCCACCAAAAGGCGGCGTTGTTAGCTGAAGCTCCCGATACTGAAGATGGCTTTATTAAAGTACCAGCCATTATTGATGAAAGTGAGGATGCCTAATGACGCGCCCATATGACAATTTAACGGATTTGCATCAAGCATTGGTGCAGCAAGAACTATCAGCGACTGAATTGACCAAACAAACGTTAGCTAATATTCATGAACATGAAGACCAATTAAATGCTTATGTAACAGTTAATGATGAAGGCGCTTTAGCGCAAGCGCAAGCGATTGATGCCGCAGGAATTGACCCTAATAACCTGTTTTCTGGTGTGCCTGTTGCTTTGAAAGATAACCTTACGACAAAGGGACTATTGACGACGGCGTCTTCAAAAATTCTGGCCAACTTCACACCAGTTTATGACGCGGATGTTGTGGAACGTTTACAAGCAGCTGGAGCAATTACGATCGGAAAGACCAATCTGGATGAATTTGCGATGGGAGCTTCGACGGAGACCTCATTTTACGGGACAACGCGTAATCCTTGGGACACGACCAAAGTTCCTGGTGGTTCATCAGGTGGTTCAGCTGCGACTGTCGCGGCCGGGGATGTTTTAGCCTCACTAGGCTCGGACACTGGTGGTTCGATCCGTCAGCCAGCTGCGTTCAATGGAATCGTGGGGCTTAAACCAACATACGGCCGTATTAGTCGTTGGGGATTAATTGCCTTTGCTTCTTCATTGGATCAGATTGGGCCGATGACGGCGAATGTTACCGATGCAGCTGCAATGTTACAGGTTCTAGCTGGTCGTGATGAGCGCGATGCCACATCCTCCAGTCAACCAGTACCCGATTATGTTGCCGGTCTAACTGGTGATATTAAGGGCTTAAAGATTGGTGTACCAAAGGAATTCTTGGCCGATGGCATTGATGCTGGTGTTCGTGATCAAATTCGTTCAGCAGTTAAACAGCTCGAACAGCTAGGGGCGAAAGTAGACGAAGTTAGTTTGCCTCATAGCACCCACGGAATTCAGGCGTACTACATTTTGGCACCATCAGAAGCATCCTCTAATTTGCAACGTTTTGATGGCATTCGTTATGGTTACCGGACAAGTGATGCGAAGAACTTGGAAGAACTGTATGTTAAGACTCGGTCGGAAGGTTTCGGCGATGAAGTTAAGCGCCGGATCATGTTGGGGACGTTTGCCTTATCGGCCGGCGCATTTGATGCCTTCTTTATGAAAGCAGCCAAGATTCGAACATTGATCATTGAAGACTTTAAACGAGTTTTTGCCGACTATGATTTAATCGTTGGCCCAACAGCACCGACGCCAGCTTTTGGCATCGGTGAAGAGACTAAAGACCCAATGACCATGTACATGAACGACATGCTAACCGTCCCTGCTAATTTAGCCGGGCTTCCTTCCATTTCTGTGCCTGCAGGCTTGGTTGATGGCCTACCGGTTGGACTGCAGATTATTGGTCAGGCATTTGATGAAACCCGGGTCTTGAATGCTGCCTATGCCTTTGAACAGAGCACTGAATTTCACACGCTAAAACCAACGTTGAATGAAGGAGGTCAGGCTTAATGAATTTCGAAACGACCATTGGGCTTGAAGTCCATGTTGAGTTAAAAACCAATTCCAAAATTTTTAGTCCGTCACCAGTTGAATTCGGAGACGAACCTAATGCGAACACTAATGTAATTGACTGGGGTTATCCTGGGGTTTTGCCGACGCCAAACAAAGGTGTCGTTGAATATGGCATGCGCGCTGCCTTGGCTTTACATGCCAAGATTAATCAGCATACCCATTTTGATCGGAAGAATTACTTCTATCCTGACAATCCCAAGGCCTATCAGATTTCTCAATCTGATGTGCCATTAGCTGAAAACGGTTGGATTGAAATTGACGTTGACGGGCAGAAGAAAAAAATCGGTATTGCCGAGATGCACATCGAAGAAGATGCTGGTAAAAACACGCATAATCCTAATGGCTATTCTTACGTTGATTTGAACCGGCAAGGTACACCCTTGATTGAAATTGTTTCAAAGCCTGATATTGCCTCGCCAGATGAAGCTTATGCTTATTTGGAAATCTTGCGTCAACGCATTCAATTCACTGGCGTCTCCGATGTAAAAATGGAAGAAGGCTCAATGCGGGTTGATGTGAATATTTCGATTCGCCCATACGGTTCAGATCAATATGGCACGAAGACAGAGTTAAAGAACTTGAACTCGTTTAACTACGTGCGCAAGGGCCTTCAGTTTGAAGAAAAGCGCCAGCAACAGGTCCTGTTATCTGGTGGTAAAATTCAACAAGAGACGCGTCGCTATGATGAGAACACCAATGAAACGATCTTAATGCGGGTGAAGGAAGGCGCCGATGATTATCGTTACTTCCCAGAACCGGATATTCCTAATGTTGAAATTGCGGATGACTGGATTGCCCAAATTCAAGCAACGATGCCTGAAATGCCTGAAAAACGGCGTCAACGATATGTCAACGACTTAGGCTTGACAGATTATGACGCGATGGTATTGACGCAGACAAAAGAAATGGCAGATTTCTTTGAAGCCACAGTCACAGCCGGGGCCGATGCTAAATTGACTTCGAACTACTTACAAGGCGATGTCAATGCATATCTGAATGATAATAAATCGGATTTGCAGGAAACTAAGCTGACGCCAGCCAATTTAGCCGGCATGATCAAGTTACAAATGGATGGTACAATTTCTTCAAAGATGGCTAAAAAAGTTTTCGTAGCCATTACGAAAGGTGAAGAACCGGGGGCCTACGTTAAAGCACACGGTTTAGTGCAACTCTCTGATCCCGAACAATTACAGCCAATTATTGATGGCGTGCTCGATGCCAATGAACAGTCGGTTGTTGACTTCAAAAATGGGAAAGATCGAGCAGTTGGCTTCTTGGTTGGTCAAATCATGAAGCAAACGCACGGTCAGGCCAATCCGAAAGTAGTCAATCAATTGTTAATGGCTTCCTTAAATGCCCGTTAAGCTGATTGTTTAATTGATAAATAACCGTTACAATAAAGCCTCGTTATGCATTTATAGCGAGGCTTGTACATAGCAATAATTAGATCTTGGTTTATTGGAGGAGCAACGATGGCACAACGCGCACGGGTGATTTATAATCCGACTTCTGGTCGAGAGGCTTTGAAGCGGGATTTGATCGATATTTTAAATGTTTTTGAGCAGGCTGGCTATGAAACCAGCGCGTTTGCGACCACGCCAGCGGCCAATTCTGCCAAAAATGAAGCGCGGCGTGCCGCTAAAGCTGGCTTCGATTTGATCGTGGCTGCCGGCGGTGATGGGACGATTAATGAGGTCGTCAACGGCATTGCGAACCTCAGAAAACGACCGAAGATGGCGATTATTCCAGCTGGGACCACTAATGACTATGCGCGTGCCTTGCGGATTCCACGTGATGAACCGCTAGCGGCGGCTAAAGTCGTTTTAAAAAATCAGACGGTCAAGATGGACATTGGCCAAGCTGGTGATACGTATTTTATTAACATCGCTGGTGGCGGTTTGCTGACGGAACTAACTTATGACGTGCCGTCGGATATGAAAACAATTTTTGGCTATTTAGCTTATTTGGTTAAAGGGGCTGAGTTGTTGCCACAGATTAAACCAATACAGATGTCGATTGAGTACGATGATGGTAAATTTGAGGGTGAAGCTTCCATGTTTCTGTTGGGCTTAACCAACTCCATTGGTGGTTTTGAACAAATCGTACCTGAAGCGTCCTTAGATGACGGCAAATTTAGTCTTTTGATCGTGAAAACAGCGAGCATGCCTCAGCTTTTGCGGCTGATGACGTTAGTGCTTAACGGTGGGCGCCATATTAACGATCCACATATTATTTATAAAAAAACACGCAAGGTCATTGCCAAACCGTTAGACCAAAATGATCGAATGATGATTAATTTGGATGGTGAGTATGGTGGGGACGCGCCGATGACGTTTATCGATCATAAGCAACACATCGAAATGTTCGCGGATCTAGACGCGATTCCTGATGAACAAATTACCGGTGAAGACCGGGCAATTGAGGCCGACGCACGTAAGTTTGTTGAAGAGGTGGATAAATTACCGCAGACTCAGACTGATTCAGAAATGAAGGCATAATTAAGTGAGCGGGAGTCGGACCTGTTTGAGTCCGAGCCGCAACTGACAATCGCAATTTGGCGAATTTGCTCGGCTGTGGTTGTTGATTATGCACTGGATTCGGGGTCTGGCAATCGCGTTTTTTAAATGAACGGGGCATCAGCCAATGACATGCACTAGACGCGGTGTCACTCGGCTAATGTCCCGTGTTTGTTTATTCAAATTAAAAATGGCATTTATGTTTTGCTTTTGTCCCAAGCGCTTTTGCGTTACACTAACAAGGTTATTTTTTCCAACTGATGACCGTCGAAACAGTCGAAAGGAACCTTTAGAATGAAATTTACAGCACCTGTTACGAAGAATGAAACATACACTGGCAAAATTATGGATCTAACCTATCAGGGCATGGGGGTCGCCAAAATCGATGATTTTCCGATCTTTATCGCCAACGCATTGCCTGATGAACAGGTTGTTTTTGCCGTAACTAAGGTGGCCAAGTCGTACGCTTTTGGTCGCGTGGTTAAATTTATTGAACAAAGTCCCCAACGCGTGGACAATGTTGATGTCACTTATACACAAACCGGCATTGCGCCGTTACAGCACCTTAGTTACTCAGGACAATTAATTTTTAAACATGATCAGATGGTTGAATTGTTTAATAAGGCGCATATAGACGTTAATATTAATGACACAATCGGGATGGCAACCCCGTATCATTATCGCAATAAAGCGCAGATTCCAGTTCGCGAGCTTAATGGTCAACTAGAAACCGGCTTTTATCGTCGTGGTTCACATCAATTAGTGCCCATTGAAGATTTTTACATTCAAGATCCTAAAATTGACGAGGCGATCGTGATCGTTCGTGATTTGGTACGACGGTTTCATCTTGATGCCTATGATGAAGTCAACAACACGGGTGTTGTAAAAACAATTATGGTTCGGCGCGGTTACTATAGTCACGAAATGATGATTGTCATCGTGACTCGAGCCCATAAACTATCAATGGTTAACGAATTAGTCGCTGCCATTACTAAAGCATTGCCAGAAGTTAAGAGTATTATTCAAAATGTCAATCCGAAACCAACCAACGTGTTGCTCGGGGATGTTGATCGCGTTCATTTTGGTAGTCCAGTGATTCATGATCAGCTGATGGGGTTGACGTTTGAAATTTCTGCGCATTCATTTTATCAAGTAAATCCGCAGCAAACTGAACGACTCTATCAACTGGCGATTGAAAAAGCACAATTGACAGGCAACGAAACAGTGATTGATGCCTATTGTGGTATTGGCACCATTTCTCTGGCAGTTGCTAGCCACGCCAAAGAAGTTTATGGGGTCGAGATTGTGTCTGCTGCGATTGGCGACGCTAAAACAAATGCCAACTTGAACCATATTGACAATGTTAAATTTGTGGTTGCTAAAGCGGAGACTCAAATGGCACGGTGGCAAGAAGCCGGGTTAAAGCCTGATGTCATCATGGTTGATCCACCACGTAAGGGCCTGGCCGAAGAATTTATTGAAGCAGCAGCGAAAGTTAATCCGCAACGGATTGTCTATATTAGCTGTAATCCAGCTACGTTGGTGCGCGATGTGCAACAATTTATGGCCCGTGGGTACCATGTAGATGGACCAATTCAACCGGTTGATCAATTTCCTCAAACCACACATATTGAAAGTGTGACTGTGCTTGTCAAAGATTAGACAAGCCGATAAGTGAAGATAAATTTTAAACCGTTGTTAGCCAAGACGTCTGGCTAGCAACGGTTTTTAAGTGGGTAGCATGAATTTGGAGAAGCGTCCGAATTTGGCATCGTTTACAAGCTTAATTTTATGATGTTTCGAGTGAACTATGCTATGCTCACCAGTCGATTTCAGTTAAGGTGGCGGTTGGGAGCGGTGATTTATATGGGCCCATGGAATTTTATTGGCCCAATCAGATCAAGGAGCAAGCACACTTGTCAGACTTCTTAACGAAGAGCGTTAAATAGTTAGAGCTACGAACCTTTGATAACAATCATTCGAATTTAGCTCAAGCAGGATTCAGGCATGGTACACTTAAACTAAGTGAATCATGACGGGGGATAGCGATGAGAAAATTAACCAGGAGCGTGCTGAGTCTAACGATAACCGTCTTGCTATTAATGGTGGGGACGTTGATCGGACGGGCAGATTCGTACGACATTAAACGGTATGATGTTTATATCGATGTGTTGGCTAATGGAGATGCTGAAGTCCAACAGCAGATCACCTATCAATTCGATGGATCTTTCCATGGCGTTTTCTATAATCAGGACTTGAAGGGGATCAAGGGTGTCAGCGATCCCACGGTAACGGTGCAGAATCATAACGATCGGGCGATACCATTAGCAGCGAGTGCTACTGGGGAAAATAATTCGTTTAGTGTGACAAAAAGTGCGTCAGTCATGAAGTTAAAAGTTTATCACAGTATCGAGGACGCCACGGCGACGTTCACCTATCGCTATCGACTTAACGGGGTCGTGACCAACTATCGAGACACTGCTCGACTAAATTGGAAGGTGATTGGCAGTGGTTGGGATCAATCGTTAAGTAATGTCAAAATCATCATTCAATTGCCCCAACAAAATGTTGCTACATTACAGGCATGGGCGCATGGCCCATTAGCTGGTCACACAACGGTTAATCGAAAAGCTGGGCAAATGAAGTTAACCTTGGCTAATAATCCGGCAAATCAATTCATTGAGACTGATTTATTGTTTCCAACTTCTGTCACGCCCAACAATCCTAATCAGGTTGATCGGGCGGTAAAAGCACAAGTACAACGCCAGGAGAGGGCGTTGGCCAAGCGAGCAAATGCAAAACGTGTTCGGGCACGACATACGATATATGTCATGATCAGTATTGTTTTGGGAATAATGCTTGTTTCATTAGTTGGCACAGTAATTTACCTGTGGCGGCGACCGATTCACCGTCATGCACCATTAGTTCCGATTCATCACTGGTATGAAGTTCCTCACGTTGGTCCGGCTGTCGCAGAAAGTTTGGTCAATCATAAAGAAGCTGATTCACGTGGTTATACGGGCGAATTGCTTCAATTAGTCGCCAAAAAGGCCGTCACATTAACTTCAGACGACAATACCTATGTGTTGGCTAAAGTTGGTCAACAGCCTATCGATGAACCACTAACCGAGTTTATGATTAAACACATTGGCGATGGTGATCAAGTTACGATGGTGGCGGTTGAAAAATATGGTAAAAGAGATCAAAAAGGCCATTTACAGCAGCATTTCCTACAATGGCAACGCCGTATTTCCGACCAAGTGGCCACTTATGAAGATGGACATAATCTTGGCGTTCGTCGCTGGCTCTTAGCGTTATTAATTGGCAATCTTGCTTTAGCTGGGTTAGCGGCGCTCCTAATTGGGGCCGGTCCTGCTCAGATTAAGTTGGTATGGTGGTTGGGACTAGCTGTCTTTGCAGGATTATTAACCGTAATCATCATTTGGCAACGGCAACGGATCAATCGATACACCGCTGATGGCGATCAGCTGGTTAACGAGCTTCGAGGGCTTAAACGAATGCTTCGTGATGTGGGACATTTCAATACAGCCGAGGTTGGCGACTTAATTTTATGGGAGCAGTTGTTACCGTACGCGGCGGCTTTTGGATTGGCTAAGCAGGTGACCCAAGCCGTGGCCAACGATTTCGGAGCAGCTACAATTGCCACCACTGGAATTTTGTTCCCATATTATTATGGTTTTGGCAATCACTCGATTAATTTCGATCAGGCATTTACTGGCACCTTTTCTAATTCCATTTCTGCTAGTAGCAGCGCCCTGTCCAGTAGCAGTGGTGGTTCTGGTGGCTTTTCAGGTGGTAGTTCTGGCGGCTTTGGTGGCGGATCCGGTGGTGGTGCTTTTTAATGGCTAAGTACAAGGATGAAGACGCCCGAAAAAAAAGATCAGTTCGATTTTGAAATCGAGCTGATCTTTTTTGATTATGAATTATTAATGTAACACGATGTTCAACAATAAAACCATTAACAAACCGACTACTGAAATAATTGTTTCTAAGACCGTCCAGATACTTAATGTCTGTTTCACAGAAAGATCGAAGTATTCGGAGAACATCCAAAAACCAGCATCGTTGACGTGGGAGGCGGCTAGTGAGCCGGCGCCAATGGCGAGTGCCATCAAAGCTGGATCAGCACCTGCCGCGTGCATGAGTGGTACGACTAGACCAGCGGCTGTCATTCCAGCGACTGTTGCAGATCCTAGCGCAACCCGCAAGATTACCGCAATCAACCAGCCCAATAAGAGCGGTGAAAGACTAGAATGAGCCATTAGCTGCTGCACGGCTTTGCCGACACCACCATCAATGAGGACCTGTTTGAAGGCTGCACCACCGCCAATCACCATCAGTAACATCGCAATCGACTTGATGGCATCTTCAATCGTGCCACTAATTTGTTTCATTGTCCGACTACGATGAAAGCCCATGGACCAAATTGCAAATAATAGGGAAATGACCATCGCAATGACTGGATCACCGAGCATGATCATAATCGAGGCAAATCCATGGGGATGAACCGGTTTGACACCATGTAATACGGTCATGGTATAAATGGTTGAAATAGCCATGAAGATAACTGGGAAGAGGGAAGTCAAGGCTGCTAAGCCGAAACTAGGTGTTTCATTAAGCTTGTATTCCTTCACCTCACCAAAAGCTGGTAATTCCTTTTTGATGACAAAGACGTCTGGTTGAAGGCGTTGCATGATCCGGGTAAAGACAGGCCCGGCGATGATCACACAAGGAATCGCAACAATAATACCAAGTAACAAGACCATCCCGGTGTTTGCACCGAGGGCTGTCGACACAGCAGTGGGGGCTGGTTGGGGTGGTAAGAAACCTTGTGTTGCCGATAAGGCAGCTGCCATTGACAGACCAAGGTATAAGAATGGTACTTCTGCTTCTAAGGCAACAGCGAAGACAATGGGGGTCAACAAAACCAAGCCGACTTCGAAGAACAGAGACATTCCAATGATGAATGAAGCGATTACGATCGCTAATTGCAATCGTTTCTTACCAAACGCACTGATCAGTGTCTTCGCGATGCGATAAGAACCCCCCGAATCTGAGACTAACCGACCGATCATGGCGCCAAAACCAAAGACGATCGCTAGCTCGCCTAACGAACTTCCAATTCCGTTCTTAATGGACGTTGCAATGGCAGCGGGGTTCATGCCGAGCCCCAAGGCTACTAAGATCGATGTCACAATTAAGGAGACAAAGGTGTTCAACTTGAACTGAATAATAAGCACTAGCAATAAAGCAATGCCGAGAATCAAAACAATGAATGGTGACATAAGCAAGACTTTCCTCTCAAATTCATTTGGTGAAATAAAACGACCACACCATTCTACTCGTCTTGAAAACGAAGTAACACAGTTTAGCGAAAACTTTTTTCAGCTTTTAACTCATTTGATAGTGAATACAAAAACGTTGTCCCCACCTGGGAGGCAACGCTTTTTTGTATTATAAATGAAATTAATTTTAATGAAAAACCATGTTAAGCAACAAGACGCCGATTATCCCGACGATCGAAATAATTGTTTCAAGCACTGTCCAAATACTTAACGTCTGTTTAACAGATAGATCAAAGTATTCAGAGAACATCCAGAAGCCAGCATCGTTGACGTGGGAAGCAGCTAGTGAACCAGAACCGATGGCAATAACCATTAAGGCCGGATCAACACCGGCTTGAGCCATTAACGGAGCTACGATACCAGCAGCAGTTAGGGCAGCGACGGTTGCAGAGCCAAGAGCGATCCGCAAAATAACGGCGACTAACCAACCCAATAATAACGGACTGAAGTTGGTGTGGATAAACATGGTGGCAACGGCTTTACCAACGCCCCCATCAATAAGGACTTGTTTAAACGCACCACCCCCACCAATAACCAGCAGTAGCATGGCAATGGATTTTACGGCATTTTCCATCGAGGTCATAATGTCTTTAGTGGAGCGTTGACGACGCCAACCCATAGCCCACATAGCAAAAATAAGCGATAGGACCATGGCAATACTTGGACTACCAATAAAAGCAATAAATTGATCTAAATTACTTGGATGCTTTGGCAATTCGCCATTCGTAAAAATTAATTGGTAGATCGTGGTGATTGCCATGAAGATAACAGGGAAAAGAGAGGTCAAGACGGATGAGCCAAAGCTTGGCGTATCCTCTAACTTAAATTCCTTGATTTCACCAAACGAAGATAGATTACCTTTGCGTTTAAATGCTGAAGGCGCATAACGTTCAGCTAGCCGGGTAAATACTGGACCGGCAATGTAAACGGCGGGAATGGCAATAATAATCCCAAATAAGAGAACCCGACCGGCGTTAGCGTGAAGTGCTGCTGAAATAGCAACGGGGGCTGGATGTGGCGGCAAGAAACCGTGAGTCACAGACAAAGCAGTTGCCATTGGAATCCCTAGGTATAGGATCGGCACTTCTGCTTCGACAGCAATGGCAAAGACGATTGGAATTAACAGAACCATTCCAACTTCGAAGAATAAAGCGATCCCGATAATAAAGGAAGCTAGCACGATGGCCAACTGCAACCTTTTTTTACCGAATCGTTGAATCAACGTGGTCGCAATTCGATAAGCACCGCCGGCGTCGGCGACCAAACGACCTAGCATCGCCCCAAAACCGAAGACGATTGATAATTCACCGAGTTGGCTGCCGATCCCGTTTTGAACCGAGAGGGCAATCTTGTCCATAGGCATTCCTAAACCAAGGGCGACTAACACGGCGGTAATGACTAATGCGAGGAAGGTGTTGATCTTGAAACGAATAATGAGAACTAACAAAAGGGCAATTCCCAAGAACAACACCACAAAAGGCATAACTCCTGACATGATGTATAGCTCCTTCCAAAGAAAAAATGAATAATGAATAACTTACCTGAAAACGATACCAAAAAAACGACAAATAAGAAAGCACTTACATTCGCAAAGTGAATAAATTTTTCAAAACGGTGTTCAAAGCTGCTTTCACAAATGTGATTAATCAGGGATTGCATAAGGGTTGAACCATGCGAATAGCGAAAAAAATTTTCTTAATGAATTTAACTTACATCAAGATGATCGCTGTAATCAGTCGTTTTTTTGAGATGATCACTCTTTTTTTAATCAAAAAAGACCTCACCGTTTTTTGGTGAGATCTTTTAATAATTACTTGGATTAGTCAGTCGTTTCACCGGCTTGAGCGTGTTTCTTTTGGAAGTTCGCAATATTTGTGTATTCCGTTTGCAGCTGACGACTTAAGCGGATATAAATCGGTACCAATTCACGGTAAACTTCAAAGTTTTCTGGATTTGGTTGGTACGTGTGCGTTTCGCCGACAAAACGTTTAACTTCTGAAAGATCATCGATCAGGCCTAGTGACTTCATGCCGACAACAGCGGCACCTAGACATGAGGATTCAAAGGATTCTGGGATTGTGACTGGTTGCTCAAAAATATCAGATAACATCTGACGCCAGAGCTCTGAACGGGCAAAACCACCAGTGGCCATAATTGACTTGGGTTCACCAACAACCTCTTCCAAGGCGAGCAGCACTGTGTATAAGTTGTAGACAATACCTTCTAACACGGCGCGAATCATGTGCGCGCGGGTGTGCATTTGCGTCAATCCAAAGAATGAACCACGTGCGTCGGCGTCCCAGATTGGTGCGCGTTCACCACCCAAGAAGGGGTGGAACAGTAAGCCATTGGATCCAGCAGGGACCCGCTTGGCAATGTCAGTTAGCAGGTCGTAAGAGTCCTCTTGTAGTAAGGCCGCCGTACTCTTTTCCGCATCAAACAGGTTATCACGGGCCCAACGGAAGACGACACCACCGTTATTAACCGGTCCGCCGACTACCCATAAATCCTTGGTCAATGCATAACAGAACACACGGCCTTTGGGATCAATAACCGGGTGATCAGTAACCACGCGAACAGCACCCGAAGTTCCGATAGTGACGGCGACGACGCCTTTTTCAATGGCGTTAACGCCTAAATTAGATAACGCACCATCAAAAGCCCCTTGAATAAAGGGAACATCTTTAGGATAGCCAATTACCTTGGCGTATTCTTCGCGCATACCTGTCGACTGCGCGTAACCATCGACAATTTTTGGCAACTGCGCTTCATTAACACCGGTCAAAGCCAAGGCGTCTTTGTCCCACGCTAGGTTGAAGATATTAAAGATCCCAGTTCCACTGGCTACGGAAATATCCATTTGCCAAACGCCGAGTAAACGATAGAAAATATATTCCTTAATGCCACAGTAGTAAGCTGCCTGATTGTAGATATCGGCCTTTTCATTCTTAAGCCAAAGTAACTTGCTGAGTAAAGACATCGGGTGGATTGGCGTTCCGGTGTGTTCATATAAAGTCTTACCGGAACCATCGGCTTTTAACTGATCCGCATATTTCGTGGCCCGAGTATCAGCCCAAGTAATCACCCGAGTTAACGGCTTGTGATCTTTGTCTAGAGCGATCAAACTTTGGTTTGCGCTCGAGAATGAAACTCCGTGGAGTTTACCATTTTTAAGGTCAGCCTTGCGTAAAATTTCTTGTAAGCCGTTAACGACAGCTTCAAGGATTTCCTCAGGGTCTTCTTCGGCCATTCCCGTGGCATCCCGGTATAACGAGTATAGTTTGTTGGTGTAGGCCAAGACGTTACCATCCAGGTCGTATAAAACGGCCTTGGTGCTGGTCGTTCCAATATCCATTCCGACCATATAATCCATAGTGAAATGCTCCTTTTTTAGTAGACATGCGATAAAACTCAAACCGGTATCATAGCTGAGTTGCTCACGTGCTTGATTGATGAATCTACGGACACCAGTATAGGTGAAAAGGCGTTCATTCACAACCAAAATAGGTCAAATCCGATGCTGGCTATCGCGAGTTTGCATATTCAGCGATGAATACGAAGCGAGTTGGAATGCATTAAAAGACTGGTTGAATTGACTTTACGAAAACGTACTCACCTTCAATGGAACTGGTGGCGGCGTCCAACCAAGCAGCCTGTTCGGGGTCCAAAGCGCTCGTGATTTCTTGTTAATACTCGTTTTTATCCATGAAGACCGTTGCTAAATTGCGTGCAAATTTGGTCTGAATACGGCATAATAAATTTAGAAAATTTTTTACATTATAGAATAAAATAATTTTCATGAAGGGGAGCGAGGATCATCGCACGAACAAGTGTTAGCACAATTCGGGCTAATTATCAGCACCTCACGGGAGCGGATAAAAAAATTGCCGATTATATTTTAGCTAATCCGACAACCGCTAGTGAGAAAACCATTCAAGAGTTAGCGGCCAGTGTGAAGGTGTCTACTGCGACCGTAAGCCGTTTTGTCAAACGGATCGGGTGGCACTCATTTCGCGAATTTAGTCTGGGCTTTGGTCGAGTGGAGCGTCAGACAGATAGCTTTTTCAGTGAGATCGAGGAGAATGATCAACCCAACGTGGTGGTCGACAAGGTATTTCAGGGGGCTGAGAACGCCTTAGATGCGACGCGTTCTTTGTTAAAAGAGGCCGATTTAAACGCCGCGATTGAATTGATTACTGAAGCTAAGAGTCTAAGCTTTTTTGGCTTTGGCGGTTCTTCAATTGTGGCTTTAGATGGCTATCACAAGTTTTTGCGAACCACGGTGCACGCACAATTTCATCCTGACGTGGATATTCAGTTGATGCAGGCCGTTAATTTAGGTTCACAAGATGTTGCTATTCTCATCTCTCATTCAGGACGAAATCATGACACTTTGATGGTGGCTGATCAGTTAAAGCATAATCAAGTTCCAATGATCGCCATTACGAGTTACCCTGCTTCACCGTTAGCTAAACGTTGTGACATTGTCTTTCAATCGGTGGCTGAGGAAGTTAACTACCGTAGCGAATCAATGAGTTCATTAATTGCCCAGCTGACAATTGTGGATAGTCTATTCACATTGGTCGGCGCTAAAGGAGCCAAGACGGAAAGTGGCGAGGGCTTGCTCAAGGATATTCGGCATGCAATGGAAGTTTCCCGAGAATAATGAACATGAAGGTCTTAATGGGCAAAATGATCGAAGCTAGGTGATGGATAGGGTGGTGATGGTTTGATGGCTGAACCGCAATCAGTTCTGAGTCGTCTGAACCGGCGGCAACATAAACGTCGACGCCCTAAATGGTGGGCTTGGCTAGCGATCGTAATCGCGATCGTGGGGATTATGACAGCTGGCTTTGGGGGTGTGCATTGGTGGCATTTGCGTCATCAGATTGTGTTAAAAAAATATCCAGTAACAGGTGTGGCAATTGATCAAGATGCGGGATTCATTGATTTTCAAGCCCTATCCAAAACCGGTTTGCAATTTATTTACTTAAAGACAACCGTTGGAAATCGCTATACGGATGATGATTTTGCGGACAATTATCAACGTAGTATCGGCAGTTCCTTGAAAATTGGCGTTTATCTGACTTATAGCCCCAACAGCACGATTATGAGTCAGGTTCGGTATTTTCATCAACAAGTGGGGCACTCGACAGGAACGTTGCCGATCATGATCGTTGTGCCAGAGGGTATCGGTGATCTCAGTGATTCGGCAGTTCTTAAAAAGACAACGCAACGATTGACTACGATGCAGGTTCAATTGCAACAGCAGACTGACCAACCAGTTGGTTTATGGATTGCGCCTCAACAAGCGACTAAGCTGGATAAAAGTAGAACATGGCGAATGTTAACCTTGACCGATGAGCCGCTAAAACAGCATTATCAGTCTAATATTGATTTTATTAGTTATGATGATAGCGGTTCAATTATCGTGGATGGTTCCCGGCAATCCTTGAACTTAATGGTCTATAATGGCAGCAAGAAAATGTTTGAAACGCTAGCTACTGAGAATTGAGATAAACTTAATCAACAAAGTGAATGTGGGTGATCCTATGGCAATTTTTGGTAAAAAAAGTTCAACAGAAGCTAGTACTAACCAGGCGATGACGATCGATCAAGCTCAAACAATGATTCTTGATGCAGTGACTCATCAATTTGGTGACTCGCAGACGGTTTTGCCGGATTTTTCTGTCGTGTCTGGCTGGGCCAGCGCAGATTTTGTTGCTTTTCGTAGCTTTGATGTGCAAATTAAAATTGGTGTTAAACCAGAAAATGCGCGGGATGTTAATCGACTCAAAATTCTAGTTGCGATTGGGCCACGATTGGTTCCACTATACGATCTTTTAGAGAGCGACTTGCGTGGTCAATATGAACGAATTTGTAGTCCGGAGCACTTGGCGACTGACGTGCGGCTTTTGGAACACTACTTAGTTTGGCGATTGACGCCGGAGCAGCGCCTTAAATTTGGGCTGACAATGGATTGATGAAACAGTGGACAGGTAGCCTTATTGTCGGCGCTATCGTGATGACCCTCTTGCTAGGGGGGCAAACAGGGCGGGCGGCAGTAATGGATCCAACGATTAATAGTCGAGCTGCAATCGTGATTGATGAGCAAACAGGACAGATTTTGGCCGCCAAGGATCGAAACGAACGATTACCGATTGCTTCCATTTCAAAATTATTGGTGGTCTACTTGGTTGAACAGAAGATTGCTAATAAAACATTGTCCTTACAGGAGAAAGTTCCGATTGATCCCAAAGTTGCCCAGTTGAGCACTTCACCAGAGTTAACGAATGTGCCATTGAGTGCAGGCCGCCAGTATACAATTGCGGAGTTATTAGCTGATGCGCTACTACCGTCCGGAAATGCAGCGGCAGTGGCATTAGGGGAGGCGGTGACGGGCAGTGTACCAGCCACCAATAGTGCCATGACCCGCTTGCTAAGGCGCTGGGGGATTCATTCGCCGAGGCTTGTTTCGCCAGCCGGATTGCGGAATGGTGATATGGGGGAGCTACGTGATCCAAAGCAACCGGATACAGCAGAAAATAAACTATCAGTCACTGAGCTAGCGGTGGTCAGCCGCCACTTGCTGGAGGATTATCCGGCAGTTCGTGACATTACTAGACGCGCTCAGTTGACGACCACTGGGGTCAATGGGGAACCATATTCTATTGTGAACACTAATCTACTGACGAAACATCGAAGTGGTAAGTACACCTTTACGGGGGTCAAAACGGGCTCCTCTCCGTCAATTGGTGGAAACTTCGTCGGGGAAACCAGACTAGCTGGGCGGCGGGTCATTACAGTGGTTTTGGGAAGCGGTGGCTATCGTGACCAACACACTCGTTTTGATGAAACCATCCACATGTTGGATCAAGTGGCCGCTAAGTTAAGACCAGTTCGTTCGGGTAAACGGGGTCCAGTTGTTTATTTGCAACAAGCAAACACGTCTCTTGGTCAAGTGCGCACGCAATATCGACATCAACCGACGTTTTTTGTAGCTCGGCGACATCCACAACCGGTGGTGACTGGAAAATTACACGTGAAGTCATCTCGCTTATTACCGTTGCGAGCTGATCAGACGATTGGCTGGACAACGTTAACAACTGCCAGTGCACAATTTGTAGATGGTCATCCGCAAGTTGAAGTCGTCTCTGAGCAAAAGGTTGGACAGGCTAGTTGGGTGACGCAAATGTGGCGAAAATTGTTTGGGAATCATTAAATAGCATTAAAAAAACGCGATCCCAGTTGAGATCGCGTTTTAGATCTAGAAAAGTTATTTTAATTAGGAATCGGTCAGAGTTGGCTCAGATCGGGATGACTTAGGCGATGGCTTAGCTGCTACCAAGACATATGTGGCGTTGTCTGCTTCATCATAAAGGGCGACAGGACGCTGCTCATTAGCTTGAATTTTAAGATGATAGCCAAAGCTGTCTAGATAAACCAACTCTTGGGTATTGATTTGTTCAACAGTGGCCGGTTCATTATGGTTGTCAATGTGTAAACTTAGGTCTGGGTTAATTTGAATCCGATGGATGCGATGATCGTCGTGATCAGAATAGGTCCATGTGCCAGAATATAATAATGGTAATGATGATTGTTGGGTCGTATGTTTGCGACTTGACCGAGTAAAAACGCCTGTTAAGCCTGCAATAACTGATACTCCGAACAATGTCAGATTTCGTTTGACTGACACAGAACCGTCCTCTCTTTCCCCGCTTGGTATGCTCTCTTAATAAATATAAATATAGCACGTTTAAAAAAGTTTTCCTTATTGAAACCATTGACGTAATGGAATTAACACATTTCTGCAACCAATCTGACCTGATTACTGAAACTTGTTGATAAAATTGGTAAACTAGAGTCATTAACAGGGACGAACGCGTGCTAATTTGTAAATAAAACTAGTACGTTAATTATAAGGATTTGGTCGCTGGTAACCGCATGAAAAAATTCATTTTAAAATGGAGGATTTGCGCATGTTAACTTTAGGTGTCGTTGGGACCAATTGGATTACGCAACAATTTGTCGAAGCCGCTGCTGCTAGTGAGGAATATCAGTTAACGAGTACGTATTCTCGTCACGAAGATACTGGTCAGGCCTTTGCAGATAAAAATGGCGGTCAAGTATTCACTGATTTTGACCAGTTTTTACGAGATGGCAACGCGCAGGTGATTTATATTGCTTCGCCAAATAGCCTACATGCTAAGCAAGCCTTAGCGGCGATTAATGCGGATAAGCAAGTGATTGTGGAAAAGCCACTCGTGTCCAATCCACAAGAGTTTGCTCAGATTAAGGCTGCACTGGCGGCCCATCCAGATGTTCGTTTATTTGAAGCAGCGCGGCAGATTCATCAACCAAATTTCCGAGCCATTCGTAAACAGATTGCGGCCATGGAGACTTTAAATGGTGCCATGCTGACATACATGAAGTATTCGTCCCGCTACGATGATGTATTGGCTGGGAAAGATCCAAATGTTTTTACGACAACCTATAGTGGCGGGGCGCTGCAGGATTTAGGGGTTTACGTCGTTTATGATGCCGTGGCCTGGTTTGGCAAGCCCAACCGTGTACACTATTATGCAACTCCGATTCGTACGGGGGCAGATGGCAAAGGAGTTGCCGTCTTCGGTTATGATAATTTTGACGTCACCCTTAACTTTGGTAAAACCACGAATTCCTATTTGCCGTCGGAAGTTTACGGGTTAAAGGATACTATCGTGATGGATAATGCTGCCGAATTGAATTCGGTTATCTACCATGCCGCTGACGGATCAACAAAAAAGTTATCGGAAGAACCGGATGACAACCCGATGTTGGCCGAGGTTCGTGATTTTGCGGAAGTAATTAACAACCCTAAAGATCCAGATAATGCGCGCCATTATCAAACTTGGTTCCATTTGAGTGAAATTGTGAATGGTGTGCTCTACGATTTGCGGCGGAAAGCCAGTTTAGTCTTTCCAGCCGATAGTCAGGATTAATTGATAAATAGAAATGAGCGTGTTCATGGATAAACGGTTTGAAACCCATTTTCAAGAATTGGGTTACTCAGCACCAACAATGATTCAAACGGCGGTAGCAACTCCCCTAGCTTCCGGAGAGAACGTAGTCGGATTAGCCCCTACTGGTTCTGGTAAAACGGTCGCTTTTACCTTGCCATTATTAGCAAAATTATTACCGGGTGATGGTACCCAGTTATTAGTTCTGGCGCCCAGTCAAGAATTGGCGCAGCAGACAGCTACGGTAATGCGCGATTGGGCTAGTCTGATTGGTTTAAAAGTAACGGCATTGACCGGGGGTGCCAATGTCAAACGTCAAATTGAGAAGCTAAGGCAAAACCCTGAAATTGTCGTCGGAACGCCAGGGCGAGTGCTTAACCTTGTCTCAGAGCGTCGACTAAAACTTCATTTATTGGTCAGTATTGTCATCGATGAAGCAGATGAATTATTAGTCGGCGAAACGCGGACGGACGTTGAGGATATTATTCGTGAAGCACCCGGTGATGTGCAATTGAGTTTCTTTTCAGCCACTGCTTCGCCAGCACTAGACGAATTAACCCAGGAGTTTGGTGTGGATGTTACCACCATTGATGTTCGTGACCAAGATCGGACGCAAGGCGATGTCACTCATGGATTGATGGATTTACCGGCTAATTTACGGGCAATGATGTTACGGCGATTTTCACGGGTGGCTGGTTTTCAAGCTTTAGTCTTTTTTAATCAGTTGGGTACCTTGGAAAAAGCCGCAGCAACGCTACGTCATGAACACGTGGAGGCTGTTTCGTTAGCGGGCAAGCAGCGTCAGGTACAACGGGCAGATGCGATGCGCAACTTCCGCCAAGGCAAGGTGAAGTTCTTACTTACAACCGACGTGGCTGCGCGAGGACTCGACATTCCGAATCTACCTGCGGTTATTAACTTTGATTTACCAGATTCAGCAGTGACATATACCCATCGAGTTGGCCGAACTGGACGCATGGGTGCAAGTGGTTTAGTCATTAATTTTGGCAATGATCATGATTTACGGCGTTTAAAGCAAACTTTGAAGACGACTGATTATCAGTTAAGTCCGCTGTACTTCGCTGAAAACACTTTTGTGGATCACCGACCAACTAGCGAGCGTACGCGTTCACAGGATCGGCCAGTTGGGATAGAGCAACCAGCTAAGCCAGAAAAGCAACAAGGTGTTCAACCAACGTCCCATAAGGTCAAGCCAGTAAAAAGTCGGCAAGAAGGGCAGCCTATGCAATCCACTAAGGCGACAACACCCCATCATAAAAAAAATAAACATTCTAAAAATAAAGGTATGCGGCATAAACACCGTATGAACCAGGAGGATTAACCATGCCACTAGTGAAATTTGACGTCCAAAAGGGGCGCACCGCAGCGGAATTAAAGGCTTTATTGGATGCGGAACACAAAATTTTAGTTCGAGATTTTGGTGTCCCAGAACGTGATCGCTATCAAATTGTGACGCAACATGAACCTGAAGAAATGATCATTGAAGATACTGGTTTTGGCATTGAACGAACGGAACGATTCGTGATGATTCAAATTACGATGCGCGGTGGGCGGACTGAAGCGCAAAAGCAAGCATTTTACAAAGACTTAGTTGCTGAATTGCAAGCCACTGCTGGCACACAACCTAATGATGTGATGGTGGTTATTTCAGAAAATGGCAGTCCTGACTGGAGTTTTGGTAATGGTGAGGCACAATTTTTGAATTAGTGTATACTAAAAGCCGATCAAAGATTTGATCGGCTGTTTTGACCCTATAGTTTAACTGGATAAAACTGCCGCCTCCTAAGCGGCTGCTCCCAGTTCGAGTCTGGGTGGGGTCATATATCTGGATAGATGGATATTTTCATGACACTGGTTAAGGTCGCTGAAAAGCGGCCTTTTTTGGGCTCAAAATGTACGAAACATAGTGATCACTAACTGGTTATTTACCCAATAGCCTGATTTTGCCCGTTTAGATAAAAGTTTATTCGATTAATTCCAACCGTTTGTCGTAAAATTGAGTCAAGAGGTAGTGAATGTGAAGACAAAGGGTGGAACAAAGCGATGGATGACAAGATAGCGTTAGTTGATAATTTGATTGCGGTGATTGACCGTAATGGAAAGCCTAAGAAAGTGTTGAAGAACGATCACGCGCGGTCAATCGCTTATTTAGTGCGCCTTGGCGAGCCGGCTTTTTCATCGCGGCAAACGATGAGCGTTTTAATTAAGGCCATGCAAATGGGGATGATTGAGTTCGTCAGATCAGAACCACGCATTGAGTGGAATGAAACGGATTTCCCGGTCTTTATCGTGCCCGCCAAACGCGCCCGACAAGAATTACTTGATTTATTAAATTAAGCTGATGTCACTGCGTTTGCAGTGACAAGATGAGCTGTGGATAAAGGTGGACATTAAATATCATTTCTAAGCCTAAGCAATCCAAAAGTGGGCGGCCTTATCCCTGATTAATCTTGGAAGGCCCAATGATTGATCGGACCAAATTTGTGGCCAACTGCAATTTCATTAGCGATGCAGACGTTAACATATTTTTTGGCGAGAATGATCGCCGCTTTGATGGATTGCCCCTTGGCAATTTCAGCCGTGATGCAGGCAGATAGTGAATCACCGGTTCCGTTCACCCGATCAGTGTGGACATATGGCGCTGATAACCACATGATTTCGCCGCTTTCTAGGAGGACACAATCACGAACTTGAGTCTGGCTTTCATCATGATGTTGACCTTTGATCACAACGTTTTTGGCGCCCATGCGTTGTAGATGTTTAGCTGCGGTCACCATGTCTTCATCCGTGTGAATCGGTTGTTCCGTTAGTTTTTGTGCCTCATAAAAATTGGGAGTGACGACGGTTGCCAATGGAAGTAAATGCTGGCGCAACGTGGTAAAAGCGTCTGTTTCCAACAACATCGCGCCATGCTTGGTGACAATCACTGGATCAACTACTAATGGTCCAAAATCAACTTTTTGATAGTTTTCGACCACCGTGTCAATTAAGGCTGCATCGGCTAACATGCCTGTCTTCGCGGCCCGAATATGGAAATCAGCTGCCAAGGATTTGAACTCTTGTTCAATAAAAGGTTTTGGCATTGCCGTGGCGTCTTGAATACCAAAAGAATTGCCGGCTACACAAGCAGTCACAATCGACATACCATAGACGTGGCGAGTGAAAAAAGTATTTAAATCGGCTTGCATGCCGGCACTGCCATCTGAGTCAGAACCGGCAATGGTAACCGCTTGCGGAAATTCGTTTGTCATGATCATTGACCTCACACATTTTAGTAGTAGCGTAGCACAAAATAAGCGCAGATCGGTAATTTTTCGCGTTTATTAAGGTACAAGCAGCCAGTTGAGCAAATCAATTGACAAATACTTAGGCGCCTATATAATAGACATCATTAGGTACCTAATTAACCCTAAAATGGAGGAAATACATGACAACAAATAATGATGATTTATTTCGAACAATGATGGACGTGATGAAGCAGATGCAGCGTTACGGCTTCGCCAAGCGACGTGACGAGCATGGTCACCATCACGGATTTGGCCGCGGACGCCTGCTTAAATTGATTGCCGATCACGAGAATGTGACCCAAAGTGAATTGGCTGAGCTATTGGATATTCGGCCATCTTCACTATCAGAAATGCTGAGCAAACTAGCGAATCGTGGTTTGATTGAGCGGCAAGTTGATGACGATGACAAGCGAATTACGCATGTCATTCTGACGGAAGCTGGCGCCGCAATCATCAAGGAACGTGAAGCTGCGGCTGATGCCTATCTGACTGATTTGTTTGAAGGACTCGATGACGACGAAATCACGCAGTTACAAACCTTGTTAGCCAAGCTTGATGATTCGATAAAGGACAAATTAAGCAACTTCGATGAGGCCCCAGATTTTCCACCATTTGGTGGGCCACATCGGCATGGCGGACATGCTAACTTTGACGGCCCTCGTCGACACCACATGGGTGAGCGGCCACGTTTTTTTGGTAGTTGGCAGTAAGTTGAACTGATTAAGATTTAAATGAACGTCAGTAAATAAAGTACGACCTGATTGTCATGCACTAGGCCCTGTCAAGGTGACAGAGCCTAGTGCAAAGCGGCTCAGGTCGTGCTTTTTTGATTTCAATAATTAAAGCCGCCTTGCTCCTACATAATTGAGCGATTTCTCATTGGCTCGGTTTCTAAGGTGCGCTAGAATTAATGTAACGAGCGTTTGAAAGGGGATGCGAGCATGCCATTGACGGCAGCCTTTTTTTCCGGTCGACCCACCGACCAAATTGTAAAAGCTCTTCTAGGAACGGAATTGATCTTCCGTAGTCAGGATGGTAATGTGGGCGGCTTAATCGTGGAGGCAGAAGCTTACCTGGGTGATGAGGATACGGCTGCTCACGCATTTGGTCATCGACAGACTCAGGCAAACCGCGCACTGTTCGGCGCGCCCGGGACGCTATATTTTTACAGGATGCGTGGGTTAATCTTGATGAATTTGATTTGTCAGCCGGCAGGCGTACCACAAGGAATTTTGATTCGGGCGCTGCAACCAACGTTGGGCGTCGATCTAATGATGCAAAATCGCACCAAAATTGGCGTCGAATTAACTAATGGGCCAGCCAAACTCACTGCTGCACTGGGAATCACTGATTTGAGGTGGAATGAATTAGCGTTACCAGCAACACCATTTTTATTGCAACCTCGAAAAAAGCCCGTCGCCATCGCGCAGTCTCCACGGATCGGAGTTAGCCAGGGAAGTTGGCACGACCGTGAGTTACGCTTCTTTGTCGCTGGAAATCCATATCTTTCAAAAAGCCGCAAACGTGACCAGGATTGGACGACAATGGGCTGGCAAGTCTAATAGATACATCTGTAAGACATGAATTTTAACGTACAGCCAGCGTTAACCTGGTTTGGGTAGGTGGGTTAGGTAAAATTATTGCGAGAAAACGCCTTTTCAGCAATAATGGAGTTGTTAAGAAATGGGGGACGCTTAGGTGAAACGGTTTATTCAAATCTTTATCAAGCGCTTTACCGCTGCGCAAGTCAGTAACTCTGCTGTTATTTTGGCTTGGTATTCGCTACTTTCAATTTTCCCCGCGGTTATCGTCATTGGTAATTTATTGCCGATCTTAGGTATCAATGCCAAAACAGTGCTTACCTATTTACAAACGGCCGTACCAGCGGACATTTATCAAACCCTAGCACCAGCAATTTTGTCTTTTTTGCAGCGTGGTAGTGGGGGGCTGGTTTCAATCGGGGCCGTCGTGGCATTGTGGTCGACGAGTCAAGTTGTGGCCGCATTTCAACGAACGATTAATCAAGCCTATGGTGTTGCGGAAAATCAAAGTGCGATCAGCAATCGCTTTTTTTCTTTTCTATGGATGCTATTAATGATCGTGATTATGGCAATTATTATTTTATTCTTCACGTTGAGCCAATTAATTGTGCGTCAGTTGACACCCATTCTTCATCTGGGTCAAGATGTCTTTGATGTGGTGAGTTCGCTAAAGTGGCCTGTAACAGCAGGCTTGTTATTTCTTTTATTGCTCTTGATGTATTATTTTCTCCCGAATGCGCGACTAAAATGGCGGTATGTCTGGTTTGGTGCGGCAATTGCAACTGTTTTTTGGCTTTTGCTTTCGCAATTATTTTCACTGTATGTGGATTACTTTGCTCGTTCAGTGACGACATACAAAACTGTAGGATCTGTCATCGTCATCATGATTTGGCTTGATTTCTCTGGTATCGTTATTTTAACGGGTTCGGTCATTAACGCCACGTTGCAAGAATTCTTCGGTGGTGAAATTATCGAGAGTCGACAGTCACTACATTGGTTTACCCGTGGTTGGCGCTGGTTGACGCACCAAGTGAAACGTCTAATTAGACATGAAAGTTAAAAACCGTCGCATAAAAATGCGACGGTTTTTAAGTGCTTATTTAGGTCGCTCGTTTAATTCGACCAGGCTAATTAACGCTTTTAAAAATATACCAACGGGAGAAAAAGTAATTGGCAATATTGGTCAGTCCTTGATCAATCAATTTAACTACCACGTCGTTGCCTTTAAATAGGGAAATTCCGATAAATAAAATGATGATATCTAAGACCAACGTGAGGGCGCGGAAAAAATAAAAGGAGAAGGTTTCGCGAAACAGTTGGTTGATAGTTGTGGCATGTGTCGAAAAGACCCATAATTTGTTGGTAAAGAAAGCGAAAGTAGTGGCCAGAAACCAGCCGATTGCATTGGCAATTTGATAATTCATGGGCGTCCACACATCGAGAACGGTAAACACCGATAAATTGATTAAAAATGCACATGTGCCCCAGACGACATATTCAATTGTGGATTGATGTTGCCTCAGCCAATCAACCATCGACTTGCTCCTTTCATTTATCAATGCCCATTAATATAGCATGTTTATTCTGGGAATTTAATAAATTTTTTTGATGAGTCTGGCGTTTCCAACATTTTTGTCAGTCAGATGCTGTATTATGGCAGAGGTATTCTAAAAGATTGGATGTAGAAAAATGAAGTTATGGCAGTGGGGCGTCAGCCTGTTCAAACGATATCAATCGGTAATTGCCTATTTAGTTTTTGGCGGTTTTACGACTGTAGTCAATATTGCGACTTTTGTTGTTTTAGCGACGTACTGGCATTGGAATTATCAAGTTGCTAATATTATTGCTTGGTTTTTATCTGTTTTGTTCGCGTATATTACCAATAAATTGTGGGTTTTCGCATCACATACCCATGGCTTTCGGGAGATCGTCCGCGAAGTCGGTTCTTTCTTCTTTTTTCGTGGCTTGACTTTAATTCTCGATGTTTTGATTATGTATGTCGGGATTAGTTTAATTCACGGTAATGAAATCGTCGTGAAATTAATCGACCAAGTGCTAGTTATCGTGACCAACTACTTCTTTAGTAAGTGGTACATTTTTAAGGCTAGTAACTAGGTGTTTAGTGGTTTCAAAAGAGAGCGGGACATAAGTCGGTAAATGACGAGCACTAAGGCGAACTGCCAATGATGATGGTTTATTCATCGTTGGCAGTTCGCCTTTAGGCGGAGTCAATTGACTTATGTCCCGTATTTTGGTTATTTAGCTTTGAAAATGAAATTTAGATTTTAGTTTTGCCCCAGATCCTTTTAGTTGCTATTTAAAATAGGCTTGGCTAATGCAAATAACGGCAAAAATGAATAAGGTAACGCTCACAATTAAACCGCTCACATGGGCACGGGGATTTTCATGAGCGAAATATATGACGCCGCCAACGGCCACGATCAGTAACAACAAACCAATGATTAAAAAAATAAGTCCCATGGGTTGCCTCCACCATTAATCATGCTGCGGTAAGGCCGCAACAAGTGACTGAGCAAATTGATCAAGTTGACTGATATCGTCTTCGTCGGGCGATAAGTTAATTTTTAGTTTAGCTACGCCGCGGGTGGCACCGGTGCTAGCGAGACGTTCATCAAAACGATCAACAGCAGTGCCATAGTCATCACCGTAAAAGACATCACCAGAGCCAGTGACCCCAAAAATTTTTCCAGTTAAATCAATATCGGCTAGATCATCGAAGAAGTCTAGACCTTCCTCTGGCAGTGCACCCTCATCATAGGTGTAGGGAACAATGACAATGATGTCATTGTCAGTTAGATCTGTTACATCAGTTTGCGAAATTTCTGATTCGGTTACCGTAACATCTAGGTCTTCCAAAGCTTCAGTAACAATATCAGCGACATCCTGATTATTCCCAGTGATGGTTGCATAAACGACATTAGCAGTTGTCATTTCAATTCCTCCAAAAATTAATTGTGGTTGAAGCGACTACGGACGACACGACGAACTTCGTCAATGATTTGTGCACGCACGAGTAAAATACAGATGACATACACAGCCCCCCCAACCGCGACATCGATAATAATGTGTAAGATTGACATCGACCAATAATTAGTTAACTTTCGGACGATGAAAAACATAATTGCTCCGCTGAACAAATATTTCCACTGTCCTTGAAACATGCGGCGTAATTCTAGTGAATCCTGAACGGTCCAAACTTGGTAAATGGTGACAGCGGCCTCGGCAATAACAGTTGCAATCGCCGCACCCACGGCACCGAAGTTAAGGATTAAGGGAATGTTAGCGAGAACATTGACCACAGCACCGATGGTTACTGAAGTTGTGTACTCACGCATTCTTTGAACTGGCATCAGATACTGACGGCCAATGACGGTACTCCAAGCAATTAAGACGATAATCGGCGCTTCAGCAAAGATGACCTGCCCAGAGATGAGATATTGTGAGCCAAAAAATTTTGGCGCAAACCGTTCACCCATTGCTGCTAGGCCAAACATTAAGGGAAATGAAATGGAAGCGACAAAATTCATGTTTCGATAAAGGCTCTCATGAACGGCCTTTAAATCACCGCGGGCGAACCGACTGGCGATCCGTGGCAACATGACAGCACCAGTGGCAGTGACGATGGCCAATACCGTTTTAACCAGGTTATCACCAAACGTAAAGAACGACAGCGCTGAAAATGAGTCAAAGTGTTTTAACATTGATTTGTTGATAACGGAGTAAACCTGAATGGCGATGTTTGGTACGAACAGGACTAATGAGGGTTTAAAATGACGGAAAACATTTAGTTTTGACCATTGAACAGGGACGATTGTTTCCCGTAAATAAGGCCATAGTGTCAAAGCGCCAAGTAATTGAGCAGCACCTTGGATAACGGCATATTTCCAGAGGTCGTCGGGCGACTTCACGAAGATAAAAATTAGCGAAACTGATGCTAATTTAACGATTGTGTTGCGAATGACAGTTTTGCCAAAGTCTTCAAGAGCCATGAAATACCAAGAAATGTCAATTCCAGCAGCAACTAACCAAAAAAGCTGAATGAGCTGAATATTGAAGTTGTGGCGGTCAACGGCAACAAAGATGAAGAAGCAGATAGCAGCACAAGAAGTTGTGAGAATTTGTAACAATTCAATTTCCCAAAAAATTTTGGAACGATCGAGTGGACTATCGCGATGATAAGCAATTTCTCGATTGGCATAGACGGAAATACCGAGATCACCAATCAAGATAAAGTATTGCATGGTGTTATATGTATTGGTATAAATCCCGTTTCCAACCGGCTGTAGAACCCTTGAAATGTAAGGCTGGGTAATTAAAGGGATGAGCAAAATCAAAAGTTGGTAGGAGGCATTATAAAAAAAGTTCTTCAGAGCTTTCAACTTTTGTCCATCCTTTCTAAATAGGACAGTAGTTCACAAAAGTTAAGTGTTAAAATGTGCTTAATAAGTCACAAGCTACATTATCTAACGACTCTTTTTTTGATAAACTATTGCCGATGATTGATTACTAGTGAGAATAACGTTGTTCATCATGCCAGATGTCAGGGTTAAACACAACCGTTCAGCTGCCAACGAAATATGCGATGCTGTCCGGTTCTTGTTCACTAATATCTTTCATGATATGCTAACATTTGTGTCAATTAAACTAAGTTTAGTAAATCTTGGAAAAAATATGGAAATAGATCGGGTTCACATGCAAAAAAAATCAATGGGGTATTTGTTCTTTAAACGACTTTTTGATGTCATTTTGTCGCTCATTGCCCTAATTATTCTCAGTCCAGTCTTTCTGGTGGTTTACTTAACCTATCAATTTGGGGTTAATAAAGGTCCGGTTATTTTTCGCCAAAAGCGGGTTGGCTTGGCTGGCAGAGACTTTTATATTTTAAAATTTAGGTCAATGGTCGTAAATGCTGATGAAAAGCTAAAGAGCGATCCAAAATTATATGCGAAATACGTTGCTAATAACTATAAACTTGAACCTAAGCAAGATCCACGGATTACCGCATTTGGTCGATTGCTACGGAAAACGTCAATCGATGAATTGCCGCAGTTTGTGAATATTTTACGCGGGGATATGAGTTTGATCGGACCGCGTCCCGTTGTTAGAGAAGAACTTAAAGAGTACGGCGACCAAGTTGATAAATTGCTATCAGTAAAACCTGGTGCAATGGGGCTCTGGCAGGCAAGTGGGCGTAGCAACATTGGGTATCCTGAGCGTTGTGAAATTGAACTTCGTTACGTGGATGAGGCCTCATTATGGTTTGATTTCACGATTTTAATTAAAAACATCTTTCGGATTTTTACATCCGAAGGTGCGTATTAAACGGTATTTTGGAGGAGAGTCATGTTAAACGGTTCCGTTTCGCTTAAGCAGCTCTGGCGGATTTTTGTCGTCAATATTTTGGTAATTGCAATCGGCGCTTTGGTGTTCGGTGCAGGTGGTTATTTTTATGCTCGACATAAAACTTCAACGACCTATACGGCCAATTGTAGCTTAATTTTAACGCCCACAGCTTTGGCTGGAGGCCGTACTTTTGATCAGGTACAAGCCAATATTGCGTTAGCGAATACATATGCCAATGTCGTCACAGATCCAGTGATTACAGATCGAGTAAACGCTCAGTTAAAGCATCGTTCTGACTACACCTATGATCAAGAATCTTTACCAGATCAGATTAAAGTTACGACGCGGCCAGGAGCCGCTTGGTTGCGTATCTCTGGCTCAGCTAAGAGCAAGAAGTTAGCGATTGCGATCACCGATACAACAGCAAAAGTTACCCGCAAAAATTTGGCACACGATAGTGGCTTAGGGACTAGAGTACGTTTGTTGGCGACTGCAAAACGCAATGGCGTGTCCTCTGAAACTACGCCAAGTGTTAAAAAAGTGACGATTTTTGCGGCTGCAGTTGGCATCATTATTACCGGTCTAATGGTTTTCACCTGGGATATTTTCAGAGGTGGTCATCGTGACGCATAGCTACAAAATGGGGAAGGGGCATTGGGTATGTCAAGTTTACTAATTCCAATTAGTTTGTTTGTTCGGACATTCACCTATGCGGTCCCAGTGACAACAGCCGGCCTTCCATTTGTACTTTATTTATTATTCGTTGGGGTCGGATTATATCGAAATGACTTATCAGCGACACTAGTAGACCCGTTAATCACCAAAAAGGGCCTTTTTTTTGTTTTACTAGCCCTAGCCTCTCAATGTGTGGCCATGTTTCTTAGCTTCAGACGTTTTGGCACGTCAACACAAAATGCAGGCTTGATTCACGGAATTTTAGATATTTTTTTAGTGGCAGTTAGCATCGTGTTGGCTTGGTTCGTCGTTAAAGTACTGATTTTGACTGATCAAGACATTTTGCGATTTATGCGTGGCCTAATCGTGGGGCTTTTTGTTTACAGTTTGTTGGTTCTGTTGCCCCAAATCATTGCGACAGTCGGACCTTATATGCATGACTGGGTTAATTTTGTAGCCGGTCTATTTGAAAAACATTGGTACCAACGGGATTGGTACGATTTAGGTAGTTATGCCGTCACCATGCATCGGGTAAATGGATTTGAAGCAGAGGCTGGTTATTTGGCCGCTCTAATCGGTTGCGTTTTTCTTCCGCCAATCATTGCCGCCTTAGTCAATCACTATGATTTTTTTACGAATAGTCAACATCACCATCGTTGGATTTACATCGGTTTTATGATCTGGTTATTTATCGTCCTAGCTTTGGCGCGAACTTCGACCGGTTTTCTGGTTATCGGTCTGGCACTGATCGCGCTATTTTGGAAATCAGACACTGGGCACAAAGTGTTTTATTATCTACTAGCTATCGTTGTGAGTGTCTTAATCATATTAGCGTTCGAGAATGTAGATGCATTTCAAACACTGCTTAACCAGTATATTTTTCAAAAGGGTGGTACCGATAATCGCTTAGGCGGCACGATTGGTTTATTGATCACGTTTTTGCATCACCCAGTTATTGGCGTCGGCAATAATTGGACTGGAAACTACCTAATGGAATTTGTGCCGCGGGCGACACGAAATAATCCAGAATATTTGTTTGTTTATATGAAACAACAGTATCCAGTGTTGAGTAACTGGGGGGCCTGGCTGGCCCAATATGGGCTAATCATTGTCGGTCCGATTTTGTATTATATTTGGAAACGGGTTCGTTTAGGTATAAAACTTAAGCCTCAGCTACGAGCTTCAACCATGCCGAATAAGGCAATGTATCTCACGCTCATTGATGCGTTTGAAATCTTTCTGTGGATGTATTTGCTTTTATCAGTTTTAGTTTTTTCTTGGAACGATTACTATATGACGATTTCTTTCTTCTTCTACGTGGCCGTTATTACCATGGCAAATACCGCCGTCCAAAAGGAGCAATCTGTGTAAATGGATACAAAAGTGTTAGTTGCAACACATAAGAATTATGAAATGCCGGCTGATCGATCATTGTATTTACCAATATTTGTTGGCAAAGCCTTACACCCAGATGTCAATCAGAGCTTTCAAGGGGATAATACAGGGGATAACATTTCCCTCAAAAATTCGACGTATAATGAATTGACGGCTTTATATTGGGCGTGGAAGAACCTTGACGCTGACGCTGTGGGGCTGGATCATTATCGGCGATATCTAAGTGTGCATCATCAAAAGACACTAACCACGATCTTAACTCGCGCTCAAATTGACAGCTTATTTCAAACAGCTGATTTAATCTTACCGAAAAAACGTCGTTATTATATCGAAACGAATTATAGTCATTACGTTCATGCACATCCCCAGCAACCCTTGGATGAGGCGCGTAAGATTATTGGGGAACAGACACCCTCGTATTTGACAGCTTTTGATGATGTTATGGCGAAACGTTCAGCACACATGTTTAATATGTTCATCATGAAACGACCATTGTTTAACCAATACTGTGAGTGGTTATTTGCCATTCTGTTTGAGCTTGAAAAACGGACTGATATTAGCCAATATGATGCCTATAACAGCCGTGTTTACGGCTTTGTCAGTGAACGTCTATTGGATGTCTGGATTGAGGCCAATCAGTTAAACTATCATGAAGTCAACTTCGTCTTCATGGAACATCAAAATTGGTTTATCAAAGGAGGCAAGTTTCTGCAACGCAAATTCTTTCCGAAGATAAAATGAGGTGAAACCTATCAAGTACGTTAGCGTTATTGTTACCTACAATCGAAAGCCTTTACTCATTGAAGCCATCCATAGCATGTTAGCCCAAACAACGCCGGCTCAAAAAATCGTGGTCGTTGACAACTGTTCGACTGATGGGACGGATCAAGCAATGACGAGTGAGTTTGGTGACAACGAAAAAGTTGATTATTTACGCTTGCCAGAAAACGTTGGCGGTTCGGCTGGCTTCTATCAGGGACTGGCACGGGCGAAAACGTATGCGGCGGATTGGATCTGTTTGGCTGACGATGATGCCATTTTTGCGCCAGATTATTTTACGAAATTGTCACAGGCTGCTAAGCGATATCCTAATTATCGAGTACTGACGGGAACCGTCCGACTTGCCAGTGGACCGATCGATCATCCACATCGTGAGCGGTTGATGAACACGGCCACATTGTCCGTTAAACCAGTAGCGGATGCAGAGTACGAGCATAATTTTGAATGTGACATTTTTTCCTTTTGCGGGGTTGTATTACGCCGCAATTTAATTGATCAAATTGGCATGCCGGAGAAGGACTATTTTATCCGGTTTGACGATTTTGAATATGCTTTGCGCGCCCAGAAACTGACTAAGTTTTATAATGTTTCAGATGCATTAATCACGCATAAGACGACCGATGAAGGCCACAAAATTTCCCCGTGGAAAGAGTATTATGTGACCCGTAACCGTGTTGCAATGACCAAAAAACACTCGACCAATATGGCGATCGCTCACTTATATTTAGTTTACGTTATGATTCGAAAGTTGACCGCTATGTTAGTCGTTCCCGCCCGTCGTAAAGTGGCACGTTATTTGACTAAGGCTTATATTAACGGATATGTTGACGGTTATCGTAATCGATTAGGCCGCAATGAGGCATTTTTACCGGGCAAAAATTATTGAATGATAGGACGAACTTCTGATGAGTAAAGGAAAACAGCGCTATGTGGCGGTGGTCGTGACTTACAATCGACGTGAGCTATTAACTGAAGCACTCGAGTCCCTTCTTCAACAAACGGTCTCGCCACAAAAGATCCTCGTGATTAATAATGCGGCAACCGATGGGACCGAGGCATTATTCGAAGGCTCCGGTCGTTTTGCCAATGAACCGGCGGTGGAACAAATTAAAATGTCGTCGAATTTAGGCGGTGCGGGTGGTTTTGCCCGTGGCGTTGCATTGGCACAGAAAATTGACACTGATTGGGTTTCGCTGTCCGATGACGATGCCATTTTTGCGTCTAATTACTTTGAACGCTTACTACAAGCGGCTGATGAAACGCCAAGTGTTGCTGGTTTTGCTGGTCAGGTAATCTTGCCAGATGGGCGTATTCAAGTCGATCAGCGACAAATCATTCGGAACTGGGACCGCTTGAAAACATATTCGGTACCTGAAAAAGATTATCACCAAGCGATGGTGTCGATCGACACGTTCACTTTTTGTGGAGCTTTCGTTAAGCGGGCGTTAATCCAGGAAATTGGCGTGCCCAACGCTGACTTCTTTATTTGGGGTGATGACATTGAATATTCGCTGCGCATCCGTGCTCATAGCAAAATACAACTCGTGACCGCGGCTAAATTAATTCATAAGACGAAAGTACCTTCGATTGATTTCGCCAACCAGTATCAACCAGATTGGCGAGAGTATTATGGGTTGAGAAACCATGTCGCCACTGTGCTTAGCCATGCGCATTCGCCATTGTTCGGTCGAACGCTGTTATTTGGGTGGATGGCGGCTAAGTACGGATTAACTTTGACACCACGATTTAAAGGATATCGCCGCCATATTCAGCGTGTTTACTGGCAGGCGTTTGGTGACGGACTGCGTGGAAAGCTAGGCAAAAATGAACATTATTTACCGAAGGGAGCTTCATTGTGACTGAGATCAATATGCGCTACGCCGCCGTAGTGGTGACCTTTAATCGTAAACGTTTACTAGTTGAAGCACTCAATAGCTTACTCAAGCAAACCATCCCGCCGGTTAAGATTGTCGTCATTGATAATCATTCGACTGATGGCACGCCCGATGAGTTACATCGCGCCGGACTCGATCAAAATCCCTTAGTTGAAATTCATCGGTTACCAGAAAATATTGGTGGTTCTGGTGGCTTTAATGAGGGAGTTCGATTAGCGGCTCAATTGCCTGACGTTGGCTGGTTGGCATTGTCTGATGATGATGCCATTTATGAACCGGCTTACTTTGAAAAGCTGGCATTAGCTCAGCGTAGACATCCTGATATTCAAGCCTTTTCTGGTAATGTCATGTTGACAGATGGTCGAATTCAAAGTGATCAACGCGGGGTTGTTTCTAATGAGTATTGGGTGAAAAAGTCATTGCTGCCGGCCAGTGCGTTTGAAGGCGTGGCAGAAACGACTATTGATTGGTTTAGTTTTTGTGGATGTGTGTTTGCGACCGCTTTAGTTGCTAAAGTAGGTTTGCCAGAAAAAGATTATTTTATTTGGTGGGATGACTTTGAATATTCATTACGCTTGCGCCAGCACACAAAATTGTTAAACATTAATGACGCGCAGGTGATCCATAAGACGGCCATTCCGTCAATGGATACGATCGCCAAATATCAGCGAGATTGGCGTACTTACTATAATGTGCGTAATAAAGTGTTAACGATGAAGCGACATGGTAAGAGTTCTCTTGTGACTGGGTTATATTTAACGTATTGGTATCCTAGGTTAATGACGACGATTATACAAAGTAAATTTGCAGGTAATCGACACTTTGTCTTTAACCAGTATAACGCCGGTTTTTGGGATGGCGTGCGCGGCCGAGGGGGCAAGTCACTCGTTCATTTACCTGGCAGTGAGTCGCACTAAGTAACTGTAAATTAGTGGAGGATAATAATGACTGAATATGATTATTTGATTGTGGGATCGGGGCTTTTTGGTGCGACGTTTGCTTATGAGGCTGCTAAGCGAGGTAAGCGCGTTAAAGTGATTGAAAAGCGAGATCACATCGCCGGCAACATCTATACAAAAGAACAAGATGGGATCCAAGTGCACCAGTATGGCGCGCATATTTTCCATACGTCAGACAAAGATATCTGGGACTATGTACAACAATTTGCGGAATTTAACCGTTATACGAATTCACCAGTGGCCAATTATAAGGGCGAACTGTACAACTTGCCATTTAACATGAACACGTTCAACAAGTTATGGGGCGTGGTCACCCCAGCTGAAGCGAAAGCTAAGATTGACGAACAAAAAGCGGCCGCGAATCTGAGTGCTGGTGAACCGAAGAACCTTGAAGAACAAGCGATTTCGTTGATTGGAACGGATATTTACACAAAGCTCATCAAGGGCTATACAGAAAAGCAATGGGGGCAAAAGGCCACGGACCTACCCGCCTTTATTATCCGCCGCCTCCCTGTCCGTTATACATTTGATAATAACTACTTCAATGATACCTACCAAGGCATTCCGATCGGTGGATATACTCAAATTGTTGAGAAGATGTTAGCCAACGAGTTGATTGATGTGGAAACTGGCGTTGATTTCTTTGATCACAAGGATGAATATCTGTTGGATTATCCGCGGGTGGTCTTTACTGGGATGATTGATCAATTCTTTGATTATCAACTTGGTGAGTTACAATATCGTTCCTTGCATTTTGAAACCGAAGAAATGGATGTTGATAATTACCAAGGTAACGCAGTGATCAATTATACGGATGCCGAAACACCATATACACGGGTCATTGAACATAAGCACTTTGAATTTGGTAAGGGTGATAAGAATAAGACGATCGTCACACGTGAATATCCAGCAACTTGGCACCGTGGTGATGAGCCTTATTATCCAGTTAATAACAAGACGAACAACGACCTATACACGCAATACCGGGACTTGGCTAAGAACCAGCCGAAAGTGCTGTTCGGTGGTCGTTTAGGAATGTATCGTTATTACGACATGCATCAGGTGATCCATGCCGCATTGACGGCGGTCAACCAAGAATTTAATAAGTAATCCAAACGAAAAACACATCCCAGAACTTGGCGATGTGTTTTTCGTTTAATTGGATTTATTTTGCAGATTGATCAATTTGTGAAACAAAATCAACTTTAGGTTTAAAGAAGAAGCCGGCAAATTGCCCGCGTAACAGGGTACGGACGCGAAGCCATTTATGATCTGGGCTATGTCGTAGAACATGTATTAGATCAAGCATGGCCTGTAAAAATTGTTTGAACGCGCCTTTGTGGCCTTTATACTTTCGCCAAGTGGAATACAGATTGCGGTAAGAATAAAAATAGCGGGGAATTCGGCCTAAACTATCAGTGACAATATCGGCGCCCACATTGTTGCCGGTCTCATGAATCACCTTGCTGTCGGCAACTAAATAGGAAGCCCCCATTGCTTGCAATCGAGTGCTGTACTCAATGTCATCTGACCAAATGAAGTATTCTTTATAGGGCAAACCTAACTTTGTCACTGATGTTCGTTTGAATAGGAAAGAGACGAAGGTGGCATATTGAAGCTGGATTAAATGATCATCTAAATTGCTGGTCCAAAAACGTTGGGTCAATGGGACGTTCATCTGATTAGGCGTCCCATCTGTCCATCGTGGGTCACTGACGAGAAAGCCAAACTTGTCGGCTAATGTATCCGTGGCCGTTAACAAGTTTTCTAAACAGGTGATTTGGGGCATCGTATCATCATCCATCAGCCAAAAATAATCATCGGTTGTTTCCTGATAAGCAGTCTTAATGCCCCAGGCAAAACCACCGGCGCCGCCAATGTTTTGATGAGGATTTGTGGTGATGATTCGTGAATCAGTCAAACTATTTAAATAGCCTTCCGTGTCGTCTGTGCTGTTGTTGTTAACGACAATGACATGGCTGACAGGTGTTGATTGATCGAGGATGTGTGTTAAACAACGTTTTAAATATTCGAGTCGATTATAAGTTACGACAATACAACTGACGGTTTTCAAGAAACGCCTCCGCTATGTAATCAAGTTAAATTAATGCTGCTGAAAATCATGCTCATTAATTTTACCATACATATTTCAGAAAATGCGCTGCACCTGCGTGTCTACGACTTAAATTCTGGTATACTAACACTGGTTTACTTTTCACCAGGTTAAGAAAGTTGGGAGATTTATGACACGTGAAGCTGCAGGTCCCAGAGAAGGGGACTATGTGGCCATCAAAAGTTATAAACACGACGGGAGCTTGCACCGAACGTGGCGCGACACGATGGTGCTGAAACAAACTGAAAATGAATTAATCGGGCTTAACGACCACACCCTTGTTACTGAAGATGACGGACGTCGTTGGGTTACGCGAGAGCCGGCGATTGTTTATTTTCATAAACATTTTTGGTTTAATATCGTTGCGATGATTCGTGATAATGGCGTTTCATATTATTGTAATCTGGCGTCGCCCTATGTATTAGATCACGAAGCGGTTAAATACATCGACTACGATTTGGACGTAAAGGTGTTTCCAAATGGTGAAAAGCGGTTACTAGATGTTGATGAATATCAAAGCCACGGAACGACGTGGCATTATTCAAACGAGCTTGATCATATTTTGAAAGCTAATGTACGAGTGCTTGTGGACTGGATTAATCAGGGCAAGGGTCCGTTTTCACCTGCGTATATTGAGCTTTGGTATCGGCGTTATCAAGAGCTTTCCCGTCGTGAACGTTGATGGCTAACTGAGGCAATCAGTTTCGAAATGAGACTGGTTGCCTTTCGTTTAAAACGAATTGTTGGGGGTAAGAAAATGTTGAATCGATTGAAGAATTCCAACTTGCTGTTCTGGTCGATTGAGGTTTTAGTTGTCGTCACCTTAATTTGGGTCTGCACAAAGATTAATTTTATTTTTCGACCGATCGGGACCTTTATTTCCGCTGTGTTCGTGCCTATTATCGTGGCCGGTTTTATGTTCTATATGCTTAACCCATTAGTGAAGTTGTTAATGCGCGTTCACTATAAGAAATTTCGTCTGACTCGGACATGGGCATCGTTAATCGTCATCTTGTTATTAGTTGGGTTGATTGTGATTGGTGTCCTTTCTCTAATACCGCCACTAACAGGGCAGGTTAGCCAATTGATCGCTAGTGTGCCCCATGTGGCGACCCAATCACAAAAAGAATTGACGAAATATGTCGAGCATTCGCACATTTTAGATAATCCTGATGTAGCTAAATATTTAAAATCTGTCGAAGCTTCGCTGTCTTCTTGGGCGCAAGGCTTCATTGGCAATATTACGAGTGGCGTTGGTAATTTAATTGGAACAATTACGGACATTACGATCACGGCCATTACCGTACCCGTGATTTTATTTTACATGTTGCGAGACGGTGGGAAATTAGTTCCCTCAATCGCTCGTTTCTTGCCGGATAAGCGGCAAGATCGGATTGTCGAATTGTTATATAAAATGGGTGATACGATTTCTCAGTACATCAGCGGACAGGTTATTGAATGTCTGTTTGTTGGTGTGTTTACCTCGATTGGTTATATGTTGATCGGCATGCCCTTTGGCTTGTTACTAGGGATTATTGCTGGATTATGCAACATCATCCCATATGTTGGCCCATACATAGGCATTACGCCAGCCTTGATTGTTGGTTTAATCATGGCGCCAAACAAACTTCTGTGGATTGTCGTGGTCGTGGTCGTCGTGCAACAGATTGACGGCAACATTATCTACCCAAATATCATTGGGCGTTCACTTAAAATTCATCCACTGACCATTATCATTTTGTTACTAGCAGCTGGACATATTGCTGGGATTCCAGGAATGATTCTTTGTATTCCGTTTTATGCGGTGGTGCGGACGGTGGTACAGTATGTGTGGAATATTTGGCAGTTAGGGGATCAAGGAGAGAAGTAATAAATATATTTTTAAATGGCCTATAAAGTGTATGAACCGACATGTTAACAAAAAGGCAAGCAAAACAACAACTAACTGGTAGAACGGAGTGATTGATTTTGAAGCGAATTGAATGGATTGACCTGACCAGGGGAATTGCAATGATCATGATTATTATTGGCCATTCGATGTATGTATACTCAGCATCTGGACTGGTGAGATTGTTTTTCGCAGTTCATGTCCCCATTTTCTTTGTATTATCTGGTTACTTATTTAAGCGACGTTCTTGGAGTCGATTGCTTAAAGGGCTGATGGGTAACATATTGTTGCCATATTTTGGCACAGTGTTAATTATTATGTTTTTGTCTTGGTTAGCGCCCGGACTTCCAGGCTGGGTAGGAATTAAGGGATTGGGTAGTTTGTCTAAAGCAGCACTTGCTGGAATAGCTGGTGTTGGCACATCGCTTCCCGTATCTAAAGCAGCGCTTGTTGGGATATCTGGTGTTGCTACACCGGTTCCCTTTATTTTTAACCACAACTTGAGTGTCCCTGCAATTGGCGTTATTTGGTTTTTGTTAGCCATGTTTCTGGGTAACCTTATATTTAATGGGCTGCTCAATATTAGACGTTATTTTAAATGTTCCGATATGGTTCTCTTTTTACTAAGTATTGTGTTAACTGGGATGGGCTTTGGATTAACGAAATTTGGGGTATTGCCTTGGTCCTTAAATGCTGCACTAGTTAGCCAATCTTTTTACTGGTTTGGCTTTTGGCTGAGGCAAACCAACTTAATGGATACATGGTGTAAGCATAGTTGGATATTAGTCGTTGCAGTTATTTTGTGGGGATTATCTGCTTGGATTGGGCCATTTTATTTGAACATCGGCTTTGCGGCTAATCCATTTTTTGCGGTCATTGGGGCGATGGGAGGCAGTTTTACAATTATCATTTTTGCTAAATGGCTAAGCAATTTTGACCGCAAACGTTTATCCTGGTTAACGTTGTTTGGTAAAGAGTCTTTGATTGTGATGTGCATCCATATGATTGATTTAGATAATTTAAAATTAGGAGATTTCATATTTGCGCATAGCAACGCACTATTTGGGCCCTTACTGGCAGTTATCCTAGTGATTCTGTATCGAATTTTACTTACAACTGTTGCAGTTTATTTGATCCCACATTTACCATGGATCAGATCTGTCTATATGCACCGTCAGTTTCCATTTAAGCGAAAAAAGGTGTTTTCATGAAGACGTTTTTTGACATAAGGGAAAATATAATACAAGGCACAAAGTTTTAGTCGCAACTTAGTGCTTTGTATAGCTAAAGAGCTTTAATTTATAGGCACAAGCTGAGAAACACAATGTTTGAATTGAATTTTTTGATTTTATAAATGGAAAAAGGGTCGAATTCAGGTACCTCTTGAGAGGTACCTGAATTCGACCCTTTGACATTTCTTGATCCATTTAAAACAATGTAAAAGCGATATGCAATTAGAGCATTGATATTATAAAAATGCTAATTGATCCCAAACGTTTAAATGATATATTGCAATCACATTTCTAAGCGAAGCCGTATAATTTGGATCCGTTGCGTAACCATCTTGTCTAATCAAATTGGTCACTGCGTCAGAATTTTTAACCCACAATAAATTATGGTATCGAGAATTTTCAGTTAAAAACGCAGAATGATCAAGAACACTAGCAGAAGCATTTGGATAAGCACGAAAGGCAGCGTTAACGTATTGATAAGCCCCGTTAAAATATTCATACGTTGGTAGATAAACGGATTGCCCGTTGTAGTCCCCTTTGATGCCAAATAGATTATGGTATATGGCGGCTAATGATGACGCACCCCACCCACTTTCTAAAATGGCTTGAGCAGCTGTTAGAGAAGGCAAGATGCCATACTGTTTCCACCCTTGAATAGCCCCTTGCATAATACTGTTAAGAAATTGATTTTGGTGGCTATTTTGATTGCCGTTAATATCAGTATTCACAATTACACCGTTGTCATCAAAAGAGATATTGCCAAATCCTAAATTCGTTGTCGTGTTTTTAACTAAGGCGCCATTGGTGCCAAAGTAGTAAGTATTGCCCCAGTTTTGGTAAAAGCGGTTTGTGTAACGAACGCCATCACCATCGAAATAATACATGTTGCCATCATCGTATAGGAACTGATTAGTGTAGCGCACGCCACCTTCACCAAAGTAATACATGTTGCCCCAGTTGGAGTAAAACTGGTTGGTGTAACGGGCACCATCATCGCCGAAGTAATACATGTTGCCCCAGTTGGAGTAAAACTGGTCGGTATAGCGAACACCACCATCACCGAAATAATACATTTTTCCCCAATTATAATAGAACTGGTCGGTATAGCGAACACCGCCGTCGCCGAAGTAATACATATTGCCCCAGTTGGAATAAAATTGATCTGTGTAACGAGCACCATTCTTGCCAAAGTAGTACATGTTACCCCAATTGGAATAGAACTGATCCTGGTACTCAGCACCGTCGTTGCCAAAGTAGTACATTTGCCCGTTATGATCATAGAAGTAATCATTCTTCATTTGTTGGGTAGCCGGATCAAAGTAATAAGTCTTACCATTAACAACTTGTGTGCCACTTTGCCGAACGCCGTTGATGTAATAATACGTGTTACCATTCTCAGTCTGTAAACCGTTTTTGACTGCACTACGCGCGGCCATAAATGAATATGTTTGGGCCGAGGCGACTTGAGAAGGGACAGAAGTCGCTACCAGAGAACTAGCGTTATTATTACTCTGTGGCGCACTAGTAGTCTCAATAGTGGTCTCGCTTGTCGCTGATGAGGATAGTTTAACTGCAGAATTAGTTGCTTGTGGGTTAGCGGCCCCCGACATCATATTTATAGTAGAAGCTGAAGATACCGTGCTTTGTGCTTGAGAAGACCCATCTGGTAGGCTTAATGACTGTGTTGGTGCACTTTGCTGACTATTCGATATAGCAGTCTCCACAGAATCTCTGTTATTTGACGTTGAGGTAGTAGTATCTACGTCTGCCAAATTTGTCGAATAGATTTGTGTTTTGGGTACGACATCTGCCAAAGCAGATGTATGGGAGCTTATTAATCCAAAGCCTACTCCGGTTGCTGCTAATGCAGATAAACACCAAAAACGTCCTTTTTTATACATTTTGAAATGTACTTTTCCTTGCATAAGTTTAAATCCTTTCACACCAAATTCACCCGATTACCATATGCTACCATGGAACGAAATTGTTTAGTGGAAATTACCGAAATTGTTAAGAATTGGTAACGCAAATTTGACGAACGTATTTTCGAAATTAAAAAAGAGACTGAACGAGTGCTATATACTAAAAACATAGTATTGCATTTTTTTAACAAATTTTCTAATCGAGTATAGGCGTAGTAGTTTTATGCTAGTATTAACTTGATTTCAAGTACATAGTTTAAAAAATTAGAGGGCTAATTCTATGAGAGATAAAAAAGTGCATTTCAAATTGTTTAAACGAGGGAAAAATTGGTGTGTTGCTGGCATTACGGTACTCGCATTAGGTGGAATGATGATGCTAGGACAAAATAAAGCGTATGCCGACACGGGTGAACAGATACGAACAGAGCTGGCAGCAGTACCTGCGACAAGTAATTCTGATGAAGCAATGACTAGTACTGCTACCATTTCTAACGCCCAGGACCAAGCGACGAGTCATTCAGCCGATTTAGCTAAAGCCAGCCAAGCGTCTGTGCCCGTTAATGAATCTGCCTCTGCAAATGATGAACCGTCTGTTGCAGAAAGTGTTGGGGATACAAACAGAATAGCAGCTTCAGCTACTTCCAGCTCTGCGTCAGCAACATCTTTGCCTGCTGCCAGTTCGAATGTTGGTAGCGATGTCCAGAAGGCGAACTCCGCGGCAACTTCAGCTTCAAGTAATATTGCTGAGGGTACTGATGGGGTCGCCTCGGCCCAAACATATTCATTTATGGCCGCGCGTAGTGCAGTCAAAAACGGTTTACAGACTGAGAATGGTAACACGTATTATTACATCAACGGCGTTCGGCAAAGTGGCACACAAGTTGTTAATGGTAAGACTTATTACTTTGATCCGGCTACCCAACAAATGAAGAATGATTACTTCTATGATCATAACGGGCAAATGTACTACTTTGGCAACGACGGTGCTGAGTACCAGGATCAGTTCTATTCCAATTGGGGTAACATGTACTACTTTGGCAAGAATGGTGCTCGTTACACAGATCAATTTTATTCCAACTGGGGCAATATGTATTACTTCGGCGACGGCGGTGTTCGCTATACCGACCAGTTCTATTATAATTGGGGAAAAATGTATTATTTCGGTGATGGTGGTGTTCGCTATACCGACCAGTTTTACTCCAACTGGGGCAACATGTATTACTTCGGCGATGATGGTGCCCGTTACACCAACCAGTTTTACTCCAACTGGGGCAACATGTATTACTTTGGTGAAGGTGGCGTGCGCTACACCAACCAATATTATTATAACTGGGGTAATACTTATTACTTTGGCGACGGTGGTGTTTTGCTAAAAAATGCAACGCAATGGCTTAACAGTACGATGTATCATATCGATAACGACGGTGTTTGGATTGCGACAAATCCCACCATTGAAGCAGTAGTCAACGCCGCTCAAAGTCAAATTGGACTGGCACCATATACTTGGGGTGGTGGGAGAACACCGGCCTCGATTGCTGCGCATAGATTTGATTGTTCCAGCTTTGTCCATTGGGCTTTTTCGCAAGCTGGGATCATACTAGGAAATTATACAAGTGCTACGACGTGGACACTTGAAGGGTACGGAACGCCTGTGGATTGGAGTCAGCTAAGAAGAGGCGATATCTTCTTTATGGATGATGTTAATCATGTTGGCATTTATTTAGGAGATGGTTACTTTATTCACGATTCGCCTAACTCTTCAACGGGTGGCGTTGGGATTAATCGATTGACAGACCAAGTGCCAGATCTGGGAACTTGGGAAGAAATTGCCGATAATATTAATCGACGGATTGTGTAGTCTCGTTCAAATTAATTAGCAATAAAATATATTGGACGTGAAAATAACATTATTTTCACGTCTTTTTACGGTTTTAAAGAGAGACGTTTTCCGAGTAGTCCTTTTTCTTTAATCACATGGTATGATAGTAGTCGCATATAAAGCGAGGGAGTTTTCATGAATAAAGAAAAATTAAACGAAGCAGTTCGATCACGACGCACTTTTGCAATCATTTCACACCCGGATGCGGGTAAAACAACGATTACTGAACAAATGTTATTACTTGGTGGCGTCGTTCGGCAAGCAGGAACCGTCAAGGGGCGTAAAACCGGTAAGTTTGCTACATCAGATTGGATGGAAATCGAGAAACAACGTGGAATTTCGGTTACCAGTTCTGTGATGCAGTTTGACTACAATGGCAAGCGAATTAATATTTTAGATACTCCTGGACATGAGGATTTTTCCGAAGATACTTATCGAACCTTAATGGCTGTCGATTCAGCAATTATGGTGATTGATTCAGCAAAGGGAATTGAACCGCAAACTAAAAAATTATTTCAGATTTGTAAAATGCGTGGCATTCCAATTTTCACCTTTATGAATAAGCTGGATCGAGATGGGCGTGAACCATTGGATTTATTAGCTGAATTAGAGGATGTGCTTGGTGTTGAAACATATCCGATGAATTGGCCGATTGGCATGGGCAAGGGACTACAAGGTTTATACGATCGTTATAATCAGCAGGTTGCCTTGTATCATCCAGATGCGGATGGACAGCAATATTTACCACTGAATGAAGATGGCGATATTGCTGAGGAAAATTCCTTACATCAGGAATCAATTTGGCGAGACACACTTGATGAAATTGATTTGATTAATGCGGCCGGCAATGAGTTAGATCAGGAAAAAATCAAAACTGGTGATTTAACGCCTGTGTTTTTTGGGTCCGCTTTGGCTAACTTTGGAGTGGAGACTTTTTTGAAGACTTATTTGGATTATGCACCGCAACCAGCAGAACACGAGACGAAATCTAACAGGTTCGTTGAGCCCACCGATGAAATTTTTTCGGGTTTTGTCTTTAAGATTCAGGCAAATATGGATCCCAAGCATCGTGACCGAATTGCATTCGTTCGCATTTGCTCAGGCACATTTGAGCGTGGCATGGATGTGAGTCTTCAGCGAACCGATAAGAAACTTAGATTAAGTAATTCAACCCAATTTATGGCTGAAGAACGAGAGAATGTTCAAACGGCGGTGGCGGGGGATATCATCGGTTTATATGATACAGGCAATTTTCAAATCGGTGATACGATTTATACTGGCAAGGAAGCGATTCAATTTCAAGATTTGCCACAGTTTACGCCGGAACTATTTGTTCGAGTTAATGCCAAAAATGTAATGAAACAAAAGTCATTTCATAAAGGAATTCAGCAACTAGTTCAAGAGGGGGCTGTCCAATTATTTCGCTCCTACACTGCTAATGACTATATCTTAGGGGCTGTTGGGCAACTTCAATTTGAAGTTTTCGAATTTCGGATGAAAAATGAATACAATTCTGAAGTTACGATGGAACCACTGGGTTCAAAAATTGCTCGCTGGATTGATCCGGAACAATTGGATGAAAAGATGGCTTCAAGTCGCAATATCTTGGTTAAGGATAGTCACGATATGCCACTATTCTTATTTGAGAATCAATTCTCTGAGAACTGGTTCATTCAGAAATATCCAGATGTGAAGTTAGCGGCGAAGTTGTAAATGTCTATGCGAATTAAAATTATTAGTCTGTGCTGATTTTGATCGAAAGTCTATAAGTATAGTTAAATACTGGTTATTATTCTTCCCCAAAAAAATTTCGTGTTAAATCTTAATTTAATTCGTTTCGTGGAGAAGTCAGACGCTGGTCAATGTGTTTCACTTGTTTTGATTAAGTTTATTCAATAATTGTTCCATTTGCTAAAGTACGGCGGGATGCCATCGGGAACATATAGTTTTATACAGATGGTCATCAATTATCTTTGAGCGCCGTTCTTCATAAGGGGGAGAAACTTTGAAAAGTAAATCAAATGAAATGAGTTCGTTAAGACGAAGTTGTTTTTTTTATGGGGCAGCGTTTTTAATACCATTCCTTATTTTTGGTGTGATGCTATTTCTATTGAAAATAACACCATTTGGGGACAACACAATTGCATATATCGACGCAAATAATCAATATTTGAGCTTTTTCGCTTACTTAAAACAAAATTTGAGTAATCCAAGCGCATTTCTTTATAATACATCAATTAATATTGGTGGGAATTTTTTTGGGATTTTTACTTACTATTTACTGAATCCACTTAATTTACTCATTCTTTTTTTCTCAGTAGGTAGAGTGGCAAATTTTCTTTTAACGATCGTTTGGCTTAAATTGGCAATATCCGGATTAGCCATGTTCATTTATCTTCATTTCCATTTTAAGTTAAGCATGTTTAAAGTGATAGAGAAGAGAAATGCAATTTGGTTTGATCTCGTCATTTCAACAGCTTATTCGTTATCAGCATTCTCTATTATCTACATGTCTAACGTAATGTGGCTGGACGCAGTTATACTCCTACCGTTAATTATGCTTGGCCTTGAAAAAATATTTAGTGGACAAAGACCATATCTTTTTGGATTGCTTTTGTTTTATGCGTTTGTAGTTAACTACTACACAGGTTTTATCATAAGTTTTTTTTGTGTTATTGAATTTATCTTCTTAATTCTTTGGAGCAAAGTATTGAAGCAAGTAAATACCATTACTTTGCGTAATCGTTCTGTTGCCGCAATTATTACGGGAGGATTTAGTTTAGGCCTAGCAAGTGCAATACTAATACCTAGTTATCTTTCAACAACGGGAGTGCTTAAAGAACCTTATCGATTTTCGTTTGATTTTATGTATAACTTAGTTGATGAAACCAGAGGAATTTTAGGAGGAGTGCCTGGTAATGTACCGCAGGTTGGGCCGCTAATCTTTTGTGGTATGTTTGTCATTACTGCGTTAGTGTTATTTTTTAGCTCCAGTTCAATTCGTGGTGATGAAAAGCGCCTTTGGTTTTATCTGATCGTAACTTTGATATTCTTTTCCGCTTTTAAAGGGATTTATTTAGCTTGGCATGCGTTTGCAATGCCAAATGGCTTTCCACAACGAGAATCCTTTTGTTTAGTTTTTGTGATGTGTCAAGTTGCTGCTGTTTCATTACGAAGTGATTTAAATATTTCCGGTCGCAAACTGGAACGTATTTTATTAGTAGTAACAGCTTTACTGATCCTTCTTTCAAAAGTGGAAAGTTTTATTAGTGGTCGAACTCTTGTTTACAGTTTGTTTATGATGGCAATCTTTGGGTTTCTAATAACTCACAAAAACTTATCTCGTTTTGGCAGTTTCGCATTAGTCGTACTAGCTTTTTTGGATATTAGCTATGGGGTTTGGATGAACTGGGGCACCAACCAAACCCAACTCCAAGTCTCTGTCTTTAACAAATATGTTGATACCCTTGGTTCAGCAATAAGTGACATTAAAAGAGATGATTCCACGTTCTATAGAATTGGAATATCTACATCACAATCTACAAATCAACCATTGTTGTTAAACTATAATGGCATGAGTAGTTATACATCAACACAGCCAACAGATTTGGTTAACTTCATGGCCGCTGTTGGCTATCATCAAAATCATGGCTGGACGAGGTGGTCGAATTATAGTAATGGTTCAACTAGGGCAATGGATGAATTATTTGGTGTGAAATACAGAATTGAGAATTCTAACAGCACTCTTCAAAAAGATTTTAATAGAGTAGTTGCAAGTGTGGGATATGATAACGTGGTCAATAATTTAAGTTTTAAAGGAAGGCTTATAAGTAATGTTAATAATCTTAAAATATATAGAGATACAGACGCGCTTCCTTTAGCTATGACTGTTGACCGAAGTGCATTATGGGGCAATCACCAGCTGGAACAGACTAGTAACATTAATCCATTTAAGAATCAGAATTTAATATGGCGGTCTATTACCGGAGATAAACGCAATTTGAATGATCTGGCCAGAATAGATCTGATGCCAACAACTACTTCAGCAATAAAGAAATATCGAGTAGTGGCCAATCATGACGGTGAACTATATGCAGAGTTTCCTCAAGTAAGATCAACGTTAATCAGTCAACCTCTGAATGTTTTTCTTAATGGACGACTAATTTCGGAATATAGAACAGAGGGAGAAAATGGAATTATTGATTTAGGGAATTTTCATGCTGGGCAGGAAAGTACTGTGACGTTACGCTCTAGTGACAATAAACCAATAGAAGGCATGAATTTAGATGCCAGGGCATATACACAAAATTCACTGGTCTTGCGCGATGGTCGTAAGTTATTAAAGGCGTCTGGGATGATTGAAAATCAACAAATAAAGAATAACCATATTAAGTTAAAGGTAAATAATAAGCGTTCACAAACGCTGATGTTATCATTACCTTATGATGAAGCATGGAAGATTACCGATCAAAATGGTCGCATACTAACTCAACAGCGAGCTGTTGGAACACTAATGGGGATTGAGGTTCCCACGGGAACTAAAATGATTCATCTTGTTTATGAACCTGCTGGTTTACACGCAGGAATTTTGATATCTGCTGTCAGTTCTTTATTGATAATCGGTTGCACACTATTTTATGAGTACAAACATCGAGTTCAATGAATGTAAATTGTGAGAATGCATAACTATGGGATGTTTAACCTTTTCGGAACAGTGCGCAGAAAATTCATCGAGTGAGTTGTACGAGATTTTTAAGCGTCTAAATCTCAACATGGGATAAAAATATTAAATCCGTGGTGATAAACTATTCTGTGAGTGTTATGTGTTGTTATCTCAACAGTAAGCTAACATTTGACATTGTTTATCATTTTTAGATAATCGAATTGTAAATGCCGGCCATCAAATGTAAGGAATCAGCGATTAGAGTCAAAAATACTCACAACTTGCAACATCGCAAAGATGAAGGAGGCTGTGAGTATTTTTTCATTACAATTCTTTATAAAAAGTTGTTACATCTTCTCCAGTCGTTCAATTCGATCCTCAATCGGTGGATGCGTATCAAACCAATGGCTGAAGGACCGTTTCTTCTTAAATGGATCAGAAATATACAGGGCTGCGCTACTAGCATCAGCAGCTTGCATCGGCTCACTACTTGAGATCTTGCGTAGCGCAGAAATCAGTCCTTGAGGATTGCGGGTTAGCTCAACGCTACCGGCATCGGCAAGGTATTCACGATTACGCGACAAGGCCATTTGCGCAATGGATGCGGCTAATGGCCCTAGGATAACCAACAGGATTGAGACAATGATCATGATGATTTGTAGATAACCGCCGCCATTGTTGTCATTATCGCGATCGCGGCGACCGCCGCCCCACCAAAAGGAATGCATGCCGATGTTTACCAACAAGCTAATAGCTGCAGATAAGGCGAGGGCAATCGTTTGTAGGCGAATGTCATAGTTGCGGACATGGCTCATTTCGTGACCAATGACGCCTTCTAATTCTTCTCGATTTAAGACGCGGAGGATACCAGTCGTAGCTGCGATCGCCGCATGTTGTGGATCATTGCCCGTTGCAAATGCATTCGGACTGGGATCATCGATGATAAACACACGAGGCATTGGAACCTGTGCGACCATTGCCATGTCTTCCACGGTATGCCATAGCATCGGTGCTTGCTCTGCGCTGGTGATTTCTTGGGCATGGTTCATCGACATGACAACATTCGTTGAGTTACCAATCATGACGAGACTATAGATGACGGCGATTACTAACGCCATGATTAAGCCGATCAAGCTGCTATTGAAGAAAACATAACCGACGGCGACGCCAATGGCCATCACCAGTAAGACAAAGCCGATGAGGACGTAGATGGTTCGTCGCTTATTTTGACGAATTTGTTCGAATAACAAGGGATGAGACTCCTTTGCAATAAAATGGATGTTGCTTATTTATCGAAAGACACTTTTGGGGCTGACTTTTCTTCTTCGGGAACTTGTAGGTAGTCAGCTGGGGTAAAGTGATGAATGTTAGCGACGATATTACTTGGGAAAGACTGAATCTTTAAGTTCAGGTTAGCAGCGCTGGTGTTGTATAACTGGCGTGAGTAAGCAATCTTATTTTCTGTGTTGGAAAGTTCTTCCATCAGCTGACTGTATTGGGTATTAGCTTTTAAGTCAGGATAAGCTTCGGCAACTGCAAAAATACTCTTCAGTGAATTAGTTAGCTGATCAGATAGGTTCATCGCCTGTTGGTGATCGTCTGCGGGCACGTTAACCAATTGATTGCGCAAACCGATGACCTTTTCCAAGGTACTTTGTTCATACTTGCTGTACCCCTTAACGGTTTCAACTAAGTTAGGGATCAAATCATTTCGTCGTTTGAGTTGCACGTCAATCTGGCTCCAAGATTCCTGCGTGTAGGTTCTTGATCGCACCAGACCGTTATATTGGCCGATGTAGATGGCAACTAGCAAAACTAAAATAACCACAATGATAATTGTTGGAATCATATTATTCTCCATTCTTCTACTGGCGTAGTTGACTTACGTTTGAGCCTATTTTACCAAAGAAATAACCAATGCGGCAGTTTCTCAGTTTGCCTTAATGAATAATTGTGATTTTTGCCTTTATGGCGGCTTTCAGGTATGATATTAAGCAGACAGAATGGAGGAATATTTATCATAACCATACGTGAGGCACAAAAAGATGATGCTGGCCAGATAGCCCCCCTCATCAATATCATTTTCAAGGAAATGGAACTCGAAGAATTAGAAGACGTCCCTGACCCTGCCGTCCTAAAGGCCATCACCGCCGCTTACCAGAGCGAAGCCTATCTATCTGGTAAAGCAACGACAGTGGTGGCCGAGGCCAATGGTCAAGTAGTAGGGGTGGCGTTTGGCTACCCTGATGAAAATGAAGCAGCTGTTGATCGAGTGCTGGAACGAGCTACCCGTTTCAGCGATGTCTTTGAAACGGACAGTCCGTTTGGATCTGATTACGAGGCGTTTAAAAACGAATGGTATCTGGATTCAATCGTGGTTGATCCACAGTTTCAAGGTTTAGGGATCGGTGGCAAATTATTGGAGGCAATTCCTGATTTTGCCGCCGAGGATGATAAATCAGTCGTCGGTTTAAATGTTGATTTCGAAAACCCCGGTGCTAAGGCGCTTTATGACCGACACGATTTTAAAACGGTCGGTATCAAAAAAATAGGGGATCACTGGTATTTCCACATGCAACGTGAAGTGGTCGAAGCTGGTGTATTAGAAGCATAAATAAGTTGAGTAATCCAGCGACATAAGTTGGATTGCTTTTTTATTGTGACCTAAATTATTTTGACCTAGTGAAAGATCGCAATGCTTAACATTTGTTTTTGAATTTGGATTTATAGTTGTTGTTCCACTGCACTATTGATATGCTCGCTATCGGTGAAATCTTTTATGAGCTATGGTCATCGACTTAATGATCACAGTGAAACTCGTTATTTTAGAAAAAAGGGAGTTCTATATTTCATGCAATTTCAGAAACTGACAGAAGCACAATATGCTGCCTTCGAACAGCACCATCCGGCTGGTTCCTACATGCAAACAACATATCAACAACAAGTTCTTTCACAGCGTGGCTGGGCATCAGAACTAATGGGCGTTGTTGATGACCACGGTGAGGTAATTGCGACTGAATTACTTAATAGTCGGCCATTACATGTCGGCACTTTGTTTGAAGTTTCTGGTGGGCCATTGCTGGATTGGCAAGATGCGGATTTAGTTAAATTCTTGGCTGATGAAACGATTGCTTATGCAAAAGCGCGTCGAGGATTGGTCCTGCGATGGTTACCCAATATGCATACACGGGCTTTTGATGATGACGGTAGAGTGACCAAGCATTTTAGTGATGCTGGTATCCGTCATTTGCAGGCAGCCGGATTCCAGTATCAACCATCTAAGCCAGTGGTAGATGGGGAATATTCCAAGATTAGTTTGGGTTATGAGTTCATTAAGGATCTATCTGAGCTGACAGAGGCGACACTGCCTGCTAGCTACACGAAGGACGCCCAATATGCCATCAAAAAGACCCACCAGTTCGGTGTTAAGCTACGGCGGCTTTCATATGAGGAATTGCCCGAGTTCAAACAATACGCGGACGCGACTGCTGAACGTCGTGGGTTTACAGATAAATCTTTGGATTATTATCAAAAGACGTTTAAAGCCTATGGAGATCAGGTACAGTTCATTTTTGCTGAATTGAACTTTGCCGATTATTTGCAAGAAGAAGCACACAAACGTGAGGAGTTAAGTCAGCAAATTGCAACGATTCAGCAAAAGCTCACGCAGTCACCGACAAATAAACATTTCAAGAAACAGTTAAACGAATTAAATGATCAGGATAAGCAACATGTTAAGCGAATCGCAGATGCCAGTCAGCAACAAGAAAAATACGGTGACACGGTTGTCTTGGCCGGCGCCATGTTCTTCACACAACCGCAGGAAGTCTCCTATATGTTTAGTTTTACTAATGATGAATTTAAACGCTATTACGCGCCGTATTTGATTCAAGATGAAATGCTCCATCAAGCAGTTGCTGATCAAATCCCACTGTATAACTTTTATGGAGTTACTGGTAACTTCGATGGTTCCGATGGGGTGCTAAAGTTCAAGCAATCCTTTAATGGTGAAACACTAGAGACAGCAGGTGTTTTCACACGGCCAGTGCGGCCATTTGCTTATCAAGTGGTCCAAACTTTAAAACATTTAACGGGACGTCAGTAGAAAAAGGCATCGCCAATTGGTGAACGCATACAAATAGGGATCGTCAGTTACACAGACAAGTGTGATTGACGATCCCTATTTGCTATATTTTTACGCCCGAACATCCATTGGCCCAGTTAATTTAACATACATCGAGTTGATAAACCCTAATCCTTGTAGTTGGAACCAAACTACGCCAGATGGATCACTGATTTCACCATTGATGACCACGACACTGCGGTTGGGAATGGTGCCACTCGGGCGCCCATATGGTTCGGCGTAGTAAGAGACGGCCTGACCATCGACAAAGTCAATCTCGCCACGCGCAGAGATGGGGTTAACATCCCAATGGTGCTCCGGCAAATTATCTTGATGTGATGTTGGTCTAACCGGTTTTGAATTAAGGGCAAAGGCGTTGGGCTTGTACATGACCCATTGGTTAATGCCCATGTTATACCAAAATTCGCCATTATCTGTTGCCACTCGCGAAAATACGCGCCATACGGAACCAACCGGCATTTCTAAGGCCTGTAATTCACCATCAGGCCGATCGTAAGTTGGCATGTCTTCTTGAATGGTGGCATACATTTTGACCTGTTCAACTTCGGCCCAATTAGCTTCACGGAAATATAGACGGGCTTCTTGTTGCTGATTAGAGAACCAGCCTTCAAGCGTACCTGTATGATGCAATAACCGAAAATCATCAATTTCTGGCACGTCAACTTTAAAGGGTTCACCAACATTACCCCTTAATACTTTTGGTTCAAGCAAGGTTTTACCTGAATCAACATCGGTGTAATAAACCCAGACTGGTACACCTTCGACTAAATTGTCATTCATAATTGCAGACCCCATTGCACTTGATATTAGTTATAGTATAGCGCAAACGGCAGGTAAACGGCATGAGGATTTAAATCGCTTAGTGAAATCCTAAAGAGTCAAACATGCTAAAAATACTTTTGATTGATGTTTTGCAGGACATTTTTTGCTGTTATGTAGCGAACTTGGTACACACCAGGATATAGTTTGATCATTACATTGATTAAGCCAAATAGCTAGCACATAGGGGGTTAAAAAACAGGAAATCGGTAGGAGGGTCGGCCTTGAACATTGTCGGTAAGGGATCAAAGATTAGGCCGGTTTTACCCAATAAAAAAAGTCCCACCATCAAAATGGTGAGACTTCAAGTGGTGCATCAAATTATTTGGTTTGTTCTGCGTTTTGAGCAACTGAAGCTGGCTGAGCCTGGTCATCAGCTTCAACTTTGATCTGGTCATCATCCATGACAGCCACTAAGTTGTGCGTATCAGGATTGTCCAAGAAGAAGTCGGCAATGCGGTCTTCTAATTGCTCTTGAATGACACGACGTAATGGGCGAGCCCCCATAGTTGGGTTGTAGCCGAGGTCAACTAGCTTAGCTTCAACTGGCTTGGTGACCCGAATGTGTAAGTTACGAGTATCCAATTGATCGTTAACGTCAGTCAACATCAGTTCAACGATTTGGCCAAGGTTATCCTTACTCAAGGAGTTAAACTCAACGATATCATCGAAGCGGTTCAAGAATTCTGGCTTGAAGTAATTACCTAACTTCGCCATGAGACTAGCATGAGTGTCTTGCGCTGCCCCAAACCCGACACTATTTTCACCAGAGTCACCAGAACCCGCATTTGAGGTCATGATGATGATCGTATCCTTGAAGGAAACTGTGCGACCCTGTGAATCAGTCAGACGGCCGTCGTCCAAAATCTGTAAGAACATGTGCATAACATCTGGGTGAGCTTTTTCGATTTCGTCCAAGAGAATTAGTGAGTAAGGGTGCCGGCGAACCTGTTCGGTCAACTGACCGGCTTCTTCGTAACCCACATAACCAGGAGCCGAACCAATTAGTTTAGAAACGCTGTACTGTTCCATGTATTCACTCATATCAAAGCGAATCATGGCATCCTTAGAACCAAATAGTTCTTTAGCAAGCTGCTTGGCCGTTTCAGTCTTACCAACCCCAGTCGGGCCGACGAAGAGGAATGAACCGATTGGCCGACCAGTTTGGTTCAACCCAATTCGGTTACGGCGAATCGCCCGAGCAACTTTATCAACGGCCTGATTTTGACCGATAACATGTGCTTCCAGACGTTTGTCAAGATCCTTTAGCTGGCTCTTTTCTTGCGTTTGTAGGTCACTAACGGGAATATCCGTTTTCTCTTCAATGATGCGCTCAATGTCTTTTTCAGTGATAGTTGCAGCATCATCGGATTGCGGATTCTCTTCAGCATCCTTTTTAGCTCGTTCGAGCTGATTGACTTGGTCGCGGTAATAAGCGGCTTTTTCGTAATCTTCTTTGTCCAATGCTGATTGTTTGTGAGCTTCTGCTGTATGAATCTTGTCTTCATAAGAAGTTGGGTCGACATTACGCAACGTCAGGTTCTTCTTAGAGCCGGCTTCGTCGACCAAATCGATCGCCTTATCCGGTAAGAAACGATCCTGAATGTAGCGAGCTGATAAACGTGCAGCGGCTTCAATGGCAGCGTCAGAGTAGTGAACGTGGTGATAGTCTTCGTAACGCTTCTGAATCCCTTTTAGAATGGAAATCGTGTCTTCAACAGATGGTTCTTCAACTTCGATTGGCTGGAATCGACGGGCCAATGCGGCATCTTTTTCAATGTCACGGTATTCTTTTTGGGTGGTCGCCCCAACCAATTGGAATTCACCACGTGCTAAGGCTGGCTTCAAGACGTTACCAGCATCCATACCGCCTTCAGCATTTCCGGCACCGACGACTTCATGGATTTCGTCGATAAAGAGGATAATATCATCGTTCTTTGAGACTTCGTCCATCAGTTGCTGCATCCGCTGTTCAAATTGACCACGAATCCCAGTTCCTTGAACAAGTGAAACAACATCTAGTCGGATAATTTGCTTGTTAAGTAGTTTTTCTGGCACCTTACCGTTGACGATGGCCTGCGCCAAACCTTCAACGACGGCCGTCTTACCAACACCGGCTTCCCCAATTAGAACGGGATTGTTTTTAGTCCGACGGTTTAAAATCTCAATAACGCGATCGATTTCGGCATCACGACCGATGACGGGATCGATTTTTCCTGCTTTGGCTTGATCAGTTAGGTTTAGACCATATTGATCGAGGAGCGGGTGCTTGCTGTTGCGGTTGTTACCGCCATTATTATTGCCACCGCGGCCAGCCTGAGTTGCTGGGCCTTGCTGGGCTTGTTGAAAGTTATTTGCATTAACGTTCCCATTTTGCATTGCCGCAAAGAGATCGTCTAGGTTACCAAAGCCAAATGGATCTTGAGCCATGTTTGAGCCTCCGTTTCTATTACCATTCATTAAATTATTGCCTGCTTGTTGGAGAAGTTGATAGCAATCTTGACACAAATTTACTTGGATTTGTTGTCCATTCATATTGACGCCTAAATGGATTGTTGCCTCATTCTTCTGGCAGTTTTGACAAAGCATGTCGTGATCACTCCTTCATCAGTATTCATCAAACGACCTGCTAATTGCCAGGCGTGATGGGAAAGGTGTTAATCAAATTTTGTTTGACCAACATTGACCTTTAGCTAGTATTATACACGCTAACTTTATGTGTGCAAGTCAATTGCCTCTTTTTTTAGCACTTTATTTGTGCGAGTGCTAATTCATGAATGGGTGTCGATTAGCAAAAACGTCATGCCTCAGAAAAGCTTGGGCATGACGGATTAACTGACTATTTATTTCATGAAGTGTTGTGACTTAACGTAATGATGACCAGCCGTGATATCGTATTGAACTAACTGATAGTCGTGAAGCAACTGCAGCTTTTTAGAAGAAAGCTGGTGAGCGTGGATGGGGTGACCAGTTGAATCTGTATACTCAGTGGCGGCGTTGAAATTGTTGACAGAACCTTCCTTAGAGCTTGTTGACATGGCGGGCAACTGTTCTAAAAGGTCTGTTTGCAACGCGTAATAGGGCGAAACTTTAGCATTTAGTTGTTTTAAAACTAAGGCCGGAAACGAGTAGGGAGCGACTATCGGTTGATTGACTTTTTGTTTAGCCCCGTGAGCGCGAGCATAGCGATTCGAGTACACAAAGTAGTCGGTTTCGTGCAGCGCTTGACCATCCTTTCGCATCGATAAGCCATCATAAATGCCAGGCAAATGGTCACCATACCAAACTAAAGTGATTGGTCGATCGATTTGATCAAGCTGTTTAATGAACTTTTTGACTTGTTGATCGCTAATTGAGATCCCCTTGGCATAGTTTTCAATCGATCGTTGGCTTGTTTCACTGGCGAAAGCTTGACCAGTCACTTTGAATTGATTGTGCGCGTAATAGTTATCAAAGGGCATGTGATTTTGCATCGTCACCAGATTAATGAACTGACCGTTGACATGGTGTTTCAATTGGCGAAGGGTATTTTGATAAGCGGTTTGATCGGACAGATAGGGATTCGTGCCCACGTGGTGTTGATTAGTGATGGGCGAGGAACTGCCTAAATAGTCAAATTGGTTAAACCCAAACTTTTTATAAACGGTGATGCGATCATATAAATTACCCGTGTAAGGGTGGATGCCCATGGAATAAGGGAAGAGATTATTAAACGCTGGGGTGTAGGCTGCGTTTGGTACGAGTTGCGTGTACGGCGTTGGTAGTGTTGGCGAAAAATTGGTAATGGACAGGCCCGTTAGCGTTTGATATTCCATATTGGCGGTTCCACCACCATATCCTGAGCTCATCATCAAGCCAGCGGTCGTGTCATGTTTAATCGAGGAAATGAACGGAAGCGGGTTATGATTGACTTTGAGCTGCGGTACCCGACGAGGGTCGGAAAAACTTTCGCTCAAATTGAAAATAACGGTTTGTTTGCTGATATCGGTCGTTCGCGTGCGATTTATCTGACGGGCTTGGTGTTGATAGCGGTGGACGAGGCGCGTCATGGTTTGCTTAGAATAGTCAGCCGGTTTAGCCATAATTTTAACGTCGATATTATTTAAAAATTGGATAACTGGGCCGTTGATCTGTGCCCTGATGGTTTGTGAATAGAACGATGGATCATCGCCCATGGTTTTGACAAATTGACCAGGAATGCTAGAGACATGATTGAACTGAATGGGACTTATTAGGATCATTACCCCCACTATTAGTCGACTGATCCGCGATGAAGTGGACAGTGATTGGGTCTGCACGTGGCGGGTTAACCACCAAATAAGGACAATAAGTGCGACCAGAGCGATCGCGGCGAAAATTATAATTTTCTGATCGACCATGGTCAGAATATCTTTATATCCGCTGACCATTAGTACTTCTGAGGGTAAAATTGGTTCAGCCCGCAGTTGGATTTTAATTAGTGTCGCCGTGATCACGAGACCCATTGCGCCAATCGTCAGTACTAATGCAGTCCAGTATTGGTTAAATAGGGCTCGAATGATCGAGTAGATCGTGTAAATAAAAAGTAAGTTAAGCCAAATTAGGGATTGGCGCAGAAAAAAGATGGCTGGCCAGGCTGGTGCCTGATCCGGAACGATCCAAGTGGTCACTGTCCAGTTAGGGTTCATGATGACGATGCTGAAATAACTACAGAAATATAGTGAAACAAAGACAACGATGGGCTGCCAATGACGTTTAGCGAATTGATAAGGATGCTTCGTGTTTTCCAAAAGTTCATTTAATCTGAGCATCATTAATTGACGAAATTGATGGGATCGCTGAACGAGCATTAAAATGCCAACTTCTAACCAGCTGATTACGGCAATGGCCAGCAATAGTAGGATGATCAAAAGCCCGGACCAGATGAGATCGTGGTGTGAAAAGGCTGGTAACTGTTGAAAGATTAATTGTTCGAAACGCTCAGTCACCACCGGACGCGTGGTCAATTCATAGCTGAACAATCCCAATGCCAGACTGAACAAAGGAGATACCGTGGTGGAGCGACTAAAGCGAGTTGCAAACTGAAATGATAGCCGGATTGCTAATGTAAATGTCGCAAGTGTCGCTAGAATGATCAAGGGATTTGTTGCCGTTAAAAAACGCTGAGCAGTTGAAAAATCCTGATGAACAAGTAAAGAGATACTACCCATAGCAACATTTAAGGCAATTTCACCGATTAGTGAAATGACTAACACTAGGGCGCTTTGTTTGAGAGAAGGTAACTTGGCTTCGCGCAAAAAGAGACCGACTGTAGTTAGCAGTAAGCCTGCTGCAAAACTATTTATATTGCTAAAGCTGAACAAATCTTGATTGAACAAACTGGGTAAGATGAGAATTAGCCAAAAAGCCGCAATTAAGGAGGTTCGTTTAGCTATTTTAAATAGGCGAACTAGCCACGTCTGTGACGCAAGAACGATCATCACACCAAGTAGTCCGGGATACAGGTGACGTAAAATGGGCAAACAAACGTCATAAATTAGATTGGCTGACCCTGAGTTGGTTGATCTAAAATAAGCAAAGAGTAATAAGACCCCGTTTAGCAAAGTTAATAACCAGATTTGCATGATGGTTAGCCGTGGTCGATTGTGACTAAAAAAATAGCCAGTGCTGATGAATAAGAGTGGTAAACCAATCAATGTCACGGATCGCAAACCCATGGCAGCTAACCAGTGAAAGGTGAGCTGATTAACCTCTGGGCCAAGAAATCGCCCATTATTACCGAAGATGACCCAGTTGGCTAAAATTAAAATTGTCGCTAGCAATATTGTCAACCCCGGCTGAAGCCCATTTATTGTCGCGGTGTTTGTCCGGCGTTTGAATTGATAATCTTGCAAAATAGACCCCCTACTTGTGAACAAAGGACACTTATATAGTTAACCAGTATAGACTATTTTTAGGCGTAGCAAAACTGACTTAATTATCGAAACAGTGGGAAGCCGGATGAAGCAATCGGCAGGCCATCTTGAGATGACTTAAGCCAAGTTGAGAACTAACGACGATTGTCTTAGTCACAGGTTTGTGAAATAATTTAATTCGTGCCTAAAGCCGATCGTGAATGAGGTTACTTTGGGTTGAATTATTTTAAGTCATGATCGACCATCAAAGGAGTTCGTCTAACATGGTTTTTACCTTTGCAAAAAAATCGCGAGCTAAGTTATATCTAGGTTATGTTGGCTGCTTTATCCTGTTTTGTTGTTTAACGTATGGGGTTAATTTAGCATTCGGCTACTCACTCATCTCGACGCATGACGTCCTTCATCAACATGTGCCGATTATGATCAGCTATCGAGAAATATTGCTCAACTGGTGCCAGCATTTAAGTGCTGGGCCAACTCAGTGGTCCTGGCATATTGGCTTGGGTGCTGACGTGTTTCAGACTTTTTCCTACTATATAATTGGCGATCCATTTGCCTATTTAATTTTGTTGTTTAATAAAGCTCACTTGTTGTTAGGCTTTCAAGCGATTGGTTTGGTTCGCGTTTTTTTTGCCGGGTTAAGCTTTACTTACTTTGCCAGCCACTTTGATTTAAAACGTTGGACAATTTGGCTTGGCGCCATGGTTTATCTGAGCAGTGGATTTGCCATTTATGCGAGTTTGTTTCAACCCTTTTTTATCAATGCGTTGATTTTATTGCCATTATTGATAACGAGCATTGAAGCAGTCCTACAAGGGCGAACTGCTTGGGGATTTGGCTTAGTCGTCTACTTTGCCGTAGTGGCCAATTTTTATCTGGCTTTCATGTTAGCCGTGGGCGGTATTGTTTATTTGAGCTTACGATGGGTCGAATTGCCCTCGCCATTCAGTCGTGTATGTTGGCTTAACTTTGGTCGGCTAGTGATTAGCGGTCTTTCAGGATTAGCGATGACGGCCTGGATCACGTTACCGGAAATCAAGGCACTGCAAAGCTCGCCACGTTTCGATGTTCCTTTTGCCAGTGGCATGCACTGGTATTCGCTACAGTATTATCTAAGTTTGCCGACCGCTTTACTAGGCAATGTTAATGTTGATCCATTTTGGCTCAACACTTTGTCAGTTAATGTACTCTTATTGGTTGTTATTTGGACATTGATTCGATACCGCAAATTTAAACTGGTGAGTCGTGTCTTTGTCCTTACCGGGCTGTTGAGCCTGTGGCCAGGGTTTGCCGCTATTTTAAACGGGTTAACCTCACCATCGAATCGGTGGCTCTTTTTAGTCAGTTTACCGGCCGCTCTGATGACTGCCAAATTTTTACAATCGGTTGATCAGATGACAATGACGGACTGGTTACCCATTTTTAAGTGGTCGGGGCTTGTTTTGGGTGGCATTGTCGTTGCGACACTGATTATGCAAGACCAGGCTGCAACAATTTTGCCGCAAATGGCTTTCTTGATCATTTATGCCGCCATTTTTGTTATGGGGACGATCCGACCAGCGCTCTTGCGGCCCCGCGTGCTTGGTAGTTTGGTGATGCTAAATATTTTTGTAGCCTTCAATTTTGAAAACGCCGCCTATGACATTCATCAATTTTTGCCACAAGGGCAAGCAGCGGCTTTAGTTAAGGCACCATATGGGAGCGCACCAGCAGCACTCACGAATCAACCGACGTTACTAGAAACTAAGCTTTCTACGGCGGAACAACAGAATCAACCAACTTTTAGTCGGGTCAGCAATGTGAGCAATTTCAAGACGACTGCTGGTGGGATGACGGCTAATAATTTTTTGAATAATCAAGCCAATACCAGCTCGTTTTACTCCATTCAAAATGGGGCGGTCACGCAGTTTAGTCGCGATCTATTGAACAATCAACGACAGTTAAACTTACCAGTTCAACAATTTGATGATCGCACACGGATTTTGAATTTCTTAGGTGTTCACACCCTATATGCAAATTCACCACTACCAGATGACACGAATTTACCGGTCAACTATCTGCCTGCTTATGGCGAGACGCCAAGCCTGAATCAATCTTTTTATGGTGTGAACGGTAACGTGTCTGTTTATCAAACGCAGGATAATTTTCCTTTAATGTACTTTCAGCCGCGGGTTATTGATACGAAGACCTATCAACAATTGGACGCTAATGAAAAGGAAGCTAATTTGGCTAACGTCACGGCAGTTAGCGATGTTGCCGGATTAAAGACGACTAAATTAGCCGATGCCCAACTGACTCAACAAGTTGTCGATATTCCTTACCAGATTTACGATCAAAACCAACAACTAGTTACCACTAGTGGGCTCGCAAATACGGATAAAACCGCGACGTATACCATTTATATTCCACATGCAGCTGATTACGCTGGGATGGAATTGCGCGCGATGATTACCGATGTTCATTATGGCGAACCATCCTTAGGCGACCGAATTCAGATTGATCAAACCAATTCGCCCGGTATTAATGGCCAGCTTTCGTCGACTAGTAATCAGACGGCAACTCACGGCGCTTGGGATGCCTTCAAACGTGATGTTAGCAACGGATCACCAAATCAGGCTTGGCGCATTACGCTGGCAAATGGCGATATTACTAATTCTATTAGTCAGATGCCAGAAACTAATTTGAGTGAATATGAACGAACCACTAATGGTATTTTAAATTTAGGCTGGACCAGTAAGGTACCCAATGGCTTAACCATGCAGCTAGGTCAGGTCGGCCAATATTCCTTTAAGTTACAATTGGTCGGTCTGCCGATGAATAAAACCTATGATCGGCAGGTACGAAAGTTACAGCAAAATGGATTGCGACAATTGCGGTTAGGTCACAACCAGGTCACTGGCGTTGTCACCACGACAAAAAAGGGGATTTTAGCTTCTTCAATTCCTTATAGTGCCGGGTGGTCAGCGACCGTCAATGGTAAATCGGTGAAAGTCATTAAATCTGATCGGGCCTTTGTTGCGCTTAAGTTATTACACCCTGGTCGCCAACAGATTACACTTACGTATCGGACACCCGGATTACAGATGGGATGGCACATTAGTTTACTAATTGGTTTGTTGATTTGTCTTGGTGGTTTAGTTGAAGCCATGATCATTAACACAAGAATAAAGCATGGAAAGGTGAATAAAGATGACTGAAGATTACTCAGCCTTATTAGAAGGATTACGTAGTGGTGACCGTCAAGAACTGACGGTTACCCCTGATCAGTTCATGGATTTTCAGCAAGCTTTAATGAGTTATGAATTTCGTCAGCGAATTGTTGGGCAGGCAAGCCGTGGTGGTACCATTACGTACCGCTACGTCACAGATTGATCGGGGGGCTTGCTGTATGGCAAGGCGACTAGGTTATTTTGAACAATATGGATAAGCAGCTAGCTCTTCGACTACAATTTGCTTTAATTCGGACAATAATTTTATCGCGGCTTGGCCTAAATAAATTAGGCCAAAATTCAGGTAAAACAACGTGGCCGTAGCAGTCCGTCGACTGATTGGACCAGACCAATTTGAGAACGCTTACTTTACTAGGCCGAATTGGTTTGGGAATGTTGTCATTTGCAAAAAACATATGCTACTATGATACAGAAGGTGATTGACCAATCGCTGTTTTCACGGCAAAGTAATCCCTTACAAATTTGAGTTTCACAAGGAGATAAGATTATGGAATCTAAAGACTTTCACATTATTGCTGACACAGGTTTACACGCACGTCCAGCAACTTTACTAGTTCAAACGGCATCGAAGTTCTCTTCAGAGATCAACTTGGCCTACGATGGCAAGTCCGTTAACTTAAAATCCATCATGGGTGTGATGTCCTTAGGTGTTGGTAAAGATGCCGACGTAACAATTTCTGCTGATGGCGCTGACGAAAAAGATGCCATTAGTGCAATCACGGACACTATGACAAAAGAAGGCTTATCTGACTAATGACTCAGAAACTTAGCGGGATCGCCGCCAGCAATGGGGTTGCTATTGCGGCGGCTTATATGTTGGTTGATCCAGACCTCACTTTTGAAAAGCGTAACATTACTGACGCTGATGCCGAAAAGAAGCGGTTGCATGAAGCCTTAGACGCAGCAATTGCTGAACTTCAGCAAATCAAAACAGTGGCTGAAAAGAACCTTGGTGCTGATGAGGCGGAAGTCTTTGAGGCTCATATTACGATTCTGGAAGATCCAGAAATGATCGGCCAAATTGAAGGTAAGATTGATAGTGACAAAGTGAACGCGGAAGAGGCCTTGAAAGAGGTTACTGATAGCTTCATCACAATTTTTGAAGGCATGACCGATAATACCTATATGCAAGAACGAGCGGCTGACGTTCGGGATGTGACCAAGCGGGTTATGAGTCATTTGCTGGGCAAAAACTTACCGAATCCTGCTTTGATTGATTCAGAGGTCATCATCGTCGCTCATGATTTGACACCAAGTGACACGGCTCAGCTGAATCGCAAGTATGTCAAAGGGTTTATCACTGACCTGGGTGGACGGACGTCACACTCGGCGATCATGAGCCGTACGTTGGAAATTCCGGCGGTTGTTGGGACAGAAACGGCGACAACCATGATCAAGCAAGGTGACCAAGTTATCGTTGACGGCTTAGATGGTGTTGGCATCGTTTCACCAACTGCTTCTGATGTTGACGCTTACACAAAAAAAGGCGATGACTTCACCAAGCAAAAAGCAGAGTGGGATAAGTTAAAGGACGAACCGTCTGTTTCTAAAGATGGCAAGACCTTTACGATTGCAGCGAATATCGGTACCCCCGATGATGTTGCCGCTGTTAACGACGACGGCGGAGAAGCAGTTGGTTTGTTCCGTTCAGAGTTCTTGTATATGGACAGTTCTGAACTGCCAGACGAAGAAACTCAATTTCAAGCCTATAAAAAAGCAGCCGAAGATATGCATGGCAAACAAGTTGTTGTGCGAACGATGGACATTGGTGGTGATAAGCATCTTGATTACTTGCCATTACCTGAGGAAATGAATCCGTTCTTGGGTTATCGGGCAATCCGTATCAGCTTGGCGCAACCGGACTTATTCCGACCACAATTACGAGCTTTAATTCGCGCTTCTGCTTTTGGCAATATCGCCATCATGTTTCCAATGATCGGTACGGTTGACGAATTCAAGCGTGCCCGGGCCATTTATGATGAAGAACGTCAAAAGTTAATCAATGATGGCGTTAAAGTGGCGGATCATATTGATGTCGGAATGATGATGGAAGTTCCTGCTGCAGTTTTGATCGCTGATAAGTTAGCCAAATATGCTGACTTCTTCAGTATCGGCACCAACGACTTGATTCAGTATTCATTTGCAGCCGATCGGGGTAATGAGCGCGTTTCTTATCTTTATCAACCTTACAATCCGTCCTTGTTACGGCTAATTAAGCGAGTTATTGACACGGCACATGCTGAAGGCAAATGGGCTGGTATGTGTGGTGAAATGGCTGGCGATCAAGTCGCAGTTCCATTGCTAATGGGGATGGGCTTAGATGAATTCTCCATGAGTGCAAGTTCCATGTTACAGACGCGTTCTCTAATGAAACGTCTTGATACGGATTCAACTGCTCAGTTAGTAGAAAAGGCCCTTGATGCTGAGACAAATGAGGAAGTTGCCGATTTAGTGAAAGATTACATGTCACGCTTGAACTAAGTTAGCGCTTAAAAATTTGGGCAAAGCAATTAGCTTTGTTGTTTAACCAAAAAGACCACTGTCACATCAGCTTGTGCTGATGACAGCGGTCTTTTTGGCCTTATTGAGTAAAGCCGAAAATAATGGATAGATCGGCCGCTAGGATTGTATTGATTGGTCTGAAATGACATGCGTAAAAGTTTAAATTTCTCTCATTGCGTTGGCATTGATTGGCGTCCTTATTGTGAATGGGTTAAAATGAATCTAATGGTTTCACTGACTTATTTGCTATCTTAGCGGTCAATCCGTATAATGGTGCTTGTTAATTTTGAAGAACTTCGCAGTAAATTTGTGTATTTAGACGAGAAGGGGGACGCCAGCGTGAATATTGGGATTTTTACCGATACATATTTTCCGCAGGTAAGTGGTGTGGCCACTTCGATTAAAACATTGCGTGATCAATTGGAACAAAATGGCCATTCAGTTTATATCTTCACGTCAACGGATCCTAAAGTTGATAAAGACGTTTACGAACGGAATATTTTTCGTTTTCCATCAGTACCATTTGTTTCGTTTACCGATCGACGCATTGCTGTGGCCGGTGTCTTTCGGGCCTTACAAATCGCGCGAGATTTAAACCTTGACTTGATCCATACACAAACCGAGTTCTCGATGGGCTTGATGGGGAAGTTTATTGCTCACACACTAAAAATTCCTGTATTGCATACGTATCATACGATGTATGAGGATTATTTACATTACGTTGCCAACGGAAAGCTGTTACACCCTCGGCAAGTGAAATCAATGTCGCGAGCATACTTACACGGCGTTGAAGGGGTCGTGGCACCGTCAGATCGTGTGCTAACAACGCTGCGAAGTTATGGCGTTAAAATCCCCATTCGTGTGATTCCGACAGGTGTGAACTTGAGTCAGTATGAGCAAACACCGGTTGATTCTAAATTGCGACAGGAGTTACATTTCGCGGTAGACACACCAGTGTTATTGTCGCTATCGCGGCTTGCCTTTGAAAAGAACATTCACGAAATTATTATGGCGATGCCAGATGTTTTGGCACAACAACCGACCGCCCAGCTTGTGATTGTCGGCGATGGCCCCGCGCGTGAAGATTTACAAACTCAAGTCGCCCAAATGGGTCTAAATGACCACATTACCTTCACCGGTGAAATTAGTAATGACCGGGTCTCTGAGTATTATCATATGGCTGATGTGTTTGTATCCGCTAGTGATTCTGAATCACAAGGACTCACCTATATTGAGGCTATCGCAGCAGGATTGCCAATTGTAGTAATGAGTAGTCCGTACACAGATGAATTGTTAACTTCGCCCACAGTTGGAAAAGTATTTAAACAGCAAAGTGAATTGGTAGCTGATGTAGATGCCTATCTATCTGGGGCAATCGATCTGCGTGACCAGACCGTGCGACAACGTCTGCTCTATGAGATTTCAGCCGATGCATTTGGTAAACGGATTCTCCAATTTTATGCAGATGCTCAGTTAATTTATCAAGAGGACAGCGAGAAATCAGCCAAATTGAGCGATTAATCGTTTCAAACACGCGTACCGGGCTGACGACCAGTCAGTCATTGGTGGGGCGTGTTTTTTCGTTCTTATATCAACACCTTGTTACTTGAATGAAAGAGAGAGTGCAATGCTTCGAATTAATATGTTTTCTGCAGCCACCTCGGTTCCTGGTCAAGGAGTTGGCAGTGCTTATCTAGAACTCACTCAATTGTTAAAGGATCATTTGAGTGATGATTTCAATGTGCGCCTCAATCAGTGGTCACGCGCCGATATATCGCATTATCATACAGTCAATTTTTCTTACTACCTATCCACGTTTTTGCCAGGTCGAGGCGTCAAGATTGGTTACGTTCACTTTTTACCAGAAACTCTAGAGGGTAGTTTGAAATTACCGCCAATTGCTAAATTAATTTTTTATCATTATTTGATTCGTTTTTATAAACGAATGGATCATCTTGTTGTCGTGAATCCAATGTTTATTCCTAAGTTAGAAGCATATGGTATTCCCCGAGGTAAAATTACCTATATTCCAAACTTTGTTTCTCCGGTTGAGTTTCATGAATATACAGCTAGTGAAAAAGCGGCTACCCGCGCGCAATATCACGTAGATTCAAAAAAATTTACGATTCTTGGGATTGGACAGATTCAAGAACGCAAAGGGGTTCGAGATTTCATCAAATTGGCTAAAGACAACCCAGATTTGCAGTTTATCTGGGCGGGAGGCTTTTCATTCGGTCGGATTACCGACGGCTATGCCGAATTGAAGCAAGATGTGGACCAACCACCGGCTAATCTGAGCTTTCCGGGGATTGTTTCTCGTGACAAATTGATTGACTACTACAATATGGCTGATTTGTTCTTGCTACCCTCGTACAATGAACTGTTCCCGATGTCGGTTCTAGAGGCCTTTAGCTGTGGAACACCAGTATTACTGAGGGACCTTGACTTATATCGAGCCATTATCGACGGTTATTACGAAAGTGCGGCAAACGAAGCAGAAATGCAGCATAAGATTAATGGTCTGCGGACCAATCAAGCTGGTTTGCATTATTTGCATAGTCAAGGCTTATTAGCGGCTAGTCAGTACTCGCCAGAACATTTGGCTCATATTTGGCGTCAATTTTATCTTGCCCAAGCCGGTCAACACGGTTGATCAATGTCAGGTTTTAATGACCGGTTGGGACGATAATGTCGCTTATTTAGAAAGGATAAATTATGTCCCGCCGAAATCAAATCGTACTGGTGATCATGGTGATCATTGGTCTGGGCATTTTTGCTTATTCCTTGCGCAATGTTGCCCTCGCGCAGTTAATGCATGACTTAGTGCATATTAATGGTTGGTGGCTGATCTTAGCTGTTGTGTGTATGATCGGCTATCTACTGATTGAGTCGCGAATTGTACAAGTATTTGTCAAAGATCGTATCAAAGGGTTTAGCTTCAAGGATGCGTTGCGGATTCCTCTTATCGAACAGCTCTTTAATGGCATTACGCCTTTCTCAAGTGGAGGACAGCCGGCGCAACTGATTGCGATGATTCAAACCGGGGTTGATGGTGGTCGAGCGAGTTCGGTGCTACTGATGAAATTTGTCGTTTATCAAGCGATGATCGTTATTAACTTTCTAATTGCGCTAGCTATTGGTTTTCAATATTTAGCTGAAAAGCTTCATTACTTAGCCTTGTTCGTTGTGTTTGGTTTTATGATTCATTTAGTAGTTATTTTAGGACTGCTAATGATTATGTTTTGGCACTCATTCACTAAACGGATGGTGAATCTATTGATGCGCCCCTTACGTTGGTTTGTGAAACCAACCCGGTTTGCGACGTGGCAAGTGACGTTAGATCAAAAAATTGATTCATTTTATCATGAAAGTGTGCGAATTAAGTCACAATGGCGATTGATGGTGCATGTGGCATTGTTGACGTTGGCTCAGTTGAGCGTATATTATTTGATTCCATACTTCATCATGCTGTCGTTGGGGTATTCGCATGTCAATATTTTGATGGTTACCGCCCTGCATGTGTTGATTGTGATGGTAATTTCGTTATTCCCCATCCCAGGTGGTGCTGGTGGTGCAGAGTTTAGCTTTGAAGCTTTATTTGCCAGCTACATTACCAGCCGTTCCAAATTAGTGCTTGCGATGATCCTTTGGCGGGTCATTACTTACTACTTAGGGATGTTTACCGGTATGTGGGCTATGGCAATCAAGCCAGATAAAGTAACTGAAGATATAAAGGACTAAGTCGAGTTGAGGACAAACAATGAGTGAAGAAACTAACAGCGTGTTGGAAGACATCATTACCCGGCTTCGCGCGATGCAATTTGATCGTCGTCAAGCAATGCAGACTCGCTATTTTGAACAATTTGGTGTGGTTGTGTGTAAAGTGACCTACAATCGCGACACTGGTATTTGGATGTTGCAGGATGCGCGAACCAAGCCGCCATTTACCTATGATAATTTGGATATGGTGGCGGTGGCCATTTATGACGCATTAACTGAATTTAAAGCCGTTTTCTGATTTTTGTACAGATAAGAATTTATGAAGAACCCCGCCAATATTTGAAATTGGGCGGGGCTTGTTTATAATATTGACTTATTGAGTTTATATGAATAAATATAACGGCCTTAGACGTCAACTTTGACACCTAAGCCGTGGAGGATAAACAGATGGTGAAATTCTTCAATCGGTTGTATGCCAAATTAAATACAACTTTAGGCTTTTTTATTTTGATTACCGTTACATATTGGCTGACAACTTACTTAGCGTATCGCACAAAATTTACGCTTGGGGCTGAGACACCTATTCAGCAGTTCATCATGTTTATTAATCCATTGCCTACAGCCTTGTTGCTATTCGGCATTGCCCTGTATTTCCGGGGTCGGCTTGCCTATTGGCTGATGGTTATCGTTGACTTAATCCAAACGACTTGGCTGTTTGCCAACATTCTATATTATCGTGAATTCTCCGATTTCTTGTCGATTAGCATTGTGAAGGGTTCAGGATCCGTTGACAATAACTTGAGCAAATCACTGGCGGGTATTTTACACGCCACCGATCTATTGGTTTATTTGCACATCGTGATTTTGATCATTCTGCTATTGACCAAATTGATTAAGGTTGATCGACGACCGCTGAAGAAACGTTTTGCCGTGACTATGACAGTTTTTTCTTTAGCATTCATGATGGTCGATTATGGTCTATCGGTTAGAGATCGGTCAGGCTTGTTGACGCGAACATTTGATAATAACTACATTGTTAAGTATTTGGGTTTGAATGAGTATGCAGCGTTTAATGCTTATCAGACACAACAACAAGCCACTAGTCGTGAACGAGCATCTAAATCCGATTTAAAAGCTGTCCAGCAGTATCTTAAAGAAAATCCTGCCGGAGAAAATTTCCAATACTTCGGTAAGGAGCAGGGTAAAAATGTGTTTGTCTTCCATTTAGAGAGCTTCCAACAATTCCTTATTGACTACAAGTGGAAAGGTCAGGAAGTAACGCCTAATATCAATGCGTTTTACCATGATCAAAATACGCTGTCTTTTGACAATTTCTTCCATCAAGTTGCACAGGGAAAAACGTCCGATGCAGAAATGATGATGGAGAACTCTCTGTATGGGCTGCCAACTGGTTCAGCAATGATCAACTATGGCACGTCAAACACCTTCCAAGCAGCGCCGGCAATTTTAGCACAACATGGCTACACGACAGCGGCGATGCATGGAGATGTTCCTAGTTTCTGGAACCGTGGCAATACCTATAAGTCATGGGGCTATCAAGACTTCTTCAGCAAATCCTTCTTCCCCAACGCCAACAAGCCAAGCAATAATGTTGGTTACGGTTTGAAAGATAAAATTTTCCTACGTGACTCGGTTAATTATATTCAGCAACTACCGCAACCGTTTTATGCAAAGGTAATTACTGTTACAAATCACTATCCATACCTATTGGGTAAGAAAGATGCTGATTTTCCGAAGACAGATACCGGTGATAACACTGTGGATGGTTATGTTGTGACAGCTCATTATCTGGATCAAGCTTTTGGCGAATTTATCAATTACCTTAAGAAGGCTGGGTTATACGATAATTCAATGATTGTCGTCTATGGTGATCATTACGGTATTTCGAATAATCATCGTCCGGCGATTGCTAAGTTGTTGGGTAAAAAGTCGGTTAATAACTATGATTTGGCGATGTTCCAAAAAGTTCCCTTCATGATCCACGCTCCAGGAGTTCAAGGTGGTGTTAATCATACGTATGGTGGCGAAATTGATGCGTTACCAACGATGATGGACCTGTTAGGGATTAAGACAACCGGTAATTATATTATGTTAGGGCAGGATCTACTATCTACTCAGCGAAATCAAATTGTGCCTTTTAGGGATGGCAATTTTGTGACGCCACAGTACACCAAAGTAGGCAGTCAAGTTTATGACACAGCAACCGGTAAGCTGATGAAGTTGACTGCGACCCAAAAGGAGCAGGTGGCTGCCGATCAAAATCATGTCAATACGGTTCTAGGTTTATCGGATAAAGTGGTAACCAGAGATTTGTTGCGGTTCTATACACCTGTAGGTTTTAAGAAAGTAGATAAGTCCGATTATGATTATTCAGTGAGCGCCACCAAGAAGCGGCTGAAACAAGAGCAAAAGGAAGATCCAACCAGTGTTCAGGCGAAAAATGGGGGCAAGTCCACACTAAGTGACTACCAAACGGATGCTCCGGAGTTAACAAAATCGAAGTGAATGAAAAAGATTCTGCAGACGCAGGATCTTTTTTTGTTCGGAGTTTTAGTTAACTAGCGTTGCACGATACACGATTTGTCAGGGAGATACCCATAGAATATCGGAACCGTATTGAAAATAACGAACGATTTTTAAATGAGTGGTATTTTTTTCCGGAATCGTCAATTTAACTGTCGCAAGCTGTGAAATGATTTTGCGAATTGTGCTTGACCGGGGTGGGGCGTTTTGCTAAGATAACATATGTTGTCAGGGAGTGCTTGAGCTACTGCGACAGCGGTTCACACGATTCTTGATAATAAAAAAGCTTGACGAGATAATCGCCAAGTGATATATTATGAAAGTTGTCTTG